>NZ_JBXAPN010000001.1:0-1215614 GCF_058803975.1 Bradyrhizobium sp. GW821-FHT13H06 | reverse complement strand
CCTCGACCCCGTTCGTACAGGTCGCCGAGGTTATATTGTCCCGAAGCATTTTCCTGCTCGGCGGCGAGCCGATAAAGCCGGGCAGCTTCCTTTTCATCCGATGGCAGGCCGCCGCGTCCGAATTCATAGAAAATTCCGAGATTTGCTTGCGCTGCTGCGTTGCCATTGTCGGCCGCTAACTTGTAGAGACGAGCTGCCTCATGATCGTCTTTCGGCAGGCCGCCGCGACCGCTTTCATATAGTCGGGCAAGGGCTGCCCGAGCGTCGTCATCGTCCGCATCGGCCGCCAACCTGTATAGACGAGCTGCTTCACGATCGTCTTTCGGGAGGCCACCTCGACCCCGTTCGTACAGGTCGCCGAGGTTATATTGTCCCGAAGCATTTTCCTGCTCGGCGGCGAGCCGATAAAGGCGCGCAGCTTCCTTTTCATCCAATGGCAGGCCGCCGCGTCCGAGTTCATATAAAATTCCGAGATTTACTTGCGCCGCTGCGTTGCCATTGTCGGCCGCTAACTTGTATAGACGAGCTGCCTCACGATCGTTTTTTGGCAGGCCGCCGCGACCGCTTTCATATAGTCGGGCAAGGGCCACCCGAGCGCCGTCATCGTTCCCATCGGCCGCCAACTTGTATAGACGAGCTGCCTGGCGGTCGTCTTTCGGCAGGCCGCCTCGACCGCGTTCGTACAGGTCGCCGAGATTAAACTGTCCCGAAGCATTTCCCTGCTCGGCGGCAAGCCGATAAAAGCGCGCAGCTTCCTTTTCATCTGTTGGCAGGCCGCCGAGTCCGAATTCATAGAAGTATCCGAGATCGGCTTGCGCCTCTGCGATACCTTTGTCGGCCGCCAATTTGTATAGACGAGCTGCCTGACGATCGTCTTTCGGCAGGCCGCCTCGGCCCTTTTGATAGAAGGTTCCCAGCCTGGCTTGCGCTACTGCGTTGTCTTTGTCGGCAGCTAGCCTATACAGGCGCGCTGCCTCATGGTCGTCTCTGGGAGTGCCGCCATTCCCAGTCGAGTAAAGATAGGCCAGTTTCAATAGGGCGGTTGTATTGCCGGCTGTTGCATCGAAGCGTAGGAGCCGCAGGGTTTCGTTTTGGTCCGCTGCAGGTGATGCCACACGAAACAGAAATCGGCCCTCCGCGAAGCTCGGGCCGGGAAGCCTGCCGTACTGTGGTGTGAGAACGATATCTGGTATCCTCATCACCCGACTAGACAGATACGCATAGATGTCGTTCGACGAGATAACGCTATTCTTATATGGGTCGGCGCCCCCACTGAGAGCGGCCAGAAAAAGCTCTGGTATAGGACTGCGTGCAGGTACCTGTTGGTCGGAGCTTCCGGCGGTGATAATGTCCCGTGCAGGCCTTTTTAGCAGGTCGGCAACGACTTCAGGGATTAGAGGGGGTGAAGTCTCGTTCTCTCCTCGTGTCGTAAAAATCGTCCCCGCAAAGCAACTGTCAAAAAGAACAAGGATCGATCGGGCTAGAGAGTCCTCGAGTAGAGACCGTATCTCGGCCATCGAGATCGCCTTAATTCTCGCGGCGTCGTATGCTTGCCGAGATCCGTCGACCTTGGGTGTGTCAACACCAGTGATGTAGCCCCGCCGCTCGTTGCGGGCTCTGATAGTTTCTGTGTAGCCGTGACCGGCATAGTAAATGAACAAGCGAGCACTTGGATCATTTCCGTACTTTCGTAGGAAATCCTGTATGGCCGAGCGCAGCTGATCGACGTTAAGTTCATTTTTCACGTCTACCGTATTAAAGTGACGACCTCTCACCAGCCCTGCCCGGAGGGCATCTAGTTGCAGTGGCACATCGTCCAAGGCGCTCCAGAATCGATAGCGAGCGTTTCCAATCAGCAGTGCATGCCCTTGTTGAAGGGCATCGTTCACTTCATTGGCTATCTGACCGAGCGCGGCTTTGGAGCTCAAAATTATTGCAATCACGGCCATAATTATTGGCGCGCGACGCATGGCTACCTCAGTTTCAATGCTGATTGGAGCGTATCCAGTGAGAACTGGTCGGAAGTGTACCGAGTCGTGTTCCCACCGCTGTCAATGACGAACACGATGTTCGCTGGGATTTTGGGATCACTCATAATACTAGGAGGTGTCGATCTGACATCTATCACAATCCCTCCATAATAGTGCTGCCGCAACATCTCTTTGATCATCTGAATGAGTTCGACTAGGGCTATCGCGCCTACGATAATCAGTATGATCGGAGCAGCTCGCCCGGGCGGTGATCGCTGCGCCAAAAGCTTTGCCTCCTCGGAGCGATCCGGCTCGATAGTCAGGCTGTTCTGCACGATTGGAGGGATGACAGCTTGTATCGACTCATCCGTGCGCAGTCGCACCGTTACCAGGTCGCTCTGCTTCGCATTTGTCTTTTTAACTAGAACGTCTATCAAAAGAGATAATGTGCCGAGCTGAATACTTCGCCGTGTGAACATAGGTTTGTTTCCCTCGATTTCCTGACAGGAACCGGATTTCGGGAAAAAGTAATACTAGCTATTCTAGCCCAATCACTATCCAAGGTGGAAGTCGGAATTTTGCCCAATTGGCTCGTTGACCGGCAGGTTCGTCCTGGCGATACGTCGGCTAATCTTCGGTAATGCCAAATTACGTAAAGCGGAAATTCGCGAGATTTCACTCGTTCCCGTAGTCAGGCTCGCACTCTAACTCTCACTCTGGTCCTCATGAAGCGTATTCAGGCCGGCAGTCACGATTTCGTCGCTACTTTCGACGACATGCCTGACGCCCCATGCTGGGCCAGCAAAGAAAAAGACCGACGACCGATTGGCAGTCACTGGAATGTCCGGCATCGTCAACTTCATCGTTCGAGACGGACGCGAAGGCGCCGGGCTCGTTCGCGAAAGGCAGCCTCACCACCTTCGAGAATGTTGCAGACGGCCTTCCGAATTGCCCAATTTTCCAGTCCGCCCGCCACATAGCGGATCGGCGGAAGACCGCCGGAGGGATGTGGGCCTGCCTCAGCTACAATGATCTGATCCGCGTCGGTGTTGATGACGAGGTTGGCATTATGCGTGACCATGATGACCTGGCGCTTCGCCTTGGTCGCAATGAACAGAGCGACCAGCTCGTCGTAGACGGACTTCGGATCGAGATTCTCTTCGGGTTGGTCGATGATCAGAGGGCGATCGTCGGTATCATCAAGAGCGAGATAGAGTAGCAACAGCACGATGCCGCGCGTGCCGGGCGAGAGCTTTCGGATGTCGACGCCGTCATAGGAGATTTCATACCGAACGGCGATGTGGTCGGTGCCGAAGAGCCAGTGTGCGAACTGCTTCGACCAGGCGCGGAATTCCGCCTGCTGCGTCGGCGCATACGGCGCGTGTGAGAGCAGGTCTTTCAGGTATTGTGCCATGAAGGCGGTCATCGCTGCCTGAACCTCGGCCGCCGAGCCAGTCTCCCATGCTGGTTTCAGCGCTTTTGTCGCAGCCGCAATAAGCGAGCCCCGGCCGTTGAAGGGGCCGGCCTTCCGCCTGTCGAGCAGTTCTTCTTCTGCTACGGAGCCCCACGCTTGGACGTAAGCGGTCCTGCGAACCGAGAAGCTGAGCTTCTCGAGTGTGCCCGACGCCGATGCGAGTCGCACCATCAGCGGTGCGTAGAGGCCGGCCAGCGCGTTCTGTTCGCTGATGATCGCCTCGAAGACCCGACCGTAGGTGTCATCACGCTCGGTCTGAAGGCTTCTCCGGCGAGCCGCCGCCCCTTGCGCATCGGTGAGCCGGCTTTCGAGGGTTTGAAGCGCGGAATTTTCCCGCGCGATACGACCAGTCATCGCCGCGTACTGATCGCGAACCAGTTTATCGGCGCTGAACAGCGCTTCGAGGCGCGACATTTCGGCAGCGATCGGCGCAAGCGGGAGAGCCGCCAGATCGACACCGTCGCCGATTAGCGGGACGTTCGGATCTCCTGGCGGGGGAGGGACGCCGTTGAGCTTGGCGATCTCTCCATCCGCCCATGCGATGTAGGCAGCCAGACTCTTGTCAACGTCGCCCTTGTAGATCAGCAGGAATGCGTCCCATTGCTGTGCGTTCAAGCCGCTGTTGGCGTGTCGTGCCTGGGCTTGGCGGAGCATCTCAGGTGCGCCTGTGGCTCGCATGCTCCAGACCTCGTCCTGCAGAGCGACGAAGGTACGACGCTGGTTGCCGAACGCCTGGATTCTGCTCCGGAGCTTCTGAGTAGCCTCGCTGAGCTGAGTATGACGGGTTACCTGGGCTTCAGTACCCTTAACAACGAGTTTGGCGCGGTCGGCGATGTAATCGGCGGCAGTCTTCTTTTTTTGGGTGACCTGCGTCGTCAGCGTGCTGACGAGACTTTCCTTCTCGAGTTCCGTGGCGATACGCTCGGAAATGTCGGAGATCGCCTCGGCTTCACGCTCGCGCGCCTGCCGAAACCGTGCGGTTTGCTGCTCCCGTAGTTCGGAGAAGTCGGTTGCCCATTCGCGATCGTCTTCGGCGTGGGATTCGAAGATGACTCGCTCGATCTCGTCCACGAGACCATCCGAGACGCCCTTCGCGGAGCAAAGCTCCTCGACGAACTGCTGCGATAGATACCGTGCACGCGAAAACGAGGTATGATCGTCGGCATCGCTTCCGTCTAGCGAGCGCGTGACGCTCGTGCCGCTACCCCAGCTGAGTGTCGTGGTCGCGCCGCGAATCAACCTACGAGCTCGCGCCAGGAAGGATGGGCTGATGTTCTCGTCTGCTTCCCACCCGGAGGGCGAGATCGCATCGCAGCCTGCTGCGATAACATCGGCCAGGGCCGTCTTGCCCGAGCCGCGCGCGCCGATGATGGCGACAAGGCCGGGATTGAGCGGGATGGCTGGGGTGACCGCCCAGTCCGCACTCTCGATCGTTACGTGTGAGATGACTCGCGAGGGCATTGCCGATCGAGGCGGCTGCTCGCCAACATAGGCGCGGCCGCCAGGGTCGATGCAGGCCTGACGGAGGGCGTCGAATTCCAGCGCGCCCTTGATCCACGAAAAGCGAGCTTCGACGGGCTGTCCTACCGACTTTTGGTCGTGAGAATCGCTTCCATGGAGGCAGGGCTTGCAACCGTCATATCGCAGGCGTAGGTCCTCTGCCGTTATGCTAGGCCGTTGGCCGAGCCAGAACTCTCGCTGAGCGGGGCTGCTCGAGAAGATGATGTGCGCGAACTTTTCGATTTCCTGGCGGACCGTCGTATCGGCTGCCTGCCGCAGCCCTGAGGTGCCATCTCCCGCGCCACCAGCGACGGCGATAAGGATGTTTCTCCTCGCCCATTCGCTATCGTGGAAGACTTTACGCAGTTGGTCAAAGTTGACTTTGAACTGCGTCGCACCATGTCGGAGAGCCGCACCGTCATCAGTGATGGCTGGATCGGCGCGCTTTCCCAACTTGATCAGCTCGTCGCGGGTACAGTCGAAGCGGTCATTATAGGCCCCGAATTGCAGGCGCTTGAGAACGCGTTTCACCTCAGCCAGGTGGTCAGGATCTTCCGGGCTGACAAGCAGGTGGATGTTAACGAAGCCCGACTTTGCCGCCACATCGAGGCGCAGCTCGATATTGGGGAAGAATAGTTTCACTTCGGGTAATCGGCCGGCTGCTTTGTGCCTGAGAAATTCTTCGTAAGTGTCAGTGACGTAATAGTCGGTGACCGCTATCGCCTCGATTTTCGGCGTAAGACCTTCGAGGGTCTTGAGATAGGAGCCCCACGGGTCGACGGCCCCGAACTGATTGTTGAGAATGGTGCCGGGCGCATGAATATGCGGCTCCCAGCGGTGCCACTCCGAACCTCGACTGATCACCAAAATCCCCCAGACCTTCGTGCGCAGGGGTCCAGTTTTGCCCATGCAGAGGGCTTATGCAACTACCGGTGAGTGGCATCCTAGATGTGCACTTGCCGTGGTATCGAGATCGGGAGGGGCTCCAATGCAAAGCCGCGCTAAAGAGACCGGGCTCTCGCGAGGCAAAGGTGAGCCCCAGCGTTCGGTAATCCCCACGTATCGAAAGCTGGTTGGTAAGGAGGGAGCGCCTTTCGGACCGACGAGTGTTTTGCACACGAAAACGATGCCGCTTCACAGGCTAGGGGTGGCCAGGAGCGCAGGGGGCTTCCACCTCAATAATTGAGATACGTCCAATCTCACACAGGACTGGACCGCGAACGTCGAGACGGCTATATGACCGCCAGCGAGCGGCTGATTTGCAAAACCTTCAGCGTGTCTTGCAAAATTTCCGAAGAAAGCTTTGTAATTTCAAGCACTTCGGTGGGGAATGGTGTAACGGTAGCACAACAGACTCTGACTCTGTTTGTCTTGGTTCGAATCCAGGTTCCCCAGCCAGTTCCCGGCCCTCTTCCAATGTGAAGTTCCCTGTCCTCTCGACCAGGATTGCCCAGTTGATCGGCCGCGTCGCACTCGCGACGCTTTGCCTCACTCGCATTCGCATTTCCGGGTCGGATCGCCGCGCGCAGTATCGTCCTTGGGCCGTACAACCCAAGGAGATCCCTGATGCCCTATGTCGATGGTTTCATTCTCGCCGTGCCGAAGGACAAGCTCGAGGCCTACAAGGCGCTCGCGGCGACTGCCTGCGCGATTTGGATGGAGCACGGCGCGCTCGACTATGTCGAATGCATCGGTGACGACGTTCCCTATGGAGAGCTCACCTCGTTTCCGCGCGCCGTGATGGCGAAAGAGGACGAGGTCGTGGTGTTCGCCTGGATCGTCTACCGCGACCGGGAGACCCGCGATGCCATCAACAAGAAGGTGATGGAGGACCCGCGGATGAAGTTCGAGGGCATGCCGTTCGATGGCAAGCGCATGATCTATGGCGGCTTCACGACGCTGCTCCGGGCGAACGACATCGTTGGCTGACAGCAGGGGCGGAAGGCCTATCTCGCGGGGGGGTGACCGACCTCCGCCTGGAGCAACAGCAACAGGCAGCCGGCGAGCCTCGTCTCCATCTCTTTCGACGCAAGCGACACCGGCCCGGGATCGTTGAGAATCGCGTTCACCAGCGTGCCCAGCACGACCTGGAAGCCGAAGGCGATGGCGCGGGTTTTTGCCGCTTTGCGGCCCCTGTCCATGGCCGGCAGCAGGAGAGGGGTGGCGCGCATCGTGGTTGCCTGGGCGAGCGCCTTGAACGGCGTCCACTTGTCCGGGCGGGTGTCGTCATGTTGGAGCGCGGCGCGCAGCACACCCTCATGGCTGCGCATCCAGGACACGATGCCGTTGACGATGATCTGGCAGAGCTGGTCGAGGCTTGAATCCGGCGACGGTCGCCTGATCTCGCCGAGTCGCTGTTCGCCGTCGCGCGCGGCCAGCGCCATCAGGGCGTTGAAATAGGCCTCCTTGCTCTCGAAACGGCTGTAGAAGGCGCCGACGGTGGCGCCGACCTCGGTGCAGAGCCCCTCGATCGAGAGCTCGGCAAGACTGCGCGTCCGCAGCATGTCGGCACCGGCGCGCAGCAGCGCCAGCGTCGTCTCGCGGCTGCGCTTCTGCCGTGATGGGGTGACGCCGGGCAGGTCGAAGTCGCGAAGCTCGGGCTCTGGACGTGGCCTCATCCGTGCTTGCATCCGGCTTGGTTCATAATCATAATTCTGATTATAATTTTAGGACCGGGCAAGCTGCGGGTCAACCGCGTCCGCCGGGCGTCGAACAGGGAGGAGCAAATGAGCGCAGGCAGCACCTCGCCGTTCCGCGGCACCGTCGGCAAGACGGTCGCGGACTCGAAACCCTGGTGGCCGGAGGCCGTGAGGCCGCCCGAGGGTGCGCCGAACATCCTGGTGGTGCTGTTCGACGATGTCGGCTTCTCCGATTTCGGCTGCTATGGCTCGGCGATCAGGACGCCGACCATCGACAAGCTCGCGGCGGAGGGCCTGCGTTACAGTGGCTTCCACACCACGGCCATGTGCTCGACCACGCGCGCCGCGCTGCTCACCGGGCGCAACCACCATTCGGTCGGCGTCGGATGCCTTGCCAATTTCGATTCCGGTTATCCCGGTTATCGCGGCAAGATCGCGCGCGAGGCGGGGACGCTCGCCGAGATGCTGCGCGTGCACGGCTACCGCAACTACATGGTCGGCAAATGGCATGTCACGCCGCTGACCGAGAGCGGCGCCACCGGTCCGTTCGACGGCTGGCCGCTCGGGCGCGGCTTCGACCGCTTCTACGGCTTCCTCGATGCCGAGACCGACCAGTATGCGCCGGAGCTCGTCTCCGACAACACGCATATCGATCCGCCGGGCACCTATGCCGATGGTTATCATCTGACCGAGCATCTGATCGACCAGGCCATCCGCTTCATCGGCGATCACCATGCCGACCGTCCCGATGTCCCCTGGCTTACGTGGGTCGCGCTCGGTGCCTGCCACGCGCCGCACCAGGCGCCGGCCGAGATCATCATGAGCTACGACACTGCCTTCGCGCACGGCTGGGACGTCGAGCGCGCGCAGCGGCTGGCGCGCCAGAAAGCCATGGGGCTGGTGCCGGAGGCAACGCGGATGCCGGCGCGCAATGACGGCGTCAAGGCCTGGGAGGAGCATTCGGCCGATGAGCGCCGGGTCTTCACGCGGCTGCAAGCGGCCTTTGCCGGTATGCTCGACCATTCCGATCGGCATCTCGCCCGTCTCGTCTCGTTCCTGGAGACGGCCGGTATCCGCGACAATACCGTGATTATCGTGATGTCAGACAATGGCGCGAGCCAGGAGGGTGGGCCGCTCGGCTTCGTCAACGCGATGGGACCGTTCAACTTCAAGCCGGAGCCGGTCGCTGAAAAGCTCAGCCGCATCGACGACATCGGCGGGCCCGACACGCACAGCAATTTCCCGCATGGCTGGGCGATGGCCTCGAACACGCCGCTGCGACGCTACAAGCAGAACACCCATGGCGGCGGCATCCGCGATCCCTTCGTGATCAGCTGGCCGAAGAAGATCGCAAGCCGAGGCGAGCTACGGCACCAGTTCGTCCATGCCTGCGACCTTACGCCGACGCTGCTGGAGCTGATCGGCATCGAGGCCCCCGCGACCATCGCGGGCTGCCAGCAAATGCCGCTGGAAGGCGAGAGCTTTGCGCGCTCGATCACGGAAGCGTCGGCCCCCTCGAAGAGCTCGCCGCAATATTTCGAGATGTTCGGCCATCGCGGGCTCTGGTACGGCGGATGGAAGGCCGTCGCCTTTCATCCCTCGGGCACGCCGTTCGAGAACGACAAATGGGAGCTGTTCCATCTCGATGCGGATTTCTCCGAGACCAACGACCTCGCGGCCAAGGAGCCGGAGCGCCTTGCCCGGATGGTCGCCGCATGGTGGGAAGAAGCCGAGAAGCACAAGGTCCTACCGCTCGACGACCGCTTCGGGCCGCGCTTTGCGGAGAATGCCGCGCGCTTCCACGGCGCACGCCGGAACTTCGTCTTCCACGCCGGGATGGGGCATGTGCCGACGGACGTGGCGCCCGATGTGCGCAGCCGCAGCTACACGATCGAGGCGCATGTCGAGATCGGCGAGGCAGGCGCAGACGGTGTGCTGATCTCACACGGCGATGCGACGTCGGGCTACAGTCTTTACGTCAAGGGCGGCCATCTCGTGCACGATCTCAACATCGGCGGCAGCCACCAGATCGTGCGTTCGGACCGCGAGGTGCCGCCGGGCGCGCGGCGTCTCGGCGTTCACGTCGAACGGCTCGTGCGCAAGGAGCCGCCCGCGAAGGGCGCGCGCACGGGTGTCTCGGAATACACGCTGTTGATCGACGGCGAGCCGGCAGGTTCGCTCCAGACCCAGCTCGGCTTCCACACCTTGATCTCGTGGTCCGGGCTCGACATCGGGCGCGACCGTGGCAGCCCCGTGTCGCACTATGAGGCGCCGTTCGAGTACGAGGGACGTCTTCTGCGCGTCTCGGTCACCATGCACGACGACCAGAAGCTCGATGGCGATGCGGTCGGCAACGCGCAGATGGCGCGGCAATAACGGAAGAGCCCGTTACTTGATCTTGTCGTAAGCGGCCGAGAAATCGCCCAGCGGCATCGGGATCGCGATCGTCTCCTTGGCCATGTTCTGGAAGGAGACCTTCAGCTGCTTGCCTGACCGCAAGGCGGCGAGCAGGTCCGGCGTGACCGGGGTCGAGGCGTAGCAGCCGCGGTTCTCGCAGGTCTGGATCTGGAGATCGACCGTCTTGCCCTCGTCGACCTGGAGCTTGGCGCCGATGGGAAGGTTGAGGCCAAGCGGCAATTGCAGCAGCGCCACCGGCGTGCGGGTGTCGGGCGCGATGCGGATGTTGACGAGGAGGACGGTCTGGCCGGTCTTGGTCAGCACCGCGTTCTGCTCCATCGCGCATTCGAGCGGCGCATCGCGGCTGGCGCTGGTGCAGCGGACGATCCAGCCGGACTGCCCGGGAGTGCCGTCCGCTTGTGATTGCGTCGGGGCAGGCGAAGGCTGTGTGGCCGGGGCAGGGGGCGCGGTGTTCCTCTTGGCGCCCTGCTGGGCATGCGCAGCGCCAATTGACAACAAGACAGCTGCGGCAAGGGCGACAAGTCTGGATTGCATGAGCATGGCGAAACTGCGCTGGCGTGAAACGGGCGCCTCGCTGTAGCGTCGCGGAAGCCGCAGCGCAAGCTTACTCGGCGGCTTCCTTGACGCTGCCGTGCTCGGGGGCCTCGTCGCCTTCGCCGTCGCCCGAACGGCCCCAGGTGGCGAACCAGTTGTTGAGCTTGTCGAGATAGAGATAGACCACGGGCGTGGTGAACAGCGTCAGCGCCTGGCTGACGATCAGGCCGCCGACCATGGCGTAGCCGAGCGGCTGACGGATCTCGGCGCCGGTGCCGTGACCGAGCATCAAGGGCACGCCGCCCAGAAGCGCGGCCATCGTCGTCATCATGATCGGGCGGAAACGCAACAACGCGGCCTGGCGGATCGATTCCTCCGGCGTCTTGTGCTCGTCGCGCTCGGCGGCGATCGCGAAATCGACCATCATGATGCCGTTCTTCTTCACGATGCCGATCAGCAGGATGATGCCGATCAGCGCGATCAGGCTGAAGTCAAAACCCGCCGCCATCAGGATTGCGAGCGCGCCGACGCCGGCCGAGGGCAGCGTCGACAGGATCGTGATCGGGTGGATGTAGCTCTCGTAGAGAATGCCGAGGATCAGGTAGACCACGACGAGGGCGGCGAGGATCAAGAGCGGCACGGTGCCGAGCGACTGCTGGAACGCCTGCGCGGTGCCCTGGAAGCTGGAGTTCAGCGTCGGCGGTGCGCCGAGATCGGCCATTGCCCGCTGCACCGCCTCCGTGGCCTGGCCGAGCGCCACGCCTTGCGCCAGGTTGAAGCTGATCGTGATCGATGGGAACTGGCCTTGATGACTGATCGAGAGCGGACGGACCGGGTCGGTGGTCCAGGTTGCGAAGGTCGACAGCGGCACCTGGTCGCCGGTCAACGGCGATTTCAGATAGAGCTTGTTCAAGCTGTCGAGATTGCCCTGCATCTCCGGCAGGATTTCCAGAATGACCTTGTAGGTGTTGAGCTGGGTGAAATATTGCGTGACCTGCCGCTGTCCGAAGGCGTCATAGAGCGTGTCGTCGATCAGCTGCGGCTGGATGCCGTAGCGGGCGGCGGTGTCGCGGTTGATCTTGAGCTGCACAGTTGTGCCCTGCGTCTGCTGGTCGGTCGCGACATCGCGCAGCTCCGGCAGGGTCTGCATCTTGGCGAGGATTTTCGGCGCCCACTCGTTGAGCTCGTCAAGATTGGCGTCCTGCAGCGTGAATTCGAACTGCGTGCGCGTCGGCCGGCCGCCGAGCCGCACGTCCTGGGCCGCCTGCATGTAAAGCCGGGCGCCCTCGACCTTGTCGAACTGCGGACGCAGCCGCGCGATGATCTGCTGAGCTGAGGCATCGCGCTGATCGCGAGGTTTCAGCGTGATGAACAGGTTGCCGTTGTTGCCGGCGCGGCCGCTGCCGCCGATCGACATGGCAACGCTGGCAACGTCGGGATCGGCCATGATGATCTTGCCGAGCTCCTCCTGGCGCCGGGTCATCTCCTTGAACGAAATGTCCTGCGAGGCTTCCGAGGTGGCGGTGATCAGGCCGACGTCCTGCTGCGGGAAGAAGCCCTTCGGGATCAGGACGAACAGGTAGATCGACAGTCCGAGCGTGACGAAGAAAATCGCAAGCGTGGTGCGCCGCCAGGCGAGGGCGTGATCGAGCACATATTCGTAGCCGCGCAGCATCGCGTCGAAGGCGCGCTCGCTCCATTGATAGAAGCGGCCGTGCTGCACCTCGCCATGGGCGCGCAGGAAGCGCGAGGCCATCATCGGCGTCAGGGTCAGCGACACGAACATCGAAACGAAGATGGTCATCGCCAGCACCACGGCGAATTCGCGGAACAGGCGCCCGATGATGCCGCCCATCAGGAGCAGCGGGATCAGCACCGCGACCAGCGAGATGCTGATCGAGACGATGGTGAAGCCGATTTCCTTGGAGCCCTTGAAGGCGGCCTCCATCGGCGAGTCGCCTTCCTCGATGTAGCGGGTGATGTTCTCGAGCATCACGATGGCGTCGTCGACCACGAAACCGACCGCAATGGTGAGTGCCATCAGCGACAGATTGTCGAGCGAATAGCCGACCGGCCACATCAGGGCGCACGCGCCCAGCAGCGCCAGCGGAACCGTGACGGTGGGAATGACCGTCGCCCAGAAGCTGCGCAGGAAAATGAAGATCACCATGACCACGAGCGCGATGGTCAGCAGCAGCGTGAATTGGACGTCCTCGACCGCGGCGCGGATGGTCGTGGTACGGTCGCTGATGAGCTCGATCTTGATGGCGGGCGGGATTGCGGCCACGAGGCGGGGCAAGGTCGCCTTGATCCGGTCCACGGTCTCGATGACGTTGGCGCCCGGTTGCTTGAATATCACCAGGAAGACGCCGCGCTTGCCATTGGCCCAGGCCGCCTGCTTGGCGTCTTCAGCGGCGCTGACCGCTCGGCCGATGTCGCGAATCCGCAACGGACCGCCGTTGCGATAGGCGATGATGACGTCGTTCCAGTCCTTCGATTGGGTGAGCTGGTCGTTGGCGTAGATCGTGTAGGCGCGTTTTTCGCCGTCGATGTTGCCCTTGGGGCTGTCGACCGTGGTGATCGCAATCTGGCTGCGCACGTCCTCCAGCGACAGGCCCTTGGCGACGAGTTTCGCCGGGTCGACCTGGATGCGGATCGAGGGTTTCTGCTGGCCGCCGATGAAGACCTGGGCGACGCCCGAGAGCTGGCTGATCTGCTGGGCAAGCTGGGCGTCGACCGCGTCGCTGACGCTGGTCAGCGGCAGAGTCTCTGATGTCGCCGACAATAGCAGGATCGGCGCGTCGGCCGGGTTGACCTTGCGGTAGGTCGGGGGCGAGGGCAGGTTTTTGGGCAACTGGCCGCTGGCAGCGTTGATGGCGCCCTGGACGTCATTCGCGGCGCCGTCGATGTTGCGGTTGAGGTCGAACTGGATGGTGATCGACGCCGTGCCCAGATAGCTCGTCGAGGTCATCTGCGCGATGCCGGGGATCTGAGCGAACTGCCGCTCCAGCGGTTGCGCCACCGACGAGGCCATCGTCTCGGGGCTGCCGCCGGGCAGGTTGGCGGTGATCTGGATGGTCGGAAAGTCCACCTGCGGCAGCGGCGCGACCGGAAGCAGCGGATAGGCGACGAGACCGACGAAGAGGATCCCCGCCATCAGCAGCGAGGTGCCGATGGGATAACGGATGAAAGGTGCCGAAATCCCGCCTTCGGTCATTCCTGTCGTACCTTGCTCTGGGCCGGATCGGAGCTTGCCACTGCCGTCGACACGAGGCTTCCGGGCTGGACCTTGAACTGGCCGCCGACGATCACCTGCTGGCCCGGGCTCAAGCCTTCCTCGATGACCGAACGTCCGTCGATGCCATAGCTGACCTTGACCTTGTGAACCTCGGCCTTGTTGTCCTGATTGACCGTATAGGCGTAGAGGCCGTTGGTGGAATGCTGGACCGCATCATCAGGAACAACGGTCGCATCCTTCAGCGTCCGCACCAGGAGCCGCGTCGAAACCGACTGGCCCGGCCACAGCGCGTGGTCCTTGTTCTCGAACACCGCCTTGAGACGGATCGTTCCGCTGGTCGTGTCGACCTGGTTGTTGATGACCGCGAGCTTGCCCTCGGCCAGCGTCTTCTTGCCGTCGGTCGTGAAGGCGATCACCTTCAGGGCGCCGGCCTTCTGGCCTTCGGTGATATAGGGGAGCTGGTCTTCCGGAGCGGTGAAGATCACGGCGATCGGTTCGACCTGCGAGATCATGACGATGCCCGTCTGGGTCGAGGCGTTGACGATGTTGCCGATGTCGACCTGGCGGAGCCCTGCGACACCGGTGATCGGTGCCTTGATCTGCGTGTAGTCGAGCTGGGTCTGGGCGTTGGCGATCGCGGCTTCGTCGGCGGCGATCTGCGCGGTGAGCTGCGCGACGGTGGAGCGCTGGGCATCCACCCGCTGTGTTGTTGCGAATTCGCCGAGCTTCACGGCGCGCTGGAGCTCCAGGTTGGCGTTGGCGAGGTTTGCCTCGTCCTGCGCCTTCTTGGCCTTGGCTTGGTCAAGCGCGGCTTGATAGGGCCGGGGATCGATCGAGACCAGAAGGTCGCCCTGCTGGACGATCTGGCCCTCCTTGAACTCGAGCCTGATGATCTGGCCGTCGACCCGGCTGCGGACCTGGACGGTGTTGAAGCCCTGAACCGTGCCGAGACCGGTCAGGTAGACCGGGAAGTCGGTCTTCTGGACCGGTGCGACGCTGACGGGAATAGCGGACGGGCGGGGCGACGCCTTCTGTGCTATCTGGGTCTGTCCGGCCGAGCCAAATCTCTGCCATCCATAGTAACCTGCGGAGGCCACGGCCGCGATGATCAAAATCCAGAGGATCGGCCGGGACTTTTTCATATCGTCTCGTGTCGGCTCTTGTGCCCTACGCTTATGAATTATGGGGCCAATCATACGGTTCCAGCACGCTTGTATAATACACGCCAAGTTCCAGTGTAAACAGCACTATCGGTTCAGAAACCTAAACAATTGGAAAGCTTTGCACCCCCTGGGCAGTGCTCTGGCGCCGCGCTGTGCAGGGCTGCATTTTTCCGGGCGCGACCGACCGGCGTGCCGCCTCTTTGCGCAGTACCGATAGCGGTGTGCTCGGGCCGAATGGCGCCGCGCTCAGTCCTGGTTCGGATCAGTCACGAGAGCGGTTCTAAATTGCGTGGAGGCCGTTTCGGTTGTCAGGGATTTCGGCATCGTTCATATCGGCGCCGCCACGAATGGAGCGCAGGATGGACGAGCTGAACGGCAAGCTGATCGCTTGTCAGATTCTGATCACGGGATTGATCGCGCGTGTCGCCAACGAGCAGCGCGATCCCTTGCGCTTCCTCACCGACTTTCGCGACGAGATCAAAGCCGTCGTGAACGGTGTCAACATCGCCGGCATGGACAGCACCGATCGCGTGCGCGCCGTCGCGCAGAAGACGGTCGACGAATTGTTCTCACTGATGAAGCCGCCGAGCAGCGACTGAGAGCGAACGTCCGCGTTGTCTTTAGAACGAGTCCAATCTCGTTTTAGAACGATTTCAAACTGCAGTTTAGAATCGCTTTGATCTGGATTGATTCAAGGGTTCTCGCGAGCGGCTCGCATTGACCCGCTATTTTGTGGCCGATACCAACAGCCATCGTTCGTCGAAGTGAATGAGCGAATAGGATTATGGGGCGTTTGGTAATGGGGCAGGTGGTCGCACCGAAGTCGTTGCGTTCGGTCGCAGCATTCGATCTGGTGGATGAGAAATTCGCGGGCGTTTCCGGCAAGAAGGTTTCGGCGGTTGCGAGCTTGATCGCGGTGGCGTCGGTGTCGGGCGGCGCGCAAGCGCAGCAGTCGAACCTGCCGCCGGTGACGGTCGATGCGCCGGTCGAGCGTCCGCGGCCGGCGGCATCGAAGCCCTCGCCGGAACAGGTCCGCGCCCGCAACGCGCTTCGTCGCGCCGCACAGCGCCAGCAGACCGCGCAGCAGACGGCTCCCACGACGCCGTCCGGCGCGCCTGACGGCAATCCCTATGCTGATCCGGCGGCGCCCTACAAGGTCGACCACGTCCAGGCCTCGGGCAAGTTTCCCGAGAAGATGCTGAACACGCCCAAGTCCATCACGGTACTCAGCAAGGAGGTGCTCGAGGACAAGAACGCCACGACGCTGAAGGAGATCGGGCGCTCGACCGCGGGTGTGACGCTCGGCTCGGGCGAGGGCGGCAACGCGTTCGGCGACCGCTTCTTCATCCGGGGCTTCGACGCGCGCAACGACGTCTTCATCGACGGCATCCGCGATCCCGCCGTCTCGATCCGCGAGAACTTCTTCACCGAGCAGATCGAGATTCTGCGCGGCCCGGCCTCCTCCTATGCCGGCCGGGGCACCGCCGGCGGTGCCATCAACATCGTCACCAAGCAGGCGGGCGACGTCAACTTCAAGCGCATGGACACCGAGTTCGGTACCGACATGACCAAGCGCGTCACGCTCGACGTGAACCAGGTCATCGATCCGACCTTCTCGGTGCGCACGGGCGGCCTGTTCCAGGATGCCAACGTCGCCGGACGCAACTACGTCACCGACAATCGCTGGGGCAGCTTCATCTCGACCAAGTACACCCCCACCAACGACATCAAGATCACGACGAACTACGTCCATACCGATCTCAGCGGCTATCCCGATTTCGGCGTGCCCTATTACAAGCAGGGCAACGTGCCGGTGACCTCGGCGGGCATTCCGCGTGGCAATTGGTACGGCTTCCTCAACCGCGATTTCCAGACCGCGCGGCAGGATTTCGGCACCGGCGTCATCGAGTACAAGGTCAACGAGGCCATTACCCTGACCAGCAAGGTGCGCGGCGAGCACTCGCTGCTCAACTATATCGGCACGCTGCCGCAGAATCCGAATACGACCAGCCCCAATCCGCTGCTCTGGACCACGACGGCGAGCGCTCAGAGCCGCTACCAGAACGTGGACGTATGGGCCAACCAGAACGAGGCCACGTTCAAGCTCGACACCGGCGGGGTCAAGCACACTGCGGTGTTCGGCGTCGAATATTCGAACGAGAACATCTCGATCGACCGCTATGCCGGCCTCGCGTCAGAACTGTCCGGCTCCGCTTTCACGAGCAACGGTGCCGTCCAGAACGTCAATCTCTACTCCCCGCAGTACACCAACATTCCCTTCGGCACGCCGTCGCTGCTTGGAAATCCGACTCGCTATGGCGTCAACACCAGCAGCGTGTATGTCATGGACACCGCGAACTGGCAGGACACGATCATCGTCAATGGCGGTGTCCGCTATGACGGCTACAGCCAAAGCGCGTCGAACAACAGTCCGAACTATGTGAAGCAGAATTCCGATCTCGTGAACTACAACGTCGGTGTGGTCTACAAGCCGATGTCGATCGGCAGCGTCTATGCCGCCTACGCAACTTCGGCCAATCCGTTCGGGTCGGAGCTGGATGCGACCGGCACCGAATACGGCGGCGTTCCCCCCAACTCGACCATCTTGCTCGGGCCCGAGCGCAACAAGGCGATCGAACTCGGCACCAAATGGGAGCTTGCGGATCGCCACTTGCTGGTGACCGGTGCGCTGTTCCAAACCACCAAGGACAACGCGCGCGAGACCGTCAACAACCTGCTCACATCGGGTGCTGCCTACAGGATCCAAGGCATCGACATCGAGGCGGAGGGCAAGATCACCGATCGCTGGAGCATCTTCGGCGGATTGGTGTTGATGCAGTCGAAGGTCACGCAGAGCGGTGTCGCGTCGAATATCGGACTGCAGCTTGCGAACATCGCTCACCAGTCGTTCAGCATGCTGACCAAGTACAAGTTTGACGGGGGGTGGGAACTCGGCGGGCAGGCGGTCTACCGCTCAAAGGTCTATGGCGGTACGTTCGCGGCCAACACCAACGAACTGCCAAGCTACTGGCGCTTCGATGCGTTCGTCGAGAAAAAGATCGACCAGAACTGGACCATGAAGTTCTACGCGCAGAACCTGACCAACAAGCTCTATTACGACTCGTTCTATCGCAGCAACGTTCCGTTCGTGGCGGTCGCGCCGGGGCGGGCGTTCTACGTCGTGACGACAGCGAAGTTCTGATCATGTTGACCTGCCTGCCTGGCGTTCTCAGCAAGGATGATGTGGCGGATTTCCGCCGCATCATGGACGTCAGCGATTGGGAGGACGGTCGCTCCACCGCCGGCGCGCAGTCGGCGATGGTCAAGCGCAACGAGCAATTGCCGCCGGACAGCGAGGTCGCGCGCAAGCTCGGCAACCGCATCATCTCGGCGCTGACCTCGAACCCGCGCTTTATTGCGGCAGCGATCCCGCTGCAGATCTTCCCGCCGCTGTTCAACCGCTATGCGGCGAGCAGCGGCCATCATTTCGGCCTGCACGTCGACAATGCGATCCGCGGCGACCGCCTGACCGGCCTTCGCATCCGCACGGACCTGTCGGTCACGCTGTTCCTCGCCGAACCGGAGGAGTACGACGGTGGCGAACTTGTGATCGAGGACACCTATGGTTCGCACGAGGTCAAGTTGCCAGCCGGGGACTGCGTGCTCTATCCCTCGACCAGCCTTCATCTGGTTACCCCCGTGACCAGGGGAACGCGGGTTGCGTCTTTCTTCTGGCTTCAGAGCATGATACGGGACGATCAAGCTCGGAGCATGATCTTTGACCTCGACACCGCGATACAGGCGCTGGTGGAACGGCTCGGGCGTGACGATCCCGAAACGGTCAAATTGACGGGTATCTATCACAACCTCATTCGCTACTGGGCCGAAGTATGAAGACGATGTCCTTCCAAGCAAGCCTTGCCGCAGCTTTGATGCTGGCGGCCACTTGGCTCGCATCCCCCGTTTCTGCCCAGACACAAAGCCCCCCGGCACCGGCGCAATCGGTGGCTCAGCCGGCCCCGGCCGGCCCGCCCCCGATGGCGCCAGGAGCTTCCGCGCCCGCAGCGCCGGCGCCTTCGGCTTCGACGCCAGCCGCTCCCACGGCGCCTCCCGCGGCCACCGTTTCGACGACCGCAAAGCCCGATGTGGCCGCCGTCGCGCCGGCCATGAAGGAATTGTCGCCCTGGGTGATGTTCATGTCGGCGGACGTCATCGTGAAGGCGGTGATGATCGGGCTCGCCTTCGCCTCGCTGATGACCTGGACTGTCTTCATCGCCAAGTCGATCGAGCTCTCGGTCGCATCCACCAAGCTTCGTTCGGCACTGAAGAAGATTGCGGAGGCGCGCTCGCTCGCCGAAGCGCAGATGGCCCTCGGCACCAAGCAGGGCATCCTGCCGTCCTTCCTGGCGGCAGCGCTGCGCGAGGCGCGGATGTCGGCCGGCCTGTCCAGCGATGCCGGCATCAAGGAGCGCGCGGCCTCCAGCTTTTCCGAGATCGTGCGCGCGGAACAGCGGCGCATCCGGATCGGCATGGGCGTGCTTGCGACCATCGGCTCGACCTCGCCCTTCGTGGGCCTGTTCGGCACGGTCTGGGGCATCATGAACAGCTTCATCGGAATCTCGAAGTCGCAGACCACGAACCTCGCCGTGGTCGCGCCCGGCATTGCCGAAGCGCTGCTCGCCACCGCGATCGGCCTCGTCGCCGCCATTCCCGCCGTCATCATCTACAACCATTTTTCGCGCGTGACGAAGGGCTATCTCGAACTCGTCAGCCGCGCCTCGGGCGCGGCGGGACGGCTGCTCTCGCGCGATCTCGACCGTAGCCACGGCAGCGTGCATTCGCGCGCAGCGGAGTGAACCATGGGCGTTTCGCTCGCAGACAACGACGGCGAAGACGACGATTTCTCGGAGACGCATGACATCAACGTCACGCCGTTCATCGACGTCATCCTGGTGCTGCTGATCATCTTCATGGTCGCAGCGCCGCTTTCTACGGTCGACCTGCCGATCGATCTGCCGACGTCGAGCGCGACGCCGCAGAAGAAGCCGGACAAGCCGACCTATCTGAGCATCAAGCCCGATCTGACGCTCGCGATCGGAGAGAACCCGGTTCACCGGGCCGAGTTGATCGGCACCCTCGACGGCCTGTCCGACATGAGCAAGGATAAGTATGTGTTCCTGCGCGCCGATCGTTCGGTGCCGTATGGCGAATTGATGGGAGTTATGGAGCTCTTGCGCTCAGGCGGCTATACGCGGGTGAAACTGGTCGCGCTGGAAGGCGCGCCTGGGGCGCCTGCGCCAGGCGCTGCTCAGCCTTAGAGGCCCGTCATGTCGGACGAACTCAGACCATCCCGGAAGCTCTGGATCTTGGCGGCAGTGGCGGCGCTCGCGCTCCATCTGGGTGGTGCTGCGCTCGCGCTGGCCCATTTGCGCACTGACGACGATGGCGACGGCCTTGGTGCCAACGGTGCAGAGTTCGCCGTGGAAATGGCATCGCCCAAGGCGCCCGAAACCGATCTGCCGCCCGGACCCGACAGCGAAGCGATGCAGGAACAGCAGGCGCTCCCCGAGCAGAAGGCCGAGACCAAGGAGACGGAGCTTCCAAAGGATCTGTCGCAGGAGGTCGAGGATCCCGACCGCGTCGTGACCGAGAACAACGCGAAGAAGCCGACGGAGGACGATCCGAAGATTCAGGCGGTCGAGACCCCGGCCGCCGAAGCCTCGCCGAAATCGGTTGCGACCGCGCGGCAGACGCTTGAGGAGGATGCGCGCGAGGCCGAGAAGGCGCTGGCGCCCGTCATCGGTATCGGCAAGGACATCCTGAAGCTGACGGCCGATTGGAACCGCAAGATCAGCGCGCATCTGGCGCTGCACAAGGTCAACCCGGACGGCAAAGTGCCCAATAACCAGAAGGTCAAGGTGAGCTTCGCCATCAACCGGAAGGGCAACGTGCTGTCGGTGGATGTGGTGGAGTCGTCGGGAGACGGAGCCTACGATGCGGCGGCGGTGTCGATCGTCCGCAAGTCCGATCCCATCCCGCAGCCGCCCGCCGGACTGACCGAAGACCGGTTCGAACGTACGGTCGACATCATCTTCACTCCGCCGGACGCGAAGAAGAAAAAGACGGCTCAGCGCCAGTAGAGCCGGATCCCGACATAGACCACGACCAGGCACACAAAGATCAGCGCTACCGGGAGCGGCCGTTTCTGGCTTCCAGCGAATGCCGCCGCCCCGAAGGAGGCGGCCTTCTTCGGTTTCGGCGCCGGCCGGCGGAAGGCGGTAACATTGTCCGCCGCTGGTTCAGGCGGACGGGTGCGGACGTCGGGCGGCGATCCGGCGCCACCCATCTCGACATAATAGGCCCTGTAGATCGCGCCGATGGTGGCTTCGCTGGCCTCGTTCTCGCTCATCTGCGTCAGCAGATTCCTGTAGCTGGCGAGGAACTCCTGGGCCTCGGGTGGCAGTGCGGACGCCCCGTTGAGCTTGGCCATCATGTTCCAGGTGGCAAAATCGGCGCGGGCGCGGGTGTCGGCGCGTCGCGCGATCAGCATATCGGCAGCTTTGACCAAGTCGGCCTCTGGCCCTTCGGCGTGGGAGTGTTCTGTTCAACTAAACGTTGCCGGTCAGAAACAGAACAGCCTGAATCACATAACCGGTCAACGTTCGCAGTATTGCTGAAATAACATCAAGATTTAGACCGAACTGCGAACCCGCAAGCGGCAGCAGGATCAACAGGCCGATCAGGATCAGCATACCGAACGGCTCGAGCCGGGACAGCGGCGCGGCGAGGGGGCGGGGCAGCAGCCCGACCGCAACGCGTCCGCCATCGAGCGGCGGAATCGGCATCATGTTGAACACGGCCAGGATCGCGTTGATCACGAGGGCATTCTTGAGGTTGTCCGCAACCCATTTCGCCGAGCTCGCGGGCACCAGGGGCAGGGCATGGAAGGCGAGGGCCGCGGCCAGCGCCAGCAGGATGTTGGTGACGGGCCCAGCCAGCGCCACCCAGACCATGTCGAGCCTGGGGTTGTTCAGCTTGCGGAAGTTCACCGGCACCGGCTTGGCATAGCCGAACAGGAATGGCGAATGCGCGAATAGCAGCATCGCGGGCAGGATCAGGGTGCCGAACGGATCGATATGCCGAAGCGGGTTGAAGCTGACGCGGCCGAGCTGCGAGGCCGTATTGTCCCCGAGCCGGTCCGCGACGAAGGCATGCGCGGCCTCATGAAAGGTGATCGCGAGCACCAGCGGCAGCACCCAGACGGAAAGATCATAGAAGGAGATGTTCACGGCTCGTCCGTCCCGGTTCGCACGCGCGCTTTGCAAAGCTGGCCGTATAGGGCCACAACGCTTTACGATCTACTGTTATATGGCGCCCGATTCCGAAATTGCCCGCTGCAGATGATCCGCCAGCAGTGCCGCCGGACGCGACAGGTTGCGCGCGCGGTGGAGGCGGATATCCGCCGCCGGCAGCGGTGGCAGGCCGTCGCGCTCGGACAGAACGCGCAGGCGAGGGGGCAGAATGCCCGCCTTCACGACCGTGATCGCGAGGCCCTGCACCGCGATCGCTTCCACCGCCGCGAGGCTCCGGCTGACGAAGGCGAGCCGCCACGGGCGGCCGGCGGCATCGAGGGCCTCAGTGGCCCACTGGCGGAACAGGCAGCCCGGCGGGTAGAGTGCGACGGGGAGCGTGGAGTGCTGCGCCCCGGCTGAATATGACGCGGCTGCGGCCCAGACTGCCTGCTCGCGCCGCAGCAGCTCGCCATTGCCGCTTCGTACCGGATGCATGGCGATAACAAGGTCATAGTCTTCGCCGAGCCGGGCCGGCATCGTCGCCGTCAGCCCCGTCTCGATGTCGACCCGGATCTCCGGACGGCTTCTGGCAAAATGCGCCAGCAATGGCGGAATGACGATCGTGCCGTAATCGTCCATCACGCCGAGACGGACCACGGCATCGGGCTTGCGCGGGCGGAGCGCATCGACCGCTTCTGCATTGAGGTCGAGAAGCCGTCTTGCATAGACGAGCAGCTCGTGACCGGCCGCGCTCAGCGCCACGCCCGACCTTGTGCGGTGAAACAGCCTGACGTTCAGCCGCTCTTCGAGGCGCCTGATCTGGACGCTCACCGCCGATTGGGTGCGGTTGAGGATCGCGGCCGCGCGCGTGAACGACCGATGATCGGCAACGGCGAGGAAGGCCCTCAGAAGGTCGGGGTCGAGATCGGGCGGGGTCATGACGAAAACTAATCCTGGCATGACGGAAATTCCATTCCCCGTTTCGGCGCGTCTCCTATGCTGACCGAAAGCCATCGGGAGGAATCGTGGGCGAGGTTCTCGGCGTTCTTGCCGCCGTGTTGTCGAGCGCGCTGGGCGGGACGTCCATTGGTGCCACGCGCTATCTCGTGGGGAGCATCGATCCGCTCGCGATCGGCTCGTTCCGGTTCGGCATCGGCTTTCTCCTGTTGCTGCCGCTGGCGCTGCTGCGCGGCGATCGCTGGCCGAAGCGAGGGGACTGGGCTGCCGCCGTCACGCTCGGCATCCTGTTCTTCGCGCTGTTTCCGATCCTGTTCAACGCGTCGCTGATCTTCACGACCGCCGCGCGCGGCGCGCTGGCTCTGTCGACGCTTCCTTTGCTGTCGCTCGTGATCGCGGCTGCGCTCGGCGCCGAAGCCCTGACCTGGCGCAAATCGGTCGGTGTCGTGATCGCGACCCTTGGCGTTGCGGTGGCGCTTCTGTCCGACCTGACCTCAGCCCCGTCGGGCGCCTGGCGCGGCGATCTCCTGATGATGGCGGCTGCACTGTGCATGGCGCTGTACGGCATCTGGTCGAAGCCGCTGATCCGGCGCTCCAGTCCGATCGCCTTTACGACCATGAGCATGGCGGCCGGCGCGGCCTGCCTCATCCTGCTCGCGTCTATCCGCGGCAGTTTTGCGCCCGCCGCGGGCTTCGGGATGCCGCAGTGGCTGGGAGCCCTCTATCTGGGTGCCTTCGGCGCGGCGCTGACCTTCTATCTCTGGGCCTTCGCGCTGGAGCGGACGACGCCGACGCGCGTCGCGATCTCGGTGACGGTCAATCCGGTCACGGCATCGCTGGTCGGGGCCTGGCTGCTGAACGAGCCGCTGCGCTGGAATCTGGCGGCCGGCGTCGTCGCGGTGTTTGCCGGGATCTGGATCGCGACGACCGCGGGCAAAGGCAGGCGATGAACAAGCTCGATGGTCATCATGAGACTGATCGCGAAGGCTCCTCAATCGACCGCAGCGTGACCGACTTGATGCCATAGTGCATGTGACTGTAGCGCTTGACGTACTCCCAAGCGCTTTGCCTCGCTCCTATCAGACCCGTGAAGCGGAAATTGAGAGGACGACCACCGATCTTCACGAGCCAATACCAGTCCTCCTGCTCGACGGTGATAGGA
Source organism: Bradyrhizobium sp. GW821-FHT13H06 (assembly GCF_058803975.1). Taxonomy (NCBI): domain Bacteria; kingdom Pseudomonadati; phylum Pseudomonadota; class Alphaproteobacteria; order Hyphomicrobiales; family Nitrobacteraceae; genus Bradyrhizobium; species Bradyrhizobium sp. GW821-FHT13H06. Next base: position 1,191,267 of record NZ_JBXAPN010000001.1, on the reverse strand, counting down.
GCCTGCTCTGGCGCCTCGACGGCGGGACGCAGGAACCACTTGTCGTCCTTGGCTTCCCAATAGAACTCCATCAAGCTCTCCTCATCGCAGTGGCGGACGTTGAGCGGCTCGTCCTCCGCCTCGAACCGCACGCGCCGCACAGGCATCCACCTTCCCGGATCATGGCGCTCCTCAATAGGTCGCGCGTCCACCGGAGATGTCGAACACCGCGCCGGTCGAGAACGCGCAATCCTCAGATGCGAGCCAGGCCACCATCGCGGCGAGCTCTTCCACCAGCACGAACCGTCCCTTCGGAATCTTCGACAGCATGAAGTCGATATGCTGCTGCGTCATCTGGTCGAAGATCGCGGTCTTGGCCGCGGCCGGCGTCACCGCATTCACCAGGATGTCATGTGCGGCCAACTCCTTGCCGAGCGATTTCGTCAGCGCGATCAGGCCGGCCTTGGAGGCCGAATAATGCGCCGCGTTGGGATTGCCTTCCTTGCCGGCGATCGAGGCGATGTTCACGATGCGCCCGTATTTCTGCTTGAGCATAATGGGCACGATGGCCTTGCAGACGATGAAGGGGCCGTCGAGGTTGATGCGTAGCACTTTGCGCCATTCCTCGAGGTCGGTCTCCCAGACCGGCTTGTTGACGCCGGCGATGCCGGCATTGTTGACGAGGATGTCGACCTTGCCGAAGGCGGCGAGCGTGGCGTCGCGCGCCTGCTCGACGGCCGCGGTGTCGGTGACGTCGACCTTGAAGACTTTTGTGTCGCCGCCAATCTCTTTCGCCGTCTTCTCGGCGAGTGTAGCGTCGAAATCCCAGATCGCGACCTTGGCGCCTGACGCGACAAAGCGCTCGGTGATGGCACGGCCAAAGCCCTGAGCGCCGCCCGTGACGATGGCGACGCGGCCGTTGAGATCGATCTTGTTCATGAGATTTGCTCCCGAGCGTCAGAGCATGTAGCCGCCGTCGACGACCAGATCGACGCCGGTGGTGAAGGCGCTCTCGTCGCTGCCGAGATAGACCGCCATGGACGCGATCTCCTCGGCGGTGCCGAGCCGGCCCATCTTCTGGCGGGAGATGAACATCTCCTTGCCCTGCGGTCCTTGCGCGGCGGCGCGGTCGAGCATCGAAGGCGTCTCGACGGTGCCGGGGCAGATCGAGTTGCAGCGGATGCCCTTGGTGATGAAGTCGAGCGCGACCGCGCGCGTCAGCAGCGACACCGCGGCCTTCGACGAGCTGTAGACGTAGCGGTTGGCCGGCGGCCGCAGCGCCGCGCAGGACGAGATGTTGACGATGCTGCCGCCGTCCCCCGCCAGCATCTCGGGCAGGAAGGCCCTGATGGTCCGGTGCATCGACTTGACGTTGAGGTCGAACGAAAAGTCGAAATCCTCTTCCGAGCATTCCAGGATGGTGCCGTGGTGCACGAAGCCCGCCGCGTTGAGCAGGATGTCGATCTTGCCGACGCGCTTGGCAAAGGCGTTGACGTCGGCGGTGTTGCGGACGTCGAGCCTGGCGACCTCGGCGATGCCTTCCTTGGTCAGGCTCGCGATTCCGGCCTCGTTGATGTCGGTGGCGATCACGGCTGCGCCTTCGCGCGCGAATGCGATCGCGCATGCGCGCCCGATGCCTGCCGCAGCAGCCGTGACGACGGCGCGCTTGCCCTTGAGGCGGTCTGCCATTTTGCTGTTCTCCTCACCTTGAATTTGGTTGTCAGTGCCGTGGCCCGGATGAGCGCGCGAGCGCGATATCCGGGAGCGGGGTCCCGGGTGTCGCTTCGCTCACCCGGGCTACGCGCACTTGGCCTAGTGATTATCCCGCGCCACGCCAAACGTGCCGGCGACGTTCTGATAACGCGTGGCAAGCTCCATGCAGGCACCCGTCGACTGCTGGCCGACGGTGTTGCGGTAGATCTCCTGCCACGGCGTCTGGTTCGGCGGATGCTTGAAGCCGCCATTGGCCCTGAGCTCGGCATGGCGCTTCTTCAGCTCCTCGTCCGAGATCATGATGTTGGCGCTGCCCTTGTTGAGGTCGATACGCACCTTGTCTCCGGTCTTCAGGATCGCAAGACCGCCATTGGCGGCGGCTTCCGGCGAAGCATTGAGGATGGAGGGCGAGCCCGAGGTGCCGGACTGGCGGCCGTCGCCGATGCAGGGCAGGGACAGGATGCCGCGTTTGATCAGCGCCGCCGGCGGCTGCATGTTCACGACTTCGGCGCCGCCGGGATAGCCGATCGGGCCGGTGCCGCGGATGAACAGCACGCAGCGCTCGTCGATGTCGAGCGAGGGATCGTCGATCCGCGCGTGATAGTCCTCCGGACCCTCGAACACGATGGCGCGGCCCTCGAAGGCGTTGAGATCCTTCGGGTTGCTGAGATAGCGGTCGCGGAATTCCTTGGAGATCACGGAGGTCTTCATGATCGCGGAATCGAACAAATTGCCCTTCAGCACCAGGAAGCCGGCATCCTTCACCAGCGGCTTGTCGTACGCCCAGATCACGTCGTTGTCGGGCTCCGGCGCATTCTTGCAGTTCTCGCCGATGCCGCGGCCGTTGACCGTGACGGCGTCCTCATGGATGCGCTTGTGCTTCATCAGCTCGCGCACCACCGCCGGCACGCCGCCGGCGCGGTGGAATTCCTCGCCGAGATAGAAGCCGGCCGGCTGCATGTTGACGAGCAGCGGCACGTCGTGGCCGACCTTCTGCCAGTCCTCGATCGAGAGCTCGACGCCGATGTGGCGGGCCAGCGCGTTGATGTGGATCGGCGCGTTGGTCGAGCCGCCGATGGCCGAGTTGATCACGATGCAGTTCTCGAACGCCTTGCGGGTCAGGATGTCCGAGGGCTTCAGGTCTTCCCAGACCATCTCGACGATGCGTTTTCCGGTCTCGTAGGCGATCTGGCCGCGCTCGCGATAGGGGGCGGGGATCGCCGCGCAGCCCGGCAGCGAGAAGCCGAGCGCTTCGGCAAGCCCGTTCATGGTCGAGGCGGTGCCCATCGTGTTGCAGTGGCCGACCGAGGGTGCCGACGAGGCCACGATCTCCATGAACTCTTCATAGTCGATCTCGCCGGCCGCGAGCCGCTCGCGCGATTTCCATACGATGGTGCCGGAGCCGGTGCGCTCGCCATTGTGCCAGCCGTTCAGCATCGGGCCGCCCGACAGCACGATCGCGGGCAGGTTCACGGTGGCCGCCGCCATCATGCAGGCCGGCGTGGTCTTGTCGCAACCGGTGGTGAGCACGACGCCGTCGAGCGGATAGCCGTAGAGGACCTCGACCAGCCCGAGATAGGCGAGGTTGCGGTCGAGCGCCGCGGTCGGGCGCTTGCCGGTCTCCTGGATCGGGTGAGTCGGGAATTCCATCGCGATGCCGCCGGCTTCGCGGATGCCCTCGCGGACGCGATGGGCGAGCTCGATGTGGTGGCGGTTGCAGGGAGAGAGGTCGTTGCCGGTCTGGGCGATGCCGATGATCGGCTTGCCCGACTGCAACTCGGCACGGGTGAGGCCGTAATTCAGATACCGCTCCATGTAGAGCGCGGTCATGCCCGGGTTGTGCGGGTTGTTGAACCATTCCTGCGAGCGAAGGTGGCGGCGAGAACCGTTGCTGCCGGCGGCATGCCCATTGGTTGGTTTCTTTGTCATTGGTTTCTCCTGCAATGCAAACGCACTGGCGTCCGTCTCATGGCGTCGGCATGTGCGATGCCCAACGGCGCGAGCGATGATCTGCCTTCCCGGCTGGCGGGTCGTTTCCTCACGATTCCGATACTAGTCGTGGCTACTTGGTAACGCTATCATTTTGTTCACCGCACCCGCGCCGGAAACGGCTGGCCTGCTGTCCGAACGTCGTGCCAACGAGCTTTGACGCTCGATCACCTTGAAGCCGAGATCGAGCACCGGCTGCTCCGGGCGCCGCCCTTCGATCGCGTTGATCAGCATGGTGGCGGCCGTCTTTCCCATCTCGTAGCGGTTGGTGCGGATGCTGGTGAGGGTGGGGACGGCGGAGGCCATGAATTCGAGGTCGTTGAAGCCGACGATCGCGATCTGCCCGGGGACTGCGATCTCCCGGCGCCGGCATTCGAACAGCACGCCGAGCGCGAGGTCGTCATTGGCGCAGAACACCGCATCGATGTCGGGCTCGCGCGCCAGGAGATCGGTGAACAGGGCTCCGCCGAGCGTCACCGAAGTCGGCGTGGCCGTCGTGACGACGAGGCGCTGCTCGAACAGTCCGGCGTCCTTCATGGCCGAGACATATCCGTCCAGCCGCCGCTGCACCCGCGGATCCATGCGCGCACCGACGAAGCCGATCTTGCGGTGACCTTGCTCGAACAGGTGCGCAACCGCCGCGCGGGCTGCATCATAGTGCGAAAAGCCGATCATCATGTCGACCGGATCGGGCCCGATCTCCATGATCTGCACGATCGGGCAGTCCGCGGCCTCCAGCATCGCGCGGGACTCGGCGGTCTGGTCGATGCCGGTGACGATCAGCCCGGCCGGCTTCTGCGCCAGAAACAGGCGCAGCAACTTCTCTTCCTGGAGAATGCTGTAGCGCGTGTTGGACAACTGGATCGAGTAACGGCTGCCCTCTGACGCGTCATAGATGCCGCGCAGCACGTCCGAGAACACGTTATTGGTGAGAGAAGGGATCAATACACCGATGACTTCGGTGCGTTGCGAGGCCAGTGCCCGTGCGGCAAGGTTGGGCACATAGCCGAGCTCCTTGGCGGCGCTCTCGACCCGCGTCCGCTTGGCGACCGACAGGGCCTCCGGATTGCGGAAGAAGCGGGACGCGGTGATCGGGCTGACGCCGGCGAGCTCGGCGACTTCGGCCAGCCGGATTTTGCCTGACTTGGTGCGTTTTCGACCCATTTGCTGCTCTTAACACAGTCAGTCCTGCAAACAAAGGAACGTTGACAGCGCTACCAGCAACGACTAACCAAAGACAAATTGCCAAAACCGCACAAACTACCGACAATGTCGCCCGCTAAGATCGGGCTTCGTTCGGTGAAGTCTGAAAAAACAAGACGGTCGCGGCGCGAGAGGCGTCGTGGACTTTCGAGGAGGGAGCTAGATGTCGTCTGTGCAAATCCGCGACGTGCGGAAATCGTTCGGCAACTTTGAAGTCCTGCACGGCGTGACGATTCCGATCGAGGACGGCCAGTTCGTCGTCCTGGTTGGCCCCTCCGGCTGCGGCAAGTCGACTCTTCTGCGCATGCTCGCCGGGCTCGAGAACATCACCTCCGGCACGATCTCGATCGGCGACCGCGTCGTCAACAATGTCCAGCCCAAGGAGCGGGACATTGCGATGGTGTTCCAGAACTACGCGCTCTATCCGCACATGACGGTGGCCGAGAACATGGGCTTCTCGCTGAAGCTCCGCAATGCCAGCTCGGACGAGATCAACAAGCGCGTCAAGCGCGCCGCCGAGATCCTCGCGCTGTCGCCGCTGCTCGACCGCTATCCGCGCCAGCTTTCCGGCGGCCAGCGCCAGCGCGTTGCCATGGGCCGCGCCATCGTGCGCGATCCGCAGGTCTTCCTGTTCGACGAGCCGCTGTCGAACCTGGATGCCAAGCTGCGCGTCGCGATGCGCACCGAGATCAAGGAGCTGCACCAGCGGCTGAAGACGACGACCGTCTACGTCACCCACGACCAGATCGAGGCCATGACCATGGCCGACAAGATCGTCGTCATGCATGACGGCATCGTCGAGCAGATGGGCACGCCGCTCGAGCTCTACGACAAACCGGACAACCAGTTCGTCGCCGGCTTCATCGGCTCGCCCGCGATGAACTTCCTCAAAGGTCATGTTCGCGTCAACGGCGTTGCCACCTTCGAGGGGCCGAACGGCGTCAAGCTGCCGCTCAAGACCGCGCCGGCGGGCTCGGACGGCCGGCCCGCAGTCTACGGTGTGCGGCCGGAGCACTTCACCATCGCCGATGACGGCGCCGAGGCAGAGATCATCGTGGTCGAGCCGACCGGCTCGGAGACGCAAGTGTTCGCCAAGGTCGGCGGCGAGCAGGTCGTCGCGGTCTTCCGCGAGCGTCATCAGTTCAACCCGGGCGACAAGGTGCGGCTGAAGCCCGACCCGTCGCTGGTTCATCTGTTCGACGATGCGACAGGCAAACGCATGAACGCCTAGCGCATCAGACCACGAAGCATAAGACGACAAAAAAGCATCACAGGGAGGACAACATGCAAGACTTTACCCGCCGGACTCTGCTTCAAGGCGGAACGGCACTGGCTGCGACCGGCATGCTGACTGGGCCGGCACTGTTCGACTTCGCCAAGGCCTGGGCGCAGAGCGCGCCCTGGAAGGCCGAGCCCGGCGCCAAGCTGACCGTGATGCGATGGAAGCGCTTCGTGCCGCAGGAGGACGATGCGTTCAACGCGATGGTGGCGGCGTTCAAGGCTGCCACGGGCACCGAGATGAACGTGTTCAGCGAATCCTTCGAGGACGTGCAGCCGAAGGCCTCGGTCGCGGCCAATACCGGCTCCGGGCTCGATCTCGCCTGGGGCCTGCACACGCTGCCGCAGCTCTTCCCCACCAAAGTGCTGAAGATGAACGACGTCGCCGATTATCTCGGCCAGAAATACGGCGGCTGGACCGATGCGGCCGCCAAGACCTGCAAGCTCGGCAACGACTGGCTCGGCATTCCCGTCGCGACCAACGGCGGCTACATGAACTACCGCAAGTCGGCGCTCGACAAGGCTGGCTTCAAGGAATTCCCGAAGGATTTCCCCGGCTTCCTCGAAATGTGCAAGGCCCTGAAGGCCAACAACACGCCGGCCGGCTTCGCGCTCGGGCACGCATCGGGCGACGGCAATTCGTGGCTGCACTGGGTGCTGTGGGGGCACGGCGCCTACACGGTCGACCAGAACGACAAGATCATCATCAATTCGCCGGAGACGGCGAAGGCGCTGGAGTACTGCAAGGCGCTGTACGAGAGCTTCATCCCGGGCACGGCGTCCTGGAACGACTCCTCCAACAACAAGGCATTCCTCGCCGGAGAGCTCTATTGCACGGCGAACGGCATCTCGATCTACGTGGCCGCCAAAACCGACGCGAGCAAGAAGGAGCTTGCCGCGGACACCTATCACGCGCTGTGGCCGGTCGGTCCGGTCGGCAAGCCGACCGAACTGCAGCTCGCTCTGCCGATCCTCGCCTTCAACTTCACCAAATATCCGAACGCGGCGAAGGCCTTCGTCGCCTTCATGCTGGAGAAGGAGAATTACGAGAAGTGGCTGGATGGCGCGCAGGGCTACCTGACCCAGACCTTGAACGCCTACGAGACGGCGCCGATCTGGACGGCGGATCCCAAGAACACCGTGTTCTCGCAGGCCTCCAAGCGCACGCTGCCTGCGTCCGGTATCGGCACGGTCGGCGAGAAGGCGGCGACCGCAATCGCCGATTTCATCGTCGTCGACATGTTCGCCAACTACTGCACCGGCGCCAAGGATACGAAGGGCGCGATGGCGGATGCCGAGCGCCAGCTGAAGCGCATCTATCGCTGACGGTCACGGGGCGGGCGGCCGTCCGGCCGCCCGCTCGTCAACATTTCGATCAGGGATATCGGGCATGGCTGATGTCGCAATTCCCCGGGCCAAGCCTCAGATGAGCGAGGCGAGCGCCTGGACCCAGCTCAAATACAATCGCAACTGGCTCGGCTTCTGGTTCATGGTGCCGGCCATGGCGTTCCTGATCTTCTTCCTGGCCTATCCGCTCGGGCTCGGCATCTGGCTGTCGTTCACGGACACGCGCATCGGCAGGGTCGGGCAGTTCATCGCCACCGAGAACTACGAGTGGCTCTGGGACGACTCCATCTTCTGGCTGTCGGTGTTCAATACGCTGCTCTACACCTTCGTCGCCAGTGCCTTCAAATTCGCGATCGGACTCTATCTCGCGCTGCTGCTCAATGAGCACATGCCCTTCAAGGCGATGCTGCGCGCGATGGTGCTCATCCCCTTCATCGTTCCGACCGTGCTCTCGGCACTCGCCTTCTGGTGGATCTTCGACTCGCAATTTTCGATCATTTCCTGGTCGCTGAAGCAGCTCGGCCTGATCAGCCAGAACATCAACTTCCTCGGCGACACGACCTGGGCGCGGATTTGCGTGATCTTCGCCAATGTCTGGCGCGGCGTGCCGTTCGTCGCGATCACGCTGCTCGCGGGCCTGCAAACCGTCTCGCCCTCGCTCTATGAGGCGGCAACGCTCGACGGCGCCACGCGGTGGCAGAATTTCCGCTACATCACCTATCCGCTGCTGACGCCGATCATCGCCGTCGTGATGACCTTCTCCGTGCTCTTCACCTTTACCGACTTCCAGCTGATCTGGGCGATGACCCGTGGCGGCCCCGTCAATGCTACCCATTTGATGGCAACCCTGTCCTATCAGCGCGCGATCATCGCCGGACAGCTGGGCGAGGGGGCCGCGATCTCCAGCGCCATGATCCCGTTCCTGCTCGCCGCGATCATGGTGTCCTGGTTCGGCCTGCAGCGTCGCAAGTGGCAGCAGGGGGAAAGCAATGACTGACCCCCGTGCTGTTTCGGTTTTCTCGCGCGAACGGGGCAAGCCCCGCGCGCTGTCGCAAGCGGCAACAGGGAGAAAGCAATGACTGATCTTCCTGCCTCGAAAGTCGATCTCAAGGCCGTCATATCGGCGCCGTCGCGCGTCGACAACAGCGAGGGCATGAGCTACCTGCAGTCGGTACCGCGCAGGCTCGTGACGCTCTATCTGCCGCTCACGATCATCGTCGTCGTCCTGCTGTTCCCGTTCTACTGGATGGCGCTGACGTCGGTGAAGCCCGACGAGCAGTTGCTCGATCTCGACAAGTACAATCCGTTCTGGACCTGGAATCCCACGTTCAAGCACTTCCACAAGCTGCTGTTCGAGAGCTACTACCCGCATTGGCTCTGGAACACGATGTACGTGGCGATCTGCGCCACGGTGCTCTCGATCGTCGCATCGGTGTTCGCGGCCTACGCCATCGTGCGGTTGCGCTACAAGGGCGCCAATCTCGTCGGGGGGCTGATCTTCCTCGCCTATCTCGTGCCGCCGTCGATCCTGTTTATTCCGCTCGCCACCGTCGTGTATCAGTATGGCCTCTTCGACTCGCCGCTGGCGCTGATCCTGACCTATCCGACGATCCTGATCCCGTTCTCGACCTGGCTGTTGATGGGCTATTTCAAGACCATCCCCTTCGAGCTCGAGGAGTGCGCCCTGATCGACGGGGCGAGCCGCTGGCAGATCCTGATCAAGATCGTGGTGCCGCTCGCGATTCCCGGGCTGATCTCGGCCTTCATCTTCTGCTTCACGCTATGCTGGAACGAGTTCATCTATGCGTTGACCTTCCTGCAGTCGACCAGCAACAAGACGGTGCCGGTCGCGATCGTCAACGAGTTCGTGGACGGTGACATCTACCGCTGGGGATCGCTGATGGCCGGAGCCCTGGCCGGTTCGCTGCCGCTCGTGATCCTTTACGCCTTCTTCGTGGAGCATTATGTGTCGGCGATGACCGGCGCCGTGAAGGAATGATCGCGGGGCTTGCCGAGGGCGCATCGGGAGCGGTGCGCTCCTGCCAATAAGAAGGAGTAGGCTCTTGCACATTCTGGTTCTGGGCGCCGCCGGCATGGTCGGCCGCAAATTCTGTGAACGGTTGTTGCGCGATGGCCGGCTCGGCAAGAGCGACATCACGAAATTGACCATGCATGACGTGGTCGAGCCCAAGAAGCCGGAGAAGGCCGGTTTCCCCGTCGAGACCGTGTCGGGCGATTTCGCCGTGCCGGGCGCGGCCGAGAAGCTGATCGCCGGCCGCCCCGACGTGATCTTCCATCTCGCCGCGATCGTCTCTGGCGAAGCCGAGCTCGATTTCGACAAGGGCTACCGCATCAATCTCGACGGCACGCGGATGCTGCTCGATGCGATCAGGCTCGTCGGCGGCGGCTACAAGCCGCGCGTCGTCTTCACGTCCTCGATCGCGGTGTTCGGTGCCCCGTTTCCGGATGCGATCGGCGACGAGTTCTTCCACACCCCGCTGCTCAGCTACGGCACCCAGAAGGCGATCGGCGAACTCCTGCTCGCCGACTATTCGCGCCGCGGCTTCCTCGACGGCATCGGCATCCGCCTGCCGACCATCTGCATCCGGCCGGGCCTGCCCAACAAGGCGGCATCGGGCTTCTTCTCCAACATCCTGCGCGAGCCGCTCGCCGGCAAGGAAGCGATCCTGCCGGTGTCCGAGGACGTCCGCCACTGGCACGCCACGCCGCGCTCGGCCGTCGGCTTCCTGCTTCACGCCGGCACCATGGATCTTGCCACCGTCGGCCCGCGCCGCAACCTGACCATGCCGGGCCTGTCGGCAACGGTCGGCGAGCAGATCGCGGCCTTGAAGCGCGTCGCCGGCGAGAAGGTCGCCGCCCGTATCAAGCGCGAGCCGGATCCCTTCGTCGTCGGCATCGTCGGCGGCTGGCCGCGCAATTTCGACCCGAAGCGTGCGCGCGAGCTCGGCTTCACCACGGCCGAGAAGACTTTCGACGATATCATCCGCATTCACATCGAAGACGAGCTCGGCGGCAATTTCGTCGCCTGAGACCTCTGACTGAGCGGGTCAAGTGATGGCGAGCGTTGCTTGCATCGGTGAATGCATGGTCGAGCTCAGGCAGGCGCAAGGAGGTGCGTCCGCCGGGCAGGGGGGCGGCCTGTACTCACGCGGCTTCGGCGGTGATACCCTCAACACCGCCGTCTACCTGGCGCGACTCGACGTCAAGGTCGACTATCTCACCGCGCTCGGTGATGACGGTCTCAGCGATGAGATGATCGCGGCCTGGAATGCGGAGGGCGTCGGCACGCGGCGTGTCGTGCGGCTGGCGGGCAAGCTGCCCGGCCTCTACATGATCCAGCTGGATGCGAGGGGCGAGCGGCAGTTCTTCCACTGGCGCGACAGCGCGGCGGCGCGGCAGCTGATGAGCCTGCCGGAAACGGACGAGATCCTCAATTCGCTGATGAGCTACGACGTCGTCTATCTCTCCGCGATCACGCTCTCGATCTACGACGCTCCCGGACGCGAGCGCCTGTTCGCGGCAATCAAGCGCGCGCGCCTGCTCGGTACCCGCTTCGTGTTCGACACCAATTTTCGCGCGCGGGGCTGGCCGGATCGCGACGTCGCCCGCGAGGTCTTTGCCGCAGCCTTCGCGACCGCCGACATCGTGCTGACCTCGACCGAGGACCTGCTCGCGCTCTATCCCGGCGAGAGCCACGACCAGCTGATGGCGCGCATCCCGAGTCCGGAGCTGGTGTTCCGGCTCGCCGAGCCCGTCAGCCTGCTGCGCTTTCCCGGCGGGACCAGCGAGGTTCGCGCCGAACCCATGACGAAACCGGTCGTCGACACCACCGCCGCCGGCGACAGCTTCGCCGCGGCCTATATCGCGACGCGGCTCACCGGTTCCGGTCCGGTCGAGGCCGCCCAGGCCGGACATCGTCTGGCCAGCCTCGTGATCTGCTATCCCGGCGCCATCATTCCGGGCTATGCCATGCCTCCGAAGAAGCGGCACCGGCCGGCGGCCTCGCGCCAGGCAACCAAATGAATCGAGACCTATGACCACGACCGCCCAACAAAATCACCTCGTCGCGCTGTTCAAGGCGGCGACCGTCATTCCCGTCCTCACCATCGAGCGCATCCAGGACGCGGTGCCGCTGGCGCGTGCGCTGGTTGCCGGCGGCGTCCGCACGCTGGAGGTGACCCTGCGCACCGCCGTCGCGATCGAAGCCGCGAGGGCGATGATGGCCGAAGTGCCCGAGGCGGTCGTCGGCATCGGCACGATTCTCAATCCGGCCGACTTCACCCGTGTCGAGAAGCTCGGCGTCGCGTTCGGCATCAGCCCGGGCCTGACACCCGAGCTGCTCAAGGCCGCAACCGACAGCTCCTTGCCGTTCGCGCCGGGCATTGCCACGGCCTCCGAGCTGATGATGGCGCTGTCCTACGGCTTCGACGTCGCAAAATTCTTCCCGGCCGAGCAGGCCGGGGGCATCAAGGGCCTGCGCGCCCTCGGCGGGCCGTTCCCGAACGTGCGGTTCTGCCCCACCGGTGGCGTCGGCGAGGCCAATGCGGCGAGCTGGCTGGCGGAGCCCAACGTGGTTGCGGTCGGCGGCTCCTGGCTGTGCCCGACGGCGGAGATCCGGGCCGGGAACTGGGCCGGCATAACTGCCATCTGCCAGCGCACCGTCCAGGCCCTGAAAGCCGCGTGAAGTCTTGCCATCTCTGGGCTATGACTTAGCTCAGGAAGAGATCCCCAGGGAGAGAACATCATGACCGCCAGCATCGTCGGATGGGCGCATACGCCGTTCGGCAAGTTCGACACCGAAACCGTCGAAAGCCTCATCACCCGCGTGGCCAACGAAGCGCTGGCGGATGCCGGCATTTCGGCTGGCGACGTCGACGAGATCGTGCTTGGCCATTTCAACGCCGGCTTCTCCCCGCAGGATTTTACCGCCTCGCTGGTGCTCCAGGCCGACCCGAAGCTGCGCTTCAAGCCGGCGACCCGCGTCGAGAACGCCTGCGCCACCGGCTCCGCCGCCGTTCACCAGGGCCTGCGCGCGATTGCCGCAGGGGCCGCCAAGATCGTGCTGGTCGTCGGCGTCGAGCAGATGACGCGCACCCCTAGCGCCGAGATCGGCAAGAACCTGCTCAAGGCGTCCTACCTGCCCGAGGACGGCGACACTGTCGGCGGCTTCGCCGGCGTGTTCGGCAAGATTGCCAGCTCCTATTTCCAGAAATATGGCGACCAGTCCGATGCGCTGGCGCTGATCGCGGCCAAGAACCACAAGAACGGCGTCGCCAATCCCTTCGCCCAGATGCGCAAGGATTTTGGCTTCGACTTCTGCCGCGCCGAGAGCGAGAAGAACCCTTACGTCGCCGGCCCTTTGAAGCGCACCGACTGCTCGCTGGTCTCCGATGGCGCCGCAGCGCTGGTGCTGGCCGATGCCGAGACTGCCAAGGGCATGAGCAAGTCGATCGGCTTCCGCGCCACCGCGCACGCCCAGGACTTCCTGCCGATGAGCAAGCGCGACATCCTCCAGTTCGAGGGCTGCACGGTCGCCTGGCAGCGCGCCCTGGAAAAGGCCGGCGTGACGCTGTCCGATCTCTCCTTCGTCGAGACCCATGACTGCTTCACGGTCGCCGAGCTGATCGAGTACGAAGCGATGGGCCTGACGCCGAAGGGGCAGGGCGCCCGCGCCATCAAGGAAGGCTGGACGCTCAAGGACGGCAAGCTGCCGGTCAATCCCTCCGGCGGCCTGAAAGCCAAGGGCCATCCGATCGGCGCCACCGGCGTCTCGATGCATGTGATGACCGCGATGCAGCTCGCAGGGCAGGCCCCCGAGGGCATGCAGCTCAAGAATGCCAAGCTCGGCGGCATCTTCAACATGGGCGGTGCGGCCGTCGCCAACTACGTCTCCATCCTGGAGCCGCTGAAGTAGGCTCTCGTAGGGTGGGCAAAGGCGCGTAAGCGCCGTGCCCACCTTTTCCTTGCGTTAGATCATGGTGGGCCCGCTTCGCTTGGCCCACCCTACGGCTCCTGATTGATTGGCGAGACGCGCATCATGAGCAACGACTACGAAGACTCTCTCTCCCTCGACGCACTCAACGACCGCATCGCGATCCTCGAGGACAATATCCGCCAGCTCATCGAGCAGGCCGCGGCCGCCTCGGGCGAGCAGAACGAGTCGCGCATCGCCGACCGGATCAGCCAGCAGAACGAAGAGCTCGACCGGCTCCTGAAGATCCGGGAATCCCGCCAGAAGAAATAGCGGTCGATATCGCCGCGCTGCGCATGCCGCCATACGCCGCCCGCCCTTGCGCGAGCGGCGGCGCTGCCGTTAGCTGGACCGAATTCGCGGGCCGCGCCTTGAGCCTCGCGCAATCGGGAGCGAACGATGGGGCCGCTGAAGGGCATCAAGGTCATCGACATGACCACCGTGCTGATGGGTCCTTATGCGACCCAGATGCTCGGCGATTACGGGGCTGATGTCATCAAGGTGGAGTCGCTGGACGGCGATGTCACCCGGCTGATCGGCCCGATGCGACACGCCGGCATGGGCCCGGTGTTTCTCAACACCAACCGCAGCAAGCGCTCGATCTGCCTCGACCTGAAAAAGCCCGCCGGCCGCGAGGCCGTGCTGCGGCTGCTGAAGGACGCCGATGTCCTGGTCTACAACGTCCGTCCGCAGGCGATGGCGCGGCTTCAGCTCGGCTACGATGTCGTGTCCGCCATCAATCCGCGTCTGGTCTATGCCGGCGTGTTCGGTTTCGGTCAGGACGGGCCCTATGCCGCGAAGCCTGCCTATGACGATCTGATCCAGGGCGCCACTGCGCTGCCGTCGCTGATGGCGCAGACCGGCGACGGCGTACCGCGCTACGTGCCGAATGCGCTGGTCGACCGCATCGTCGGCCTCACCGCGGTCGGGGCGATCTGTGCCAGCCTCGTGCACCGCGACCGCACCGGCCGTGGCCAGCGCGTCGACATCCCGATGTTCGAGACCATGGCCGGTTTCGTCATGGGCGATCACATGGGCGGGCTCACCTTCGAGCCGCCGCTCGACAAGGGCGGCTATGCCCGCCACCTCTCGCGCGACCGCAGGCCCTACAAGACCTCGGACGGCTATCTCAGCGTCATCGTCTACAACGACAAGCAGTGGGAGAATTTCTTCAAGGCCACGGGGCGCGACGATCTGCGCGCCGATCCCAAATTCGCGACTTTCGCCGGCCGCGCCGCCAACATCGATGTGGTCTACGCCGAGCTCGCGCGCATCTTCGAGACGCGCACCACGGCCGAGTGGATCGACCTGCTCACCAAGGCCGACGTGCCGGTCATGCCGATGCACGACCTCGCGTCGATCCTGCACGACGAGCATCTGGAGGCGACCGGTTTCTTCCCGGTCGTCACGCATCCGACCGAAGGTCCGATCCGCAGCATGAAGGTGACGGCGACCTGGTCCGAGACCGAGGCCGAGCCGGTGCGCCTGGCGCCGCGGCTCAACGAGCATGGAGCGGAGATCCTGCGCGAGATCGGCTACTCCCAGGACGAGATCGCCGCCATGGTCCGCGATGGTGTCACGCGCGCGGCGCCGGAGTAGGGAGGAAGTGATGGCGCATACTCTCTCATCCGTCATTCCGGGGCGGTCCGGAGGACCGAACCCGGAAGCTCGAGAGTCCGGGTTCGATGCTGACGCATCGCCCCGGAATGACGAGGGGGAGAGAACATGAGCTTCATCACCGGCGTCGGCCTCACGCCGTTCGGCAAGCACGAAGGCTCGTCCTCGCTCGACCTGATGAGCAAGGCCGCCCAAGCCGCGCTCGACGATGCCGGGCTGACACGCTCGGACATCGACGGCATCCTCTGCGGCTACTCCACCGTCTCCCCGCACATCATGCTCGCCACCGTCTTTGCCGAGCATTTCGGGATCCGTCCGTCTTACGCCCATGCCGTGCAGGTCGGTGGCGCCACGGGACTCGCGATGACGATGCTCGCGCACCAGCTCGTCGACGCAGGCGTCGTGCGCCACGTGCTCGTCGTCGCCGGCGAGAACCGCCTCACCGGACAGAGCCGCGATGCCTCGATCCAGGCGCTGGCGCAGGTCGGCCATCCCGACTACGAGGTGCCGCTCGGCCCGACCATTCCCGCCTATTACGGCCTCATCGCAAGCCGCTACATGCATGAATATGGCGTGACCGAAGAGGACCTCGCCGAGTTCGCGGTGTTGATGCGCGCCCACGCCTGCACCCATCCGGGCGCGCAATTTCACGATCCCATCACGGTCGCCGACGTCATGGCCTCCAAGCCGGTGGCGATGCCGCTCAAGCTGCTCGACTGCTGCCCGGTCTCCGACGGCGGGGCCGCCTTCGTCATCAGCCGCGAGCGGACAGGGAAAGCGGGTGTGCGCATCCGCGGCTGCGCCCAGGCGCATACCCATCAGCATGTCACGGCCGCGCCTGGCCTCAGCGAGCTCGGTGCCGAGATCTCCATCGCGCGCGCCAGGCAGGCGACAGGCCTTGCGATCTCCGACGTACGTTACGCCGCGATCTACGACAGCTTCACCATCACGCTCGCGATGCTGCTGGAAGACCTTGGCCTTGCCGGCCGCGGCGAGGCGGCCGCGCGCGTCCGCGCCGGCCATTTCGGCCGCGACGGTGCCATGCCGCTCAACACCCATGGCGGTCTGCTCAGCTATGGCCATTGCGGCGTCGGCGGCGCCATGGCGCATCTGGTCGAGGCGCATTTGCAGATGACGGGCCGGGCGACGAATCGGCAGGTGCGCGATGCATCCATTGCGCTGCTGCACGGCGACGGCGGCGTGCTGTCGTCGCACGTGAGCATGTTCCTGGAGCGGGTGCGATGAGCGAGCGTCTCGCGGACTGGACCAAGGGCGAAGAGGCGATCACGTTTCAGGCCTGTGGCGCGTGCAGCCATGTGCAGTATTTCCACCGCGCCTTCTGCGCGGCCTGCGGCGCGCCCGATCCGCGTGAGCAGCGCGCCAGCGGCGAGGGAAGGGTCTACGCGACCTCACTGGTCTGCCGCGCCGCCACGCCCGAAACGCGCGCCCACGTGCCCTACAACATCCTGCTGGTCGATTGCGCCGAGGGCTTTCGCATGATGGCGCACGGCGCGAGCGATCTCGCCATCGGCGATTCGGTCGTCGCGAGCTTCAAGCCCTTTGCGGGAAAGCTCGTGCCGTTCTTCGCGAAGAGGGCCTAGTGGGATCGTCATTCGGGGGCGGTCATGGGACCGAGCCTGGAACGGGTATTCTGGGCCTGGCCTGTGCGAGGGCCACCCCGGAATGACGAAACTCTACTCTAGCGCCCGTAGAACAAGATGCTGGCGATGACGAGCATCGCCGTCACCGCCAGCATATGCGCAAGCGCTCCCGAGGCCGCCCCCTTGGTGGCTTCCTTCATGCCGTTCTCTCCCTAGACTTGGGCGTGACTCGTCGTTGCGCGGCTAGCGCACCCGACGGCCAATTGTTTTTACTCGGAACACCCCACTCTCGAGTATTCACCGCGATCTGTCCCCACGCGGCGAATATCGACTGTTTCAGGGTCGATCAGCAATGCGGCGGCAATTTGACTCGATGATGTTGCTCCTGCGTCCGCCCGCGAATAGAGTCTGTGGGAACTTATCCCCACAACGACAAAAAGCATCAAAAGCTCAGGGAAAACTTCAGGAAAATCATGGCCCGCATTCAGTACAGCGACCCGTCCAAGGCATCCGACCGCACCCGCGAAATCCTCGACAAGAACCGTCATGCCAACATTTTCCGCATGATGGCGCACTCGCCGAGCTACTTCGAGCAATACTGCCGCTTGGGGGGCGCCATCAGGCACAAGGGCGAGCTCGATCCGATCGTGCGCGAGCTCGCGATCACCCGCACCGGAATCTTGTGCGAGGCCCCGTATGAGATCGTCGCGCACAAGCGGATCGGCAAGAATGTGGGCGTCACCGACGAGCAGAACGAGGCGCTCGAGAACTGGCAGGCGGCGTCCTGCTTCAATGAGGTGCAGCGCGCCGCGCTCGCCTTTACCGATGAGGTCGTGAAGCTGAAGAAGCCGACGGATGCGACGTTCAAGGCGATCGCGTCGAAGCTGACGCCGGCCGCTCTGGTCGAATTGCAGCTCTCGGTCGGCTTCTACATCATGACCTCGAAATTCCTGGAGACCTTCGAGATCGATCTCCAGCCTGTCACCGAAGTGGTGGGCTGAATCGATGCAAGCGGCGGGGAATGCCGATGACGATCGATGAATACGCGGTCTGGGCCGCGGGTATTGCGAAAGTCGATGAGCAGCCGTCCAACGAGCGGCTGTCTTATCTGGGCCTCGGACTTGCCGGCGAAGCCGGCGAGGTCGCCGACCACATCAAGAAGCTCTTGCGCGATGATTGGCTCGACAAGGCGGGCCTGGTCGATGAGCTTGGCGATGTCATCTATTACTGGGCCTGCCTCTGCGCCGCGACCGGCCAGAAGCCGTCCGAACTGCTCGAAGCGAGCGCTGCCAAGATCAAGCGGCGGCTGAGCGAAGCGGCGAGCCGTTAGGGCCCATGTGGGCGGGAGGCGCGGATCACCTCTCCCAATCGGGGAGAGGTGAAAGGACCTCGGCCGCGACTCACGTCGACGTCAGAATATCCACCTTCGCATTGGCAACGATCAGGCGGTCGGCCAGCAGCTGGGCGAGGTTGCGCATGATGCATTCGCTGGCGCGTGGATGCTGCTTGCGGAAGCGTTCGAAATCCTTCAGCGACACCTCGCATGCGGTTGCCGCCATGTCGGCGAACACGTCGGCAGAACGCGTTGCCTCCAGCAGTGCCATCTCACCGAATGCCATGCCGGCGGTGAGCGTCGCCAGCCGTATGCCGTCTGGCAAGGTGACGTGCACCGCGCCGCTGCGCAGGAAATACAGGGCATCCGCAGGATCGCCGGTCGTGAGAATCTTCGCGCCGGACTGATAGGTCCTGATGGTGCAGAGCGAGGCCAGATCGGTCAGCTCTTCCTCGCTCAGCCCTGCCAGCAGTGGCTGCTCGGCGAGCTTGGTTGTCTCGTGAAAATCGATCGAGCCGCCGTAGCGATACACGATCTGGTCTTCGGCCCATTCGATCGCGGTGTCGAGCAGGTAGAAGTCGCGGACGTTCTTCAGCTCGGCGGTCCATTCGCGCAACGTGTTCCATTCCTTGGAGGCACGTCTGACGCCTGACAGCACGACGGTCACGTTCAGCGCCGCAAGCTCCTCGAACGCCTCGGCGACCAGCCGCGCGCCGGCGCGCGTGGTCGAGGTCACGCGGTGCAGATCGAAGATCACGAATTGCGGCCGCGGTCGCCCGGCAATGCGCCGCGAGACGTAATCGACCGCGGAGAGCGACAGCGTGCCGACCAACTCGATGATCCGCACCTCCTGTTCGTGCGCCGCCAAAATCTCACGCTCCTGCGGGCGGCGCACGCGGCGCGACGGGCTCTTGCCGATGTCGTAGTCCGCGATGACGGCGTTGCGCGCATCGTCGCTGCGGTTGAGCATGTGCAGGTCGTAGTGCGAGGACAGCGCCTCGCACACCTTGATGCCGCGCACGCTGTTGCCGTGCTTGTCGAGGCGCGGTGAATAGCTGCCGAGTCCGAGGCGGGCGGGCAGGGCGGCCAAGATGCCGCCGCCGACCCCGCTCTTGGCGGGAATGCCGATCCGGTAGATCCACTCGCCGGCATAGTCGTACATGCCCGACGATGTCATCACCGAGAGCGTGCGCGAGATCGCGTAAGCGCTGAGCACCTGCTCGCCCGTCACGGGATTAATGCCCCGATTGGCGAGCGTCGCCGCCATCACCGCGATGTCCCGCGCGGTGACCAGCACGGCGCATTGCCGGAAATAGACGTCGAGGACGCCGGCGACATTGTCCGAGATGACCGCATTGGTCTTCAGCAGATAGCCGATGGCGCGGTTGCGGTCGCCGGTCTGGCTCTCGGAGGCATAGACGGCCTCGTCGAGCGCGAGGTCGCGTCCGGCAAAGCGGCTGAGCGCAGTGCGAATCTGCTCGAAGGCCTCCACGCCCTTGCTGTCGTAGATCAGCCCGGTGCAGGCGATCGCGCCGGCATTGACCATCGGGTTGAACGGATGGTTGTCGGAATTGAGCCGGATCGAGTTGAAGGGATCGCCCGAGGGCTCGACGCCGATCGCGCTCTCGACCGTGGCGGCACCGAGCAGGTCCAGCGCCAGTGCGAACACGAAGGGCTTCGACATCGACTGGATGGTGAAGGGCACGCGGCTGTCGCCGACCTCATAGACATGGCCGTCCAGGGTCGCCAGGCTGATGCCAAAATAGGCAGGGTCGACCTTGCCGAGCTCGGGAATGTAGTCGGCGACATGGCCCGAGGTCTCGGCGGAGAATTCGCTGAGGCAATTGTCCAGGAACCGCAGCAAAGGCGGTTTCGAGCGGGTCCAGGCGGAGGCGGCGGGCAGGTGCGGCTTCATCGCCGCACTTGTGCAACGCAATTAAGGCACGCGCAACCCGTCCGGCATCACAGGCTGGCGTCGGACCAGAAGAAGCGCGATCAAGATCGTCGGCAGCAGGATCGCCAGCCCCAGCATCGTGACCTGCATCTGCGACAGCGGCATGATCCCGCCGCCGGGGGTCGCCACCACGAAGCCGCCGATCACGAGCAGCACGCGAATGGGCCATTCCAGCGCGCCGGCACCGCGGAGGTCGCCGACGAAGGGCTGGTAGCCCTGGATGCCGCCGCAGATGAACAGCGTGCCGAAGGCGGCGAGCCCCATCAGGCCGAGGCCGGCGAGATAGGGGCTCGGCCCTTGCAGCACCAGCGCCGGATTGAGCACGAAGAAGAACGGCAGGAAATAGATGATGCTGCCGACCCACATCGATTCCCAGCCCGTCTTCATCGCCGGTGAACCTGCAATGCCTGCGGCCGCGAACGAGGCGATCGCAACCGGCGGGGTGATCGACGACAGCATACCCCAGTAGAAGATGAACATGTGCACCGCCATGCGGTTGAGCCCGAGCTTCTCCAGCGCCGGCGCGACCAGGATGGCGAGGAAGATATAGCAGGCGGTCGTCGTCAGGCCGAGGCCGAGAATGAGGCTGGTGAGGGCGCACATGCCGAGCAGCAGGAACGGGTTGTCGCCGGCGATGTGCAGGAGGTCGTTGGCGAGGCTCGAGACGACGCCGGTCATCGAGAAGGCGCCGATCAGCAGGCCGCAGCCGGCGAGGATGCCGACGAGCTCCACGAAGGTGCGTCCGTTCACCTCGAGGAATTTGCCGATCGTCGCCAACGTCCAGCGCGTGTCCTTGGAGAAGAGCTGGTTGAGAACCAGCAGCAGCGCGGTCGCATAGAACGGCGCGTGGCTCTCGCGCTTGAAGTAGAGCAGCATCACGACCAGGAGCGCGATGACGAAGACGTAGTACCAGCCCTCCTTGATCGTATCCATGATCCGCGGCAGTTCGGCGCGCGGAATGCCCTGCAGCTTGTGGCGGGCCGCATAGGCGTCGACCTGCATGAACAGGCCGACATAGTAGAGCACGGCGGGGATGATGGCGGCGATTGCGACGTCGGCGTAGCTGACATTGAGGAACTGCGCGATCACGAAGGCGGTGGCGCCCATCACCGGCGGCGCCAGCACCGCGCCGGTCGAGGCGCAGGCCTCGATCGCGGCCGCATAGGAGGCGCGGAAGCCGCTCTTCTTCATGACCGGGATGGTCATGGTGCCGGCGGTCAGCACGTTGGAGATGATCGAGCCCGACATCATGCCGAGCAGGCCGCTGGCAAAGATGCAGACTTTCGCCGCGCCGCCGCGGAAGGTGCCGCACAGCGCGAAGGCGAGATTGATGAAGAATTTTCCAGCCCCCGTCATCATCAGCGCGGTACCGAACACCAGGAAGCCGATCACGGTGTCGGCAAAGGCTTGGATGGGAATGCCCAGCAGGCTTTCGCCCGATAGCACGTGATAGGCGGTCGCCTGCTCCAGGGTCGATTGCGTGCCGCGGAACGGACCGAGCCAGCCGGCTTCGGCAAACAGCGGATAGACGGTGAAGGGCAAGACGCTCAGCAGCAGGCTCCAGCCGCCGGTGCGGCGCAGCGCCTCCATCAGCATCACCCACATCACGAGGCCGGCGGCGATCACGTTGGTCGGCGCGCCGCCGAATTCCCAGCCGGCCTCCGCCGCCTTGCGCACGTTCGACATCAGCAGCAGCGCTGCCGCGAAGGTCGCGAGGAACAAGACCAGGTCGTACCAGGGAATGCGGTCGAGCGGGGCGCGCTCAGTCCCTGGGAAGATCAGGAAGGTGAAGGGCAGCATCAAGGCGATCAGGAGGTAGAAATACTCCGTGTTGAGCTGGGTGTAGCCGATGAAGAAGCGCAGCGAGAATTGCTGGTTGATGCAGAGCAGGATCGTCGCCGCGGTCGCTGCGACCAGCGCCCAGCGCCAGGGGCCGCGCAGGGTGCGCACGCGCGTGACCTCCGCCTCCTGCATGTTGGCGGCGGCGCCATGCGGATCGTCGAACACGATCCGCTTGGCCTCGTCTTGCGGGGCGGTGGTGGTGGAGGAAGACATCATTGATCCCGCGCCTGTGGGCTGTTGAACGCAGACTAAGCCAATGGCAGTTGTTTGAATCGCTCGGGCCGCGCGCTCAACCTCTCCCGCTTGCGGGAGAGGTCGCGCCGAAGGCGCGGGTGAGGGCTTTCGCCTCTGGGGGAGTCCCACCGTGGAAACACCCTCTCCCCAACCCTCCCCCGCAAGCGGGGGAGGGAGCGCACTTCCCTCTTGGCGCCAAGCGTGGGTCCATTCGCCTTATTCCTCGAACCCGTTCGGCATGTTGGCCTTGGCGAGCGCTGTCGCGCGGGCCTTCATCCAGCCGTCGAGAAACGCCTTGTCCTCCGACGCTGGATTGGACTTGCCGTAATCGGCCCAGGCGGCTGCCAGCACCTCCTGGCGCTTGATCAGCTTGTTGTTGTGTGCCTCCTGCGCGTCGCTCCATTGCCCGGCTTCCTTCAGCGCCTTCACCGCGCCGGGATGCACCGGCACCACCCAGTTCTTGGTCTGGCGGTTGGCCGCGAGTCCGCCGGCGCCGGGCGCGGAGTCCTTATAGGCGTCGTAGTTCACGATCATCGCCTTGGTCACCGCGTAGACCTGATCGGCCGGTTGCGACGCGTAGGCGACGAAGATCGGATAGGGGTAGTTGCCGAGCTCGACCGGTTTCTCCGGCGAGATGCCGGCGCCGCAGGTTGCAAGCTGCGGAAAGAAGAACGAGCCGACCTTCTGCATCCGCGCCCAGCCTTCCTTGTCCTTGGCGGGCAGCGGCGGCCAGATCAGTCCGCGCGGCGAGGTCTCGGCCTCCTTGGCGGGACCGGTGATGGTGGTGCCAAAGGCGGCATCGACGTCGTTGTTGATCAGCCCTTTCCACATTGCGCCGTAGCTGGCGAACTCGACGACCTTGACGTCCTTCTGCGTCAGCCCGGCGAAGGCGAGCACCGCGAGCGAATTCTGATTCAGCGCGGGCGAGCCGACGACGAAGCCGACACGCTTGCCCTTCAGGTCTTTCAGCTCCTTCACGCCGGTGTCGGCAGCGACGCCGAGCGAGCCGCAATTGCAGTCGACGGTGGAGAGCAGGATCTGGAGCGGCTGTGGCCCCCATTCCTTCGAGCCGAACTCGAACACACCTTCCTGCGCGAAGTAGGTGCCCGATCCCATCGCCGCCGAGGCGGCGCGCTTGGCGCGCAGCGGCGCAAGGCGGGCGACGTCGTTGCCTGCGGGGAGCACGCGCACGTCGGTGCCGTACTTGTCCTTCATCATCTTGCCGACGCCGACCGCGATGTTGAAGCCGGCGGTTCCGGTGTCATAGGCCGTGAAGGTCAATGTCGCCGGCAGCTTGATGTCTTCGGCGAACGAGTAGCGTGTAGACGCAAAAGAAATGCCCGCCACCAAGGCAGGCGCGAGCACCAGCAGCCCACGAAGCATGTTTCCCTCCATCATCCTCGCTTCAGCGCGAAGACATTCTTGCTTGAGCCGGATCATGTCACCGCGCATCCACGATGGCAACGCCGTACCGTGCAAGCGGGAATGCAGCTGACAGATTGTCGCGGAAACGACAGATAAAGCACTAGCTCGCGATGATCGCGATCGTCTGTCCCTCGGCAACGACGTCGTCGAGCTTGACGAGAAGCGACGTGATCGTGCCGCTCGCCGGCGAGGCCACCGGTATCTCCATCTTCATCGCTTCGACAACCACAACGTCATCGCCATCCGCGACGGTTCCTCCAACTTGCACGGGAGTTGCGCAGACGCGTCCCGCGATCTCCGTGACGATCTTAATTTCTGGCATGCCATCGCCTTTTTGTTGTCGTCGCAAAATGCCTGAGGTAGCGTCGTCTGCAAGTGGAATTTAATTCCGCACAGCGGAACAGATGGTAGGGAACATGGGACGACGATCGGAGCGGTTGAGTAGGCAAGGCGCGCTCGCTGGCGATGCCGGCGAAGGTGATGTCATCCAGGTGGTCTCGCGCGCGTTCGACGTGTTGCGCTGCTTCGAGGGCCACGATAGCAGGCTCGGCAATCTCGAGATTTCAAACCGCTGCGGTCTGCCGCGCTCGACGGTATCGCGGCTCACGCACACGCTGACCCGCATGGGCCAGCTCGTCTATCTGCCGCGCGATCAGAAATATCGCATCGGCCCGAGCGCGGTGGCGATGAGCGCCTCGATGATGAAGGGCGCACAGCTGCGCAGCATGATCCGGCAGCGGCTGCAGGAAGTGGCCGAGCAACTGCCGGGCACCGTCGGCTTCGTCGTCCCCGATCGCTTCCATCTCGTCTATCTCCTGTTCGCGCGCTCGGCGAGCGCACTCGGCCTGCACGAGGGCACCGGCAGCCGCATCTCGATGGCGTCGACCGCCGCGGGCGCGGCCTACACCGCAGCCCTGGCGCCGGAAGTCGGCGATGCCTTCGTCTCCGACATGGAGCGGGAAGCCCCCGAGGCTGCGAAGATCCTCAGGCCCCGCATCGAGGCCAACCGGCAGTCGCTGCGCGAGCGCGGCTATGTCGTGGCCTGCGGCCTCTGGAGCCCGCACATCAACGGCCTCGCGGTGCCGATCTGGTCGCCGCAATACCAGACCTTCGTGGTCGTCACGATCGGCCTTCTGTCTGCGATGTATGACGAGCAGCGTCTGCACGACGAGGTCGCCCCGTTGATGCTCCATCTTGGCCGCTCGCTCGGCAGCCTGATGGAAGGCGCGGAGGGCGACGCCTTCAGCAACCGTATCTCGCGTAGACCGGTCGCCATGGCCGTGCACAACAATAACAAGCCGATCAATTCGGAGGGAGTGAATGAACTGGAAGCCGGAACTCGACGAGCTCGCCCGGCGCGAAGCCTTCGCGCGGGAGATGGGCGGCGTTGACAAGGTCAAGCGACAGCATGACCAGGGCCGGCTGACTGTTCGGGAGCGTATCGACAAGCTGATCGACAAAGGCAGCTTTCACGAGATCGGTGCCGTCTCCGGCACCGGTGAATACGATTCCAGCGGCGAGCTGCAGAAACTGACGCCGGCCAACTGCGTGTTCGGCCGCGCGCGCGTCGACGGCCGCACCGTCGTCGTGGTCGGCGACGATTTCACGGTGCGCGGTGGCTCGGCCGATGCGTCGATCTCCGCAAAGCCGCTGATGGCGGAGGAGATGGCGCACGATTTCCGTCTGCCCATCGTCCGCATCATCGAAGGCTCCGGCGGCGGTGGCTCGGTCAAGACCATCGAGACCAAGGGGGCGGCGAACCTGCCCGGCGGCATCGGCGGCACGCGCTGGTATCGCTTCACGACGGAAAATCTGTCGCGCGTGCCGGTGGTCGCACTCGGTCTCGGCTCGGTGGCGGGCCTGGGCGCGGCGCGTCTTGCCGCCAGCCACTATTCCATCATGACCCGGAAATCCGCGATGTTCGTCGCAGGGCCGCCGGTGGTGAAGGCGCTGGGGCAGGACCTCACGAAGGAGGAGCTCGGCGGCGCCGACATTCAGACCCGCGCCGGCGCGGTCGATCACGCCGTCGACACCGAGGAGGAGGCCTTTGCCTGCGCGCGGCGTTTCCTCTCCTATCTGCCGTCATCGGTCTACGAGCTGCCGCCGACATTGCCCTGCATCGACGATCCGGAGCGCGGCGACGAAGCGCTGATGAATGCGGTGCCGCGCAACCGCAAGCAGGTCTACAAGATGCGGCCGATCATCGAGTCCGTCGTCGACAAGGGCTCGTTCTTCGAGGTTGCCAAGAATTTCGGCAAGCCGATCATTATCGGCCTCGCCCGGCTCGAGGGCAGGGCGGTGCTGCTGCTGGCCAGCGACAGCTTTCACTATGGCGGCTCCTGGACGGCCGATGCCTGCCAGAAAGTGGTGCGCTGGGTCGACTTTGCGGAAACCTTCCATCTGCCGATCGTCTATCTCTTGGACTGCCCCGGCTTCATGATCGGCCTCGACGCCGAGAAGGCGGCCACCATCCGCCATGGCGTGCGCGCCATGGCCGCGGTCAACCAGACCACGGTGCCCTGGTGCACCGTGATCCTGCGCAACGCCTTCGGCGTTGCCGGCGTCGTCCATCAGCCCGCCGACCGCTTTTCGATCCGCTATGCCTGGCCGTCGGCCTATTGGGGCTCGCTCCCGCTGGAAGGCGGCATCGAAGCCGCCTACCGCGCCGACATCGACGCAGCGGAGGACAAGGCGGCGAAGCTCGAGGAGATCCAGCAGCGTCTCAACAAGCTGCGCTCGCCGTTCCGCTCGGCCGAGAAATTCTGGGTCGAGGAGATCATCGATCCCCGCAAGACGCGCTCGCTGCTGTGCGAGTTCGCGCGCCTCGCCGAGCCGCTGCGCAAGCCGGGGCCGCCGGCGAACTTTTCGATCAGGCCTTAGACGCGGCTGAAGCACAACTCCATCACCGTCATCCTGAGGCGCTCGCCCTGCAACGCAGGACGAGCCTCGAAGGACGACGGCCCGGCTGCATCGGGGCCGTGCATCCTTCGAGGCTCGCTGCGCGAGCGCCTCAGGATGACGAGTTGATGGTGATGCAATCAAGCTTCCATCGCGTCGCAATCCCGCGCTAAGCTCCCCCCAACAAAAACAACAGGAAACGCCAATCGTGTACGACTTCATCATCGTGGGCGGCGGCTCGGCCGGGTCCGTGCTCGCCCATCGACTCTCCGCAAGAAGCGCCAACAAGGTCCTGCTGTGCGAGGCCGGACAGGACACGCCGCCCGGCAACGAGCCGGCCGAGATCAGGGACAGCTATCCCGGCACGGCCTATTTCGATCCGCGCTTTCACTGGACCGAGCTCAAGGTCACGACGCAGGTCGTCAGTCACAACAATCCGAACGAATCGCGTCCCCCTTTACGCAAATACGAACAGGCGCGCGTGCTGGGCGGCGGCTCGTCGATCAACGGCCAGATGGCCAATCGCGGCGCGCCGACCGATTACGACGAATGGGAGGCGCGGGGCGCCGAGGGGTGGTCGTGGCCCGACGTGCTGCCCTTCTTCAAGAAGGTCGAGCGCGACCTCGACTTCGACGGACCGTATCACGGCAAGGACGGCCGGATCCCGGTGCGCCGTATCCCGCGGGAGCATTGGACGCGGCATTCGCAGGCGTTCGCGCAAGCCTTCCAGCAGGCCGGGCATCAATTCGTGCCCGACCAGAATGGCGAGTTCGTCGACGGCTATTTTCCGGTCACGCATTCCAACCAGGCCGAGCAGCGCGTCTCGGCCGCGATGGGCTATCTTGACCGCGACACCCGCAAGCGTACCAACCTCACGATCTCCACCAACACGCAAGTCAAAGAGCTTCTATTCGAAGGCACGCGCTGCGTCGGCGTGAAGGCGACGGTTGATGGACGCGGGCAGGAATTCCGCGGACGCGAGATCATTCTCTCCAGCGGCGCGATCCATTCGCCGGCGCATCTGCTGCGCGCGGGCATCGGCCCGGTCGGTCACCTCAAGGACATGGGCATTCCCGTGCTGATGGGCTTGCCGGGCGTCGGCCAGCGCCTGATGGATCATCCCTCGATCTCACTGTCGTCCTTCGTTCGGCGCGGCGCGCGCATGAACGAGCATACCAGGCGTCACATGCAGCTGGGCCTGCGTTATTCGTCCGGGCTGGCGGGCGTGCCGAAGGGCGACATGTTCGTCGTCGTGATCAGCAAGTCGGCCTGGCACGCCGTCGGCGCACAGATCGGCTCGCTCCTGACCTTCGTCAACAAGACCTATTCCGAGACCGGACAGGTCAAGCTCGCCTCGCGCGATCCCTCGGCAGAGCCGATCGTCGAGTTCAACCTGCTGTCCGACCGGCGCGACCTCGATCGCCTGATGAGCGGCTTCCGCAAGATGGCGGCGGTGCAGATGAGCGACGTCGTCAGGAGGGTGACGGACAAGCCGTTCCCGGCCGCCTACACCGACCGCGTCCGCAAGATCGGCGTGGTCAACACCAGGAACAGATTCCTCACCACGATCGCCGCAGCCTTGATGGACGGGCCGGCGGCGCTGCGTCACTACATGATCGACAATTTCGTGGTCGAGGGCTTCACCTTCGACCAGGTGATGAACGACGACGAGGCGCTGGAAGCCTTCGTGCGCAAGGCGACCATCGGGGTGTGGCACGCCTCCTGCTCGTGCCGCATGGGCCGGGCCGACGATCCCATGGCGGTGGTCGACAGCCAGGGCCGGGTCAAGGGCGTGCAAGGCCTGCGCGTCGTCGACGCCTCGATCTTCCCGGTGGTGCCGTGCGCCAACACCAACTTCCCGGTCCTGATGTCGGCCGAGAAGATCGCGGCCGCGATAATACAGTGAGCGGCAGCGGGTTCTGCCTTCGCAACGCTCCAAATGCGAATCTGACTTGATTGCATGCCGCAAGCTTGACCCGCTGAGCGGGCATTCGTGCGTTGCGAGTTAATTATCTCGGTCGCTACGTGTAGGCTATGACGATTGCTGGCCGTGTCGCGTAATGCAGTCAGTTTTCAGCCGGCCTTTAGTCCCATTTCAGCCAAACTGTATTTGTTTCTCATCATCCGGGGCAGGGTCTCTCATTTGGAGTCCTTGCAATGTTCAAGCGAGTATTTTCTGCGTGCCTCTTCATTGTCCTCGGTTCTGTCGCTTCGGAAGCACGGCCTTATCGCATTCATCAAGCCCCTGAATGTAATGTCACCATGCCCTGCGACTTCTCGTATTCGCAGACACGACGCGAACGGACTTCGCGATCCTTAGCAGCTTCCAGATCTTCACCGGTTTCCAGGTCATCGCTGCAAGCCTACCGCTCGACGCAACTGACGGTAACTGATGCGGGGGGCACCGCCACGTCGGCGACCGTCTCCGGTGTCTCCGGCGTTCGCATTGTCGGGGGCCGTCCGGCCGGTTGCCCTTCGTCCTTCTGCGGCTGCGGCGCGGCCCTGCGCGTGTTTGGCCGGATTGTGCCGGAATTGAATCTTGCGTCCAACTGGCTGCGCTTTCCGCGGACATCACCCGCACCAGGAATGGTTGCTGCGCGACGAGGACACGTTTTCGTCCTGGAGCAGCACCTCGGGGGCGACGTCTGGATGGCCTATGACGCCAACTCGGGCGGGCGCGCGACGCGAATCCACGCACGTTCATTGCGAGGGTATACGATCGTCAATCCCCGTGGCGGTTCGGTGGCTTGAGGACAGCTAACACCACGCTCGACAGATCGCGGACGGGTCGCAACATCTTTGCGACCCTCCCACGCTGGACCGATTGTTGGCGCCGGGCCCGCCACCCTTGCCGGGATTCATGATGTTCTGCGGATCGAGCGCCCGCTTGATGGTGCGCATTCATGGCCCGGAAAGCCCGGCAATCAGGGCGTTTTTTGCATCGACAGCTGTTCATGGGGGGCGTTTTCGGGGGTCTTGTTTGAGCCGCCGCCCGCGCCAGGCGCGCCTGACGCGCTCTTCGTCTGCCGGTGCACGTCATGACCCGCCGGCGCCTTGTGCATGATTCCGTTAACCGTCGATCTCTGCGATCGCGTTTAAGCGACGTTAATGATGCTTTCTCAATACGATACATCGCACTTTGTCGCGGTCCATGTTTGTCGATCGCCCGTAAGTGTTGATTAAGAAGGCCAAATCCATATTGCAGCCTGCGATATGGGGGTGATCGCAGCCATGCTGCGGCCTCTCCCATCACGAGATTTCAGGGAAGTTTTTTGCCGTAACGACGGCAATCAGGATGAAGGTCATGCTCCGCCGCGCAGTACTCCGTTTCGGGAGTGATCGGAAGGCCAACGTCGCCATCATCTTCGCGCTCACGATGGTTCCGATCATCTTTCTTTTGGGCATGACGCTCGACTACACACTGGCCTTGCGTAAGCGCGAGCAGCTGAACGCCGCCGCCGACGCCGCCGCGATCGCAGCCGTGCGGCCGGCGATGCTGGTGCAGAGCGACACGGCCATCGTCAAGGCGACCGCGGAAGCCGTTTTCGCTGCGAAGGCGAATCTTCCCGGCCTGTCGTCGGTCCCGACGCCGACGGTCACCGTCACTGATACCGGTCTTGCTCGCACGATCACGGTGTCCTACACCGCGCAGTCCATCAACAATTTCCCCGGTGTTCTCGGCAAGCAGACCTGGCAGGTCAATGGATCCGCCACAGCGCGGGCGTCCAGCGCGCCCAACATGAATTTCTATCTGCTGATGGATGACTCGCCGTCCATGGGGATCGGCGCGACCGCGAAAGACATTAGCGATCTCATCAAGTACACCGCCCCCGCGTATCAGTCGGCAACGGCCTCGCAGAATTGCGGCTTCGCTTGTCATCAGACCGACATCGCCCACGACGGCGGGAAATACGATAACCTCGCGATCGCGCGAAACAATAATATCACTTTGCGGATTGATCTGGTGACAAATGCCGTCAATCAGCTGCTCAATTCATGGTCGAACTGCCCGCAGTCCGGCATCTCGGGGGGCGTCATGCAGTGCATGGCGGCGCTGAACAACACCACCTACAAGGCGGCGCTCTACACGTTCGACTTGAGTTTGAACACACTGGCCACGCTGACCACCCCGACCCTCGCCGGAACCAAGGTTTCCAGCATCTCGCTGATGCCGGTCGCCTACCAGAACTGCGTTGTTGTGAAGACCAACTGTAAGACCGACAATGGCACGAACATCGCAGGCGCGCTCAAGAGCCTCAACGACATCATGCCCACGCCCGGGCTTGGGAGCAACGCGGCGGGAGATACGCCGCAGCAAGTGGTATTCCTCGTCACCGACGGCGTCGAAGACAAGATTTCCACGACCTGCCCCAACGCGAGCTTCGCCTCCAACAATCGATGCCAGCAGCCGCTCGACACGACGATGTGCACGACCATCAAGAACCGCGGCATCAAGATCGCCGTCCTCTACACGGAGTATCTACAGCTCATCGCCGATCCCAATACCGGCATCCAGAAAACCGATAAATGGTACATGGACTGGATCCACAAGTATAACCAGCCTGAGTCCTCAACCGGCAAGATCGCGCAAAACCTCCAGGCGTGCGCCTCGCCTGGTTTCTATAAAAGTGTTCAGAGCGGCAAGAACATTTCCGATGCGCTGACCGACCTGTTCATCAAGGTCGCGTCCAGCACAGCCAGCCTCGTGCAGTAGAGAAAGCGCCATGACGGGGCCGGGAGATGCAACAACTATGAGACGCCGCAATCGCTGCACGGCTTTCGCGCGGGACAAGAGGGGCGCGACGGCCGTGGAATTCGCGCTGGTCGCTGCGCCGTTCCTCGCCCTCATCATCGCGCTGATCCAGACGTTCCTCGTTTTCTTCGCGCAGCAGACGCTCGAAACCATCGTGCGCCAGTCGGCGCGCCTCGTCATGACCGGACAGGTTCAATCCGCACAGATGACGCAGGCGGCTTTCAAGCAGAAGGTCTGCGAGCAGATCGTGATCCTGTTCAATTGCAGCGGCCTCATGGTCGACATGCAGGTGGCGACCTCGTGGACGTCCACGAACACGGGAATGCCGACCCTGACCTTCGACAGCTCGGGCAAGGTCACCAATACCTGGCAGTACGACCCCGGCGATGCCGGCGATATCGTCGTGCTCCGCGTCATGTATGTCTGGCCGGTCGTGCTCGGGCCGCTCGGTTTCAACCTCTCGAACCTCAGCAACGGCAACCGGCTGATCATGTCGTCCGCCGCGTTCCAGAACGAGCCAGGAGCCTCCTGATGATCTCCGCCCTGTCGTCTCGCGCCCGGCACCTGGTCGCCGATGACCGCGCTGTCGCCGCGACGGAGTTCGCCATTGTGGCGCCGTTCATGCTGGTGCTCTATGTCGGCGGCGTCGAGCTCGCTACCGGCCTTTCGATGAACGTCAAGGTCAGCGCGACCGCGCACAGTGTCGCCGACATGGTCACGCAGAACACGGCCGTCACCTCGTCTCAGATGGACGGCATTCTCGCGGCTGCGAGCGCCATCATGGCTCCCTATCCGACCAAGAGCGGCAGCACCTCCTTGATGACGATCACGGTCTCGGGCGTGTCGACCGACAGCAACGGCAATGCGACGGTGCAATGGAGCACGTCGACCAGCTCGACGGGCGCGAGAAAGCAGGGTGACCCGATGACCTTGTCGAAGTTCACGGGGCCGAGCGGCACCACCAACGCCAACATCTCGCTCGTCCTGAGCGAGGTGACCTATGACTATGCGCCCAACCTCGGCTTCACCATCGCTGGCACCGTGAAGCTGTCCGACAACTACTATCTGTTCCCGCGCTGCTCGACCAACAGCCCGGCCACCTCAAGCTTTCCCTACTACGACGTGAAATATCCGGCGACCAAGACCTGCACCTGCGTCGAGCATTTGCAGAAGAAGACCTGTTGATCGGCAGTCACAGGCGCAGCACCTTGCCGGGGTTCATGATGTTCTGCGGATCGAGCGCGCGCTTGATGGTGCGCATGATGTCGAGCTCGGTCTTCGACCGGTAGTGACTGAGCTCGTCGAGCTTGTCGATGCCGATGCCGTGCTCCGCCGAGATCGATCCGCCCATGGAAGTGATGAGGTCGTTCACGGCCCGCGTGATGGCGCCCTTGTATTGGGTCAGTGTCTGCTGATCCATGCCGACCGGCCCCATGAACGAGAAATGCAGATTGCCGTCGCCGATGTGACCCAGGGGGTAGGGGCGGATGGTCGGGAGGATGTCGAGCACGGCCTTGGTCCCCTTGTCGATGAAGTCCGGTATCCTGGAGATCGCCACCGACACGTCGTAGCTCAGCCCCGGTCCCTCGGCCCTGGAGGCCTCGGCCACACCCTCCCGGATCCGCCACATGTTGCGCGACTGGCCGACCGTGTGAGCGATCGCGGCATCGAGCACGCGGCCGGCCTCGAGCTGGTCGGCAAGGAACTGCTCCAGCTTCTCGGACATGCCCTCGGTCCCATCCCGGCGTGGGCGCGCAGACGACCATTCGAGCAGGAGATACCATGGCGTGTCCGCCTTGAGCGGATCCTGGGTGCCGGGAATGTGGCGCAGCACCATGTCGATGGCGGCGCGGCTCATCAGTTCGCAGGAGCCGACATTGTCCTCGGATGCCGCATGCGATTCGGACAGGATCTCCAGTGCCGCGCGTGGATCCCGGATCGCCAGCCATGCCGTGCAGACGTCCTTCGGCGCTGGCCACAGCTTGAGCACGGCCTTGGTGATGATGCCGAGCGTCCCCTCGGCGCCCATGAACAGGTGCTTGAGGTCGTAGCCCGTATTGTCCTTCTTGAGCGCACGCAATCCGTCCCAGACGTCGCCGTTGGGCAGGACGACCTCGAGCCCCAGCACGAGATTGCGGGCGTTGCCGTAGCGCAGCACTTGCACGCCGCCGGCGTTGGTCGAGAGGTTGCCGCCGATCATGCACGAGCCCTGGGCGCCGAGGCTGAGCGGCAGGAACCTGTCGTGCTCGCTGGCGGTCTCCTGCAGCGTCTGCAGCACGCAGCCCGCCTCGACCGTCATCGAATAGCCGACGGGATCGACATCCAGCACGCGATTCATGCGGCCGAGCGACAGCACAATGCCGGTGTGCGCCGGCCAGGGCGTGGCCCCGCCCATCAGGCCGGTGTTGCCGCCCTGCGGCACGATCGCCACGCCGTGCGCGTGGCAAAGCCGGACCACTTTCGACACTTCCTCGGTGCTGCCGGGACGAACGACGGCGCCGGCCCCGCCGACCAGCAGTCCCCGCCAATCCGTCACGAACGGCTGCTTGCCGTGCTCGTCCTCGATAAATCCCTTCTCGCCGACGATCGCGCGCAACGCATCGCGCATCTCGGCGGTCACTGGATTGGTCGGGATGATGGGTGCGGACGATGGAGCCGGCATTTTGTTTCCCCTGGGGTACATCTTGGCGTGTACTCGTTGTGCCGATCCCGGCAACGTTCAGGCAATCTTTGCAACATTTCTAAACAGCTTCGTCAACATCCCGCGGCTGTTGGGGCGTAGGACGCGCCCAGACTTTACAAATCAGGATCGGCAGAATGTTATTGAAGTTTCCGGCGGCGCGCATCGGCATCGGCGCGGCCTGCCTCGTACTTATCGGCATCAGCCCGTTGTGCGCAGAGCCGGTGTTCGACAGCCTGGCCGGCGCATGGTCGGGTATCGGTACGATGAAGCCGTCGGATGGTCCGCGTGAGAAGGTCCGCTGCAAAGTGGCATACAACGTCACCAGGCCGGGACGGTCGTTGACACTCGATCTGCGCTGCGCAAGCGATGCGTACAGGATGGTCCTCTCCGCGAACATCGAGCAGAGCGGGACGGAGCTTTCCGGCAACTGGTTCGAGAGCGAATATCGACAGGGCGGCAAGGTCTACGGCACGAACAAGGACGGCCTGATCGAGGCGCGAATCGAGGGAAACACGGTGGCCGCGCTGGTGACGATCCAGACCAAGAGCAATCATCAATCCTTCCTGATGGAGGCGCCGGGGTCCTGGATGTCGGAGGTCGCGATCGAATTGAACAAGGATTCGAAGTGATGCCGATCCTCGTGCCGTCACAATCTACCATACACGGCAAACGCTCTCCGCCTCAGCGACGCGCCGGGTGCTCGAAGGTTTCACCGGCTCGAGCGGATTGGTGACGCCGCCGTGTTCGGCGTCACCATCACGATGAGATACTACGCCATCGCAGGCTGCGGCTTGGGCTGACGCGAGAGGGCCAGCACGATCAGCGCGGCGAACACGCACAGTGCGCCGGCAATGAAGAACGCAGGTAGGTAGCTCTCATACACCGTGCGAGACAGGCCGGCGCCGAAGGCGGCGGCGCCGGCGCCGAGCTGATGGCCGGCAAAGATCCAGCCGAACACCAGATTGGCGCGCTCCGGTCCGAATTTCTGCGCGGTGATCCGCACGGTCGGCGGCACTGTGGCGATCCAGTCGAGCCCGTAGAACATTGCGAAGACGGAGAGGCCGTAGAACGAGAAGTCGCTGAAGGGCAGGAAGATCAGCGAGAGTCCGCGCAGGCCGTAATACCAGAACAGCAGCCAGCGATTGTCGTAGCGGTCCGACAGCCAGCCCGACATGATGGTGCCGAAGAAGTCGAAGATGCCCATCGCAGCCAAGAGGCTCGCCGCCTGAACCTGCGGGATGCCGAAATCGAGGCACATCGGGATCAGGTGCACCTGGACGAGGCCGTTGGTCGAAGCGCCGCAGACGAAGAAGGTCGCGAACAGGATCCAGAACGCCGTCGATTTCGAGGCATCGCGCAACGTGCCGAGCGCAACGCCGGTGATCGTGCCGTGGCTGACCGGCGGGGCGGGCAGGGGCTCAGTACCTTCATCGCCGAACGGGCGCAGGCCGACGTCGCTCGGCCGGTCGCGCATCACCAGCAGCACGGCGACCGCGGACACGCCGAGCGCGATGCAGACGAAGCCGAGTGCGAGCCGCCAGCCGTAATGGTCGGTGAGGCTTGCCAGCAGCGGCAGGAACACGAGCTGGCCGGTGGCGACGCTCGCGGTCATGATGCCGACGACGAGGCCGCGTCTTGCTGCGAACCAGCGCGTGGCAATCGTCGCGCCGAGCACCAGGGCGGTCATGCCCGTGCCGATCCCGATCGCCACGCCCCACAGCGCGATGAGCTGCCAGACCTCGGTCATGCCCAGCGAGAGCACGAGCGCCGAGACCACGATCAGCTGCGCGACCAGCGTCACGTTGCGCAGGCCGTAGCGGTTGAGCAGGGCGGCCGCAAACGGCGCCATCAGCCCGAACAGGACGAAGCGGATCGACAGCGCGGAGGAGATCTCCGCCGTGCTCCAGCCGAATTCCTTCTGCAGCGGCACGATGAACACCCCGGGCGCGCCGACCGTGCCGGCGCTGATCAGCGCGGCGAGGAAGGTCACGCCGACCATCACCCAGCCATAGTGAATGTTGCGGCGAGAAAGCGCTGCCGCGAGCCAGTTCGAGATCATTGGGCCTCAATCTTGGTTTGCGAGCCCTCGGGAGACCCGCGTCATCGTTACATTCTGGCACAGGCGAGGAAAGGCTGAAATGCCAGACTTCCCTTGATTTCGGCCATTCCGCGGACGGCTAGTGTGCCGGCCGCTCCACCGCGATGGCCGTGGCTTCGCCGCCGCCGATGCAGAGCGCGGCAATGCCGCGCCTGAGGTTCTGCGTCTCGAGCGCATGCAGCAGCGTCACGATCAGCCGCGCGCCGGTGGCGCCGATCGGGTGTCCGAGCGCGCAGGCGCCACCGTTGATGTTGAGCTTTTCGCGGGGAATGCCGAGATCGCGTTGCGCAGCCATCGCGACCACGGCGAACGCCTCGTTGATCTCGAACAGGTCCACATCGGAGGCAGCCCAGCCGACCTTGTCGAGCAGCTTGCGGATCGCCGGAATCGGCGCCGTGGTGAACCATTGCGGCTCCTGGCTGTGAGTGGCGTGGCCCTTGATCTCGGCGAGAACAGGCAGGCCGCCCCGATCGGCGAGCGAGCGCTTCGTCAGCACGAGCGCCGCGGCGCCGTCGGCATTGGCGGAGGAGGCCGCCGGCGTGATCGTGCCGTTGGCGCGGAACGCCGGCTTCAATCCGGGAATCTTGGCGGGGTCAACCTTCAGCGGATGCTCGTCATTGGCGATGACGCGCGGGCCGGCCTTCTCGGTCAGCGTGATCGGCGCGATCTCGGCCTTGAACGCGCCGCCCTCGACCGCCTTGCGGGCGCGGCTGAGCGTCTCCATGGCGTAGGCGTCCTGGTCCTTGCGGGTGAACTGATAGGCTTCAGCCGTGGCCTCGCCGAAATCGCCCATGGAGCGGCCGGTCTCATAGGCGTCCTCGAGCCCGTCCATGATCATGTGGTCGATGATGCGGTCATGGCCGACGCGATAGCCGCCGCGCGCCTTGGCGAGGAGATACGGCGCGTTGCTCATGCTCTCCATGCCGCCGGAGACCACGATCTCGGCCGAGCCGGCGCGGATGATGTCGTGCGCCAGCATGGTCGCCTTCATGCCGGAGCCGCAAACCTTGTTCACCGTGGTCGCGCCGGTGGCATCGGGCAGACCGGCGCCACGGGCCGCCTGGCGCGCCGGCGCCTGGCCTTGTCCGGCCGGCAGCACGCAGCCCATGAAGACCTCGTCGACCTTTTCGGGTGCGAGCCTGGCGCGCTCCAGCGCCGCGCCGATCACGTGCGATCCGAGCTTGTGGGCGGCAAGCGGCGACAATTCGCCCATGAAACGGCCGAGCGGGGTGCGGGCGGCGGAGACGATGACGACGGGATCGGCGGCTTCGGCCATGACGGAACTCCCTGCGATGACGGGTAAGATTATGGTCATCATATGATGCAACGCAAAAAATGCAACCGCGCCAAGGATGAGAAAATGTCGTGATTCAGATGAGATTTGGTCGTTCAGCCCCACGCTGTCATCGCCCGCGAAGGCGGGCGATCCAGTATCCCAGAGGCCTGCGTTGGAGAATCTGCCTTTGAACTGGCGCTGCGGCGTACTGGATGCCCCGGTCAAGCCGTGGCATGACACCGTTGGAGTGGATCCGGAGAAAGTCTACCGCTTCCGGTTCACAAATGCCTGCATCAGCCGCGTCGGCTCGTCGGTCAGGAACGACTCGCCGAACACCTTGACGCTCAGATTCACCGACTCCGTCAGCGGCAGTTCCTCCCATTGCCGCAGCAGTGCCTTCTGCGATCGTAGCGCCTCGGGGCCGCATTCGAGCAGCGCCTTCACGGTGTGCTCGATCACGGCATCGAGCTCGCCTTCCGGCGCGACCTTGTCGATCAGTCCCCAGGCCAGCGCGGTCGGGGCGTCGATGTTCTCCGCCGTCATCACCAGCCAGCGCGCACGGGCCCAGCCGATCAGGCGCGGCAAGAGAGCGGCATGGATCACCGAGGGGATGCCGACGCGTACCTCCGGCATGCCGAAATGCGCATCATGCGCGGCAATGCGGAAGTCGCAGGCCGCCGCCACTTCGAGCCCGCCGCCGAGACACCAGCCGGGCATCCGTGCGATCACCGGGGCAGGGAATTGGCGCACCGCCTCGCAGAGATCGCGCAGGCGGCTGATGAAGGCTTCGGCGGATTTTGGGTCGAGCTTGGCCATCTCCTTGATGTCTGCGCCGCCGATCATGCTCTTCTCGCTCTGGCCGCACAGCACCACGACCCGGATGCTGCGGTCGGAGGCGAGCTGCTGGAGGCCTTCGCGCACGGCCTCGGTGACGGGCGAGCCGAGAATGTTGAGCGGGCCGGCGTTGCAGATCGCGACATGAACGACGCCGCGCGCATCGCGCGTCACGCCGCAGTGGTTGTTGAGCATTTCCATCGGGGCATCTCGAAGGTTTCGTGGACGCGTGCGAGGCGCACTGGTCGGGATCACTTCCGGGCCGAAACGCCCGGCTTGTCAAGCAGGCGAGATCGAGTTGCCAGCGCGAAGTCCGTGGCATAGTATGATGATAATCATACAAAGGGACATGTCATGACCCATCTCGATCAACTCGATCTGTTTTCGCCTGAACGGCGGCGTGAGCGCGTGGTGGACTGGCAGGTGCCGGCGCCGGTTGCGAAAGTGGCAATGGGCCTGTCGGGCATGGACGCCATGCTCGGCATTCGCGACGGCCGGCTGCCGCCGCCGCCCTTTGCGAAACTGATCGGTTTCACGATGGCCGTGGTCGAGCCGGGCCGGATCGTCATGGAACTGGAGCCGCGCGAAGATCTCGAAAACACCATCGGTCTCCTCCACGGCGCGACCGCAGCGGCGCTGCTCGATACGGCCATGGGGTGTGCGATCTCCACCCGGCTCGAGGCCGGGCAAAGCTCGGTGACCCTCGATCTGAAGCTGACCTATTTGCGCCCGCTCTCGGTTCGCTCCGGGCTGGTCTCGGCCGAGGGCAAGGTGATCAAGCTGGGACGCCAGACCAGCTACACCGAGGGCTTTGTCCGCGACGGCAAGGGGGCCCTGGCGGTCCATGCAACTGCAACCTTTTCCATGATCGGCGCAACTTAACGTGAATTAATGCACCGATCCCGGCATTTGCGTGCTATGAGATGACTCTCGACATCCAATGAGATCCGCATGCGCTATTCCCCGGAACACAAGCAGGAAACCCACGACCGCATCGTGAAGAAGGCCTCCGTGCGGCTGCGCGAGAAGGGTGCCCACGGCATCGGCGTTGCCGATCTCATGAAGGAGGCGGGCCTGACCCATGGCGGCTTCTATGCGCATTTCGATTCCCGCGAGGCGCTGGTGATCGAGGCCTTTGGCTATGCCATGGACCGCTCGATGGAGCATTGGCGCAAGCTCACCGGCGAGGCCGCTCCTGAAAAGCGCCTGGCGCTGGTCGCGGAAAGCTATCTGTCCACGCTGCACCGCGACAATCCCGGCCATGGCTGCTCGATCCCCGCTCTGGGCGCCGAGATCGCCCGCGAGAGCCCGAAGACGCGCAAGGCCTTTGCCGGCAAGCTCGACCAGATGATCGAGATGATGACCGACTATATCCCGAACATGCCGCGCAAGGCCGCGCGCAAGCAGGCGATCGCGACGCTGGCGACGATGGCCGGCACCATGCTGCTGGCGCGCATCGCCGGATCGAACGAATTGTCGGACGAGGTGCTGAAGGCAGGCCGGGATAGCGCGCTCGGTGGCGTGAAGCGCGAGCCGAAGGTGCCTGCGGCGAAGAAGGCGAAGCAGAGTTAGGGCGAGCTCGGCAGTGGCGTTCACCGTCCCGCAAACAGCGTCCGCTCGCGCTCGACGATCTCGCTGATGTAGTCCGCCACCGCTCTGATCCGCGCGAGGTCCTTGCTGTCGGCGTGCATCAGCATCCAGAATGTCCGCATGATCGAGATGTCGTCCGGCAACACTGCGACAAGCTGCGGATGGTCGCTCGCCATGAAATGCGGGAGCACCGCAATGCCGAAGCCCGAGAGCGTAGCATTGAGCTGAGCGATCAGATTGGCACTGCGAAAGCGCGCGGAAATCCGCGGCGACACCTGCGGCAGATAGTCGAGCTCCGGCGTGAACAGCAGCTCCTCGATATAGCCGACGAAGCGGTGCTGCGGCAGGTCTTGCCGTGACGAGATCTTGGGAAAGCGGTCGAGATAGGCTGGCGAGGCATAGAGCCCGAGGCGGTAGTCGAGCAGCTTGCGGCCGACGATGCGGCCTTCCTTCGGCATGGTCAGGCTGATGGCGATATCAGCCTCGCGCTTGGAGAGACTGAACAGCCGCGCGGTTGCCACAAGTTGCAGATC
The DNA here is from genome assembly GCF_058803975.1 of Bradyrhizobium sp. GW821-FHT13H06. Classification (NCBI taxonomy): domain Bacteria; kingdom Pseudomonadati; phylum Pseudomonadota; class Alphaproteobacteria; order Hyphomicrobiales; family Nitrobacteraceae; genus Bradyrhizobium; species Bradyrhizobium sp. GW821-FHT13H06. The sequence goes on along the minus strand of NZ_JBXAPN010000001.1, from coordinate 1,151,095 downwards.
GAGATCGGGGTAGCGGTCGGCGAAGGGGGCGAGCCGTGGCGCCAGGAACGCAGTGCCGAACCCGTCGGGCGCTCCGATCCGCACGGTGCCGGTCAGCCGTGCCACCGAGCCGCCGACCTGCTCCTGGTTGGCGACGATGGTCGATTCCATGGCTTCGGCGCTGTCGGCGACGCGCTGGCCTGCCTCGGTGAGGAGATAGCCGGTCTTGCGCCGGTCGAACAGCTTGGCCGACAGGTGCTTTTCCAGCCGATCGACGCGGCGGATCACCGTGGCATGGTCGACGCCGAGCTGTTTTGCCGCAGCCGAGACCGAGCCGCCCCGCACGATGGCCAGCACGAAGCGAAAGTCGTCCCAGTCGATAGCGCCTTGATCCAGCATTTTCGCACATCTATGGTGCATTATCTCAGACTTGAATCCTATAAAATGCAGGTCAATAGGATTTGTCAAAGCGACCACGTTCGGCCTGAAGGAGATCATCCATGCGTTCAATCGGACATTTCATCGGTGGCAAGGAGGTCAAGGGCACCTCGGGCCGCACTGCCGACGTCTTCGAGCCGATGACCGGTGACGTCCAGGCCAAGGTCGCGCTGGCGTCCAAGGCCGAAGTCCGCGCCGCCGTGGAGAATGCCCGCGCCGCGCAGCCGGAGTGGGCCGCAACCAATCCACAGCGCCGCGCCCGCGTGATGATGAAATTCGTGGAGCTGGTTCAGCGCGATTACGACAAGCTCGCCGAATTGCTCGCGCGCGAGCACGGCAAGACCGTGCCCGACGCCAAGGGCGACATCCAGCGCGGCCTCGAGGTCGCGGAATTCGCCTGCGGCATTCCGCATCTGATGAAGGGCGAATACACTGAGGGCGCCGGCCCCGGCATCGACATCTATTCCATGCGCCAGCCGCTCGGCGTCGTCGCGGGCATCACGCCGTTCAATTTCCCGGCGATGATCCCGATGTGGAAGTTCGCCCCGGCGATCGCCTGCGGCAACGCCTTCATCCTCAAGCCGTCGGAGCGCGACCCCGGCGTGCCGATGCTGCTCGCTGAACTCATGATGGAAGCGGGCCTGCCGGCCGGCATCCTTAACGTCGTCAACGGCGACAAGGAGGCGGTCGACGCCATCCTCGACGATCCCGACATCAAGGCCATCGGCTTCGTCGGCTCGACTCCGATCGCGCAGTACATCTACGAGCGCGCCGCGCAGACCGGCAAGCGCTGCCAGTGCTTCGGCGGCGCCAAGAACCACGCCATCATCATGCCCGACGCCGACATGGACCAGGCTGTCGACGCACTGATCGGCGCAGGCTACGGCTCGGCCGGCGAACGCTGCATGGCGGTCTCGGTCGCAGTGCCCGTCGGCAAGTCCACCGCCGATCGCCTGATGGAGAAGCTGATCCCGCGCGTCGAGAGCCTCAAGATCGGCACCTCGATCGATCCGTCGGCCGATTACGGTCCGCTGGTCACGCGCGAGGCGGTCGAGAAGGTCAAGAGCTACATCGACATCGGCATCAAGGAAGGCGCGACGCTCGCCGTCGACGGCCGCGGCTTCAAGATGCAGGGCTACGAGAACGGCTTCTATCTCGGCGGTTCGCTGTTCGACAACGTCACCAAGGACATGCGGATCTACAAGGAAGAGATCTTCGGCCCGGTGCTCTCGGTCGTGCGCGCGCACGACTACAAGGAAGCGCTGGCGCTGCCGTCGGATCATGACTACGGCAACGGCGTTGCCATCTTCACCCGCGACGGCGACGCCGCGCGCGACTTCGCGGCCAAGGTGAACGTCGGCATGGTCGGCATCAACGTGCCGATCCCGGTGCCGATCGCCTACTACACCTTCGGCGGCTGGAAGAAGTCCGGCTTCGGTGATCTCAACCAGCACGGCCCGGACTCGATCCGCTTCTACACCAAGACCAAGACGGTGACCTCGCGCTGGCCGTCCGGCGTCAAGGAAGGTGCGGAGTTCTCGATCCCGCTGATGAAGTAAGGCTGTAGCCCAGCCCGTCATTGCGAGGAGCCCGTGACAAAATTGCGTAGCAATTTTGCACTGGTGCGACGAAGCAATCCAGAGTCTTTCCGCGGAGGCCGCCTGGATTGCTTCGCTGCGCTCGCAATGACGATGGGGCAAGAGAGTAACGGCAGCATGCAGTTCGCTCTGAACGAGGATCAGATTGCAATCCGCGACATGGCGCTCGCGTTCGCGGCGGAGAAGATCGCGCCGCACGCGTTGCGTTGGGACGAGGAGAAGCATTTCCCAGTCGACGTGATGCGTGAGGCCGCCACGCTCGGCATGGGCGGCATCTATATCCGCGACGATGTCGGCGGCTCCGCGATGACGCGGTTCGACGCGGCGCTGATATTTGAAGCGCTGGCGACGGGCTGCCCGACCACCTCGGCCTTTATCTCCATCCACAACATGGCGTCCTGGATGATCGATGCCTTCGGCAGCGACACCCAGCGCCACACATGGCTGCCGAAGCTCTGCACCATGGAGTTGATCGCGAGCTACTGCCTGACCGAGCCGGGCGCAGGCTCCGACGCAGCTGCGCTGCGCACCCGCGCGGTACGCGACGGCGACCACTACGTCCTCAACGGCCAGAAGCAATTCATCTCCGGCGCCGGCGGCACCGATCTCCTGGTCGCGATGGTCAGGACCGGCGGCGACGGCCCCGGCGGCATCTCGACCCTCGTCATCGACGGCAAGACGCCGGGCGTCTCCTTCGGTGCCAACGAGCGCAAGATGGGATGGAACGCGCAGCCGACCCGCGCCGTGATGTTCGAGAACGCCCGGGTGCCGGCGGCCAATCGCCTCGGCGAGGAGGGCGTCGGTTTCAAGATCGCGATGGCCGGTCTCGACGGCGGCCGCCTCAACATCACGGCATGCTCGCTCGGTGGCGCGCAGACGGCGCTCGACAAGGCGCGCGCCTACATGAAGGAGCGCAAGGCGTTTGGAAAACGCCTCGACGAATTCCAGGCCCTGCAATTCCGCCTTGCCGACATGGCGATCGAGCTCGAGGCCGCGCGCACCTTCCTGTGGCGCGCCGCCGCGGCGCTGGATCGCAAGGACCCTGACGCCACCATGCTCTGCGCCATGGCCAAGCGCTTCGGCACCGATGTCGGCTTCGAGGTCGCCAACCACGCGCTCCAGCTTCACGGCGGCTATGGCTACCTCAGCGAGTACGGCATCGAGAAGATCGTGCGCGACCTGCGCGTGCACCAGATCCTCGAAGGCACCAACGAAATCATGCGGCTCATCGTGGCGCGCAAACTGATCGAGGGCGCACGATGAGCGGAGCGGAAGAGGGCGATCTCGTCGCGCGCGTCGAAGGCGCGGTCGGCGTCATCAGGCTCAATCGGCCCAAGGCCATCAATGCCGTCACGCTGGAGATGTTTCGCGACATCGACAAGGCGCTCGATCGCTTCGAAGCTGATCCCGCCGTCGCTGTGATCCTGCTGGAAGGTGCCGGCGAGCGCGGGCTCTGCGCTGGCGGCGACATCCGCACGCTCTGGGAGAGCTCCAAGGCTGGCGGCGACCTCGGCAAGATCCTGTGGCGGGAGGAATACATCCTCAACGCCCGCATCAAGAAGTTTCCGAAGCCGTATGTCGCCTTCATGGACGGCATCGTGATGGGCGGCGGCGTCGGCTTGTCGGCTCATGCCAGCCATCGCGTCGTCACCGATCGCACCAGGCTCGCGATGCCGGAAGTCGGTCTTGGCTTCTTCCCAGATGTCGGCGGCACCTATCTGCTGTCGCATTCGCCGGGCGAGATCGGCACCTATTTCGGGCTGACCGGCCAGACCATGAACGGGCCGGACGCGATCCACGCGAAGTTCGCCGATTGGGTCGTGCCGGCGGTGAAATTGCCGGAGCTGCGCGAGGCCCTGACAAAGCTCCGTTCCGGTGCGAGTGCCGCCGATGTCGGCAAGCTCATCAGCGGCTTTGCCACCGGCGAGACCGCGGGGCCGGTGGCTGCGAAGGAGCCTGCTATCGATTCGCTGTTCGGCTTCGAGCGCATGGAGGATATCGTCGCGGCGCTGAAGCGCGAGGGCTCCGAATTCGCACAGGCGACGCTGAAGACGCTCAACGAGAAATCGCCGCGTGGCATGGTGGTGACGCTGAAATTGCTGCGGCTTGCGCGCACGGCGTCGAACCTGGAAGAGTGCCTGGTGCGCGAATACCGCGCCGCGCTGGAAGTCTTCCGCAGCGACGATTTCCGCGAGGGCGTGCGCGCCGCCGTGATCGACAAGGACCGCAATCCGATCTGGTCGCCGCCGCGGATCGAGGATGTGACGCCGGAGATGCTTGCGCCGTATCTCGCCGAGATCGGCGCCGACGAGCTGAAGTTCAACTAACAACGCGACAGCGGAGGAAACGACAATGGCCACGATCGCATTCATCGGTCTCGGCAACATGGGCGGCCCGATGGCCGCTAATCTGGTCAAGGCAGGCCACAAGGTGGTGGCGTTCGACCTCGTCGAGGCCTCCCGCAATCAGGCCAAGGCCGACGGCGCCGGCATTGCCGACAGCGCCGCGGGCGCGGTGAAGGGTGCCGATGTCGTCGTGACCATGCTCCCCGCAGGCAAGCACGTGCTCGGCGTCTGGAACGAGGTCGTTCCAGCCATGACCAAGGGCGCGCTGATCATCGATAGCTCCACCATCGACGTCGAAAGCGCGCGGCAGGCGCATGCGCTGGCCGCCAAGCACGGCGTACTCTCGGTCGACGCGCCGGTCTCCGGCGGAACCGGCGGCGCCAAGGGCGCGACGCTCACCTTCATGTGCGGCGGCGAGGAGAAGGCGTTCGCAGCTGCCAAGCCGGTCCTTGAAAACATGGGCAAGAAGATCGTGCATTGCGGCGGCGCCGGCGCAGGGCAGGCCGCAAAGATCTGCAACAACATGATCCTCGGCATTTCCATGATCGCGGTGAGCGAGGCCTTCGCGCTCGGTGAAAAGCTCGGACTCTCGCACCAGGCGCTGTTCGACGTCGCCTCGACCTCGTCCGGCCAATGCTGGTCGCTGACGACCTATTGCCCGGTGCCGGGACCGGTGCCGACCTCGCCGGCGAACAACGACTACAAGCCGGGCTTTGCTTCTGCGCTGATGGTGAAGGATCTGACGCTGGCGCAGGACGCGGCGACGGCCGCAGGCGCGGCGACGCCACTCGGCAAGCATGCGCAGGAAATCTATCAGGCTTTCGACGCGGCCGGCCAGGGTGGGGTGGATTTTTCCGGAATTATCAAGCACGTTAGGAGTCTAGCCGGGAAAGCTTGATGACGACATTCCAGGAAGCGCGCGCTTTTCTCCTAGAGCACCGCACGGATTACGAGGCCGCGGTCAAGGGATTCCGCTGGCCCGAGCCGGTTCCCTTCAACTGGGCGCTCGACTGGTTCGACGCCGAGCTGGCGGCGAATGCGGACAGCAAGGACCATCCCGCGCTCTGGATTGTCGATGCCGCGCAGGACAAGCAGACAAAACTGTCATTCGCGGCGCTCTCGAAGCGCTCGAACCAGGTCGCCAACTTCCTCCGCGCGCAGGGCCTTGAGCGCGGCGACCACCTTTTGCTGCTGCTCGGCAACGTGGTGCCGTTGTGGGAGACGATGCTGGCGGCGATGAAGCTCGGCGTCGTCGTGATTCCCGCGACGACACTGCTCACCGCCGACGAACTTCGCGACCGGCTCGATCGCGGCAAGGCGAAGGCGGTGGTGGCCGCCGAGGATCAGGTCGCAAAGTTCGCGAGCCTGGGCACCGAGAATGTCGTTCGCATCGTGGTCGGCGCGGCTGCCAACGGTTGGCTTGCCTATGACGAGGCGGCCAAGATGCCGGAGGGCTTCACGCCGGATGGCCCGACCGACGCCGACGACCCGATGCTGCTCTATTTCACCTCGGGCACGACGGCGAAACCAAAGCTGGTGCGGCACAGCCAGCGCAGCTATCCGGTCGGCCATCTCTCGACCATGTACTGGATCGGGCTGAAGCCCGGTGACATCCATCTCAACATCTCCTCGCCCGGCTGGGCCAAGCACGCCTGGAGCTGTTTCTTCGCGCCGTGGAACGCGGGCGCGACCGTATTCGTGGTCAACCAGCCGCGCTTCGATGCCAAGGCGCTGCTCGCCACCATCGGCCGCTGCGGCGTCACCACGCTGTGTGCGCCGCCGACGGTATGGCGTCTGTTCATCCAGGAGAATCTTGCATCGTTCAAGGTGGCCTTGCGCGAGGTCTGCGGCGCCGGCGAACCGCTGAACCCCGAGGTGATCGATCAGGTGCGGGCGGCCTGGGGACTTACCATCCGCGACGGATACGGCCAGACCGAAACCACGGCGCTCGCCGGCAACTCGCCGGGCCAGAAGATCAAGGTCGGCTCGATGGGCCGGCCGCTGCCGGGTTATCGCGTCCAGATCAGCGACGCCGATGGGAACCCGGCCAAGGAAGGCGAGGTCACGCTGGTGCTCGGGACTGAGCGCCCGGCCGGCCTGATGCAGGGCTATCAAAGCGACGACGGCAAACTGTCCGGCGCCGAGGGCGAGCTCTATCGCAGCGGCGATGTCGTGTTCGAAGACGACGAGGGCTATCTCACCTTCGTCGGCCGCTCCGATGACGTGTTCAAGTCGTCGGATTACCGCATCAGTCCGTTCGAGCTCGAGAGCGTGCTGCTGGAGCATGAGCTGGTCGCGGAAGCCGCGGTGGTGCCGAGCCCGGATCCGATCCGGCTCGCCATTCCCAAGGCCTTCGTGCTGCTGACGTCGGGCGCGGAGCGTTCACCCGAGACCGCGTTCTCCATCTTCAAACATCTGCACACGCGCCTCGCGCCATTCAAGCGCATTCGCCGTCTCGAAATCGTCACCGAACTGCCGAAGACGATCTCTGGAAAAATCCGTCGCGTCCAGCTACGACGGCTGGAACGCGACAATGATCGCGACGATCCGCTGCGCGGCCGGGAATTCCGCGAGGAGGAGTTTCCGGAGCTGGCAAAGACACGGAGCGAGACCTAAGTGAACGAAGTCTGGAAGAAGCCGCCGATTGCGCTTCAGGCCTATCAGGCCATGGTCGGCAAGGAGATCGGCGTGTCGTCGTGGCACCTGATCGACCAGCCCCGCATCGACACCTATGCCGACGTGATCGAGGATCACCAGTTCATCCACGTCGACCCTGAAAGAGCCAAGAAGGAAACCGCTTTCGGCAGCACCATCGCGCACGGTTTCCTGACGATGTCGCTGCTGTCGATCATGTCCTACGAGGTGATGCCCGTCATCGCAGGTACCACGATGGGGGTGAACTACGGCTTCGACCGACTGCGCTTCATCTCACCGGTCCGCTCGGGCAAGCGCGTCCGCGGCCGCTTCGTGCTGGCGGAGGCCAAGCTGCGCAAGCCCAACGAATTGCAGTCCCGCACCAACGTCACGGTCGAGATCGAAGGCGAGGACAAGCCGGCGCTGGTCGCGGATTGGCTCGGCCTGATCTATTTCGCCTGATACCGCGTGTCGCTGCCGGGCTTGACCCGGCAACCCATCGCTGCTCAAAAAGGCAACCCAGAGCGGGGTTCGCCCTCTCCCCTTGTGGGAGAGGGCGCCTCGCGGAACGCGAGGCGGGTGAGGGGTCTCTCTCCGCGAGCGCATCTGCCGAGAGAGACCCCTCATCCGGCGCTTCGCGCCACCTTCTCCCGCAAGGGGAGAAGGGAAGAACGATAGAGACCTTTACTCATGGCAATCAGGTTCGACGGACGCGTCGCCATCGTCACCGGCGCGGGCAATGGTCTTGGCAAGGCGCACGCGCTGGGATTGGCCAGCCGCGGCGCCAAGGTCGTCGTCAACGATTTCGGCGGCGCGCGCGACGGCACCGGCGGCTCGCTGTCGCCGGCCGAATCCGTGGTCGAGGAGATCCGCAAGGCCGGCGGCACCGCGATGGCCGACGGCGCGGACGTGTCCAATTTCGAGCAGGTCACCGCCATGGTCGAGCGCGCCACCAAGGAATGGGGCAGCGTCGACCTCCTATGCGCCAATGCCGGCATTTTGCGCGACAAGTCGTTCGGCAAGATGGAAGCCGCCGATTTCCAGAAGGTGCTCGACGTGCATCTCGTCGGCACCTTCTATTGCTGCAAGGCGGCCTGGGCCGGCATGCGCGACCGCAATTACGGCCGCATCGTGCTGACCACCTCGTCGTCCGGCCTCTACGGCAATTTCGGCCAGGCCAATTACGGTGCGGCCAAGTCCGGCATGGTCGGCCTGATGAACGTGCTCGCGGAAGAGGGCCGCAAGAACAACATCCGCGTCAACATCATCTCGCCCACGGCGGCGACCCGCATGACGGAAGAGCTGCTGCCGCCCCAGGCGCTGCAGCTGATGAAGCCGAACGCGATTACGCCCGCGGTCGAGTACATGCTCAGTGAGGATGCCCCGACCCGCACCATCATGGGTGCCGGCGCCGGCTCCTTCGCCGTGATCAAGATCCTAGAGAGCGAAGGCATCAACCTGCCGGAGTCCGAATGGACGCCCGATGCGGTCGCCGCGCATTTCGCAGAGATCAGCGACATGTCGAAGGCGAAAGCGCTGCAAGGCGCCTTCGAGCAGACGCAGAAGTACGTGGCGCAGGCCGCGGCGCGGGCGGGGATCAAGCTCTGACGGCCGCCGCCGTCATCGGCGCCGGCCCCGCCGGGCTGATGGCGGCGGAGGTGCTGGCGCAGGGCGGCGCCCGCGTCACCGTCTACGACGCGATGCCGTCCGCAGGCCGCAAATTCCTGATGGCCGGCCGCGGCGGGCTCAATCTCACCCACAGCGAGCCGCTGTCGCAGTTCATGACGCGCTATCGCGAGGCGGCACCGAATCTGCAAGCGGCGATCGCGGCGTTCCCGCCGGACGCGCTGCGCGCCTGGAGCGAGGCGCTGGGCGAGACGACCTTCGTCGGCACCAGCGGGCGGGTGTTTCCGAAAGCGTTCAAGGCCTCGCCCTTGCTGCGCGCATGGCTGCGGCGGCTCGATGCCAGCGGCGTGCGGTTTGCCTTCCGGCATCGCTGGACCGGCTGGGATGGCGAGGGGCGGCTGCTGTTTCGAACGCCCGATGGCGAGGCGGCGGTCGTTGCCCACGCCACGGTCCTCGCGCTCGGCGGCGCGAGCTGGCCGCGGCTCGGCTCGGATGGCGGTTGGGTCGGGCTCCTCGCTGCCAGGGGCGTTGCCATTTCCAGACTGCGGCCGGCCAATTCCGGCTTCACGGTCGCCTGGTCAAACGTGTTCCGCGATCGCTTCGAGGGCCAGCCGCTCAAGGGCGTTGCGCTGACGGTCGGTGCACATACGGTGCGCGGCGAGGCCATGATCACCCGCAGCGGTATCGAAGGCGGCTCGGTCTACGCGCTGTCGGCGGAGTTGCGGGAGGCGGTGCTGGGTCTTGGTCAGGCGACGTTGATGATCGCATTGCGGCCCGACCTCGATGCCGCCGCGCTGACGACGCGGCTATCGGGCACGCGCGGCAAGCAATCGCTGGCGAATTTTTTGCGCAAGGCCGCGCAATTGTCGCCCGTCGGAATCGGCCTGATGCAGGAGGCCGCCATTGCGTCCGGCCGAACGCTGGCCTCGTTCGCGCCGGCGGAGCTTGCGCAGCTGATCAATGCCATTCCGGTTCAGCTCACAGGCGTCGCCCCGATCGAGCGCGCGATCTCGACCGCGGGCGGGATCACCTTCGACGAGCTGGACGACCGCTTCATGCTGCGCAAGTTGCCGGGCGTGTTCGCCGCCGGCGAGATGCTGGACTGGGAAGCGCCGACCGGCGGCTACCTGCTGCAGGCCTCGTTCGCGACGGGGCTTGCTGCGGGCAGGGGCGTGCTGGAATGGCTGAAGCGTTCGTAGAACGCCGCCGCCCTTCGAGGGCCGCTGAAGAAGCGGCCACCTCAGGGTGACGGCTACGAAAGAGAGTCAGCTTGCGCTGGCTTAGTCTAGAGAGAGCGTCATCCCCGCGCAACGGCGAAGCCGTTGTCGCTGGAGGTGCGAGTGGCGCGATGCAAAGCAGCGCGCCGGGAGCCTCGAAGGATGCGCGGGCGTTCCGATGCCAGCGACGCAGGCCCTACCGCAGCTTCCCCCGCGCCGCGACTGGCAGCGTGCCGATGATCTCCTCGCCGCGCACCATCACCACTTCGTCCATCATGTTGACGACGACGCAGACATGGTTCGGCACGATGCGGACGACGTCGCCGACCTTCGGCCGCGTGTTGCTGCGGGAGAGGTCGAGGAAGCCGTGCTCCTCGGCGAATTTCGCGATCTTGGCCTCGGGATGCTCCAGGATCAGGCCGTGGCCGTCGAGGCCGCCGGTATCTGACGTCAGCGTCTTCGAGCCGGCATCGAGGATGCCGCGCTCGGGCGCGGCGCGACTCACGACCGTCGAATAGATGTGGAGCGCGCAATCGTCCCAGGTCGCCGAGCCTGCGGCAACCTGCATGCGGTCATTATAGATATAGGTGCCGAAGCGATGCTCGGTGCCGCCCTTGAGCTTGCCGAGATTGACGAGATTCGGCGTGCCGCCGGTCGAAACGATCTTGGCATCGAGCCCGTGCGCCCGCACGCCGGCCAGCGCCTCGTCATAGAATTTCTGCGCGTCCGCCCAGCCGGTCTCGGTCGGGTACAGCATGAAGCCGGCGAACTCGAGTCCCTTGGAGGCTGCGATCTCACGCGCCAGCGCAATCGCCTCGGCCGGCGTCTCGACACCCGCACGCTTGCGGCCGGTGTCGCATTCGACGACGACCGAAAGCGGACGGCCGGATGATGCGGCTGCCTTGGGCAACCCGGCGACGACGGTCGAATTATCGGCGGCCACCGTCATGTTCGCCTTCGCCTGCAGCGCGCCGAGGCGCGCCATCTTTTCTTCGCCGAGCAGGTTGTAGCTGATCAGGATGTCGTCGATGCCGGCATTGGCCATGATCTCGGCTTCGCCCAGCTTCTGGCAGGTGATGCCCTTGGCACCGGCCGCGACCTGCATCCTGGCGATGGTCGGGTTCTTGTGCGTCTTGATGTGCGGGCGGTTGGCGACGCCGGCGTCGTCGCAGGCCTTCTGGATCCGCGCGATGTTGCGCTCGACCCGGTCCATGTCGATGACGGCGCAGGGCGTGCCGTATTCGCGGGCGATCTTGGCGGCGAGGGATGTGGTCATGGGATGTCTCTATGTTCGGTCCTGTAGGATGGGTTTCGCTGCGCTCTACCCATCCTACGGTTCAAGCCTGTTCTATCTCTTCGCGGAGCATTTCGAGTTCGAGCCAGCGCTCTTCGGCAGCGGACAATTCTTCATGCGCCTTGGCGATCGCGGCGGAGGTGTCGTCGAATTTCTTGCGATCCCTGGTATAGAGATTGGGATCGTCGAGGACGCGCTGCAATTTTGCAATGTCTGCCTGCAACGTCTCCATCTTCTTCGGCAGCGTTTCCAGCGCGTGCTTCTCGTTGAAGCTCAGCTTCCGTTTCGGCGCCGCCGCCGGGGCAGCGGAGCGCTCCTCTTTCTTCTCCGCCGGGGCCTGCGCCTTCGCCGTCTCGCGCTTCAGGTCGGCGCCGCGTTGCGCCAGCATGTCGCTGTAGCCGCCGGCATATTCGATCCACTTGCCGTTGCCTTCGGGCGCGATCACGGAGGTGACGACGCGGTCGAGAAAATCGCGGTCGTGGCTGATCAGGATCACCGTGCCCTCGTAGTCGCCGAGCATCTCCTCGAGCACGTCGAGCGTCTCGAGATCGAGATCGTTGGTCGGCTCGTCCAGCACCAGGAGGTTCGACGGCTTTGCCAGCGCGCGCGCCAGCATCAAGCGGCCGCGCTCGCCGCCGGAGAGCACTTCGAGCGGCGTGCCGCGCTGCTCCTGCGCGAACAGGAAGTCCTTCATGTAGCCGACGACATGCTTCGGCTTGCCGCCCACCATGATCTGGTCGCCGCGGCCACCGGTCAGCGCTTCCGCCAGCGTCGACTTGGGATCGAGGCTTTCGCGGTGCTGGTCGAGCGTCGCCATCTCCAGATTGGCACCTAACCGTACCGTGCCGGAATCCGGCTGCATGCCGCCGGTGAGCAGGTTGACCAGTGTGGTCTTGCCGGCCCCGTTCGGGCCGATAATGCCGAGCCGGTCGCCGCGCTGGATGCGGGTCGAAAAATTCTCGACGATCTTGCGCTCGCCATAGGCCTTGGTGATGCCCTTCGCCTCGATCACCAGCTTGCCGGATTGCTCGGCTTCAGCGGCCGCGAGATTGGCGCTGCCGGCGGTGCCGCGATAGTTGCGGCGCTGGTCGCGCAGCGCATGCAGATTGGCGAGCCGTTTGACGTTGCGCTTGCGCCGGCCGGAGACGCCGTGGCGCAGCCAGTGCTCCTCGTCGACGATCTTGCGGTCGAGCTTGTGCTGGTCGCGCTCTTCTTCCGCGAGCACCTCGTCGCGCCAGGTCTCGAACGAGGCAAAGCCGCGGTCGATCTGCTTGATCCTGCCGCGGTCGAGCCAGGCGGTGGAGCGCGACAGATTGGTGAGGAAGCGGCGGTCATGGCTGATGATCACCAGCGCGCCGCGGCGGCTGTCGAGCTCCTGTTCCAGCCATTCGATGGTGGAGAGATCGAGATGGTTGGTCGGCTCGTCCAGCAGCAATATGTCCGGCGAGGGTGCCAGCACGCAGGCGAGCGCCGCGCGACGGGCCTCGCCGCCGGAGAGATCGTGCGGGTTCTCCTCGCCGGTGAGGCCGAGCTGCTCCAGGAGGTAACGCGCCTGGTGCTGGTCGTCGCCGGGCGCAAGCCCCGCCTCGACATAGGCGAGCGTGGTCCTGTGGTCCCCGAAGTCAGGCTCCTGCGGCAGGTAGCGCACGGTCGCGCCCGGCTGCACGAAACGCGTGCCGGAATCTGGCTCGACCAGGCCGGCGGCGATCCTGAGCAGTGTCGACTTGCCGGAGCCGTTGCGGCCGATCAGGCAGACGCGTTCACCCGGCGCGACATTGAGCTCGACGCCGCTCAGGAGCGGCGTGCCGCCAAAGGTCAGCCTGATGTCCTTCAATTGGATCAGCGGGGGCGCCATGATCAGCCCCGACTGGTGGCGGCCGCATCAGCGCGGCGGCGCTGGATCCGGCGCAGCGTCTGGTCGAGCGCCGAGAGGAAGGCGGAGCGGTCGCGCGGCGCGAACGATCGCGGCCCGCCCGTGACTTCGCCGGCCGAGCGCAGATCCGTCATGAGATTGCGCACCGCCAGCGTCATCCCGATCGATTCTTCGGTGAACGGCTTGCCGTTCGGCGCGATCACGTCGGCGCCCGCCTTCACGCAGCGGCTCGCCAGCGGAATGTCCGACGTCACGACGACGTCGCCGGGCCTGGCGCGCTCCGCGATCCAGTCGTCCGCTGCGTCCATGCCGGCACCTGCGGCGATCCGCTCGATCAAGGGGTCCTGCGGCACGCGAATGAAATTGCCGGCAACGACGCTCACGGGCACGCCGTGTCGGAGCGCGACACGGTAGATCTCGTCCTTCACCGGACAGGCGTCGGCGTCGACATAGATGCGGGTGGGGGTGTCAGTCATTCGCCGCGTGGTACCCCATTCGAGCCCTAAAGGCGAGGGGATTGACCCCGGTTCCTCAGGCCCTACGATCGCTCCTGAACAACAAGAAAACAGGGAAGATGCCCCATGCCGAACCGGCTCGAAACCTACCGCGTCGAGGCCTACAACACCGCCAGGCAGTCCGAAAACAAGATGCATGACGACACGGTGGCACGCCGCTTCGGCTTTTCCGGCGGACTGGTCCCCGGCGTCGATGTGTTTGCCTACATGATGCACGTGCCGATCGCGCGCTGGGGGCGGGATTTTCTGTCGGGCGGGCTGGTCGAGGCCCGCTTCATCAAGCCGGTCTATGACGGCGAGACCGCCGACGTCGATGCCACCGAGCACAACGACCTGCTCACGATCGAGGTGTTCAGCCGCACCGAGCTTTGCGCCACGGGGACGGCTTCGCTGCCGGCGAAGGCGCCTGCCGTGTCATTGAGCGACTATGTCGAGGTCCCCGCGGTCGCCGAGCGAAAGCCGGTCAGCCCGGCGACGTTCGAGACGGGCAAATGGCTCGGCACGGCGCCGCGCCGCTGGGCCGGACAGGACGCAACGGATTATCTCGCCGACATCAGGGAGAAGGATCCGATCTTCGCGCGCGAGGGGCTCGGCCATCCCGGCCTGATCCAGCGTGTCATGAACCGCGTCCTCGTCGACAACACCATTCTGGGGCCCTGGATTCACGTCGGCAGCCGCATGCAGCTGCTGTCGGCCGCACGCGCCGGCGACGAGATCACCGCACGGGCGAAGGTCACCGCCAATTACGAGAAGAAAGGCCATCGCTTCGTCGAGCTCGACGCGCTGGTGGTCGCCAACGGCACGACGCCGCTGGCGCACTGCCAGCACATAGCGATCTACCAGCCGCGCGAGCAGGCAGCGGCGTAGGAGGGAAGCCGCACGCCGTCACCACATCGTCATGCCCGGGCTTGTCCCGGGCATCCACGTTCTTTGTGCGTCAAGGCGTGGATGGCCGGGTCAAGCCCGGCCATGACGGCGGAGAGAGCTCCTACGCCTTACGCCGCCCTGGCCTTCGCCTCCTGGATCGCGCGCCACACGCGCTCCGGGGTCAGCGGCATGTCGATGTGCTTGATGCCGTACTCGGAGAGAGCATCGATCACCGCGTTCACCACCGTCGACAGGCTGCCGGCGCAGCCGGCTTCGCCGCAGCCCTTGCTGCCGAGCGGATTGGTCGTGGCCGGCACCGGGTGGTCGCCGACCGCCATGTTCGGTACGTCCTCGGCGCGGGGCAGGGCGTAGTCCATCAGCGAGCCCGTGATCGGCTGGCCGCTCTCGTCGTAGCGGACGTGCTCCATCAGCGCCTGGCCGATGCCCTGGACGACGCCGCCATGGAGCTGGCCCGCGACCAGCATCGGGTTGATCACCGTGCCGAAATCGTTCACCGCGCTATAGCGCACGATCTGCACCACGCCGGTCTCCGGATCGATCTCGACCTCGGCGACGTGGCAGCCGTTCGGGAACGCCGAGGCGACCGGTTCGCTGGTGTGATCGACGTCGAGCGAGTCGGGCACCCCCTCCGGCACCTTGCCCTCGTGCAGCTTCTTGGCGAGCTCCATGATGTCGATGCTGCGATCGGTGCCGGCGATCGTAAAGCTGCCATCTGCGAATTCGATGTCGGCTTCGGACGCTTCCAGCATGTGCGCCGCCGCGCGCTTGCCCTTCTCGATGACGAGCTTTGCGGCTCCCACGATGGCCTGGCCGCTCGCGGTGATCGAGCGCGAGCCGCCGGTGCCGTTGCCGGTGTGGACGATGTCGCTGTCGCCCTGCACCAGCTTGATGCTGTCGAAGGGGACGCCCAGCTGCTGGCACAGCACCTGCGCGAACGGCGTCGCATGACCCTGCCCGTAGTCGAGCGTGCCGGTGATGAGCTGCACGGTGCCGTCGGGATCGAACACGATCTTGCCGAGCTCGGGGCTCGGCGGCGCGGTGACCTCGAGATAGGAGCCGATCGCGATGCCGCGCAGCTTGCCGGCCTTCTTGCTCTCCTTCTTGCGCTTGGCGAAATTCTCGTGGTCGGAAATCTCGAGCGCCTTGTTGAACACGGACTGGAAGTCGCCGCTGTCATAGGTGACGCCGGAGGAGGCCGGGAACGGAATCTGGTTCGGCTTGATGAAGTTGCGCCTGCGCAAGGCCAGCCGGTTGATGCCCATCTCGTCGGCGGCGCGGTCGATCAGCCGCTCCATGTAGTAGTTCGCCTCGGGCCGGCCGGCGCCGCGATAGGCGCCCATCAACGTGGTGTTGGTCAGCACCGTCTTGATGTCGACCGCCATCAGCGGCGTGCGATAGACGCTGGAGAAATTCTTGCCGGTGTTGAGCGAGAGCGGCCCCGGCGCGACGCCGGTGATGTAGGCGCCGAGATTGCCGTAGCCGGACAGCTTTGCCGCGAGGAAATGCCCCTCGGCGTCGAGCGCGAGCTCGGCATGGATCTTCTGCGCGCGGCCGTGGCTGTCGGAGAGGAAGCTGGTGGAGCGCTCGTCGAGCCACTTCACCGGACGTCCCAGCGCCTTGGCCGCATACAGGATGCACATGTATTCGGGATAGTTGATGTTCTTCATGCCGAAGGAACCGCCGACATTGGCGGTCAGGATGCGCACCTTGTCATTCGGCACGTTGAGGTTCTTGGCGAGATTGGCGCGGTTGCCGGCGACACCCTGCGTCGGCACCTGAAGCGTGTAGCGCTCGGTCTTCTTGTCGTAGGAGGCAAGGCCGACACGCGGCTCCATCGAGACCACGGCGACGCGGGTGTTCTCGATGTCGAGCTTTGTGACATGGGCGGCGCTGGCAAAGGCCGCGTTGACCTTGTCCATGTCGCCATAGTGGTAGTCGAGCGCGACGTTATCAGGGATGTGGTCGTAAAGCTGCGGCGCGCCGGGCTTGGCGGCTTCCTCGGGATCGGTCACCGCGGGCAGCGGCTCGATGTCGAGCTCGACCGCCTCGGCGGCGTCGCGCGCCTGCGCCAGCGTCTCCGCCACCACGAAGGCGACGGGATCGCCGACGAAGCGGACCTTGTCGGTCGCGAGCGGCTGGCGGTTGGTCTGGAGCAGGGGCGAGCCGTCACGGCTCTTCAGCGGCAGGCCGCAGGTGAAGGGGCCATAACCGGCGGCATCGAGATCCTTGCCGGTCCACACCCCCAGCACGCCCGGCATCGCCTTGGCAGCCTCGCTGTTGATGCCGCGGATGATGCCATGGGCATGGGTGGAGCGGACGATCACGGCATAGGCCTGGCCGGGCAGGTTGAAATCGTCGGTGTAGCGGCCCTTGCCGCGCACCAGCGTGTCGTCCTCCTTGCGGCGGACCGGTTGCCCGACGCCATATTTTTGCAGTGCAATAGCGTTCTCGAGCGTGGACGATTTGGTGTGTTCTTGCATGGAATTGACCTGAAAAGCCGGCATTTGCGCATTTTCGCGGCAGCGGGGGACCGGACTTTCCTCAGATAACCCACCACCCTGTTCACGACAACGCACGAATGGGCATGGTCCCATGTGATGCGTTGTTGCGCAGGCCTGCCGCGCTGCTAATGTTTCAGGCGAAAAATCAATTCCAGACCGGCCCGACCGGCCGCGGAAAGACAGTTTGTATGAATGACCACACGCGGCTCCGCGACGGCCATGTAAGCCAACATGGGCCGCACGGCGAGCTGGAGGGGTCGATGACGGCGGTGGCGTTGGCCGCCGATCCGGCCATTGGCGCGCAAGCGCCGGGAACCGGCGTCTATGCGGCGCTGGACCTCGGCACCAACAATTGCAGGCTGCTGATCGCCTGTCCGACCCACGACGGCTTTCGCGTGGTCGATTCCTTCTCACGCATCATCCGCCTCGGCGAGGGCGTCTCCGCGACCGGGTGCATCAGCGAGGCCGCGATCGAGCGCGCCATTGCGGCGCTCAGCATTTGCCGCGACAAGATCAATCTGAGGAAGGCGCGGCGGCTGCGGTTGATCGCGACCGAAGCCTGCCGAGCCGCCTCGAACGCGGAAGGTTTCCGCAGCCGCGTCGCGGCCGAGACCGGGATCGAGCTCGAGGTGATCGACCGCGAGACCGAGGCCTCGCTCGCCGTGCTCGGCTGCTCGCCGCTGGTCGACCCCAGAGGACGCGGCGCGATCCTGTTCGACATCGGCGGCGGTTCGACCGAGCTGGTGCGGATCGAGCGCGATCCCGCAAATCCGCAGCCGCGCATCAAGGCCTGGATGTCGATCCCGTACGGTGTGGTCACGCTCGCCGAGCAGTTCGGCGGCCGCGACGTGACGCCCGGGGTCTATGCCGCGATGGAGCGCGAGGTCGCAAACCATGTCGCCCCGTTCGCGGAGGAGCACGGCCGCGATCTCACCGACATGCACCTGCTCGGCACGTCCGGCACGGTGACGACGCTCGCCGGCATCCATCTCAACCTGCCGCGCTACGACCGCCGCCGTATCGACAGCATCTGGATGAATGATGGGGACCTCACCGCGACCATCGGCAGGCTGCTCGGCATGAGCTACGAGGAGCGCGCGAACAACAGCTGCATCAGCGTCGAGCGCGCCGATCTCGTGCTGGCCGGCTGCGCCATCCTCGATGCCATCCGCCGCGCCTTTCCGCTGCCGCGCCTGCGCGTCGCCGACCGGGGCCTGCGCGAGGGCATGCTGGTCGAGATGATGCGCGAGGACGGCGCGCTCAGGAGCTGGTGAGATGGCGAAAGACACCACCGGCCGCTTGCACGTCCAGGTCAAGACCGGCGGCAAGCGCAAATTGTCGTCCAAGCTCTGGCTGGAGCGGCAGCTCAACGATCCCTATGTCGCGAAAGCCAAGGCGGCAGGTTATCGCTCGCGCGCGGCGTTCAAGCTCTTGGAGATCGATGACAAGTATCGGCTGTTGAAGCCCGGCATGGCCGTGGTCGACCTCGGCGCCGCGCCCGGCGGCTGGAGCCAGATCGCCGCCAAGCGCGTCGGCTCCGCGGAAGGCAAGGGCAGGGTCGTCGCGATCGACCTGCTGGAGATGCCCGAGATCCCCGGCGTCGATTTCGCGCAGCTCGACTTCATGGACAATGACGCGCCGGAAAAGCTCACCGCGATGCTCGGCGGCAAGGCGGACGTCGTGATGTCCGACATGGCCGCCAACACCACCGGACACCGCAAGACCGACCAGCTCCGCATCGTCGGCCTGGTCGAGACGGCCGCTGCGTTTGCCTGTGACGTGCTCAAGCCCGGCGGCACGTTCCTCGCAAAGACGTTCCAGAGCGGCGCCGATGCCGAGCTTCTGGCCCAGCTCAAGCGCGACTTTGCGACGGTGCGCCACGTGAAGCCGGCCGCGAGCCGGCAGGATTCCTCGGAGCGCTACGTGCTGGCGACGGGATTTCGCGGCGGGACACAGCAGTAGCCACATCATCCGTCATTGCGAGGAGCGTAGCGACGAAGCAATCCAGGCTGTTGCCGCGGAGGCATTCTGGATTGCTTCGCTGCGCTCGCAATGACGAGCGAGAAACTACCCCAGCCGCTGGTCCCGAACGTCCTGCGTGTCCTCGGACGCCGCCTTGACGGCAGCCTTCGCCGCGCCTTTGCCGGCGCCCTTGCGGCTCGCGATCTCCGCCGCCTTGCGACCGGAGATCTCGTTGCCGGCGTCGGCGGGCATCTGCCAGAAGAACCAGCTCGATGCCGCCGAGGTCAGCGCCACCACGATGAAGGCCGGCGCGAACACGGTGGCGTCGATCTCGCTGACATGGTTGAACCACATCGTCGTCTCGACGCAGGCCGCGCCGACGGCGACGCCGGCCGAGACCGCGAGCTGCTGGTTGACGCTGACGAGGGTGGTGGCACGGCTCATCTGCGCGGTCTCGACCTCGGCATAGGCGACCGTGTTGATCGCGGTGAACTCCAGCGAGCGGAAGAAGCCGCCGACCACCAGGATGACCATGATGATCAGCAGCGGCGTCGACACCGTGAACAGCGCGCAGACGCCGAGGAAGAACGCGCTGACGATCGCGTTCACCGTCATCAGATTGCGGAAGCCGAAGGTGCGGATGATGCGGGCGGCCAGCGTCTTCATGCCCATCGCGCCGAGCGAGGAGGCGAAGGTGACGAGGCCGGAATGGAACGGCGTCAGCCCGAAGCCGATCTGCATCAAGAGCGGCAGCAGGAACGGCAGCGCGCCGATGCCGAGGCGAAACAGGAAGCCGCCGAACACGGCCGCGCGCAGCGTCGGCAGCTTCAGAAGCGAGAAATCCAGCACCGGCGATCCCGTGCGCCGGGCATGGATGACGTAGAGCGTCATCGAGATCGCACCGCCCGCGATCAGCGCGGCAACGGTGCTCCACGGCAGCAGATTGAGGCCGGCAACCGACAGGCCGAAGGCGATGCCTGCGAGCCCGATGCCCGCGAGCACCATGCCGTAGAGATCGAACGGCTCGCGTTCCTCGCTCTTGATCGGATCGATGAAGCGCAGGGCCATGAAGATGCCGAGCAGCCCGATCGGGATGTTGATCAGGAATATCCAGTGCCAGGACGCGTAGGTGGTGATGAAGCCGCCGAGCGGCGGGCCGATCACGGGGCCTATGAGGGCAGGAACCGTCACCCAGGCCATGGCATTGACCAGCGCACTCTTGTCGACCGAGCGCAGCAGGACGAGGCGTCCGACCGGCGTCATCATCGCGCCGCCCATGCCTTGCAGGATGCGCGCGAAGACGAAGTCGGTGACCGAGGTCGAGAGCGCGCAGCCGACCGAGCCGACCATGAACACCCCGACCGCGATGGCGAACACCATGCGCGCGCCGAACCGGTCGGCGGTCCAGCCGCTCGCCGGAATGAACACCGCCAGCGACAGCAGATAGGAGGTGATCGCAAGCTTCAGCGTCAGCGGGCTGGTGCCGATGTCGGCCGCGATCGCCGGCAGCGAGGTGGCGATCACCGTCGAGTCCATGTTCTCCATGAAGAGAGCAGTGGCCACGATCAGCGGAATGACGCGTTGCTTGTCGACCATGACGGATTGGTAATGAAATCGGGAGACAGGACGGAGTTGCGGCTTATCATCGCCACCCGGCGGAGACCATTGCGGATCGACGCATGGCACCTAAATCCCGCGTAACAACGGTGTGACCCTCCGTCTCCGTCCTTCCGGGGCGCGCGGCCTGGCGCGAGCTGTGGTGCGCAATGGCGTACCCGAGAATCCATTGGGCCGGGGGACCGCTGTGGGATGGATTTCCGGGTTCGCGACTTCGTCGCGCCCCGGATTGGCAGCGGGTGGGCCGCGCGCACGGGCTATTCCGCCGAATTTACGTAAAAAGCCTGTGCATGGCTGGCCGGCGGCCCGAATTGCTTTGATTCGTCACGCGGCCGTGCTATCGACCCGCGTCAACCCCACCGATGGGCTCCGATTCTCCGGCGATGCCGCAAGGTACGCCGAGGGCGGCGCTCATCCATAAGCATTTGCGGCAGGGCCGCAGGAAGGAGTTGGCAGATGGCCACGGTGCAACTTCAAGGCATCCGCGAAGCCCTTACGTTCGACGACGTGCTGTTGAAGCCGGGCCTGTCCGACGTCATGCCGGGCGAGGTCGACATCCGTTCCCGCGTCACCCGCGCCATTCCGCTCAATATTCCGATCATGGCCTCCGCCATGGACACGGTCACCGAGGCCCGCATGGCGATCGCCATGGCGCAGGCCGGCGGCCTCGGCGTCATCCACCGCAATTTCGATCCCGAAGGGCAGGCCGCCCAGGTGCGGCAGGTCAAGCGCTACGAGTCCGGCATGGTGGTAAACCCGCTCACCATCAGCCCCGAGGCCACGCTCGACGATGCGCTGAAGCTGATGAGCGATCACGGCATCTCCGGCATTCCCGTCGTCACCGGCGCGGGCAAGTCCACGCCCGGCAAGCTGGTCGGCATTCTCACCAACCGTGACGTGCGGTTTGCGACCAATCGCCAGCAAAAAATCTCCGAGCTGATGACGCACGAAAACCTCGTCACGGTCCGTGAGAATGTCAGCCAGGACGAGGCGCGGCGGATGCTGCACCAGCACCGTATCGAGAAGCTGCTCGTCGTCGACGAGCAATATCGCTGCGTCGGTCTCATCACCGTGAAGGACATGGAGAAGGCGGTCGCCCATCCGCTCGCCTGCAAGGACGCGCAAGGGCGCCTGCGCGTCGCCGCGGCCACCACCGTCGGCGATACCGGCTTCGAGCGTACCGAGCGCCTGATCGATGCCGGCGTCGACCTCGTCGTCGTCGACACCGCGCATGGCCATTCCCGTCACGTGCTGCACGCGGTGAACCGCATCAAGCGTCTGTCCAACTCGGTGCAGGTGGTCGCCGGCAACGTCGCCACCACCGAAGGCGCGCAGGCGCTGATCGACGCGGGCGCGGATTGTATCAAGGTCGGCATCGGCCCGGGCTCGATCTGCACCACCCGCATCGTCGCCGGCGTCGGCGTTCCCCAGCTCACCGCGATCATGGATGCGGTTGAAGCGGCGAAGAAGTCCGACATCCCGGTCATCGCCGACGGCGGCATCAAATACTCCGGCGACCTTGCGAAAGCGCTTGCCGCCGGTGCCGACATCGCGATGGTAGGCTCGCTGCTCGCCGGCACCGACGAGACGCCCGGCGAAGTGTTCTTGTGGCAGGGCCGCTCCTACAAGGCCTATCGCGGCATGGGCTCGGTCGGCGCGATGGCGCGCGGATCGGCCGACCGCTATTTCCAGCAGGATATCAAGGACACGCTCAAGCTCGTGCCTGAAGGCATCGAGGGCCAGGTGCCCTACAAGGGTGCGGTCGGCCACGTCATGCACCAGCTCGCCGGCGGCCTGCGCGCCGCGATGGGCTATGTCGGCGCACGCGACATGAAGGAGCTGCACGAGAAGGCCCAGTTCGTCCGCATCACCGGCGCCGGCCTGCGCGAAAGCCACGTCCACGACGTGACGATCACGCGCGAGAGCCCGAATTATCCGGGCGGGGGTTAGCCGCCGGCCTCGTGCCCCGGACGCAGCGCAGCACCTCTTCGGTGGTGCGCTGCAGAGCCGGGGCCCATGCCTCCGCGTCCTGCCGTGTTGCGCTCTGGGTCCCGGCTCTGCGCAGCAACGTTTCACGTTGCAGCGCGTCCGGGACACGAGTGCTGTGTACGTCTCCGCATAACCGGTCCACCGCTTTTGTATTGACGCGCTTCTCTCCCTCCGCTTCGCTCGCGCCGACGAAACTCCGGAGGAAGTCATGTCCCAAGGCAAACGCATCGTTCTCGCCGCACGCCCCGCCGGCGAACCCAAGCCGTCCGATTTTCGCCTGGAGGAATTTGCAGTTCCGACACCCGGACAGGGTGAAGTCCTGCTGCGCACGATCTGGCTGTCGCTCGATCCCTACATGCGCGGGCGCATGAGCGAGGGACCGTCCTACGCTGCACCGGTGCCGATCGGCGGGGTGATGGAAGGCGAGGCGGTCAGCGAGGTCGCGGCCTCCAACAATCCCGATTTCGCGGTCGGCGACATCGTGCGCATCCGCTCCGGCTGGCAGACGCATGCGATCTCGAACGGCAAGGGCCTGAACAAGGTCGATCCCAAGCTCGGGCCGATCTCGACCTCGATCGGCGTGCTCGGCATGCCGGGGATGACGGCCTACACGGGCCTGCTCGACATCGGCAAGCCGCAACCCGGCGAGACCGTCGTCGTTGCCGGCGCTTCCGGCGCGGTCGGCTCGGCCGTCGGCCAGATCGCCAGGATCAAGGGCGCACGCGCGGTCGGCATCGCCGGCGGCAAGGACAAGTGCGACTACGTGGTCAAGGAGCTCGGCTTCGATGCCTGTATCGATCACCGCGATCCCGATCTCGCCGCCAGGCTCAAGGAGGCCTGCCCCAAGGGGATCGACGTCTATTTCGAGAATGTCGGCGGCGCCGTGTTCGAGGCTGTGTTCCCGCTGCTCAATCCGTTCGCGCGCGTGCCGGTCTGCGGCCTGATCGCCCATTACAACGACACCGAGGCCAAGCCGCCGAAATGGGCCGGCGCGATGATGCGCAACATCCTCACCAAGCGGCTGACCTTCCGCGGCTTCATCGTTTCCGACTTCGCCGCACGCCATGGCGACTTCCTGCGGGACATGTCCGCCTGGGTTCGCGACGGCAAGGTCAAGTACAAGGAATTCGTCACCGAGGGCCTGGAGAGCGCGCCCGGCGCCTTCATGGGGCTCCTGAAGGGCGCCAATTTCGGCAAGCAGCTGGTGCGGGTCGGGCCGGACAAGGCCTGAGCCGCCGCTTCCGGGCCCCGCAGGGGGGCGGGAATGGTTAAGAAAGAGTTACCGATCGGCCACACCTGCTGGCAAAAGCCGCAGGTGTGTGCGCCGGTTGATTGACGGGCCGGCGAAGGCATTGAATCATCGCAGATATTTTAGGTGCTGCGATGTTAGAGATTGGTATTTTGTGCGTCATTGTGCTGGCCGCCGGCTATTGGGCGACCATGTTCGTCATGGGCCGTCGCGACGACGTCATCCATGGCAAGTTCGTCCACGTCGACGAAGAGGGCGATTTCACGCAGGCCGCGATGCCGGTGCCGCCGCCATTCCCGAGGCGTCCGGTCATGGTTGCGCAAACTCCAGGGCATCCGCCTGCCAATGATCCGGCGGCCAAACCAGTGAACAGTGAAGCGCTGCAATCCCTGCTCGCCGCGATCCAGCAGGATCTCAAGAGCGTCGCCTGAGAACCGATGGCGAGCTGATTCAGTGCTCGCCGCCCATCTGGACGAGCAGCTCCTCGATGTCGACGTCCACCTGGCCCGCCGCGCGGACGTGACGAACCTCGAGACTGTCGGGCTGGAAGCGGTATTCGACGAGCCCGACTTCCTTGATCGCGATCCGGTCCTGGCGCTGATCATTGATGACGAAACCGGCCGACGGCGCCCAGACGTGGCGGGTGCGGCGCCAGGTGAAGTCGCGCCGCTGGTGTACGTGACCGCTGGCGATGAGACGCAGGTCGACATTCCCGAACATCTCGATCAGCCGCGCCCGTGCCGGCTGCGGCACATAGCGGATCGAGGTCTCCGGCGTCTCGGGGTCGTCGGGCAGGTTGAGAAACAGCGGCTTGTGCAGGAACAGCGCGACCGGCCTGCCGTTCGTGCGCGATAGCTCGGAGGCGAGCCAGTCGAACTGCTCGGCCTCGAAGCCGAGCCCCGAATTCATCACCAGCGAGTTGAGGCCGATGAAGCGCCAGCCTGCGGCGTCGAACGACCAATGGTCTTCGCCGATGATGTCGCAAAATTGCCGCCGGTGAGCCGGGCTGACGGGCGGCTTCGGCGCCGGCCCGATCGCGGTCGGATTGTCGCCGATGTCGTGATTGCCGGGCAGGTAGCGGCAGGCGACGGGCAGGGCGTCGTGCAGGCCCTTCGCGAATTCGGCGTCGTCGCGGCCGGCCGGCCCGTCGAACGAGACGTCGCCGGTGTTGACGACGAGATCGGGCCTGTCGGCGTCGATGTGCTCGCTGATGCGGTGGAAGTTGGCGATCAGGCCGGGAAAGCGCCGGCCGAGATGGGTGTCGGAAATCTGGGTCAGGCGAAATTCGGGCATGCGATCATCCTACCCGTCGTCGCGCGTCGGAACGATGACGGCGCGGGCATGGATCGCAACGAACAAAGTTTAAAGCACGCGGTAGCGGATCGTGTAGCCGTCCTGCGGGGCGACGGGGCCGGCGAGCGGCGAGGCGATGCGGTCGGCGAGATGCCAGGGGCCGAACTGCTCGGAGCGATGCGGCTCGGCCGGCAGGCGGAGGCGGAACTCGAAGGTGCCCTTGCCGGGCAGGTTCACGACCAGAACGCGGTCCGCGGTGCGATGGTTGAGCGCGACTGCGCCGCGCAGCACCGCCCGCCCGTCCGAGAGGTCGTGCAGCCCCTCGACCAGAGCCAGCGTCTGGTTGCGGTCGGTATGCAGCTCGATCTGGGTGTCGGCCGTCACCGCCGTCGGCATCTCCCGGGGCATGCGGATCTCGAAAGCGACGGCGGGCTTGGACGGATTGAGGCCGAGATAGGCAAGCGCAGCATGGCGCATGTCGTAGGCGGCAAAGGCGAACAGGGCGAGCGCGGCGAAGGCAGCAAGGCCGTACCGGGCCGCGTCGCGCCAAGTCACGTAGATCATCCGATAGCTCGAGCGGAGGTACACCGTCATCGCCAGCGCGGCCGCGAGCGCCATCGCGATACCTGACAGCGCCGACATCAGGATGCCGAGCCTGCCGTCGGCGGATTCGGTGAAGAGGCTGGACCAGGTCGTCATGGCGCTATCTTGCTGCGGGCCCAAGGGGCCGAAATCGCTTTAGCTGTCGGTGGTTGGTCGCAAGGCCGGGAACGCCGGTTCAAGTCGTTCATTGTCAGCGGCAGAAGTCGCGGCTAATGACGGTCGGCGGCATTTCGCCTCTCGGGAAAGTTCCGATGTCCGTTCAAATGGTTTTGCTGCCGGTCTTCGTGCAGGTCGCTCTCACCTTCGCGCTCTTGATCGGCATGGTCGTCGCGCGCCGCAAGACGCTGGTCTCCGGCGAAACCAGGATTCGAGACATTGCGCTGGGCGAGCCGAACTGGCCGAAGGGCGCCACACAAATCGCCAATTGCTACCGCAACCAGTTCGAGCTGCCGGTGCTGTTCTACGTCCTGATCGCGCTGGCATTGCCCTTGCGCCGCGCCGATCTCTTCATCGTGCTGATGTCCTGGGTGTTCGTCGTGGCGCGCTTTGCCCATGCCGGGATCTTCGTGTCCTCGAACGATATGGGCCGGCGCTCCACCGTCTGGCTTGCCGGTGTGCTGGTGCTGCTGGCGATGTGGATCTACTTCGCGCTGAAGCTCTTGCTGCTGATCTGAGCGCGCATGATCCGGAAAAGTGGATCCCGGTTTTCCGAGAAGATCATGCGCAAAACCGAAAGATTTAAATGACCCCCGCTGCCCGGCTGTCCGCAGCCATCGAACTGATCGACACCATCGAGAGGGACCGCGTGCCCGCGGCCAAGGCACTGAAGGAGTGGGGCACCGCGCACCGCTTCGCCGGCTCGGGCGACCGCGCCGCGATCGCCGGTCTCGTCTGGGACGTGCTGCGCCGCTACGCCTCGAGCGCGTTCCTGATGGATTCCGATACCGCGCGGGCGCGCCTGATCGGCATGCTCCGCCTCGAGCGCAAGATGGACACGGCCACCATGGCCGCGATGTTCGACGGCAGCCGGTTTGCGCCGGCGCCGCTGACCGAGGCCGAGCAGGCCGCGCTCGCCTCGCGCTCCCTGAAGGACGCGCCAGCCGCCGTGGCCGGCGACTATCCCGAATGGCTGGATCCGCACCTCGAAAAGGTCTTCGGTGGCGACCGTGCTGCGGAAGCCGCCGCGATGGCGAGCCGGGCGCCGCTCGATTTGCGCGTCAACACGCTAAAGTCCAATCGCGACAAGGTGCTGCGTGCACTTGCTCATCTTCATGCGAAACCGACGCCGTGGTCGGCAACGGGCCTGCGCATCGAGCTTTCGGCCGATGCGCGCAACCCGGGCATCCAGGCGGAAGAGGATTTCATCAAGGGCGCAATTGAAGTGCAGGATGAAGGATCGCAGCTGGCGGCCCAGTTTACCGCGGCAAAGCCCGGCGAGCAGGTGATCGATCTCTGCGCCGGCGCCGGCGGCAAGACGCTGGCGCTCGCCGCCCTGATGCAGGGCAAGGGCCGCCTGATCGCGACCGATCGCGATAAGCGCCAGCTCGCGCCGATCCATGAGCGGTTGTCGCGCGCCGGCGTCCACAATGCCGACGTTCGCACGCCCAAGGGCGAGGCCGATCCGCTGGCGGACATTCGCGCCTCGGCCGACCTCGTCGTGATCGACGCCCCCTGCACGGGTACCGGCACTTGGCGCCGCAACCCCGATGCCAAATGGCGCATGCGCCCGGGCGCGCTGGAGATCCGCCTGCGCGACCAGGCCGAGGTGCTCGCGCGTGCGGTGCCGCTGGTGAAGCCGGGTGGCCGCATCGCCTACATCACCTGCTCGGTGCTGGCGGAGGAGAACGGCGAGCAGGTGAGGGCGCTCGTCGCGCGCCATCCCGAGTTCAGCGTGGTGCCGCCCGAGCAGACCGCGAGCGTGCTCTGGGACAAGGCGGAAGCTTTTGGCGAGGCCGCGCTCCGGTCGCCGGAGGGCTGGCTGATGACACCGCGACGGACCGGAACGGACGGGTTTTTCGTCTCGGTGCTGCGGAAGAGTGGCTGATCCCGCCTCGAATGACGGACGAGAGCCCAAACAAAAGCCCCGCGCACCGATCCCGGTCGCGGGGCTTTCTAGTTCTAGCGTTCTGCCGGTACGTCCGTGGTCAGAACGATGCGTGGGCGTTAGCCGACGCGGAGATTGTCAGCCGAGGACTTGCCGCTGCGGCGGTCGGCGACGATGTCGAACGAGACCTTCTGGCCCTCGTTGAGGGTCGAAAGGCCGGCGCGCTCGACCGCGCTGATGTGCACGAACACGTCCTTCTGGCCGTCGTCCGGCTGGATGAAACCATAACCCTTTTGGGTGTTGAACCACTTCACGGTGCCCATAGCCATGGGAATTTCCTTTGTTAGAGAGGGTACGCACGCGGACCGGTACGCGTCGCTGCGCCCTTGATCCTGTTCAGTCGATTTTTGGAGAAGTCATCTGAAGCGTGCGCGCCCGTCTGTAACGAAGCGAAGCGGCCCAGTCGTTCGGCCAAGTATCGATGATCACAATATAGCGAGAATTTGGGGCTACTTCAAGGCACCACCCGTGGCTCGGGATGTCGCGCCTCTTTGCTATTTTGCGGTGCAATGAACCGCCCCGGGCGCATCAGTCCACGATGAAGAGCGTGGCGCCGGTGGCCGTCGAGGACCGGTGCGCCGCGTCGCCGAAATCCGAGACCTGGTAGCTCATGCCTGCCGTGAGCTTGAATTTGCGCCCGTCGCGCAGCTCGGAGTCGAGCTCGCCCTTCAGCACGTAGAGCACGTGGCCGCGATCGCACCAATGATCGGCGAGATAGCCCGGCGAATATTCCACCATCCGCACCCGGAGATCGCCGATATTGAGCGTGCGCCACCTGGCCGCACCGCTCTCGCCGGGATGCGTGGTCGCCTCGATCCGGCTCCAGTCGGTGACGGTAAAGGGGGAGGTGGGGAGTTTCATGGGGGTATCCTGCCTTGATGCGGTGCATCGCTTGTTAGCCGATGCCGATTTCCGGGTCGTGCACTTTACCTGGGCGGCGAGGGCGTCAGCGCACAGCCGGCCGCCTCTTGCATCCTGCTCGCATTGATGGCCCAGACCAGCAGAGCTGCGGCGCTGATGCCGGAACCCAGCATGCAAACGCCGCTCCACCCCATCATCGCGTACACCATGGTCGCCGCGATTCCGCCAGCCGCGCTGCCGATCGAGTAGAATACCATGTAGCCGCCGACCAGCCTGCTCGCTGCGTCGGGACGGGCGGCGACGATCAGGCTCTGGCTGGTCACATGCACGGCCTGCAGCCCGAGATCCAGCATGATCACGCCTGCGACGACGAACCAGAGCGAGACATGCAGGCAGGCGATCGCGCCCCAGGCGGCGAGCATCAGCATCAGCGACAGTCCGGTGGTGCGTTGGGCCCATCCGAGGTCGGCGAGACGGCCGGCATTGCGCGCGCCGAGTGCTCCGGCGAAGCCGGCGACCCCGAGCAGTCCAATCGTGGTGTGCGACAGCACGAAGGGGGGCGCCGAAAGCGGCAGTACGATCGAGGTCCAGAACACGTTGAGGTCGGCAAAGATCAGGAACGCAAACAGGGCGCGCTCGCGCAGGATCGGCTCCTCGGCGAACAGCGCCGCCGTCGAGCGCAACAGCGACAGATACGAGGAGCCGGCCATTGCCGCGTGCGGACCGCGGGGCAGGACGCGCAACAGCAGGACGGCCATGGCGAGCATGAGGCCGGCCGAGACCAGGTAGACCGTGCGCCAGCCGCCGATATCGGCCAGCGCGCCCGAGGCGAAACGCGCGAGCAGGATTCCACCGACGACGCCGCTGGTCACTGTCCCGATGGCGCGGCCCCGGCCGTCCGGCGTCGCGAGCGTTGCGGCAAAGGCGACGAGGATTTGCACGACGACGGCAAGCACGCCGACCAGCGTCAGCCCCGCGAGCAGGACCGCGGCGTGCGATGCGGTGCCGACGACCACGAGTCCGGTTGCCGACAGTGCAATCTGGCCGGCGATCAGACGTCGGCGATCCCAGAGGTCGCCGAGCGGCACGATCAGGATCAGGCCGAACGCGTAGCCGATCTGCGTGAAGGTCACGACCATGCCGATCGCTGCGGGAGCGATGCCGAGGTCCTGGGCCATCGCGTCGAGCAGTGGCTGGGCGAAGTAGATGTTGGCGACGCTGAGGCCGCACGCCAGCGCGAGCAGCAGCGCCATCGCGGAAGAAAGCCCGTGCCCGGCCGGCCCGGCACTGGTCTTCGGGGTGCCTCCAGCGAGGTCATTGCTCGTCATCCGTCATCTCCGGCACTGCTTTCTTGGTCCTATAATAGGACCAGTTGCACATGGCGCTGTCTAGTCCTATTTTAGAACCAGATTGGAGCGGGAGCATGAAGCGGACAGGTTTTTCCGAGGCCGACTGCCCGGTGGCGCGCGCGCTCGATGCGATCGGAGACTGGTGGTCGCTCCTGATCGTGCGCGATGCTTTCGACGGGCTGCGCCGGTTCGGCGATTTCCAGAAGAACCTCGGCATTGCCAAGGGCATGCTCAGCACGCGCCTGCGCAAGCTGGTCGAGCTCGACGTGCTCGAACTGGTGCCGGCTGCCGACGGCAGCGCGTATCAGGAATACGCGCTGACGAGGCGGGGACGCGACTTGTTTCCTGTCATCGTCGGTTTGCGCCAATGGGGTGAGGCGCATCTCTATGCGCGCGGCGAGGCGCATTCCGACCTGGTGGACCAGGCAGGCCAGCCGGTTGGGCTGCTGGTGCTGCCGTCGCGAACCGGCCGGCCGCTGACGTGGTCCGACACGAAGGTACGAAAGGTCGGCGCACGCAAGGGCTGATCTCGCGGCGCAGACGGATCAATGGGGCAAATGATTCGCCGAGCCCTGCACGATCAGCCCGGCATCGTTCACCCGCAGATATTCGCAGATCTTCTTCCCCCGCTCGTTCTCGTAGAACACCACCACGCTGTCCGGGCTGACGAACAGATCGATCAGTGAAAAGTGCAGCTCCGGCAGCAGCCCCAGCGCCTTGCCCCAATAGGCGCGCAAGCTGTCCTTGCCGCGCACGGTGCCGCTGGCGTCGAACCCCATCGCGGGGATGCGGTCCGAGGTCATCACGGCCGCCTCGTCATAGAGCGCCAGCACGCGCTCGAGATCGCCAGTATTCCAGGCCTCGACCCAGGTCCGGCCGAGCGCGGCAAGCGTTGATGGCTGATGATGCTGTGACATGGCATTCTCCCTGAGCGACCCTTTTCAGAGCGGGTCGATAATAGGTCAATAATACTGACCTATATCCGCTTGTCCATGCCCAAAGAAGCATGTGGGCGCGCCGCGTGCGCGGTTGCGGCGCGCCCGCTGCCAGCGTATCTGCTGGCCATGACAGCAGCACAGAACGACCGCTCCGCGTCGACGCCCCCGGTGGCCTCGGCGCACGACAAGATTCTCATCGTCGACTTCGGCAGCCAGGTGACGCAGCTGATCGCGCGCCGCGTGCGCGAGGACGGCGTCTATTGCGAGATCGTGCCGTTCAACAAGGCCGAAGAGGCCTTCAAGGAGATGAAGCCGAAGGCGGTGATCCTCTCCGGCGGCCCCGAGTCGGTGCACGAGGCCGGCTCGCCCCGCGCGCCGCAATTGATCTTCGCCTCCGGCGTGCCCGTGATGGGCATCTGCTACGGCCAGATGACCATGGCCGCGCAGCTCGGCGGCGAGGTCGAGGGCGGCCATCACCGCGAATTCGGCCGCGCCGACGTCGAGGTCAAGGCCGAGAGCAAGCTGTTCGAGGACGTCTGGTCATCAGGCAGCAAGAACCAGGTCTGGATGAGCCATGGCGACCGCATCACCAGGATGCCGCCGGGCTTCTCCGTCGCCGGCACATCGCCGAACGCGCCTTTCGCGATCATCCAGGACGAGAAGCGCAAATATTACGGCCTGATGTTCCACCCCGAAGTGGTGCACACGCCCGACGGCGCGAAACTGATCCGCAACTTCGTGCGCAGGATCGCCGGCCTCACCGGCGACTGGACCATGCGCGCCTTCCGCGAGGAGGAGATCGCCAAGATCCGCGCGCAGGTCGGCAAGGGCAGGGTGATCTGCGGCCTGTCCGGCGGCGTCGATTCGGCCGTGGCGGCCGTGCTGATTCATGAGGCCATCGGCGACCAGCTCACCTGCGTCTTCGTCGATCACGGCTTGATGCGCCTCAACGAGGCCGAGCAGGTCGTCGATCTGTTCCGCCACCACTACAACATCCCGCTCGTGCACGTGGACGCCTCCAGGCAATTCCTCGGCGAGCTCGAAGGCGTCACCGACCCCGAACAGAAGCGCAAGACCATCGGCCGCCTCTTCATCGAGGTGTTCGAAGCCGAGGCCAAGAAGATCGGCGGCGCCGATTTCCTCGCACAGGGCACGCTCTACCCCGACGTGATCGAGAGCGTCTCCTTCACCGGCGGACCGTCCGTCACCATCAAGTCGCACCACAATGTCGGCGGCCTGCCCGAGCGCATGAACATGAAGCTCGTCGAGCCCTTGCGCGAGCTGTTCAAGGACGAGGTGCGCAAGCTCGGCCGCGAGCTCGGCCTTCCCGAAATCTTCGTCGGCCGCCACCCGTTCCCGGGCCCCGGCCTCGCCATCCGTTGCCCCGGCGAGATCACCAAAGACAAGCTCGACATCCTGCGCAAGGCGGACGCCGTCTACATCGACCAGATCAGGAAGCACGGCCTCTACGACGAGATCTGGCAGGCCTTCGCGGTGCTGCTCCCCGTCAAGACCGTTGGCGTCATGGGCGACGGCCGCACCTACGACTACGTCGTCGGCCTGCGCGCCGTCACCTCCACCGACGGCATGACCGCGGACTTCTACCAGTTCGACATGAAGTTTCTGGGCGAGACCGCGACGCGCATCATCAACGAGGTGAAGGGCGTGAATAGGGTGGTGTATGACGTGACCAGCAAGCCGCCTGGGACGATTGAGTGGGAGTGATCAAGATCACTCAAGTCGTCCCAGTTGGTCTAGGGGAAAACATTCGAAGTGGGTGACCGCGACGGGGATGTATGCGGCGGTTTTTCCTACAGGGACCAATTCTATAAATGCGACTACGCTTGAATGGGCGGCGCGAAGTGCTGGCTGTCGGCCGGGACGACGCGGAGTAGCGCGAGGTCGGCACTCTGCCGGACGGGGCGTGGAACTGGGCATCAAATCAATATGCGGACCCAAGGGTCAGTTGAATAGCTGCTGAGCATCATCAAGGAGTGCCACTCCGTGGCAATAGGCCAATTCACTGCCTTCTATCCATCAAGGCCGTTTTGGGCGTGCAGTAAACCCGACTTCTCAAGCCGGCAACGCGAAGGCTGGTTTCATGACCAAATGGCAGAGGAAGTCTTTTCGTATGAGACGGATTCTTACACGATAAAGATTTGCAGGGACGGTCGGATCATGCTCCGCATTGAGGCTCTGGAAGGAGATCAGGAACAACCCGGTGGGATTGAGGGAATCGTAAAAAGGTGGGGTGAATATCTCGATTTCCTAAACGCCTTCTACCTGCTGCTGGACTCGGCGACGCTGGGAGTCGGCAACTTTGCCTATTTCAATCTCCATGAGATCACCAACCGAGATGCATTCCGCGTCCGTTACGAAGACGGTAAGAGCGTCGGCGAAAGCATAGCAACGGAAAGCATCGCATCTGTCTTCCAAATGGGCCGGTATCTTTCAAGCCAGCATAGAGTGCCAGTCGAGTACGCACCAAATATCCTAATGCGGCAAGTCGTCCCTGTTGAGGTTATTCAGCATGCCTCGACTATGTTTGCTTCAGTCATCAGCTCGCCAGGTTCCGAAAAGGACTTGGCATCCCTCGCGAAGGCGTTAGGCGAGTACAAAGTTGGAAATTACGAGACATCTCTAGTTCTTGCTTGGTTCATTACTGAGGGGAGCATTGCCCACTTGTGGGAGCGTCACCTCGCTAGCCTCAATCGTGAATTTGAGAATGGCCAAAAGAAGATCAATCGTGAGAGGCATGATTTTCTAGTTGGCCGCGATTTCACCATTAGCATGGTCTCCAATCTGCTTGAGCTTTGGGATGTACTGCCAAATTCTTTGTTCAAAGACATAGACGCCGTTCGAGGGGTTCGGAATAAGATTGTCCATAAGTCGAAATATTCGCCGAACGCAACGGACACTCAACTTGCATTGAAAACGGCACAAGTGATGATCGAACGGATGTGGAACATCTCCTTCATCCCGAGCCTGAGCTATTCGGTAGGGGGAATATGATGCCCCACCCGGCGGCATAAGCGCGTAGGATGGGTAGAGCATAGAGAAACCCATCGCGCCGAAAGACGTGTCTGATGGATTTCGCTTCCGCTCTACCACTCCTTGTATCAGCGCAATCCATTATACTGATATTGGGTCGTTCAGCTCGTAGGATGGGTAGAGCGCAGCGAAACCCATCGCGCTTGTAGAGCGGACTTGATGGGTATCGCTGCACTCCACCCATCCGACGACTACATCACGCTCATCCGCGTACCGGATTGAGGATCTTGATCCCGGCGAAATCCTTTTCGTTGTCCGTCACCACGACGCAGTCGTTTGTATTGGCGACGGCGGCGATGATCATGTCGAGCGCGCTTCGCGGTTTATCCGCCGTTTTGCCTTCGGCCATCAGTCGGGCCCAGACGAGTCCGGCCTTGTCGTCGAAGGACAGGATGCGGCCCGCGAAAAGCGCCTGCGGTCCTTCAGGCCTGAGAACCAATTGTCGAGGATATCGCGCTTCTTGCCTCGCGCTTTCTCCAAAATGCCGCGACGGATTTTTGCAACGGTCAAGGAGGCGATGAACAGGTCCTCGTCGCGTTGCATCGACAGCCATGACATCAGCGATTCCGACGGTCGCGGTTTGACGACGTTGCTGATGATGTTGGTGTCGAGGAGATAGCGCGTCACAGGTCGACCTTGCGGCCCTTTTCACGGGGGCGAGACAGATCGAGATCGGCCCCGACGAGCGGAGAGCGGCGCAATGCGGCAAGGATGCCGCCGGGTTTCGGCGGCTGGCCCCCGACCGATCTGCTCACGGTGGCGCGAAGCTCCAAGGCCTCTGGCGTATCCTCCGAGAGCCGTTTGGCGAGCGAACGGATCAAATCGCGGTCGGCATTCCGGCCAAGCACTTCGAAACGCGCCAAGCCGCGCTTACCGAGGCGTGACCGATAGTTCTGGATGGCGCGCTTCTGTGAGTTTCCCATGCGGTCCTCGGCTATTTCCAGTAATATAGCCGGAAAGCGCGCCGCTGGCGAGTTCGACCGCGACATGGGAGCGGGGCGCCTGCGCCAGCCCGAAGCTCATCGGACCGCTTCGGCAGTAGCGCCTATGTCGCTTGGGGAATGCGAGCGATCACCTTGATCTCGAAGTCGAAGCCGGCAAGCCAGTTCACACCGATCGCCGTCCAGTTGGGATAGGGCGGAGCGCTGAAGATCTGGTTCTTGACGGCCATGATGGTCTCGAACTGGTTTTCGGGATCGGTGTGAAACGTCGTCACATCGACGATATCGGCGAAGGAGCAGCCGGCGGCTTCCAGCGTTGCCTTGAGGTTGTCGAAGGCCAATCGGACCTGACGTCCGAAATCAGGTTCGGGGCTCCCATCGGAACGGCTGCCGACCTGCCCGGAGACAAAGAGAAGGTCGCCGGATCGGATCGCGGCCGAATAGCCATGGGCCTCGTAAAGTGCATGCCTGTTGGCGGGAAAGACCGCTTCTCGCTGTGCCATCTCATGATTCCCTTTCATCGTCGCCGGCGCGCAAGGAGCGGGCGCGAACTTCCAAGGTTCACGCGGTCGCGCCATTTGACATACGGTGCGTATGTGAGATACGGGCATACGAGGCGTATGTCAACTCATATACGCTGCGTATGTGAACGTGGGACGACGATGATGGCGAAGCGGCGCATCGAAAAGATGGAGGAGAACCACGCAAAGCTGATCGCGGCGGCGCGAAAGGCCTTTGCCGAAAAGGGCTACTCTGCCGCCTCCATGGATGAGTTGACCGCCGATGTCGGTCTGACGCGAGGGGCCCTCTACCACAACTTCGGGGACAAGCGTGGGCTTCTGGCTGCGGTGGTTCACCAGATCGACGCCGAGATGGCTTCGCGTGCGCAGGAGATTGGCGGCCAGGCGGGAGACGACTGGGAGGGGCTGCTGGCTGAGGGGGCGGCCTATATCGAGATGGCGCTCGATCCCGAAGTCCAGCGCATTGTTCTGCTCGACGGGCCGGCGGTCCTCGGAGATCCATCGCAATGGCCGAGCCAGAACAGTTGCCTGCAGGCGACCAAGGCGACCGTGGAGCGGCTGATCGCACAGGGAATTCTGAGGCCGGTGGACACTGAGGCCGCAGCGCGGCTTCTCAATGGCGCCGCGCTCAACGCTGCCCTCTGGATTGCGGCCAGCAAAGATCCCAAAGAGGTTCTCCCGAAAGCTGTCGAGGCCTTCCGTTGCCTGGCCTCGGGGCTGCTTGCAAAACCGCTGTGACCTCAGTCGCCGGGGACAAGCCGACTGGCCCCGTGCACCTCGCAGTTTGACTTACCTCATGATGACGATCATCGAAGCCGGTAGCGTGCTCCTGTCGGTTCAAGAGCTATCGCGAGTTCGATGACAATGAAGAGTCCGGCCCTATCGCGCATTTTCCTGGCGAGCATGGCGGCTGTGATCGCCGTTGCACCATCGCTCTCGCTCGCCTGTACGCGGCTGGTTTATCTCGGCGCCAACGGGCAGGTCGTCACGGCGCGGTCGATGGACTGGCGGTTTGAGATGCCGACCAATCTCTGGATATTCCCGAGAGGCATGGCGCGCAGCGGAGAGGGCGGACCGAACTCGCTGAAATGGAAATCCAAGTTCGGCAGCGTTGTTGCCTCCGCTTACGAGGTTTCGACGTCGGACGGGATGAACGAGGCAGGACTGGTCGCCAACGTCCTCTGGCTCACCGAATCCGAATACCCGAAGCTGGATTCCAGCAAACCCGGCCTGTCCATTGCCGCCTGGGCCCAATACGTGCTCGACAATTTCGCCACCGTCCGGGATGCGGTTGCGGTCCTCGAGACGGATCCTTTCACGATCGTCACCGACAACGTGCCCGGACAGAAATTGCTCACCACGCTTCACCTGTCTCTTTCGGACGCCACAGGTGACAGCGCGATCATCGAATACATCAATGGCCGGCCGGTCATCCATCACGACCGCAAGTACCAGGTGATGACGAATTCCCCGATCTTCGAACAGCAACTGGCGCTGAACGAGTATTGGAAGGAGATCGGCGGCACGGTGATGCTGCCGGGCACGAACCGTGCCGCAGACCGGTTCGCGCGTGCGTCCTTCTACGTCGACGCGATTCCGAAAGATGAAGATCCCGACCGCGCCGTCGCCAGCGTCTTCAGCGTGATCCGCAACGTGTCCGTGC
The DNA here is from genome assembly GCF_058803975.1 of Bradyrhizobium sp. GW821-FHT13H06. NCBI lineage: Bacteria > Pseudomonadati > Pseudomonadota > Alphaproteobacteria > Hyphomicrobiales > Nitrobacteraceae > Bradyrhizobium > Bradyrhizobium sp. GW821-FHT13H06. The sequence continues at coordinate 1,114,046 of NZ_JBXAPN010000001.1, read as the reverse complement.
CGTTCGGCATTTCAACGCCGGACCAGCCGAACATTTCCTCGACGCGGTGGCGCACCGTCGCCGACCATCAGCGCAAGCTGTACTTCTTCGAATCCGTGCTGACCCCGAACATATTCTGGGTGGATCTCAAGGGAATCGATTTCTCACCTGAGAAGGGAAAAGTGAAGAAGCTCGATCTGGGGCCCCAACAGTCGCGCATTTTTTCCGGCGATGCGACCGCGAAATTCGAGGCGGCTGAGCCATTCAAGTTCCTGGGCCCGCCCATGTGAGCACCGCCCGCTGCGAAGCGTCGCAGCGGGGCCAATAGGACCGCGCGTAGCGCCCCGGCGTAAACGTCGGATGTCCGTTATGTTCTCCCGTGATAGGTGATCCGTATGGTCCCCTCCGGAGCTCGCCTTCATGTCCGTCGCTACTGCCGCCAGCCAGTCATCCGCCACCGCCACCGACCCCGAAACCCTTGGCTGGATGCGCGGCTTTCCGCCGTCGCCCGATCGCACCATCACCTTCCAGGACGGCTCGTTCCGCAGCTTCCCCGAATTGCGCTGGGCCTGGAGCAACATCCGCCAGCTGGTGCCGACGGTGAACGTCTGGCGCGGGGCAGGGCCCGCATCCGTGTTGCCGCGCGAAGACCACGACATCGGCGCGGTGGCTTCGACCACGATGGACGGCCGGCCCATGACCTTCGCAAAGATGCTGGAGGAGACTTATGCGGACGGCATCGCCGTGCTGCATCGGGGCAGGCTGATCTATGAGCGCTATTTCGGCGCGTTGCAGCCGCACAAGCCGCATATCGGGATGTCGGTGACGAAGTCGTTCACCGGCGTTCTCGCCGGCATTCTGGTCGCCGAGGGCAAGATCGATCCGCAGGCCCCGGTGACGGACTACGTGCCGGAGCTGAAGGCGAGCGCGTTCGGCGACGCGCGCGTGCACGAGGTCATGGATATGACCACGGGGCTTGCCTACACCGAGGTCTACACCGACAAGAATTCGGACGTGTGGGGTCTGCGGCGCGCCAACGGCATGGCGCCGATTCCGCCTGACTATGACGGCCCGACCACCATCTTCGATTTCCTCGTCGCGCAGAAGAAGCAGGGCGAGCACGGCAAGGCCTTCGCCTATAAGACCGTCAACACCGACGTGCTGGCCTGGATCATCCGGCGCGCCAGCGGCACGACGCTGTCCGACCTGCTCTCCGAGCGCATCTGGCAGCCGATGGGTGCGGAGGAGGATGCGTATTATCACGTCGACCGCATCGGCACCGAGAGCGGCGGCGGCGGGCTCTCCACCACGCTGCGCGATCTCGCCCGCTTCGGCGAGACCATGCGCAATCACAGCCGCTTCAACGGCCGCCAGATCGTGCCGTCACAGGTGGTCGAGGACATCGCGCGCGGTGGCGACCCCGAGAAATTCAAGCCGGCCGGCTACACCACTCTGCCGGGCGCGTCCTACCGCAATCAATGGTGGGTCACGCACAACGCCCACGGCGCCTACATGGCGCGCGGCGTCTACGGCCAGGGCATCTACATCGATCCCAGGGCCGAGATGGTGATCGCGCGCTACGCCTCGCACCCCATGGCGGGCAACGCCGCCAACGACCCCGTGACGCTGCCGGCCTACATGGCGCTGGCGAAGGCACTGATGGCGGGCGGGTAGGGTTGCCGCATCGCGACCTCGCGCCCCGCACTCGCTGTCATCGCCCGACTTGACCATGCGCCTCCTGCCAATGCGGATAGGTGACGTAGGCGGTGAGAGCGCCTTGCTCGTGCGAGCGGATCGTGACCGTCTCGCCCTTCGGCATGTAGACGATCTCGCCGGGAGCTGCGGTAATGGTGTCGCCGGCGCTCGTGACCGAGAGCTTCCCCTCGAGGACGATCATGACGTCGTCGACGCTCATCGTCTCCTCGAGATTCTGGTTCGGTGCGTAGCGTCCGAAGCCGATCGTGATCGGTCCGCCGTGACGTTGGTCGACCAGGTTGCCGACGAAGATATCGCCGTCCTGTCCCGGCGAACGCTCGAGCGAAGCGTCGGAGATGGCAAATTTGCGAACTTTCATGAATTCATTCCGTCTTGTGCAGGCTTGGCAGGGGGCACGGATAGACGCCTGGGCAGGCATTTTGTTCGCATCGCCGCACGAGGCGGTTTGACGCAGCGGCAGGGCTTAATATAAGCATTGACTTATATTAGTTGCGATTGATATTCCTCTGCCAAAGAAACAAGGAGAAGCGCAATGCAGATCGACGTCGCCAGGGTCCTGGGACTTGTGACGCGCTCGGTGAGGAGCTTTGAGAAGGACGGGAAGCCGGCCAGCGCGGTGACTCTGACGCGTCTCTACGACACCGGCCTCGACGATCTCTGGGAAGCGGTGACCAGCAGGGAGCGCATCCCGCGCTGGTTTGCGCCGGTCGAGGGAGACCTCCGGCTCGGCGGAAGGTATCAGGTCAAGGGCAATGCCGGCGGCACCATCACGGCGTGTACGCCGCCGACCCATTTTGCCGCGACATGGGAGTTCGGTGGCGCGACGAGCTGGATCGACGTCAAGCTGTCGGCAGAACGAAGTCAGGCGCGCTTGACGCTTGAGCACACCGCGATCATCGAGGATCATTGGAATCAGTTCGGCCCCGGTGCGGTGGGCATCGGTTGGGACCTCGCGCTCGCGGGACTCGAGCGATATCTTGCGACCGGGGCGTCGGTCGACCACGAGACGGCCGAGGCGTGGATGGTCTCGCCCGAGGGCAAGGACTTCATGACGGCAAGCGGCGAGTATTGGCGTGCGGCGCATGTCGCGAGCGGGGTCGATCCCGACACGGCGAAGCAGCGCTCAGACCGCACCATTGCGTTCTATCACGGCGAGATGCCGCCCGACATCGCACATCCCGGCACAGGAAGCTGATGCACGTCTTCGAGGTCCTCGCCGATCCCGTGCGCCGTCGCATCCTCGAGCTGCTCGCGCCCGGGGAGATGGCGTCCGGCGAGGTCGTCGAAGCGATCGGGGCCGAATTCGGGATTACCCAGGCAGCGGTCTCGCAGCACCTCAAGGTGCTGCGAGAGAGCGGCTTCGCAACCGTTCGGGCGGAGGCGCAAAGGCGCCTCTATTCGGTCGACGTGGCGGGGCTTCAAGCGGTCGATGCTTGGATCGGTCAGTTCAGGAATTTCTGGGAGCCGAAGCTGGACGCGCTGGCCACCGAGATCGCGCGCGGCAAACGTGAGCGTCGCAACGCGCCGCTCACCAAAAGGAGCGGGAAAAGAGCTTGAGGTGATCGCGAACTGGGAGTGAGGAGCGAGGTTACGCGGGCTGCGGAGCCGGCTCGCAATACTCGATCAGCAACTCGGTGAGGACCCGTATCTTCCGTGCGGGATGCTGGCCCGGCGGGCGGATCACATATGCACCCGCCGGAGCAGGAGGATATCGTGTCATGACCGGCACAAGCGCGCCCGAGGTTACGTATTCATGGGTGAGCCTGTCGGGAAGATAGGCGATCCCAAGTCCTGCCAGCGCAGCGAAAACCAGAGCTGTGCCGTTGTCGGCCTTGAAGCGACCCTGCGGACGCACCGTGAGGATCTTGTCGCCATCCATGAGTTGCCACACTTCGGTGCCCTGCATGAGGGCTTCATGGGCGACGAGTTCCTCTGGCTATTCAGGCGACCCATGGGCCTTGATGTAGTCCGGGCTCGCGACAAGCTTCCCATAGACGGGTCCGACGCGTCTTGCGATCAGATCGGAGTCCTGAAGATAGCCAACTCTTATCGCGCAATCATATCCTTCTGCGATGAGATCGACGAACCGGTCGCTGTAGCAGGTTTGGATCTGAAGATGGGGATGGCGCCGGGCCATTTCCGCAAGGATGGGCGCGAAGTGGATCGGGCCGAAAGAAAGCGGCACTGCAACTCGCAAGCGGCCGCGCAAGTCTCCGGCGGGTAGAACTGCCTCCCTCGCTGCGTCGATCTCGGCGCTGACTCTGGCGGCATGGTCTCGGAAAGTGACGCCGGCTTCCGTGAGCGCAGCCCCGCGGGTCGTTCTTGCAAGCAGTTGGACGCCAAGCTCCGCTTCAAGCCGCAGCAGCCGACGACTGACGATCGATTTGGCGACGCCCAGCCGGGCCGCGGCGGACGAAATTCCTCCGGCATCAGCGATTTCGACGAACGTTCGTATTTCTTCAATATCCAATTCAGCGTTCCTCGCTCCGCGACACGGTGTACCTCGCCGCGACACTACCGTATCGCATCCGGGAACACCAATCTCGGCGTCGGCTACGTCGCTGCTGGCGTACGTCTTCGAAAAACCAGTGCCGCTCACAACGGCAGTAAAGGATGCAACGATGACTTTTCGTAACGGCCTTGCTTCGCTTCTTCGTCCCAAAGACTCCGTGCTCGTTCTGATTGACCACCAGCCTTACCAGCTCGCGAACGTGAACAGCCACGAACCGCAGATGGTGATCAACAACACCGCCGGTCTGGCCAAGGCCGCCAAAGCCTTCGGCGTCCCCACGATCCTCACCACCGTGATCGCTGAACGGGGTGGTCTCCTTTTCCCTCAGATCACGGACGTTTTCCCCGGCCAGGAAGTCATCGACCGGACGTTCATCAACACCTGGGAGGATCGAAAGGTGGTGGACGCAGTCAAGGCAACGGGCCGCAAGCAGCTCATCATTGCTGGCCTGTGGACCGAAATTTGCGTTGCGATGCCGGCGATTCAGGCTCGTGGCGAAGGCTGGGATGTAACGGTGATCACCGACGCATCTGGCGCCGTTTCGGTGGAGGCCCACCAGGTCGCAATCCAGCGCATGATCGCGGCGGGCGTGAATATGATGACCTGGCTGGCGCTCGCGGCCGAATGGCAGCGCGACTGGGCTCGGACCGATCAAGCTGCCGCGCTGACGAAGGTGATCATCCAACATGCCGGCGGTAGCGGCATCGCGTATCTGTGGGAGCAGCAGCTGCTCAACACGCCCGTACCCGGCAACGCGGGATGATCTGAGCGTGTGAGGGTTCAACTGCATCGCTCCGAAAAAGCGGTTGCATCTCGAAGCTCGTCACGTCCTCTCAACGAACACGCCATGGATTTGCCAGCGGCTTGCGCGGGCGCGCAGGCCGCTGGCGTAGTCCATCCGCCTGGCCTCTGGCGCTGGCGCATGGCTTCGCTGACCTTTCAAGGTCGCGATATCTTCTCGAACTTCTTGACCAGCCGCTCGCGCTTCAGCCGCGACAGCCGCTGGAGCCAGAACATGCCGTCGAGCTGATCGATCTCGTGCTGGTGGCACACCGCGCGCAGGCCGTCCGATTCCTCGTGTTGCATGTTGCCATCGAGATCCTGATAGCTGATCCGCACCCGCGCATGGCGCTGCACCTCGTCGTTGACCCCAGGCATCGACACACTGCCCTCGCGGTGCAGGATCATCTTGGGCGAGGCCCATGTGATCTCCGGATTGACGTAAGTGCGCGCGCCATCCTTGGCGTCGAGCTCCAGCACCACGACCCGCAAGGGCACGCCGATATGCGGCGCGGTGATGCCGATGCCGGGCGCGGCACGCATGGTCTCGAGCAGGTCGTTCGCGAGGTCGCGCAAGGACTCGTCGAAGGCGGTGACGGGGTGGGCCGGCAGCGCGAGCCGGCGGTCGGGATAGCGCACGATCGGGCGGATGGTCATGCAGGCTCCTATCACTCACTCACGGATCATTGAAGCATCCGAGGTTGACGACCTACCTACTGGAAGGTAGCTAGACGCCATGAGCACCGTTTCCTCGACCGCCGACGACATTCTTGCCTGCGCCCGCACGCTGATCATCGCGGGTGGCTATAACGGCTTCAGTTACGCCGACATCGCCGATGTCGTGGGCATCCGCAAGCCGAGCATCCATCACCATTTCGCCAGCAAGGTCGACCTGGTCCGCACCCTCGTGTCGCGCTATCGCGAGGAGGCCCAGGCGGGGTTGTCGGCGCTCGAACGCAATGTCGCTGATCCCGCCGACCAGCTCAGGAACTACGTGGGGTATTGGGAGGCGTGCATCAAGGATGCGACGGCTCCGTTCTGCGTGTGTGCGCTCCTGGCCAGCGAGCTTCCGATCCTGCCTGAGGAGGTGGCGCTCGAAGTCCGCGCGCACTTCCGTTTCCTGGCATCCTGGCTGGCATCGGTCATGGAGCGCGGCAAGCGGCAAGGACGGCTCCATCTCGCCAGCACGGCACGGGTCGAGGCGGAGGGATTCATGGCGACCGTTCACGGCGCGATGCTGTCGTCGCGCGCTTATGGCGATCCCAAGATGTTCGGAACCATCACCCGGCCGCTGCTGGACCGGCTTTCCACCAGGCACTGACGAGGTCGACACAGGCCATGCCGGTCAGGGCGGCACGACGTTTCCGCATCGTACGCGAACTACCAACTAGTAGGTAAGGAGAAGGCAAATGAAGAATCGTGAGATCGCTTTGGAGGCGGCCGACCAGGCGCAATGGCTGAAGCAATACTACTTCCTGCGTGCCGCGTTTTCCGTCGCCTGGGTCATTGCGGCCTTCGTGATCGCGCCAACGTCCGCGGTGATCGCAGCGGCGTTGCTCGTCGCCTATCCGGCCTGGGACGCTGCCGCCAACTATCTCGACGCGCTCTCCAGCGGCGGCTTGAATCAGAACCGCACGCAGGGCCTGAACGTGCTGGTCAGTCTGGCGACCACCATCGCGGTCATCCTGGCCTTGCAGGTGAGCATGAACTGGGTGCTCGGAATCTTCGGGGCTTGGGCGATCCTCTCCGGATTGCTCCAGCTCGGCACGGCCGTGCGCCGCTGGAAGCGTTTCGGCGCGCAATGGGCCATGGTGCTCAGCGGTGGCCAGTCGGCGCTGGCGGGCGGCTTCTTCATCTTCCAGGCCTCGATGCCTGCGGTGCCATCGATCGCGAACGTCGCGGGCTACGCTGCGGTCGGCGCGCTCTACTTCCTGGTCTCGGCGGTCTGGCTCACCGTCAGCACGTGGCGCCGCAGCGCGGCCATGTGAGGCGTTGCTCCAGACGCTTCAAGCGTCCGGATAGGGCGTCCAGTCCTTGTGCAGGAAGCGGCCGTCGGATGCCGGGCTCATCATGTCGATGTCGGAGCAGGTGATGAGGTCGGCTTGCGAGCGCGAGCCGACCTCGAGATAGACAGCCGTTGCATTCGACCTGTTGATCATGTGATGGCCGTTGCCGCTTGCCTTGGGGAAGGCCGCGCAATCGCCGGCGCGCAGCAGGGTTTCGCCGCCATCCTCGATCAGCGTCACCTCGCCTTCGAGGATGTAGACGAACTCGTCCTCGTGCGAATGCCAGTGCCGCTGGCTCGACCAGCCGCCCGGCGGCAGGCGCATCAGGTTGACGCCGAACTCCGACAAGCCCCCGGCATCGCCGAGCCGCTGCCGGATGCGCTCGGCACAGGGAGCATCGAATGGTGCGGGGTAGCCGGAGCCCTTGCGGGCCGGCACGACGGCAATGTCGATCTTTGGCATGGAGGGGTCTCCTGCAATTTCAGGCACTAATGATGGGGGCGGATGGTCATGATGTCATTGGCGTTGGAACTACGCCCACACCGGCGGCGACCCGATGGAATCCCGCAACGCGGCAGTCAGGATCGTCAGTTTGGCAGACGGCTGGGCCAGGGCACGCAACAGATAGACGCCGGCCTTCGCCTCATTCCACCGTTCGTCGTCGAGCGAAATTCGTGTCAGTGAACCGGCGCGTATGTCTGTCCCGACGACCCAGTCTGCCAGGAATGCGATGCCGATGCCGGCGAGTGCCGCGAGCCGCATCGCTTCGAAGTCGTCGCATCGAAAAACGGCTTGCGGCCCGGGCGCTGCGCCCGCGGGGTGACCAAGCACGTCCGTCCAGCCCAGCAGGTCGGCGCCGTGCAATTTGTCAATCAGCCGATGGCCGGTGAGGTCTTTCGTTTCGGTCGGTATGCCGTGACGATCGAGATAGGCAGGAGCGGCGACCAGCATTCTGTTCTGCGATGCCAGCTTGGTCGCGATGAGGGTGCTGTCGGCAAGTTCGCCGATCCGGATCACGGCATCGAGCCGCTCCAGCACGGGATCAGCAAGCCTTTCGGTGAGATCGAGTTCGACCGTGAGGCCGGGATGATTCCGCATGACCGTTTCCAGGGTGGGGACCACGTAGCGCTTGCCAAAGGTCGGAAAGCAGGCAAGGCGAAGAACGCCGGCGACCGCACCATTGAAAGCGGCGATCTCTGCGTGCGTGTCGGCCAGGTCGTCGAGCAATCGCTGCGCGCGTTCAAACAGTCGTTCTCCGGCATCGGTCACCGCGAGCGCGCGGGTCGAGCGCACCAGCAGCGGCACCCCGACACTGTGCTCCAGCGCGTCGATCTGCCGGACGACGGCCGAGGGCGTCACACCGCGATGACGTGCGGCGCTGGAGAAGCTCCCGCCACGAACCACGTCAACATAGATAGCCAGATGTTCCGCAAAGCGCGGGTCTTTCATCTTTGCACCTTTCGCAAAAGGGTTTCGAGCTCAGCGTTCATTATCATCATCCCTCAAAGGCCGTATCTCCTCTCTCGAAAGGCGGGCCTTGCGGGCTAAGCCCTTGAATGAAAGGAGATTATCATGAAGGTTCTCGATCGCATCCTGTCGCAATCGGCCTATACCGCGGTCATTGATGTGCCGCTCGACCGGGTGGACATCGCCGAATGGCTGTTCACGCTCTCCGAAGCCGAATATCTGCGCTGCTGCCCGCCTGATCACATCGCGGCCGGCGTCAGCACCACAGACGACGGGCGCCGCATGATGATCAACGTCGAGCAGATCGGCACCGGGCTGGTCATCCAACACTATGTGGCGGAAGTGGCCAGCAAGACCTACTGCCGCATGAATTCAATCTCGGACGTGTTTACGACAAATGGCCGGACCCAGGTCAACGTGATCTGGGAGCTGAAGGCCGAAACCATCGATGACGGGCGCACCCGCTATACGAACAGCGTCACGGCACATCCGACCGATGTCTTCATGGCATTCCTGGACAAGCACGGCATTGCCTTCGAAGACGCCGCCAACGCACGCCAAGCGGCCGGAAGCGACCACAATCGCCGCGAGACGCCGTTGTTCGCCGCCAGCATCGCGCGGCGCGCCAAGGCCCATGCGCAGGAGCAGGCAAAATGAGAGGCGTCGTCTATGACGGCTTCGGTCCGGCGGAGGTTCTCCGCCTGGCCGAAGTGCCGAGGCCGGAGATTCGTCCCCACGACCTGCTGGTGCGTGTGAAGGCGGCAGGCGTCAACCGCGCGGATATTCTCCAGCGAAACGGCGCCTACGGCAATCAGAGCTTTGGCGAGAGCGCCCTGCTTGGCCTCGAGCTGGCCGGTGAAGTCGTTGGCGTCGGCAGCGAAGTCGACGAAGCCTCAATCGGGCAGCGTGTGATGGCGATCGTCGGCGGGGGGGCGTATGCCGAATTCGCCCGGGTCGACCGTCGCATGGCGATCAGCATCCCAGGCAATGTCTCGTTCGTCGAGGGTGCGGCAATCATGGAATCATTTGTGACGGCCGTCGAAGCGGTCTCACATGTTGCAGGCGTCGGGCAAGGTCAAACCGTTCTAGTTCACGGCGGCGCGGGCGGAGTGGGCTCCGCCTGCGTGCAGGTCGCCCATGCGCTGGGCGCCACCGTCTACGCAACGGCGAGCGCTTCGCGGTTGGCGGATGTCGGCAGCATCGGCGCCGCCGCTGTGATCGACTATCGTGCCGATGATTTCGAAAGCGTCGTCGCAAGGCTTACCGATCGTCGCGGCGCGGACGCCGTGATCGATTTCGTCGGCGGCGATTACCTGCCGCGCAACCTTCGCAGCCTTCGGCCTGGCGGGACCCTGGTTCAAGTCGGCATTTTGAGCGGCCAGCACGCGCCCTCGATTCCGCTCAACCTGCTGCTACACAACCACTTGCGATTGGTGGGCACCGTCATGAAATCGCGAGGCGTGGACGAGAAGCGGGCGATGGTCCGTCGTTTCTCCGAAGGGTTTTTGCCGCTGTTTGAGTCGGGCGGGCTGAAACCGTTGGTCGACGAGGTGTTTCCGCTGGCACGCGCCGCCGATGCCCATCGCAGCGTGGAGCGCGGCGGAGGATTTGGAAAGGTTATCTTGGCGGTGGATTGAGCGCGGGCAGGGGTATCGTGCTTGTGCGCGAACCGACCGTCTGAATTCGCGCTGATCATGTCGGGTCGGAGCATGTCGTGAGATAGCCGGGCGAGCGCGAGCCGACCTCGATCGATCACCGAGGACGACGTCAAGGCCTTGTTCGAGGCTTGACCGAGCGCGGCGCTGCGGTGAGCCCAGGCTGGCGTTGGCCTCTGGGCTGCGATGCTGTCGATTGGGGGATGATGACATTGTGCCGGTGTTTTGCCCGACAGGTCAACTCGCCGTCCAGCATCGCAAATGACGGACCTCGTAAGTCATTGATTCCACAATGGCCGGCTACTGTGCATGGGGTTGTTTTTCGACTTTCTTGTTGGCAGGTCACAAGAGCGTGCAGCAAAAATGACGTGAGCGTTGTCGGTCCGCGCCGTTCCCCTTCGTCTTCCACCCGGACAGACCTGACGGGAGACCGAAATGACCTCTTCCAACTATCGCTGGGTGATCGTCGCCGCCGGCGGATTGCTCGGCTGCGTCGCGATCGGCGGCATGTTTTCGCTGCCGGTGTTCCTGCAGCCGATCGCAAAGGACACCGGTTGGTCGGTGACGGGCATCTCCAGCGCGATGACGATCGGCTTTCTGGCGATGGCTTTCACCAGCATGGCCTGGGGCACGGCGACGGACAGGTTCGGGCCGCTGCCGGTGGTGCTGACGGGATCGATCGTGCTGGCGCTCAGCCTGTTCGCGGCGAGCCACGCGACCTCGCTCCTCGTGTTCCAGGTCGTATTCGGCCTCCTGGTCGGCGCCTCCTGTGCGGCGATCTTCGCGCCGATGATGGCGACCGTCACCGGCTGGTTCGACACAAATCGCAGCCTCGCGGTGTCGCTGGTTTCCGCCGGCATGGGCATGGCGCCGATGACTATGTCGCCGCTGGCGGCCTGGCTCGTCTCCGGCCACGACTGGCGCACCTCGATGCAGATCGTCGCGCTGGTGGTCGGCGCCATCATGATTCCGGTCTCGTTCCTGGTGCGCCGTCCGCCGGCGCTGGTGCATGCCGCGGCCGCATCGGGGGGCGAGGGCGCTGCGCAAGGCGAGATGTCGATGGGCGAAGCGTTGCGCTCGCCGCAATTCCTCATTCTGCTCGCCACCAACTTCTTCTGCTGCGCGACGCATTCGGGCCCCATCATCCACACTGTCAGCTATGCCGTGAGCTGCGGCATCCCGCTGGTCGCGGCGGTGACGATCTACAGCATCGAGGGGTTTGCCGGCCTCGGCGGACGCATCGCCTTCGGCCTGATGGGCGACCGCTTCGGCGCCAAGCGCGTGCTGGTCTCGGGCCTGCTGCTGCAGGCGTTCGGCGCGCTCGCCTACGTCTTCGCGCACCAGCTCACGACGTTCTATGCGGTCGGCGCCATCTTCGGCTTCATCTATGCCGGCACCATGCCGCTCTACGCCGTGCTCATCCGCGAGAACTTCCCGCTCAAGATGATGGGCACGGTGATCGGCGGCACCGCGATGGCCGGCAGCCTCGGTATGGCGACCGGCCCGCTCGCCGGAGGCCTGATCTATGACGCCTTCTCCAGCTATGCCTGGCTCTATATCGCCTCCTGGGCGATGGGCCTGGGTGCCTTCCTGATGGCGATGACGTTCCGCCCCTTCGCAAAGCCGCAAGGGGAGGTGGCGCCGGCGGCGGCGTGAGCTCCGGATCGAGGCGCGGCGTCAGAGCTGCGCCTCGATCGCGGCCTTGTCGATCACCGACCAGACTTGCCGGATCTTTCGGCCTTGAAATTCGTAGAACACGTTCTCGCAGAAGGACACGCGCTTTCCATTGACCGCAAGACCCAGGAATGTCCCGGCTGGCGTGCAATCAAACTTCAGCCGGGCCGCGAGGCGGGGAGGATCGGAGATCAGCATCTCGATGCGGAACTGCAGATCCGGGATCTCACGAACGTCCCGTTCCAGCATCGCGCGATAACCGGCCAGCCCAAGGGGCCGCGCGTTGTGGACGACCTCCTCATGCACGGATTGTCCGAGGGCCGGCCAGTCCCGCCGATTGAGACAGCCGATGTAATCGCGATAGATGGCGGCAAGCTCGTCCCTGGTCATGGCAGGTTCCTTCGGCTCAACTGCGCCGCTGTAAGTGCTCGATCAGCGCGCGCAGTTTCGGCGCGACGTTGCGGCGGCTCGGGTAGTAGAGATAGAAGCCGGCGAAGAACGGGCAATAGTCTTCCAGGATCGGCACGAGCTCGCCGCGCTCGATCGCGGGACGGAAGCTCGCCTCCATTCCAAAGGTGATGCCGGCGCCGGCGACGGCGAGCTTGATCATCAGTGCCATGTCGTTGGTCGTGATGTCAGGAGCGACCGCAACGCTGAACTCCCTGCCGTCTTCCGCAAACTCCCAGCGATAGGGAGCGACGGTCGGCGCAGGCCGCCAGCCGATGCAGCGAAACGATGCAAGCTCGGACGGGTGCGCCGGCACGCCGAAACGGTCGCGAAAGGAAGGAGCGCAGACCGCAAGCTGGCGCTCCTCGCCGGCGATCGGCACCGCGATCATGTCCTGCTCGATGACCTCACCGAGCCGGACTCCCGCGTCGAAGCCCGCGGCGACGATGTCGAATTCCGCGTCAGTCACGGTGACGTCGAGCTGTACCTCCGGATTGGCTTCGGCGAAGGCCGCAAGAAACGGCCCCGAGAGAAAATGCTCGGCGATCGAGGAGACCGCAAGGCGCAGCAATCCGCGCGGCCGCCCTCGCAGCGCTTCAGTGTTGCCGAGCGCGGCGCGCATGTCGGCGATGGCGGGGGCGACCTCCGCGTGCAGCCGCTCACCGGCCTCGGTGAGGCCGACGCTGCGCGTGGTACGCTGGACCAGTGCGATTCCGAGATTTTCCTCCAGCCGCTGGATGGTCTGGCTCACGGCCGAGCGGGTCACGCCGAGCCGGTCGGCGGCGGCACGAAAACTCCGCTCCTCGGCGACCAGCGCAAAGACGGCGAGAGCGTTGAGATCGGGTTCCATTGGTTAGATATGCTTGCCGTGCTGGTAAGGGATCGTCGTCTTATCACGACAGCGGCCCAGGTCCATCTTCCACGCCATCAATCCGAACGCGAGGAAGGACCTCATGCCAATCGACAAAGTCATTCTCATCACCGGCGCCTCAAGCGGCATCGGCGCGGGCATCGCGCGCGAATTGGCGAGAGGCGGCGCAAAGCTCCTGCTGGGGGCGCGTCGCATCGATCGTCTCAAGGATCTCGCGGCCGAGCTGAAGGCGGCGGGCGGGACGGCGCTCGCGCATCCGCTCGACGTGACCGATCGCGCGAGCGTTGCAGCCCTTGCAGACGCCGCGCGCGGGGTGTGGGGCCGCGTCGACGTGATCGTCAACAATGCCGGCGTGATGCCGCTGTCGCTGATGGCCTCTCTCAAGGTCGAGGAATGGGACAGGATGGTCGACGTCAACATCAAGGGCGTGCTCTACGGCATCGCGGCCGTGCTGCCGGAAATGGTCGCGCGCGGCTCCGGCCATGTGATCAACATCGCTTCGATCGGGGCACTGAGCGTATCGCCGACCGCGGCGGTCTACTGCGCGACCAAACATGCAGTGCGGGCGATCTCGGACGGCCTGCGCCAGGAGCACGACAACATCCGCGTCACCTGCATCCATCCCGGCGTGGTGGAGAGCGAACTCGCGGGCACCATCACCGATCCCGCAGCGGCCGAAGCGATGAAGACCTATCGCGCCATCGCGCTTCAGCCGGATGCGATCGCACGCGCGGTGCGCTTTGCGATCGAGCAGCCCGATGACGTCGACGTCAACGAGATCGTCGTGCGCCCGACGCGGACGACGTGATTCCCTCCCGCGGCATCACAGCCGCTTTTCGAAGAACAGGTCTGGATAGGGATCGTCGTTGAAGCGGGGGATCTCGCGCCAACCCGTGCTGCGATAGAGCTGACCGGCTTCGGGCAGCGCACTGTTGGTGTCGAGCCGCAGCAGCGCGATGCCGAGTTCCCGCGCCGCGTTCTCGGCCCCATCCATCAGGTGGCGGCCGAGCCGCAATCCGCGCGCGGCAGGCGCCACCCACAGCCGCTTGATCTCGGCATAGCCGTGATCGGTTCCCTTCAAGCCCACGCAGCCGATCGGCAGCCTGTCCGACATCGCGACGATGAAGGTGCCGCGCGGACGGCGCATGTCCTTGGCGTCAGGGTCGCGCGACAGCGAGACGTCGAAGCCTTGGCGGAAGCGGCGGCCGAGCTCGGCATAGTATTCGCCGAGGCAGTAGCGCGCTTCCTCGCATCGCGGGTCCATCTCGTCCAGAGTGACGCGCTCGCGCGTCAGTGCGGACGCGATCAGGTCCATCGCCGCCAGCAGCGCCTCGCGCTGCGAATGTTGTGCGAGGAAGCCTTCGGCCTGCGCGTTCGACAGCGCCTCGTAGGCCGCGAACTCGCGACGGCCCGCCCGCGTGAGCTTTGCCGTGCGCCGGCGCGCATCGTCTTCGCGCGCGGTGGTCTCGATCAGCCCCTCGTCCTCGAGGCTGCGGAGCAGCCGACTCATCAACCCGGAATCGAGACCGAGATAGTCGCGGATTTCCGCAACGTCCGAGCGCCCGTGCCCGATCGCATTGAGCACGCGCGCCGCGCCGAGCGGCCGGCTGCGCCCGAGGAAGGAATTGTCGAGCGCACCGACGGCGGACGTGACGGCACGGTTGAAGCGGCGGACGCGGGAGACGGCATCGAGCATAATGTCTGACTTTAGTCAGATATCGTGGCCTGTCAATCGCGAGAGCCGATCGAGCTTCCGGTAGCGCGCCTCTTTGTGAGTTGTTCCCGTGCCGCGAGCCGCTACCATGCGCCCGCGCGGGGAATTCGGGTCTACAACAGGTGGAGGCGACATTGAGCGAGCGGGAACGCAAGGTGAAAGGATCGGACCTGTTTGTAGCGGCGCTCGAAAACGAAGGTGTCGATCGCATCTTCGGCATTCCCGGCGAAGAGAATCTCGATCTGGTCGAATCGCTGCGTGCCTCCAGGATCGAGCTGATCCTGACCCGCCACGAGCAGGCCGCCGCCTTCATGGCCGCCACGCACGGGCGGCTGACCGGAAAGCCCGGCGTTTGTCTGTCGACGCTCGGCCCCGGTGCTCTCAACCTGTCTACCGGTGCCGCCTATGCGCATCTCGGTGCGATGCCGATGATCCTGATCACCGGCCAGAAGCCGATCATGAGCAGCCGGCAGGCGCGTTTCCAGATCGTGGACGTGGTCGCGACCATGAAGCCGCTGACGAAGCTGTCACGACAGATCGTCAGTGCCTCCAGCATTCCGACCGTGGTGCGCGATGCGTTCCGCGCGGCGATGGAGGAGCGTCCTGGACCGGTGCACCTCGAATTGCCCGAGGATATCGCGGGTGACGAGGTGCCTGATGTCCCCGTAGTCCCCGTCCATCCGATTGAGATTCCCGTCGCCCATCGCGCCGCGCTCGACCGCGCCGCAGAGATGATCATGGCCGCACGGCGTCCGCTGGTGATGATGGGAGCTGCGACCAGCCGGCCGCGGTCGACACATGGCATCGCGAGTTTCGTGCGTCGCACCGGCATTCCGTTCTTCACGACGCAGATGGGCAAGGGGACCGTGCCCGGCGGCACCAACCTCTACATGGGCACCGCCGCGCTCTCGGAACGCGACTACGTGCATGATGCCATCGACGCCGCCGACCTGATCGTCGCGATCGGTCACGATCCGGTCGAGAAGCCGCCCTTCATCATGGGCCCGTCCGGGCCGAAGGTGATTCACGTCAGCTACACGTCGGCCAGCGTCGAGCAGGTCTATTTTCCGGACGCCGAGGTGGTCGGCGATGTTGGCCCGAGCCTGGAGCTGCTGGCGGATCGGCTCGAAGGCAAGCTGCCGCAGGCCGCGGCGCTGCTCCCGCTACGCGAAGAGATCCTGGGGCATATCGCCGATCGCGCCACCGAGGCGCGCTGGCCGCCGACGCCGCAGCGCATCGTGCACGACATCCGCCAGGTGATCCCGGAGAACGGCATCGTCGCGCTCGACAATGGCATGTACAAGATCTGGTTCGCGCGCAACTACCGCACCCGCGTCGCCAACACGCTTCTGCTCGACAATGCGCTGGCGACCATGGGTGCCGGCCTGCCGTCGGCGATGATGGCCGCGATGCTCTATCCGGACCGCCGCGTGCTCGCGGTCGCCGGCGACGGCGGCTTCATGATGAACAGCCAGGAAATGGAGACCGCGGTCCGTCTCAAGCTCAATCTCGTCGTGCTGGTGCTGGAGGACAACGCCTACGGCATGATCCGCTGGAAACAGGCCGTCGATCAATTCGCCGATTACGGCATGACCTTTGGCAATCCCGACTTCGTCCTCTACGCGAGGGCTTATGGGGCGAAAGGGCATCGGATCGAGAGCATCGACGGCTTTGGCCCGACGCTGGAGGCGGCATTCAAGGAGGGCGGCGTGCACCTCGTGTCGATCCCGATCGACTATTCGGAGAATGTGCGGGTACTGGTCGACGAGCTGCGGGCGCATGAAACGGCGAAGGCGTGATTGATGTTCGTGGCTCTCACCTCGTCATTGCGAGCGCAGCGAAGCAATCCAGACTGCGTCCGCGGAAAGATCCTGGATTGCTTCGCTGCGCTCGCAATGACGGAGGTCTGGGCGGGTACGTCCAGCCTGCATGAGGGGCGCACTTGTCTCGCGCGCCCCGATCGCCCACACTCGCAATCACCAAATCAACCACAGGAATAGAGAATGACCCGCGTTCGTTGTGTCACCGAGATGGGCATGGGCGTCGACGTTCACGGCAGGGACGCCACCAAGGCGGCCAAGCGTGCCGTGTCGGATGCCATCAGGCATTCCAGCCTCGGCTTCTTCCGGATGATCGGCAAGACCGCAAACGACATGTTCGTCGATGTCACCATCGGCGTGCCCAATCCGGAAAGCGTGGACAAGGAAGCCGTCGCCAGGGAGCTGCCTTACGGCACGGTGACCGTCAACGCGGTCAAGGGCGGGCTGGAGATTCCCTCGGCTACGGAAGTGGCCAACGACCCCATTCTCATCGCCAACGCCGCCGTCATCGTCAGTTTCGACAAGGACTAGGCCGATGTCCGACAGCGATGAGGCGCTGCTGGATCGTCCGATCTGGAGCGCGCTGACAACCAGCCAGAAGCACCTGGCCGAGGGTGGTCCGCGGGCGCTGCGTTACCCCGTGGACATGACGCCCTTTGCCGACATGGTCGACATGTCCGCCGCAAGCTTTGCAGCGCTGGGAGATTTGCTGTCCGGCACTCAGGTCGCCGCGCTGTTCACGCCGGAGCCGGTCGAAGTTCCCGGCGGCTTCAAGGTGGTGCTCACCGATACGGGCGAGCAGATGATCGGCTCGCCGGCCGACAGCTCGCTTCGCGATGCCGAGATCGTCACATTGGGTGCTGCCGACGTTCCCGCGATGATGGCGCTGACCGAACTGACGAAGCCCGGTCCATTCTCGCTGCGTACCCATGAGCTCGGCACGTTCCTCGGCATTCGCTCCGGCGGCGAACTGGTTGCGATGACGGGGGAGCGGATGAAGCCGGGCAAGTTCGTCGAGATGACGGCCGTCTGCGTGCATCCCGATTATCGCGGGCGCGGCTATGCGCAGGCGCTGTTAGCTGCGGTCGCGCGGCGGATCGAGGCGCGCGGCGAGATTCCGTTCCTGCACGTGTTTTCCAACAATACGTCCGCGATTGCCCTGTACCAACGGCAGGGCATGCGGATTCGGCGTCGCCTGCACGTCACAGTGCTGATGAAACAGGGATGAGCTGCGCGGTGGGCTTCATATCCCGCGAATTCGCGCTATATCGAAGCCAACCAGAATTTGGGGGAAGCACATGGACGCCAGGACGACAGATTTTTCCGCCGTGCGGACGGCGATGCAGCGCTACGTTGATCAGGAGATCATTCCGGGCGCATCCTGGGCCGTGCTGCGCGGGCGCGAGGTGGTGGACCAGCAATGCGTCGGCTTTGCCGACCGCGAGGCCAACACCGCGCTGCGGCCCGATCATATCTTCCGCGCGTTCTCCAACACCAAGATCTTCGTCACGTCCGCGATCATGCTGCTGGTCGAGGAAGGCCGCATCGGGCTCGATGATCCGGTCGAGACATTCCTGCCGCAGCTCGGCAATCGCAAGGTGCTGAAGCCGGGCGCTTCGAGCCTTGCCGATGTCGAGCCGGCAAAGAGCCCGATCACGATCCGCCAGCTCCTGACCCACACCTCCGGCCTCAGCTACGGCATCTTTGATCCCGGCACGGTGCTGTTCAAGGGCTACAACGAGGCGCGCGTGCTCAATCCGCTGACGCCGCTCGCCGACCTGATCGACAGGCTGGCTGATCTGCCGCTGTCCTATCACCCTGGTACGGCCTGGGAATATTCGGTGGCGACGGACGTGCTCGGCCGTGTCGTGGAGGTCGTCTCCGGCCAGGCGCTCGATGTCTTTCTGAAGTTGCGCATCCTCGATCCGCTCGGCATGGCCGATACGGGCTTCCACGTTCCGGAGGCGCAGCAAGGCAGGCTGGTTGCGCTCTACAATGGCGCGGATGTGCTCGATCCCATGAAACCCGGCCTCACCCGGGCGGACCATCTGCCTTATCCGCAAGCCTATCGGCGGCAATTGCCGCGGCTGTCGGGCGGTGGCGGTCTGGTCTCGACCTTGTCCGACATGCTGGCGCTGGTCCGCGCGCTGCTGCCCGGTTCGGACACGCTGCTGAAGCCGGAGACTCAGCGGCAGATGATGACGAACCAGCTGCCCACGGGGCAGACCATCCGCTTTGCCACTCTCGGGCCGATCCCCGGCAAGGGGTTCGGCCTCGGCGGCGCCGTAACCTTCGCGCCGACGCCATTCGATCCCCCGAACTCGATCGGCGAATTCCAGTGGGGCGGCCTTGCCGGCACCCATTGGTGGATTTGCCCTGAGGCCGATACCGCCGGCGTGCTGATGACGCAGCGCTACATGGGCTTCTGGAATCCGTTCTTCTTCGAGTTCAAGCGCCTGGCGTATCAGGCGGTCGGCGCGGGCTGACGCGAAACGCGGCCCGGTCATCGAGCTCTGCCGCGACAAGCAAGGCGAGCGGAAGGCGTTGCCTCCCGCTCGCGATGCTGTCCTCAGTCCTTCCACGGATCGAACTCGCCTTCGCCGGCCATGGCGACGGCGAACGGCCGCAACGTGTGCAGCACCCGCACGGTGCCTGCGTGCTGGGCAAGCACGTCCGGCAGGCGGCGATAGGCCATCGGGCTCTCGTCGAGGTCGGCACCGATCAAGGTGACGCCGCGCTCGTTGAGCCACTGGTCCATCTCCGCGCGCGAGAAGCGCCGCTTCGCCTCCCGTCGTCCGAACAGGCGGCCGGCGCCGTGCACGGTCGAGTAGAGCGAAGCCTTGGCTTCCGGGCTGTCGACGCCTTCGAGGATGACGGCGTCGTCGCCCATCGAGCCGCCGACGAATCCCTTCTGGCCGGGAAACGCCGGCGTCGCGCCCTTGCGTACCACCCACAGATCCTTGCCGTCGTGGGTCTCACGCCAGGCATAGTTGTGGTGGTTGTGCACGCTCTCGGTCACGCTGCCGCCGATGATCCGGCGGACGCGCTCGACGACCCACTCGCGGCCCGCATAGGCGTAACGCCCGGCGAGCTGCATCGCCGCGATGTAGCGGCGGCCGAGCTCGCTATCCTCGTCGACCACGGCGGGCGGGACGTTCATGCCGTCCTTGCCGCCGGCGGCCTTGAGGTAGCGCGTCGCGGAGGTGTGGCCGAGACCGCGGCTGCCAAAGTGGACGCCGATCCAGACGAAGCCTTCCTCGTCGCGCATGAGGTCGACATAGTGGTTGCCCGACCCGACCGTGCCGAGCTGGCTCACCGCCTTCTGACGGTAGGCCTCCATGTCGCTCTCGCGCCAGGCATCGCCGTCGTCGAACAGATCGTGCTCGGCCCGTTCGGCATTGGCACGGCCGACGCCGAACGAGATCGTCCTGGCGACGTCGCGGATGATCGTGGGCAGGAGGCCTGCGATGTCGTCGAAGCGCGTATCGAGCTTTGCCGCCATGTTGCCGCAGCCGATATCGAAGCCGACGCCGGAGATGCTGATCTGCTTCTCATAGGCGATGACGCCGCCGACCGGCTGCGCATAGCCGAGATGACCGTCGGCGCAGATCACGCCCGACACGACGTTGCCGACCGCCATGCAGTTGCGCATCTGCGCGATCGTCGCGTCCTCGTGCGGGCCGAACACCTTCAGCGGCGCATTCTGGAAGCGGCCGTCCTGCATTCGGAACTCGGCGATCGAGCTCGCGGTTGCATTGGCCTCGCGGGCCAGATGCTCCTTGCGCGCGGCGTCCTTGTACAGGCACCAGGCCGGCTGGCCGCGTCCTTCGCCGACGCGCGAGTCGGGATCGACACCGGCGGCGAGGCAGAGCTCGCGGGCGCGTTCCATGTAGGGATCGGGTCGTCGCATGGTCGTGGGTCCTTGTCATTCCACGCGCACCCTAACCGGGGCGGCGGATCATTTCAGAGATTTTGAAAGGCCCCGGGCGCGTCTCGCGTCCGGGGCCGCTGTCGTCGTGCGCATCAGTGCAAAGCCGTCTCCGACGCCGCGATCCACGCGACCACGGCCTCAGAGAAGCCGTTGACGCGGGTCCAGGCGCCGTGGCCGACACCGTGCTGATACGAGGCCACGTTGACCATGGTGCCGCGCGCCCTGGGCTCGGGCACCTGGTCGTGGCTCTGTTCGTCGGTGAAGACGATCAGGCGATCGCCCTTGCGGTCGATCTCCGTCACGGCCTTGCCGAGATAGGTCCCGCCATGCGGCTGCGAGTTGATGATCGCATCCCTGAGCGCGAAGCCGCGGCGGGGCGGGACCTTCACGACCTCGTTGGAGAAGGTGAAGATCTCGACCTCGTCGCAGATCTCGCGCGCGAGGATGGCAAGACCGCACGCCGCCTCCGCGCGCGTCATTTCCGACTGCGCGGAGAGGGTTGCGAACATCGAGCCCGAGACGTCGATCAGGAGCCGTGTCCGGCCCGGAAGCCGCACATTGTCCTTGACCGACTTGAGCATCGCAGCCTCGAGCTCGGGCTCGAAGTCCGGCGCATAGCGCGCCGCCGTGATGAAGCGGTAGGGCAGGATACGATCCGTCCGCATCGCCTCGCGCCTGCGATGGTCTCACGCGGGACCTGCGCAGTCTGCATCAGCCGCAGATTGCGCAGCAGCGCCAGGCCGCCGAGCTTTCGCTCGGCGATCAGCCGCTCGAAGGTTTCGCGCTTGCTCTTGCCGGCCGAGAGCGAAACCTCCCAGGTGTCGGGGGAGGCGAGCTCGCCATCGACGAGCTGCTTCCACACATTCTCCTGCTCGGCATCCCAAGGCTTGGCGTGGACCAGGAACAGCACGTCCCTGATCCGCACGGCGCCGTCGCGATCCCACTTGGCGAGCTGGTAGGCGTCGAACTTGGTTAGCGCGCGGGCAAGACCCTTCTCAGCGCGAGCCCCGGGATCCGGGTCTCCCGTTCCGGCCGATGCCGGGTTGTTCGGTTGGGCCGCGCGGCGGGCAATAAAAAACCCTCCGGAGCGGCAGGCTCGGGAGGGTCCGTGAGAAGCGGACTGTCGATCTTGCGGTCAGGCAAGATCGCTCCCATGAGCCGGGCATGCGCAATCGAATAGCTTTGGGCTATTCGGCATGCGGACAATTCTTTCGTAGCGGTACGACATCGCTCGGTTCATGGTGTCTGTCGCAAACGGAAGTGCTTGCGAGGGCGCGGGACATACGCCCGCAACTTGCGGATGTCAAGCGAGACGCGCGCGAAGAAATTGGCAATGACGGACGCATGAGGTGCCAAACTATCTCGGCCTTGATGGATTTCGCTTCGGTTGGGTCGCCGCCTGGATCGACGAGCGCGGCGATCACGGCTTCGATTATTCGCCGGGCCTGACGCGTCTGCTCGCGCTGCCGCATGTGCGTGCGATGATCGACATGCCGATCGGATTGAAGCCGAGCGGCTATCGCGCGTGCGATCTGCGTGCGCGCGAGCTGATCGGCCCTGCCGTGTTTCTTGGCGCGCGCAGAGACCTCTGGAGCTTTCCCGACATGGCGGCGGCCAACCGCTTCTATTGGACGCATGAAGGCAAGGGCAGGGGAGTATCGGCGCAGCTCTGGAATATCAGGGACAAGATCAGAGAGGTCGACGAGGTCATGACACCGGCGCGGCAGGCAACGATCGGCGAAGCGCATCCGGAATTGGTGTTCCGGAATCTGGCAGGGCGTGTGCGGCTCGAGCCGAAGACGTCGCCGCGGGGCCGCGAGCAACGCGTTGCGCTGCTGACAGACCGGGGCTTCACCAGGGTCCAAAGATGGCTGACGCTTCGCCACGGCACCGGCATCGGCCGCGACGATCTCATCGATGCGTGTGCCTGCGCGGTCGCGGCACGCGACAGTACGCAACGTGTCGGCGGAGAGGAGATCGATCCGCGCGGATTGCGGATGGAGATCAACTTTTGAGGTCGATCAGCCGTCCCGATCGCCTTCGCCTTCGAAGTGGCTGCGACTATTGCGGCCTGGATTCGAGGAGACGCCCTCGTCGTTCAGTCTTGTTGCTCTCGCTTGGTATTCCTCGGCCATCGCTCGCAACCGTTGCGCGGCTTCGCTGTGCGCGAGATCGTTCGCGACGCGGCGACAGCGTTCAGCGTGATCGAGCAGAGCGCGTTTCTCGATGTTCATCCCGCGACAACGCGCGAGGGGGGCATTGGTCCCTCCGCGGGCTGCCGGAACAGCGCGATGTCTTCGCAGCGCAATCCGGGAAAAAACAGCAATATTTCCATGCCGCCTCGGAACGTGGCGCTGGAGCCGACGTTTTACGCCATAGGCTGTTGAGGGACAAAATGCCATGTACGACGTGTGCCAATTGGCGACCGCGATGCTTGCGATCGCCTTTACGGCGGTGCTGTTGATCACGGGTGAACGGTTCATCGAGCATCGACTGCAGCATGAGGCGATGACCCCGATTGTGGCGATGGCGACGCTGCCGCCATAAGCGCAGGTTCGCCGGGACGAAGTGTGACTTGCGCCGCACGGCGCCTCGCCTAGATTGAGCACGCCTCAGTCCATGCACCAAAGGTCCCGATGTCCGATCTGTCCGCCTTTCCCATCACCAAACGTTGGCCGGCGAAACATCCCGAACTGCTCCAGCTCTATTCCTTGCCGACGCCAAACGGCGTCAAGGTCTCGATCATGCTGGAGGAGATCGGACTTCCCTACGAAGTCCACCTGGTCGATTTCGGCAAGGACGATCAGAAGACGCCGGAGTTTCTCTCGCTCAATCCGAACGGCAAGATCCCGGTGATCCTCGATCCCAACGGTCCCGGGGGCAGGCCGCTGCCGCTGTTCGAGTCCGGAGCGATCCTGCAATACCTCGCGGAGAAGTCCGGCAAGCTTCTGCCGGAGGACCCCGCTCGCCGCTACCAGACCATCCAGTGGGTGCACTTTCAGATGGGCGGCATCGGGCCGATGTTCGGCCAGGTCGGCTTCTTCCACAAATTCGCCGGCAAGGATTTCGAGGACAAGCGGCCGCTCGAGCGTTACGTCAATGAGTCCAAACGCCTGCTCGGCGTGATGGAGACGCATCTTTCCGGCCGGCGGTGGTTCATGGATGACGACTACACCATCGCCGACATCTCCATGCTCGGCTGGGTGCGGAATCTCATCGGGTTCTACGGCGCCGGCGATCTGGTGGAGTTCAGCCGGTTCAAGGCGGTCGGCGCCTGGCTCGAACGCGGGCTGGCGCGTCCGGCGGTGCAGCGCGGGCTGAACATTCCGAAGCGGCCGTGACCTTCCCTAGAACAGGCGTCCGCCGTTCGGCACGGGCTTGCTCGGCTGCACCAGCACGACCTTGCCGCTTGCATCGGGGAAACCGAGGGTCAGCACCTCGGACACGACCGGGCCGATCTGGCGCGGCGGGAAGTTGACGACGGCCGCGACCTGTTGCCCAACGAGGGTATCGAGCGGGTGGTTTTCGGTGATCTGGGCCGAGCTCTTGCGCACGCCGATGGCGGGGCCGAAGTCGATCCACAGCCGCCAGGCCGGCTTGCGCGCCTCCGGAAACGGCTTGGCGTCGACGATGGTGCCGACACGGACATCGACCGCGAGGAAGCTGTTGAAGTCGATGGTCGGTGAGGCGGCAGCTGCGGGATCGTGGGTAACGTGCATGGGATGTCCGCTCGGAGAGTTGGGGTGGTCCGCAATATTGTCGCGCGAACCGGAGTTTCGTACAACGCCGCAACCGAAGCATCACGCATGCGCGAGGAAACGTCTTGTCCAACATCATCTACGGCATCAAGAACTGCGACACCATGAAGAAGGCCCGCGCCTGGCTCGATGCTCATGGCGTGTCTTACGAGTTTCACGACTACAAGGCGGCGGGCGTGGAGAAGGACAAGCTCAAGCAGTGGAGCGACAAGGTCGGCTGGGAGACGCTGCTCAATCGCGCCGGGACGACCTTCAAGAAGCTTCCAGACTCCGACAAGGAGGGCTTGAGCGAGAAGAAGGCGTTGGCATTGATGCTAGCGCAACCATCGATGATCAAGCGGCCGGTGCTGGAAATCGGCAGCAAGCTGCTGGTCGGCTTCAAGCCGGATATCTATGCCAAGGAGGTCGGCGCCAAAGCGCGCTGACCGCTAGTTCAGCTCGATGGTCTCGGCGGTGGTGCCGGGCCTCGGCTGGTCGGAGAACTCGACCGTCTCGGCGGGCGCGATGCGGGCAGGGGCGCGGTGAAACAGCTCGCGATCGATCACAGCGCGTAACTTTGGACGGGGCAGCGCGTCATTTCCGCGCATCAGGTTCTTGATCTCGAAGCCGCCGTCCTCGCAGAACGTCTTGATCGACGCGATGACGTGACAGACCTTGCCGTCGGTCTGGAAGGGCAGCAGCAGCCGTTCATAGGCGACGATGCGCCCGTAGGTGTCCTCGACATTGGCGATGCTGTAGACGGGCAGCCCGCGCGCGACGCATTCATGATATATCGGCATCACGAACGGGGCGAGCCGCGGCCCGACATAATCATCGAGCAGAACGCCCTTGCCGGTATGTCCATAGGCACGCGAGATGCGCGTGCCTTCGCTCTGGATGATGAGGCGCGGCGTCGGCGTCGAAAATTCGACCGTATAGTAGATGAGATCCGAGAGCTCCTCCTCGAGTCGCGCGGGCTGATACTCCCAGATCGCCGGCGCGACCTGCTGGCGCGCATAAAGTCGCAGCCACGTGTTCAGGAGATCGCGTTGCCGGATCGATTTGACGACGGAGGGAGCGGCGTTTGCAAAATCCAAAGCAATATTCTCCGCACGAGAAGACGCGCGCATGATCCCGCTTGTGGGAAAATTTTCGATGAAGGCTGGCGCACGGAACGAAAGACCGTTAACGACGGCTTGATGGCCGGTGCCTTGCGAACCGGGAGGCCGGGCAGGCACGACATCCAGACATCTCCGACTAAGGGAGCATTTGTATCCCAGCCGGAGGCCTGACCTGCTCAGCTTTCCGCCTTGCCTAACCCCCGTCACCTCCGGCATATTCCGCGCCCGGAGGCGGCGCTCCGGTTGGGCTCCAAGTCCTCCGGACAGCCGAAGCAACAAGGACAGCCACGCGCCGCGTGCGGGCAGGGGGAAATCTGTTTGGCCGATGAGTTCATTCTCGAAACGGAAGGCTTGACCAAGGAGTTTGCGGGCTTCTTCGCCGTCCGCGACGTTGCGCTCAAGGTTCGCCGTGGGAGCATTCACGCGTTGATCGGCCCGAACGGGGCCGGCAAGACGACCTGCTTTAATCTCTTGACCAAGTTCCTCAAACCGTCAGCCGGGAAAATCCTGTACAAGGGGCAGGACATCACGGCGATGGCGCCGGCCGACGTGGCCCGCATGGGCCTCGTGCGCTCGTTCCAGATTTCGGCGGTATTTCCGCATCTCACCGCGCAGGAAAACGTCCGTGTCGCGCTTCAGCGCCAGCACGGCTCCTCGTTCGATTTCTGGCGCTCCAAGTCCGTGCTCAACCGCTTCAACGATCGCGCGCGCGAGCTGCTCAACGATGTCGGCCTCAGCGAGTTTGCAAACACGCCGGCGGTCGAGATGCCCTATGGGCGCAAGCGCGCACTTGAGATAGCAACGACGCTCGCGCTCGACCCAGAGATGATGCTGCTCGACGAGCCGATGGCCGGCATGGGCCACGAGGACATCGACAAGATCGCGGCGCTGATCAAGCGCATTTCGGCGAAATACACCATCCTCATGGTCGAGCATAATTTGAGCGTCGTGGCCAATCTCTCCGACATCATCACCGTGCTGACGCGCGGGCAGGTGCTCGCGCAGGGCCATTACTCCGAGCTCACCAAGGACGAGCGCGTCAAGGAAGCCTATCTGGGAGCCGGTCATGCCTGACACTGCGATCGCCGAGGCCCCGGCCAGGGCCGCGACCGGCGGACCCATCCTCCAAGTCCGCAACCTCGAAGCCTGGTACGGCGAGTCCCACATCCTGCACGGGATCAACTTCGACGTGAACGCGGGCGAGGTCGTCACCTTGCTCGGGCGTAACGGCGCCGGCAAGACGACCACGCTGAAGTCGATCATGGGCATCATCGGCAAGCGCTCCGGCTCGGTGAAGTTCAACAACCAGGAGATCATACGCGCGACCTCCGACAGGATCGCGCGCATGGGCATCGCGTTCTGCCCGGAAGAGCGGGGCATTTTCGCCAGCCTCGACGTGCGGGAGAACTTGATGTTGCCGCCGGTCGTCCGCGAGGGCGGACTGCCGCTCGACCAGATCTTCGATCTGTTTCCGAACCTGAAGGAGCGGCTGGGCAGCCAGGGCACCAAGCTGTCGGGCGGCGAGCAGCAGATGCTCGCGATCGCGCGCATCCTGCGTACCGGTGCGAGTTTCCTGATGCTGGACGAGCCGACCGAGGGCCTTGCGCCCGTCATCATCCAGCAGATCGGTCACACCATTGCGCGGCTCAAGAAGGAGGGCTTCACGATCCTCCTGGTCGAGCAGAACTTCCGCTTCGCGTCCACCGTCGCCGACCGCTACTACGTGGTCGAGCACGGCAAGATCATTGACGGATTCTCCAACTCGGAGCTCGCCGCCAACATGGACAAGCTGCACACCTATTTGGGTGTCTAGAGCATGATCAGGACCCGGAGCGCCGCGTCAGCGCAAAGTGTGTAGCGATTTTCCGAAGAGACCGCTCAAGTTGAAGAACTGCCAACGAGAAAATTCAAAAAGGAAAGTTGCATGAAGACCAGGTCGATTGCGTCATTGCTGCTGACCACCGCGCTCACCTTCGCCGCAACAGGCGTCGCGTCGGCGCAGGACAAGACGGTCAAGATCGGCGCGCTGTCCGATCAGTCCGGGCTCTACGCCGACCTCGGCGGCCCCGGTTCGACGCTCGCCGCGCAGATGGCGGTCGAGGATTCCGGCCTCGCCGCGAAGGGCTGGAAGATCGACGTCATCTCCGGCGATCACCAGAACAAGCCCGATATCGGCACCGCGATCGCGCGGCAGTGGTTCGACGTCGACAAGGTCGACGTCATCGTCGACGTGCCGAACTCGGGCGTGGCGCTCGCCGTCAACAACGTGATCAAGGAAAAGAACGGCGTCTACATCAATTCGGGTGCGGCGACCTCCGACCTCAGCAATGCGCAGTGCTCGCCCAACACCGTGCACTGGACCTACGACACCTACATGCTGGCCCACACCACCGGCCAGGCGCTGGTGAAGGCCGGCGGCGACACCTGGTTCTTCCTGACCGCGGACTACGCCTTCGGTGCGGCGCTCGAGCGCGACACCAGCGCGGTCGTCACGGCCAACGGAGGCAAGGTGGTCGGCGGCGTCAAGCACCCGCTCAACACGCCGGACTTCTCCTCCTTCCTGCTCCAGGCGCAGGCCTCCAAGGCCAAGATCATCGGCCTTGCCAATGCCGGCGGCGACACCACCAACACGATCAAGCAGGCGGCCGAGTTCGGCATCGGCAAGGGCGGCCAGAAGCTCGCGGCGCTTTTGCTCTTCCTCACCGACGTCAAGGCGATCGGCCTGGAGACGGCGCAGGGACTGAATTTCACCGAGACGTTCTACTGGGACATGAACGACAAGACGCGGGCGTTCTCCAAGCGCTTCGCCGAGAAGATGAAGAACAATGCCCCGCCCACCATGGTGCAGGCCGGGGTCTATGCCGGCGTGCGTCACTATCTCAAGGCCCTCGAAGCGCTCGGCGGCAATTCGCATGACGGTGCCAAGATCGTCGAGAAGATGAAGTCGATGCCGACCGAGGACGACCTGTTCGGCAAGGGCGAGATCCAGCCCAACGGCCGCACCATCCACAACGCCTATCTGTTCGAGGTCAAGAAGCCCTCGGAGTCCAAGGGGCCATGGGACTTCTACAAGCTGGTCGGCACGGTGCCGGGCGACCAGGCTTTCACGCCGCTGGCCGAGAGCAAGTGCGCGCTGTTGAAGAAGTAAGATAACGGCCCGCAGGCCTCGAGGCCTGCGGGCGACTTTCAGGGAACGCCGAAGGGACCGGGTGCGGGATCGATGCAGGCTCTATACGCTCAGCTACTGGTGGGACTGATCAACGGCTCGTTCTACGCGCTGCTCAGTCTCGGGCTTGCCGTGATCTTCGGCATGCTCAACATCATCAATTTCGCCCATGGCGCGCTCTACATGATGGGCGCCTTCGTCGCCTATTTCCTGCTGAACCTCGGCGGGATCAACTACTGGTGGGCGTTGCTGCTCGCGCCCATCATCGTCGGCATCTTCGGCATGATCCTCGAGCGGACCATGCTGCAATGGCTGACCGGGCTCGATCATCTCTACGGCCTGCTGCTGACCTTCGGCATTGCGCTGATCGTGCAGGGCGTGTTCCAGAACTATTTCGGCTCCTCCGGCCTGCCTTACGCCATTCCGGACCAGCTCAAGGGCGGCATGAATCTCGGCTTCATGTTCTTACCCGTCTATCGCGGCTGGGTCGTCGTGTTCTCGCTGGTGGTGTGCCTTGCGACCTGGTTCCTGATCGAGAAGACGCAGCTCGGCGCCTACCTGCGCGCCGCCACCGAAAATCCGACGCTGGTGCGCGCTTTCGGCATCAACGTGCCGCGCATGATCACGCTGACCTACGGTCTCGGCGTCGGCCTTGCCGCGCTCGCCGGCGTGCTCTCGGCGCCGATCAACCAGGTGCGACCGCTGATGGGCGCCGACCTCATCATCGTGGTGTTCGCGGTGGTCGTGATCGGCGGCATGGGATCGATCATGGGCTCCATCATCACCGGCTTCGCGCTCGGTGTGATCGAGGGCTTGACCAAGTATTTCTACCCCGAGGCCTCCAACACCGTCGTGTTCGTGCTGATGGTGCTGGTGCTCTTGGTGAAGCCAACGGGATTGACGGGAAGGGCGGCCTGAGATGACAACCCTGACGGACGACACACTGCCGGTGACCCCTCGCGCGATGCGCGACGAGATGATCGTGTTCGTGGTGATGGCGCTGTTGCTGGCGGCCGTGCCATTCACGGGAGTCTATCCCTTCTTCGTGATGCAGGCGCTGTGCTTTGCGTTGCTTGCCTGCGCCTTCAATCTGCTGATCGGCTACGGCGGCCTGCTGTCCTTCGGCCACGCGATGTTCCTGGGCACGGCGGGCTATTGCAGCGCGCATGCGCTGAAGGTGTGGGCGCTGCCGCCGGAGCTAGGCATCCTCGTCGGCATCGCTGCGGCGTTCGTCCTGTCGATCATCACCGGCTACATCTCGATTCGCCGCCAGGGCATCTATTTCTCGATGATCACGCTGGCGCTGTCGCAGCTCCTGTACTTCATCTATCTCCAGGCCCCATTCACCCACGGCGAGGACGGCATCCAGGGCATCCCGCAGGGGCACATGTTCGGCATCTTCGATCTCTCCAAGCCGACGGTGCTCTATTACGTCGTGCTGGCGGGCTTCCTTGCCGGCTTCCTCCTGATCTTCCGCATCATCAACTCGCCGTTCGGCGAGGTGCTGAAGGCGATCCGCGAGAACGAGCCGCGCGCGATCTCGCTCGGCTACCGCACCGACCAGTACAAGTTCCTGGCCTTCGTCCTGTCGGGCACGCTGGCGGGCTTTGCCGGTTCGCTGAAGGTGTTCGTGGCGCAGAACGCCTCGCTCACCGACGTGCACTGGACGATGTCGGGCGAGGTCGTGCTGATGACGCTGGTCGGTGGCCTCGGCACCATCTTTGGCCCCGTGGTCGGCGCTTTCGTCATCATCGCCATGCAGCAATATCTGGCGGGTTTCGGCCAGTGGGTGACGGTGATCCAGGGCGCGATCTTCGTGATCTGCGTGCTCACCTTCCGCCGCGGCGTCATCGGCGAAATCGCGCATTACTTCCGCAGGTCGCTCTAAGCGATTGATCTTGCATCAATTTCACTGGTGCATGAAAGCGGTGGATGACCCGGCTCCGCGGGCGTGAGATGACACGCGCGCGGATCGAAAATGGTCTATGACAGTTTCATGACAGCCCTCCGGGCCTGACCATTTCCAACCGGTAGCCTATCCCCATGATGCGTTGGTTTCGTGCGTTCCTGCCCAAGGAAGAACGGTTCTTCGACCTGTTCGACCGGCATGCCCAGACGGTGATCCAGGGCGCGATCGCGCTCCAGGGCATGCTCAATGGGGGCGAGGAGACGCCGGTCTATTGCCAGCGCGTCAACCAGTTCGAGAACGACGCCGACAACATCACCCGTGAGGTGCTGACGGCGGTGCGGCGCACCTTCATCACCCCGTTCGACCGCGGCGACATCAAGAACCTCATCACGTCGCTTGACGATGCCATCGACCAGATGCAGCAGACGGCCAAGGCGGTCATGCTGTTCGAGGTCCGTACCTTCGAGCCGCCCATGCGTGAGATCGGCGGGCTCCTGATCGAATGCGCCAATCTGGTCGGGCGTGCGCTGCCGCTGATGCAGTCGATCGGCCCGAACGTCGCCATGCTGACCGCCATTACCGAAGAGCTCGGCAAGCTGGAGGGCCGGGTCGACGATCTCCACGACATCGGCCTGAAGGAGCTGTTCCTGAAGCATCGCGAGGGCAATGCGATGGACTTCATCGTCGGCGTCGAGATCTACGACCACCTCGAGAAGGTGGCCGATCGCTTCGACGACGTCGCGAACGAGATCAACAGCATCGTCATCGAGCAGGTGTAACGCATGATCCGGAAAAGTGTCCTGCGGTTTTCCGCTCAGATCATGCGCAAGGTGTAAGGCAGGGCCGCCGTGGATGCCGCGTTGGGTCTTCCCATCCTGGTCGGCTTGATCGCCGTCGCGCTGCTGTTCGACTTCCTGAACGGCCTGCACGACGCCGCCAATTCGATCGCGACCATCGTCTCGACCCGCGTGTTGCGGCCGCAATTCGCGGTGTTCTGGGCCGCCTTCTTCAATTTCATCGCCTTCATGGTGTTCGGACTGCACGTCGCCCAGACCATCGGCACCGGCATCATCGATCCCGCGGTCGTCGACGCCCAGGTGATCTTCGCAGCGCTCGTCGGCGCGATCGTCTGGAACCTCGTGACCTGGGCGCTCGGCATCCCGTCCTCGTCGTCGCACGCGTTGATCGGCGGCCTCGTCGGCGGCGGCATGGCCAAGGCGGGGATTTCGGCCGCGGTATGGAGCGGCCTGTCCAAGACGGTGCTGGCAATCGTGCTGTCGCCGCTGGTCGGCTTCCTGCTCGCCATGATGCTGGTGGCGATCGTGTCCTGGGCCTCGGTGCGCTCGACGCCGTTCGCGGTCGATCGCGCCTTTCGCATCCTGCAATTCGCCTCCGCCTCGCTCTATTCGCTCGGCCATGGCGGCAACGACGCGCAGAAGACCATGGGCATCATCGCGGTGCTGCTGTATTCGCAGGGTCATCTCGGCAGCGAGTTCTCGGTGCCGTTCTGGGTGGTGCTGTCCTGCCAGGCGGCGATGGCGCTTGGCACGCTGATGGGCGGCTGGCGCATCGTCCGCACCATGGGCCTGCGCATCACGAAATTGACGCCTATGCAGGGCTTTTGCGCCGAAACGGGGGGCGCCGCGACCCTGTTCATGGCGACCTATCTCGGAGTTCCCGTCTCGACCACCCACACCATCACCGGCGCCATCGTCGGCGTCGGCGCCGCCCGCCGCGTCTCGGCGGTCCGCTGGAACGTCGCGAGCTCGATCGTCTATGCCTGGGTGATCACGATCCCGGCCTCGGCCATCGTCGCGGCGCTGACGTGGTGGCTGGTCCAGATCTTCGTCAAGTGACGAGCTTCAGTCCGATGATCCCGGCGACGATCAGGGCGATGCTGGCAAGGCGCATGGCCGTTGCCGGCTCGCCGAACAGGACGATGCCGAGCGTCGCAGTGCCCACCGCGCCGATGCCGGTCCAGACCGCATAGGCGGTTCCGACCGGAAGCGATTTGAGCGCAAGTCCGAGCAGGATGACGCTGCCGGCCATGGCAACCAGGGTGATCACCGACGGCACAAGCTTGGTAAACCCCTCAGTGTATTTCAGGCCAATCGCCCACGTGATCTCGAGAAGGCCGGCGACAAACAGGATGCTCCAGGCCATGACGGCCCTCCATTTCAGGCAGGGTCGTCCCCGCGGCTGAGGTGCTGAGAAACGGAAGGCCGTCCTTCCCGAAAGCCGATATGGGGCTGGCCGAATGGCTCCGCAATCACCAAATGAGGCTTGATCAGGCCCGTTTTCCCTGCCACACGCTCCCGCCATGTCCGACATCGCCATCACCACAGCCGAATCGCCGGCCCGTTCCCCGCTTGCCGCTGAAGTGGCGCGGCGGCGGACCTTTGCGATCATCTCCCACCCTGACGCCGGCAAGACCACGCTGACCGAAAAACTGCTGCTGTTCGGCGGCGCCATCAATCTCGCCGGCCAGGTCAAGGCCAAGGGCGAGCGGCGCAATACGCGTTCGGACTGGATGAAGATCGAGCGCGAACGCGGCATCTCGGTCGTGACCTCGGTGATGACCTTCGAGTTCGAAGGCCTCGTGTTCAACCTCCTGGACACGCCGGGCCACGAGGACTTTTCGGAAGACACCTATCGCACGCTCACCGCGGTCGATTCCGCCGTGATGGTGATCGACGCCGCCAAGGGCATCGAGGCGCGCACCCGGAAGCTGTTCGAGGTGTGTCGCCTGCGCGACATTCCGATCATCACCTTCATCAACAAGATGGACCGCGAGAGCCGCGACGTTTTCGAGCTGCTCGACGAGATCGAGAAGACGCTGGCGCTCGATACCACGCCGATGACCTGGCCGGTCGGTCGCGGCCGCGACTTCCTCGGCACCTATGACGTCGTCAATGGCGGCGTGCGCCTGCTCGAAGGCGGTGGCGCCAAGACCGGTGCGGCGCAGCAGATCGAGATCGAGGAACTCGCCAAGCTCAACGCCAATCTCGACGTCGCTGCCGTGAAGGACGAGCTCGAACTCGTCACCGCGGCGTCAAAGCCGTTCGAGCTCGCGGCGTTCCGCGAAGGTCATCTGACGCCGGTCTATTTCGGCAGCGCGCTGCGCAATTTCGGCGTCGGCGACCTCCTGGAAGGTCTCGGCAAGTTCGCGCCCGAGCCGCGTGCGCAGGACAGCGACCAGCGCAAGGTCGAGGCCACCGATCCGCGCATGAGCGCCTTCGTGTTCAAGATCCAGGCCAACATGGATCCGAACCACCGCGACCGCATCGCCTTCGCTCGTCTGTGCTCCGGCAAGCTCAGCCGCGGCATGAAGGCGAAGCTCGTGCGCACCGGCAAGAGCATGCCGCTGTCGAGCCCGCAATTCTTCTTCGCCCAGGACCGCTCGGTCGCGGACGAAGCCTTCGCAGGTGACGTCGTCGGTATTCCCAACCACGGCACGCTGCGCATCGGCGATACCCTGACGGAAGGGGAAGATTTCAACTTCGTCGGCGTACCGAGCTTCGCTCCGGAAATCGTCCGCCGCGTCCGTCTCACCGACGCGATGAAGGCGAAGAAGCTGAAGGAAGCGCTTCAGCAGATGTCGGAGGAGGGCGTGGTGCAGGTGTTCCGCCCGCGCGACGGCGCGCCGGCGCTGGTCGGCGTGGTCGGGGCGCTCCAGCTCGACGTGCTGAAGGCGCGGCTCGAGGCGGAGTATTCGCTGCCGGTCGAGTTCGAGGTCAGCGAATTTCAGCTGGCGCGCTGGGTCTCCTCGGAGGACCGCAAGAAGCTCGACACCTTCATCGCCGCCAACACCTCCAGCATCGCCGACGACGTCGACGGCGATCCCGTGTATCTCGCCCGGAACGAATTCTATCTCGGCTACACCAGGGAGCGCGCCGAGGGCATCGAGTTCAGCAACGTCAAGGACGTCAAGAAGAAGGGGTAGGGCAGCCACGTCCCTCCGCCGCGCAGCCATACCCTCCGCTACCATGCCCCGGCTTGACCGGGGCATCCAGGAGCGGATTTGAACGCGTATGTGAACGAGCGCAGGCTTGATACACGCGCGGCCAGTGCCACTTTCCATCGGGACGGGTACCGTGGTTTCGTGGTCATGTGGCGCACTCTCCTTGTACTCCTCCTTGTGACAATCCTGCCGGCATCGGCCGATGCATGGCGCCGCCCTCTCGAAGAGGAGCCGTTCTCGTATGAGCCGTGCGGCGGGCCGTTTCAGGGACCTTGCATCACCGAAATTCCATTTCCATTCGGCGAGACTCTCCAGCTCACGGTCGAGAGCGTTCCATCGCAAGCCGACATTGCGAAGTACCGGCGGCCCGATCATGACCTTGATACGATCGGCGATCTCTTCGCCGAGCTGCGTTCGTGCTGGTCACCTCCTCCCGCTGACGATGCGCGGGCGGGCATGCAGATGTCGGTGCGGTTCAGCCTCAACCGGTCGGGCGGTCTGATCGGCCCGCCGCGCATGACATTTGCGACCGCGGGCGTCCCCGCCGACACCCGCGCAACCTATCTCAATGCCATCAACGCATCGTTGAAGGCCTGCCTGCCGCTGAAATTCACCAGCGGCTTTGGCGGCGCGCTGGCGGGCAGGCCGATCGCGATCCGCTATGTCGACAATCGCGAGCTTGCGAAGTAGCACCGCTCTGTCTCCTCATCCTGAGGAGCGCGCACCGCGCGCGTCTCGAAGGATGAAAGGCCCCGCTGTCGCGACAGCCGGGCCTGCATGGTTCGAGACGGCGCTGACGCGCCTCCTCACCATGAGGAGGAAGAGTTGCGACCGCGAGCCAATCGATGATACCTCAGAGGCGGGGGCTGTGGCCAAAAGGGGAGGATGTCGTGGGTCTGCTGGTCATGATCCTGGGGCTTGCGCTGTTTTTTGCGGCGCATGTGTTCACAACCAAACGCGAGATGCGCGCCGAGGCGATCGCAAGGCTGGGCGAGGGGTCCTACAAGATCCTCTATTCGCTCATCTCGCTGGCGGGGCTCGCGATGATCATCTGGGGCTATGCCCAGTATCGCGCCACCGGCTGGATCGACGTCTGGTATCCGCCGAAGGCCATGAAGCACATCACGCTCGCATTGATGCTGCCCGCGGTCATCCTGGTGGTCGCGTCATATCTGCGCGGCCGCATCTATGTGACATTGAAGCACCCGATGCTGGCGGGCATCAAGCTGTGGGCTGCCGCGCACCTGCTCGCCAACGGCGATCTCGGCTCCATCATCCTGTTCGGCTCGTTCCTGGGCTGGGCCGTGTATGACCGTATTTCGCTCAAGCATCGCACCGACGCCGGCGGCCCGCCGATTCCGGTCGGCGGCATCACCAACGATCTGATCGCAGTGGCGGTCGGCATCGTCGCCTATTTGGCGCTGGCGTTCGCATTCCATCCGGTCGTGATCGGTGTTCCCGTCATCGGCGTCTAGCCATTCGGCACAAGACAGGAGCTGCTTGCCTATGCGCGGAAGGGAGCAAGAGCAACAACACCGAGGCACGCCGATGGACTGGTCGCAATCGCAGCTCCCGCCGATGCGGTACGAGGCGCGTTTTGGTGATCGGGTCGTGCCCGCCTTCCGGGATCGGCCGGCGAGCCTGTGGGCGATGATCGCGGAAGCCTGCGCCCGCAATCCCGATGGTGAAGCGCTGATCGCAGGCAATGTCCGCCTGAGCTGGCAGCAGGCCGTGGAGCAGGCCGCACGGATTGCAGCGGGATTTCGCAGGCTTGGATTGCAGCGCGGCGACCGTGTCGCGATCCTGCTCGGTAACCGCGTCGAGTTTCCCCTGCTGCTGTTTGCCGCCGCGCATGAGGGGCTGGTGACGGTGCTGCTCGGCACGCGCCAACAGAAACCGGAAATCGCTTATGTGCTGACCGATTGCGGCGCAAAGATCCTGATCCACGAAGCGGCGCTCGCCGAGCGGCTGCCGGATGCGCAGGATGTGCCCGATGTGATGCACCGTATCGCCGTCGACGATGATCCGGCTCTGTCGCGTTTCGCGGTGCTCGCCGACAACCCGTCGGCCGCGGCGCCTGTCGAGGTCAGCGAGGAGGACACCGCGATGATCCTCTACACCTCGGGCACCACGGGCAAGCCGAAGGGCGCGATGCTGGCCCATTGCAACATCGTACATTCCTCGATGGTCTTCGTCTCCTGCCTGCAATTGACGGAAACCGACCGTTCCATCGCAGCGGTGCCGCTCGGCCATGTCACCGGCGTCGTCGCCAACATCACGACCATGATCCGCTGCGGCGGCGCGCTGATCATCATGCCGGAGTTCAAGGCCGCCGATTACCTCAAGCTCGCCGCGCGCGAGCGCGTCACCTACACGGTGATGGTGCCGGCGATGTACAATCTCTGCCTGCTGCAGCCCGATTTCGACGGCTACGATCTCTCGAGCTGGCGCATCGGCGGCTTCGGCGGCGCGCCGATGCCGGTCGCGACCATCGAGAAGCTCAAGGAGAAGATTCCCGGCCTGAAGCTGATGAACTGCTACGGCGCGACCGAGACGACGTCGCCCTCGACGATCATGCCGGGCGAATTGACGGCGAGCCACATCGACAGCGTCGGCCTGCCGTGCCCCGGCGCGCGCATTGTGGCGATGGATCCGGATGGGCGCGAACTGCCTCACGGCGAGATCGGCGAGATCTGGATCCAGAGCGCCTCCGTCATCAAGGGCTATTGGAATAACCCCAAAGCGACGGCCGAAAGCTTCACCAGCGGGTTCTGGCACTCGGGCGATCTCGGCTCGGTCGACGCGGAGGGGTTTGTCCGCGTGTTCGACCGGCAAAAGGACATGATCAACCGTGGCGGCCTGAAGATCTATTCGGCCGAGGTCGAATCCGTGCTGGCGGGGCATCCCGCCGTGGTCGAGAGCGCGATCATTGCCAGGGCATGCCCCGTGCTGGGCGAGCGCGTCCACGCGGTCGTGGTGACGCGCAGCCCGGTCGCGGACACCGAGCTGCGGGCCTGGTGCGCGGAGCGGCTGTCGGACTACAAGGTGCCCGAAACCATGGCGATCATCGCAGACCCGTTGCCGCGCAATGCCAACGGCAAGGTGCTGAAACGGCAGCTGCGGGAGCTCCTGGGGGCTTGAGCCGGGCAGCGGCCATCCCGGGCTCTCCCGGGTGGTTAACGCCTTGATCGGGCTCGCTTTGCCTTGCCACCGCCATATCGTTAGGGTACCTCGCCGCCAAGCGGGGACGGGATTCCTGACGCGGACGCTTCGGCGCGCGCACCCGGACGGGTATGGGATTAACATAAGTGTCTGAATTATTTAACGAAGTCGACGAGGAAGTACGTCGCGAACAGCTCAAGAAGCTGTGGGACAAGTATTCGATTGTCTTCATCGCCCTGATGGTGCTGGTCGTGGCCGCCGTCGGTGGCTGGCGCGGCTATCAATATCTGGAGGCCAGGAAGGCCGCCGAGGCCGGCGCCGCCTTCGAGAAGGCCGTCGAACTATCCGAGCAGGACAAGCACGCCGACGCCGAGAAGGCCTTCACCGAGCTCGCCGCCACGGCTCCGTCCGGCTATCGCACCCTGGCGCGGCTGCGTGCTGCCGCCGAGGCCGCGAGCCGCGATCCCAAGGCCGCCGCGAAGATGTATGACGACATTGCCGCCGATCGCAGCGTCGGCGGGGAGTGGCAGGACCTGGCGAAGATCCGCGCCGCCGGCCTGCTGCTCGACAGCTCCAGCTATGCCGACATGCAGCAGCGGCTGGAGCCATCCGCCGCGCCGAAGTCGACCTTCCGGCACAGCGCCCGTGAGATGCTGGCATTGTCGGCCTGGCGTAACAACGACATGACCGCAGCCCGCAAATGGCTCGACGCGATTGACGGAGACGGGGAAACGCCGCCCGGCCTGCGCTCGCGCGCCGAGGCGCTCCAGGCCCTGCTGCCGCCCGTCGCCAAGAGCTGATGCCGGCCCTCTGACTTGAGACGAGACACAAGATGCGCCGCACGCCACGCTTGATCGCAGCCGCCGTCCTGATCGCCTTCACGGGCGTTCTGGGCGGCTGCTCCAGCTTCGATCCAAGCGACATGCTCGACTTCCTCGACACCAAGAAGAAGCTGCCGGGCGACCGCAAGCCGGTCTTCCCGGAGGGCGTTCCGGGCCTCGAGCAGGGCGTGCCGAGGGAGCTGTACAAGGGCGCGCAGCAGCAGCCTGATCCGAACGCGCCTGCCGTCGCGGCTCTGCCCGCGGAGCCCCCGCCGGAACCCGCCAGGCCAGCAAAGGGGGCCAAGGCGAAGCAGACGAGGCAGCCAGCCGCAGCGGCGCCGGCTGAAGCGCCCGCCGGCGAGATCGACGGCGAGGCCCAGCCGGAGGCTGCGCCACCCACGGCCGCTCCGCCGCCGAAGCACAAGATCGTCCGCAAGCGCACCACCGCACCGCCGCCGGATCAGCCCGTCCAGCAGGCGCAACC
Source organism: Bradyrhizobium sp. GW821-FHT13H06 (assembly GCF_058803975.1). Classification (NCBI taxonomy): domain Bacteria; kingdom Pseudomonadati; phylum Pseudomonadota; class Alphaproteobacteria; order Hyphomicrobiales; family Nitrobacteraceae; genus Bradyrhizobium; species Bradyrhizobium sp. GW821-FHT13H06. Next base: position 1,075,113 of record NZ_JBXAPN010000001.1, on the reverse strand, counting down.
GGCCCAGACCACCCAGCAGCAATCGCAGAGCGCTTTCCCGGCGCCGCTGCCGAGTGGCAGCTTCTCGCGCTGATATTCTTCATTGCATTGACAGGCGCAGCCCCGGCAGCGCACGAATGACCGATGTCCTTCACAATCGCCATCATCGGCCGGCCCAATGTCGGCAAATCGACGCTGTTCAACCGCCTGGTTGGACAGAAGCTCGCGCTTGTCGATGACCTGCCGGGCGTCACCCGCGACCGCCGCGAAGGCGAGGCCAGGCTCGGCGACCTCCAGTTCACCATCATCGATACCGCCGGCCTCGACGAGGGCGCCAGGGGCTCGCTGACCGCGCGCATGCAGGAGCAGACCGAAACCGCGATCGCGCAAGCCGACGCGCTGTTCTTCGTCGTCGATGCCCGCATTGGTCTCACGCCCACCGATCGCGCCTTCGCCGATTTCGCCCGCAAGGCCAACAAGCCGGTGCTGCTGATCGCCAACAAGAGCGAGGGCAAGCATGGCGATGCCGGCGCAATGGAGGCCTTTGCGCTCGGCCTCGGCGATCCCATCCAGATTTCGGCCGAGCATGGCGAGGGCATGGGCGAGCTCTATGACGCGCTGGCCAAGCTGATGCCGGAGCCCGTCGACGAGGACGACGAAGGCGAGGACGACACGCCGCTCTCGGAGGAGGAGGCCGCGACGCGTCCGATCCGGGTCGCCATCGTCGGTCGGCCCAATGCCGGCAAGTCGACGCTGATCAATCATCTGCTCGGCGAGGAGCGTCTGCTGACGAGCCCGGAGGCCGGCACCACGCGCGATTCCATCGCGGTCGAGATCAACTGGAAGGGCCGCGATTTTCGCGTCTTCGACACCGCAGGCCTGCGCCGGCGCTCGCGGATCGAGGAGAAGCTGGAGAAGCTCTCGGTCGCCGATGCGCTGCGCGCGGTGCGCTTTGCCGAAGTCGTCGTGCTGATGATGGATTCGCAGAACCGCTTCGAGGAGCAGGATCTGCGTATCGCGGACCTCATTGAGCGCGAGGGCCGCGCCGTCGTGCTCGCCGTGAACAAATGGGACCTGATGGAGACCAAGGGCGGCGGCGCCATCTCGGGCCTGCGCCGCGACGCGGATCATTGGCTGCCGCAGCTCAAGGGCGTGCCGATCGTCGCCGTCTCGGGCCTGATGGGCGAGGGCATCGACCGACTGATGCAGGCGATCCAGGACGCCTACGCGATCTGGAACAGGCGCGTGCCCACCTCTGCGCTCAATCGCTGGTTCGAGCAGGCGGTCCAGGCCAATCCGCCGCCGGCGGTGTCCGGCCGCAGGCTGAAGCTGAACTACATCACGCAGAACAAGGCGCGCCCGCCGAGCTTCGTGCTGTTCTGCTCGCGTGCGGACGCTGTGCCGCAATCTTACTTGCGCTATCTCACCAACTCCATGCGCGAGACCTTCGAACTGCCGGGCACGCCGGTGCGCATCACCCTGCGCGAGAAGGCCAATCCCTTCGCACACAAGCGCAAGCGGCCGTCGTGAGTGACGGTGCGGGCGAGGCGGCAGCGGCAAGCGCTGCGCCAGCCCGGCGCGGCGCGGTCGCCTTCATATTCGTCACCATCCTGCTCGACATGCTCGCGCTCGGCGTGATCATGCCGATCCTGCCGAAGCTGATCGAGAGCTTCGTCGACAACGACACCGCACACGCGGCGCGCATCTTCGGCCTGTTCGGCACCGCCTGGGCCTTGATGCAGTTCGTGTTCTCGCCACTGCTCGGCGCGTTGTCGGATCGCTTCGGACGGCGGCCGGTGGTGCTGCTGTCGAATTTCGGGCTCGCGGCCGACTACGTGTTGATGGCACTGGCCCCGTCTCTGTTCTGGCTGTTCATCGGCCGCGTGATATCAGGCATTACCTCGGCCAGCATCTCGACCGCCTTTGCCTATATCGCCGACATCACGCCGCCGGAGCGGCGCGCGGCGGTCTTCGGCAGGATCGGCGCTGCCTTCGGGGCCGGCTTCATCTTGGGGCCGGCGCTCGGCGGCCTGCTCGGCGACATCGATCCACGCCTGCCGTTCTGGGCCTCGGCAGCCCTGAGCTTCGCCAATGCGCTCTATGGGCTCTTCGTCCTGCCGGAATCGCTGGCGCCCGACCAGCGCGCGCCGTTCCGCTGGAGAAGTGCCAGTCCGGTCGGGGCACTGCATCTGTTGCGATCCAACGCGGTGTTGGCCGCGCTGTCGGTCGTGAATTTCATCGCGCAGGTCGCGCATGTCGTGCTGCCCTCGACCTTCGTGCTCTATGCGACCTATCGCTACGGCTGGGATTCCAAGACCGTGGGACTGACGCTCGCGATGGTCGGCATCTGCGCCATGGTTGTGCAGGGGCTCGCCATCGGCCCGATCGTGCGCGCGCTCGGCGAGCGGAATGCACTCTTGATGGGCCTGTGCTGTGGTGCGATCGGCTTCGTGGTCCTGGGCGTGGCGCCGACCGGGCCGCTGTCTTGGCTCGGCATTCCCATTTTGTCGCTGTGGGGCATCTCGGGTGCCGCCTCGCAATCCCTGATGACGCGGCTGGTCGCGCCCGATCAGCAGGGCCAGTTGCAGGGCGCGACCGCGAGCGTGCAGAGCGTCTCGCAACTCGTCGGCCCGTTCCTGTTCACCCTGACGTTTTCCTATTTCATCGGCGCCAGCGCGCCGCTGCATCTGCCCGGCGCGCCGTTCCTGCTCGCAGCGGTGCTGATGGTGGTGTGCGTGGCGATTGCGGTGCGGACGCTGGGCGCGACGAAGACGGCCTGATTGTCCGTCATGGCCGGGCCTGTCCCGGCCATCCACGTTCTTTCCCTCTGGCCTGAAACGTGGATGCCCGGGACAAGCCCGGGCATGACGCCGTTAAGACCTTGCACGACCGCTACGCGGTCACTTCTTCACCAGCGGGCAGTCGCTGTCCTTGAGCGGCTTGGCCGCGTCCTCAGGCGCGATGGTGGCGACCAGCTTGTAATAGTCCCATGGGCCCTTCGACTCCTCGGGCTTCTTCACCTCGAACAGATAGGCCGGGATGAGGCGGCGGCCGTCGGCGCGCAGCGGTCCCTTGCCGAACAGCGGATCGTCGGTCGGCAGCTCCTTCATCTTGGCGACGACCTTGGCGCCGTCATGCGGATTGCTGCCGAGCGCGTCCATCGCCTTCAGGTAATGCAGGATCTCGGCATAGAGGCCCGCAACCGTCATCGAGGGCATCGAGCCCTTGGGCGAGACCTTCTGGAAGCGCTTCGACCATTCGCGCGTCTGGTCGTTGAGGTCCCAATAGAAGGACTCTGTGAAGGTCAGGCCCTGCGCGGTCTTCAGGCCCAGCGAGTGCACGTCGTTGATGAACAGCAGCAGGGCGGCGAGCTTCTGACCGCCCTGGACGATGCCGAATTCGGCGGCCTGCTTGATCGCGTTGGTGGTGTCGCCGCCCGCATTGGCGAGGCCGATGATCTTGGCCTTGGAGGACTGCGCCTGGAGCAGGAACGAGGAGAAGTCCGCCGTGTTCAGCGGGTGCTTGACGCCGCCGAGCACCTTGCCGCCGGTGGCTGTGACGACCGCGCCGGTGTCACGCTCCAGCGCATGGCCGAAGGCATAGTCCGCGGTGAGGAAGAACCAGCTATCGCCGCCCGCCTTGGTCAGCGCCTTGCCGGTGCCGTTGGCGAGCATGTAGGTATCGTAAGTGAACGAGACGGTGTTGGGCGTGCAGGCCTTACCGGTGAGGTCGGCGGTGGCCGCGCCCGAATTGAGCAGCACCGCGTTCTTTTCCTTGACGAGGTTGCTCACCGCGAGCGCAACGCCGGAGCTCGGCGTGTCCGCGATGGCGTCGACCTTGTCGGCATCGATCCATTGCCGGGCAATGTTGACGCCGATGTCGGGCTTGTTCTGGTGGTCGCCGGAGAGGACCTCGATGGTCCAGCCCTTGGCCTTGAGGCCGGAATCTTCGACCGCCATCTTCACCGCCGCGACCGAATTCGGGCCGCCGATGTCGGCGTAGAGGCTCGACATGTCGTTGAGCACGCCGATCTTGACGGTCTTGTCCTGGGCGTAGGCGGATGTGGCAAAACCGAAAGCGGCGCAGGCAAGAAGCGCCGCGGAGCGGCGTGCGAACGTCGTCGTCATAAAAGGTCTCCTCCAATGTCAAATATGCGGACGGCTCTCTTCCGGAGCCTTGTTTCCGGCTGATGGCTCTAACCTGTCCCGCGGCCGGCGGCAATGCACCTAAAGCCGGATGACGCTGCGTCTTAGCGTCATCCGGCGGTTAACTATTGGGCAAGATGCGTTGAGGCGCTATTTGAGCGCGTCCGATGTCAGCCTGAATTTCTGAATGCGCTTTCCGGTGTCGACCTCGGCGGTATAGACGTTACCCTTGGCGTCAATCGCCATGGTGTCAATCAGGCCGGCGCGCGGAAACTCATCAGGGTGCGGGACTTGTAGTCGTAGAACTTGCCGGTCTCGGTCCAGTCAGGCGCGCACATCGGCACGATGAATTCGGCGACCTGCTCGGGCGTGTCGAGCGTCGCGGGGTCCTCGCCCGGCATCAGGGTGGCGCGCATGCGGGTGCGGACCGGGCCGGGGTTGAACAGATTGACGCGCAGCTTGGTGTTCGCCATCTCCTGCGCCCAGGCACGCGCCAGCGTTTCCAGTGCGGCCTTGGAGGCCGCGTAGGGGCCGACATAGGCGGTCGCCTTGTTGGCGGCGCCGGAGGTGACGAACACGGCGCGCCCGGCGTCGGACTGCCGCAGCAGCGGCTCCATGCAGCGGATCAGCTGGAAGTTCGCGGAGACGTTCACCGCCATCACGTCGTTGAACGCCTTCAGCTCGATGTGGCCGATCGGCGAGGACGGGCCGAGTACGCCGGCATTGCCGACGAGAATGTCGAGCTTGCCGTAGCGTTCGTGCAGGCCGGCGCCCAGCCGCGCGATGCCGTCGGAGTCGGTGAGGTTGAGCGGCACCAGGGTGGCGCTGCCGCCGTCCTTGCGGATCTCGTCGTCGAGTTCCTCCAGCCCGCCCTGCGTGCGCGCCACCGCAACGATATGCGCGCCGGCCTTGGCAAGGGCCTTGGCCGCGGCGAAGCCGATGCCGCGCGAGGCGCCGGTGACGAGAGCGATGCGGGAGGCGAGGGCTTGTGTCATCGTCGAATACTTCCGTCATGCCCGGGCTCGTCCCGGGCATCCACGTTCTTTGCGGCGGGTATTACAGACGTGGATGGCCGGGACAAGCCCGGCCATGACGAAAAAGGCAGCCGCTGACGAGCTCCCCGGGACGCCCCTTCGTCAGCTCGCCTCCGCCAGCAGCGACAATTGCCGCGGTTGCGGCTCGCTCTGGGTCTGGTCGGTGAGGTGGGTCGGATAGGCGCCGGTGAAGCAATGGTCCGAGAATTTCGGATTGGCGGGGTCGCGGCCGGGCTCGCCCATGGCGCGGTACATGCCGTCGATCGACAGGAACGCGAGCGAGTCCGCGCCGATGATCTCGCGCATCTCCTCGAGCGAATGCGTCGCCGCCAGGAGCCCGCCGCGGTCGGGCAGGTCGATGCCGTAATAGTCGGGATAGAGGATCGGGGGCGAAGCGAGGCGGAAATGGACTTCCTTGGCGCCGGCATCGCGCATCATGCGCACGATCTTCTTCGAGGTGGTGCCGCGCACCAGGGAGTCGTCGATCAGGATGATGCGCTTGCCTTCGATCGCGGCGCGGTTGGCCGAATGCTTCATGCGCACGCCGGATTCGCGGATCGCCTGCGTCGGCTGGATGAAGGTGCGGCCGACATAATGGTTGCGGATGATGCCGAGCTCGAACGGCACGCCGGAATACTGGCTGTAGCCGACCGCAGCGGGCACGCCGGAATCCGGCACCGGCACGACGACGTCGATCGGCACGTGGCTCTCGCGCGCGAGCTGCGCACCGAAGGCCTTGCGCACTTCGTACACCGAACGGCCGTGGACGATGGAGTCCGGCCGGGAGAAGTAGATGTATTCGAAGATGCAGGGACGCGGTGCCATCGGCGGGAACGGCTTGTGGATGTCCTGGCCGTTCTCGTCGAACACGATGACTTCGCCGGGTTCGATGTCGCGGACGAAGCGCGCGCCGATGATGTCGAGCGCGCAGGTCTCGGAGGTCAGGATCGGGCAGCCGTCGAGCTCGCCGAGCACCAGCGGGCGGATGCCGCGCGGATCGCGCGCGCCGACCAGCTTCTTGTTGGTCAGCGAGACCAGCGCATAGGCGCCTTCGATCTCGCGCAGCGCGTCGATATAGCGCTCGATGAAGCGGCTCCGTTTGGAGCGCGCGACCAGGTGCAGGATCACCTCGGTGTCGGTGGTCGACTGCATCATCGCGCCATGCCGTACCAGCTCGCGGCGCAGCGTCAGGCCGTTGGTGAGGTTGCCGTTATGCGCGACGGCGAGGCCGCCGGCATTGAGCTCGGCGAACAACGGCTGCACGTTGCGCAGGATGGTGGCGCCGGTGGTGGAATAGCGGACGTGGCCGACCGCGACATTGCCGGGCAGGCGGTCGATCACCTCGCGGCGGGAGAAGGTGTCGCCGACGAGGCCGAGGCGGCGTTCCGAGTGAAAGCGGCTGCCGTCGTAGGAGACGATGCCGGCGGCTTCCTGGCCGCGGTGCTGAAGGGCGTGAAGGCCGAGCGCGGTGATGGCGGCCGCATCGGGGTGACCGTAGATGCCGAACACGCCGCATTCCTCGCGCAGCGTATCCCCCTCCAGATCGTCCTGAAGCTCCAGCGCGGCCGGGCCCGGACCGGCGTTGGGATCGAGATCAAGTTGGGCGTCCTGGTCAGGGTGTCGCATCTCGTCCGCGCCTCTCTTTTGGGCTCAATCAACGCGCCGCAGGTTTCTCGATCAGCTTTTTCAGGCTGTCACGAGCAGGTTTACTGTATCCGTCGCCACTGCCCGAAGGCTGCTGCTCGGATTCAGCTTGGTCATCATCTGGTTTGTTTTTCTTGAATCTCTTCAAGATGGTGTTCTCGGGGTCGTCAGGCAAGAGGGCCATCAGCCAGTCCCCGGTTCCCTGGAGCACCACGCGGGACTTCGCCCCCGAGACCCAGTCCGGACGCTGCTTGTCCGGAACCAGCCAGGTGAAGAACAGGAAAGCGACCACGACGATCAAAAGCCCGCGAGCCAGGCCAAACAGGAAGCCGAGGGTGCGGTCCAGCGCGCCGATCCGCGAATCCAGGATCATGTCGGAGATCCGGACCGTGATCACGGAGACCACGACCAGGGTGCCCACGAACACGCCGGCGACGACAACCACGCTCGCGACCGTGTCGTTGTTGAAATAGGTCTTGGCGGTCGGCAGCAGCTTCGAGAACGAGTACAAAGTCACGATCGCCGCCGCGCCCCAGGCCGCAATCGACAGGATTTCGCGCATGAAGCCGCGGACCATCGCGAGCAGGCCCGAGATCAGCATCACACCGAGCAGGATCAGGTCGAGGAGTGTTACTGGCATCGGCTGGTCTGGTCCGCTCGTACTCTCAAAGGTGCTCAGCGAATCGGTGTTGGGCCGCTGCCTTAAAAGAGGGGCAGACGGCGTTCCCGGCAAGGCCGCAACCACGCAATCCCATGCTGCTTTTGTGACGGCTGTATAGCGGCGGGGGCCGGGGACGTCACCTCCACCTAACCCTCTCCGCGGCGGAATCTTGCCGGTGTGGCATTTTTCTCTGCCGGGGCGTTCGATTCGCCTCGGCGGGAGCCGCGGGCGGCGATCTCGGCCACCAATGTCGTCAGGCTGTTCACCGCCTTCAGCGACAATCCGGCATCGCCGCCGCTCTCGCCGCGTGCCGATTCGGGCAGCACGGCGCGCTGGAAGCCGAGTTTTGCCGCCTCCTTCAGCCGCGCCGGGGTCTGCGCCACGGGACGCACCACGCCGGAGAGCGAGATCTCGCCGAAATAAACGGCATCGGTGGGTAACTGCGCATTAACCAGGGACGACACCAGCGCCGCGGCGGCGGCGAGGTCGGCCGCGGGCTCATGGATGCGCAGGCCGCCGGCGACGTTCAGATAGACATCATGGCCCGACAGCTTGACCCCGCAATGCGCCTCCAGCACCGCCAGCACCATCGACAATCGGCTCGGGTCCCAGCCGACCACGGCGCGGCGCGGGGTGCCGAGCGAGGTCGGGGCCACCAGCGCCTGCAATTCGACCAGGACGGGCCTTGTGCCCTCGATGCCCGCAAAGACTGCGGTGCCGGGCGTGCCGAGATCGCGCTCGGACAGGAACAGCTCTGAGGGGTTGGTGACCTCGCGCAGCCCGAGGCCCGTCATCTCGAACACGCCGATCTCGTCGGTCGGGCCGAAGCGGTTCTTCACGGCGCGCAGGATGCGGAATTGCTGCGAGCCTTCGCCCTCGAACGACATCACCGCGTCGACCATGTGCTCGACCACGCGGGGACCTGCGATCTGGCCGTCCTTGGTGACGTGGCCGACCAGGATGATGGCGGCACCGGTCTTCTTGGCAAAGCGGATCAGCGCCTGTGCCGAGGCGCGCACCTGGGTGACGGTCCCCGGCGCGGATTCCACCGTGTCGGTCCACATGGTCTGGATCGAGTCGATCACGATCAGCCTGGGCACCGCCCCCTCCGACAGCGTCGAGACGATGTCCTCCACCGAGGTCTCGGCGGCGAGTTGGACCGGTGCGTCCGACAGCCCGAGCCGCTCGGCGCGCAGGCGCACCTGAGCGACCGCCTCTTCGCCGGAGATGTAGACCACGCGGTGGCCGGCGCGCGCCAGCAGGCTGGTGGCCTGCGTCAGCAGCGTCGACTTGCCGATCCCGGGATCGCCGCCGACCAGCAGCACCGAGCCGCGGACGAAGCCGCCGCCGGTGACGCGGTCGAGCTCGGTCATGCCTGAGGACAGGCGCGGCGCATCCGGGCTTTTCCCGGCAAGGCTCTCCAGCGCAAACGTTCGGCCCTTGCGTTTGGAGCGGATCGATACCGGCACGCTGCCGCTCGTGTCTTCCTCCGCGAGCGTATTCCACTCGCCGCAGGACTCGCACTTGCCCTGCCAGCGGTTATAGGCCGCGCCGCAGTTCTGGCAGACGAAGGAGAGGGTGCTCTTGGCCATGGGGGAAATAGCGGTCTCGGTGCAGCGGGCGAGCAGTTCTTAGCACGAATAGGAGCTGTGAAGGGCGATGGGTGCCGATGCATCCACCGCAAGCTTCAAGGGGCGACGTTAGCGCATGTCCAGATGCCGACGGGGCGCTCGAGACCGCGAATGGTCTGTGCCGGCCGCTCGACGAGCGCCGCGAAATCGGTACTCGAGTGATTCGGTTCGGCGTGGGCCTGTTGTACCAGCGCGTCGCTGACGACGATAGCGCATCCGAATTCGCGGGTCAGCGCTTCGAGGCGGCTCGCCGCATTCACGGTGGTCCCGATCACGGCGAATTCGAGCCGGTTGAGGCCGATATCGCCCAGCACCACTTGCCCGTAGTGCAAGCCGACGCTGACTTGGATCGGCGGTTCGTTGCGATCACTACGCTCGCTGTTCAACTTGGCGATCGAGGCGATCATGCCCCTCGCGCAACGCAAGGCGTTCAGCGCATCGGAATCGCCGACGAACGGCGTACCGAAAGTAGCCATGAGGCCATCCCCGAGATACTTGTCGAGCGTTCCGCCGTGCTGGAACACTTCCCGTTCCATTCGCTCATGGAATTGCCGCAGCGTCTCGATGACGTCCTTCGGGTTGCGTCCATCGGCATAGGCGGTGAATCCCACGATATCTGCAAACAGCACCGCGACGTCCTGCGTGCGGACCTTCGCGAGGGGCTCGTCATTGCCGGAGAGTTCATCGACGACGTTGGGGGAGAAGTAACGCGCCAGATTGGCGCGTTCGCGCTCGAGTCCGGCATGACTGATCAAGAGCGCATTGGAACGGCGCACCGCCAGCGCCAGGATAGCGGCGACGACAATGAATACGATCACTTGCTGGAAACGCTCGCCGAAACCAATCGAGGAGGGGTCGAGGATGTTGAACATGCGAATATCCGCACCGATCGCCTCCCTGACGCGCTCCGACAGCGCGGCATGGGTTTCCGGTTGCAGATAAGCCCAGCCGACGGCGATGGCCCAGAGTGCTCCGGTCCACATGCCAATCGCGAGCACCGTTCGCCAGGAATAAGCGAGCGTGGCAGTGGCGAGGAAAATGAAGAAATAGATGAAGCTGTCGAATCGGAATTGCATTCCGATCGGCCAGTGAACGTTGCTCCAGGGATTGGGCACGACGCTAAGGAAGGCCAACAACGCCAGATCGCAAAATATGAGGAAAAGTTCGGGACCAGAACGGCCGACCTTGCCGACCTTCAGTTGCGCCCAGCCGATGACGGCAAAGAAGCCAAGCATCAGGATGTAATAGACGACATCCCGGTTCGGGTTGATGAGTGACAGGGTAACGGCAGTAATCGCGAGCGCGACCCAGCGGGCCCGGACGGCCAGCAGCAGGCCATCACGCTTGCTGTCGGCAAGGGCAGCTTCGGCGAATTTGAGGGTGTCTTGTTGGCCGTCGGTTCGCCCGGCCGCTTTGCTTCGGAGACTTGTGATATCGGCCGCTTCCGCCAGTGCGCTCAAGACACATCTCCCCGGTCGAACATCAGATCGTGCGATCATGCACGGAGCGTCGATCAAGGTGGCACGCCTGAGAATTCGCGGCCACCCAGCGATGGCTGAGGGCACGGAAGGGACGCCTGATCGCCGGCGCTTCGATTATCTCAATCCGACACGATAGATATACCGTTCATTAGCTCTGTGCCGCTGTGGCCTGGTTGATTTTGCAAAGTGTTAGCGGACGCGGGTCCAATCTCGGAACCGATCGGGTTGGGAATGGAAATGCCGGGATTCCGACGAATATTGCTCGCCGCGGGCATGGCCTGCAGCATTTTCGCGTATGCCGGCGGTAGCCTTGCCAAGCCCCTCGACATCGTCTTCGTCAATCCCGGCAAGACCGGTGAGGTCTACTGGGACATGGTCGCGCAGACCATGCAGGCCGCCGGCCGCAGGCTCGACGCCCATGTCGAGGTGCTGACCAGCGAGCGGAATTATCGCACCATGCAGGAGCTCGGCTTCAGCGTGGTGGCACGTCCCGACAAGCCCGATTTCCTCATCCTGTCGAACGAGGAGTCCGCCGCCGTCCCGATCCTGGAGGCGGCCGAGGCTGCGGGCGTCAAGACGCTGCTGCTTTCGAACACGCTGATCGGCGAGGATGCGGCGCGTCTTGGACCGCCGCGCGAGAAGCTCAAGACCTGGCTCGGCGACATCACCACCGATCTGCAGACCGCGGGCGCACGGATGGCCAATGCGCTGATCGGGGTGGCGCGTGCCGAGAAATGGCAGAGCCCCGATGGCAAGATCCACATTCTCGGAATCGGCGGCGACGAGATCACCCCGGCCTCGATTGCCCGTAACGCCGGTCTCAAGCTGGCCTTGGATGCCGCGCCTGACGTCGTGGTGGACCGGCTGCTGTTCGCCAACTGGACGCAGTCGGAGGCCGAGCGGGTCACGGCGAATTACCTGGGCTGGGCTGCTCGCAAGGAGATCCGGCCTGCCGGCATATGGGCCGGGAACGATCCGATGGCGCTCGGCGCGCTCCGCGCGGCGATCGCAGCCGGCCTCGTGCCCGGTCGAAACATCCAGGTGGTGGGCCTCAACTGGTCGGAGGACGCGCTGCGCGAGATCAAGGCTGGTCGCCTGCTCCTGACCGACGGCGGGCATTTCCTGCTCGGCGGCTGGTCGATCGTTCTCCTGCGCGACTATGCCGATGGCTGCGATTTCGCGGCCGTTTCCCCGCACGTCGAGGTCAAGACGTCTGCGATCACGCGCGACAACCTCGCTTCGGTTGGCGACCTCATCAGGACGCGTGCGTTCGACCGGATCGATTTTGCGCGGTTCCATGCGAAGGCCGGACGCTGCGGCCAATATGACTTCTCCCTCGATGCGCTCATCTCGTCGCTGCCGCTTGCCGAAGGCGTTGCGGACTGATGCGGGAGGATGAGGCGATGACCGATCCGGATCGCAACGAGCAGGCGGCGCCACCGCGCCTGCGCTCGGTCGTCGACGCGATGATCTGGGCCACCGTGCCCGTTCTGCTGCTGGTGCAACTGCTCGCCTCCGCCGGCGTCGAGGCATCGAGCTTCTGGTCTCAGGTCAGGCAGCTCGACGCCCGCATCGCCCGCGTCGCCGAGAGCCGGGCCGAGCTGATCGCCGAGCCGCTGTGGAAGATGCGTTACGACAAGGTCACCGGCGTGCTCAACGAGATCATGCACGACGAGACCATCGCCGCGGCGGCGGTCTATGACGATACCGGCGCCGCCATTGCCCGCGTGGTCGCGCGGGCCGAAGACCAGGCGGTCGCGGAAGTCTCGCGCCCGATCCACTACAGCAATGGCAACATGGCCGTTGAGGCCGGCCGCATCGCCATCGCTTATTCGCGTGCGACGCTGTACGCGGATGCGGGCAGCCGCCTGCTGCTGCTGCTGGTGGTCGGCCTGCTCGCGACGTTTGCGACCCTGATCGCCATGCGGATCTCCGCCAACATCTTCATCGGCCGGCCGCTGGCGGCCATGATGTCGGCGATACAGCGCAGCAAGCAGGATCGCCGGGCCTATCCGGCGGACGTCACGTCCTCGAACGAATTCGGCCAGCTCGCGCGCGCCTTCAACGCCATGCAGCACACGACGTCAGGCGCGCTGGACCGGCTCGGGCACATGGCCACGCACGATCCGCTCACGGGGCTGCCGAACCGGCGCTCCCTGACCGAGCGCCTGGCCGTGGCGAGCCGGGACGGAGGCTCGCCGGATACGCTGGTCGCATTCTGCTTCATCGATCTCGACGACTTCAAGGGCATCAACGACACCTTCGGTCACGAGGCCGGCGACAAGTTCCTGGTTCAGATTTCGGAGCGTCTTCGTAGTGCGGTCGAAGCGGAGGACTGGGTTGCCCGACTAGGCGGCGACGAGTTCGTCGTCATTCGTCCCGAGGTGAGCCACGAGCAGGCGGCGCACGCATTCGCTCAGCATGTGCTGGAGGCCATTTCCGAACCGATCCGCCTCCACGACAAGCAAGTGGTGCCGCGTGCCAGCATCGGCCTTGCCGTGCGCCGCGCCGACGATCCGGAGCTGTCGCATCTGCCGACGCTCGCCGACATCGCGCTCTATCATGCCAAGAGCAAGGCGCCGGGCACGGTCGCCGTGCTGGACGAAGCGCTCCAGCGCGACTACCGCCGCCGCAGGGATCTCGAGCTCGCCATTCCCACCGGCTTCGCCGAGGGGCAGTTCGAGGTCTGGTACCAGAGCCAAGTCGATCTCGAAACCCACGACATCGTCGGTCTGGAAGCGCTGATCCGCTGGCGCCATCCTGAACACGGCGTGATCGGCCCCGGCGAATTCCTGCCGCTGATCGAGCGCAGCGGCAACAATGCGCGGCTGACCCGCTACGTGCTGACCGATGCCTGCTGGGCCTTGCAACGGTTGGCCGCCGCCGGCAGGCCGCAGATCCGGATCGCGATCAATTTGCCGCCGTCCGAACTTGCCGACCATTCGCTCGCCGCCGAGCTGGGTGCGACCTGTGCGCGCTTCGATGTTCCGGCCTCATCTCTCGAGCTCGAGATCACCGAGGGGTCGCTGATCAACAACATCGCCAGCGCCTCCGAAACGCTGCATCGCCTGCGGCGCCTCGGCGCCACGATCGCGCTCGACGATTTCGGCACCGGCTACAGCTCGCTGGCTCATCTCAGGCGCTTCCCGCTCGACAAGGTCAAGATCGACAAGGCATTCATCCGGGAGATTCCCGACAGCGCTGAAGACAAGGCCATCGTCGGCGTGATCGCATCGCTCGCCGACACGCTGGGGCTGACCCTGGTCGCAGAGGGCATCGAGCACGCCGAGCAGGCCGAGGCCATGCGTGATATGGGCGTGAGGTTCGGGCAGGGCTTCCTCTATCAGCGGCCGCAGCCGCTCGAGGCCCTGTTGCAACGGCTCCACAGGCAGCCGGCGGCGCCGAGACGGGGCACCACCGAGAGCCCATCGATCGCGCCGGAATTCGCCGCCTGAACGCGGCCCTCTTACGGCTGGGCCGCGCTCCAGAGCATCGAGAGCCCGGCTGCGATCATGATCGCATCCATCACCAGGCGGAACACGTCCGGCCTCAGATGCAGCACGAAGCGTTTTGCGATGAAGGCACCTGACATCAGCGAGCAGCCCGCGATCAGGCCCTTCATGAACACGTCGCCCGTCAGCGCGCCGAAACGCTCGAAGGTCACTGATTTCGCGAAGTAGAGGCCGAGCGATGAGGCCGCTTCGGTGGCGAGGAAAGCGCCCTTGCTGAGGCCGTAGAACAGGAACAGCGGCACGCTGAGCGGGCCGGTCGAGACCACGATGCCGGTGAGATAGCCGATGACTGCGCCGCCGACGGCCAGATGCCAGAGATTGGCCTTGAGGTCATGCCGCGCCAGCCAGTGCCGCACCGGCACCATGGCAATCAGGAAGATGCCGATCGTGAGATCGACGACGTGCGAGGGCAGCGCCAGCAAGGTCCGCGCACCGAGCGCTGCGGCGGGAATGCCCGTGACCGAATAGGCCGCGCAGGCCCGCCAATCGACCTCACGCCACCAGGCCAGGATCCGCGAGAAGTTCGCCATCACGGAAGCGACCGCCATGATCGGCACGGCCTCCTTCGGCCCATAGGCATAGACCAGCACCGGCATCAGCATGATCGACGAGCCGGTGCCGACGATGCCTGAGATGGTGCCGGCGACGAGGCCGACGCTGAGGACGAAGAGAAAGGCCAACACAGTCTCCACGAATCGGGAGAGTTTAGCCCCTGGCAGCAATACCGGCGATCCGCGTCGGGCGAGGGAACCTGTGCTGCGCATGCGCATGCCGGTGTGAGCTCCGGCTCCGAGGCGTTCGGTGAAAGCGGCTCCGCAGCGACAATTGCGCGTTGCGGCGACACGCCGTCACGGAGCATGGCCGCAAACGCCGCCGACAAAGGTGTTGCCGGTGAGGCTGATGAGCTCCGTCGCCATTCACGGGTCATCCTCACTGGAACGGGCGCGAGATTCCAGACGACGGCGCCCGAGATCGATTTGGGTCTCTTCGGCCACGGAGTGGCTGAATTTCGGTCCGATCTTGCGGCGCGCTGTGCGAGTTGCCATCATCCATGCAAACCGCGATCATGATGCCGTGACCCTGACGTCTCTCAGATGCAACGTCCGCCGCCTTTACGAGGGTGCAACGCCGAGCGGCGTGCGCTTCCGCTATGCGCTGCTCGTCTTCGACATCGTGACGGTGCTGTTCATCATCGCAACCTCGTTCCTGCAGCCCAGTGAGATCATTGAAACGCTCGATGTCCTGTTCGGCGTCATGCTACTTGCCGACTTCTCGGCTCGGCTCCTCGTCGATCGGCATCCGTTTCGAAAAATCACTGAAATCGCAACGTGGGCCGACATGGTTGCGATCGTATCCTTCCTGGCGCCGCTTGCCGGCGAGGCGGGCGGTTTTCTCCGGATCCTGCGAACCTTGGGGCTGCTTCGTGACTATCAGATGCTGGTGAGGTTGCGCATCGATTCTCCGTTCTTTCGCCGCAACGAAGACGTCATCTTCGCCGTCACGAACCTGGCAGTCTTCATATTCGTCATGACCGGGATCGTTTACGAGACTCAGAAATTTCGCAACGACGAGATCCGGAACTATGCCGACGCCCTGTATTTCACCGTCACGGCACTGACGACGACCGGCTTTGGCGACATTACCCTGTCGGGTACGGTCGGTCGTTTGATAACCGTCGTGATCATGATTTTCGGCGTAACGCTGTTCTTCAATCTCGCCCGCGCGCTCCTCAGTCCCAACAAGGTGCGATTTCCGTGTCCGGCTTGCGGGCTCCAGAGGCACGACGCCGATGCGGTGCATTGCAAGGCCTGTGGAACTCTTCTCAACATTCCGGACGAAGGGGCAGTCTGAAGAGCCTCTCGCTGCTGGCGACGCCGCCAATGCGCGCTTGCTCGACGCTTTCGATCTGGATGCAGTGCCTGTGAACGTCATCGACGGCAGGAACTTGCGGTGAAGGTCACCGCAGCACCACCCACGCCGGCGCGTGATCGCTCGCGCCATCCTCGCCGCGGATCTTCCTGTCGACGCCGGCTTTTGCCAGACGCGGGGCGAGGGCAGGGCTGAGCAGGAGATGATCGAGCCGCAGCCCTGCGTCGCGCGGCCAGCGGTTTCGCTTGTAGTCCCAGAACGTGTAGATGCGCTGGCCCGGGTAGAGCTCGCGCACCGCGTCGCACCAGCCTTGTTCGACCAGCGACGCAAAGGCCGCGCGGCTCTTCGGCTGGATCAGCGCATCCTTGTCCCATGACCGCGTTGGATAGATGTCGATCTCGGTTGGTGCGACGTTGTAGTCGCCGGCGAGCACCACGGGCAGGTCCTGCTTGATGAACGTCTTGGCGTGGCGCTTGAGCCGCGCGAACCAGTCGAGCTTGTAGTCGAATTTCGGCCCCGGCTGCGGATTGCCGTTGGGCAGGTAGATGCTGGTGACGATGATGCCGCGCACGGCGGCTTCGATGTAGCGGGCTTCGAGATCGCCAGGCCTTCCCGGCAAGCGGTCGCGGGTGAGAATGGGCTCGGCATTGCGGGCAAGGATGGCGACGCCGTTCCATGTCTTCTGTCCACACCATACCGCGCCGTAGCCGGCCTTTTCGATCGCAGCCGCCGGAAATTCGCCATCACTTGCCTTCAACTCTTGAAGCGCGACGACATCGGGCTTTGCGACGCGCATCCATGCCAACAGATTGGGCAGGCGGCGGTTGATGTTGTTGATGTTGAATGTCGCGATCTTCATGTAGAGCTACCGGCTCCTGCGTTCCGTCACCGGAGATACAATGTCCAAAATGAGCTTTGTTGCCATCGCACTCGTCGTCGCGTTCTCCGGAGGCGCATCGGCACAATCGTCCGATCCGCGCGGCGCGTGCAAGGCGGACTACGACAAATTCTGCGCCGGCATCGCGCCGGGCGGCGGTCGGGTCGTCGCCTGCCTCAACGGCAAGCGCGACCAGCTCAGCGACACCTGCAAGGCGGCCCTGGACAGCCGCAAGAAGTAAGCAGGGCAGCCAATCTCGCGTCCCGGACAAGCCGCGTCGCGAAAGCGATGCGGCGCGGAGACCCGGAAAGCGAGGGGGCAATGCGGAGAGACGGACCCGGCGCTACAGTGCACCGCTGAAGGAGCGCTGCGCTGCGTCCGGGGCACGAAAGCGTGTCGATCAGGTCGGCAGGGGCGGTGGGCTTGCGGGCTGCTCGATGGGCGGCGGTGGGAGCGGCTGCTCGGCTCCCGTCGGCAGCGACGGCCGTTCCAGCGGCTCCATCACATCGCCGCCCTTGTAGACGCGCGCATAGCGGTGGCCGAGGCTCGTCAGCACCTCGTAGCCGATCGTGCCGAAATGGTGCGCGAGTTCGTCGACGGTGATGCCGTCGCCGAGCAGCGTCACCATGTGACCGCGCCGCGCCGCGTTCGGCGGCAGGTCGGTGATGTCGATGGCGATGAGGTCCATCGAGATGCGGCCCGCGATCGGGCAGCGCTTGCCGGCCACGATGACGTCGGCGCCGCGGGTGCCGTCATTGGAGCTGGCGGCACGGAAATAACCGTCGGCATAACCGACCGCGATGATCGCAAGTTTCGTCGGCCGCCGCGCGGTCCAGGTGCCGCCATAGCCGACGCTCTCGCCGCGCTCGACATTGCGGATCTGCACGATGCGCGCCTTGAGCTCGACCACCTGCTGCATAGGATTGTCGGCCTCCGGCGTCGGATTGACGCCGTAGAGCGCAGCCCCTGGTCGGACCAGATCGAACTGGAATGGCGCACCGAGGAAGATGCCCGAGGAATTCGCGAGGGCCGCCGGGACGCCCGTGAACTCGCTGGCAATGCTGCGGAAGGTCGCGAGCTGCTTGGCATTCATCGGGCTGTTGAGCTGCTCGGCCGAGACCAGATGGCTCATCACCAGCGTGATGCCGTGATCGCCGGCGTTGATGCGGGGGATGATGGCCTGTGCGTCCGCAAGCGTCAGGCCGAGCCGGTTCATGCCGGTGTCGATGTGAACAGCCGCGCCGCCGGTCCAGCCGCTGCGGCGGCAGAATACGTCCCATTCGGCGAGCTCGTTCAGATCGCCGATCACCGGACGGCAATTGATCTTGGCGTAGTGCTCGCCGGTATTCTGGAAATAGCCGCCGAGCACGTAGATCGTGGGCTCCGGCACGGCGGCGCGCACCTTGCGCGCCTCCTCGAGGGTGGCGACGAAGAAGGTCCTGCAGCCCGCTTTGCTCAGCGCCCGTGACACCTGCTCGGCGCCGCAGCCATAGGCGTCGGCCTTGATCACCGCCGAGCATTCGGCCGGCACCGCCGTCTTCTCGAGCTTGCGCCAATTGGCGATGATCGCATCGAGATCGACGGTCAGCACGCCGCCATAGGCCGCGAGCGCGGCAGCCTGATTGGCCTCTGCGGAGGAAAGGCCGGATTGCGGGATCGGTTTCGGGTCGGACGCCATTGTCATGGCGCCGTTTTACGCAAGAGGCAGGTCCGGTTCAAGGAACTCAGTAGTCGTTGTCGCTGCGAGTCGGCAGCTGGCTGTCAGGCGCAAGATCGCCGAACCGCGTGACCGAGGCTTCGAACGCCAGATCGACGGTGCCGGTGGGGCCGTGGCGCTGCTTGCCGATGATGACCTCGGCCTTTCCGTGCGCAAGACTCATGTCGAGCTGCCACTTCTCGTGTTCAGGCGTGCCTGGGCGGGGCTCCTTCATCGCGAGGTAATATTCCTCGCGGTAAACGAACAGCACAACGTCGGCGTCCTGCTCGATCGATCCGGATTCGCGCAAGTCGGAGAGCTGCGGCCGTTTGTCGTCGCGGGATTCGACCTGGCGTGAAAGCTGGGACAGCGCGATCACGGGAACGTTGAGCTCCTTGGCGAGCGCTTTCAGGCTGGTGGTGATCTCGGTGATTTCCTGCACGCGGCTGTCACTGGCGCGCTTGCTCGAGCCCGAGAGCAGCTGGATGTAGTCGATCACGAGCAGATCGAGGCCCTTCTGGCGCTTCAGCCGTCGCGCCCGCGCCATCAGCTGCGCGATCGACAGACCGCCGGTGGCATCGACGTAGAACGGCAGCGATTGCAGCTCGATCGAGACCTCCCGGATCTTCTCGAAATCGGCTTCCGAGATGCCGCCGCGGCGGATGTGGGAGGAGGGAACGCCGGTGCGCTCGGCCACGATACGCGTGGCGAGCTGGTCGGCCGACATTTCGCAGGAGAAGAAGCCGATCACGCCGCCATTGGCAGCCTTCGTGGTGCCGTCGGCCTGGAGTTCCGGAACGTAGGCTCGTGCGACATTGTAGGCGATGTTGGTCGCGAGCGAGGTCTTGCCCATGCCGGGACGGCCCGCGACGATGATGAGGTCGGAGTGCTGCAGGCCGCCCATCTTGGTGTCGAGGTCGCGCATGCCCGTCGAGATGCCCGACAGCTTTCCGTCGCGCTGGAAAGCCTTTGCCGCCAGATCGACCGCGACCGCCAGCGCCTGCGAGAACTTCTGGAAACCGCCGTCGTAACGGCCGGACTCGGCGAGTTCATAAAGCTTGCGCTCGGCGTCCTCGATTTGCGCCCGTGGCTGGAAGTCGACCGGTGCGTCGTAGGCGACGTTGACCATGTCCTCGCCGATGCCGATCAGGTCGCGCCGCAACGACAGGTCGTAGACGGTGCGGCCATAGTCCTGGGCGTTGATGATGGTGGTGGCTTCGGCGGCGAGCCGCGCCAGATATTGTCCGATGGTCATGCCGCCGACATCGGTATCGGCGGGCAGGAACGTCTTCAGCGTGACGGGCGTCGCGATCTTGCCCATCCGGATCAGGCTGCCGGCGGTCTCGAAGATCGTCTGGTGCAGCGGCTCGAAGAAATGCTTCGCCTCCAGGAAGTCGGAGACGCGGTAGAAGGCGTCGTTGTTGACCAGGATCGCGCCCAGAAGGCTCTGTTCCGCCTCGATATTGTGCGGCGCGCTCCGATAGGCGGGAGTCCCGGCATCGGGCGCGAGTTTGAGAACGTTCGAATCAGTCAGGGCCATGGTCGGAGGTGCTTAGCAATTTTCTTGGGCAGATGCGGGGCCGGGATAAAGCGCCGCCGCAGGCGAAAGCGGAAGCAAAAGCTGATCGCTATCAACCGCTCAGTTAAAATGGTGGATGATTAGCGGTCGCAGCATGCGCCGCGCTTGACGCATTTCCGCGGAACTCGCGCGGCGCGGCAGCGGCCGCGCCATCGAAAAAGACTGAAACCCATGAACCCTATCGACCGGCGGGCAGACGTATTGAGAGCGCGCGAAATGACGCACGCTGGCCGCGTTCGGCTCGGTTCAGACCAGCAGGAGGTAGACCAGCGCAACCAGGGCGGCCCCGACGCCGGTGACGATCAGGGCATAATCGGTACGGAGGTCGTCCGGCACGTCGAATGAGGTTCGGGTCTCTTTGCTCATGGCGACGGTCTAAGACAGCCCCGACCAGACTTATGTGAAGCAGATCACATCTCCCCGGATTCTTTCGGGGATAATGCGGAACAGCCAGGCCGGCCGGGGATTGTCCTAACCCCCGCCAACAGGGACACGAGGCAAGCGATGCAGCCAGAACGGCAGCACCAGAACTGGCGAAGCGAGGCTGGCAGCCGGCTTTGGCTGTCCGGGTTGATCGCGGCCATGGAGCACGCGGAACGGCCCGACGTCCGTCGCCAGCCGGTCGCACCCGAGATCCTGCTGCAGCTGCGCGCCCAACTCGCACTAGCGGCCTCTTCCCGGACCTCCCGGATGTCGATCCTGCGTCACTAGGACCTGGGGTCTATTCACAGGACCTGGGGTCTATTCACCAGCCAGCTTGAGCCTGGGCATGGCCGAGGCCTCACGCGCCCGCAGCCGGGCTTCCTCCCGCTGGATGTAGTCGCGGGTCATCGGCACCACGCCCTGGCGACGGGTCAGCTGGATCTGGAAGTTCATCATGGCTTGCTTGCGGAACGTCATCTCGCAGGCCGCCAGATAGAACTCCCACATCAGGGCGAAGCGCTCGTCGTAGAGCTGCACCGCCTCCTCGCGCCGCGCCATGAAGCGCTCTCGCCAGGCCTTCAGCGTCTCGGCATAGTGCAGGCGCAGAATCTCGATGTCGCAGATCAGGAGGCCCGCTCGCTCGATCGCCGGCAGCACCTCCGACAGGGCGGGGATGTAGCCGCCGGGGAAGATGTATTTGGCGATCCAGGGATTGGTCGAGTCCGGGCCCTGCGAACGGCCGATCGCGTGCAGCAGCATGACGCCGTCCTCGCTCAGCAATTCGGCGCAGCGCTGAAAATAGGCGTCGTAGAATCTTGCCCCGACATGTTCGAACATGCCGACCGAGACGATGCGGTCGAAGGTGCCGTCAATGTCGCGATAATCCTGGAGCTGGAATCTGGCCGAGTCGGTCAGGCCCTTTTCGGCAGCGCGTGCATTGGCGACCTGCAACTGCTCGGTCGACAGCGTGATGCCGGTGAGGTCGGCGCCCGCGATCTCGGCGAGATAGAGCCCGAGGCCGCCCCAGCCGGAGCCGATGTCGAGCACGCGCTGGCCGTCCTTGATGAGAAGCTTCGCAGCAATGTGCCGTTTCTTGGCAAGCTGCGCGTCGTCGAGCGGCATCTCGGGCGTTTCGAAATAGGCGCAGCTATATTGCTTGTCGGCATCGAGAAAGAGCGAATAGAGCCGGCCGTCGAGATCGTAGTGATGGGCGACGTTGTGGCGGGCGCGGGTGCGGGGATTGAACTGCTTCAGGTGCCGCGTCAGGTAGCGCAGGTGCCACCACGGTTTAGCCCAGTGCGGCAATAGGTCAGGTTGATCGAGCAGGATCGCGAGGGCATCAGCTATGGTGCCGCGCTCGACCACGAACTCGCCGTCCATATAGGCCTCGCCGAGCCCGAGCTCGGGATTGATGAGGCTCTTCCGCTCCGCGTCCGCGGTGACGAAGCGCACCGCGACCGGCTCGCCCGAGCCGTCGCCGACGGTGAACTTCGATCCGCTTGCGCTGGTCACCGTCATCGACCCGCGCCGGATGAATTGAGACAGGAATCTACGCAACAAACGGTCCATCGACATTTCCTCTCGAGCGAACCCGAAAAGATGCGACTAACCCGGCCTTCACATCTCACGCCCAGGCGCCGCAGCGGTTCCTATGCGTTTGCATGCAAATCTAGCGAGCCGGTTCCGGCTGCGCTATTGCGCTGTATTCAAAGCCGATATTCGAAAATGGCTTAATCACATCCTTGCGCGCGGAGCCTGCTTCCATTCGCAGCTCAATCGGTTAAAAGGTGACCGCCGCCGCGCCGGAGGCCGGCTGCATTCGCGGAATTCAATGGAGATGATGGGAATGTCGAGCCGAGCGCTCAGCCTCGCGACGGTATTGCTTCTGACCGGCTTCGGTGCGGCCGATACCGTTCTTGCGCAGGCGACGAACCTCGAGGCCGGCAAGACCCCGTCCCAGCTTTTCGCGCAGACCTGCAACGCCTGCCACAAGAGCCCGCGCGGACTCCTGAAGTCCGTGACGCCGGGCTCGTTGCCGGGATTCCTGCGCCAGCACTACACCACGAGCTCGGACATGGCGGGCGTCCTCGCCTCCTACCTGGTCTCCAACGGTGCCACCGACACCCGCTACCAGGCCAAGGACGGCAAGAAGGACGGCGCCAGGGAGAAGGAAGCCAACACCGCTCCGGGCCAGTCGCCTGAGCATCAGGGCCGCCGCCACCGCTCGCAAGAGGCCGCCAGGCCGGAGGGTGAGGGTGCTACTCCGGCCCCCGAGGGCGCGCGCCAGAAGCGCGCGGCGCGACCCGCCGAGGAAGAAGGTGCGAAGCCGGAGGGACAGGCGGCGCCCGAGCCGCGCAAAGGCAAGCGGCGCGCCAAGCCGGGCACTGAGGAATCCCCCAAGGTCGATGCCGCTGCGCCGGCGACCGAGGACAAGAAGAGCGAGCCAAAGCCTGAGGCCGACAGCGGCAAGGCATCCGACAAGGCATCCGAGAAGCCCGTTGAGGCCAGGCCGGACAGCTCAAAGGTCGAAACGCGCGGCAGCGAAGCTCCGGCACTGCGACCCGACCCGGTCCCGCAGGTGGCGCCGGCCGCACCTGCCGCGGCAAAGCCCGCCGAACCGGCGTCGTCCAAGCCGGCGGAAGAGACCGCTTCCAAGCCGGCCGCGCCAGCAGCGAGCCCCGAACCGGCGGCCAGGCCGCAGCAGGACCCGGCACCGCCCGCGACCGCTGCAGCCCCGCCGGCGCCGTCCGGCCCGCCGGTACCGCCGATCTCGCGCTAGTTCCGCTACGTTCTCAGCCCGACATGCGGAGGCCGCTTTCAACGCGGTCTCCGCATCGTATTGACCGTTGCTAGAGTGTTGCTCTAGAGTAATGCTCTAGGAGGGGCGTTGATGGCGGCGAGCGTGCGAGACGATCTGTTGGCAGCCGGGCTGCTGGTGTTCGACCGCGTCGGCTTCGAAGCCGCGACGGTGGCTGCGATCCGCTGCCGGGCCCGCGCCTCCAACGGCAGCTTCTTTCATGCCTTCGGTTCGAAGAAGGAACTCGCCGGTGCGCTGTTCCTGGAGGTCTTGCGGCACTATCACGCCGCGGTGCTGGCCGCGCTCGATCCCGTGCCCGATGCGGAGCAGGGCATCGATCGCCTGATCCGGGCCCATCTCGACTGGGTCGTGACCAGCCGGCGCGAGGCGCGCTACCTCTTCGAGATTTCGCGCAGCGAATGGGGCGAGGACGTGCGCGATGCCCAGCGCGCGCAGAACGCGCGGCTTGCCGAGGGCATCGAGCGCTGGCGTGCGCCGCTGGTTGCAAGCGGCGAGCTTCTGCCGATGACGCCGGTGATGTTCGTCAGCCAGCTCATCGGTCCGGCGCAGATCTTCTGCCGTGCCTTTCTGTCGGGGCGCGACCGCACCGATCCGCGCAGTGAGGCCGACACCCTGATCGCTTGCGCCATTCGTGCGCTGAGGCCACTCGATCGCATCAACAAGCAATAGGGAGAGGCCGCATGCGGGCCGAATCTGATCCGGAATTCGCAGCCGTTGCCGAACGCATCCACGCCAATGTCGGCCGGCAGGGTTTCATGAACCTGGTGGGCGCCGAGCTCTCCGAATTGTCGCGCGGCACCTGCACCATCGCCGTGGAGCGCCGGCCGGAGCTGCTTCAACAGCACGGCTTCTTCCATGGCGGCGTTACCGCCTTCCTGGTCGACAACGCCACGACGATCGCGGCCGCGACCTCGCGCGGCCAGGCGGCGCTGACGGCCGAATACAAGCTCAACCTGTTGTCGCCAGCGGTCGGTGAAAAGCTGATCTGCCGGGCAAAGGTGATCAAGCCGGGCCGGCAGGTCGCTGTGGTTGCGGCCGACGTGTTCTGCGTCAGCGACGGAGTCGAGAAGCATACGGCAACCGCGCTGGCCTCGATCGCGATGCTGAGCGAGGATGTCGCCGGCAAAACCAAAAGCCCGGCCGCCTGAGGCGACCGGGCTTTCTTGTTCGTCATTCCGGGACAGCGCGTCAGCGCTGGACCCGGAATCTCGAGATTCCGGGTTCGATGCTTCGCATCGCCCCGGAATGACGAGCTGGCGTACTTACTTCTCTTCCGCAGCCGGGGCCGGCTCGACGTCCTCGTGCTGGGCGTCCGGATCGAAGAACTCGCCGGCGGCGGCGATCGCCTCGGCGGCCGCATCGCGGTCCTCGTTGCGGGTCGAGATATCCTCGCCGCGGTTGATGCGCTCGGCCTCGTCCTGGCTGCGCGCGACCGTCACGGTGATCTCGACCTCGACCTCGGGGTGAACCGCGACGGTGACGGTGTGCTTGCCAATGGTCTTGATCGGCGCGTCGAGCTGCACCTGCGGACGGTCGAGATGGACGCCGTCGGTCTCGAAGGCGACGACGATGTCGCGCACCGTGACCGAGCCGAACAGCTGGCCGGCTTCGGAAGCCTGGCGGATCACGATGATGTTCTTGCCTTCGATCTTCTCGGCGACCTTGGACGCTTCGCCCTTGGCCTTGAGGTTGCGGGCCTCGAGCTCGGCCTTCATGCCGTCATACTTGGCCCGGTTGTCGGCGGTGGCGCGCAGCGCCTTGCCGCGCTTGAGCAGGAAATTGCGAGCGTAGCCGTCGCGAACCTTCACGACTTCGCCCATCTGGCCGAGCTTGTTTACGCGTTCCAGTAAGATGACTTCCATATTCGTTCTCCTCTTGAAGTGCTCTGTAGGTTTCAGTTTCGGGTGACTTAAGGGGTCGGCAGTGGGGGCGGCTGCCGGCTGCGCAGGAAGCGCTCGCGAAAGCCGAACACGGCATCCGCAAGACCGAGGATGACCATCGCGATCACGGGCCATCCGAACACGACGACGACGGCGTAGGTCGAGCCGAGCCAGAATGTGCGGCTCTTCAGCGCGAGCGTCAGCGTATGCAGCACGGCGAAACCGGTCAGCGCATAGGCCATCATCAGCGCGGCCGTCGCGATCTGCGCGACGATGGCAAGCAGCCCGCCGGTGAAGCAGAAGGCGAGCGCGATGCAGAGCGCCACCAGGGTCATCGGCGGCAGCTCGGCCGCCATCAGATCCGGCCAGGGACGGCGCAGCCGGCCCGACGTCGCGGTCACCTTGGCGCTGAGCCAGAGGTTGAGAGTCAGCGTCATCATCGCGATGATCGTGGCGCCGGCCGGTACCATGCGCACCAGCGCGTCGACGAGCTGGCTGGCTTCGCCCGAGGTCTGCGGGTCGGTGGTGCGGAGGAGGCGCATCAGCCCGCGCCGCAGCGTGCCGGTGATGGTCTCGGCGTCGCTGCCGAGCGTGAGCAGCGCGGCCATCGTGGTCAGCGTGGCGAAGCCTGCGATCCAGAGCAGGAGGCGGCCGACCGGATACCACTCGATCCCGGGTTCCGGCGGCGATTTGGCGGAGGCGGCGTCCGGCGCGAGACTTCCCACCGGCCGACCGAGCAGGGCGAGATGGCCGAGCCACCAGGCCGGCAACGCGACGGTGACGGCGAAGGCGATGCAGTAGGGCAGGCCGAACAGGGCGCCGAGGCCGATCGCGGCGGCAATGCCGCCGAGGCTGGCGCAAAGCGGTCCCCAGCCGATCGCGGCGACCATCAGCGGCAGCGGTGCGAGATAAAACAGGACGAGCGAGATCATCGCGCCCGAGATGATCGAGGCGAACATCAGGGCCGACGCGGCGCCGGCGATCAGGGCAATGAGTCCAAATGCCATCATCAGCTGTCCCGCTCCCTTCGAGCGGTTAGAGGCGTCGTTTGCCCCAACCATCGGCGACCGGACGACCCGGAAGCCTTATGAGTTCAGAAAGTCACGACCGGCGGCCCAGCGGCCGCCGGTCGAATTGGTCGTATCAGCGAATGACGTAGGGCAGCAGGCCCAGGAAGCGCGTGCGCTTGATGGCGCGGGCGAGTTCACGCTGCTTCTTTGCGGACACCGCCGTGATGCGGCTCGGCACGATCTTGCCGCGCTCGGAGACGTAACGCATCAGCAGCTTGGAGTCCTTGTAGTCGATCTTCGGCGCATTGGCGCCCGTGAACGGGCAGCTCTTGCGACGACGGAAAAACGGGCGACGTGCACCAGCTTCAGCCATTGGTCTTACTCCCCATCCGTGGTTTCAGCTTCGTCGCGCGGACGACGCGGACCGCGATCGCCGCGGAAACCGCCCTCGCGGTCGCCCCGGAAGCCGCCTTCGCGCTCGCCGCGGAAGCCGCCGCCACGATCGTCACGCTCGCGATCACGATCGGCCTTGCGCATCATCGCGGACGGGCCTTCCTCGAGCTCCTCGACGCGGACGCTGAGATAGCGGATCACGTCTTCGCTGATGCGCTCCTGGCGCTCGATCTCGGCGATCGCCGCGGACGGCGCGTCGATGTTGAGCAGCACGAAGTGCGCCTTGCGGTTCTTGTTCATGCGGTAGGTGAGGGAGCGTACGCCCCAATTCTCGGTCTTGGTGACCTTGCCGCCGAGGCCTTCGACGATGCCGGTCATCTGCGCCGTCAGCTCTTCGACCTGCTGCGGGCTCGCGTCCTGGCGCGCAAGAAAAACATGCTCGTAAAGAGGCATGGAAGTCCTTTCCTCATGTTGGCGCATCGCCCGGCGTCAAGCCCTTAAGAGACCTTCGGAAAGGACTCTGGGATGAAGCTCAGAAGGCGGAAACACGGGACGACGGGCCGACTGGCCCTGCCACACCAAAATCACGAATGATTTGCTGAGACCGTCCGTTCAGCTCCCGGCCGGGGTCTGCGGATGCGCGCCTTATACGGATTTTGGCCGGCTTTGCAAGTTTGGGAGCCAGGTTTCGGCCCGGATCCCGCGCCGGCGAAACCGGACCATCCTCCCATACCATATCCGCTTGACCCATTTGTTTGTATGTCATACAAATAAATCGACGCGGAGGACCCTCCATGGCAGAAGCCTCGGCCGACGGGCCGCTCGAGGCGGCAGGCGACCCCAAGCACGCCGCGCGCGCGACGCGCTCGGCCGGCCGAAAAATGCGGTCGTTGCTCCTGGATGCCGCGAGCCCGCTGTTTCGGGAGCGGGGGCTGTCCGGCACGGCAATCACCGACATCGCGGCCGCCGCGGACGCGTTCCCGAGCCAGATCACCTATTACTTCCGCACCAAGGAGGCGCTGTTTGTCGAATGCGCCTGCCGCGATCTGCTTTATCTGGCGCGTGCCACCGAGCAGGCGGCGCTGAGGGCGCGGACGCCGCGGGAATATACCCACGCGCTGGCCGCGACGGTCACGGCGAGCGATTCGGTCGCTTTCTTCGCGGAAGCGCTGACATTGACGCGTCGTCGTCAGGATCTCGCACCGCTGGTCGAGCGGACCATCGAGCGCCTGCACGGCGAAGGCGCGCGCGCCTATGCCAGCCAGGTGGCGCGGCACGGCTGGCGCTCCCTGCGCGCGCCCGACGAAAGCTCGCGGCGGTTCTGGGCCGTCGCCATCGGCGTCATTCTCGAAGGCTACGCCATGGGCCGTTCGCCCGAGGAACTCTGCGCCGAGATGCTGCGCGTGCTGGGCGAGCAGGCGAAATCCACCGGCGACACCGCCCGCCTGCGTCTCGTCGAGGAGGCCGGCGAATCCAGCGATTCGAATGGAGAGGGTTAGGCCATGACCGCGCTTCGCATGCGTGCCCGCGATTTCCTGACCGACCGTCAATTGGCCGACGTGCGCCAGCGCGTGACATGGAAAGGTGTTGCGCTGATCGCGCACGCCTGGGCGCTGATATCAGGAGCGATCGCCCTGGTCGCGTGGTGGCCCAATCCGATCACCTACGTCCTGGCCGTCGCCATCATCGGCTCGCGCCAGCTCGGCCTTGCGATCCTGATGCATGACGGTGCTCATGGCTGCCTGTCCGCCGACGAGAAGACCAATCTGGCGCTGAGCCAGTGGTTCTGCGCCTATCCGCTGTTTGCGGAGACGCGCAGCTACCGGCGCTATCACCTGCAGCATCATGCGCGCACCCAGCAGGAGGACGATCCCGATCTCGTGCTGTCGGCGCCGTTTCCGATCACCAGGCTGAGCTATCGCCGCAAGTTCATTCGCGACATCACCGGCCAGACCGGCTACCAGCAGCGCAAGGCGCAACTGCTCAACGCGCTTGGGCCAAAGGACTGGCCGTGGCGGCAGCGTGCGGCGCATTTCTGGGAGAAGCTTGGCCCGCAATGCATCGTCAACGCGATCATGTTTGCGGCGCTCGCTGCGGCCGGCGTGTGGTGGGCCTATCCGCTGCTATGGCTGGTGCCGCTCCTGACCTGGATGATGGTCATCACCCGCATTCGCAACATCGCAGAGCACGCCGTCGTCCCCGATAGCAGCGATCCCCTGCGCAACACCCGCACCACGCATGCCAATTTCCTCGAGCGCCTGTTCATCGCGCCGTACTACGTGAACTATCACCTCGAGCATCATCTCTTGTTCTACGTGCCCTGCTACAATCTGCCGAAGGTGCATCGCCTCCTCAGTGCGAGCCGGTATGCCGGCCGCATGGAAGTGCAGCCGAATTACGCGGCGGTGCTGCGGCTGGCGACGGCCAGGCCGAACCGCGAGGATCGGCCGGGGCAACTCGTCAACAGTGCGCGCCGCGCGCAGGCCGGGGCGGAGGTCGATGCCAACCAGACCGCCGGCGGGTTCTGAGGGGGCGCATTCCACGTTGAATGCTGGTCGAAGCCCCCATCTCGGCTTGACAGTGCAGCCCCGGACGGTGTCTACGGCCCCCTTTGGAGCATGATCCGGAACCATGGCCTAAGGCCGTGCGCAATCGGCTGCCGGTTCTCGCAGGGACCATGCCCGACAAGCAGGGAGCGCCGATGACGGCTGCATTCACATTTCCTGGGCAGGGTTCCCAGGCCGTCGGCATGGGCAAGGCCCTGGCCGACGCCTTTCCGGTGGCGCGCGCCGTGTTCGACGAGGTCGATGCCGCGCTTGGCGAGAAGTTGACGGCCACCATCTGGGAGGGCCCGGCCGAAACCCTTCAGCTCACCGAGAATGCCCAGCCGGCGCTGATGGCGGTGTCTGTCGCCACGCTGCGCGTGCTAGAGGCCGAGGCCGGTTTTTCCGTGGGACGAGATGCGGCCTTCGTCGCCGGTCATTCGCTTGGTGAATATTCGGCGCTGGCCGCGGCCGGCAGCCTGACGGTTTCGGATACCGCCCGTCTGCTTCGCACGCGCGGTCTCGCAATGCAAAAGGCCGTCCCGGTCGGCGTCGGCGCGATGGCTGCGCTGCTCGGTCTCGACTATGAAGCCGCCATGGAGGTCGCGGGCGAGGCGGCGCAAGGGCAGGTCTGCCAGGCCGCCAACGACAATGGCGGCGGCCAGGTGGTGGTCTCGGGCGACAAGGCCGCGGTCGATCGCGCCGTCGAGATCGCCAAGGCCAAGGGTGCCAAGCGCGCGATGCTGCTGCCGGTGTCCGCGCCGTTCCATTGCAAGCTGATGCAGCCGGCTGCGGACGCCATGGCGGCCGCGCTGGCCAAGGTCACGATCAAGGCGCCGGCCGCGCCGCTGGTGTCGAACGTGCTGGCGAGCGCCATCACCGATCCCGACGAGATCCGCCGCCGCCTGGTCGAGCAGGTCACCGGCACGGTGCGCTGGCGCGAGTCGGTCGCTTACATGGCCGGGCAGGGCGTCAACCGCTTCTTCGAGATCGGCGCCGGCAAGGTGCTGACAGGTCTCGTCAAGCGCATCGCGGACGGTGCCGTGGGCGTTGCGGTCGGCGGTCCGAACGATATTGCCGCCGCCAAGGATGCATTGGCCGCTGCGAAGCAGGCTTGAAGCGCGATGGATGGTCGTCGCGCTTGAGTTATCGAGTTGACGCACGATCTTTCCGGAGAACCGCTGCGCATTTTTCCGGGTCGTGCTTTGGAGGAGTTATCGATGTTCGATCTGACTGGCCGAAAGGCGCTCGTCACCGGCGCGACCGGCGGCATCGGCGGCGCGATTGCGCAGGCGCTGCATGCGCAGGGCGCCACCGTCGCGATATCGGGGACGCGCAAGGAAGTGCTGGACGAGCTTGCGGGCAAGCTCGGCGAGCGCGCCCATGTGCTGCCCTGCAATCTTTCCAAGGCCGACGAGGTCGAGGCGCTGGTGCCGGCTGCGGAAGCTGCGATGGGCCAGGTCGACATTCTCGTCGCCAACGCGGGCATCACGCGCGACAACCTCTTCGTGCAACTCCGTGACGAGGACTGGGACGAGGTCATCAATGTCAATCTGACCGCGACCTTCCGCCTGGCGCGCGCCGCGACCAAGCTGATGATGCGCAAGCGCTTCGGCCGCATCATCGCCATCACCTCGGTGGTCGGTGTCACCGGCAATCCAGGGCAGGGCAATTATACTGCGTCGAAGGCAGGCCTGATCGGCATGATCAAGACGCTGGGTGCCGAATACGCCAAGCGTGGCGTCACCGCGAACTGCATCGCGCCCGGCTTCATCAAGACGCCGATGACGGATGCGCTCAACGACAAGCAGCGTGAAACGATTCTAACCAAGGTTCCGGCCGCCCGCCTGGGGACGCCCGAAGACATTGCGGCAGCCGCGGTCTACCTGAGTTCGAACGAAGCATCCTATGTCACCGGGCAGACCATCCACGTCAACGGCGGCATGGCCATGATCTGACGCCTCGTGCCGCACTGCCGTCAAGGCGGTGCTGGATGCCGGATGCGGCAAACGGCCGTTTCCGGAGCGAAATGAGGCTTGTAGTCAAGGCAATTGAAGTATGATAACCGGACCTTCAACGGATGGGCAAAGAACGCCATTGCAGGTTTTTGAAACCCTGTATATTGGCGATGCGGAGCCTTTGGCCGTCGTTCGCCGGCCTGCATCGGTTAGGATGGGCCAAATCAAGTTCGTAAGCGAAGGCAGTCAAACGACCACGACGGCTCGTATCGTCCCGGGGGGTCGGGTCTACAGGGAACAACACGAGGTTAAGCAATGAGTGACATTGGCGAGCGGGTTAAGAAGATCGTGGTCGAACACCTTGGTGTTGAGCCCGAGAAGGTTGTCGACAACGCGAGCTTCATCGACGACCTCGGCGCCGACAGTCTGGATACCGTCGAGCTGGTGATGGCGTTCGAGGAGGAATTCGGTTGCGAGATTCCGGACGACGCTGCGGAAACGATTCTCACCGTCGGCGACGCCACGAAGTTTCTCGAGAAGAACGCGAAGAGCTAAGCTCTTCTATTTTCGCGGGGACAACATTGAAACCGGACGGGCCGCTTCGCAGCGGTCAGCCGGTTTCTTGTTATTGGCCGTGAGTCTTTCGATGCGGAGTTTTCGGATATGAGGCGGGTTGTCGTCACTGGTCTCGGCATGGTGTCGCCGCTCGGCTGCGGCGTCGAACCGACCTGGAAACGCATCCTCAACGGCGAAAGCGGCGCGCGCCCGATCGAGAGCTTCGACGTCTCCGATCTTCAGACAAAATACGCATGCACCGTCGTGCGCGGCGACGGCACCAACGGCACCTTCAATCCCGACAAGTGGATGGAGCCGAAGGACCAGCGCAAGGTCGACGATTTCATCATCTTCGGCATGGCGGCGGCCGGCCAGGCGCTCGACGACGCCAACTGGCATCCCGCGACTGAAGAGGACAAGTGCGCGACGGGCACCATGATCGGGTCCGGCATCGGCGGTCTCAACGGCATTGCCGAAACCGCTATCCTCCTGAAGGAGCGCGGACCGCGCCGGGTGTCGCCGTTCTTCATTCCGGGCCGCCTGATCAATCTCGCCTCCGGCTACGTCTCGATCGCGCACGGGCTGAAGGGACCGAACCATGCCGTGGTCACGGCCTGCTCGACCGGCGCACATGCGGTCGGCGATGCTGCCCGCCTGATCGCACTCGGCGATGCCGATGTGATGGTCGCAGGCGGCGCCGAGTCGCCGATCAGCCGCATCGGCATTGCCGGCTTCAACGCCGCGCGCGCGCTCTCGACCGGTTTCAACGAGACGCCCGAGAAGGCCTCGCGTCCCTACGACAAGGACCGCGATGGTTTCGTGATGGGCGAGGGCGCCGGCGTCCTCGTGCTGGAAGAGCTCGATCACGCCAGGCGCCGCGGCGCCAGGATCTACGCCGAGGTGATCGGCTATGGCCTCTCGGGCGACGCCTATCACATCACCTCGCCGTCGCCCGACGGCGATGGCGGCTTCCGCAGCATGTTGGCGGCGCTGAAGCGCGCCGGCCTCACGCCGTCCGATCTCGACTACATCAACGCGCACGGCACCTCGACGCCGCTCGGCGACGAGATCGAGCTCGGCGCGGTCGAGCGTCTGCTCGGCAATGCCGCTTCCAAGGTTGCGATGTCCTCGACCAAGTCGTCGACCGGCCATCTCCTCGGCGCGGCCGGTGCGATCGAAGCGATCTTCGCGATTCTCGCGATTCGCGATAACGTCGTGCCGCCAACGATTAACCTCGACAATCCCTCTGTCGAGACTGCGATTGATCTCGTGCCGCACAAGTCGAAGGAGCGTGAGGTCAACGTCGCGTTATCGAACTCTTTTGGTTTTGGCGGTACCAATGCGTCGGTGATCTTCCGCCGCTTGGCCAGTTAGTTTGCGTTTGAGACGAAACCACCGTTTTGCCGCATTCGGCGATAGTCATGGACGTGGGCGCGTGCATTTTGGCAGGGCAAGCGATTGTCGGCCGCGATTGAACCGGCAGGATTCAGGTTGTCTCGATGAGTGAAAGGCCGCCCATTTCACCGCGGAGTCCGCGGGCAGCGCTCGAGCCCGAGCAGCTCCCGCCGCCGCCCAAGCGGTCGGACCGCGCGCGCAATCCGCTCGTGATCGTCGGCAACGCCATCATCACCCTTCTGCTGATCACCATGCTCGGCGCCGGCGGCGTCTATTATTATGGCCGGCAGTTGCTGGAAGCACCCGGGCCGCTTACGGAGGACAAGATCGTCAACATCCCGCAGCGCGCGGGCAAGCGTGACATCGCCGAGACGCTGAACAGGGAAGGGGTGACCGACATCAATCCCTGGGTGTTCATCGCCAGCGTCGCCGCGTTGAAGGCGAGTTCGGACCTCAAGCCGGGTGAGTATTCGTTCCAGAAGAACGCGTCGCTGCGCGACGTCATCGCCACCATCGTCGAGGGCAAGGTGGTGCAGCATGCCGTCACGATTCCGGAAGGTCTTACCTCCGAGCAGATCGTGGCGCGGCTCTCCGACAACGACATCTTCACCGGCAGCGTGCGCGAGCTGCCGCGCGAAGGCACGCTGTTGCCGGAGACCTACAAGTTCCCGCGCGGCACACCGCGCGAGCAGGTGGTCCAGCGCATGCAGCAGGCGCACAAGCGCGTGCTCGCCGAGATCTGGGAGCGCCGCAATCCGGACATTCCGGTCAAGACGCCGGAGCAGCTGGTCACGCTGGCGTCCATCGTCGAAAAGGAAACCGGCAAGCCCGACGAGCGCAGCCGGGTCGCCGCGGTGTTCGTCAACCGATTGAAGCAGAGGATCAAGCTGCAGTCCGATCCGACGATCATCTACGGCCTCGTCGGCGGCAAGGGCACGCTGGGCCGGCCGATCAAGCGCAGCGAGATCACGCAGCCCTCGCCCTACAACACCTATGTGATCGAGGGCCTGCCGCCGGGCCCGATCTCCAATCCGGGTCGGGCCTCGCTCGAGGCCGCCGCCAATCCAGCCCGCACCCGCGACCTCTATTTCGTCGCGGACGGCACCGGCGGGCATGCCTTCACAGAGACCTACGACGCGCATCAGAAGAACGTCGCGAAGCTCCGCGCGATGGAAAAGCAGATCCAGAACGACACGGTCGAGCCGGCCGAGGAGGCGCAGCCGCCGGCAGGTAGCGCTCCGGCGGCCGCCGATACGCCGACCGCGACCACGCCGGCGCGGCCGAACCAGCAGAAGAAGCCGCCGGCCACTCGCCCCGCCAATCCCGCGCCGGCCCGGCAGGGCGCGGTGCAGTCCTCGCCGCCGGTGGTCCAGCGCTAGACTTGCGGACCTTGCCTGCGGACATTGCGGATTCCACTTTCCGGCAAAATAGTCTTAAGATTCGCGTGGCTTGATAGCCTCGCGAATCCCGTGTTCCTGGAGAATCTGAACCGATGGCCCTGTCGTCCATGACCGGCTTTGCCCGAAGCCACGGCGCGAGCGGGCCTTACACGTTCGAATGGGAATTGAAGTCGGTCAACGCCAAGGGGTTTGACCTCAGGGTGCGGCTGCCGCAGGGCTTCGAGGAGCTGGAGGCCCATGCCAAGAAACACGCCGGCGAGCTTCTGTCGCGCGGGACGGTCTACGCCAATCTCAACGTCAAGCGCACCAATGCGGCCGCCACGGTCCGCATCAACGAGGACGTGCTCAATGCGGTCCTCAAGGCCGCCGCGCTGATCTCCGGCAAGGTCGACGCGGTGGCGCCGAGCATCGACGGCCTGCTCGCCATCAAGGGCGTGGTCGAGATCGCCGAGCCCGAGGGCGACGAGGAGGAGGACAAGGCCGCGCGTGTCGCCGCGGCCGAAGCCTTCAACAGGGCGCTCGCCGACCTCGTCGAGATGCGCAAGCGCGAGGGGATTTCGCTTGGCCAGATCCTGACCCAGCGTGTCGACGAGATCGAGCAGCTTGCGAGAAAGGCCGAAGCTGCGCCGGGCCGCAAGCCTGAGGCAATCAAGGCCAGGCTCGCCGAGCAGATCGCAACCCTGCTCGACACCTCGGACCGGTTCGATTCCGACCGCCTGATGCAGGAGGCGATCCTGATCGCCACCAAGGCCGACATCCGCGAGGAGCTCGACCGCATCGCTTCCCACATCGCGCAGGCGCGCGAATTGATCGGCAAGGGCGGCCCGATCGGACGCAAGCTCGATTTCCTCGCGCAGGAGTTTCACCGCGAGGTCAACACCTGCTGCTCGAAGTCGAACGACATCGAGCTGACCAACACGGGGCTGGCCATGAAGAACGTGGTCGAGCAGTTCCGCGAGCAGGTCCAGAATCTGGAGTGATCGATGACGACGGGCGGTCACGGAACTGACGGTGTCGAGCGGCGCGGATTGATGTTCGTGCTGTCCTCGCCCTCGGGCGCGGGCAAGACGACACTGTCCCGGCTCCTGATCGAGCGGATGCCGGGCCTCAGGATGTCGGTCTCCGCCACCACGCGCGCCAAGCGCCCCGGCGAGGTCGACGGGCGCGACTATCTGTTCGTCGACAAGGCCAGGTTCGACGCCATGGTGAAGGGCGACGAGCTGCTGGAATGGGCGACCGTGTTCGACAACAGCTACGGCACGCCGCGCGCGCCGGTCGAAGCGGCGCTGTCGGCCGGGCAGGACGTGCTGTTCGACATCGACTGGCAAGGTACGCAGCAGCTGCGCGAGAAGGCGCGCGCCGACGTCGTCAGCGTCTTCATCCTGCCGCCCTCGGCCAGCGATCTCGAGAAGCGCCTGCATTCGCGCGCACAGGATTCCGACGAGGTGATCCGCAAGCGCATGAGCCGCGCAAGTCACGAGATGAGCCACTGGGCCGAGTACGACTACATCGTGATCAACCACGACATCGACGAGGCCTTCGCCGAGGTGCAGTCGATCCTGAAGGCCGAGCGCCTCAAGCGCGAGCGGCGGATCGGCCTCGCAGGCTTCGTGCGAAGTTTGCAAGGTCAGCTTCAAGGTTAGGCCGCGACAGGCGCGGCCCTTCCTTCGCCAGCTGTTCCAGCATCGTCGTGATGACGTCGACATCGACGGCATCGTCGTCTCGACCTGCCGGTGCGTGATCGCGATCCTCGCCGATCTCGTTGGCGGTGAGCTGGGGAGCTGCCACGGTCTCGATTTGCTTGCCGACCACCTTCATCTCGACCTTGTCGCTCTTGACCTCGACAGGTTCTGCGGCCGGGGCGGCGGCCCTTTGCCTGCGCGCGTCGATCAGCTCGATCTCGCGGCCGATCGCGGCAAGTTTTGTCCCTCGTTGTTTCGGCTGCGGACGTACCGCATCGAAGTCGATGGGGTGAGGCGGCTGGGCGCCGGCCGGCGTTGAAGCGAGCCAGGGCGCACGGCTTCCGTCCTCGTCCTGCATCTCCCGATCGCCCCAATGTCTTTGACGGTCGGCGGATTGGAGGCGGACGCGCGCGCCGGCGAAGCGGTAGATGACGCTGCCGAGGATTCCGGCAAGCGCCAGCGCGCCGCCGATCACGAGCAGCAGCGTCTGGAGCGAGCCGGTCGGCTTGTCGGTCGTGCTGTCTGCCGCAGCGAGCGCCACTGGCGACGGGGATTTCGACGGCTTTGCGCCCGGCTGCGTGGGTGCTGCGACGGCGGTTGGTGCCGGCGGAGCGGACGCGGTGGAGACATCGGGCCAGGGCGCGGCGGCGGGTTGCTGCGCGTTGCCGTCGGCGGTCTGCTCCGCGGCTGGTTGGACCGGTCTTGCGGCGGCGGCTTGCGCGGGGGCGTTCGGCGTCTTCGGGGCGGCGCTGCTCCGCGGCGTCGGATATTCGGCGCGCGCGTCCTGCACAGCGTATTGCTGCGGCGCCGGCGCATCCGCCTGCGGGGTATCGCTCGGAGCCTGCGCGGTTTGTGCGGTTTTCGCGCTGTCCTTGTCGCCGGCGGCACGCAGGTACCAGCATTGCCGCTTGGTCGTGCGTTCGAGGCGGTAGTACCAGTGCTGTCCCTGCGGCGCGGCGCCCTTTGGCGCTGCGAGGCAGTCGGAAGCCGTGCTGGCAGCGCTCGATGGGGCCGGCGCGTTCTGCGACACGGCAGCCAGCGGTGCGCCGGCAATGATGCTACCAACTAGCGCAGATACGAATTTTGCGGTTCGGTTGCCCATCCTGGTCTCCCGGTTACGCATGACGCAACTCTCAACCAGCCCTTTCTCGTCAAAGAGTTGGGTGGCAATGAGCCGCAAATCCGGAGAGGATGTGGCTTGAATCGGGCCTGTGGCGCGATCGTTCCGCCGCGATGTCAGCCTTTTCGGCCTTACTGCTTGGCTGAAGTCCAGGTTCCGCCGCAGCCGTCGGAGCGACGCCACGTCCCGGACCCGCTGCCGCCGCCGAGACGGCCGGAGCCCGTGAAGGTCACGCCATCGCCTTGACCGACTGTCCTGACGGCGCCGCTCGGGCTGACGGTACCGCTGACCCCCTGGCCGATGACCTTGCCCGAGGAGACGACGACCGCACCGGACGTGGTGCCACCGCAGCCGACGCTGGTCACCACCCAGGCGCCGTCAAAGCCGCCACCGCCTCGCCGGGAAGACGAGCGCGGCTGTTGAGGCCATCTCCGAGACGAGATCCGACGTAGCGAACCGCAATTGCGCAGAGGCAGAAATGTCGTCTAGCAATACCTTTCGCCGGTGCCGCCAACGCCTATGATCAAGCGGTGCTTGCGTTCATGGCGAAGCATTAGCGACAGCTCGTAGCAACCTGTGTTTCACGTCGTCTGGATCGTGCTCCAATGCGGTCCGCAGCTCAGCCAGAATGTGGCGAGGTGATCGAATGAAACGCCGCGAATTCATCACGCTTCTCGGAAGCGCTGCTGCAGCATGGCCACTAACCTCGCGCGCGCAGCGACGCAAACCGAACCCGCGCGTCGGCGTTCTCTGGCATGCCGCCGACGCCAAGCAGGAAGAGGAATATCTGGTCGTCCTGATCAAGGCATTTCAGGAGCTTGGCTACTTCGACGGCAGGAATATCGAACTGGAGCACCGCTTTCCTGCCGAGCAACCTGAACGATTTCGCACAATGGCGCAGGAACTTGCGGAAGGCAAAGTCGATGTGATCGTCGCTGTGACGGGACTTGGCGCCAGGGAGGCCAAACGAGCGACCAGCACTATCCCCATCGTGCTTGTCGGGGACCCGGATCCGGTCGGTCGGGGGCTCGTCGAGAGCCTCGCGCGTCCTGGTGGCAACGTGACCGGACTTTCACTGATGACCGTCGACCTCTCCGGCAAGCGGCTCGCGCTGTTCAAGGAAATCGTTCCGAAATTGACCCGCCTGGCCCTCGTGCTCGATCCGCGCGAGCCGTCTTCCAAGCCCACCGCCATCGCTAACGAAACAGCGGGGAGAGCTGCGGGATGCCTGACAAAAGTATTCGAAGTGACGACGGCGGATGAAATTGACCCGACCTTTTCGGCCATTGCACGCGAGGGCTTTGATGGCGCATTTGCTGTTGGGCCGCCGATGTACAATGAACGGGTGCAGGTGGGCGCCTCGGCCATGGCGCACAAGGTGCCGACAATTGCGTCAAACGCTGAACAGGTCCCTTACGGCCTGCTGCTATCCTATGGACCGGATTTTCCCGATCATTTCCGGCGGGCGGTCGGCTATGTCGACAGGATCCTGAAAGGCGCAAAGCCCGGCGATCTGCCCATAGAGCAGCCCACTCGTCTCAAGCTGGTCATCAATCTGAAGACCGCGAAAGCACTCGGTCTCACCGTTTCGCATTCGTTACTGGCCACGGCCGACCAGGTCATCGAGTGACGCCTCGGGAGTCCGGTTCTGGCCGTCAGCGAACTGGCGAATCCCCTCCACGAATTCCGCTCACTGAGGCACGGCGGACTAGATTTGCTCAGATTGAGTTCTTCGTATCTTGACCCTAAGGCGGACGTTGGCGCAATTCGCCCAACGAAGCTTTTGGGCGTCGCCATGGGCCGGCCGATTTCACTTGGCCCGAAACCGCGTCGCCACCAGCGGGGAGTAAAGGTTCGAGGTCGCGTCCATCCGCTCGCACTCGTCAACCGCGTTCCAGAACGTTTCCTCGCACTTCTTCGGCGCGCCGGCGACCTGCTTCCAGGTGACCACGAGCGTCCTCGGCGAGGTGCGAACCCAAGTGCCGGTGTTGTGTACCTTTGTCTTGGCGGGCGGCTCGGTATTGGACGGCGGCGTCTTGCTTGACATCGCGGCCCCATTGTCGCCGAGGTAGTAGTACCATGTGCCGCCGTCCCACACGCGCCACCAGCCCGTCGGCCACGGCAGCGGGTATTTCTTGACCACTCCGTCCGATGCGAGAACGAGTTCTCTTGGATTTGATTCCAGCCGCCTTCCTATGGTTTTTGGGTTGCGCACATACATCGGGTCTACGCGGCCCATTGGACCCGTGCGCCGAAGATTCAACATTGTCACCAACATCGACTGATTGGGGCCAACGGCGGGATCATGGTAGACGACGTCCTTCTCCAGGATTCCGATGATGACCGACACGTGAAGGCCGCGACTTGGGGCCCACCAATTGACCATGATCGGCCCGCTATTGGTCAGTACCGCGCCGAAATCGTCCGGCGTGGTCATCCGCGTCGTGACAGGCAGCAATTTTTCATTTTTGAGGAAGATGCTTAACTCCTTCCCCGCCATCGGCAGCCCCTTGTGAGTGCCGTCCGGGTTGTCGAGCTCCGGTACACCCTTGCGTGAGGAATAGGGGCCCCCATAGTACACGCTTATCATTCGTGCGGATGCGTACCAGCAACCTGTGGGATCATCGATCTGGGGCCCGCTTGGGCCGGCGTTTTGGGAGAAAAACGGCACGGGGCGGTCCAACGGCATGATCGGCCCTCCTGTTTTCGCAATGCTCAATACTACTCGTTCAACTCAGAGATGCCACCCGGCACAGGCGGATAGCTTCCGGTGACCTGTTAAGGGGCGGCGTGGCGTCTCCGCGCTGGAACCGTCGTGTCTTAGGCAAGTTCGGCTGGCGAACAGTGATGTGGGCGAGGACGGCCTATCTTGTTCGGGCAACCTGAATTGCTGCCTCGATCAGAGATGCCGCAACGTCCTTGCCGAACGTGTTGATGGTCACTGGCCCGTCGTCGGGCACGCCAACAACAAAGAGCTCATCTCCATTGTCCGAGAGAACTTCCAAGTAAATGCCATCGAAGGCGACATCGCTCGCCTACTGATATTTCACGGTCTGGTTTTCGGCTATCAACGTTCCCATGCAGAGAGCTTATCAGACTATGAATTAGGCCACATCCCTCCGCGGAAGTGAGGCCAGAAGCGGCAGCCATTGGCCCCATAGCTGACATCGCCGTGCTGAGTTGAAAGTCGGTTTGTGACCTGGGGAGCAGACTTCTTCCGGTGTTTGCCTGTGCTCTTGCCGGCTGCTCCAAATGGGCGTGACGCATCTTACGACGTCGCGCTCGCACAAGCGAAACTGGCACGCCCAGGAGCTCAGCCCCGTGGGAGGGGAATGAGTCCATGCTCCCGATGAAGCCCGTTCCACCTCGAAACTTCTCGCCTCTGCCGTCGTTGAATCGCGGCTAAGGAGCAAGCATGCCGGTCAAGGATCAGATCAAGAATTTTGCCAGGAAGCTCGTGGAGGAGCATCCCGACGCGGCGACGCTGCGGGCGCTGGTGCGGGCGCGGAAGCCGACTGCCATCCATTTTCGCGACGATGGCATCGTGCCGAACAATCCGAAACTTCCGCTGCTGCTTTATCGCGGGACGGTGAAGCTGAAGGGCCGGCGTTTTCCGCCGGAGGTCATCATCGACACGCTGTTCGCCACGAACGGCTGGGCCCGGTCGTGGCGCGACACCGTGTACGATTTCGTCCATTACCATTCGCAGATCCATGAAGTGATGGGCGTGGCGCGCGGCACGGCGAGAATCGAGTGCGGCGGCATCAAGGGTCGCATCCTCAATGTGAAAGCCGGTGACGTTCTGGTCCTGCCCGCGGGCACGGGCCACCGGCTGATCGAGTCCGGCCGGGACTTTCTGGTCGTCGGAGCCTATCCGCAGGACGGCACGTACGACGAGTGCACCGACACGCGGGAGCGGACTGACGCGATCAAGCGCATCGCCAAGGTCCGCAAGCCGAAGACGGATCCTGTGCTGGGGGCCGGCGGTCCGCTGCTCAGACACTGGCGGTCGCATTCGTCGCGATCCTAGAGGGGCGACCTTAGAGGGGCGACTTGGCCAGCGCATCTTCAGCGTCTGCGGGAACGCCGGCGGCCTACGCGAGTTGCCGCACATGTCTCTTCCGAAGTCAAAGGGCTGGCTCACCGAGATCGGCGTCGCCACCTCGCGCCCGGCCGCGTTCGCCGTTTACGTGGTCTATGGCATCGCCTGGATCACGCTGGGCAACGGACTCGAATGGCACTCGTTCGCGACGCTGGCGACATGGGGCATGACGCTGGTGATCCAGCGCGCCGAGCACCGCGACACCCAGGCGATCCACGCCAAGCTGGACGAGCTGCTCAAGGTGGCCGGCCGCGACCACGTCATGAAGGTCGACGACGAAGACGCCGAGGAGGTCGAGTCCCGGCGGGAGGAGATCCGACGCACGAGCTAGCGCCTCGTGCCGCGCCGCGCTCAGCGCAGATAATCAGGCCTGAAATCCGCAAGCTTGCGCAGTTCGTCGGGCTGGAGCAGATCGATCTCGCTGCCCTCCCATGCAATCAGCCCGCGATGCCTCAGCTCCTGGATGGTACGATTGACGTGGACGATCGAGAGCCCACAGGCGTCCGCAACGTGCCGCTGCGTCATCGGCATCTGGAAGCTGCCGTCCCTGACAAGGCCGACGAGCTCCAGCCTTGCGGCAAGTTCACAGATGAGATGCGCGACCTTGGGCAGCGCTGCCTGCGCGCCGAGGCGCGCGATCCATTGCCGCGAGATCGCCGCGTCGATCAGCGTCTCGCGCCAGAAGGCGCGGGTCAGGTGGATCGAGCCGTCGAGAAGCTGGCGCAGATGGCTGTGCGCGACGGTGCCGACGATGGTCGGGCCGAGCCCGACGAGGTCCGCATCCAGCGGCGAGACCAGCAGCGTGTGCAGGCACGGCATGTCGCCGGGAACGTGGAAGGCGAGGATCTGGCTGCGATCGCCGACGATGCGGGCCTGGTAGAGGAAGCCGCTGACGACGAACACGCAGCGCGAAGCGGTCTCACCCTGGCGCAGCACGATCTCGCCGTCCGCGACCTGGCGCAGCGTGGACGGCAAGCCTGCGATCTGCCGGCGTTCGTCCTCGGACAGGCCTTCGATCGCCTGGAGACGCGCGATGAACTTCGGATGCGGCATGAGCCTCGCGTGCTGCTTCAGACGTCTCGCGGCACCGACGCCGCGACGAAGCGCTGCGAGAGTTTTGCGAGGGTCCCGTCGGAGACCGGCGCGGAGCGGAACTCGCGGATGGCGCGAGCGAGTTCCTGATCGGACATTGGCCGGACCGGCTCTTTCAGCGTGCCCGCGACGAAAGCATCGCGGATGCTGTCGAGGTGCTCGCTCGTATCTGACGTGAATAGCCTGCGGATGCGCTCCAGGATGGTCGTAGGGCTCATGAAGGGACGGCTCGTTCGCGGTCGAGGGGGACGGGTTGGATGCGACTTGGTACGGTGGCAAACCGGTCAGCAACCTGTGCTCTCGACTCGCGTTCTAATCCGCTGAATGCAAGCCGGACGTATCATTTGATAGAACCGGCGCGATTTTTGGCGGCCCATGGAAAAATCCCACGACGTACTGATCCGGAACCTTTCCGAGCATACCGCGCTGGAAGCGGAGGACATCGCGGAAATCCGGGCGCTCACCTTCACGCTGCGCGATTTGGAGCCCAACGAGGATTTCATCCGTCAGGGCGACGAACCCGAACATTCGGTGCTGGTCGTCTCCGGCATGGTCGCGCGCTACCACCTGCTCGGGAGCGGGCGGCGGCAGTACCTGGCGTTCCATCTCACCGGCGACCTTCCGGATGCGCAGGGGCTGTTCATCGACCAGATGGACCACGGATTGAGCGCGCTGGGGGCGGCCACAGCCGCCTTCATCCCGCATCGCGAATTGTTCATCGCCTTCCGGCGGCGGCCAACCTTTGCGCTGGCCGTCTGGCGCGAGACGCTGCTCGACGCCGCGATCTTTCGCGAGGCCATCACCAACAACAGCGCCCGGCCGATGCAGGCGCGCATGGCACACCTGTTTTGCGAGCTGTTCTACCGCGCCCGCGCGGCGCAGCTGGTCCGCGGCAATCGCTGCCGCGTGCCGATCAGCCTGGCCCAGCTCGGCGAGACGCTGGGCATGGCGATCGCGACGGTGAACCGGACGCTCGCCGACCTCAGGCGAAGCGGCGTCATGGATCTGCGCGAGGGGGAGCTGATCGTGCTGAAATGGCGCGAGCTGCAGCGGCTCGGAGATTTCAGTCCGGTCTATCTGCACCTCAAGCGGCAGGCGCCGCCGCTTGCGTGAGACGGAGGCACTAAAGCGCGATGCGATCAGGATGAATCGTCATCGCGTTTTAGGTTGTTGTTCAAGCTGATCTTTTCGGAAAACCGCTGCGCACTTTTCCGGATCATGCTTTAGCCCTCGGCGCCTGCCGCTGCGCCCCGCACCTCGTCGAAATACTTGTTCACCCAGTTGTTGCAACAGCAGGCTCTTGCTTCGAGTGCCGATGCGTCGAGGATCAGGATGGCGCCGCGGCGGGTCGCGAGGATGCGCCTCGCCTTGAACATCTGGATGACACGGCTGGCATAGCTGCGCGAGACGCCCAGCATGCCGGCGAGCTGCTCGTGGGTGAGAGGGATCTCCGCTCCGCCGATATGTTCCTGCGCGGAGATGATCCACTTGGCGGCGCGCTGCTCGATCGAATGCGCAGCGTTGCAGGCCGCGGTCTGCAGCAGCTGCGCGAACTGGCAGTCGGCATAGCGCAAGAAGACCTCCTGGAGCGTGGCCGACCTCTGCTGCGCCTGCTCGAGCGCGCGCAGCGGCAGCCGGACCAGGGTGCCGCCGAGCTTCACGATGATGCGCGAATAGGCGAGCGAAGGCGTGCGGCCGGGGGCAATGCCCACCGCACCCTCACGTCCCACCAGCAGGCTTTCGACCTCGCGATCGTCCTCGACCGGCACCGCGAAGGACACGAGCGCGGGACCGCAGGGGAAATGAACCACTGCGACGTCGTCGCCGGCGTGATGCAGGATGTGGCTCGCCTCGAGTTCGACCGGCTGGAGGTGAGGCGCGAGCAGTTCGAAGTCCTGGTGATTGAGCTGCCGGAGCAGATCGTTCTGGGGCCGACCGGTCACAATGTGTTCTCTTGGCGGGCCGGGAATCGGCGCCAGCGGGAAACCTACTTTTCCGCGACGGAACCGACGGTTCCAAAGTGCACACAACGGATGTTCAGACGCTGAAAAAGGACGCCTTCAGCTTCCGGGATTTTCGGCCTTGCCCGACGGACCCACCGTCCTCGATCCCGCCCGAACGCCGCCCGGTCGGCGCGGGAGGCGATGATCCTTCATCTGAAGTGCGCTTCGCAGTCCCGCGAAGATCGGCTTAGCGAGGCGTGCGCGCGGTAGGCATCGATCGCCTTGTTCGCCAGCATCAACTGCCGGCGCTCCCCGGTCCTGAGTTGCGCCTCGATGGCGTCGAGCAGGAAGTTCGCGCTCTCGTCCGGCGGACCGAGCTCACCGCTCGTCTCCAGGCAGCTCCAGGCGATGAAGAACGCGCTTTCGACGGTGCAGCGAATGGACATGCGCAGCCAACGCGGCCGGGCCGAAGGCGTTCCGTGCGGCGGGCGAGACTTCGGTCAGGCCCGCCGCCGAGTGAGTCAGTTCTTCAGCACGATGCGGCCGACGACCTTGCCGGCACGCAATTCGTC
The DNA here is from genome assembly GCF_058803975.1 of Bradyrhizobium sp. GW821-FHT13H06. Lineage (NCBI taxonomy): Bacteria > Pseudomonadati > Pseudomonadota > Alphaproteobacteria > Hyphomicrobiales > Nitrobacteraceae > Bradyrhizobium > Bradyrhizobium sp. GW821-FHT13H06. The sequence goes on along the minus strand of NZ_JBXAPN010000001.1, from coordinate 1,030,119 downwards.
GATCCATTTCTGGACGTCGCCCATCGGCTCCTCGCGCATCGGCGTCGGCTTGATCTTGCCGGCGCGCGCCAGCGCCATCAGCTCGTGGGCTTCGGCGAGCGTGCCCACCATGAAGCCCTCGATGGTCATGCGCTTGTAGACCCATTGCACCATGGGCAGCGTGAACTGGCCGCCCATCAGGCCGGAGACCACGATCTTGCCGCCGCGCGCGGCGACCGCCACCGCGAACGCCATCGACTTCTCGTTGCCGGCGAAATCCACGATCTCGTCGAAGCCGCCCTCGGTCTCCTTGAGGATCCGTTTGATGACGTCAGGCTCGGCCGGGTCATAGGCAAAGGCCGCGCCGTTCTTGAGCGCGGTCTCGCGCGCGGCCGGCGAGAGGTCGGCGACCGTGATCGGCTGCTTGAACATCGCCTGCGCGAACGACAGGCCCATCATGCCGACGCCGCCGAGGCCGATCAGCAGCAGGTTGCGCTGGCGCGGACGGTCGACCAGGCGCTTGAGCGCGCCGTAGGCGGTGACGCCGGAGCACATCAAGGTCGCGGCCTGGTTGACGGGAAGGGGATCGTAGTCGAGCAGATATTTCGCGTCGGGCACCAGCACGTGGGTGGCGAAGCCGCCGTCGATCGAGACGCCGAGGAAGCGCTGCTTGACGCAGAGGTTCTCGTCGCCGTTCTGACAATCGCGGCACTGGCCGCAGCCGATCCACGGGAAGACGGCTTTCTTGGCGCCGACGAGGCTGGCGGCGACGTCCGGGCCGACTTCGTCGACGACGCCGGCGATCTCGTGGCCGAGCGTGAAGGGCAGCGCCATGCCGCGCGTGGTGTCGAGCTTCTTGCCGCCGCCGAGATCGGCATAGCCGTCCTGGATGTGCAGGTCGGAATGGCAGAGGCCGCAGCGCTCGATGCGCACCAGCACCTCGCGGCCTTGCGGCTTGGGCGTGTCCACGATGGTCTCGCACAGCGGCGCATCGAACTTGACCAGGGATTGCCGACGCATCAACGCCATATTCCTTCCTCCGAAATTAGCTCGTTGTTCGAGCATGACCTGTTTCGGAAAACCGCTTCACGCGTTTCCGGATCATGCCGCTTCGCTGCGTATATCGGCCAATTCGCGCGCCATGGCAACAAAGCCCGGAATCGGAATGGTCTCGGCGCGCCGCGTCGCATCGACGCCGGCTGCGCTCGCAAGCCGCGCGGGATCGACGCCGAGCGACTTCAGGCTTTGCCGCAGCATCTTGCGACGCTGGCCGAAGGCTGCGGCGGCGACCTGCTCGAGCAGCCTGCGATCGCAGGGCAAAGGCTCCGGGCGCGGCACCAGGCGCACGACGGAGGAGGTGACCTTCGGCGGCGGCACGAAGGCGGACGGCGCAATGTCGAACAGGATCTTGGTCTCGCAGCGCCAGTTGGCGAGCACGCCGAGCCGGCCATAGGCCTCCTCGTCCTCGCGCGCCACGATGCGCTCGCCGACCTCGCGCTGGAACATCAGGACCATCATCTCGTACCAGGGCGGCCAGGGCTCGATGGTGAGCCAGTTGATGAGAAGCTGGGTCGCGATGTTGTAGGGCAGGTTGGCGACGATTTTGGCGCGTTCGCCTGAGAGCAGCGGGCGCGGATCGAACGTCATGGCGTCGCCATGCACGATCTCGAGCCGGCCGGGATAGCGCGCCGAAATATCCTGCAGGGCGGGAATCGCGCGCTCGTCATGCTCGATGGCGATGACGCGCCGGGCGCCGAGCGCGAGGAGCGCCCGCGTCAGCCCACCCGGGCCGGGGCCGATCTCGACGATGGTCGCCTCGTCCAGGGGCGCGGCCGCGCGCGCGATGCGCGCGGTCAGATTGAGGTCGAGCAGGAAGTTCTGGCCGAGCGATTTCCTGGCCGACAGCGCGTGCTGGCGAATGACCTCGCGCAGCGGCGGGAGGTCGTCGATCGCGCCCATCAGCTGATGGAAGCGGCCATGCGGCGCGCAAGCTTGAGCGCCGCGATCAGGCTCGCCGGATTGGCCTTGGCCGTGCCGGCGATGTCGAAGGCAGTGCCGTGATCGGGCGAGGTGCGGATGAAGGGCAGGCCGAGGGTGACGTTGACGGCATCGTCGAAGGCGACCGTCTTGATCGGGATCAGCGCCTGGTCGTGATACATGCAGACCGCACAGTCATAGGTCTGTCGCGCCGCCTCGTGGAACATGGTGTCGGCGGGCAGCGGGCCCCTGGCTTCGATGCCCTCGTTGCGCAGCACTTTCAGCGCCGGGGCGATGACGGTCTGTTCCTCGTGGCCGAGCGATCCGTCTTCGCCGGCATGCGGATTGAGGCCGGAGACCGCGATGCGCGGCTTTGCGATGCCGAAGCGGGATTTCAGTTCGGTGGCGACGATGCGGACGGTCGAGACGATCAGGGTGCTGGTGAGCTGGGCCAGCGCATCGCGCATCGAGACGTGGATGGTCACGGGCACCACGGCGAGCTGTGGCGACCACAGCATCATCACCGGCTGCGGCACGCGGCCGTTTTCCGCGGCAAGCTCGGCGAGGAACTCGGTGTGGCCGGGATGGCGGAAGCCGGCGCGGTAGAGCACGCTCTTGGCGATCGGGTTGGTGACGACGGCGCCGGCACGACCTGCGCGCACGTCAATGACCGCCTGACGGATCGAGGCGAGCGCGGCCGGCGCGCTGGATGCGTCGGGCTTGCCGGGCTCGGCCGTCGCGCGCTCGCCGGTCGCGACCACGGGCAGGGCATCAGTGAAGGCGGAAGCGGCCTCACTGGGGCTCACCGCGGCGATCCTGATATCGGCGCCGAGCGCCTTGGCGCGCCGCGCAATCAGCGCCTCGTCGCCGAGCAGGTAGAAGGCGGGCAGGTTCAGCTCACGGCGCCTGAGCCAGGCCGCGATCGTGATGTCGGGGCCGATGCCGGCGGGCTCTCCCAGGGTCAGGGCAAGGGGCTTGGCTGCGGACTTGGCTGCGGACTTGGCGGAAGGCTCTAGGAGGGACTTGGCCATCAGCGGTTGCGATATTCGATCATCGCGGCCTTGCGGAGCTCATCGAGATAGGCCTTCTGGGTCTTCTCGTACTTCTCCTGGTACATCTTCTCGCGGACCTCGCGCTTCTTCGGCGTGTCGATCATGGTCGGCTTGCGCGAGCACAGCACGACCATCTCGATGCCCGCCTTGGTCACCTCGGGCGCGGTCAGGTGGCCGATCGGGGTGTCGTCGAGCACCTTGCGCAGCGGTTCGGGCAGCTCCGCGGTGGTCTTGGTGACGGCGTCGCGGATGGTGGCGTTCGGCGTCGAGCGGAACAGCGAATTGGCTTCCTCGCAGCTGCCGACGCGCGCGCGATAGGTCTCGGCTTCTTTCTTCCGCGTTTCCAGGAACGCAGGGGACGAGCCGCGGGGCACGATCAGCACGATCGGCTGCATCTTGTATTCGGTGCCCTCGACCTGGAGCTTCTCGCCGGTCTGGGCCTGCACGGCCTGCGCGACGTCGCGCTCGCCGACCTGGAGGCGCTCCTTGTAGCGGCCGCGCACCAGGCTGGTCCAGACCATCTCGGCCTTCATGCGGCCCTTCAGCGTCTCGGGTCGGACGCCCTTGGATTCGAGGGACTTGGTCAGCTGATCCGGCGTGATGCGCATGCGCTGCGCCATGCCTTCATAGGACTGGTTGATGTCGGACACGCCGGGGTCGACACCGTACTTCCTGCCCTCCTTGAGCTTCACCCTGTCGTCGATCAGCTCGTTGATGACCTCCTGCCGGCTCGGGGTCTTCTGCGTCGTCAGCTGGTCCAGCTTGGAGCGCTGCTCGATGTCGAAATCGGTGATCGGATCGCCGTTGACCATGACGACGATGTTCTGCGCGCGCGACGGCGAGGGCAGGGCAGTCAGCAGCACCAGGCCAGCACCGAGGGCGAGAAGGAGGCGGAAGACAGGAAATGGGGTCGTCATGATGTCGCTCGCATGTCAACCGCGTCGTGATGGGGCAAACGCGGCCGGCACTTCAAACCGTTCACTGGAGGCCGGAGGAACTGCTGGTCGTCGACGAGTTCGCCAGCGTGCGCAGGCCGATTTGGAACATGAACGCGTGGCTCAGCACGGGCGGTGCGGTGCCCGCGGAATAGCTATACGAAGTTACGTAGTTCGCCGCCAGCACGAAGCAATCGTCGACATAGCCGGCCCCGACCACATACTGGTTGAGCTTATTGGCCTCGAGGTCCCAGCGCGCCGACCCCGACACCACCCAGTTGGTCGCGATCTTCAGCGAGCCTGTGGTCAGGATACCCTCGCGGCGGGTCAGATAGCCGAGCTCCGGCTGGGCCGCGTAGTTTCCGTACAGCATGCTGACCGACCAGCGATTGAAGTTGGCGCGGCCTTCCGCCTCGAAGCGCTGCACGTTCCAGGTCTGCTCGTCCATGCGGGAGCGGACGCTGAACGTGTAGGTGCTGTTGGGCGAATAGCTTGCGCTCGCGACGTAATCGGACCGCGGCTTGTCGAGGCCGGAATCGAGGCCGGTATTGATGGTGTCCTGGACCGCGAAGGAGTTCAGGCCGAACAGCTGGTAGGACTGGCCGAACAGCACCTTGACGGCGCCGCCCTGGTCGAACTGCGTGGTGGACTGCACGCCGACATTGGCACGGCCGCCGCCCTCGACGCGGTCGTAGCCGGAGAACTTGTCCACGCTGAACAGGTTCGAGGTGTCGAACACCATGCTCTGGGCGTCCTCGTTCGGCAGCTTGCCGGCATAGGTCTCGTTCGGGCGGATGATGATCTGCGCGATCGGCTCGACGGTGGTCGAGCCCCAGGGCTGGATGTTGATGAACGGATAGCGGTACTCCAGGCCTACGGTCGGCATCAGGCGGAACGCCTGGGTGTCGCCGACGGGCAGGTAGTTCGACACGCCGGGCTGGTTGGAGACCGAGGAGTTGATCGCGTCGGCGCGCAGGCTGGCGAACGGCGTCCAGATCTGGCCGAGCGGATCGGTGAAGGATTTGCGCCACTGCGCCTCCGCCGTGAGGCGGGTGTAAGTGCCGGGGAAGCCGCGCAGCAGGCACTGCGAGGGCGTACGGGCCAGCGGATCGGCCGACGCCGTGGTGCACAGGCTGCTGGTGTTGGCGACCGTCGTGATCGGATCGAACACCGCCTCGTCACGCGACAGGTTCACGAAATTGGTCTTGTAGCTGAACTCGCCGCCGAACACGGGATAGTTGAGCACGTTGGAGTAGTCGATCACCGGATAGACGATCGGCACCTGGCTCTGGTTGCCCGAATAGCTCAGCCAGTACATCGTACGCGCATCGAAGAAGCTGCGGTTGCCGACGCCGGTCAAATAGAGCTGCGACAGCGCTTCCGTCGGCAGAAGCAGGAACGAGCCGAGCGGGTCGCGGTACTGATAGAGCCGGTAGTCCGAGAAGAAATAATAGTCGGACATCAGGACGCCGTCCCAGCCCCAGACCCATTTGTCGTTCAATGCGAACTGACCCTTGGTGTCGATGGCGCCGCGGAAGTCGCGGTCGCCGGGCTGCCCGGCAAACGCTCCGGGATCGAGCTGGTTGATGCCGTACGCGCGGATCTGGTAGGCGCCGTCGATCAGGCGCTGTCGGAATTCGCCCTGCAGCAGCACGCCTTGCCGCGACAGGATGCGCGGGGTGAAGGTTGCGTCCATGTCGGGCGCGATCGCCCAATAATAGGGAACCTCGACGCCATAGCCCGTGTTGTCCGTGCCGGAAATATAACCCGGTATCAGGAAGCCGCTCTTCCGCTTCACGGTCGGGTCGGGCGTCGAGAAATAGGGCATGTATGCGAGCGGCACGCCGAAGAATTCGAGTTGTGCGGTCTCGAAATACAGCATCTTCTCCTGCTGGTCGTGGATGATGCGCGCACCCTTGACCTGCCACAATGGCGGCTTCTTCGGATCGTCCTTGCACGGCGCGCAGGCCGTGTAGACGCCGTTCTCGAACACCGTGTAGTTGCCGCTGGAGCGGTCGGCGCGGCTTGCGGCCATGCGGGTCTGGTCGGCCGTGTCCACGCGCAGCGAATCGACGAAACCGTCGCGGTAATCGTCGGAGAGATCCAAGATCTCGGCATAGGTGATCTTGCCGTCGGCATCCGTCATGCGGATGTTGCCTTCGGCATGAAGCCGCTTGGTCTTCTGGTCGTAGATAACCCTGTCGGCCTCGACGCTGGTGCCGTTGTAGAACAGCTGGACGTTACCGACCGCGGAGACGCGCGAGTTGTTGTAGTCGTAGTCGACCTCGGTCGCCTGAACCAGCATCTGGTTGTCGTTGGCGACCCTCGGCGGCTTCGGACGCGGCGGCAGCGGATTGTAGGTGAAGCTCTGGGCGTTGGCCGGCGCCACGGTGGCAGCGCCGATCAGCCCGCCGAGCGAGGCGGCAGCGGCGACAGCGAGCAGGAGCCTGCGAATGGACCAGCCGCACCCGTCCGCACGCACCAACGTGCGCCGCGTCAAACGAGACACGAGCCCTCGGTGGACGGCAGTCACTATCCGTCCTCCTGATAGAGCAAGGCCAAAAAGCCGGTGAGGCCGCCCACCACAACGGGCAACCACGCCGCAGCGATCGGATGCATCAACTCAGCCTTGCTCAAATCCTCAGTTACTTTCGACAGAACGTAGAGCAGAAAGCCTGCGCCCACGCCACTCAAAACCATCTTCTGCACGCCGCCCATCCGGAAGAAGCGCAACGACACGGAGGCCGCGAGCATCACCATGGCCGCAAGCAAAAACGGCTGTGCCAGAAGCTTCTGATACTGGAGTCGGTAACCGGCTGTCGCGAAGCCCGAGCTTTCGGAGGAGCGGATGTAGCTCGGTAGTTGCCAAAAAGACACAGTCTCGGGTGTGGAAAAGCTGTTGCGGACCTGCGCCTCGGTCAGCGTGGTGGGAATCTCCAGGCTGGCCTGCTCGATCGGCGGCGCGTCCAGTGAGAAGCGGCGGACGCCCTTGAACAGCCAACGGCCGGCCTCGAGCGTCGCCTCGCGCGCCTCGACCCGTTCCTTGAAGTGCTGGTCCGGGTCAAACCGGAACAGCGTGAGCCCCGTGAGCCGGATGCCCTGCTGCTCGCTCCGCGCCGCATTGATGATCGTCTGGCCGTCGCTGGTCACCTGATTGAGCCAGAAGCCGGAGGCGTCCTGGATGCCGCCGCCGGGCGCCGAGCCGAACAGCTCGGCTTCCATGCGCTTGGAGGCTTCGCGTAAATTGGCCGACATCGGATTGTAGGCGACGGTGGCGATCACCCCGATCAAGAGCGCGCTGCCGAGCGCCGGCGAGATGAACTGCCATGCGGAGATGCCGGCGGCGCGCGCCACCACGAGCTCGAGCCGGCGGGAGAGGGCGAGATAGCAGGTCATGGCGCCGATCAGCATGCAGAACGGCGTCAGCTTCTCCAGCAGCTGCGGCACCCGGAACAGCGAGGTCTCGGCCACCATGATCGCGGAGGCGGAGGCGAGGCCCGAAGTCTTGCGCACCATCTCGATGTAGTCGACCAGTACCAGCAGCAGGAAGATGCTGGCGAACACGCCAAGCGCCGCCACCACGAAGCGGCCGGCGAAATAGCGCCCGAGTGTGTTGGTGAGCATGCTCATGCGGCGGCCGGGCGTCCGAACAGCCGCGCGATCCGTGCGTTCGACCTGTTGATGGCCTCCATAAGGCCAGGGGGCGGCTCGACCACGAGGCCGCCGACAATCATCCACATCCCGACGCCGATGGCGCCCATGACCATCGCGTATTGGGCCAGCACCGCGCCAGGAGATTTCACCGCCATCACCGAGCAGGCGAAGCCGGCCATGCGCAGGCCGAACACCGCGATGATCGAGGAGCCGATCGAGAAATTGCGGCTCTGGCGGGTGGTGCGAGGCGCGCCCAGGAAGGCGAAGGTCAGTACCGCAAAGGCGAAGGGATAGACCGGCGCCAGGATGCTGTCGTGCAGGGCCGAGCGGAACTGGCCGGGAATCTGCTTGTAGACTGGATCGTCCTCGGACGGCGAGAACAGCTCCCAGAGATACCGTTCGCGGATGCCGAGGGTGACGTCGCGGCCCTGACCCGAGAACTTCGACATGTCGAAGCCGTAGCGGCCGAAGGCCACCAGCGCGGGATCGCGCTTGCCCGCCTCGAAGCGCTGGAGATTGCCGGTCTCCAGCACCAGGAACGAGCCGGTTTCGTTCTTCACGACCTCGCCGTGCTCGGCCACGATCGAGACGCGCTCGTTGGGATCGCGGCGGTCGTCGATGAAGATGCCGGCGAGGATGCCGCCGGGCAGGCGCTCGCGGATCCGGATCGTCAGGTTCTTGTCGAGCTGGGCAAAGCGGCCGGGCTGGAGGATGTTGGTGAGCACGTCCGCGGTGATCTCGGCGTCCCACTGCTTGATCCGCCGCATGCCGTCGGGGGCGAGATAGGCCGCGATGAAGGCAACCAGCAGCGCCACCACGCAGGTGGCATAGAAGAACGGATAGAACAGCCGGAACGGCGAGAAGCCGGCGGCATTCATCACGATGATCTCGGAATCGGTCGCGAGCTTGTTCAGCGTGTGCGAGATCGCGATCATCAGCGCGATCGGCGAGATGATCAGGACCAGGGCCGGGATGACTAGGCTGGTGATGCCGAGGAAGGTGAGGATGGTCTGACCCTGGCTCGTCATCAGGTCGATGCCGCGCAACGCCTGCGTAATCCAGATCACGCCGGTGAGGCTGACCAGGACGAGCGCAAACGACGCCAGCGTCGTGCGGAAAATATACCTATCGATCGACCCCATGCGCTACCGCACGAATCCCCATCAGCCCCGATGTCGACCAGAATTCCGGCTGTCCAACCAATCCCCGATCAGGGGATCCCCAAGGTTGGCCATCAGCTCTTCCGGTGGTTCACTTTCTCACTACCATCCCTTTGATCCGTCAACAAAATGGCTGCCCCGTGGCACCTTCAATATATGGTTAATATTTCGCTGGTTGTGGCCGGGCGGCCACGGCGGCGCTTGGCATGGGGCGGGCCGCTGGCCCATAGTAGGGCAAGCCTCAGTGAATCGCCGTTCAGCTTCGGCTGGGACCGGCACCGCCGAACGGCGAAAAGTTACATGCATTAAAGGAGTTATCTATGTCCGATGCCATCAAGGTCGGCTTTGTCCCCTTGTCTGCCGCCCCCCGTGGCATCCTTGTGGTGTTCTGCGATGACGACCTGAAGCTCGGCCCGGCGACGGCCAAGGCACTGGGCGGCGCTGTCGAACTTGTGAAGCGCGCGGCCGCCGCCGCTGCCTTCAGAGGTAAGAGCGCGGCCGCGCTGGACATCCTGGCGCCGGAGGGCGTGAAGGCGACCCGGCTGATCGTGATCGGCGCCGGCAAGGCGACCGGTCTGAAGGCGAACGATTTCCTCAAATTCGGCGGGGTGGCAGCGAGCAAGCTGCCCTCCGGCACCAGCGCCATGACCATCATGGCGGAGCTGCCCGGCGGCGCGATGACGAGCGAGCAGGCGGTGGCGATCGCCTCGGGCCTTCGCTTACGCACCTACAAGTTCGACCGCTACAAGACGAAGAAGAAGGAGGGCGAGGAGGGCGGCTCGCGCGCCGACATCTCGCTTGCGGTGGGCGATGCCGGTGCTGCGAAAAAGGCGTTTGCCTCGGCCGCCCACGTCATCGACGGCGTGATCATCGCGCGCGACCTCGTCAACGAGCCGCCGAACGTGCTTTTCCCCGAGGAGTTCGCGCGCCGCGCCGGTCAGCTCCGCAAGCTTGGCGTCAAGGTCGAGGTGCTCGACGTCAAGGCGATGCAGAAGCTCGGCATGGGTGCGCTGCTCGGCGTCGGCCAGGGCTCGGCGCGGCCGAGCCGCACCGTGATCATGCGCTGGGACGGCGGCAAGAAAGGCGAGGCGCCGGTCGCTTTTGTCGGCAAGGGCGTCTGTTTCGACACCGGCGGCATCTCGATCAAGCCGGCCGGCAGCATGGAGGACATGAAGGGCGACATGGGCGGCGCGGCCTGCGTCGTCGGCCTGATGCATGCGCTCGCTGCGCGTAAAGCCAAGGTCAACGTGGTCGGCGCCATCGGCCTCGTCGAGAACATGCCCGACGGCAACGCCCAGCGGCCGGGCGACATCGTGACCTCGATGTCCGGTCAGACCATCGAGATCATCAATACCGACGCGGAGGGCCGCCTCGTGCTCGCCGACGTGCTCTGGTACGTTGCCAAGAAGGCGAAGCCCAAATTCATGGTGGACCTGGCGACGCTGACCGGCGCGATCATGGTGGCGCTCGGCACCGAGCACGCCGGCATGTTCTCCAACAATGACGAACTCGCCGACCGGCTGCTCGTGGCCGGCGTCGAGAGTGGGGAGAAGGTCTGGCGGATGCCGCTCGGCCCCGAATACGACAAGCTGATCGATTCCCAGTTTGCCGACATGAAGAACACCGGCGGCCGCCATGGCGGCTCGATCACTGCGGCGCAGTTCCTCCAGCGCTTCGTCGACGGCACGCCCTGGGCGCATCTCGACATCGCAGGCACCGCCATGGGCGCGCCGAAGACCGACATCAACCAGAGCTGGGGAAGCGGCTACGGCGTCCGCCTGCTCGATCGCCTGGTCTCCGACCATTACGAGCGCAAATGATCCGAGATGACTGAAGTATTGTTCTACCATCTCCAAAACATGACGGTGGAGAATGTGTTGCCGCCGCTTCTCGAGAAATCGCTCGAGCGCGGCTGGCGCGTCGTGGTGCAGTCGAGCTCGGAGGAACGCGCCGATGCGCTCGATTCGCATTTGTGGACCTATCGCGACGACTCTTTCCTGCCGCACGCGACATGGCGGGTGAACGACGTTGCCGATCAGCCGATCGTGCTGGCGATCGAGGGGGGGAATCCCAACGGTGCCAATGTCCGCTTCCTGATCGACAATGCCGTGCTGCCGGAGGACTCGCAGGGCTACGAGCGCATGGTGCTGCTGTTCGACGGCGACGATCCGGATGCGCTTGCGCTCGCCCGCGCGGCCTGGACCGATTGCAAGGCGCGGGGATTTGATGTCACCTACTGGCAGGCCGACGACCGGGGCCGGTGGCAGAAGCGGAATTAGCGGCCGTCAGCAATTAATGATAATTTGCACTTTTCGAACGATACTGGCTTTGGCCACCTTCGTGCCGCAAAGGGATGTTGGGACAATCGTTTAGGGCTGGTCCTTCAGGCGGGGAATTGGTTTATCGTGCGACATCAAAAGCTTCCCGGCTCGCTCATGATTGCGTTGGCCGCCGTGGCACCGCTGGTCGCGGGCTGCTCAGGCGGCACTGATCTGCTGTCGAAGGACGCAGAATGGTTCCAGAAGCCGGGCCGTCTCTTCATCAAGAACATCTCGATCGAATCGCCGCCGCTCACGCCTGACAAGCCGGTGGGAGCCGAGGACCTCGTCAGCGCCGATGGCGCCTGTCCGGGCATGGCGCCGCCTCCCGGGCCCGCCGACGCCAACGCGTCGACGACGGCCCCCGCACCGATGGGCGGCACGGTCGCGCTCGGGCATACCGAGTGCGACGTGGTGCGCGGCATCGGCGCGCCTTCGAACGTCAACCTGTCCACCGACGCCATCGGCCGACGGGTCGCCGTCGTCACCTGGACCACCGGCCCGCGCGCCGGCATCTACACCTTCTCCGCCGGACGCCTGTCCTCGATCGAGGGCAATCCCGAGCCGCAGCCGGTGCCGAGGGCGGTGAAGCCGAAGAAAAAGCACGCGGCCTGAGGGCTCGGCCTTCGGCCGCCGATCACTGGATCGGCGCGATTCCCACCCGCCTGATCAGTTCGGCCCATTTCGGAGCCTCGGCCCGGATCTGGTCGCCGAACTCGCTCGGCGTACGCGTCACCGTTTCCATGCCGAGCGCCGCGAACTTCTGTCGGGCAGCCGGCGCTGCCACGGCCTTCTGGGCCTCCTCATGCAGGAGTGCGACGATCGCAGCCGGCGTTCCGGCCGGTGCCATCAAGCCGAACCAGGCGGTCGCATCGAAGCCACGAAAGCCGAGCTCATCCAGCGTCGGCACATCGGGCGCGGCCGGTGAGCGCCGCAGCGATGTGATCGCCAGAGCGCGCACGCTGCCGTCGCGGACATGCGGCAGCACCGAGGCGATGCTGCCGAAGAACATCGTCACGCGGCCGGCAATGAGGTCGTTCAACAGCGTCGCGCTGTCGCGATACGGCACGTGCTGGAGCTTGATTCCGGCCATGGTTTGGAACAGCTCGCCGGCCAAATGGGTCGAGGTACCCGCTCCAGCCGACGCGAAGGTGAGGGTGCCGGGGCTGCGCCGCGCCAAATCGACCAGCTCCTGGACGCTCGCCGCCGGCACGTCCCTGTTCAGGACCAGGATGTTCGGTGCGACCGTGACCTGCGCCACGGGGATCAGATCGCGCACCGGATCATATGGCAGCCTGGCGTAGAGCGACGGGTTGATGACGATTGCCGCATTGCCTGCCATCAGCAGCGTGGCGCCATCCGGCATTGACTTCGCGACGTGGTCCGCCGCGATGTTGCCACCCGCTCCGAGCATGTTCTCGACGACGACCGGCTTGCCCCACGTTGCCGCGAATTGGTCGGCGAGGATGCGGGCGGCGACATCAGGCGCGCTTCCCGCACTGAACCCGAGTACGATCCGAATGGTCGATTGGGGATATCCCGACTCCGAATGCAGGGGGTGGGCCAGCGACAGAAGCGAGAGCAAGGCAAGCGCCAAGCGGATCATGTTCGGTCTCCTCGCGAAAAGCGGCGGATTGTCCGTCTCGGCCGATCGTCCGTCATCACCCCCAGGGGTGATCGCAGCTCCCTTGCGGATCAGCCCAATTTCACGTCGGTGGATCGAGGGTTTGGGCGATTTGCGCAATCGACTGAACCAGCTCGGCGTGGCCACGGACGCCGATCTTTGCGTAAATCCGCTTGGCGTGAGTCTTGAGCGTGTTGCGGCTGAGGCCAAGCATGGCCGCGGCTGCCTCCATGCCGCTGGTTTGGGCCAGCGCGGCTGCCGCCCGCAACTCGGCCGCCGTCAGGCCGTGCCGGGCTGCCAGCAGCGCGCTGGCGGCATCGCGGCTTCGCGAGACGTCGCCCAGGAGCGCGATTGCCGCGGGGGACGCTCTCTTGTGGTGGGAGGGATGTGCGAACGCGCGCCCCTTCACCGGTGTCACGGTGATCCGAATCTCCCGGCCGATGGGGTGTGACAGCCGACACGTTCCTACGGTCTCGCCGCGGAGGGTGTCCGCGAGCACGGCGCGGAGCTCGTTCGCTGAAGGGCCCGAAGGCGCGCAGCCGGCGTCGAGGCGCAGCGAGACCTCTTCGGCCCGGGCCCGAGCCGCCGAGTTTGCGAACAGCACACGCTGCCCGGCATCGAACACCACGATTCCAGTCGACAACGCGTCGAGTGCGTCGCGCTCCGTCTGGGCCGCCTCCTGGTAGTCGAGCACGCGCAGCCGCAGCTCGCAGGCGCGGCGCAGATGCGGCAACAGCGAGCTCAAGATTGCGCGGTCTCGTGCGCTGAACGGTCCGCTGGTCTCGCTTCGTTCGACATTGAGCGAGACGCGGAATTCCGGACGGCTGACCACGTTGACGATCAGGCCATGCGCGAGGTTCTGCGGGCGGAGAACGTCGTCATAGAAAGCGGTTCGCTTGAGCTGCGACAGCTCGATCAGGTCATCCGTATGCACCATCTGGCCTGCCGGAAATCGGCTCGACCGCATCCACGGATTGCTGACATGATAGAGTTCGTGGCGCCGCTTGCACTCGGGGTCGATCCGGCCGAGGTTGTGGAACGTGTACAATTTGTGATCGACGCTGTAGCCGTGGATCAGCGCGGCGGCACTGTGAGTGATATCTGCGATGCCTTCCAGAGCCGCGCTCCAGAGCGAAGCGTCGAGCACGGCGTCATAGATCAGGCCGACAAGCGCCTCTCGCCTCTGTTCAAAGTCGGTCGGCATCCGCGATCCCTCCGCAAGGCGGCATTAATTTGCCGATGCGGGACCCGATCCGCAAGCAGATGGCTCTGCCGTGGAACTTGTGAAGCCGTTCCCGCCCGCCAGACAAGACCGTGCGCCGTGGCTTCCTGCCGGCGGCGCCGATCGCAATTGCAACACTTCTGACGACGTCCGCTTTCCCGGTGGCCGCGCGGCCCGGAATGCGCTCATATGGAGCAACAAAAAATTGGAGGAAAGCATGCGCTTCACCGCGATCATCTCGGCTCTGCTTCTGTCGCTCGGCCCGGCAGTCGCCCAGGACTATCCGACGAGGCCCATCACGATGCTGGTGCCGTTCGCCGCGGGCGGGCCGACCGACACCATCGCGCGCCTGACCGCGGCAGGCATGGCGAAATCCCTGGGACAGCAGGTCATCGTCGAGAACGCGACCGGCGCCGGCGGCACCATCGGCACGACCCGCGCCGCGCGCGCTCAGCCGGACGGTTACACGCTGTTGATCCATCATGTCGGCATCTCGACTGCAGCTACGCTGTACCGCAATCTGAGCTATGACACGAAGACGGCCTTTGCGCCGATCGGGCTCGTGACCAACGCGCCGATGACCATCATCGCGCGTCCGGATTTTCCGGCCAACACGCTCAAGGAACTGGTCGCCTACGCCCAGCAGCAGGGCGACAAGCTGACCTACGCCAATGCCGGCCTTGGAGCGGCATCGCATCTCTGCGGCATGCTGTTCATGACGGCGATCCAGAAGCAGCTCACCACGGTGCCCTACAAGGGCAACGGCCCGATCATGAACGATCTGCTCGGCAAGCAGATCGATCTCACCTGCGATCAGGCGACGAACACCACCGGTCCGATCACGGCCAAGCAGGTCAAGGCCTATGCGATCACCACCAAGGAGCGGCTGAAGAGCCTGCCAGATCTGCCGACGGCCGACGAGGCCGGCCTCAAAGGCTTCGAGCTCGGCGTCTGGCACGGCATCTATGCGCCAAAGGGCACGTCGCCGGCGATCGTTCAGAAGCTGACGGTCGCGCTCCAGACCGCACTCAAGGATCCGGCGCTGATCGCTCGGTTCAACGACATCAACACCGAGCCCGTCCCGCAGGACAAGGCGACGCCCGAGGCGCTGGGCGCGATGCTGACGAGTGAGATCGACCGCTGGGCGCCGATCATCAAGGCAGCCGGGCAATACGCGGACTGAGCGATTCCGGCGTACGGTTGCCAGGCTGGAGGACGCCGACTGAGTTGGTAAAGAGTAGGCTGTGCAAAGAGTAAGTGATGGGTGTTGTAATACCTGTACTGTGCATGGGGTTGTTTTGCAGGTTTTGATGAGGCGGCCTCGCCGGGGCGGCTTTACCCCGCCGCCTCGTCAAACTGCGTGCTTGCCTCCAACCATTGCTCCTCCGCACGCGCCAGCGCGTCGGCGGCGTTGGCGCGCGCCTTCGACAGCTGCGCGGCCTGCTTGGGATCGCGCGTGAAGATGTCGGGCAGGGCCAGCGCGGTGTCGATCTTGGTGATGATCTCGCTGACGCGGGCGATCTCGGCTTCGGCTTCCGCAATGCGCTTCTTCAAGCCTCCGCGGTTGTCCGACCTCACGCGCTGCGGCTTTTCGCTCGCGGCGCTGCGTTCGCGCGGGGCGGGCTCGCCGTTGCGTGTGGACAGCACCAGGCGGCGATATTCGTCGAGGTCGCCGTCGTAATTGGTCACGGTGCGGTCGGCGACGATCCAGAGCCGATCGGCGCAGGCCTCGATCAGGTAGCGGTCGTGCGAGACCATGATGACGGCGCCGGGGAATTCGTTGATCGCTTCCGCCAGCGCGGCGCGGCTGTCGATGTCGAGATGGTTGGTCGGCTCGTCCAGGATGATCATGTTGGGGCCGAAGAAGGTCGCAAGCCCCAGCAAGAGCCGCGCCTTCTCGCCGCCCGATAATTTGCCGGCCTTGGTGTCGGCGGCCTTGCCGGAGAAGCCCATCGCGCCGGCGCGGGCGCGCACTTTCGCCTCCGGCGCATCGCCCATCAGCTTGCGGACGTGATCGTAGGCGGAGGCGTCCTCGTTGAGCTCGTCGAGCTGGTGCTGCGCGAAATAGGCGATCGACAGCTTGTCCGCGCGCGTCACCTTGCCCGAGAACGGCGCGAGGCGTCCGGCGAGCAGTTTGACCAGCGTCGATTTGCCGTTGCCGTTGGCGCCGAGCAACGCGATGCGGTCGTCATTGTCGATGCGCAGGGTGACGCGGTTCAGCACCGGGTTGGCCGGATCGTAGCCGACCGAGGCGTTGTCGACCGCGATGATCGGCGGCGACAGGATCTTCTCCGGCGCCGGAAAGCTGATCTCGCGTACGTCCTCGGTGACCAGCGCCGTGATCGGCTTGAGCCGCTCCAGCATCTTGACGCGCGATTGCGCCTGGCGCGCCTTGGAGGCCTTCGCCTTGAAGCGATCGACGAAGGCCTGCAGGCGCGCACGCTCGGCCTCCTGGCGCTTGACCGCCTTCGCGTCGAGCAGCTCGCGCGCGGCGCGCTGCTCCTCGAAGGAGGAGTAGGTGCCCTTGTAGAGCGTGAGCTTGCCACGCTCCAGATGCAGGATCTGGTCGACCGAGCTTTCCAGGAGGTCGCGGTCGTGGCTGATCACGATCACCGTGCGCGGATAATGCGCGAGGTGATCCTCCAGCCACAGCGTGCCTTCGAGGTCGAGATAGTTGGTGGGCTCGTCGAGAAGCAGAAGGTCGGGGGCCGCGAACAGCGTGGCGGCGAGCGCGACGCGCATGCGCCAGCCGCCGGAGAATTCCGCGCAGGGGCGCAGCTGGTCGGCTGCCGAGAAGCCGAGGCCGGAGAGGATTGCGGCGGCGCGGCTCGGCGCCGAATGCGCGTCGATGTCGACGAGCCGGGTCTGGATTTCGGCGATCCGGTGCGGATCGGTCGCGCTTTCGGCTTCGGCGAGCAGCGCATCGCGTTCGAGATCGGCCTTGAGCACGACCGTGATCAGGCTTTCGGGGCCGTTCGGCGCCTCCTGCGCGAGGCTGCCGATGCGCCAGCGCGGCGGAAGGGTCACCGAGCCGTGCTCGGCCGCGAGCTCGCCGCGGATCACCTTGAACAGCGTCGACTTGCCGGTGCCGTTGCGCCCGACCAGGCCGACGCGTGATCCGGGCGTGATCTGCACGGAACTCTGGTCGATCAAAAGGCGTCCGGCGAGACGGATGGAGAGATCGGTGATGGACAGCATGCGGCCTTGTCACCGCAAGGCGCGTCGAACGCAACTCGTTTTTCCGTCAGTGCGGCTCCCGCTCGCGCTGCCTCAATTCGTTGAGGAGCTGCTCGAGATGGGTCGGGAGGCGAGGCTCGGGGCGGAGGCTCTGCTGCAGCCGCTCGCCCACGGCATCGCAAATCGAGCGGCTGGTCCGCCGGTCGATCTGTTCGCTGTCATTGGCAAGGAGGCTAGCCATCACAGGGTTCCGTGCGCTTAAAGTAAGGACACGGTACCAAGTCATTGCCGCCCAAATAGTTTCGCCGGCGGCGGGCGATGCCGGGCATTCTCGTAAAAATTGTATGAACCAAGCCTTTTCCGCTCAAGGCAAAGCCCCGGCGAGGGGGCGCCGGGGCTTCTCCTGGAAGGTACCTGGGGGGGCTTGGGTACCCTCGGGAAGGTGCTGACGGGCTCAGTAGCAGCGGTTGATCAGCCGCCAGCGGGGTCCCCAGGGGGTCGGGACCAGCCGGCGCACATAGCAGCCGCCATAGCCGTAGGAGACGGGGCCGCCGGCGTAGAAGCGCGGTCCGCCCCAGCCGTGGCCGTGGTGCCAGCCGCCGCCGTGCCAGCCCCGGCCGCCGTGCCAGTGCGCGGAGGCCGAGGTCGGTGCCAGCGCGGCACCCAGCGCGACCGCGGCGACGGCGGCAAGCGAAAGTTTCCTCCACATGATGATCTCCTAAAGACTGCCGGCGCGGGGCTATCGCGTCGATGGAAAGGCCGCCGAAACGATCCGCCTGGTGATCAGGCTTCGGTTTCGATGGGCCTGACCTTACGCCGGCGAAGCTGAACCGATCCCTGACGGCGGTTTCAGATTGGGTTCATCTGGGTGAAATCGTTGTCATCCATGCTGGAATTGGCAGCCGCCCCCGCGGCAAGCGCCTGTGCGGGCCGTTTCGGCGGGTCGCTTGCCGTCCGGCAAAGGCGCCGATATAAGCCCCGCAACCTCCGAACCACCGCTTTCTTTCCAAGGACAACATTATGGCCATCGAACGCACTTTCTCGATCATCAAGCCCGACGCGACCGAGCGTAACCTGACCGGCGCGGTCAACGCCGTGATTGAGAAGGCGGGCCTGCGCATCGTCGCGCAGAAGCGCATCCGCATGACCAAGGAGCAGGCCGAGACCTTCTACGCCGTCCACAAGGTGCGCCCGTTCTTCGGCGAGCTCGTCGCGTTCATGACCTCCGGCCCGGTCGTGGTTCAGGTTCTGGAAGGCGAGGGTGCGATCGCCAAGTACCGCGAGGTGATGGGCGCGACCGATCCGGCCAAGGCCGCCGAGGGCACCGTCCGCAAGCTCTACGCAAAGTCGATCGGCGAGAACTCGGTGCACGGTTCGGATGCGCCGGAGACGGCCGCGATCGAGATCGCGCAGTTCTTCTCGGGCAACGAGATCGTCGGCTGATCGATCGGCCGACAGGTTAGGGACGACGGGCGAAAGGACTCATTGTGGACTGGCTCTGGCAGATCTTCGATCCCGCTACGATCGGGGCATTCTTCACCCAGTTCCGCAACGAGATGGCCGAACCGACCTTCTGGATTGCGGTCGGCAAGATCATCTGGATCAACATCCTGCTCTCCGGCGACAACGCGCTGGTGATCGCGCTCGCCTGCCGCGGGCTCTCGCCGCGCCACCGGCTCTGGGGCATGATCTTCGGCGCCGGCGCAGCGGTGATGCTGCGGATCATCTTCACCGGCATCGTCGCCACGCTGATGGGGCTGCCGTACCTCAAGCTCATCGGCGGTCTGGCGCTGATCGTGATCGCGGCCAAGCTGCTGGTACCGGAAAACGATGACGAGGACGACGTCGAATCAGCCTCGCATCTGTGGCACGCCATCCAGATCGTCGTGGTCGCCGACATCGTTATGAGTCTCGACAACGTCATTGCGGTCGCTGCCGCTGCCAATGGCAGCGTGCCGCTCCTGATCCTCGGCCTCGCCATCAGCGTGCCGTTGATCGTCGCCGGTGCCGCGCTGATCATGGCGCTGCTCGCAAAGCTGCCGGTCCTGGTCTGGGCTGGCGCTGCGCTGCTCGGCTGGGTCGCGGGCGAGGTGATCGCGACCGACCCGGGCGTCGCGCCGAGGCTGCACACGCTGCTCGACGGCCCGCTGGGCACCTCGCTGGACAGCATGCTCGGCGCGCTGCGCATCCCGCCGCAGTTCGGACATGGCGGGGCAGGCGGCGAATATCTCTGTGCCGTGCTCGGCGTCGTGGTCGTGCTGGTGGTCGGCTACATCTGGCGCCGACGCAGCCTGACCCAGGCAGCGCTCGAATCCTCCGAGCGCCACGCCAAGGCCTCCGCGGAGTGATTGAGACGGCAGCCGGTGCCTGCGCCGAGCCGGTTGCGATCCAGGGGTGCTGCGCGGCCACCAACCCGGCGCTTCTCCCCATATTTAGATATTGTCTTATTCTAAACTACTGAAAATAAAGGCCCTTTCGTTGACTCGGTGAGGGTTCCCACATCACGTCGCTCCGGTATTCATCAAACCGGAAGCTGTCACGAGATGCCGTCGAAAGTCATTTGCCGTTCCATTGCTGTTCGGGCGCCTACCGTCAAAGCGTCTCCGAGGTTCTCCAGCCCTGCGGCATTCGCTGCCTCCCTGGTCTCCATCGCCTTGTTCGCCGACGGCCTCGTGCACGGCACCAACGCGCAAAGCGCCGGGACGGGGGCGGAGCAGTCGACTTTGCCAGCCGTGACCGTCACCGCAGATGCGCCGAAGCCGCGCGCACGCCCGCGCTCCAATCCAGGCCGCAGGGCGGGCCGTGGCGCGCCCGCGAACGATCGGGCCAAGTTGCAGGCAGAAGCGACCCCCGCGGCTGCGAGGCCCGGTGCACTGCCGCCGACCTATGCAGGCGGGCAGGTGGCCCGCGGCGGACAGGTCGGCTTGCTCGGCAACAAGGATTTCATGGATACGCCGTTCAACGTCACGAGCTACACGGCGAAGAAGATCGAAGATCAACAGGCCGTCACCGTCGCCGACGTCATCAGCAACGATCCTTCGGTCCGTTTCACGGGGCAGACCGGCGGCATCCTCGACTCCTTCTTCATCCGCGGCTTTCCGATCGGCGAGGGGAATGTCGGAGAGATTGCCTTCAACGGCGTCTATGGCGTTGCGCCGAACTACCGTGTGTTCACCGACTACGTCGAGCGCATCGAGATCATCAAGGGCCCGACTGCGCTGCTTTACGGCATGGCGCCAAACAGCAGCGTCGGCGGCACCATCAATATCGTTCCGAAGCGCGCAGGGGACGTCGACCTCACGCGGGTCACGACCGACTATGCGACGAGCACCCAGCTCGGCACCCATGTCGACGTGAGCCGACGGTTCGGCGAGAACCGCGAATTCGGCATTCGGGTCAATGGCAGCTATCACAACGGCGATACGCCGCTGGACAACCAGAGCCGGGAGGCGCATGTCGGCTCCGCGGCGTTCGACTATCGCGGCGAGAAATTCAGAGCCTCGCTCGACTTCATCGATCAGGAAGAAAAGTTCGACGCGCCCACGAGGCCGTTTCTCGTCGCAACGGGCGTCGCCGTCCCGACGGCGCCGGTCGGGCGGCGCAATGTCACGCAGTCCTGGGAATGGGCCAAGGTTCACGACAACTCGCTGCTGGCGCGCGCCGAATACGATGTCACTGAGAGCGTGACGGTGTTCGCTGATGCCGGCGGTGGCAGGACCCAGGTCGATCGTCTGTTCGGCACGCCGACGATCCTGAACGCGGCCGGTGACACCACGTCGACACCAGGGCGCTTCAAGTTCGACATCGACAGGAACGTGGCCGACGCCGGCGTGCGCGCCCGGTTCGAAACCGCCGCGATCAGCCATGCCGTAAGCTTCCAGGGGAGCTATTACATTGACGAGGTTTCGCGCGGCTCGGTGAACGGCACGCCAGTGCTGTCCAACATCTATGCGCCGATCGCTCGTCCCCAGCAGCTCGTTCCGGCTCCCGCGGCCGTGCCGAAGCTGTCGGACACCGAGCTGACCGGTCTTGCGCTGGCCGACACCATGTCGGTTTTCCAGGAGCGCCTTCAGCTGACCCTCGGCGTCAGGCAACAGGGCGTCAAGTCGAACAACTACAACACCACCACGGGAGCCGTGACCTCCGCCTACGATCAGACGGCGTACACGCCCATGGTCGGCGTCGTCGTCAAGCCCTGGAGCAACGTTTCGCTCTACGCCAATTACATCGAGGGTCTCAGCAAAGGCGACATCGCACCGACGACGGCGAGCAATCAAGGCGAGGTCCTGGCGCCCTATTTCAGCAAGCAGAAGGAAGTAGGCGTCAAGGTCGATCTCGGCATGCTCGCCACCACGATCAGCCTGTTCGAGATCACCAAACCCTCGGGACAGCTGGGCCTCGACAAGGTCTACCGGGCGGATGCCGAACAGCGCAATCGTGGCGTGGAATTCACCGTGTTCGGAGAAGTGCAGCCGGGAATTCGCGTGCTCGGCGGCGTGACGTTGATCGACGCGGAGCTGACAAAGACGAGCACGCTAGCCAATCTCGGCAAGACGCCGATCGGCGTGCCCCAGGTGCAGGCCAATCTGTCCACCGAATGGGATACCCCGTTCGCGCCAGGACTGACGCTGGTCGCAAATGCCATCTATACCGGGCATCAGTATCTGGATGCGGCAAACGTGCAGGTCGTTCCGGCCTGGACCAGGCTCGATCTCGGCGCGCGCTACAGCACGCGCATCAACAATCGGCCCGTCACGCTACGGGCCCTGGTTCAGAACGTGTTCGACACCAATTACTGGGCCGGAGTCGCAAGCTACTCGGCACTGGCGCAAGGGGCGCCGCGAACCCTGCTCTTGTCGATGTCGACGGATTTTTGAGGTGGTCTCAATCGATCGTGCCGAACTCCGTCACGGGCATCGTCCAGTAGACGAGCTTGGTTCCGGCCAATGAAACCCGCAGCCGGTCGAGCAGGCTGACGGCATCTTTCCCCGCCAGGATCATCTGCACGGCGGTCTGATCGGCGTGGCCCTTCACGCGCTCGGCGGCCGTCTGCAATCGGACTTCGGCGCCGTGACCGGCTCCGTGCGATGCCGTGAATCCCGAAACGAGGTCGGTCTGTTCGATGAGATAGTCGAACACCTCGTCGCGGAGCCGATGCGGTACGATCAGCGTGAGGCAGACCGGTCCATCGGTCATTTCGCCACCTTCGACGTTCCGCCGTAGCGGCGATACAGGATCGGCAGGAGAATCAGGGTGAGCAGGGTGGAGGACAGCAGCCCTCCGATCACGACGATGGCGAGCGGTCGCTGCACTTCGGACCCTGGCCCGGACGCGAATAGCAGCGGGATCAACCCGAGCGCCGTGATGCTCGCGGTCATCAGCACCGGCCGAAGCCTGCGCATGGCACCTTCGACGACGATACGATCCTCGCTCAGGCCATGGGCCCGGAGTTGGTTGAAGTAGGACACCAGAACGACTCCATTGAGGACGGCGATGCCGAGCAGCGCGATGAATCCGACCGAGGCCGGCACCGACAGATACTCGCCCGTCACGACCAGTGCGAAGACGCCCCCGATCAGAGCAAAGGGAATGTTGACCAGCACCAGCAAGGCCTGCCGGATGGCACCGAATGTGGTGAAGAGCAGCAGGAAAATGAGGCCGATCGCGACCGGGACCACGATGGACAGGCGTGCGGCGGCGCGTTGCTGGTTCTCGAACTGCCCGCCCCAGGTCAGCCGGTAGCCGCTCGGGAGCGGAAGTTCGGTCGCAACCTTCTGGCGGGCCGCTTCGACGAATCCGACCATGTCGCGGCCGCGGACGTTGGCGCGAACGACGCTCATGCGCGCGCCGTCCTCGCGGTCGATCTTCACCGGCCCGTCCACGCGCTGGATTCGCGCCACCTGCGACAGCGCGACATGCTGTCCGGAAGCGAGCGTCAGCGGCAGGCTCGCCAGCAGCGTCGGCGCCTCCCTGGTCGTCTCGCTGCCGCGGACGAGAATGGGGGTGCGGCGGCCCTCCTCGAGCGCCGTTCCGATCGTTCGGCCCTCGATCTGGGTACGGAGCGAGTTCACGATGGAATCCACGGTCAGGCCGAGGCGGCCGGCCTCCATGCGATTGACCGCGACCGTGTAGTATTGAGCGCCTTCGTTCAGCGTGGTGTAGACGTCCTCGGCGCCGTCGATGCTGGACAGGATCGCCGACAGCTTGGCCGCGGCTTCGTTCAGCCTGGCGATGTCGGGGCCGAAGATCTTCACGGCGACGTCGCCACGCACGCCGCTGATCATCTCCTGCACGCGCATGTCGATGGGTTGGGTGAAGCTGAGCGAGATGCCCGGAAAGCCGGACAGGACCTCGCGGAGCTTCTGCAGCAAGGCCTCGCGATTATCGGTCTGCCTCTCGGCCGCGGGCTTGAGCACGAGGAACGTGTCGGTCTGGTTGGGCCCCATGGGATCGAGGCCGAGCTCGTCCGACCCGGTCCGCGCGACGATGCCGGCAATATCAGGCACGGCCAGAAGTGCCTTCTGGAGCCTCGCATTCATGGCAAGCGACTCGTCGAGATTGACGGAAGGCAACGTCTCCACGCTGACGATGACATCGCCTTCGTCCATCGTCGGCATGAAGGTCTTGCCGAGCTTGGTATAGGCGAATCCCGCGGCGACCAGGCCGATCAGCGCCGCGGCCATCACCTTGCGCTCGTTCTTCAGGGCCCAGTCCAACGCAGGCGCGTAGACCCATTGCGCCGCACGGACCAGCATGGGATCGCGATGCGACCCGGACTTGAGCACATAGGAGGTCATGACCGGGATCACGGTGAGCGCCAGTAGCAGTGAACCGGTGAGCGCGAAGATGATGGCGAGCGCGACAGGGATGAACAGCTTCCCCTCCAATCCCTGCAGCGTCAGCAGGGGTATGAACACGATGATGATGATGAGGACGCCCGAGGCCACCGGCTCCAGGACTTCGCAAACCGAACGGTACACCAGGTGGATCAGCGGAGCAGCTTTGCCCGCTTCGTGCTTGCCGAGGTTGCCGACGATGTTCTCGACCACGACGACCAGCGCGTCGATCAACATGCCGATCGCGATCGCAAGTCCGCCGAGGCTCATCAGGTTGGCCGACATCCCGACCACGCGCATGACGATCAATGCGAAGACGATGGCGAGCGGCAGGCTGAGAGCGATCACCAGCGAGGCCCGCCAGTTGCCGAGGAAAAGCAGCAGGAGAACGATGACGAGGGCGGTGGCCTCGCCGAGCGCCCGCACCACGGTGCCGACCGCGCGGTTGACCAGGTGGCTGCGGTCATAGAACACGTTGATCGAGACGCTTTTCGGCAGCGAGGGT
The DNA here is from genome assembly GCF_058803975.1 of Bradyrhizobium sp. GW821-FHT13H06. NCBI lineage: Bacteria > Pseudomonadati > Pseudomonadota > Alphaproteobacteria > Hyphomicrobiales > Nitrobacteraceae > Bradyrhizobium > Bradyrhizobium sp. GW821-FHT13H06. The sequence goes on along the minus strand of NZ_JBXAPN010000001.1, from coordinate 1,005,680 downwards.
TGCAGCTCCGCGAGCCGGGCGCGCACGTCGCGGACGAGCTGACCGGCGTTGGCGCCGCGCAAGCCGAGGACGAGCCCTTCGACCGTCTCGCCGTTGCCGTCCGACGTGACTGCGCCATAGCGGGTCAGCGTCCCGACTTTGACGCTCGCCACGTCGTTGACCATGATGGGCACGCCCTCGCGGGTGTCAACGACGATCGCCTTGATGTCTTCGACCGACCGGATGCTTCCCTCGATCCGGACCAAGGCGCTGTCCTCGCCCTGGTTCACTCGTCCGGCACCGTCGTTGCGACTATTGGCTTCGATGGCCCGGCGAAACAGGTCGTAGGAGATGCCGCGCGCGGCGAGCGCATCGTTACGCGGCACGATCTCGAAGGCGCGGACGTAACCGCCGAGCGCATTGACGTCCGCAACGCCGGGGACCGTTCGCAGCGCGGGACGGATCACCCAATCCAGCAAGGTTCGGCGTTCGGCGAGCGAGAGCTCGGGACTGTCGATCGTGAACATGAACATCTCGCCGAGGGGGCTCGTGATCGGCGCAAGACCTCCGGTCACCCCGTCGGGGAAATCACGCGCGATGTTCGACAACCGCTCCGATACCTGGTTGCGCGCCCAGTAGATGTCGGTGCCGTCCTCGAAATCGACGGTGATGTCGGCCAGTGCATATTTCGTGGTCGAACGAAGGACCTTCTTGTGCGGCAATCCGAGCAGTTCGAGTTCGACGGGGACCGTGATGCGCTGCTCGACCTCTTCTGGCGTCAGGCCCGGCGCCTTCATGATGATCTTCACCTGAACCGGAGAGACATCGGGAAACGCGTCGATCGGCAGGCCGGGCAGGAGGACGGCGCCGGCGCCCACCAGCAGCAGCACACTCAGCAGAACGAACAATCGCTGCGAAAGCGCGAACGCAACCAGGCGCTGGAGCATCTATTGCCCCAGGCCCGAGAGAATGCCGCGAAGCGCCGAGATGCCGCCGATCGCGATCTCGTCCTGCTCCGTGATGGGACCGGACACCACGACATGGTCCTGGTCGTCCGCAACAAGCTTGACGGGCACCAGCCGGAAGCCACCGGCTATGGCGACGAACACCGAGGTCCGTTCACCCCGCCGCACCAGCCCATGATAGGGAATCTCCCACGCGCTTTCGCCGGCGGAGAGAAAGCCGATGCGGGCAGCGGCGGTCTGACCGGGATGCAGCTCTCCGTCGTTGGGGAATTCCGCGCGAACCAGGATGGTCTGGGTGGCAGGGTCGATGGTCTCGGAGACCAGCACGACCTTGCCGGGGGTGGAATAGCCCTCGATTTCGACTTTCGCGCCGGCGCGGATCGCGCGAATATTGGCTGCAGGAACCGCGATTTCCGCCCATAGCGGCGAGAGCCGCGCCAACTTGACGAGCGGCGCGGATTGTTCGAGCCGCTGCCCCGGCGACACTGCGACCTCGACGACGGATGCGGTTTGCGGCGCATTGACCGTGAGCGTCGCGCTGATCGCCGCTTGCTGGGCGAGCCGAGAAATGGCTTCGTCGGACATCCCGCTCAGATGCAGCATCTGACGCCGCTCTGCGACCACGAGAGCGGCCTGGCGCGCTTCGGCCTGGCTGGCCTCCAGCACGCGCTGCGGCACGGCCTTGCCCTCGAACAGATCGGCATTCCGCTTCAGCTGCTGGCTGGCGAGATGCTCCTGGGCGATCGCGTGCAGGTAGTCGCGCTGCTGGGAGACGAAACTTGGACTCTCCAGCGTGACGAGCGGTTGGCCGGCCGAGGCGTGGTCACCGCGCCCGACGAGGAGACTGGCGACCATGCCGGCCACCGGCGCACTGACGACCCATATTTGCTGTGTGGGGATCACGATCTTGACGGGATAGGGCAGCGTCAGATCGGTCCGGATCGCGACCGGGTGGGTCACGCGCACTCCGAGATTGCGCGCCTGCGCATCGCTCAGCTTCAGCTCATCCTCCGCCATCGCCATGGAAGGAAACAAGCTCAATGCAATCGCTACGAGCATACCAGCGAGCGCGCCCCGAGAAGAGGCGGGAACGAGAGTTTCGTGACGGACTCGCATGAGGAATATCCCACGCTCACCGGCGAGCGAAGTGCTGTTCGATTGGACGTTTGGCTTACTCCACCACCGCGTTGGTGAGTTGATCTGCCTCAAGCGGCTCAAGCGAGACAGCCAACTGGGAAGGCTGCCCGCCGTCCATTGAGCGTTTCGGTTGATGTCGCTCAATTCCCTCGCAGCTGCAGAAGCTAGGCTGTGGTCGCACCGTTTGCAGAGGCGGCCGTGAGACCAACCAACCTTGCTTCGATCCTGGCGACCGGCTTTGCTGTGCTGGTCGGCCTCTTGCAACCAGCGCTCTCCCATAGCGGAACGATACGGGACCCCTGGAGCTCTGCGCACATCGAAATGCTGCCGCCCGACATCCGTGCAGACGTGCGGAAATGGGACACGGCGTGCGGCGGCCCAATCGCTGCCGCCCAGCGCTTTGCTCTTTATCTGACCGTGCCCGGAGCTCAATTCCTGGCTCTTCATTTCGACGATTTCCATTGCCGTAACAGGGCTGTACATTGCGGGCCTGCAGGTTGCCTGCACGAGGTGTATGTCTTGAAAAGCGGACGTTATAGGCGTGTGCTGGCCGTCCACGCTTACGACGTCCGGCTGTCTTCTTCCCGCGATCAGGCCTTCCTTGAAGTTCTGGACGCGAGCGGCAAGGGCCGTACGCTGCGGTGGAACGGGAGCCGATTCGTCGAGAGATAGCGAGAACCTGTCGTGTCGGCTCCCCGGCCCCGGTCACGATGGACGCTTCCTTCCCGTGATCATCGCCTTCACCAGATTCTCGCTGTGCTCGAAGCTCGCCAACAGGACGCCAAGCACATGGACGACGACGAGGCCGATCGTGAGGTTGGCGAACGCCTCATGCATCTCCTCGACCCATTTTGCGCCCCAGAAGGTGCCGGTCGTCATCATGTAACCGGTGGAGCAGGTGACGATCAGCGTGATGATCAGCGCTACGACCATCGTGCCGCCGGCTGGATTGTGGCCGAGATAACGCGGCGCCCTGAGCAACGCCACGTCGCGCATGTAGGCGAGCACCGCGCGCGGCGAGCGCACGAAATCGCTGAAGCGCGCATTGCGCGGCCCCACGAAGCCCCACGCGATCCGTAGCGCAAGCAATCCGGCAATCGTGTATCCGGCGGCGATATGGACGTTCTCGATCTCGTCACCCGTGGCATACGCGAGCAGAAACAGCCCGGCCAGCGACCAATGGAACACGCGCACGAAGGGGTCCCAGACCTTGACCGATGTCGGTGGCGTCTCGCCGCCGGCCTCGATCCCGTCGTTGATGGCGCTCATGGTGGCGCCCTCTACAGCTGGCCGACGATCTGGCCATTGGTCGGATCGACGAACAGTTCGACCCGGCTGCCGGACTTGTCGATCGTATAGAGTTCGCCGCAGGCGTTCTTGAGCTTGGCCTTCTGAACCTTGTAGCCTTGGGCTTCGACCTTGGCCTGCAGTTCTTCGAGCGGCAGCCAACGGGTCGCCGGGGCTGCCGTGCAGGGGCGCCCGAGGCTGCCGGCATGAGCGGTCGCGGCCGCGAGCAGGGCGCCGGCAGCAGCAGTGAAGATGGTGATCTTGCGCATGGTTCTCTCCGGTATGTATGGCCCGGCCACATCATGCGGCAAGGCAATGCGTGGACATTGGCAGAAGCGCCCTGACCGCCGCCTGTTGATCCACGTCAGCAATCTGTCAGGTCGATTGCGGCATACTTCGTGGATGCAGCCATCTCGCTTTCTGGAATTCCTCGCGGTGCCATTGCTGGTGGGAGTTCTGCTCCCGTCGGTGCCTGCGGCCTCAAGCGACCACGATAGGGGTGCGCCCGACGCGGTGCGCCGCGCGGTCGAGGCGGGCGAGATCAAGTCACTCGCCGACATCCTCGCATCCGTCCGTGGCAAATTGCCGGGCGAGGTTGCCGGCGTCGAAATAGAGCGTGAGCGCGGCCGCTGGATCTATGAGTTTCGCCTCGTCGACGACAAGGGTCGCCTCTACGAAGCGTATGTGGACGCGCGCAGCGGCGAGATTGAACGCATCAAGGAGAGATGATGCGGCTGCTGCTTGTGGAGGATGACCGACGGATCGCGGCCGACGTGGAGAAGGCGCTGCGCGCGGCCGGCTATATCGTCGAAACCGTTCGCAACGGCGAGGAAGCCTGGTTCCGCGGTGACACCGAAGACTACGGCGCCGTCGTTCTGGATCTCGGCTTGCCCGGCATGGACGGTCTGGCGGTCCTCAAGCGCTGGCGCGCCAACGGAAGGTCGATGCCGGTGCTGATCCTGACGGCGCGGGGCAGCTGGGCCGAGCGCGTCGATGGGATCGACGCGGGCGCCGACGACTACCTGCCCAAGCCGTTTCGGATGGAGGAGTTGCTGGCGCGGCTGCGCTCGATCGTGCGCCGCTCGGCGGGGCATGCCTCGCCACGGATTGTCGCTGGCGATGTCGAGCTCGACGAGCGTCAGATGAAGGTGACGTTGCGCGGCGTACCCGTCGCGTTGTCGCCGTTGGAATACCGCCTGATCGCCTTTCTCCTGCACCACCGCGGCCGCGTGGTATCGCAGCAAGAACTCGACGAGAACGTCTATGGCCACGGCGAGGACCACGAGTCGAACGCGCTCGAGGTGCTGGTCGGCCGGGTGCGCAGGAAGCTCGGTGCCGACCTGATCGAGACCAGGCGCGGCTTCGGCTATCTGGTACCGGAGATGCCGCCATGAGCTGGGGCTCGCTGCGGCTGCGACTGGTCGCCGGGGGACTTGTAGCTATCCTGATCGCGCTGACGATTGCCGGCGCGGGGCTGACGCTGCTGTTCGAACGCCACGTCACGCGCACCATCGGCGATGACCTCGACATCTATCTGAAGCAACTCGTCGCGGGTATCGACGCCGATGCGCAGGGCAAGCTGGTGGTGGGCCGGCCGCCGGCCGATCCGCGTTTTGCCGATCCACTCTCAGGCTTGTACTGGCAGGTATCGGACGACGGTGGTCAGGTGCTGCGTTCGCGTTCGCTGTGGGACACGGCGCTGGATCTGCCGCAGGACGAGCCGTCGCCGAGCGAACTGCACCGTCATGTCGTCCCCGGGCCTGCGAACGCACGGCTCCTGGTCAGTGAACGCCGCGTGCTGCTCACCGTCGGCGACCGCCGTACGCCGGTGCGCGTCGTTGTGGCGGCCGATCTCGCTCGGGTGTCAGCCGCCGGCTCGCAATTCGCCATGGAGCTGACGCTGGCGCTCGGCCTGCTGGGGCTGGTGCTGGCGGCGGCCACCTCGATCCAGGTCGGGCTGGGCTTACGTCCGCTCGACGCACTTCGCCGCGGCGTCGCGGAGGTCCGCTCCGGGCAGCGCAAGCATCTGCCCGCCGATGTCCCAGCCGAGGTGACGCCTCTGGTGGAAGAGGTAAACAGCCTGATCGACGCACAGGAACGCGAGATCGAGCGTTCGCGCAGCCGTGCCGCTGACCTGGCGCACGGGCTGAAGACGCCGCTCGCCGCACTCGCAGCCGATGTCGCGCTGTTGCGCCAGCGAGGTGAGCAGGACGTCGCCCAGGCAATCGAAGCCGTCGGCGACACGATGAGCCGTCACGTCGACCGCGAGCTGGCACGCGCCCGGGCGCGGGGGACGGCACGACAGCGCGGCGGAATTTCCACGCCCCTCAGACCGCTCGTCGAGTCCCTGGTGCTTACGCTGGCGCGCACGCCCACTGCGCAGCGGCTCGAATTCAAGATCTGCATAACGGGCGAGCCGAGCGTGCCGCTCGATCGCGCCGATCTGGCCGAAGTGCTCGGCAATCTCCTGGAAAATGCCGCCCGTCACGCCAAGAGCAAGGTGCGCATTGGCGCCGGTGCCACTGCGAATCCGGCGATCTCGGTCGAGGACGACGGGCCGGGAATCGCGTCCGCTGAACGCGCCCGCGTGCTCGAACGCGGTGTAAGGCTCGATGAGCGCGGCGAAGGCGCCGGCCTCGGCCTCGCGATCGTTCAGGACGTGCTCAGTGCCTATGGATGGCAGCTTGTTCTCGCCGATTCCGAACTCGGGGGACTGAAAGCCATCGTCGCGCCGCAGGACAACCAACGCCTCGTTGCGTGACCAGCCTGCTCGTTGTGCGTCCCGACGAACCTCGGGCAGCGTTGCGCTGTTTCTGTTCGTCAGCGCCTCACGATCGAGCCGGCACGGCCGATCAGGCGGGCGAGCTGGCGGAAGCGGCTGCCGACCCGGTCGGCGACGAGGTCGCCGAGCCGGTGCTCGAACACCAGCATCAATTTGCGGCCCTCGCTGCGGAAATGCGTGGCGGGCAGGACGCCCGGACGCGCCGCCGAGATCAGGTGCGCGACGCGGAATGCGGCGCCCAGCAGGCGCGCGCGTTCGAGCTGGGCCGGCGTCAGCAGCTCCTGCATCGTGGTCGGCGGCTGGTTTTCCTCGCTCAGGCCGGCATAGCGATAGAACACGGACAGGCCGACGAAGGCGCGCTCGGTGTGGGTGATCGCGCCGAAATTGGCGTTGACGACGAGGCTGAGCGTCTGCTCGCCGCGATGGTCGGGATGCACGCGCCAGCCGATGTCGGACAGCAGGCACGCGGTGTGGCGCAGGCGGCGGTCCTCTTCGGTCTCTCGCAGCTTCACGACGCGCACGAGGCGGTCGGTCCAGGCGATCAGCTCGCGGGCGTGTTTCGCCGAGCGTGACAGCAACTGGTTCAGCTCCTCGGCCGCGCAGATCAGCCCGTCCTTGTTGCGTTCGGTCTCCGGCAGCTTCTCGTGCAGGAGGCCTTCGCGCACACCGAAGGTCGAGAACACGATGTTCTTCGGCTTTGCAACGCGGATGACGTGCTCGAGCACCAGCGCCGCATAGGTGAGGAGCGGCCGCCGCGCATCGGCGACGATCTCGATGTCGGCGAGCATGTCGGCGGCAGCGAGGCGCCGGAGACGGCGGGAGAAGTCGAGCGCCTCGGCGGCCGAAATCGAATAGCCGTGCATCACCTGGAGCGGATAGCCGCTCTGGATGATGTGGATGCGCGCGAGCGCGCGCCAGGTGCCGCCGACGGCGTAGAAAGTGCGACCGCGGCCCGCGGTGAGCTGCGGCAACTCATCGAGCTCCTCGCGCACGATGCGATCGGCACGCTTGAGCGATTTGTGCGCGAGGTCCTGGAGCGCGAGACCGCCGAGCGGCAGCGTCACGCCGCTGCGAACGCTGTTCCTGCGAACGTCGATCAGCTCGAGCGAGCCGCCGCCGAGGTCGCCGACGATGCCGTCGGGAAGGTGGATGCCGGAGATCACGCCGAGCGCCGACAGCCGAGCCTCGCGCGGACCTGACAGGATCTCGATCTTCACCGCGCAGATGCGCTCGGCCTTGGCGATGAAGTCGGGGCCGTTGGAGGCGTCGCGGCAGGCCGCGGTCGCAATCGCGAACACGCGCCCGACCTGCATCACGCGGCACAATGCGCGGAAGCGCTTGAGCGAGGTCAGCGCCTTGTCGACGGCATCGGGCGCGAGCAGACCCGTGCTCTGCACCTCGCGCCCGAGGCCGCACAGGGTCTTCTCGTTGAAGATCGGGATGAGGCTCCGCGTCAGTCCCTCGTAGACGACGAGACGGACCGAGTTGGAGCCGATGTCGATAACCGCGACGCTCGAGCCGCGCTTGCGCGGCCGCTTCACGTCGCAGATCCCCGATCAGGATTGATGACGTTCGTTCCGGCGCGTGAGACGACGCGGCGAGGATTCCTTGAGCGACTTTCCACGGCCAGACAGACTCGGATTTGTCATGAAGTAGTTGTGGACGTTGAAAGGCTCCTCGCCTTTCGCGGTCTTCATACGCGTTGACGACCCGTCCGGCAACAACTGCCAGCTCTGCTCATTGTCCTTCAGATTGGCGACCATGATCTGTTCGAGAACCTGCTGATGCACCGTTGGATTTTGCAGCGGGCATAGCACCTCGACGCGGCGGTCGAGGTTGCGCGGCATCATGTCGGCGGACGAGATATACACAGCCGCTTTCGCGCTCGGCAGGCCCTGGCCCATGCCGAAGCAGTAGATTCGGCCGTGTTCCAGGAAGCGCCCGATGATCGACTTGACGCGGATGTTCTCCGACAGGCCGGGGATGCCGGGCCTGAGGCAACAGATGCCGCGCACCACGAGCTCGACCTGGACGCCGGCCTGGGAGGCCTCGTAGAGCGCGTCGATGATGTCGGGGTCGACCAGCGCGTTCATCTTCATCCAGACCGCGCCGGTCCAGCCGTGCCGCGCATGCGCGGTCTCGCCTTGAATGTGCTCGATGATGCGCTTGCGCAGCGTCAGCGGCGACACCGCCATCTTCTCGAGGTCGCTGGGCGCGGCATAGCCGGTGATGAAATTGAACACGCGCGCGGCATCGCGGCCGATGGTCGGATCGGAGGTAAAGTAGGAGAGGTCGGTGTAGATGCGCGCGGTGACCGGATGATAGTTGCCGGTGCCGGTATGGACGTAAGTCGTGAGGCTGCCGCCCTCGCGGCGCACCACCATCGAGAGCTTTGCGTGCGTCTTCAATTCGAGGAAGCCGTAGACGACCTGCACGCCGGCGCGTTCGAGATCGCGCGCCCAGCGGATGTTGGCTTCTTCGTCGAACCGCGCCTTCAGCTCGATCAAGGCCGTGACCGATTTGCCGGCTTCGGCCGCTTCCGCGAGCGCACGCACGATCGGCGAGTTGTTGGAGGTGCGGTAGAGCGTCTGCTTGATCGCGACGACATCAGGGTCGCGCGCGGCCTGCTGGAGGAACTGCACCACCACGTCGAAGGATTCGTAGGGGTGATGGACGACGAGGTCCTTCTGCCGGATCGCGGCGAAGATGTCGCCGCCATGCTCGCGCACGCGCTCGGGGTGGCGCGGCACGTAAGGGGTGAATTCGAGGTCAGGCCGGTCGAGCCGCGTGAGCTGGGAGAGCTCGTTCATCGCGAGCACGCCGTCGACCAGGAACACCTCGTCGTCGGCCGCCGACAGCGCATGCTGCACGAAGCTGCGCAGCTCCTCCGGCATCTTGGCGTCGATCTCGAGCCGGATCACCGACCCGCGCCGGCGGCGCTTCAACGCTGTCTCGAACAGGCGGACGAGGTCCTCCGCCTCTTCCTCGATTTCAAGCTCGGAGTCGCGGATGATCCGGAAGGAGCCCTGGCCGTGCAGATTGTAGCCGGGGAACAGGCGGTTGATGAACAGGGCGGTCGCCTGCTCCAGCGAGATCAGGCGCACCGTGCCCTCGGCGGGCAGGCGGATGAAGCGGTCGATCTTGCCGGGCATGCGGATCAGCGCGTTCATCTGCTTGCCGTCGGCGGCGCGCGTGAGCTGGAGCGCGATGGTGAAGCCGAGGCTCGGAATGAACGGGAAGGGGTGGGCCGGATCGATCGCGAGCGGCGTCAGCAGCGGGAAGACGTTGTTGAGGAAATAGTCCTCGATCCAGGTCCGTTCCGACTTGGAGACGTCCTTGCCGTCGACCAGCACGATGCCGACCTCGGCCAGCGCGCTGCGCAGGTCGCGCCAGATCGCCTGCTGGTCCGAGGCGAGCTGGGAGACGGTGCGGTTGATCAGCGCGAGCTGCTCCGACGGCGTCAGGCCGTCCGGGCTGCGCTCGGCAATGCCCTCGCGCACCTGGGCCTTGATGCCGGCGACGCGGACCATGAAGAACTCGTCGAGGTTATTCGCCGAGATCGACAGGAACCGCACCCGCTCCAGCACGGGGTGGCTGGGATTGACCGATTCCTCCAGGACGCGGCGGTTGAAATGCAGCCAGGACAGCTCGCGGTTGATGAACCGTTCGGGACTGGATGCGATCGCCGGAAGGCCCTCGGCCTCCGGAATTTTTTCTTTAATTTCAATGGCTTGCGCAGAGTCCATCAGAAGTCGGTCCATCCTGTCTCGCCTCACTTTGCGACTTATGCGCAAAACCCCGGGGAGCATGTGTTACAGCGATGACGTTTCGATGACATTGATGTTCCGCCGTTCCGCCGCGTCAAGCCGTTGCGGAAGGCGTCGGGGCCCATGGGCCCGATCAGGGGTCCCGGAGCAGTTCGGCGGCGAGCGCCCGGGTCACCGGGCGGCCGAGCCGCAGGGCTTCGCTGTCGAGCAGCTCCACGGCCTGCCGGGCCGCGGCCGAGGATCGCTCCAGGCGGGTGGCGAGATAGCCGACTACGCTCTCGTCCACGGTGAGCTGGCGGTCGGCGCAGAATTTGACGATGAGGCCGCGAAAGAGCTGGTCGTCGGGGGGCAGCAGCGCGACCACTGGAACGGCCCGCAGACGCGAGCGCAGGTCGCGAAGCTCGATCTCCAGCGCGGCCGGCACCTCGCGTCCGGTGAGGAGGACATAGGCGCCGTCCTCGCGGGCGAGGTTCATCAGGTGAAAGAGGGCGCGCTCGTCAAAATCCTTGGCCTTGAGATCCTCGACCACCAGCGCGCCGGTGGCGAGCGCGCCCGGAACGCCTGCCGCGGTCAGCGCATTGGCCGTGGTCGAGCGGGCGCCGGCTTCCTCGGCCCAGATCGCGGCGAGATGGCTCTTGCCGCTTCCTTCGGGGCCGGCCAGCCACATGATCCGGTTCGGCCATTCCGGCCAGCTGTCGATCAGGCCGAGACCGGCCGCATTGGCGGGGCCTTCGAGGAAGTTGTCCCGGCTGAGGCTCTCCGCATGCGGAAGCGCGAACGCCAATTGTCGGGGATGGACGCGGCCTGCCACGCTTGCTTTGCTCCATGCCGGCGCGCCGGCCCGTTTGAAGAGGTTCGACTTGATCGTGCGGGACTTGATCTTGCGAGACTTGGCCTTTTGCGGGGCCGCATCCCGGCTCATTTGGCCTCGATCGTGCTCATGTGCCGCAGCCACTCGACGAGATAGAGCGACACGGAGGAGAGCGTGAAGATCGTGACGAGACCCATCAGGATGATATCATAAGGTGCCGGCTTGAAGCCGAAGGCAAGCGCCGCCAGCACCAGCGCCGCGAACGCCACCTGTGCCACGGTGTTGAGCTTGGACACCATCGATGGCTTCATTTCGACCGGCCGGTCGAACAGCCAGGATACGATCACGGCGGCGACGATCATGATGTCGCGCGAGACCACCAGGATCACGATCCAGCGCGGGATCGCGCCCCAGATGCCGAGCGCCATGTAGATCGAGACCAGCAGTGCCTTGTCCGCGAGCGGATCGAGCAAGGCGCCGAGCTCGCTCGTCATGTTGAAGCGCTTGGCCAAAAAGCCGTCCACGGCATCGCTGATGCCGGCGATCAGGAAGGCGGCGAACGCCACCTCCATTTGGCTCGACACGATGGCCCAGACGATGATCGGGACCAGCATGATGCGGCCCAGGGTAATGATGTTCGGAATACTCACGAAAGCGCTTCCCGGCACCCGGTCTGACCTCGAATCCGGCCCCCGCGGGAGGCTGAACCGGTTGATATCTACATAGTATAGGCAGGAGCGCCATGCGAGCCATTGCGTGTCCCCGGAATTCGACGTAACCAGCCGCAAACCCACTGGAAATCGGGCATGACCGACCGCAAAAACGGCCTCACTTACGCCGATTCAGGCGTCGATATCGACGCGGGCAACCGCCTGGTCGACCTGATCAAGCCGATGGTGCGCGCCACCGCACGGCCGGGCGCCGACGCCGAGATCGGCGGCTTCGGCGGCCTGTTCGACCTCAAGGCGGCCGGCTTCAAGGACCCGGTCCTCGTGGCCGCGACCGACGGTGTCGGCACCAAGGTCAAGATCGCGATCGAGACCGGGCTGCATGGTGGCATCGGCATCGATCTCGTTGCCATGAGCGTCAACGACCTCGTGGTGCAGGGCGCCGAGCCGCTGTTTTTCCTGGACTATTTCGCCTGCGGCAAGCTTGATCCCGAGGCCACCGCCGCGATCGTCGCGGGCGTTGCGGAGGGGTGCCGCGAATCCGGCTGCGCCCTGATCGGCGGCGAGACCGCCGAGATGCCCGGCCTCTACAAGGACGGCGATTATGACCTCGGCGGCTTTGCCGTCGGCGCTGCGGAGCGCGGTACGCTGCTGCCGCGCAAGGACATCGCCGCTGGCGACGCCGTGATCGGTCTTGCTTCGTCAGGCGTCCATTCCAACGGCTTCTCGCTGGTGCGCAAGATCGTGGAACAATCCGGTCTCGGCTTCGCGGCACAGGCGCCGTTCGCGCCCGTGATGACGCTCGGCGGCGCGCTGCTGACGCCGACGCGGCTCTACGTCAAATCCTGCCTGCGCGCGATCCGCGAGACCGGCGCGGTGAAGGGGCTCGCCCACATCACCGGCGGCGGCTTCACCGACAACATCCCGCGCGTGCTGCCGAAGGATCTGGGCGTCGGCATCGATCTGGCACGCCTGCCGGTGCTGCCGGTGTTCAAATGGCTGGCGGCGCAGGCCGGCATCGCCGAGCTGGAGATGCTCCGCACCTTCAATTGCGGCATCGGCATGATCGCGATCGTCGAGCCCGACAAGGTCGATGAGGTCGTCGAGGTCTTCACCGACGCCGGCGAGACCGTGGCGCAGCTCGGCACCGTGATCCCGGCCGAAGGCGAGCACCGCGTCGTCTACAACGGCCACCTCGATCTGGCGCTGTGATGAAGCGCCGCGTCGCCATCCTGATCTCCGGCCGCGGCTCCAACATGGCCGCGCTGATCAGGGCAGCCAGCACGCCGGATTTTCCGGCGGAGATCTCGCTCGTCGTCTCGAACAAGCCCGGTGCGCTCGGACTGGAAAAGGCGAGGGCGAGCGGCGTCAACACGCTGGTGATCGAGAGCAAGCCGTTCGGCAAGGATCGCGCCGGCTTCGAGAAGGTGCTGCAGGCAGCGCTCGATCGGCACGGCATCGAGCTGATCTGTCTGGGCGGCTTCATGCGCCTGTTCACGGCGGAATTCACCAGGGCCTGGTACGGGCGGATGCTCAACATCCACCCCTCGCTGCTGCCATCCTTCCCCGGCCTCGATCCGCACGGCCAGGCCTTGCGCGCCGGCGTCAAGCTGTCGGGCGCGACGGTGCATTTCGTCATCCCCGAGACCGACGCCGGCCCGATCGTGATGCAGGGCGCGGTGCCCGTCAGCGACCACGACACGGGGGATACGCTGTCAGAGCGCATCCTCGAAGTCGAGCACCGCATCTATCCCGAAGCTCTGCGGCTGCTCGCGACCGGCAAGGTCCGGATCGAGGGCGATGTCTGCAGGACGGACGGAAGCGCGGCGTCGGAGAATTTTCTGGTGTCGCCGGTGGTGAGCTGAAGCGACATCTCGCTGCGCCTGCCGCATAACAAAATCCCCCGGCAGAGCCGGGGGCAACGTCATGATCTCTCGCTTGTCGAACGCGAGAGAAATCAGGAGACCTTGAGGTTCTCCGCGGATGTCTTGCCGCGGTTCTCCACGAGGTCGAATTCAACCGCCTGGTTCTCGTTGAGGGTGGAGAGTCCGGCACGCTCGACGGCGGAGATATGGACGAACACGTCCTTGTCGCTGCCGTTCGGCTTGATGAACCCATAACCCTTGGTCGGGTTGAACCATTTGACGGTGCCCTTTTGCGGCATCGCTAGTCTCCTCCACTAGATAAAAAAAGACGCGGCCGCTTTTCGCGTGCCACGCCACAAACGGGTTTTCCGGAAGCCTGTTCGAGTCTTGAGTCTCAATGTCGCGAAACGCACAGCAGAGCGGCCAATTCCGATTGTGGCCGATATTGCAACATGAAAATCGCGCGTTAGCAAGCAGAGCGCGAATTTCAAGACCGCGGTTGGTACCATCGTCTGCTATTTGCGACCTGTGGCCGCGGAACCACAATCGAGGGCAATAGCCTCGGGGACAGCGGGCCAACCGGTTGACCCTCCGTTGCAGTTCGGCACAAATCGCGACACGGCGCGAGCCGCTCGTGTTGCATTTTTGCGGGCCGCCCTTTGCTTTGGGATTTAGTCGTCATGCGCTGCACCTCGCAGCCGTCCGGGACACGGCAGACGATCGGGCTGGACCGCGTCCGCCGGATCGCGGCAGCGGTCGCCAACACGTTTGCAGCCATCGCGCTTGCGCTCGTCGTAACGATGTCGGCCGCGACATCCGTCCTCGCGCAAAGTCCGACGCCCACTCCGACCCCGACACCCACCCCGACGCCCACACCGTCGCCGACCCCGGTCCCGATGCCGACCGCGATTAATTACGATCAGTCGGCCGGCAACAGCATGCTCAATTTCGGCTCGGGATTTCTGGAGCGGCTGGGCAACCAGGCCGCCAATGGTTTCGACCGATCGTTCCGGACCAATTCCGGCGGCGGCGGTGCTTCCGCAAGCACGGAAGATCCGCGCTACCGTACCTGGTTCGAGGGCTACGGGATCTCGGTCCGCACTGAGGCGCAGGGCGATTTCGTCGGCGACAAGCGCAGGACGTTTGGCGGCGTCGCCGGCCTCGGCGCGCGGCTCGCGCCCGGTGTCAACATCGGCTTCTCCATCGACCAGAGCCACACCGACATCGACGTGCCGCTCGCGCTCCAGTCGGCCACGCTCGACCTGACCCAGCTTGGCTTCAATGGTTCGGTCGACAAGGGTCCATGGACCTGGGCCTTTGCCGTGGTGCACGGTTTCGGCAAGGTCCGGTCCAGCCGCGACACAGGTCTTGGCCTTGCGACCGCCGGCTATCACGCCGCGGTCGACGGCGCGCTGACCGAGATCAGCTATTACTGGACCAGGGACCAGATGCGCATCGTGCCCAAGGGCGCGCTCGAATATGTGCGCGCCACCAGTGCCGCATTCCAGGAATCCGGCGGTCTCGATCCGCTCAGCGTCGGCTCGACGGCGCTCTCCCGCGCACGCATGATGATCGGCGCCGAGATCGGCCGTTACTTCATCTTCGACCAGAAGATTCTGGACCTCTCGGCCTACGGCAAGCTCGTCGACAATTTCCACCAGGACCTGGGATCGATTCAGGTCAGCCTGGGCGCCCAGAGCATCGTGGTCCCCGGCATCGGCGAGAGCCGCTACGGCGCGGACGCCGGTGCCTCGGCTTCGCTCAGCCTGACCAACGTGGCACGGCTTTACGTCAACTACGACGGCAAGTTTCGCAACGAGCTCACCTTGCACCAGGGTACCGTTGGCTTCGAATACAAATGGTGAGCTGAAGCTCGTCCGCGCTCAGGTCGGCGTTGCCGCGACGTAGCCCGCCAATCCAAACCCCTCGCGCGCGGCCGTCATCATCGGCACCAGCGCATTCGGATGGATGAACTCGTCGCGGAAGCAGGGATAGGTCCTGGCGTCGAAGATCTTCTTCAGCCAGTCGACCACAACCTTGTGACGCTCGGAGGTGCGGAACTCCCTGTGATAGGTGAGCCAGAGATCGGCGTGGTGGCTGACGCCGAGATCGACGGCAACGAGCGACGCACCGAGCGCGATCGACACCGTCGGCAGGAAGCCGATGCCGGCGCCGCGTTCGACGGCATAGAGCACGCCGACCGACGAATTGGTCTTGATCCCGACGATGCCCTCGAGCGAGTTCAGCCCGAGCACACGGGCATAGGCGCCGTCGTCGACCTGCGGCGCGCTCTGCTTGATGATGCGGTGGTTCTTCAATTCGGCGAGCGTTGTCGGCACGCCGTAGAGAGTCTCGTACTCCTTGGAGACGAAGGGATAGATGTGGAGACGGCCGAGCTTGGCGACGATCAGATCGGGATTGGTCGGCGGCTCGAGCTGGATCGCGATATCGGATTCGAGCCGCGCGACGTCGGCCTGCTCCATCGCGCAGCGCAGGTCGACCGTGATCTTGCGGTAGGTCTTCTGGAAGTCGATCAGTCGCGGCAGGATCCAGAAATTACCGGGGCCTTCTGTCACTGCGACGCGCACGGTGCCCGAGGTGTCGTTCGACGATCGCGAGGCGCGGCGGAAGATGTTGAAGGCATGACGCTCCATATGCGCAACGTCGGCGATCATTGCGGTGCCTTCATCGCTGAGCGTGAGTCCGCTCTGGTCGCGCAGGAACAGCTTGCACCCGATCCTCTCTTCGAGCCGATCGACGCGGCGCATCAGGGTCGTGGAGGTGAGCCCGAGCTCTTCGGCCGCATTGCGGAAACTTTTATATTTTGCGCAAGCTAAAAACAGCTTTAAATCGTCCCAGGACGCGTCCAGGGCTTCTTCACGGTGCTGCATCATCGCAGCACCCCGGTGCAATAACTGCTGCATACTCCTGATCCCCAACCGCTAAGCTCATCGTCATAGCGGGGCACGAAAGCCTCGAACGATAGAGGCGTGATATGAGTATGGAAAGGGGCCCGTTTGCCGCAAGGCACGATTTCGACGCCTTGCCGCTGAGCCCGGATGTCGACGTGCGCTGCGCGCAATTCTCCGAAATCGCGGCGCTTTCGGATATGGCGCAGCGGCTGGTGCCGGGCGTGCAGATCGGCGCAGCGGAGCTTGCGAGGTACTTCACGTTCGATCCTCAGAGTATCCTGACGTTCAGCCGGAAGGGCAGCCTCGTCGGCGGCATGGCCTTCCTGTTTCTCAACGATCGCGGACACGATGCGCTGCTGCTCGACGAGATCTGCCTCACCGCGCCCGAGACGCACCATCTCGCGTCGGCGGACGAAGACGTCGCAGCCATCTACATCTGGGCGATCGCGGCGACGGGTCGCGGCATCGCCGGTCTCGGCAAGGCCGCGGCTCATCTGCGGCAGATAAGGTTTCGCGGCGCGGATTGCTATGCGCAGCCGTCAACGGTGGCCGGACGCGACATCATGAAGGCGACGGGCTTTGCGCCTGTCCCGAGCTTCCAACCCGACCTTTGGTGCTACGAGCGTCCCTGGCATCGGCAGCCGATGCGCATGCCAGGCGCGATCATCCAATCAAGGAGCTTTGCAGATGCACGGTACTAGGATTCCTCTCGCCAAGCCTTGTTCCCGCGCCATCACCATCCGTCTCGCGCGCGATCCGAACGATCTCATGCTGGTGACTGCCATCCGCTCGGCGGTCTATCTCGCCGAGCAGGATTGTCCGTTCGAGGAGGAGTTCGACGGCAATGACATGGTTGCCGCGCATTTCATCGGCTTCGTCGGCAACGAGCCTGCGGGCTGCCTGCGGGTGCGGTTCTTCGGCGATTTCGCCAAGGTGGAGCGGCTCGCGGTGCGTCACCAATATCGGCGCTCGCGCGTCTCGTTCAAGCTGGTGCAGGCCAGCGTCGATTATGTGAAGCGCAAGGGCTTTCGCAAGATCTACGGCCAGGCGCAGGACCGGCTGGTCGATTTCTGGGCACATTTCGGCGCCAAGCCGCTCGGCCACAATCGCAAGATCACGTTCTCGGATTTCTCCTACACAGAAATGTTGCTGGAGATCGAGCCGGGCCCGGACGCCATCACGCTGGACAGCGATCCCTATGTGATCATCCGTCCCGAGGGCGATTGGGACCGGCCTGGCGTGCTTGATGCCTCGGCGGGGCGGGCGGTGACCTCACCGCTGCGAGACCTCGCATTTGCCGACCGTTGAAACTGGTGCAGCTGCGCGCAACGAGATGCTGGCTTCCATGTATGATGATCCGCCGATACTGGTCTGTGCGGATCTTCAGGTCGAATATCTGACCCCCGGCCGTCGCCATGTCGTCCTCGACGGCGATGCGGTGACGGCGCGTTGCCTGGAACTCCTCACGCTGTGGCGCAGCAATTTGTGGCCGGTCATGCATCTGAAGCGCATCGCGCAGGCGGCCTGGTTCAATCCGGCATCCGGGCTGACCGATTGGATCGCGGAAACCAGGCCGCGGCCGGGGGAGATGACGTTCGAGCACCCGCTGCCGTCCGCCTACAGCTCGTCGCGGTTTGTAGACTACATGTCCAGTATCCGCACCACGCGCTGCATTCTGATCGGCTTTTCCCTGGACGAGACTATCCTGGCCACCGCCGTCGACGGGTTTCATCGCAGCCATCGCTACCAGGTGGTCACTGACGCCGCGGCTTGCCGGCAGCCGGGCACGGACGATGCCGCCACCTACAGGTATGCGGTAGTGAATGTCATCGGAAATTTTGCTACAATGCAGTCCAGCGCCGAACTGATCAGAACCAGCGGCGCCGTTGCGGTGTAGGCGTCCGCAACCGGCGGATGGGGTGAGAGATTGTCACGGGGGAAGGAGCTCAAGGAGCTGGCGAGCGATCTCTCGCGTGCCGCCGAGAGGGCGCGCAGGCTTGGTCTGCCCACGACCCTCTACTTGCTCTCGATGGCGCTGGTGGAGGTGCGGGAAGCCAGTGCCGCCGCCGACGACGATGGCGACGACGGCGCGGCGTGAGAGCTGCCACCGTGCGGCTCTGTGATGTGCGGTCCTGTCATGTGCGGATTTGTGACATGCGGCTTTGTGCATCGCTGTTGAGCGTTTGCTGCCGACGAATTGGCGTTGCATGTTTTGCGCTGTCGCAATAGCCAAGGTACTTGCCATCAAGTGATGACGCCGGCTCTGCCTGCGACGTGACGCTTTCAAGGATCTTCGCAAATGTCCATGCTGCCCAATTCGCAAGAGGCCCGGGATGTGGCCTATCAGCTCCATCCATACACCAACGCGCGCACGCATCAGCAGGCCGGCCCCCTCGTGATCGAACGCGGCGAGGGGCCTTATGTCTTCGACGCGACGGGCAAGCGCTATTTCGAAGCGATGGCAGGCCTGTGGAGCGTCGGGCTCGGCTTCAACGAGAAGCGGCTGGTCGAGGCGGCGCACAAGCAGATGCAGGCGCTGCCGTTCTACCATACCTTCTCCGCCAAATCGCACGGGCCATCGATCGACCTCGCCGAGAAGCTGGTCGCGCTCGCGCCTGTTACGATGAGCAAGGTGTTTTTCACCAATTCCGGCTCTGAGGCGAACGACACGGTGTTGAAGCTGATCGCCTATCGTTCCAACGCGCTCGGTCAGCCCCAGCGCAAGAAGGTGATCAGCCGCCTGCGTGCCTATCACGGCGTCACCATCGCCTCCGCGAGCCTCACCGGCCTTCCGAACAACCACCGCTCGTTCGACCTGCCGCTGCCGAACATCCTGCACACCGGCTCGCCGCATTTCTACAAGGACGGCGCCCCCGGCGAGAGCGAGGAAGATTTCGCGACGCGCCGCGCCGAGGAGCTCGATGCGCTGATCCAGAAGGAGGGGCCTGACACCATCGCCGCCTTCTTCGGTGAGCCGGTGATGGGGGCGGGCGGTGTCATCGTGCCGCCGGCGACCTATTGGGACAAGATCCAGAAGGTGTTGAAGAAGTACGACATCCTGCTGGTCGCCGACGAGGTGATCTGCGGCTTCGGCCGCACCGGCAAGATGTTCGGCTGCGAGACCTATGGCATCAAGCCCGACGCGATCGTGGTCTCCAAGCAGATCACCTCGAGCTATTTCCCGCTATCGGCGATCATCCTGAACGATCGCATGTTCGAGCCGATCGCGGACGAGAGCAACAAGATCGGCGTGCTCGGCCACGGTTTCACCGCGGGCGGCCATCCGGTCGGCTCCGCGATTGCGCTGGAGAACCTCAAGATCATCGAGGAGCGCGGCCTGGTCGCGCATGCCGCCGAACTCGGCGGCTACATGCAAGGCAGGCTCCGCGAGCTCGCCAGCCATCCGCTGGTCGGCGAGGTCCGCGGCGTCGGCATGATCGCAGCCCTCGAGCTCGTGCTCGACAAGGGCCGCAAGACCGCGGCGGCGACGCCGGGCGCGGTCGGTGGCATCGCCAGCCGCATGCTCCAGGAGCGCGGCGTGATCTCGCGCAATATGCTGGATGCCATCGCCATCTGTCCGCCGCTGATCACGACCAAGGCCCAGATCGACGAGCTGGTCGGGGCGATCTCCGGCGTGCTGAATGATATGAAGGGCGAAGTGGCGAAGCTGACGCCGGCGTAGGCGCCAGCGCAACTCCATCGCCGTCACCCTGAGGTGCTCGCCTCTTCGGCGAGCCTCGAAGGGCGACGGCCCGACTGCATCAGCGGGCGTTCATCCTTCGAGGCTTCGCGTACGGTGCTCTGCACCGTACGCTTCGCACCTCAGGATGACGAGCTAACAGTTGGTCCGCGTGGCTGAATGTTACCCCCGCTGCACTCCGATCACGCGGCCCTTCTCGATGGCCAGTGCGAGCTCACCGCGCTTCAGTTTCAGCGCAGCGTCGCCGAACAGCTCGCGGCGCCAGCCGCGCAAGGCCGGTACATCCGCTTCGTCGTCCGCCGCGATCTCTTCGAGATCATCGACGGTCGCGATGACCTTGCTTGCGACCGCATGGCGCTCGGCGGTCATCCGCAGCAGCACCTTCAGCAGCTCGACGATGGCGGCGCCGTTGGAGTTGTTGCGCGGCTTCTCCAGCTTTGGCAGCTTGGTAAAGTCCCGCGCCAGCCCGCGCTCGACCGCCGCGACGATGTCCGCGCCCCATTTGGATTTCTCGAATCCTTTCGGCACCGACCGCAGATGCGCGAGCTTCTCCAGCGTGGTCGGCGCGTGGGTCGCGATGTCGGTGATTGCCTCGTCGCGCAGCACGCGGCCGCGCGGCACGTCGCGGCTCTGCGCCTCCTGCTCGCGCCAGGCCGCGACCTCCATCAGCACCGCGAGGTCCTTGGGCTTGCGCACCCGCGTCTTCAGCCGCTCCCAGGCGCGCTCGGGATGAAAATCATAGGTGCGGGGGGAGGTCAGGACCTCCATCTCGATGGAGACCCATTCGCTGCGGCGGCGCTTCTTCAGGTCGGCGTCCAGCGCGGCGAACACGTCGCGCAGATGGGTGACGTCGGACACCGCGTAATGCATCTGCTCCTTGGTCAGCGGCCGTCGCGACCAGTCGGTGAAGCGGTGGGTCTTGTCCGGACGGTGGCCGGTGACCTTCTCGACCAGCGCGTCGTAGGCGATGCTGTCGCCGTAGCCGAGCACCATCGCGGCAACCTGGGTGTCGAACACCGGATGCGGGATGATGTTGGCTTGGTGCCAGATGATCTCGATGTCCTGGCGGGCGGCGTGAAACACCTTCAGCACGCCCTCGTTGGCCATCAGCTCGAAGAACGGCTTGAGGTCGATGCCTTCGGCCAGGGTGTCGATGACAACGGCCTCCTCGGCGCTGGCCATCTGCACCACGCACAACAGCGGGTAATAGGTGGTCTCGCGGAGGAACTCGGTATCGACTGTTATGACGGGGTGCTTGGCCAGCCGGCTGCAGGCAGCCGCGAGGTCAGCGGTGGTGGTAATCAAATCCATGAACGGCCCATGACACGTGATATCAGCCGTTCTGCCGAAAGTGCTGTGATGTCAAGGGGCTCTGAGCGAATTCGAGCCTTGCTTTTAGGCCGGAAGCGCCTTTTTCCGACGAAAATCCTATTCGTAGCGGACCCGCTGCGAGGATTTTCGCGCGCAGGGCAGCGCCACCACGAGGACGCACATGGCGACCAGAGCCAGTCCCAGGAACTCGATAACCAACAGATCCACGGCGAAATCTCCAGAAACATTGATAGATTTGTCGGGAGCACGTTGAGGGTCTGTTAATTCTCGTGGTTACCGGCGGCGGGGCGGGCCGCATGGTGGACGGGGAGTTAATGGACAGACCGGCCCAAACGAATTCGACGCCCCGCATGACGGAGCGCCGATGTTTGTTGCCGTTGTCGGCGGCCTCACGGCAGCTTCAGCGACGTCTCAGCATTGTAAGGCTTGAGCGTCTCGTCCGCGGCCTTCTGGGCGGCGGCGAGGGCTTCCTTCGGCTGCTTCTTGCCGTTCAGGACCAGCATCACCTCGTCCTCGAGGTTCTTGCGGACAGGGACGGTCTTGTAGGTCGCGAACCAGGGCTTGGCGACGTCGAGCTGCTCGACGGCGGTCTTGGCGTCCGGGTTCTTGTTGAGGAATTCGACCATGTCGGGCGTCTTGTAGGCGGCCATGTTGGGCGCGAAATAGCCGGTGGCGCGGCTCCACCAGGCACTCTTCTCGGGCGAGGTCATCCACTTGATCAGCGTCCAGGCGGCCTTCTGCTTCTCCGCTTCGAGACCGGCCGGAACGATCAGCGAGGCGCCGCCGATCGGCACGGCGTTGCGGACGTTGCGCGGGATGAAGGCGACCTTGTAATTGAACTTGGCGTTGTCGCGCACATAGGTCAGCGATCCCGTCGACAGCATCATCATTGCGGCATTGCCGGAGATGAAGGAGGTGTTGACGGCAGGGCCGGGCGTCGCACCGGGGACGTGGACCTTGTGCTTGTAGACAAGGTCGTTCCACCAGGTGAGCGCACCGAGCATCGAGGGCGTGTCGTAATAGACCTCGCCGCCGAACTCCTCGTTGTAGTAGCGCCCGCCATTGCTCATGGTGAGCGTTTCCATCATCCAGCCGCAATAGTCGTAGGCGCAGGGGATCGCGATGCCCCATTGGGTCACCTTGTCGCCTTCGCGCTTGGTCAGCTTCTTGGCCCAGTCGGTGAGCTCGGCCCAGGTCTGCGGCGGCTTGTTTGGATCGAGGCCGGCTTCCTTGGCCTTGTCGGCGTTGATGTAGAGCAGCGGCGTCGAATTGTGGAACGGCACGCCGTAGACCGAGCGGTTGATCACGGCATTGCCCTGCAGCGCCGGGAAGAACTGGCCCAGGAATTTCTCCTTGGTGATGCCGTCCGCAGCGATCAGGCTGTCGAGATTGGTGAGCTCGTTCTCGATCTGCATGTCGAGCAGGAAGTTCGCCGACATGATCACCGCGGCCGGCGGCTTGCCGGCCTTGATCGCGGCGCGCGTCTTGATCAGCGTGTCGTCGTAGGAGCCGGTGTAGACGGCGGTCGCCTTGACGCCGGGATGGGTCTCGTTGAACTCCTTGATCAAGGTGCCCATGTCGCGGGCGAGCTTGCCGTCGACGGGAACGGGGAAGAACAGATCGATCTCGGTGGGACCTTCGGCCAGCGCCGGAAAGGCCAGAGCGCCAACCATGGCGAGGCCGAGCATGAGCCTGCGGGAGAACAGCATCGGAAAATCTCCTATTTGATGCCTGAGGTGACGAAAGAGCTGATGAAGCGTTTCTGAAAGATCAGGAAGGTGACGAGCAGCGGCGCGATCACCATCAGCGTGCCCGCGGCGATGGTGCCCCAGGCCTGCGTGCCTTCGGCGGTCTTGGTGAATACCGAGAGGCCGACCGTGAGCGGACGCTTGTCCGGCGAATTGATCACCATCAGCGGCCACAGGAAGTCGTTCCAGTGGCTGGTCACGGAGATGATGGCGAACGCGGAGAAGCTCGGCATCGACAGCGGCACGTAGATGTGGCGGATGCGCTGGAACAGGCTGGCGCCGTCGATCAGGGCGGCGTCTTCCAGCTCGGTCGGGATCGCCTCGAACGCCTGCCGCATCAGGAAGGTGCCGAAGGCCGACGCGAAGAACGGCATCATCACGCCGGCGAGCGTGTCGTAGAGGCCGAGCTGCGCCACGAGCTTCAGGTTCGGCACGATCAGCAGCACCGGCACCAGCATCAGCTGCATCAGGAACAGGTAGAAGATCAGCGTCTTGCCGGCGAAGTCGAGGCGGGCGAAGGCGAAGCCCGCCAGCGTGATCGTGACGAACTGCACCAGCAGGATGCCGGTGCAGATGATCGTGGTGTTGAGCGTGTAGCGCGGGAAATCGCCGATCTCCCAGGCGTCCCTGACATTGTCGAGCGTCGGCTTCAGGCTCGGCATCAGCTCGGCCATGGCGTTGATGCCGTCGGAGGCCGGGCGCAGCGTCGCCACGCCCATCCACAGGAACGGGATCAGCCACACGATCGCAAGCAGCACCGTCAGCGCGAAGCCGAGCTTCGGTGTGATCTCGCCCCTTGTGGCGAGCGGTGCGTCCCTGAACAGGCGGTCGACCAGCTTCATGACCCGCCCTCGCGGTTCGCCATGGTGCGGAAGGAGAGCGCGGTGAGGCCCATCAGCGCGGCGAGCGTCAGCAGCGTCGCCGCCGAGGCCTTGCCGATGTCGTAATGCTCCACCGCCTGCTGGTAGATGTAGAACAGCACCAGACTGGTCGAATTGGACGGCCCGCCCTGCGTCATGACGAAGACGTGGTCGACCTGCGTCACCGCGTTGAGGATGGCGATGACGGTGACGAACAGGAAGGTGGGCTTGAGCTCCGGCAGGATGATGTGGCGCAGGCGTTGATATGGGCCCGCGCCGTCGAGATGCGCGGCCTCCATCACGTCCTCGGGCACGGCCTGGAGGCCGGCGAGGAAGAACAGCATGTAATAGCCGGCGTTCTTCCAGATCGTGATGATCATGATCGCGTAGAGCGCGATGTCGGGATCGCCGAGCCAGTTCGGCAGCACCGGAAGCAGCCGGCCGATGTAGTAGTCGAGCAGGCCGACATTGGGCAGGAAGATGAACAGGAACAGCGCGGACGCCGCGACCATCGGGATCAACACCGGCAGGAACAGCGCGGCGCGCAGCGCGCTGTTCACGGCATGGGTGCGCGCAAGCGCCAGCGCGAACAGCAGCGCGAGGGCGATGCTCGGCACCGCCGTGCCCACGGCGTAGATCAGGTTGTTGACGACGGCGCCGGTAAAGGCAGGATCGGCCAGCACCGACGCGATATTGTCGAGACCGGCGAAGCGCAGCGGCGCCTTCGGCGTGGCGCGCTGATAGAGCGCATCGACGAGCACGCGGCCCATCGCGCCGTAGGTGAACAGCGCGAGGAAGACCAGCGAGGGCAGCAGCAGCAGATAGGCCGGCAGCGAGGCTTTGAGACGCTTCGTGACGCGCTCGAGGATGTGCAGGCGCGGCGCTGCCGGGGTCGCGACGGAGAGAGTCGCGGGTTCGGCGAGGCTCATCTCACCGCGCCGGGAAACTGAGCGCATAGTCGCGGCCATCCATTCCCGCGGGCGGGGCGAACGGGAAGCGCAGACTCTGGTCGAGGAAGTCGTGGCTGTGCACGACGAGGTTCTCGTCGTCGATCAGCACGACGCCGTAGGCCGGCGGCTCGTGGCTGGCGAGGTGCGGCGCGCTCTGGTCGAGCTCGAACCAGACCTGATGGTTGGTGCCGCGCAGGGTCGAGAACGGGATCTTGCCCCAGCTGCCGAAGATCGGCCGGTGCACATGGCCGAAGAAGAGATGGCGGATGCGCGCGCGATAAGGCGCGATCACCTCGGCGAACTCCGCGCTCTGCTTCAGCCCGATCTCGTCCATCGCGTGCACGCCGACCGGGAAGGGCGGATGGTGCATGAACACCACGAGCGGCATGTCCGCGGGCGCGGCGGCGAGCGTATTCGCCAGCCAGCCGAGGCGCTTAGCGCACATCTCGCCGGCGTGGCTCGTCTCGTCCAAGGTGTCGAGGAAGACGAACAGGCCGTGCTCGGTGGTGCGCGTGCCCTGCACGAAGCCGTTGGAATCGCGCGGCGCGGCCTTCAGCGCATCGAGGCAGGTGACACGGCGGTCGTGATTGCCGACCATGGCGATGTAGGGGATTTTCAGCGCAGCCATCGCCTCGGCGAAATTGGTGTAGGAGTCCGGCTCGCCCCAATGCGTGAGATCGCCTGTCACCACGGCAAAGGCGGCATCGGACTGATGCTGGTTGATGTCGGCGATCGCAGCGTCCAGCCGGGCGCGCGGGTCGAGGCCATAGAGCTTCAGCCCGGGGTTCGCGAGATGCGTATCGGTGAGGTGGATGAATTTGAAGGGCATGGCGCGCTGTCGGGACGGTTGGAGGATGGACGTCTCCGGCAAGACGACCCTGACAGGCGGTTAGAGCGCGTGTGTTTCAGTTTGATGACAGCGGCTCCCGTGCGCGGGACGTGTCCACAACGCCCGCGGGAGGAGGATGCACCGCGGAAGGCGCAATCCCTGCAGTGAACCAATTAGAGATGGTGGTGCGCGGTCGCGCCCGCCTCATGTCCCGCAGAATGTCTGCAGCACCCTCTGGTCCGGCAGCGGCGGATCGGCGTAGGCGGCGTAGTCCGGCTGCTCATCGAACGGTTTGGCCAGCACCTGCACCAATTCCTCGAACGGCGCGTAATCGTCATCATTCACCGCGGCCTGGATCACGGCCTCGACGCGGTGGTTGCGCGGAATGAAGAGCGGATTGACGGCGTGCATCGCGGCCTGCCGCTCGGCGGCGCTCTGCGGCTCCAGCGCGATGCGCGCGCGCCAGCGTCCGGCCCACTCGTCGAACGCGCCGGGCTCCATGAACTGCGCGCGCGCGTCGGCTGCGTCGCCAGCTGCGGCGTCACCGAGCTTGCGGAAGGTGAGGGTGAAGTCGGCCTGGTTCTTCGCCATGGCGTCGAGCAGGTCCTGGATCAGCGCCTCGTCGCCGTCGCGCTCGGTGAACAGGCCGACCTTCCTGCGCAGGCCGGCCTGATAGGCCGCGCTGAACTGGTCGGAGAAGGCGCCGAGAATGTCCTGGGCTTCGGCGACCGCCTTCTCCTGCTCGTCGGAGAACAGCGGCAGTAGGCATTCGGCGAGGCGCGTCAGATTCCACAGCGCGATGCGCGGCTGGTTGGCATAGGCGTAGCGGCCCATCTCGTCGATCGAGGAAAAGACCTGCGCGGGGTTGTAGGCGTCCATGAAGGCGCAGGGGCCGTAGTCGATGGTCTCGCCTGATATCGACGTGTTGTCGGTGTTCATCACGCCGTGGATGAAGCCGACCAGCAGCCAGCGCGCCACGAGCTCGGCCTGGCGCGCGACGACGCTCGCGAGCAGGTCGTGATAGGGCCGCTCGGCCTGGAGCAGGTCCGGATAGTGGCGGGTGATCACATGGTCGGCGAGCCGGCGCACCGCCTCGGTGTCGCGGCGGACGGCGAAGAACTGGAAGGTGCCGACGCGGATATGGCTGGAGGCGACGCGGGTCAGCACCGCGCCGGGCAGCGCGGTCTCGCGGATGACGTGCTCGCCGGTGACGACGGCGGCAAGCGAGCGCGTGGTCGGGATGCCGAGCGCGTGCATCGCCTCGCTGACGATGTACTCGCGTAGCACCGGACCCAGCGCGGCGCGGCCGTCGCCGCGGCGGGAGAACGGGGTGGGGCCCGAGCCCTTGAGCTGGATGTCGCGGCGGATGCCGTTCTTGTCGATGACCTCGCCGAGCAGGATGGCACGGCCGTCGCCGAGCTGGGGCACGAAATGCCCGAACTGGTGGCCGGCATAGGCCATGGCGATGGGATCGGCGCCGGCGGGAACCGTCTTGCCGGCCAAGATCTCGGCACCCTCAGGGGTCTCCAGCAGGTCCGGATCCAGCCCGAGCTGGATTGCCAAAGGCCGGTTCAGCTTGATCAGCCGGGGGGCGGCGACCGGGGTCGGCGCGACGCGGGCAAAGAAGCTGTCCGGCAGCGCCGAATAGGAGTTCTGGAAGGGGAAATGCACCGTCATAGGCTCAAGATAGGGCTGGAACGCCTGAAGGCAAAGGCTCGGCCCCTGAAAATGGGCACTTCCAGCCCAAAACAGGGCGTTCCCTTGGTTGCCGCCTTGGTCCTAGCGAGGTAAACCCTGCCGCAACTTCGGACCGGCCGTGAAAGGCCGTTCGATTCGCATCCTCCGACATTGATTTTTGGGACGACCATGCATCGCTACCGGTCACATACATGCGGCGCGCTCCGCGAGAGCAACATCGGCGAGACGATCCGCCTCTCGGGCTGGGTCCATCGCGTTCGCGACCATGGCGGCGTGCTGTTCATCGACCTGCGCGACCATTACGGCCTGACCCAGTGCGTGGTCGATCCGGACTCGCCGGCATTCTCGCTGGCCGAAAAGCTGCGCTCGGAATTCGTGGTCAAGATGGATGGCAAGGTCCGCCGTCGCCCCGAGGGTACCGACAATGACGATCTGCCGACCGGCAAGGTCGAGGTCTATGTCAGCGAGATCGAGGTGCTGGGCCCGGCCGGCGACCTGCCGCTGCCGGTGTTCGGCGACCAGGAATATCCCGAAGACATCCGCCTGAAGTACCGCTTCCTCGACCTGCGCCGCGAGAAGCTGCACCAGAACATCATGACGCGCGTCGAGATCATCAAGTCGATGCGTCGGCGCATGGAGGGGCAGGGCTTCTTCGAGTTCAACACGCCGATCCTGACCGCGTCCTCGCCGGAAGGCGCGCGCGACTTCCTGGTGCCCTCGCGCATTCATCCCGGCAAGTTCTACGCACTGCCGCAGGCGCCGCAGCAGTACAAGCAACTGCTGATGATGTCGGGCTTCGATCGCTACTTCCAGATCGCGCCCTGCTTCCGCGACGAGGACCCGCGCGCCGACCGTCTACCGGGCGAGTTCTACCAGCTCGACGTCGAGATGAGCTTCGTGACGCAGGAGGACGTCTTCGCCGCGATGGAGCCCGTCATCACCGGCGTGTTCGAGGAGTTCGCGAAGGGCAAGCCGGTCACCAAGGGCTGGCGCCGGATTCCGTTCGCCGAGGCGCTGCGCAAATACGGCAGCGACAAGCCGGACCTGCGCAACCCCATCGAGATGCAGGACGTCTCCGAGCACTTCCGCGGCTCCGGCTTCAAGGTGTTCGCGCGCATGCTCGAGGATCCCAAGAACCAGGTGTGGGCGATCCCGGCCGCCGGCGGCGGCAGCCGCGCGTTCTGCGACCGCATGAACTCCTGGGCGCAGGGCGAAGGCCAGCCCGGCCTCGGCTACATCATGTGGCGCGAGGGCGGCGAGGCTACAGGACTGGTTGTTGACAGCGCTGCCAGCTCTGTCGAAGGGACGTTGGATCTCAACAAGCCTCAGGATCGGCAAAAGCGGGACGAAGTTGAGAAGCTCTTGAAGGAAGGGCGGATCGGAGACGCAATTCGCGCCCTCGGTGCTGGCCCTGTTGCGAACAATATCGGCCCAGATCGGACTGAGGCAATCCGGGCGCAGCTCGGTTTGAAAGCGGGCGACGCCGCCTTCTTCGTCGCCGGCGATCCCGACAAGTTCTGGAAGTTTTCGGGCCTTGCCCGCAACAAGGTCGGCGAGGAGTTGAATCTCACCGACAAGGATCGGTTCGAGCTCGCCTGGATCGTCGATTTCCCGATGTACGAGTACAACGAGGACGACAAGAAGGTCGATTTCTCGCACAACCCGTTCTCGATGCCGCAGGGCGGCCTGGAGGCACTGAAGGGCCAGGACCCGCTGACCATCAAGGCGTTCCAGTACGATATCACCTGCAACGGCTACGAGATCGCCTCGGGCGGCATCCGCAACCACGTGCCGGAGGCCATGGTGAAGGCGTTTGAGATCGCAGGTTACGGCGAGCAGGAAGTGGTCGAACGCTTCGGCGGCATGTACCGCGCCTTCCAGTACGGCGCGCCGCCGCATGGCGGCATGGCCGCGGGCGTCGACCGCATCGTGATGCTGCTGTGCGGCACCACGAATCTGCGCGAGATCTCGCTATTCCCGATGAACCAGCAGGCCATGGACCTCCTGATGGGCGCGCCCTCGGAAGCCACCACCAAGCAGCTCCGCGAGCTGCATATCCGGGTGAACCTGCCGCAGAAGTGAGCGTGCGGCGGTTTCGGTCTCGTGCCCCGGACGCAGCGCACCGCTATCCCGGCGATGTGAAGCATCGTCCGGTCAGCGGTGCGCTGCAGAGCCGGGGCCCATCTCTCAGCGAACAGTGAGCATTCTAGGTCCCGGCTCTGCGCAGCAACGCTGGCGCGTTGCAGCGCGTCCGGGACACGAGACAGCTCTCCTACAGCCCCGTCGACGCCTCGATCCTGAACTGCGCCAGCGCGCTCTCCGGGTCGCTTTGCGAGAGCTGCATCAATTGCATCAGCGGGACCTTGGCGCGGGGCGTGAGCTTGATGGTCAGTGTCTGCCCCGACGTCTCCACGAAGCCGGCGAGCGCATCGACCGCCATTCTCACGTCGGCATTGGACGCCGCGATCCTCTCGCCTTGCGTCCGGATCGTCTGGACGATGGCGTTGCGCGCAGCGTCGCGGCTGACATTCTGCATGCGCGCGAACTGCGCCACGACGAGATCGACGACGCCGCTGTCGCGCAAGGAGAGCTCGAGCGCGCCAGTCTCGACCTGCGCCGCCTGACCCATCGCCTGCACTGGGTTGGTCGTGGTGAACAGGCCGCGCGGCACATTGGCGAGCGCGAAGCGGGCTTGCGCTTTGGCGAGGTCGCCGAGCTCGATGCTCGCCGGCGCGAGCGCGAACGCCCCGGACGATTCCGTCCAGGCGGCGCCGAGATCGAGGTCGATCGCGAGCTTGTCGACACCCGCCATGATCAGCGGCCGTAGCGCCGGATTGGCGGTATCCGTGGGCGTGACCATCTTCACGACCAGATTGGCCTTGCTGGGGATCGAGCCGACCAGCTGGCCCCAGTTCAGGCTGATCGTATCGATGGTGACGGATTGACGCGTGTTCTTGTAGGGTGAGACGACGCCCTTGATCTCGGCGCCTTCGAGCACCCGGAACAGGCCCAGCATCTGGTCGGGCGAGGGCGGCTGCCCGGGACTGCTGAGACCGGAGGCCCAGCGCATGAAGTTCGGCATGCTGAAGGATTTGAGCGCGAAGCGCTCCATCTTGAACTGACCCTGCGGCGAGGGTGCATCGACGCCCTCGATTGCGAATTCGCCCTGCCGGTAGTGGATCGCGTTGATCTTCCCGGTTCCCTGCGGTGTGCCGATCGAGGTCTTGCCGATCTCGGCCTTGCCAACGCGAATGCCGTCGTAGAATCCAGCGACCTTCTCCATCAGCTCGCGCGTTTGCGCCTGCGTCGGCGGGGCCGACTTATCCTGCGGCAGCATGGCAAACATCTCGAACAAACGGAGCCTCGACGGCTGCACGTCGATGTCTTCCATGGCGAAGCCGTCGATATCCATACGCAGGCCCAGCGCGGACTTCAGCACATAAGGGCCGCTCGAGATTTGCCGGTAGACCCGGCGGTAGCTGTCGACACCGCTCGCTTGTGGATCGAGTGCGACGAGGATCGGGGTCGAGTCGAAATCGTTGACGATGAGGGTCGAGATCTCGCCAGTCAGCTTGTCCGCCTTGCCCGGCTGCGCAACGTTGATCGTGAAGGTGGCGCGGTCCGTCTTCATCGCATCGACCTTGCCGCGGCCGAGATTTTGCAGCGCGAGGCCGGAATAGAGCACTTCACCGCTGCCGCCGCTGCTGCCGGCGTCGAAATTGATGTTGATGGACGGGACCGTCACGGACGTTGCCGTCACGCTCGCGAACTGGACGAGCGCGAACCGGTACGCGTCGATCAGGGAGCTCGATGCCGGCATGTTTTGAACGTGGAGGGGACCTGCATAGTCGCGCAGTGTCGTCTGCGGGACCTTGTAGGCCACTTTCAACTTGCCGGGGCCGACGTCGTCCATCGCAATCTCGACACCCGTGATGTCGATGCTGTCGGCCGAAAACCTGGCATCATCGATCAGGCGGACGCCTGTGCCCTTGATGCCGGCGATCTTGATCTTCGCCTGCGGCTGGTTGGCGGGCTCGACGTCGATGTCCTCGATCGTCAGCGTCCGGGTCGCGAGCTCGAACGTGATCTTGCCATGGCTGGCCTTGCCGCCGCCCGAGCGCATCTGCTCGAACGCCGCCTCGACCTCGCTGGTGGCCCGGTGCTGGACGTAGAGATTGAAGCCGAACCATCCGCCCGCGCCGAGC
Organism: Bradyrhizobium sp. GW821-FHT13H06; assembly: GCF_058803975.1. Lineage (NCBI taxonomy): Bacteria > Pseudomonadati > Pseudomonadota > Alphaproteobacteria > Hyphomicrobiales > Nitrobacteraceae > Bradyrhizobium > Bradyrhizobium sp. GW821-FHT13H06. The sequence continues at coordinate 974,185 of NZ_JBXAPN010000001.1, read as the reverse complement.
ACGGCTGCCATGATCAGGCCGATCAGGATTCGCTTCATTCCCGGCTCCAGTTGCTCGTTCTACACCGCGCAACCTGCCATATTCGGCAAACGCCGCGCGGTCCAGGGAAAGCTATGGTTTTCAGACAGTTGACTGCGCGTCCTGTTGATGGGGGCGCAATCGGATGTTGCCACCGGGGCACCCGGCGTGCTTCATCCCGTTTCCATGACCCGGAAATACCGTTTCGCTTGGGCGGCAGCTCCGGATCATGCATTTTGATGCCGGTAACGTGAGGCGAGACTCCGCATGTCGTCCTATTCTGATGATCTCCACCAGGCGGCGCTGGCCTATCATCGTCTGCCGCGCCCCGGAAAGCTCGAGATCCAGGCAAGCAAGCCGCTTGCCAACCAGCGCGACCTCGCGCTGGCCTATTCTCCGGGTGTTGCCGCCGCCTGCACCGAGATCGCCAAGAACCCGGCCGAGGCGGCCACGCTCACCACCCGCGCCAATCTGGTCGCGGTGGTCTCGAACGGCACCGCGGTGCTCGGCCTCGGCAATATCGGCCCGCTGGCCTCCAAGCCGGTGATGGAAGGCAAGGCGGTCCTGTTCAAGAAATTCGCCGGCATCGACGTGTTCGACATCGAGATCGCTGCCGACACCATCGACCGGGTGGTCGAGACGGTGGCGGCGCTCGAGCCGACCTTCGGCGGCATCAATCTGGAAGACATCCGCGGACCGGAATGCTTCGAGATCGAGACGCGCCTGAAGGAGCGCATGAAGATCCCGGTCTTCCATGACGACCAGCATGGCACCGCCATCATCGTCGCCGCGGCGATCACCAACGGCCTCAGGCTCAACGGCAAGAAGCTGTCGGAGGTCAAGATCGTGGCCTCGGGGGCAGGGGCCGCCGCGCTCGCTACGCTGAACTTGCTCGTCTCGATGGGCGCACAGCGGAAGAACATCTGGGTTTGCGACATCGACGGTCTCGTGCATGAGGGGCGCAACACCTCGATGGACCGCTGGAAGGCGGTCTATGCGCAGAAGACCGACAAGCGCACGCTCGCCGACGTGATCGGCGGCGCCGACATCTTCATCGGGCTCTCGGCACCCGGCGTGCTCAAGCCCGAGATGGCCAAGGCGATGGGCGACAAGCCCTTGATCATGGCCCTCGCCAATCCCGTGCCGGAGATCATGCCAGAAGAGGCGCGAAAGGCGCGCCCCGACGCCATGATCTGCACCGGCCGCTCCGACTATCCGAACCAGGTCAACAACGTCCTCTGCTTTCCCTTCATCTTCCGCGGCGCGCTCGACGTCGGCGCCACCGCCATTAACGAAGAGATGAAGCACGCCGCCGTCGAGGCCATCGCGCAGCTCGCGCGCGAGGCGCCGTCGGATGCGGTCGCGCAGGGTTTCGACACCGGCGAGACCCAAGGCTTCGGCCCGGGCTCGCTGATCCCGAGCCCGTTCGACCCGCGCCTGATTCTGCGGATCGCGCCGGCTGTGGCCAAGGCGGCGATGGAGTCGGGTGTCGCGACGCGACCCATCACCAATTTCGACGAGTACACCGCGCTGCTCGAGCGCTTCGCCTTCCGCTCCGGTCTCGTCATGAAGCCGATGTTCGCCAAGGCCAAGACCCAGCCGGTGCGCGTGATCTATGCCGAAGGCGAGGACGAGCGCGTGCTGCGTGCGACGCAAGTCGTGCTGGAGGAGAACCTGGCGCGGCCGATCCTGGTCGGCCGTCCTTCGGTCGTGGAGGCGCGCATCAAGCGCTTCGGGCTCTCGATCCGCGCCGGCAAGGACTTCGACCTGGTCAATCCCGAGGACGATCCGCGCTACCGCTCCTATGTGCAGTCTTACGTCGAGGTCGCCGGCCGCCGCGGCGTCACGCCGGATGCAGCCCGCACGGTGGTGCGCACCAACAACACCGTGATCGCCGCGCTCGCGGTGACGCGCGGCGAGGCGGATGCCATGCTTTGCGGCGTCGAGGGCCGCTACATGAGCCATCTGCGTCATGTCCGCGAGATCATCGGCTTCTCGCCGGGGATCAGCGACTACGCGGCGCTTGCGCTGCTGATCACCAGCAAGGGTGCTTTCTTCATCGCCGACACGCAGGTTCGGCCCAATCCGAGCGCGGAAGAGCTTGCGGAGATCGCATCGCTCGCCGCGGTCCACGTGCAGCGCTTCAACATCAAGCCGAAGATCGCCTTCGTCTCGCACTCGGATTTCGGCAGCTACGACACCGAATCCTCGCGCAAGATGCGGCGGGCGACCCAGCTGCTGAAGGAAAAGCATCCGGAGATCGAGGCCGACGGCGAGATGCAGGGCGACACCGCACTCTCCGCCGCTGCGCGAAGGATGGTGCTGCCGCACTCCAAGCTGGAGGGCGAGGCCAACATCCTGATCATGCCCACCCTCGACACCGCCAATGTCGCCTATCAGATGATCAAGTCGCTGGCGGACGCGCTGCCCGTCGGTCCGATCCTGGTCGGTCCGGCACGCCCGGCACATATCCTGACGCCGTCGGTGACCGCGCGAGGCATCCTCAACATGACGGCTGTCGCAGTCGTCGAAGCCCAGGAGCGCGCAGCCCGGCAGCAGCCGACGTTGTTCACGTAAGGGCGGGCTGCAGGGCCGCCGGAAGGTTGTCCAGCGGATGGATGGGTGCTGTCCCTTCCCCTTGTGGGAGAAGGTGGCATAGGTGGCCTTTGGCCGCCGTTCTTAAGAACGCCGAAGCGAAGCTTCGGCTATGGCGCCGGATGAGGGGTTGTTTCCGCGAGTCGAGATCCCGCGAGCTTTCCGTGCCGATAGATACCCCTCATCCGTCTCGCCGCTTCGCGACGAGCCACCTTCTCCCACAAGGGGAGAAGGGGTAGCGAATGTGTGGCGCGTTTTGAATTCCTCGCGGTTCTCCATTCCCCGTTTGAAAACCGCAATCGGACTCTTCATAATCCCCTGAAGCGTTCCATGCTGTAGCGCTTTGCCAAGAGGCCGATCATGCCAGCGTTCGTGACTTTCGGGCGAATCCTGTTCGCCGTGCTGTTCATCTACACGGGCGCGACCAAGCTCTTTGCCATCCAGGCGACCGCGGACTTCATCGCCACCAAGATCGTAGTGCCCGATGTCATCGCGCCTTACGCCACGCAGGTCGAGGGGGCGACGGCCATGACCACGCCGCAGTTGCTGGCGATCGCGGTCGGCGGACTCGAGGTCATCGCAGGGCTGATGATCGCGCTGAATCTTGGCGCGCGCTTCTTCGCGATGCTGCTGATCATCTACGTCGCCGTCGCGACCGTCCTGTTCTACGATTTCTGGAACCAGACCCCGCCGGACAACGCCAAGATGCTGGTCGACGCGCTCAAGAACCTGTCGATCATCGGCGCGCTCTGCATGATCATCGGCTACGGCCGCACCACGCGTCCGGCCGAGGCGGCCTACGGCGACGTGTAGCGATCAATGCGCCCTTGGGGGCGCGATCTCGCGCATCCAGCGGGAAATCGTTGCGCTGCTCGTTGCATCGGTGCCGTGCTGCAGGCCGAGCAAGGCGGCCTCGCGCGCTGCGCGGGGCGTAATGCCGTAGGCTGCCTTGAACGAGCGCGTGAAATGCGCGTCGGTGCCGAGCTGCCAGCGCCGCGCGACCTCGCTGATGCGCGGACCACGCGAGCCCGAATTGGCGAGATCGAAGAATGCGCGGTGCAGCCGACGGCTGCGAATGTAGTCTGCGATGCCGCCGACGGGGGCGAACAACCGGTACAGTGAGGCCCGGGACAAGCCGAAATGGGCCGCGATCGAATTGGCCGACAGATCCTCGCTGGCAAGGCCAGCCTCGATATATTGCCGAATCCGCATCAAGGACGGGCTCGCAGCGACGGTATGGTCGGCGTCAGCGTCGCCACGTTCGAGCTCGTTGCGCAGGCACGCGGCCAGCAGCGAAACCGTGCCCTCGACCACCGATTGGCATTCGTCGAGCGTCATGCGGGGCGCAAATTCGACCAGTGCGGTGAGATGTCCCGCCAGCAGCCTTGCGATCACGCTGCTGCCGGGCAGGACCAGGCCGTGCAGGTCGTCGACTCGCAAGAGATGGGTGCCGAACATCGGGCGCGGCACGACCAGCGTGATGTTCTCGAAAGCCGTCGCCTTGGTCTCCAGGGTCTGGGCGAGGTCGAACAGGCAGATGTCGCCGGCACGCACACGGATCGGCCGGGTGCCCGCGACGCCGTCATAGCCCCCCTTCAGATAGAGCTGGAGAATGATGTGGTCGACGCCGCTGCGCGCAATCGTTTCGGGGGTGCGGCGGAAACGCTGGCCGCTGGCACGGCTCAGCCCGATCAGGACCGGCCCCATGGCGTAGGAGCTGATGTCGGCGCGAAACGGGCCCGGGTCGTCGGCGGCGAGTTCGTCGACGTCGAACAGCGTGGCGACAGATTCTCGCCAGGCGGCGACATTCGCATCTGTCTCCATCCGATCGGCAGTGAAGCCGAATGCCGGTAGCAGGGACGAAATCGGGGCTGCATTGCCCGTCAGTCCGGAGGCGTCTGTCGGACCTGTCGTCGTGCAGTCGTCGTTCATGGTGCCCGTGGTCGCGTCTCGATCATCGTTGAGGCCGGAAGCCGGCGAGCCGGGCCAATCATGGCAAGGATTTCCGGAGGGCCCTGGAGGCCTTCGGGGGGAGACCCGAGCCCCGGCGTATATGGTGACTATCCCGCAGAGCGAAAGCGGCTCGTTTGTGTACCAATGCTGCCGTCTCGGGCCAGGCAGCACCCAATTGGCGGCTTCCGCCAGGGTTCAGGCCGTCCAGTTTTGCGCTTTTGTCTCAGTCTATTGATCCGGTGTTTCTCAGTCCTCAGCTCGTATTGACGCAGCGCCGCGGACGTTGGCTATAGCGCCATGACCGCCGTCGGGGCCGATTATCGGGCCTCGGCCAATATGCTAGCCGGCTTTGCGCTGGCCGGCGGCGGCGCCAATTTTGTTTGATAAAACCGCAGGATACGCAAAGGTGTCCTGATGCCGGTACTGTGCATGGGGTTGTTCCTCAGATTCTCGCCGGAGCCTCATCCCACCGGTGCGCGAAAGCCAGCCGGCCATGCCGGGAGGCTACTTCGGCCGCCACGGCGTTACGGTCACCTCATGTGCCGCGTCGAGCACGTACGGGGCGCCCGGCTTCAATCCGTGCGAAGCCAGCACCTCGTGAGGCGTCCGCGCCGGCACGCCGCCGAAACAGCCTTCGCCGCCGGGCAGCCGCACATGCGGGGCTTCCGATAGCCAGAACGCGTCGTAGCGGTCCATGAACATGTCGAACACGAGCGGACCGCCGATGATGGCGATCATGCCGGAGGCGACGTCCGCGAACGCGCAGGCCTCATCGAAGCTCGCGTGCTGCGGATTCCACAGCGTCGCGTTCGGCATCTCCGGGTCGACGGTGAGGTCCCTGATCTTGCGGGTCAGGATCAGCCGATTGCGCTTCGGCGAGTTCGGCTGCTGCTCGTGCGAGTGCCGGCCATGCACGATCAGCGCGGCGCGATCGAGCGCCTGCTCGAAGAACAGCTTGTCGCCTTCGAACTTGAGGCTTTCGGGCATCACGCGATCGGCGTCGGCAAGCATGCCGTCCGCTGAGACGATGACGTAGCCTTCGATACGGAAAGACAACGGCCTTCTATTCGGAAACGGTCGTCACCACGGAATTGACCGGGCGCTGGCTCACCGTCGGCAGCTTGGCGTCCTTGAGCAGCTCCTGGTCGTATTCCGGCAGCGTCGATGCCGGGAACTTGGCGCGCATCGCCACCACCTTGTAGCCGCCGGCCTTCAGCCGCTTGAGCAGCTCGGGCAGGGCCTCCGCAGTGTGCTTCTGGAAGTCGTGCATCAGGATGATGCCCTTGCCCTTGGTATCGAGCTTCTTCATCACGGTCTCGACCACCTTCTCGGGCTTGGAGGCCTTGAAGTCGAACGAGTCGATGTCGCAGGAGAAGATCGCGACATTGCGGTTGCCGAGATAGGTGACCATCTCCGGCGGATGCTGGAGCGCCGGGAAGCGGAAGAACGGTGAGGGCGAGATGCCGCCGAGCGCCCATCTCACGGCGCTGAAGCCCTTCTCGATCTCTTCCTTGCGCTGCGCTTCGGTGAGCTTCTTGTTGTTGAGGTTGGCGTGCGACCAGGTATGGGCGCCGACCGTATGGCCGGCCGCGTAGACCTGCTTCAGGATCTCCGGCTCATAGGTCGCGTGCTTGCCGATGGAGAAGAAGATGCCGGTGGTGCATTCGTCGGCGAGCGCCTTCAGCACCGCGGGCGTGTTGCGCGGCCAGGGGCCGTCGTCGAAGGTCAGCACCACCTCCTTGTCGCGCAGGAAGTCGAGCTCCTTGAAATGCTCGAAGCCGAAGCCGGGACCGCCCGTGGTGTCGATCTCGACGGTGCGGGCGACACCGAGCGCGCCCGGCGTGTTGCAGGCCGCGCGTGCCGGCTGCGGCGGCTGTTTGGGCGGTGGCGGATTGACGAACCCTGCTGGCGCGGCGCCTGTCGCGGGAGCGGCGGCCGGAGCCGTCGCGGGCGCCGACGCGACCGGCGTCGCCGCCGGTGCGGCTTGCGTCGCGGCTGCCGGCTTCGAGGCCGGTGTCTGTGACCATGCTGCGCCGGTCATCGCAACCGACATCGCGCCTGCCAAAATCAGTCCTGCCGCCACACGCATGGTGTTGTCCTCGAGATTGGCCCCGTTGTCCCGCCGCGGCTTTTCGCCTGTGGCAAAAACCATCCTGCCCCAAACGATCCTAGCCTAGATGGTGCGGCATCGCCATTGCAACGGCTGTTTGACGCGCCCCGACACTTGTGCCCAGCCGGATGGCGCGCCTGCGTCAACTGTCGGCCAGCGCCCTGGCAATGGCCGTTTTGATTCGCGTGTCGGCCGGTTCGACCGCGGACGCAAAGACGTCGGCGATATAGCCGTCGCGGCCGATCAGGTATTTGTGGAAGTTCCACTTCGGAACTTCCTTCGGTCGCGCCTCGGCGGCCCATTTGTAGAATGGATGCGCTTTCGCTCCGATCACCACGGCCTTGGCCGTAACCGGGAAGGTAACACCATATTGGTGGTGCGCGGTGTCCGTGATCTCACTCGCGCCGCCGGGCTCCTGGCCCCCGAAGTCGTTGGAAGGTACGCCGATCACGGTGAGCCCGCGGGGGCGGAATTCGTTCCAGAGCTCTTGCAGGCCGGCATATTGCGGAGTGTAGCCACAGAGCGAGGCGGTGTTCACCACCAGCAGCGGTTTGCCGGTGAACGCGGCGAGGCGGATGTCGTCGCCAGACAACGCGGGGAAGGAGAAGGCGTAGGCCGCAATCCGGCTCATGCCGCCATCGGCGAAAGCGCGTGCTGCCGGCGCGATCGTGCCTGCAACCGCTGCGACGAGCATGGTCCTGCGATTCATCATGACGGCGTCCCCCGAAATGATCCGGGCCGCATGTTACCCCGCCGGCACGACCGGACTGCTCAACACCGCGTTATCGGGAGCGACGAAGCCTAGTACAGGCGGACGATGAAATCGGTGCCTTCGCCGGTCTCGCCCTGGTTGATGCCCTGGTCGGAGACGATGATCGAGCCGCCGGACGTCAGCATCTCGTTGATCTTCGCCATTGTCTCCGCGGGGATCGAGATGCGGTCGAGGGCCTCGGCCGGGCTGTCCGGCGTGACCACGGGCCTGGCGGCGACGGGGATCACGGCGGCGCCGCGCTGGCCGCGCGCGAGGCGGCTGTCGTCCGCGCGTGCCGCGGAACGGGCGGAGACGGGCAGCGACACCACCGACCAACGCAGCGAATTGGCATCGGCCCTGTCGACTTCGGCGGTGAAGACATGCGTGCCGAGCGGCCGGTCGCTCGCGGCGATCGTGACGGGCACCTCGAACAGCGGCGCAAAATTCTGCCGCACATAGAGCTTGGAATCCTTGCGGCTGATGAAGACGGCAATCTGGCCGGCCCGCTTGGGCGCTTCCGGTCTTACAGCTGGCGCCGGGTCAGCAACGCGGGTCTCGTCCTTCTTTGCGTCGGGCGAAGCAGTCATTGTCGGCGCCGTGGCCGGTGCATTGGGCGTCTTCGCGGAGTCCACCGCCTCCGTCTTGACCGGCTCGGCTTTGACCGCCTCGACCTTGTTGGCAGGCTTGTCGTCGTGACCTGGCTTGACCGTACCGGATGCCTCGGCCGTCCTCGCCTTATCGGCCGGTGCGCCGGCTTCCTCGCGCGCGGGCGCGCTGCCCGTGGTCACATCCGACATCGCGGCATGGCCGAGGGACGCGCGCAACGCGAGCACGCTGTCGGCACTTGCAGTCTTCGTCTCCGCGGGCTTGGTTTCGGCGGCGCCCTTGTCGCCCTTCTCGCCGACAGTAGTCTGCGGTTCGAGGCTCGCCGTGGGCTGCGGCGGCACACGCACGGAGGCGAGCAGGGGATGCGAGAAGCTGTGCGGCGTCATCTCGCCGGGCGCGACGATGACGCGCGCGCCCATCCTGGTCCAGTTCCACATCTTCACCGCGAATGACATCGGCATGCGGATGCAGCCGTGCGAGGCCGGGTAACCCGGCAACACGCCGGCATGCATGGCGACGCCGGACCAGGTGATCCGCTGCATGTACGGCATCGGCGCGTCGCTATAAATGTTGGAGCGGTGGAATTTGTGCTTCTGGATGACGCTGAACACACCCATCGGCGTCGAATGACCCTTCATGCCGGTCGACACCGGGGATTCCGCGAACGCGCCTTTGCTGTCGTAGACCGTCACCTTCTGCCGGTCGATCGAGACGACGATGACGAGCGGTCCCTGCGGCTTGGTGCCGGCTTCCTTCTCGGCGACAACTTCTTTCTTGCCGACCGTGCGGCTCTTCTGTGGCTTCTGGCGCAGTGGCTCGGGACGCTGCCGGGCGTAGTAGGAGCCGTCGGAATAATCCGTCCAATAGTAAAACGCTGCGTCTGCGTGGCTGGTCGTGCCGATCGCACCCGCCGCCGTCAAAACGGCGACCTGCCACAGCCGCGCCCGCTTGGCGAAAGAACCCGAGTCGTTCACGCTGCTCATCCTCGAATCCACAATCCAAATCAGACGTTAGTCTCGCAAAGGGGATACGCGTTCACCAGCAGGGTGGTTCTGCGATCAGCTACATTTGTCCAAGCCGTAGCAGAAAAGCCTCACGGAGCGGTAAACGGCGGCCGCGCCGGGCTGCCTGTCGTCTTCCTGTCGAGCTGTCGCGTTCCTACATTGCGGGGACTTGTTACCGGAGAGCTTCATGTCATCTCGTTTCCCCGGTTTTTCGGGCATCCGCTTGAAAGGCCTCGCTTTATTCCTCCTGGCTCTGACTGCGCCAATGGCGTCGGCATCCGCCGCCGACGAGCCCGATCTGATCTTCCGCCGCTCGACCGTGTTCAAATGGATGAGCCCGAACGACAAGCTCGCGACCTATGGTCTCGACGATCCGGAAGTCGAGGGCGTCGCCTGCCATTTCACGGTGCCGGAGAAGGGGGGCTTCAAGGGGTGGCTGGGCCTTGCCGAGGAGGTCTCGGACATCTCGCTCGCCTGCCGCCAGATCGCCCCGATCAGGTTCAAGAACAAGATGGAGCAGGGCGACGACATGTTCCGCCAGCGGCGCTCGCTGTTCTTCAAGAAGATGCAGATCGTGCGCGGCTGCGACGCCAAGCGCAACGTGCTGGTCTACATGGTCTATTCGGACAGGCTGATCGAGGGGTCGCCCAAGAACTCGACGTCGACCGTGCCGATCATGCCGTGGGGACCGGCGGACGCAAACGTCCAGAAGTGCGGCGAGTTCTTCACTCCGTGACGCGCTTGCGCTCGCTCAAAGACGATCGCCTGGTTTCGCGAGATGCGAACCGGTCAGCCGCACGAACATCTGCGGTGCAGCCTCGAAGCCGCGGCTCGATTGCAGCGCCATTTCGCCGGCGCTGCTGCGAACGGGTGGTTCATCTCCGCGATCCCTCGGTGGATCCGTATCGCGCGGCGTTGCGCGATTTCCCGCCGTCATGGTGGCCATTCCTCACGTGAATGCGCCCGATGAATCGGGCGTCTCGGTTTCGATGGCTTGGGTCGCGTCCGAACCGCCCCCGGTTCGATAGGACCCGGCCCTCGTTTGCCGCCTGTTCAGCAGAAAAACGTAAAATGCGTATGAAGCGCTTGAGGCGGGAGCATGACGGCGCCGGCGCAGGGTGCGTTTTCGCGCTGCAGCCGGAACTTGCCGGGGCACTTTGAGCTGCAGCCAGACCTCTCTGAAATGACTGGCATTTTCCAACAATTGTTTCGTCGTCACGGACGGGACGAAACAATTCTCACGGCGACGAAACCATTTTCAGCTTTTCGCGCATCACGCGCGAAACCGCCCATGGTTATCAGCGTCACAACGACGACGGCGCACCGCCGGCCACCGAATTGGGATACAAGATCATGCGCGCGCTCAGCTTCATCCTTGCTTTCGGTTTCGTGCTCGCCGGCTCCTCGTTTGCGGGAGCGCCTGACGGTAATCTCCCCGGTGTCGGCACCTTCCAGTACAGCGGTTCGCCCATCACCATCACGCCAGCGCAGCCAATCATGGTCGCCGCGCGCTTCTGACCGCACACAAGACAACAGCCGGCAAGGCCATCATGTTGCTTCGTCTCTGCGCCGCGGCATTCGCGTCCCTTCTGACGATCGGTTCCGTTCAGGCGCAGGTTCGCACGCCCTCCCGGCTACCCGATCCACGCAGCGAATTCGTGCGGCAGTGCGCGCCGCGCATGCTCGGGCGCTGGGAGCATCCGGAAGCGGTTTGCGGCTGCCTCCACGACCATGCCGCCGCTGCCGTCGAGGATCGCGATCTGCGCGAGGCGCTGCTGCGCGGCATTACCGAGACCGGCGTGCCGACGATCGAGACCGATTGGGTGCCGGTATCCAAGCAGGGTGAGATCGGCCCGACCTTCACCAAGATCGCCAAGCCGACCTTGCAGTGCATGTTCGATCCGGCGAAGTAGCTTCTCAGCCGATCATCTCGATTTCGGTCCGTGCCGCGGCACGCAGGAGCTCGTGCGCGAGACACCCTTGTCCGTCATCTTGGCGCCGCGCACCTCCTTGACCTGACCGGCGGGGCAGGTTCCGTCATCCACGAGCACACGCTGACCGAGCTTCAGATCGACGATGTCCTGCTCGCGTCCGACGCTGCCTGCACGCGCCGTCGATGCGACCGCGGTGGCGATCAGGAGCGAACAGCAGGCGGCGCGAAGAAGTGACATGACGAAGCTCCCGAAACTGAAGCCGCAATGTAGGGGCCGGTCAGCGATTCTGATAGTGAAGCTTGGTTACGCCCGCCGGCCCGATCTGCTGTTCGCGCGCAAGGCCGAGCGCGATTCCCGCGCGAGCCGGTCGGCGGCCGCCACGAGTTGCGGAATTGCATGCCCCGAAAATCCCAGCACGAATCCGGGCAGCGGACGCGCGCGCGAATAGGTGTCGGCCAATAGCCAGCCCTCGGCGCCGGCCGCTCGTTTGGCCTGCGCTGCCACCGACAGGTCGACCGACGGATCGAACCGGGCGACAAGATGCAGTCCGTGGGATGGCACCGGCACGGATAGAGCGCCGTCGGATTTGGCCTCCAGCGTCTCGGCGAGGGCATCACGCGCCTCGCGATAGAGTTTTCGCACGCGCTTCAGGTTCGCGGCGAAGGCGCCGGAATTGAGCATGTCGGCCACCGCGCCTTCCATCAGCGTGCCGGGAAAGCGATCGAGCGCCGCGCGCGCTGCCGCCACGTCCGCGATCAGGCGTTCGGGCAGGGCGCAATAGCCGATGCGCAGGCCCGGAAACAGCGTCTTGGCAAACGTGCCCAGGTAGATCACGCGCTGGAGGCGATCGATGCCGGCGAGCGACATCAGCGGTGCGCCGTCATAGCGGAACTCGCTGTCGTAATCGTCCTCGAGCACGAATGCGCCGGCCTGCCTTGCCCAATCCAGAAGCTCGAGGCGCCGCGGCATCGACATCTGCACGCCAAGTGGAAATTGATGCGACGGTGTGACGTAGGCTGCGCGCGCGGACGGCGCCGCGATGCGGCCGTTGGCGACACGCATCCCGTGCTCGTCGACGGGGACGGGTACGGCGCGATAGCCGCAATGCGCGATGGTTTTTCGCGCGGCGGGATAGCCGGGGTCCTCGCACCACACCTGGTCGTTGGATTTGAGGATCGCGCTCAGCACGATGCGCAGCGCGTGCAGCGTGCCCGACGTCAGCATGATCTGATCGGGGTCGCAGCGCAGGCCGCGGGCCGACAGCAGATGATCGGCAATCGCCGCGCGGAGCTCGCGGCTGCCGCGGGGATCGCCATAGTGCAGGTGCTCGGCCCCGAACGCACGCATGCGGCGGCCGACGAAGGCGCGAAAACGCTGCACCGCGCGCTCGTCGATATGGGTGCAGCCGAGCGCGAACGCGCCTTGCCCGGGCGTTTCGACAACCACCTTCGGCTTGTTCCGCTCGGCCATCCGCGCAGGGACGCGTGCGGCGACGAACGTTCCGGAGCCGACGGTTGCGTCGGCAAAGCCATCGGCGATCAGACGCTCATACGCGGTGACGACGGCGTTGCGCCGGAAGCCGGTCTGCCTGGCCAGCGTCCGCGACGGCGGCAGCAGCTCGCCGGGCTTGACGAGGCCGGAGACGATCGTCTCGCACAGCGCCTGATAGAGCCGGTGCGCGGCGGAGGCGCCGGCCGTGATGTGCGGCCCCGTGAGGTCGAGGGGCAGCTCGGTCTTGCCGGGCGCGGAGGAATTGGTCGGAATTTTTCGCATGGAATTGGAACTATCGCAGACCAAAAGCCTCGCTACAACTGCGCTGGAATTCTTCCAATCCGAGCGGGAGCGGCCGTGAGCCAGACTGAGACCTCAAATTCCTATCCGACGTCGGCGCGCAACCAGGTGAAGCGCCGGCACGATCGCGGCTTTTACGATCACGCCACGGTCCATCGCATCCTGGATTCCTCGATGCTCTGTCACGTCTCTTACGTGATCGACGGCCAGCCCTATTGCACGCCGACTTTCTTCTGGCGGGAGGGCACCAGGCTCTACTGGCACGGCTCGAGCGCCAGCCGCATGCTGCGCAACCAGAGCAAGGGCGAGCGCGTCTGCCTGACGGTCGCCCATCTCGACAGCCTCGTACTGGCGCGCTGCGGCTTCAACCATTCCGCCGACTACCGCGCAGTCATGGCGTTCGGCACGGCCTATCTCGTCACCGATCCCGAGGAGAAGGAGCGGGCGGTGATCGCCATGGTCGACCGCTTCTTCCCGGATCGCACCGCCGGCCTGCGGCAGAGCACCGCGCAGGAGATCAAGGCAACGTCCTTCATCGCGATGGAGATCGAGGAAGCCTCGGCCAAGATCCGGGCCAAGGGCGTCGCTGACGACGACGAGGACTATGCGTTGCCGATCTACGCGGAGCGCATTCCGGTCCGCACCGTGCTCGGCGCTCCGGAGCCGTGCCCGCGCCTGCTCGACGGTGTGAGCCGGCCCGCGACGCTGAATGGCTATTCCGAAGGCCGGCTGCTCGAAGATGCATTGCGGGATGCTTATTTTGTGGAGTACCCCAACGGCTGAAATCGGCTAGTTTGCGCACTCCTTGAGAACCATTGAGATGCCTGGAGTTGCCCTGATGAATGCCGAAACGCAGCAGAGGATTCTTGACGCCGTCGATAGCGGCTTCGAAGCTCAGCTTGCAACCACCCGCGATTTCGTCGCGATCCCTTCGACCCGCGGGGCGGAGGGGCCATGCCAGGACATGATCGGCGATCTCCTGCGGCAACGTGGCTACGAGGTCGACGATTGGCACATCAATGTCGACGATTTGAAGGATCTGCGCGGCTTCGGCCCGATCGAGCACGATTTTTCGAAGGCTCGTTCCGTGGTGGGCACTTACCGTCCCCAGACCAATGGCGGTAAATCGCTGATCCTGCAGGGGCACTGCGACGTGGTGCCCGCCGGCCCGCTGGAATTGTGGGATACGCCGCCATTCTCGCCGGTCATCAAGGACGGCAAGATGTTCGGCCGCGGCGCCTGCGACATGAAGTCAGGCACGATCGGCGCGCTCTATGCGCTGGACGCGATCAAGGCCGCCGGCTTCAGGCCGACGGCGCGGATCCACTTTCAGTCCGTGATCGAGGAAGAGAGCACCGGCGTTGGCGCACTTTCCACGCTGCAGCGCGGCTATCGCGCGGACGCCTGCTTCATTCCGGAGCCGACCGGCGGCAAGATGGTGCGCTCGCAGGTCGGCGTGATCTGGTTTCGCCTGCGCGTGAAGGGGCATCCGACCCACGTGGCCTTCGCAGGTTCGGGCGCGAACGCGATCATGGCGGCGTATCACCTGATCCAGGCATTGCAAAAGCTCGAGATCGAATGGAACGAGCGCGCCAAGGCCGATCGTCACTTCAAGACGCTCAACCATCCCATCAACTTCAACCCCGGCATCATCAAGGGCGGCGACTGGGCCTCGAGCGTGCCGGCCTGGTGCGACGTCGATTGCCGGATTGCGGTATTGCCGGGCTGGTCGATCGCCGATCACCAGAAGGAGATCACGGCTTGCGTTGCTGCGGCAGCGCGAAACCACCGTTTCCTGGCCAACAATCCGCCGGAGATTGAATGGTCTGGCTTCCTGTCCGAAGGCTATGAACTGACCGACGCCGCCGCGCCGGAAGCTGCGTTCGGCAAGGCCTTCAGCGCCGTCTATGGCGGCGCGGTCGAGGATCTCGTCTTCACCGCGCTGACCGACACGCGCTTCTACGGTCTCAATCACGGCATTCCGAGCCTGTGTTTCGGGGCCAGCGGAGGCGAGATGCATGGCTTCAACGAGTTCGTCGACCTGGAGTCGCTGAAGAAGACGACCAAGGCGATGGCGCTGTTCATTGCGGAATGGTGCGGCGTGGAGAAGGCCTAGCTCTTTCCGCCGTCATTGCGAGGAGCGAAGCGACGAAGCAATCCAGGCTGCCGCGGCGGCAAGATTCTGGATTGCTTCGCCGCGCTCGCAATGAGGGAAGCGGCACATCAGATCCCCATTCGGGCGGGAATATCTGCCGCTCCGCTGCCCGAAACTCGGGCGCGCCCGAATCCTTTAAGCTTAAAATAAAGACTAGGATGGCGGCCTTGCCGGTGGCAGACTGGTGTCCGGCTTGCTGGACTTAAGTCCGCCGAGGAAAGCACGATGCGCGATTGGGATGACGCTTATGCCAATTCGGCCCATATCCCGGGCTCGGACAAGATGCCGGCGCTTTGGGCGGAGCAGGCGGCGGCCTACCGCGCCGGACTGACAGAGTTTCGTTCCGACATCGCCTATGGCGCCGGCGAGCGCCAGAAGCTCGACCTGGTCCTGCCCGACGGCGACAGCAAGGGCCTCGTCGTGTTCGTCCACGGCGGCTACTGGCTGCGCTTCGACAAATCGACCTGGACCGATCTCGCCGAAGGCGCGCGCCATCATGGCTGGACGGTGGCGCTGCCGAGCTACACGCTGGCGCCGGCCGCGCGCATCTCCGACATCACAGCCGAGATCGCCGCCGCGATCGCCAAGGCGGCCTCGCTCGTCGCAGGTCCGATCCGGCTCGCCGGCCATTCCGCCGGTGGCCATCTCGTCACCCGCATGCTGTGCGACGACAGGTGCCTCGAGTCCGCCGTCTACAACCGCATCGCCGGCACACTCTCGATCAGCGGCCTGCACGATCTGCGTCCGCTGCTGAAGACCAAGATGAACGAGACGCTGCGCATGACGATGGAGGAGGCGACGCTGGAAAGCGCCGCGCTGCATCTGCCGCGCGGGCATTCGCCTGTGACCGCCTGGGTCGGCGGCAGCGAGCGGCCCGAATTCATCCGCCAGTCCGATCTGCTGGCCAATGTCTGGACCGGCTTCGACGTGCCGACCCGCCTCGTCGTCGAGCCCGGCCTCAACCATTTTACCGTGATCGACGGGCTGAAGGATCCGTCCTCGCCGATCACCGCCCGCCTGGTCGGCCTCGACTGAGCAAAGCCCGGGAAGATCGATCGAAAGGACCTGTCATGACGTCCAGTGACTACGATCCTACGAGCGAAGGCGCCGAGACCGATTTCGCCCGGCGGATGTCCTACGGCGACTACCTTGCACTGGATGCGATCCTCGGCGCGCAGCACCCGCTGTCGGAGGCGCATGACGAGATGCTGTTCATCATCCAGCATCAGACCACGGAGCTCTGGATGCGGCTTGCCATCCACGAGCTCAGCGCCGCGCGTCGGGCCATCGCGAGGGACGAGGTGCAGCCCGCCATGAAGATGCTGGCGCGGATGTCGCGCATCTTCGAGCAGCTCAACGGCGCCTGGGACGTGCTGCGCACGATGACGCCCAGCGAATATACCCGCTTCCGCTCGCAACTCGGGCAATCCTCGGGCTTCCAGTCGCGGCAATACCGGCTGATCGAATTTCTGCTCGGCAACCGCAACCACGCCATGCTGAAGCCGCACGCGCACGATGCGGAGACCACGAAGCTGCTCGAAGCGGAACTTGCAACGCCAAGCCTCTATGACGAGGTGTTGCGCCTCGCCGACCGCAGCGGGCTCGAGATGCCTGCGGCGGTGCTGGCGCGCGATGTCCGTGAGACCCACAGCTTCAACGAAGGCGTGCTGCAGGCCTGGCGTATCGTCTACGAGGCGCCGGAGACGCACTGGATGCTCTATGAGCTCGCCGAGAAGCTGGTCGATTTCGAGGACTATTTCCGGCGTTGGCGCTTCAACCATGTGACGACGGTCGAGCGCGTCATCGGCTTCAAGCGCGGCACCGGCGGCACCGGCGGCGTCAGCTATCTCAAGCGCATGCTGGAGGTCGAGCTGTTTCCCGAACTCTGGCGCGTGCGCACGATTCTGTAGGGATGTCCATGACCCGGCTTCGCGTCTACGACGACACCAGGGCGTTGTTCCATTTGCCCGACGGCGTGATCTATCTCGACGGCAACTCGCTGGGTGCGCTGCCGCTGGGCGTTGCCGAGCGCGTTGGCCGCGTCATCACGGGCGAGTGGGGCAACGAGCTGATCCGCGCCTGGAACACCGCCGGCTGGTACGCCCAGCCGCGTCATGTCGGCGACCGCATCGCCCGGCTGATCGGCGCGGAAGCGGGCTCCGTGATGGTCGGCGACACGCTGTCGCTCAAGGTCTATCAGGGGCTCGCCGCCGCGCTCGACATGAACGTCTCGCGCAAGGTGATCCTGTCGGACACCGGTAACTTCCCGACTGACCTCTACATGGCCGAGGGCCTGATCGAAACGCTCGGGCGCGGGCATCAATTGCGCCTGGTGGCGCCGGAGGAGATCGAGACCGCGTTGTCGGAGGAGGTCGCGGTGCTCTACATCACCGAGGTCGACTACCGCACAGGCCGCCGCCACGACATGGCGAAGCTGACCGCGAAAGCGCATGCGCTTGGCATCGTCACGGTCTGGGATCTCGCGCATTCCGCTGGCGCGCTGCCGGTCGATCTCGCCGGGAGCGGCGCCGATTTCGCCGCGGGCTGCACCTACAAATATCTCAATGCCGGTCCCGGCTCGCCGGCTTTCCTCTACGTCGCGCCGCGCCACGCCGACGGCGCTCGCGCCGCGTTGTCGGGGTGGATGGGCCATGCGAAGCCGTTTGCGTTCGAACTCGCCTATGCCGCCGCCGGCGGCGTCGAACGCATGCGCGTGGGCACGCCGCCGGTACTGGCCATGGCGGCGCTGGAGGCTTCGCTCGATATCTGGGACAGGGTCGACATCGCCGAAGTCCGCGCGCGCTCGCTGGGGCTCGGCGATCTCCTGATTGCCGAGGTCGAACGGCGCTGTCCGTCCCTGAAGCTGGTGACGCCACGCGCCCATGAACGTCGCGGCTCCCAGGTCTCCTTCGCCTTCGAGAGCGGCTACGCCGCGATGCAGGCCCTGATCGCCCGCGGCGTCATCGGCGATTTCCGCGCGCCCGACATCATGCGGTTCGGGATTACGCCGCTCTATGTCGGCGAGCGTGACGTGATGAAGGCGGCCGAGATCATCGAGGATGTCATCGTCGGCGATGTGTGGCGCCGGCCGGAGTACCAGGTCGTCAACGCGGTGACGTGAGGAAGACGACTTCTCAGACCTCATTGCGAGGAGCGCTTGCGACGAATCAATCCAGAATTCCTCCACAGTGACACGATGGATTGCTTCGCTTCGCTCGCAATGATGATGGACAGATTGGGCACGTTCATCCCCACAACGCCGCTACGATCGCATCTAGCCCATCCGTCAGCGCCGCGGGTCCCGGCTGCAAAATCATCGGCGACTTGATCTCGATGATGCGATTGTCGCGCACGGCCGGGATGCCGCTCCATCCGTCACGTTGCTTGATGCGGGCGGGCACGACCTTCTTGCCGCACCATGATGCGAGAATCACGTCAGGCGCAGCCTCACGCACGTCGTCCGGTGAAATGACGCGGTCCTTTGCCGCCGGCCGATGCCGCAGTTCCGGGAAGACATCCACGCCCCCAGCGATCTCGATCAGCTCGGAGACCCAGCCGATGCCCGAGATCAACGGATCATCCCATTCCTCGAAATAGACTTTTGGCGGCGGCGAGGGGCGGGGCGCTGCGGCGATTGCCGCAAGGCGCCGCTCGAAGCCTTGCGCGAGGTGTTCCGCGCATCCGGCGGCGCCGACCAGTGCACCCAGCGTGCGGATCATCGCCAGGATCCCGGCGATGTCGCGCTGGTTGAAGACGTGGACATCGATGCCGGCGCGGACGAGATCGGCGGCGATGCCGGCCTGGAGATCGGAGAACGCGAGCACGAGGTCCGGCTCCAACGCCAGGATCTTCGGGATGTCCGCTGAGACGAAAGCGGACACCCGTGGCTTCTCGCGCCGAACCTGCGGTGGGCGCACGGCGTAGCCGGAGACGCCGACGATACGGTCCTGCTCGCCGAGCAGATAGAGCGTCTCGACCGTCTCTTCGGTGAGACAGACGACGCGGCGGGGCGGGAAGTGGCGCATGGAGGGAGCATATGCGCGAACGCGGCGCATATGTCAGCACCGCCATTACCTCGGAGGTCATTGCTTTGCCGCGCGAAGCAATTCACCCTTAGACAACAAGCAATTGGGAGGAGATGTGATGACGCCGCTCGAGAAACTTAAAGCGATGAAGATGCCGTTCGCCGAGCTCAAGGGCGTCGAGTTCGTCGAGGCCGAGAAGGACCGCGTGGTGGCGCGGATGACGGTCCGGCCCGATCTCTGCACCCTTCACCACACCATTCATGGCGGGGCAGTGATGGCCCTGGCCGATTCTGTCGGCGCGGCGGCGACCGTGATCAATCTGCCCGAGGATGCCAAGGGCACGACCACGCTGGAGAGCAAGACCAATTTCATCGGCGGAGCCAAGGAGGGAACCACAGTCATCGCCACGGCCACTCCGGTTCATCGCGGCAGGCGGACCCAGATCTGGACCACCCGGCTGGAAACCGAGGACGGCAAGCTGGTTGCAGTGGTGACCCAGACGCAGCTGGTCGTGTAAGACTACGGGACTTTGATTTTATTAACGAATTAGTCGCTCTCGCTGCCTCTAACTTGGGCAGGTCTCCGTCTTGAAAATTATGGTGCGATGCACAATATAGGAGGCCTAGGGATTCGAACGCCTCCTCGAGGGACACCAAGAGGAGTTTCTGACGTGGTACTTGAAGAGACCGTCCGCACCGCTCCCGGCTATGTACGGACCTTGATTCAGCAGGAAGAATTGCCGCTCCTGCGTGATCATCTGCTGAGGCTTGATGCCGGCAGCCGACATGATCGCTTCAACGGCTTTCTCGACGACAGCTTCATCGAGCGTTACGCCGCCCGCTGCGCCGAGGACGGCACCGTGATCGTGGCCTATATCGTCGATGGCGTGGTCCGCGGCGCGGCCGAGCTGCATCCGCCGGAACATGATTGCTTGCCCGAAGTCGCCTTCAGCGTGGAAGCGTCCGCGCGCCGCCAGGGTGTCGGCACAGTGCTGTTCCGCCGCCTGATCGCGGAGGCGCGCTGGAAAGGCTACAAGCAGCTGCGCATCACCACGGGTGCCGAGAATCACGCGATGCGGGCGCTCGCCAGGAAGTTCGGGGCGCATCTGGCTTTCCGCCACGGCGAATCGACCGGTACGATCGACCTCGCGAGGACGCCTGAGGCCGAACTCGCCGATCTTGCGGCGTCGCCGTTCACGGCCGGGCGCGCTCTTCTCAGCTTCAACAGCACTTGCTGGAAGCTGATCTCGAGCATGTACGGCAGTCGCGCCGCATAGCCTGAAGGTAACGGACACGAATCAAAAAGCGGACCGGCATGGCCGGTCCGCTTTCGTATTCTGGGTGGTGAAATGAACGCTCAGGTGCCGGTGCGCTTGTCGTTGCCGAAACGGCGGACGACGCGGCGCTCGACCACCACGGAGCGCTGCGCGCCCTGTTCGCCGGCGATGACGCGCGTGGCAGTGATGCGGCTGTTGGTGCGGGCCTGCTTCTTCACCTCGGCCTGGACAACGTCGAGCGGCATTCCCATCAAGGCTGCGGCGATCTCGGCCTGCTGCGCCTGATCATCGGTGATGCCGACGGCGGCGAAGATAGCCTCGTCCAGGGTGGGCGGATCGTGGCGCACGCGCCGCGTGCCATATTTGGTGTTCCAGTCTGCGCTCATAACGGCCTCGTTTTGATGCCGGGATACCTAGTGCCCTGAATGTTGCATTGCAATATGAAATCGGCGTGGCAGCTCAGCTATGCACCGTTCGGGTGTCATGGCGGTGACACAGCACCTGCGACGACCTCTACACGTTGCTGAGGCCAGCGTTTCAGAGCTGCGTCTCCGGCTTCGGTGAGCCGGTAAATTCCCCGCTCAGTGCGTTCGAACCAGCCATACACATTGTTAAGCAAGATCTTGCCGGCATCAGGACAGCGTTCGCGCAGCTCGCGCACGCGCTTCGGGCCCTCGGCAAGCGCCGACGCGCAGGCCAATGCCTGCTGCCGATACGCCGTCATGATCGGTGCACGGGTGCTGCCGCCGAGCACGGGATCGCCCTGGCGCCGCTGATGCTCGGCGACGAGCCGCGAGCGCACCTTCGGCTCCCGGCGTGGCGCAGCGGTCGGCGGCTTCACCAGCACTTCGACCTGGCCGCGATCGGTCACCCCGAGCATGCCGAAGCCGAGACGGCGGCAGAGATTGCGGTAGCGCGCATCGCTCTCGCGTCCCTTGCCGCGCACTGACATCTTGGCCGCGATCCAGACCTCGTCGCCGGCCGGCGCACGGTCGACCGCCTGCAGGATCAGCTCGAGATTGAAGGCAAGCTTGAGCTCGCCGATGACCACGATTGGCGGATCACCGGCGCTGAGACCGACGAGATCGCAGCCGCCGATCTCGCCCTTGACCGTGAAGCCGAGCTCTTCGAGGAAGCGTTTGACAGGCAGGTAAAGCGCGGTTTCCAAGGGAGTTCCGATCGGAGAATCAGTTGCGGCTAGTCTAGTGCCTTCTCGTCTCCGATTGAATCAAGCCGATGTTCGGACGATCCGATCAAAGCGAAATCACACCCGTCCACCTACCGGAATCAGCGCACCGGTGACGCCGCTCGCGGCGTCGCTGGCGAGGAACAGGATGACCTCGGCGAGCTCCTGCGGCGTCACCCATTTGGAGAAATCGGCCTTCGGCATCTCGGCGCGATTGGCCGCGGTGTCGATGATCGAGGGCAGCACGGCATTCACGGTGACCTTGCCTTTCCATTCGTTGGCGAGCGCCTCGGTGAGGCGATGCACGCCGGCCTTCGAGGCCGCATAGGGCCCCATGCCGCTGCCCGCCTGGAGCGCGCCCATCGCGCCGATATTGACGATGCGGCCGGCCTTGGACGCGGCGAGTTGCGGCAGCGCCGCGCGCGAGGCGTTGAGCGCGGTGAGCACGTTGAGCGCATGCATGCGCTGCCACGTCTTGACGTCGCCGTCGCCGATGGTCTCGAAGGCGAAGCCGCCGGCAATGTTGATCAGCGCATCGAGCCGGCCGAAATGCTTTGCCGCCGTCTCAACAGCCGTCGTTGCCTGCGCCGGGTCGGACAGGTCGACGCCGCCGATCTCGATGCGGTCGGCGCTTGCGGGGGCTTGCGAAGGCGCGTGATCGATACCGGCCACGCGCGCGCCGCGCGCCAGCGCCGTCTCGGCGACCACCTTGCCGAGCGCGCCGAGTGCGCCCGTCACGATCAGGATCTTGTCTTGCATCATCGTTCTCCCGGCGCGGGGGCCTAAGATTGCAGATAGCGCTCCTTGAGCGCGGCCCGCTCGGCTTCGCCGAGCTTGAGCCCGTCGCGCAGATAGGTTTCGAGATCGCCATACTCGCTGCCGACCGCTTCGAAAGCGGCTGCCAGATACGAGGTCTCGACGCTGCCGATCGCGTCGAGAACATCGGCCGGAAGATCGGAGACGTTTGAGGCGTCGCGCCTATAGTGCCGGTTGGTCAAGAGGTAGTCCTCGGCAATGACGTCGTCGGGCACGCCCAGCGCGTGCAGGATCAGCGCGCTGGCGAAGCCGGTGCGGTCCTTGCCGGCGGTACAGTGGATCACGAGCGGCGCGCGGTCCTCCAGCAAATGGCCGAACAGCGCGCGAAAACAGTGCGTGTTGTGGCGAACATAATTCCGATAGGACTCGCGCATGAGTTCGAGCGCCACGGGCGCGGTGAGCATGCCCCGGGCGATCTCGGCGCGCAGCGCGGCGACGACGGTCGGCTCGATCGGCAGCGAATGCACCGTGATCTCGTTCACGACGCAGATGCCGGCTGCGCGCTCCTCCAGGCCACGGAAATCGAATGCGCTTCTGACGCCCAGCGCGCGGACGATCTCGACGTCGGCAGCGGTGAGCTGGCCGAGATGATTGGAGCGGAAGATGTGCCGCCAGCGCGTGATGCGGCCATCGGTGGTCGGATAGCCGCCGAGATCGCGAAAATTGCTGGCGCCTTGCAGGGCGAGATGGCGGGCAGGGGAGTCTGACATGAGATCAGCTTGGGTTATGTTCCATTGGACGCACGACGGGCGTTCTGAAGGGCTACTAGAGGGGGCGATCATGGGCTGCCACAAGGCCATTCTTTTGGCGGCTACCATGCTGGCGGGCGGAATTTGCCACGTCCGGCAGGCCGATGCGCAGACGTTCCGGACCTATCGCTGTGCCGATGGTACACAGTTCATCGTTGGTTTTTATGATGGCGACAAGCGCGCCTTTCTGCAGATCGACGGCGAGCCCGTCACGCTTGCCAAGCGGCTGGCGGTCTCTGGCGCGCGCTATTCGGGAGCCGGTATCACGCTGACCATCGGGAAGGCCGGGACCACCACGGTCAAGCATCTGAAGCGGCCGGCCACGGCCTGCGCGGTGATCTGAACGGCATGGTTCAGGCAAGAATCAAAAAGGGCCGAAACACCGTTGTTTCGACCCTTTCGAACTTGCCGCCAGGCACCTGCGAGAGCAGGCGGTTTCAAACCAACCACAGTCATCAGCGATCCCATTTCGGCTTGGCTTCGTCGACTGCATCCTGGTGATACCAGCTGTCGCTGCAGATCGAGACGTTCGAGGGCAGCGCAGCGTGATCGGCGGGAAAGCGGGTCTCGCCATAACGGCGTCCCCCGAGGGCCGCACGGCCGCCGACGGGGAACTGGTAGATCTGCGCAGATCCGTGACTCAGACCATTGTTCATCATTGCGATTTCTCCTTGGTCGAAGCGCCTTTGGCCCTCCATGGTGCGCCCGACTCGTTCGATTGTGGTTACTGAAATCCCCATATCGGCCGCTCTTACCGGATTGGAAAGTGCTGAAAAGGAAATCAGTTTCCGCCTACTTTATAGGCACGTAGCCTTCTGCATCCTCCAAGGCACGATCCCTCTGACCAACGCATGGGCCATTCCGAAGGTTGCGGGGCAGGGGTCGGATCGTTTGCGAAAATTGCCGGACGCTGATGCGCGTTTAGTCGGCAACCGGCGACGCGACTCCGGCTGCTCCAGAATCGGGCTTTTCCGCGGGATTTTGCGGTGCAGCTTTGCGTGACGGGTGCGCGGCTATGACGCACAGGGCAGTGGGTCAGTCGTCGGCAGCGCGGAGAGGCCGGGCCGCGGTGGAAAACCGCCCGTACTGCGGCTTTTTGGCACGTTAAATGCTTGGGAAGCGCCGGCCGATGATGGCCGGGTACAAAACGTGCGGGGGCCTCCAGGCCCCCAACCTTTCGCATCATCTACAGAGAGGCTCAATGACCAAGTACAAGCTCGAGTACATCTGGCTCGACGGATATACGCCGACTCCGAATTTGCGCGGCAAAACTCAGATCAAGGAATTCGCGTCGTTCCCGACGCTCGAGCAGCTTCCGCTCTGGGGCTTCGATGGCTCCTCCACCATGCAGGCCGAAGGCCACAGCTCCGATTGCGTGCTGAAGCCGGTCGCGGTGTTTCCGGACGGCGCGCGCACCAACGGCGTGCTGGTGATGTGCGAAGTCATGATGCCCGACGGCAAGACCCCGCATCCGTCCAACAAGCGCGCCACCATCCTGGACGACGCCGGCGCCTGGTTCGGCTTCGAGCAGGAATACTTCTTCTACAAGGACGGCCGCCCGCTCGGCTTCCCGGAATACGGCTATCCGGCGCCGCAGGGCCCGTACTACACCGGCGTCGGCTACAAGTTCGTCGGCGACATCGCCCGCAAGATCGTCGAAGAGCATCTCGACCTCTGCCTGGCTGCCGGCATCAACCATGAAGGCATCAACGCGGAAGTCGCGAAGGGCCAGTGGGAATTCCAGATCTTCGGCAAGGGCTCCAAGAAGGCCGCTGACGAAATGTGGATGGCTCGCTACCTGATGCTGCGCCTGACCGAGAAGTATGGCATCGACATCGAATTCCACTGCAAGCCGCTCGGCGATACCGACTGGAACGGCTCGGGCATGCATGCGAACTTCTCGACCGAGTACATGCGGACGGTCGGCGGCAAGGAGTATTTCGAGGCGCTGATGGCCGCCTTCGACAAGAACCTGATGGACCACATCGCCGTCTACGGCCCGGACAACGACAAGCGTCTGACCGGCAAGCACGAGACCGCGCCGTGGAACAAGTTCAGCTACGGCGTTGCCGACCGCGGCGCGTCGATCCGCGTTCCGCACTCCTTCGTCAACAACGGCTACAAGGGCTATCTGGAAGACCGCCGTCCGAACTCGCAAGGCGACCCCTACCAGATCGCTTCGCAGATCCTGAAGACGATCGCGTCCGTGCCGACCGACAAGAAGGCCGCGGCCTAAGATCCTCCCGGCCCGGGCTGGGGGCTGGCCCGGGTTGGTCTCAATCCGCCGGAGCTGCAAGGCTCCGGCGGATTTTTGCATTGGAATGACGGCCGTTCCCGTGTCTGCCGACCGCGGCTCCGCGAAACTTGTCCATTGCCGCCGAAAGCGGGATAGAGTGCTCCAGGATGCGCGCAGGGCCGGGGCACGGCTGGTGTTTGAAGGCTTTTACAAGGTGCGATTTCAGCTCGGCGATGCCGTCGGCCGGAGCGTGATGCATGCCGGCAACGGCAAGATGCTCGGTGGCAATTCGGCCTTCGCCCATATCGGCACCTACGTGAAGACCGGCGAGGGCGTGGACGTCGTGATCAACACCGTCCGCCATAACCCGGATCCGAGCTACCGCGCCATGGCGGGCACGGACGATGCGACCTTGATCGCGAAGGGCTGGGCGGACGGCGATCTCTATCGCTTCAAGGGCGAGCTGAAGGAGTTGCCTGGCGTGCCCTTCCAATCGGTGATGACGCCGATCACGGAGGACGAAGTACCGATCGCCGGCGGCATCGGCGAGGCCGGCATCGCCAACGGTCTCTACTCGATCCATCTGCGGATGCTCGACGGTCTCGACGGAGGCCTCACCGGCGTGATGCTGCTCAACCAGGGCCGCATCCTCGGCGGCGACGCGTCGTTCCACTATCTCGGCAGCTACACTGCCGCGAACGGCCGCTGGAAGGGCCAGATTCTCAACCAGGAGCACACGCCGGCCAAGGACGACCCGATCTTCGGCGGCCACGAGGTCGGCATCGGCTTCTCCGGCAGCTACGATGCGGAGCAGGCGGTGCTGGAGGCGACAGCGCTTGCCGGCAAGCGCAGCCTGCGCCTGACCGCCGCGCTCAAGCTGATGCATCGCGCCTGATCGCGCCAGGAACCGCTCATGGAAAATGTCCGCATGCTGTCGACGCTCGGCCTGATGGGCGCGATGCGCAGCCTGTCCTCCGCCTTCGAGACTGCGACGGGCATCCATGTCGAGGCCGATTTCGCGCCGACCCTGGCGCTGCTCAAGCGCTTGCGCGAGGGCGAGGCCGCCGACCTCGTCATCCTCACCCGCGAGGGGCTCGACGAGATGATCGGCGAGGGGCGCGTGATTGGCGGCAGTGCGGCCGATCTGGCGCGGTCCTTCGTCGGCATCGCCGTGAGGGCCGGGCAGGCGCACCCCGACATCGGCAGCGAAGCGGCGCTGCGCGCGACCCTGCTCGCAGCGCGGTCCGTCGCCTATTCGCGGCTCGGTGCGAGCGGCGTATACTTCGCCGAGCTGATCGTGCGGATGGGGATCGCGGCGGAGATCAACGCCAGGGCCACCGTCGTCGAGCAGGGATTTACGGCGGAGCGGCTCGTGACCGGCGAGGCGGACCTCGCCGTGCAGCAGATCAGCGAGCTGAAGCAGGTTGGCGGCATCGAGGTCGTCGGCCCGATCCCGCACGATTTGCAGACGCCGGCCGTGTTCTCCGCCGGCCGCATGGCGAATGCGAAACATGCCGACGCCGCCAACCGGCTGCTGCGCTATCTGGCGTCGCCTGATGTCGTGCCCGTGCTGCGCCAATCGGGACTCGAGCCTTGAATTTGCCGGGACGGAGACGCAACGTGGCGATCATGCGGACTTACCTCCTTGCCATGCTGTTCGCGCTCGCCGTGCCCCTGACGGCGCAGGCGCAATCGGCCGATCTCGTTCTGTGCGACCGGGTCGCTGCCGATCCCAGCGATCCCGACAAGCCGGCCGACGTGAAGGGCATGGCGGAGATTGCGGCCTCCGACATTCCAACCGCTATCAGGTTCTGCAAGCAGGCCGCGCCATCCTCGCGGCGCGCGATGTTCGCGCTCGGCCGCGCCTATGCGGCCAACAGGCAGACCGGAGATGCGATCGCAGCCTGGCGCAAGGCCGCCGACAAGGGATCGAGCGCGGCCATGGTCGAACTCGGCGTGGCCTATGCCACCGGCGCGGGCGTTGCCAAGGACGAGGCGCAAGCGCGAAAGCTGTTCGAGAAGGCGGCGCAGGCCGGCAACCCCCGTGGCGTCAGCAATCTCGCCGCGCTCGGCGGCGCAGGTGGCGCCGCGCCGGCCGATCCCGCGCAGGCGCGCGCGCTGCTCGGCAAGGCTGCCGAGACCAACGCGGAAGCGCAGTACCAGCTCGGCCTGATGCTCTCCGAAGGCACGGGGGGTGCGAAGGACGACGTCGCGGCGCGTGCGCTGTTCGAAAAGGCGGCGGCACAAAACCATCCCGGCGCATTGGAGCGGATGGGCGCCTTCGCGCAGGAAGGCCGCGGCGGACCCAAGGACAAGGACGCCGCGAAGGCCTATTACGAGCGCGCTGCGGCGCTCGGCGATGAGGACGCGAAGAAGGCGCTGGAGCGCATTCGCTGTCCCTACGCGATCAAGGACAAGCAGGGCAAGCTCGTCACCACGCTGTGCTTCTGATCAGGGCCGGGACCTGACGGAACCTGGCTCGCGCGTACGTCGTTGACGTCCGGACAAAACGGAGCGCGATCATGATCCGCAAACTGGCATCGGGCGAATACCGCCTCTATTCACGCAAGGTGAATCCGAAGACCGGCAAGCGTCGCAACCTCGGTACGTTCAAGAGCCGTGCAGCCGCCGAGAAGCACGAGCGCGAGGTGCAGTACTTCAAGCGTCATTGACGCGTGAGGGGCCTTTTCCGCGAGCCGGACGCAAAAAGTCGAAAAACAACCCCATGCACAGTAGCCAAGCCACTGAAATCACAGGGTTGCTGATTTTACGAAATCGATTTGACCCGTCGCGCAAAACAGGGGCATACTGGCACCATGGCGCTGAGCGTTCCGGCACCGGCCCTGCGCGGAAAAGCCGGTGGCTTCAATGCGGCAACGATGCTAGGTAGCCCGCATTCCCTTTTTCCATTTTGCGGGTTCAGGCGTTGCTGGACGGGCTCTACAAGGTTGAATACGGCGTGAACGATGCGTTCGGCTGCAGCATCATGTGCCTGCACGACGGCAAGATGCTGGGCGGCAATTCGGGCTTTGCGCATCTTGGCACCTATCTCGAGCGCGACGGCGAGATCATCGCCGAGGTCATCACCGAGCGGCATAACCACGATCCAAACTACATGCCGCTGCTCGGCGCGGACGTCGCCTCGATCGGGGCGCGCGGCCGCCTCTACGGCAACCAGATCCGTCTCGAGGGCGGCGCGAATACCATGCCGGGCGCCAGGTTCTGGGCCAATCTCACGCGGCTCGATGACGGGGCGCTGCCGTCGCGCGGCACGATTGGGCCGGGCGGCATCGCCAACGGGCTCTATGGGATGAGCCTGCGCGCGCTCGACGGGGTCGATGCCGGACTGTCCGGCGTGATGCTCCTGATCGATGGCCGCATCCTCGGCGGCGATGCGTTCTTCTACTATCTCGGTTCTTACTCCTCGGCGGACGGCCGCTGGAAGGGCGAGATGCTGAACCAGGAGCACACGCCGGCGAAAGGCGAGAACCCCGTGTTTGGCGGCTTCGAGGTCGGGATCGGCTTCTCCGGCACGTGCACGGCCGACAGCGGCGAGCTCGAAGGCATCGCACTCGCCGGGAAGCGGAGCCTGCGCCTCGCGGCCTCGCTCAAGCTGATGCGGCGGGCGTAGGACGTGCCCTCATCGAGACTGAGCCGCTTATCGGCAAAAAGCGGACATCGAAGCGGGACTGGATGAATATGAGCCTGCGTGCGCTCTGAAGGCGACAGCGGCGCCGTCCGCCGGAAGCTACGCAGAATCCCCGCTCCTACAGGCCCGGAGTTACCCCGAAGCGACCGAGGCCAGGTAGTTTGAGCGCCGGGCGCCGGATGTCGAAGCCGAGCACGGCGCCGAAGAAATTGATCTCCAGGCCTTCGACCCAGCCGATCGAAAAGCCGATATATCCGCCAAGTGAAGCATAGATGCCTGTGCCGGACGCTGTTACGCCGAACCATCTACCGGTGTACGGGAAGTCCTTGCCGATCGCGGTCGGCGGCAGGACGGCTCGGAGCTCAGGGACGGAGTCGAGTGCGGCCTGCACGAAGGTGTTCGAATTGGGACCAGGCCAGACGCTGTAATCTCCATAGGATCGAAACTTATAGCTTTCGATCACATCTCTGATTTTCGGGATGAGCGCCTCCGCGCGCTCTCCATCTACGGCCACAATGGTTTCCGGCGCAGCGCCGAACCACCGCCCGTCCGGAGCGAAGCCGTTGGTGCGGATCGGCTCGCCCCACGCCGTGTAGTCATACCGGGTGTAGGTCGCCGCATCCTTCTCCTTTACGACGATCCAGGTGTGAATTGCGAAGATGCTGCGCCATCTCACCGTTCTCGCCCCGAATACCCGTACGACGGCTTCGCGATGATCGGCCGCGGCGGTCAGAAGCCCCGCGCTCGACCGATCGGCCGTTTGCCAATTCTGGCGGCCATCGCCCAGCCAGAAATATCTCGCCGCCGATGCGGTAAGCGGTGCGATGACGAGGAACAGAAGGATGAGCAAGGGCTTCTTCAAGGGAGCGGTACGGCAGGGGCTTCGACGAAACCATATAGTTCGCATGAACGCCGCCGCCATAGCTGCTCCCATTGGTTCCCAACGCGCTTGTCAGCAGAGCCGGACGGGCACCCGAGATCAAGTCGTTGTTCCGCAACCGCACCAGATTGGAGCGCGCCCATGGACATGAAGGAAGCCGCGGCGATGACAGAAGCCTCCGGGCTGACGGACGATCAGGGCGGCATACAGCAGGCTTCGAGCCCGCTGTCGGGTTCCGGAGAGCAAAGAGGCGGTTCCAGCCGGCAGCTCCACTCGCCCTCGTCGGGTTCGGTGAAGCGATGGGCCGACCAGTTGCGCGAGGTGACAGTGAAGGCGCCTCTGGTGTCTTTGCTTGTTGCTTTTCTGGCCGGAGCATGGATCGCTCGCCGTCGGTAGGAGCTGTGCGCTGCGCGACTTCATCACCAGGAACCCAGCGCTTCCGGAGCTGGCAACGGATCGAGGGAGAGGACATAAATGAGGCTTCTGGCGGCGGTCGTGACCATTCTTCTGGGCACCATTTCGGTCTCCATGGCGCAAAGCTCGGGAGGCTCCTCTTCAGGCGGTTCTTCATCCGGCGGCGGCGCGAGTGCGGCTGGTTCGAGCGGCGCGGGCGGCTCGACGCTCTCGAATGGGACGACGCTCAGCGGAACTGGCGGCTCGCCAGGCCCCAACACGCTCAATGCAAAAAACCGGGGAACGACGGGCGCAAGACCCGGCGCTACCCCTTCTGATCAGGAAGGCGGTGGATCTCGACCGACTTACAGCACGCCCGCCGCAAACGCTGCTATCCAGCAGCTCGGAAATACCAATACCGGCATCCTCAAGAAGTGACGATCGTCAAGACCGGGCGGCGGCTCGACCACCAAGAGGTAGGTCATCGGGGGTCTATGATCCCCAAAGCTGCGGTTTGAACGACGGTATTGCGGCCGGGGTGGTGCACTGGTCCCGGGCTTCCCCTGGAAGCCGGTATGGCCTATGACGCTGCAACGCAAAAATCCCCCCAAAAAGACCTCATGATCCGCCTCGACAACGTCAGCAAGCAAGCCGGCCACCAGATCCTGTTCATCGAAGCTTCCGCCGCCCTGAATAAGGGCGAGAAGATTGGCCTCGTCGGGCCGAACGGCGCCGGCAAGACCACATTGTTCCGGATGATCGCGGGCGAGGAGTTGCCCGACGAGGGGCAGGTCTCGACCGATCGCGGCATCACCATCGGCTATTTCAACCAGGACGTCGGCGAGATGAGCGGCCGCAGCGCGGTGGCCGAGGTGATGGATGGCGCAGGCCCCGTCAGCGAGGTTGCGGCCGAGCTGCGCGAGCTCGAGGCCGCGATGGCCGATCCCGACAAGGCCGATCAGATGGACGAGATCATCGCGCGCTACGGCGAGGTGCAGCATCGTTTCGAGGAATTGGACGGCTATGCGCTCGATGGCCGTGCGCGCGAAGCGCTGTCCGGCCTCGGCTTCAGCCAGGAGATGATGGACGGCGACGTCGGAAAACTCTCCGGCGGCTGGAAGATGCGCGTGGCGCTGGCGCGCATCCTCTTGATGCGTCCCGACGTGATGCTGCTCGACGAGCCGAGCAACCATCTCGATCTCGAAAGCCTGATCTGGCTGGAAAAATTCCTGCACGATTACGAAGGCACGCTGCTGATGACCTCGCACGACCGCGAGTTCATCAACCGCGTGATCTCCAAGGTGATCGAGATCGATTCCGGCTCGCTCACCACCTATACCGGCAATTACGAATTCTACGAGCAGCAGCGGGCGCAGAACGAGAAGCAGCAGCAGGCCCAGTTCGAGCGGCAGCAGGCCATGCTGGCCAAGGAGATCAAGTTCATCGAGCGCTTCAAGGCGCGTGCCTCGCATGCCGCGCAGGTGCAGAGCCGCGTGAAGAAGCTCGACAAGATCGAACGGGTCGAGCCGCCGCGCCGCCGCCAGAGCGTGGCCTTCGACTTTTTGCCGGCGCCGCGCTCGGGGGAGGACGTCGTCGCGCTCAAGAACGTGCACAAGGGCTATGGCAGCAAGCGCATCTATGACGGCCTCGACTTCATGATCCGCCGGCGAGAGCGATGGGCCGTGATGGGTGTCAACGGCGCCGGCAAGTCGACGCTGCTCAAGCTGGTCGCCGGCGCGAGCGAGCCGGACCAGGGCACCGTGGCGCTCGGGGGCAGCGTCAAGATGGGCTATTTCGCCCAGCACGCGATGGACCTGCTCGACGGCGAGCAGACGGTGTTTGAGTCGCTCGAATATGCATTTCCGACCGCCGGGCAGGGCTCGTTGCGCGCGCTCGCCGGCTGCTTCGGCTTCTCCGGCGACGACGTCGAGAAGCGCTGCCGGGTGCTGTCGGGCGGCGAGAAGGCGCGCCTCGTGATGGCCAAGATGCTGTTCGATCCGCCGAACTTCCTGGTGCTGGACGAGCCGACCAACCATCTCGACCTCGCCACCAAGGAGATGCTGATCACGGCGCTGTCGGATTTCGAGGGCACCATGCTGTTCGTCTCGCACGACCGGCATTTCCTCAGCGTTCTGTCGAACCGCGTGCTGGAGCTGACGCCGGAAGGCATCCACCAGTATGGCGGCGGCTACACCGAATATGTCGCGCGCACCGGGCAGGAGGCGCCGGGATTGCGGAGCTAATCTCGGCTGCTGCCTGCGATCTTGGCGATTGCCTCGATCTCGTTGGTCCAGATGCCGCCGGAATAGCCTTGCGGCAACCGCGCGAAAATTTCCGCCGTATCGATGCCGGTGGAGAACTCGCCGCCGCTGTAGGGACCGAGCGCAAAGACGGCGCTGTTGACTGCGTTCATGCGTGCGAGGAGACGATCAGGCCAGCCCCATAGCCAGGGAGCGGCGTTGATCGGCACCAGCACGATCGCATTGCGACAGGCTGCCGGGACAAGGCCAGTCCAGCCATAACCGATATAGCGGGTCAGGCAGCTCCGGATAGCCCCACGCGAGACTGTGCGGACGTCTGGGGTGAGGCGACGGATCACTTCGATCGGCTCGTTACCGCCATAGACCATGATGGTCCGGCGCCGCTCGGCCGGCAGTGCGTTCAGCACGCCGGCAAGTCTCTCGCCTTCGTCGGGGTCGCGGCTCTTCACGTTGATGAGGAGCTTCTTGTCCGGGAAGGCCGCGAACACCTCCGATAATGCCGGCATCATGCCGACACCCTTGCCGCGGAACGGGAAGGTGTTGCCGCCGTCGGCGGTGTAGCCGTAACCGATGTCGAGCGTCTTGAGCTTTGCCATGGTCTGCGCCCGGGTGACGCCGTTGCCGTCGGTCCGGCAGTCGAGCGTCCAGTCGTGGAAGACGGCGAACTCGCCATCGGTGGTCGGGTGCACGTCGAGCTCGACGACATCGGCACCGGCCTCGAAGCTCGCGCGCATCGAGAGCAGCGTGTTCTCGAGGTAGTCGTGCGCCGGCGGCAACATCCGCGCGGCGGTGCAGGTGTCGTTATCCAGGTCCCGCTCGTCAAAGCGCTGCGCTATGCCGCGATGGGCGAGCAGCACCGGCTTGCCGTCCTGATGCGGCGCCAGAAGGCTGGTGTTGTTGATGTAGATGCCAGCTGCGACGGCAACCATGATTGCCGCGGTCACTCTCAATTTGCCCACCGGACATTCCTCATTCCACGATCAATATCTCCAGTATTTGAGGTTGATTTGCGGCACTCCGCGCATGGCAGGCCCCTGCATGCGGCGTCTTGAATGCTCCCGGTCCGGTCGCTACGCTTTGGCAAAAAGGGAGCGAACACCGTGAAGCAGCTTCGGATCGGTGACATCACCATCGACGCGGTGATCGAGCGGGAAGGGCCGTGGCGGCGGCCGCAGGATTTCTTCCCGGCCTATGACGAGCGCGTGTTCGCCCGCCATCTGCCGACGATGGAGCCGGAGGTGTTCGATGCCGCGCGCGGCATGATGGTCATCACGTATCAGACTTTCGTGGTGCGGACGCCGCGCTACACGATCCTGGTCGATACCTGCACCGGCGAGGACAAGGGTCATCCGCCGCCGTTCGACTTTCCCGGCAAGGAACGCTGGCGCAACGAATTGTTCGCGCTCGGCATCGGCTTCGAGCAGATCGACTATGTCTTCTGCACGCATCTGCACATCGACCACACCGGTTGGAATACGAGTTTGCGCGACGGCCGCTGGGTGCCGACGTTTCCGAACGCGAAATACGTCTTCCACAAGGGCGAGTATGCGGCCTGGGAAGCCGAGCATGCCAAGGGCAACAATCCGCCGGGGACCGTGTTTCGCGACAATTGCCTGCCGATCGTCGAGGCCGGGCAGGCGCTGCTGGTCGATGACGACTACGCGCTCGACGACACCGTCACGCTGACGCCGACGCCGGGGCATTCGCCCTGCCATTGCTGCGTGAACATATTCTCCAAAGGCCAGCGCGCGGTGGTCGCCGGCGATCTCATGCATCACCAGATCCAGTGCCGCGAGCCGGATTGGTCGGCGATGCCGGATTGGGACCCGACGCAGTCAGCGGTGTCGCGGCGAAAGTTTTTTGCTTCCGTTGCCGACACCGACACGCTGATCCTGCCGGTGCATTTTCCGGCGCCGACGGTCGGATGGATCAGGCCGCTGGGCGATGCGTTCGATTATCGGTTCAGGCGGGATTAAATCCCTCCGTCATGGCCGGGCTTGTCCCGGCCATCCACGATTTTTCGCGCGGCACGAAGAACGTGGATGCCCGGGACAAGCCCGGGCATGACGAGTTCGTGGAGCGATTGTTCGCCAAAGAAGCAGCCAACTCCCTGCGCTTACGCGCCGGTTTCGCACTTCTTCATGAAGCTGTTCTTGGCGGCGCCGGCGAGCGGCTTGCCGTCGGAACTGACCGCCTTGGGTGCGCAGGCATCCGCCTTGCACTTCTTCAGGAACGAGGTCTTGGCGGCGCCGGCCAGCGGCTTGCCGTCCTTGCCGATCGCTTTGCTCTCGCAGGTTTCTTGTGCGAATGCCGAGCCCGCTGCAAAGGCGGCAACAATCGCTGCGAGGAAAATCCGCTTCATCATGGGTGTCTCCTGAAACCAGAAATGGCCGGGAGATAGGAGCCGGGAATCATGGCGCAATCAAGCAGGATGAGTGGACGGCGTCCGGTCGACGTACCGATTTTTCGAGCGCGGTCGGTGGCCGTCCATCCTTGTTGCACTGCTCGCTGACCCCGCCGGGCGATCCTGCTAGCTTCGATCAGCTTAGCTGGATGGAGCATCGTCATGGACGCCACGATCCCGAAGGTCGAACGATCCGCCGATCGGCATTCCCACCTGGTTCGGCCCCAGGACATGGACTGGCAGAAGACCCGCTTTCCGGGGTGCGAGGCCAAGACGCTGCTGTTCGATCGCAGCACGGGCCTGATGACCGCCTTGATGCGCTTTGCGCCGGGATCGGTACTGCCCGATCACGAGCATGTCGGCGTCGAGCAGAGCTGGGTGATCGAAGGCGCGCTCGTCGACAAGGAAGGCCCGGCCGAGGGCATCGCATGCAAGGCCGGCGAATTCATCTGGCGCGAGGCAGGCAGCCGCCACGCCGCCTGGTGTCCGGACGGAGCCTTGATCCTGGCGATCTTCCAGGTGCCGAACAAGTTCTTCGAAGCCGACGGCCGCGTCGTCGACGCCGCCGGTCAGGACTGGGACGAGACCTGGGGGCACACCGACGCGCAACGGGCAACTGGCGGCTAGCACCTCCTCAGGCGCCCCGCGCGAGCAACGCCTTGAAGTCGGCCCGTGCGCGCTGCGCTTCGGCGCGTGCGACGTCCGAGGTATCGCCCATGCCGAAATAGCCGTGGATCAGGCCGGGCCCCTCGTGATGCTTGACGCGGACGCCGGCGGCCTCGAGCGCCCGCGCATAGGCGGCGCCCTCGTCGCGCAAGGGATCGAACCAGGCGGTGGTCACGATGGCCGGCGCGACGCCCGCCAGTGAGGCGGCACGCAACGGCGAGACGCGCCAGTCCGGGGCATGGCCGGGATCGGCGAGATAGTGGCCGCAAAACCATTCCATCGTGGCGCGCGTGAGGAAGTAGCCCTCGGCATTCTCCGCGCGGGAGGGATAGCGCGCGTTCTCGCGCGCGTCCGCGTAGCTGCCGAGAACGTCGGTCACGGGATAGACCAGCATTTGCGCGGCGAGATTGATGCCGGCATCGCGGCAGGCGATGGCGGTGGTGGCTGCGAGATTGCCGCCGGCGCTGTCGCCGGCGACGCCGAGGCGCCTTGCATCGCCGCCAAATTCCGCGACGCGGTTGAAGACATCGCCGACTGCGGCGAAGGCGTCCTCGAAGGCGCCGGGAAAGCGCGTCTCGGGCGGGCGGCGATAGTCGACGGAGACGACCACCGCGCCGGTCTCGATCGCAAGGTTGCGCGCCTGCCGGTCGTGGGTCTCGAGGTCGCCCGCGACCCAGCCGCCGCCGTGGAAGAACACCACGGTCGGTGCCGGCGTGGTGCCGACCCGATAGACGCGGGCATCGAGCGGCCCGGCGCCGCCTCTCACCTTGATGTCCTGCACGGTATCGACAGGCGGAGGCGGTATGGCCGCGCGCGAGGCAGCCAGTGCGCGCAAGGAATCGCGGGCGCTCTGTGGCGTCATCGTGGCGGGATCGCGCATCGGCATGAGCGGAATGATCTGGGCGATGACGGGATCGAGCGGCGCGGCCATGACGGGTCCTCCGGGATTCTTGGTCTTGCTTGCGGGCCAGCATAGATTTTGCGCGCGGCGTCGGCAATCGGCGCCGCACCGCCGGACGAACTGGCAGGGAGGTTCACGAGGTGGAATTCGAAACGCTGGTCCAGTCGCGCCGCAGCGTGCGCGGCTTCAGGAACGAGCCGGTGCCGCGCGCGGTGATCGAGGCGATCATCGAGAGCGCCAAGCGCGCGCCGTCGTCGATGAACACCCAGCCCTGGCATGTCCACGTGCTCACCGGCAGCCCGCTGGAAGAGGTTCGCCGCCGCAACATGGAGGAGATGGTCAGTGGCGCCAAGGTCAAGCGCGACATCGTCAGCCACGGCGAGTACCAGGGTGTGCACCGCACGCGGCAGGTCGACATCGCCAAGAAGCTGTTCGGCGCGATGGGAATCGCGCGCGACGACAAGCCGATGCGGCAGGACTGGGTGCTGCGCGGCTTCCGCCAGTTCGACGCGCCGGTCTCGCTGGTCCTGACCTACGACCGTGTGCTCGATCCGGGCGCGGTCTGCCATTTCGATCTCGGTGCGCTCTGCTACGGCATCGTGCTCGCGGCATGGGACCGCGGCCTCGGCTCCGTGATCAACGGACAGGGCATCATGCGTTCCGACATCGTGCGCGCGGTCGCCGGGATTCCGGAGGACGAGGTCATCATGACCTGCGTCGCGATGGGCTATCCCGACGACAGTTTTGCCGCGAACGTCGTTCGCTCGGACCGCGAGCACAACGACGAGTTCGTGCGGTACGTGGGTTTTGCCGATTAGCACGACGGGAGGAGATTATTCTCTGGCGGAATTTTTTTTGGTGCGGAGTCCCAAGCGGCCTCTTGCAATCTCGAAGGTGCAGGAGGAACAATACGCGGACTGAGAGGTTTGTTGCTGGCGCGAGGGAATTGACATGCGGCGGCTGGCTAGCCTGGTTCGACGGTTCTTCGGTCCGCGACCCCGGCACAAGATCGATGACGATCCAAGTCTTCCTTTCACACCCGAAGAGTTCGGCCGGCTGATACGCAGCGGCCGGCACGAGGACATGAAGCTGCTGGCCGAGGGGCTGGCCTGCCGGTCCATCCCGCGCCGCGCCAGCCATCGCGCTACTCACTAGGCCGCGTTCGAGACCGGTCTGCCGCGCTCACCGTGTGAGCGCGACCTGCTTGAATGAGTGGACCAGCGCCTTCTCCAGCTTCCCGTTCATCCCGCACAGAATGTTGTAGGCCTCCGCGCGCGGCATGGTCGGCTTGTAGTGCCGGTGCTCGATCAGCGCCGCGAAAATGTCCGAGATCGTTAGAATTCGCACGATGTCGCCAATGCTCTCGGCGCAGAGCGCATCGGGATAGCCGCTCCCGTCGAGGTATTCGTGATGATGGCGAACGGCATCGAGTATCTCCGGCGAGATTCCGTCGTGTCCCTTGAGAAACTCGTAACCGGCGGCCGGATGCGTTTCGATCAGCGCGCGTTCGGCGGCATCAAGGCGGCCCGGCTTGTCGAGGATGGCGAGCGGAATTTGCGCCTTGCCGATGTCGTGGAACATGGCAGCCGAATAGAGACGTTCCAGGTCGGCCCTGCCGACGCCGAGGCTCAGTCCGAAGTCGATGGCCACGCCGGTCACGAGCAGGCAATGCTGATAGGTTCCTTCGTGATGGCGCCGCACCGTCATGAGCCACTCCGTCAGGCCATGCCGGGTGATACGGTCGGCAATCTGGCGACCGGCTTCCTTGGTGCCGTCGACGTCGAGCGGTTGGCCGAGGGTCACAGCCGTGAACATCGATGCGATCGCGGTCGCGGCGGTCTCGACGGCGTTGTCCGGTTGCGACGTGTCGCCTGACGAAGCGGACGGCCCGTCGGCCGGATCGGCCAGCGCCGCCAGCAGCCTGGTCCGGCTGACCGTGCCGGGAAGGACCAGCGTCGCCCCGAGCGCGTAGGCTTGCGAGATGCAGACGTGGGAGGCGTGCTCGAGCAGGAAGATGCGCTTCCTGGCCTTCGCCAGCTTGCCGGCCCGCTTCTTGATCGCGGCGATGTTGTCGACGTCGCGCAGCTCCGCGCGGATGACGATGGCGGCCGGCGTCTGCGACAGCCTGGAATCGGCATCGAGTCGCTCGCCGGCAATGGTGAATTTCTCTTGGAGGATCGAGCAGACGCCCGAGAGCTTGTCGGACGTGTCGGCCAGCACATGCAGAAAGGGGCGATCGGTTCGTGTCTGACGGACGCCGCCGTCACCATCGACCGGGCCGGATCTTGTTGGCGCGTGCTGCACGATCTGACCTACACTTTGCGACTGCGTGAATGTCAAACACCAGGTGGAATGTTCGAATCTATTTGTCCTGAACCGCGGTCTGCGCAGGCGCTGGTACGGCTGCAGGTTTCTTCTTGCCGTCGGTCGTAATGAAGTGGACTCCAGCCGTGGTGCCGTCGATCCAGACCAGTTCGCAGCGCCGGTAGGCGAGGCCGGTCGACGACAGCAGCATGAAGAACTCCTTGGCCTGGAGCACGTCGAGCGTGCCCTCGACCTCGATCTTGGCGCCGCTTTGCGACACGTCCAGCAGGACGCAGCTGCGTCGCCAGGTCCCGTCCGAACCCATGAGATTGACCGGCTGCCTGTGGTCCATTTTCACGCGAGCGGCTTTGCGACCGTCGAATTTCATCGGCTCATCCCCATCTTTGCGCCGCGATGTTCCCGACTGCTCTCCTTGGCACTTGCGGCAATTTCCCCCCAACGCACCGTCCACTGGCTGGTGGACAGGAGCAGTGTCTCGAAAATGTGCTGCGCGCGTTCGCGCTCGGCGAAGGAAAGCCTTCTGCCGCAGCGATTGCCCAAGATGGCCAACGTGGTCTGCCAGTTCAGTCGCGAGGCGCGGCAGGCCATCACGAGACCCTCGCAATCGTCGTCGGTCATGACATGCTCGACGATTTCGATGGGAGCCCCCGAAAGCACCGATAGCGCCGTGACGAGGTTGGCGGTCTCGCCGCGGATGGCGAAGCGGTTCACCGTGGAATCGTTGAGCTTGCCGATGCGGTTGAGCGCGACGATCTCCGGCCGCGCGTCGGCATAGGCGGCCGCGCAGGGCAGCTTGGCGACGATTTGCGCGGCCGCTACCGCTTGAAGCGAGACGGTCGCCTTCGGCCCTGTGCCGGATGTCGGGGCCGGTGAGGCCGACAGCAACTTTCGCATGACCGTGTCGGGCGTGTCCGGCCTGAGTGCCAGCGCCTTCGTGAGCTCATCATCCGTCAGGCACTTCCCGACCAGCGCGGCGTAGGCGGCGTCGGAGAATCGTACCTCCGTATTGGCGATCAGCGCAACACAAACGCTGCGAGAGCCGCCTTCGATCAGCGTCTCGATCACCGGCGGATCGATCGGCGCGCGGGCGGCGATCGCGCATTGCTGCCGTTCACCGCTCGAGGCCGCGATCGATTTGAGATCGGCGGTGGACAGTGACGGCGATCGCAGCAAGACGGGGCACGCCACCTCCGGATCGCGGTGTGAGGCGAGACGCCGCACGGTCTTCGGCGGAGCCACCGCGAGTTCCGCGAGTGCGGTGCTGAGCTCGATCAACGCACCGGCCTCAACCCGCTCCGTCAGCCGCAGCAGAACGCCGTCGACCACATTGGCGAGCAATTCCTGAGGCCGGTCGCGGCTGCTGGTGAGCAGCTGCATGATGCCGGAAAGAATGCGTGCGCAGCGGTCCAGCGGACACGTTGCGACCGCGTCCTCCAACTCGACCAGAACATCAGCAGGCGAATTTGCCGTCATGGCAGGGGCCTGAAAATTGAAATAACTTTGACGATCAAACGACGGCTATTGCGCCTCAAAGTCGTTAATTTTGAATTCTTGATATCGACGGCCGGGTATTTGAGCACCATCGGCTGGGTCGGAAACGCTATCGAAATTCGGCGGGACAGGACGTGTCCGCTTGGTTCTTTCAACGAGCTCCTCGCCAATTGCTCAGGACACGTTAAGATTGATCCTTTTCGGGGTAACGGAAAACCGAAGGGGAAACGAACCGGCGCCGCGGCCCGACGCACGTCCATGCGACGTTGCGTTTCCTGTTTTCATGAACAGCATTGACGATGTACCGAGATTGGCAATCCAAACATTCCGCTTCGCAGAC
This sequence comes from Bradyrhizobium sp. GW821-FHT13H06, assembly GCF_058803975.1. NCBI lineage: Bacteria > Pseudomonadati > Pseudomonadota > Alphaproteobacteria > Hyphomicrobiales > Nitrobacteraceae > Bradyrhizobium > Bradyrhizobium sp. GW821-FHT13H06. The sequence continues at coordinate 933,670 of NZ_JBXAPN010000001.1, read as the reverse complement.
GTCGACGAATTTCGAAGTGCCATACGGGGGCTGAATTTCGAATTCACGCCTTTCGTACGGAGGATTTCGGCTGAGCAGACAATCCTGTCGTTGCCCGGCTGCGACGTGAATTTGACGCGGACGTTTCCGCGAATGGTCGATGCGCAGCTGGTCGAGAATTGCACGGCGATCGGCTTCACGATGGACGACCTCGACGTGCCCGTTCGCTTCAATGGCTCGCAGCGCACCCGACCGGTCGTGGTCATTGGCAGCGGCGGCGCCGCCTACACCACCGTTGAGGAGGTGCAGCGACAAATCGCCTCGGTGGTTTTCAGGCCGGAGGTGCGAGACCGCGGCTGGCCGGCCACGCTCTTGAGCTTCAAGATTTTTGAAGTCTCAGCGGCCGGCTTGCACCGGCTGCGCACCGTGGTTCGTGAGGTGCTGGCCGAGGCGTCCGACCCGGCCGAGGCACCGGAGCTTTCGTTGAAGGGCGCGGCGATGAAGGAGTCCCTGCTCGGAGCCGTCGACGAGGCCTTCGAAAGCGTCGTCTCGGCCCGCTGGACCCTCGGCCCCAACGACGAGCGGAATTTCAGGATGTTCCAGGAGATCCGCGCACTGCTGACCGAGGATTTGTCGCAGCCGATCTACAGCGATGAGATCGCGCGCAAGCTCGGGCTGTCCGTTCGCACCATGCACGACGTCGTCCGCCGCTATCGGGGCATGAGCCTGCACCGCTATTTGCGCCTGCGCCGGCTGTGGCTGGTGCGGCGGCAGCTTCTCGCCGGCGCCGATAGCGTCAAGGCGGTCGCGCTGGCGTTTGGCTTCTGGCATCTCAGCGATTTCTCCAGAAGCTACCGCGTCCAGTTCGGCGAGTCGCCATCGCAAACGCTGGGCCGCGGTCGCGGACGATAGTCCGACAAATCGAGTAGGGACGGGCGCCGGTTTCGTGCTACCGTCCGGCCATGAGCAATCGCATTCTCGTTCTCTACGGTTCCTACCGTTCCGACCGCATGGGCATCCGCCTTGCGAATTTTGTCGTTGATCGGCTGCGCGGCCGCGGGGAGGAGGTCGAATTCATCGACGCCAAGGCGATCGGCCTGCCGATGCTGGACCGCATGTACAAGGAATATCCCAAGGGCGCAGCGCCCGAGGCGCTGGAGAAGCTGGCCGGGCAGATCCGCGGCGCCGACGGCTTCGTCTTCGTCACCGGCGAGTACAATTGGGGCATCCAGCCCGGCCTGAAGAATCTCACCGACCACTTCCTCGAAGAGTGGTTCTGGCGTCCGGCCGCGATCGTGAGCTATTCCGCCGGCCGACTGTCCGGCGCACGCGCGGCGACGGCCTGGCACGGCACGCTTTCGGAGATGGGCATGGTGGTGGTGTCGAGCACCATCGGCGTCGGTCCGATCGCGCAGACATTGTCGGCGGACGCCGAGCCGATCGGCGAGGGCGGCAAGGCGCTGGAACGCTCGTTCCCCCGCTTTGCAGACGATCTCTTGTGGTGGATCGAGGCAGCGAAAGCGCAGCGGGCGCGAAAGGCGCCGCCTTACTAAAGCGCGATGCGACCGGGATGAACCGTCATCGCGCTTGAGGTTGTTGTTTCAGCATGATCTTTTCGGAAAACCGCTGCGCGCTTTTCCGGATCACGCTTTAAGCGGCCCTGACCTCGCCGAGGAAGCGGTCGAACTGTCCGGCGAGATCGCGCGACTGTGTCGAGAGCTGCTCGGCGGCGCCCAGCACCTCTCTCGCGGCGGCTCCCGTGTCGTCGGCGGCGCGCTGCACGCCGGAGATGTTGCTGTTGACTTCCTGGGTGCCGCGGGCGGCCTCCTGGACGCTGCGGGCGATCTCCTTGGTGGCCGAGCCCTGCTCCTCGATCGCGGCGGCGATCGCGGTGCCGATCTGGTCGATCTCGCCGATGACGTCGGCGACGTTGCGGATCGCGGCCACGGTCTCGTCACTTGCAGTCTGGATCGCCGTGATCTGCTCGGAGATCTCGGTGGTGGCCTTGGCGGTCTGGCCGGCCAGCGACTTCACTTCGGAGGCGACCACGGCGAAGCCGCGGCCGGCATCGCCGGCGCGGGCGGCCTCGATGGTCGCGTTCAGCGCGAGCAGGTTGGTCTGTTCGGCGATGCTCTGGATCAGCGTGACGACGTCGCCGATCTTCTGGGCGCCCTCGGCGAGTGCGCGGGCGGTGTCGCCGGTGCGGCGCGCGTTGTCGACGGCGCGAGCGGCGATCTCGGTGCTTTGGGCGACCTGACGGCCAATCTCCGCGATCGAGGAGGTCAGCTCTTCGGTGGCGCTGGCGACGGTCTGCACGTTGCTCGAGGTCTGTTCGGAGGCGGCGGCGACCACCGCGGCCTGGCTGTTTGTCTGCGCCGCCGTCGAGGTCATCGACTGCGCGGTGCTTTCCATGGTCGCCGAGGCCTGGGACAGGCCGCCGACGAGCTCGGTGACCTTGGCCTCGAAGGCTCGCGTGAGGCTGTCGAGCGCCTGCGCGCGCCGCATCTTGCCGTCGTTCTCAGCCTGCTTCTCGGCGGCGAGCCGGTCGGCCCGGATCATGTTGTCCTTGAAGACCTGAACCGCCGCGGCCATCGCGCCGATCTCATCGGAGCGCTGGGCGCCGGGGATCTCGCCGGCGACGTCGCCATCGGCAAGCTGCGTCATGCGCGTCGTCAAGCCGACGATCGGGGCGCAGACGCGGCGGCGGACCATCACGATCAGGCCGGCGCTGGCGATCAGCACGGCGAGAAGGCCGCCAAGGGCGATGATGAAGCTGGTGCGCGCCGCCGAGGAAGCGCCGGCGAGGATCTCCTCCGCGTTGTCGTAAAACGCATCGCGAACACCGATGATGGAGCCGAGACCCTTTTGCGACGCCGCGTAATAGGTGTCGACGTCGTGCTCATACTTGCCGCTGACGGCACCGTCCTTGACCATCTTGAGCTCGCGGCCGAACTCCTCGACGTAGCGCGAATTCATCGTCTCCAGCGCCGCGCCGACATTGGCCGGGGTCGCCGGATTGCCGCGCAGCTCCATCAGCGCCATCACGATCTGGTCGCTGCGGCCCTGCATACGGGCGACGTCAGCCTTCTCGGCGTCGGTTGCGACCTTCTTGCCGCCGACGAGGTTCTTGTGCACGCTGGCATTGAGGCCGCCGATGTCGCGCAGCGTCATGGCGATGTTGGCGTAATTGGCCTGGCGGTAGGCATCGCCATTGAGAAGCGCCATGCGGCGAACCTGCTCGTTCAGCAGCGCGGTGACGTCGGCGTTGAGCAGGGCATTGTCGGCGACGACCTTGCGGGCCGCGTCCTTGCGCGCGTCCGCAGGCCCCGCGATGGCCTTGTCGATCGCCTCGCGCAGACCGGTGAACTTCGAGTTGATGGCGTCGATGCTGCCGCCGATGGCGTTGCCGTCGTCGAATGGGCCGGGCAACTCTTTGCGCAGCGCGTTCATCTTGTCGCGGGCGCCGTTGGTTGCCTTGCGCAGCCTGTCCTGCTCGGCAAGCTGGGCGGGGTCGACAGTGGCGGGGCCATAGAGGATGTTGGTGGAAAAGCCCCGCTCGGGATTGAGGTAACGCGGAATGTCGCTGACGGCGCGGACAATCGCCAGCCGGCCTTCGGCTTCGCTGATCCGCTCCATCGTCTGGTACTTGGTCACGGCGACGTAGACGGCGAGGCCGCCGCCGACGGTCGAGAGCGAGACGATGGCGCTGGTCAGGAGCGTACCGATTTTCATGATCTGTCCGGCAAAACGGAAAACTATATTGCCCGGACGATAGGTTGCTGATGTTAAGCTTGGGTTTATGCTCTGTGCCAGCGGTCCCCGCCTCAGCTGTAGGTCGCGCTTACCGATCCCAGTGGACCAAAATCGGCGATGTATGTTTCGCCAGGTTTCGGCCGCAGCATGCCGGTCAGCGTGCCCGTGCTGACGGTTTGGCCCGCCTTGAGACCAATGCCGGTTCGCGACAGCTCGTTGGCGAGCCAGGCGAGCGGCGCAAGGGGATTGTCGATGGCCTCCGCGGCTGTGCCGCGGCGTCTCTCGACGCCGTTGCAAGTGAGAATAACCTCCTGATTGGCAATGTCGCGGCTGCGCCAATCGGCGATTGGCTCTCCAAGAACGATGGTTCCCGATCCGGAGCCGTCGGCCATGATCGCGGGCATTGGCGGAAACGCTGCGTCGTGAACGAAGCGGCATTCAGCGAGCTCGATGCCGGGATGCAGCGAAGCAACGGCGTCGCCGACCTCGTCCACCGTATAGGGTTTGGCGCGCGGGGGGAGGTCGGCACCGAGACGCGCCTGGTACTCGACTTCCGGAATCGGGCTGCATTGCCGGTCGTGCTCGACCTCTGCGGGCGAGGTTATGATCAGCGGCGCGAGCACCCGCCCATAGATCGGCGAGGAGATACGAAGCTGGCGCTGGAGCCCCGACTTCATGCCGGCGATCTTCCAGCCGACGACGTCCCAGCCGAGCTCCTCCTCCACCATCTGCGCGACGCGGTACGCCGTGTCGGCGTCCGGTGGCACGAGCTGCTCGTCGAGGCCGCTTTGTTGCCGTCCCTTCGCGGCGCAAAGTGGCGAGATGGTGGGCGAGTTCGCGTTGTCGTGACAAATCCATCGGGACGTATCCAATCTATCTGGTTGCCTGGCTGAGAGCGGCCGTCAGCACGACTTGCAGCTCCTGTTGGACGTGATCAAGCGGCTCTGCGCTGCGGCTGGCGCGGCACATCGCAACCGTCCCTTCGATCGAGGCGACGACGAGGGTTGCGAGTCGTTCGGAGCGTTCCGCAGTCAATCCTTCGCGTAACAGGGCGGCGCGCATGATCTGCAGCCAATCGACGAATACGCCGTCGGCGAGGTCGAGCAGATGCTGCTGCGCAGCCTGGTCGTCCCTCTCCGGGGTTTCGCCGACATAACGGTCGACGGCGACAGCGAGCACCGGGCAACCGGCTTCGAAGTCGGAGGCTTCCAGCTGGCGGCGCCATGATGCGATGAAAGCCTTGAGGCCGCCGATCACGCCACGCTCGTTCATGGCTTTCTCCAGGGGGATGGACACCTGCTTGCCCGCGAAACTCACGGCTTCGGCGATCAACTGCCGCTTGCCGTCCGGAAAGTGGTGACTGATCGAGCCCCGCGGCGTCGCAGTATGGCGCACGACGTCGCGCATGCTGGTAGCGTTGACGCCGCGCCGGCTCAACAGATCGGCGGCGCCGGCGATCATCTTGTCGCGCGTGGTGATGGTCATCGATGGTCTCTCGCTTCGTAGCATCCTCTAGACTATGACGATTGACATAGGCAAGCTAAACTGGAATATGACAATCGTCATAGTCGAGAAGGATTGGGAAGCCTTTGACAATCATCACCGTGACGGCGCCCGCTGGCCGGCTCAGCTTGGCGCACCGCCGCATTCTGGCGGAAAGCCTGACCGACGCCGTGCTCGAGCCGGAAGTTGGCCAGCACGCGCCGGCGGCGCGAATGGGATTCCAGGTTTGTTTTCACGACCTGCCGGCGGATTGCATGGCGATCGGCGGACGCCTCCTGTCGGACCAGGACGCCCCACGCGACATCATGACGATCAACATCGCGGTGATGAATGCGTCGTGGCCGGCGGAGGTGCGGGCCGTGGTGATACGCAACGTCCTCGCCAGGCTCGCGGACGCCTGCGGCATGCAAGCGCCGTCGCCGACCTGGTGGGTCAATTTCGAGATCATTCAGGAGGGAAGCTGGGGATCGCGGGGCGACGTGCTCTCCATTCTTCAGCTCCTGGACTCCGGCGTGTTTACGCCGGAGCGGATCAGCGCAATTCGCGCCGCGATTCCGCAGCCGGCTTGATTTGCTCGCGAGAACAACCCATTCGGAGAGAAACGCATGAGCGAGGGACACATCCGCACCGAAGTGCACGGCCACGTGCTCAAGATCGTTATCGACAATTCCGCCAAGAAGAATGCGTTCACCCCGGCGATGATGGAGCAATTGTCTGAGGCGCTGACCGAACTGCACGACAACGACACCTACCGCGTCGGTGTGATCTGTGCCGAGGGCAGGGATTTCACTGCTGGTCTCGACATGCCCAAGTTCTTCGGGCCTTCCGCCGAGAAGCGCAGCACCAAGGAGGGCAATGTCGATCCTTTCGGCCTTGCCAAGCGTTGCCGTAAGCCGGTCGTCACAGCCGTGCAGGGCATCGTGTTCACCATCGGTATCGAGCTGATGCTCGCCGGAGACATCGTGGTGGCTGCCTCCGATGCACGCTTCTGTCAGCTGGAGGCCAAGCGAGGCATCGCGCCACTCGGCGGCGCACATTTCCGCTTTCTTGCGCGCGCCGGCTGGGGTGATGCGATGTATCACCTGTTCCTGTGCGACGAGTTCTCGGCCGAGCGAGCCCACGCGATTGGCCTCGTCCAGGAGGTTGTGCAACCGGGAGAGCAGGTCGAGCGGGCGATGGCGCTCGCCGCCATCATCGCGTGCAACGCACCCCTCGGTATCCAGGTCACCAAGGAAGCAGCAGCCAAATATGTCGAAAGCGGCGAGGCAGCGGCGATCGCCTATATTCCCAGGATTCGCGACCGCGTGCTCGGCAGCGCGGATGCGAAGGAAGGCATCCAGTCTTTCATCGAGCGGCGCGCAGCCGTCTTCGAGGGGCGCTGATCGCTACGCCGGCCTATCGAGCTTCGACAGGATCTCGAGCGTGGCGCCGTCGCGTTCACCCGCAAAATATCGGGCAATCGCCTGAGCGAAGACGGGCTCGTCGGACACCGCGCCGAACAGCGTCATCGACGAGTGGAATTTGGCGTCGTCCGGTGCGCCGAGAATCGCGTTGATGGTCCGGCCCTCGACGGCGAGCACGAGCCTCGTGCATTCGATCAGGCGCGCCCCGAGGACGGGATGGGCGAGATAGGCCTCAGCCTCCGCGCGGGACCCGATGGCGTAGCGCTGCGACATGGCACTGAGGCCGAGGCCTGCGACCTGCGGGAAGATGAACCACATCCAGTGAGTCTGCTTTCGACCCCGGGCCAGCTCGGCCTGGACCTCGCGATAGATCGGGTCCTGGGCCCGGACAAAGCGGTTGAGATCGAAGAGATCGGTCATTGGATACCTTTGGGAGGTTTTCCGGCCGCGATTATGCCTAACTTTTGGCTCCCAATGTGGTAGCTGGTATAGAGTCTCCGGGTGGGGGTGGGCACCCCCGGGGTCGATTTTGGGGATCTGATGGTTTCCGACGCAGCAAACGCCGAGAGGCTGTTGTCGCGCCGCCGTGTCGGGCGGGCCGAGGCGATTCTACTGTCTGTGGCAGCGGTCGCGCTGGCGCTTGGCGCCGCTGCGTGGGTTTCTGATATCGGCGATTCGACGCCGCTGGTTTCCGCCGCGTTGCCGCCGGCCAATGCTCCTTCGTTCGAGGACCGTTTCGCGTCGGCTTCCGGCAGCCCGCCGGCCCGCGAGTTCGGCCTGCGGGCGCTCGAGCGCTCCGCCGTGAATGCGGTCCAGCTCAAGCTGCGAGATGCCAAGGCGATGCTCGCCCAGAGGCTCCAGGGCGACGACTGGCGCTCGATGCTGTCCGATGACGAACAGTCTGCAGCCGAAGAGGCGAGGCCCTCGCAGCGTGCCGACGCCATTCCGATCCCGCGCTCGCGTCCGGTCCAGGCAGATCTGGCCGCCCAGATCGCCTCCAGCCAGGCCTATGCCGACACCGGTTCCAGGGCCGACAACCGCAACTTCTTCGAAAGATTCACCGACAAGATCAAGCTGGCTTCGTTGACGCCGGATAGCGGGCTGCTGACAAGGGCGCCGGATCTCGCCGCCCTCGGCTACGACTCGCGAACCGCGGTCTACGACATCTCGGCCAAGGCGGTCTATCTGCCGAGCGGCGTGGCGCTGGAGGCCCATTCCGGCCTGGGCGCGCTGATGGACGACCCCGACCACGTCGACCGGCGGATGGTCGGCGCGACGCCGCCGGCGACCTACGAGCTCAAGCCACGCGAAAAGCTGTTCCACGGCGTCCGGGCACTGCGCATGACGCCGACTGAGGGCACCAGTGCGCTTGGCCGCGTCGGTCTGCTCACGCACAACTACTTGCTCGGGCCGCGCGGCGATTCCAACGGCTGCGTCTCGATCAAGGACTATGACCGTTTCCTGAAAGCCTACGACAATGGCGAGTTCAACCGCCTGGTCGTGGTGCCGAGCCTGCGCGGGACGGCCACCGCTTCGCAGCGCGCGAGCACCAATTCCTGACCTTGCCTGCGACGGCGGGGCTGCCGTTTCCCCTTCGTTAAGCCGTCCTCGCCCAGAAGCAGCCCATGAGTGATCCATCAAGTTCCGAAACCCCGCTGCGCACGACGTTCAAGATCAAGCTGAACGGTGACACGTTGGCGATCGCGACCGTCGGTCAGGCCTATCAATTCCTCACCAACTTCAAGTCGGTCGAGTGGATGGAATTTCGCTCCCTGCACGAGGACGCAGTCGCAGCCCTGGAAGGCGCCGCCGGCAACGCTATGCTGGCGGTGCAGGCGACCAACGCCGTGCGCGCATTGTTCGTCAGCGCCAAGCTGCTCTGAGAGAAACGCTCCTTTCGCCCTGACCCTTCTCGAACCCGCTGCAAGGCGGATGCGACGAAGGGCATGCGCGTTTCCGCGCCGGAGAGAGGCTGTATGGAATTAGCAAGATTCATCGCAGGCATCGACCATGCCGGCGCGGAGCAACCGACCGAGGCGGCACTCGCAGCCTTCGAGACCTCGATCGGCTGCCGGTTGCCGGACGATTATCGCCGTTTCCTGCTGGCCTGCGCCGGTGGCTATCATCAGGGATCGGCCGAGTTCAACTGGCCGCAGGGGGACTGGGCGGGTGCGGTGCAGGAGGTCCTGGGATTGCGGTCCGACGAGTGCTCGCTGGTACGGACGCGTCAGACGCCGCAATGGCCGACTGTGGACGAGCTGTTGTGGATCATGAGCGACCACGGCGGCAATCCCATCTGCATGACGATCGACAAGGCCCATTTCGGCAGGATCTGGTTCATGGACCACGAGGTTGCCGAGTACGAGAAGCCCTGGACGCTGGCGCAGGCCATGTCCGACAAGTGGGGCTATGTCCTGCCGCTTGCATCGACGTTCAGCGATTTCATCGCCGGACTGTACGAGGAAGCCGCAGCTGCGTGAGGCGAGCGGCCGGCTGAGCGGCGCGTCCCGCGCAGAAGTGCGGGTTTGAGCCAGGCTCCGGCCGGCCTCCATCGGTATCTGATGCAAGCCGGTACGGTCTTTTCCGTCGCAGCTTGAACTCCGCTCCGGGAACGGGCAAACGGTTCGCCAAGATCGTGGCCCAAGCCATCCATCGATGCCGAGTTCAAGGGAGAGACACCATCATGAAACGCCGTACATTCCTCAGGGGCGGCGCCGTCGCCGGCGCTGCCACGCTGGTTGCTGCACCTGCAATCGCGCAGAGCGCGCCCGAGATCAAATGGCGCCTGACCTCGAGCTTTCCGAGATCGCTCGACACCATCTACGGCACGGCGCAGACCTTCGCGAAATACGTCGCTGAGGCCACCGACAACAAATTCCAGATCCAGACCTTCTCGGCGGGCGAGCTCGTGCCCGGCCTCCAGGCGCTCGATGCGGTCAGCACCGCATCGGTGGAGATGGCGCAGACGCCGCTCTATTTCTACATCGGCAAGGAGCCGGCGCTGGCCTATGCCACCGGTGCGCCGTTCGGCATGAACCATCGCCATCAGGAGTCGTGGTGGCACTTCGGCGGCGGCGCCGACCTCACCAACGAGGCGCTCAAGCCTTTCAAGGCGCATGCCATCCTCTGCGGCAATTCCGGCACCCAGATGGGCGGCTGGTTCCGCAAGGAGATCAAGACCGTCGACGACCTCAAGGGTCTCAAATTCCGCATCGCCGGCATGGGCGGCCACGTGCTGGCAAAGCTCGGGGTCGTCCCGCAGCAGATCGCGGGCGGCGATATCTATCCGGCGCTGGAGAAGGGCACGATCGACGCGGTCGAGTTCGTCGGTCCCTATGACGACGAGAAGCTCGGCTTCTACAAGGTCGCCAAATATTACTACTTCCCCGGCTGGTGGGAAGGCGGCGCCATGCTGCACATGATCGTCAACGACGAGAAGTGGAATTCGCTGCCGAAGCAATATCAGGCGATCGTCAACCAGGCGGGCGCGGCGGCCGGTGCCTGGATGCTCGAGAAATACGATAGCGTGAATCCGGCTGCGCTGAAGCGGCTGATCGCGAGCGGTACCGAGCTGAAGGCGTTCCCGCAGCCGGTGCTGGAGGCCTGCTACAACGCGACCCAGGACCATCTGAACGAACTCGCCGCCAAGAGCGACCTGTTCAAGCGGACCAAGGAGAGCCACGACGCGTATATGAAGGAGCTGCTCTTCTACACGCAGATCGCGGAGAACTTCTACGACAACTATCTGCTCAGCAAGATGCGCAACAAGAGCTGACGCGAGGGACGCGGTGCCACGATTGCGCCGCGCTCTCGTAGGGTGAGCAAAGGCGCGCTTGCGCCGTGCCCACGTTCTCTCGCTTCATTGGCAATGGTGGGCACGCTTCGCTTTGCCCACCCTACGGCACTACGAGAATTTTCGTTTGGTGAATTACGCCGTCCCCAACCCGAGCTTCGCATAGATGCGCCGCGCATAGGCGCCGAATGCATCGGTCGTCTTCAGCGGAAGGTCGCGCGGGAAGGGCAGGTCGATCGCGAAATAGTCGGCCATCTTCGCCGGGCCCGCCGTCAGCACGGCGCAGTGCGAGGACAGGAAGACGGCTTCCTGGATCGAATGCGTGACGAAGATGATGGTCTTGCCGCTCTCGCGCCAGATCCGCAGCATCTCCAGATTCATCTGCTCGCGCGTCAGCGCATCCAGTGCGCCGAACGGCTCGTCCATCAGGATCAGTTTCGGATCGTGGATGAAGGCGCGCGCGATCGCCGTGCGCTGCTGCATGCCGCCGGACAGCTGTTGCGGATATTTCTGCTCGTAGCCGGCGAGGCCGACGAGGTTGAGCAGGTCGCGCGCCCGCTCGCGCGCGGCCTTCATCGGCAGGCCGACGATCTCGGCCGGCAGCAGCACGTTGTCCAGGATGGTCCGCCATTTCAGCAGCAGTGCCTGCTGGAACACCATGCCGATGTCGCGGGTCGGATCGAACGGGCTCGTGGCATTGCCTATCCGCACGGTGCCGCCGTCGGCGCCATGCAGGCCCGCCAGGATCTTCATCACCGTCGTCTTGCCGCAGCCGGACGGGCCGACCAGCGAGACGAGCTCACCTTCCTGCACGTCCATGGTGACGTCGGACACCGCCAGAAACTCGGCGCCGCCGCTGCGATAGACCTTTCGGACGCCCTGCAGGCTGATGAAGGGCTCTGAGCTCATGCCAGCCATTTGTTCAAATTCGCAGCGACGAAGGCATCGTCGCTGAGGTCGGCGTGCTCGCGGCAGACGCGATCGATCTCCTCCTTCTGGCCGGGGCTGAGACCCTCGTTTGGATCGAGGCACCACAGACCTTTCATCAGGCCCTGGCGCAGCAAGACCTCGTGGCAGCCGGCGATGCAGCCGTGGAAATTGTTGGCGACGTCGAAGAAGGCGCTGTTGCAGTCGGTGACGCGGGCATCGAGCGCAAGCAGGTCGGCGGGCACGCTGTCCTTGTGCCGCGCCGCCTTGCAGCGCTCGAACTGCTGGATGGCGCTCGCGGTCCAGACCGACCAGTGACCGAGCAGGCCGCCCTTGAAATAGGTCCGCGTGGTGACGCCCTTGTCGCGGAGATCGAACGGCAGCATCAGGTCGAGCAGGATGTGGTCGTCATTGCCAGTGTAGAGCGCGACGCGGTCGAGCGCGCCGGCGGCTGCGACGCCGCGCAGAACATCGAGCGTACGGTAGCGGTTGAACGGTGCGATCTTGATCGCAATGACGTTGTCGATCGAGGCGAAGCGCTGCCAGAACCGGCTCGACAGGACGACACCGCCGACGGCCGGCTGAAGGTAGAAGCCAACCAGCGGAATCTCGGCGGCCACCGCCGTGCAATGCGCGATGATCTCGTCCTCGGAGGCGCTCTTCATCGCGGCGAGGCTGAGCAGGCCCGCATGATAGCCGATGTCGCGTGCGGTACGGGCCTCGGCGATCGCCTGGCTGGTCGGTCCGGCGAGGCCCGCGACCAACGCCAGCGGCCGCTTGGTCCAGTGTGCTGCGGTCTCCGCGGCGAGCTCTAGCACGGGACGGTAGAGGCCGACGTCGCGGATCGCGAACTGCGTGGTGTGCACGCCGACGGCAAGGCCGCCCGAGCCGGCATCGATGTAGTAGCGCGTCAGCGCACGCTGATGCGTCTTGTCGAACTGTCGCTCGGCGGTGAGCGCGAGCGGATGCGCCGGCAGCACGGTGCCGTCGGCGATCAGCTTGCGGACGTCGCTGTTGATCTGGCTGTGGTGCATGATGTCCTATCCGAATTCGGGGCCGGCGACGGCGAATGGCATTTCCCCGGCCATGGCGGTGATGGGGCCGAGACGCATGCGCTGGAAGGGGCGTTCGATGGTCCAGCCGGACGCCGCCAATCCGTCCAGGAACATCCCTTGCGACGCGACGGCGTCGAGCAGGAGCGATCCGTCCTGCGACTGCGCGATCGCATCGACCAGGGTCAGCGCGGCTGCGGTGTGATCGGCGAACAACGGGCCGATATGGCACGCGGCTCGGCCGTTCCGCACCAGCGCGATGGCGCCGTTCGCCGAGACGATGCACGAGCCAGGCCGCCGCGCGAAGGCGGAGAGCAGGGTGGTGCGGTCGAGGCCGGTCGCGCGCCGGTCCCGATCGCAAAGCGCGTCGAGCGTTGCGGTTGACGGCGCTTGCCCGGACGCGGAGGTGGATTTCACCAGCTTCAGCCGGCGCAACTGCGAGGTCGGAGTGAAGCCCAGCGGGCCGTAGACCTTGGCGCCGTCGGGCGTCGCATCGAGCCAGCACGTCAGCCCGTCCTTGCGCGCAGCCTCGAGGCAGGCATCGACGAGCTGCGTGGCAAGACCGCGGCGGCGGTGGCTTGCCGTCACCAGCACCATGCTGATCCATGCATTGTTGCCGGAATAGGGCAGCAGGGCTGCAGTCGCGACCAGCCGCACGTCGTCGCGGATGCCGAACACAAAGCCTTCGCTCAAGAAGAAGCGCCAGTCCTCGATCGTCTGGTTCCAGTGCGCTTCGGTCGAGAGCACAAGGCCAGCCGCGGCGTCCTCGACGCCGAGCCGGACGATGCGCGGACCGTCAGTAGCGACCATCGCGCACCTCGTATTTGGTGGGCTTGCCGAGGCTCGGCATGGCGCGAGAGACCCAATCCGCGGTCCAGGCGATCAGTTGCTCGGTGTCAACGACGGGCAGGCCGAACAGTTCGACCGCCTTCGACGTGTCGGTCAGCCACGCGGTCGGCTCTTCCTTGCCTGTCAGCACCGGCGCGCGGCCGAACCTTGCGCCGAACTTCGCCGCGAGATCGCGCACCGCGAGGATCTCGTGGCCGCTGACGTTGATCGGCGAGGTCGGCGTCGTGCAATGCGTCAGGCAGCGCAACGCATGGGAGGACGCATCGCCCTGCCAGATGAAGTTGACATGGCCGAGGCTGACGTCGATCGGCGTGCCCGTCAGCACTTTCGTCGCGATGTCGTGCAGCACGCCATAGCGCATGTCGATCGCGTAGTTGAGGCGGAAAAGGCGCCCCGGCGTGCCGAACTTGCGCGAGAAATATTCGAACATGCGCTCGCGGCCGACGCAGGACTGGGCGTATTCGCCGGGCGGGTTCGGTGCCATCACCTCGCTCGAGCCTTTGCCGTCGACGGGGACGAATGGATAGATGCAGCCGGTCGAGAACGCCACGATGCGCGAGGAGGGGAAAGCCTGCGCGACCAGCGCCGGGACATGCGCGTTCATCGCCCAGGTCAGCGACAGATCGCCCTCGGCGCCGAACTTGCGACCGGCCATGAAGACGATGTTCGGCACCTTGGGCAGGGCCTGAATAGCCTTCTCGTCCATGAGGTCGCAGTTGATCGTCTCGACGCCGCGCGCGTGCAGCCAGTCCTTCACGCCGGCGTCGCTGAAGCGGGCGACGCCGATGACACGGCGATCCGGCGCGGCGGCCTTCGCAAGTCCTGCCAGCGTCGGGCCCATCTTGCCGGCGACGCCGAGGATCATGATGTCGCCCTCGACCTTCCTGAGGTCGTCGATCAGGGCCTGGCTCGGCCGGCACAGGAGATCATCGAGCGCAGCGATGTCAGGAATGGTCTTCGGCAGCGTCTGGCGGGTGAGCAGCATGGATTCGTTGTCCTTGGTCTTCAGGTCTGCCTGGCGTCGCCGACCACGAACATGCGTTCGAGGGCGAGGACCAGGCCGTAGAGAGCGACGCCAAGCAGCGTCAGCAGCACGACCGCCATCACCATCGCGGGCGTGTCGAGCGAGGACTGCACCTGGATCATGAGGTAGCCGAGCCCGCGCTCGGAGGCGATGAACTCGCCGACGATGGCGCCGGCGACCGCGAGGATGGCGCCGACCTTCATCCCGGAGAAGATGTAGGGCAGCGATCCCGGCAGCTGGATCTTGCGGAACAGCGTCCAGCGCGAGCCGCGCAGCGATTTGACGAGATCGAGCAGGTCCGGCTCGACCTCGCGCAGGCCGCGCGCGGTGGTGAGCAGGATCGGGAAGAAGCAGATGCTGAAAGCGATCAGGATGTTCGGCACGATGCCGTAGGAGAACCAGACGATGAAGAGCGGGCCGAGTGCAACTTTCGGAATCATGTTCAGCGTGACGAACAGCGGCAACAGCACGAGGCTGAGCAGCGGTGCCCAGCTGAAGATCACGGCGAGCGCGACGCCGACGAATGCGCCGAGCGCAAAGCCGCCGAGGATCTCGACCGCCGTCACCAGCGTGTTGGCGCCCCAGGCATAGCCCGTGGTCCCCAATGTCTGAATTGTCGCAAGCGGGGAGGGCAGGATGAATTTCGGGACCTGGAAGGCATCGACCGCGACCTGCCACAGCACGAGCACGGCGAGGTGCACGATCAGGATGATCGCAAAGCTGCGCGAGGTGCGTGCCCCGTCTCCTGCCACCGCATGCTCCCTGTTGCCGACAGCCACCCTGCCGCGGGTCGCGAGCCTAGCCGGACTCGAGGGAAGTTTCAACCAGTTGGTTGATTAGGGCCGGAGCGACTGGAGCACGAGGTCGGCGACGTGCCGGCGGCGGGCGCGCCGCTGGGCCCGGCTCGACAGGTCCTTGCCGAAGATCGCCGACAGCGTCGGCGTGTTGGAGAAGAAGAAATAGCTGAGGCCAGCAATCGAGATATAGAGCTGGACGGGGTCGATCCCCTTGCGGAATACGCCCGAGCGTACCCCCTCGTTGAGGATGTGGGAGACGCTCTTGACGAGCGGTGAGTGCATCGCCTCCAGCCGGGTCGAGCCGCGGACATGACGGGCGCCGCCGCGGTTCTCGTCGTTCAGAAGCACGATGAAATCAGGGTTTGCCGCCAGGTGATCGAATGATGCCTCGATCAGCTTGCGGATCGCCTTCTCCGGCGGCAGGCCTTCGAGATTGAGCCTGCGCTCCTGCTCGCGGATGTCCTCATAGACCCATTCGAGCACGGCGAGGTAGAGCGCGTCCTTGTCGCCGAAATAGTGATAGACGAGCTGCTTGTTGACGCCGGCGCGTTCGGCGATCTCGTCGACACGGGCGCCCGCAAAGCCGTGCCGGGCGAATTCCTGACGCGCCGCGGTCAGGAGCTTCCTGCGGGTGGCGACGGGATCGCGACGCTGCGGCACGGTGTCGCCAGATCGTTTTGCGGGCATTTCCAACCAAACAGTTGACAAGTGGAGGGCGGGCTTGTTGCATTGGTATCCTCACAAGGGGAGAGCGACAAGCCGGGTCGCGGCAACGAGGAGAGATGCGATGAAGCGTTTGCAGGCGGCGGGCTCGGCCCTGGTGTTGGCTCTGGCGCTCGGTGCGACGGCGATGCCCGTCCATGCGGGAGAGGCCGTCAATCTGATCCTGAACTGGACGCCGACGGCCGACCACTCGCCGTATTACTACGCCAAGGCGCAGGGCTGGTACGAGAAGGCGGGCATCGACCTCACCATCGAGACCGGCAAGGGCTCCGGCGTCTCCGCGGCCAAGGTCGGCTCCGGCGGCTCGCCCTTCGGCGTCGCCGATCTCGCCACCATGCTGGTGGCCAAGAGCAAGGGCGCCGACACGGTTGCGGTGATGAGCGTCTATGCCAATACCGGCCAGACCTTCTACTGGCTGAAGAGCTACGGCGTGAACGGGGTGAAGGATTTCGCCGGGCACAAGATCGGCAATCCGCCCGGCGATGCGTCCCGCGTGATGTGGCCGGCCTTCGCCAAGGCGGCGGGGCTCGCGCCCGATTCCGTCGGCTTCGTCAATGTCGGGCCGACCGCCAAGATCGCGGCACTGAAGAGCCACACGGTCGATATCATCAGCGACTTCTACAACGAGCACGACCTGAAGGTCATCGAGTTCGGTCCCGATCTCGGCTACGTCAACTGGAAGGACATCGGGCTCAACCCTTACGGCAATTCGCTGATCGTCAACGGCGCCTACTTGCAGAAGAACCCGAAGGTCGTCGAAGACTTCGTGCGCGTCACGCAGAAAGCCTTCGCGGCCTGCGTCGCCGACGTGGCCCCGTGCCTGAACGCGCTGCTCGAGCAGGTCTCGGGGCTGGATCGGGCCAACCAGGAACGCCAGTGGGAGCGCATCAAGTTCCTGATGACGGACGAGTTCACGACCACCAAGGGTCTCGGCTGGATCGACGGCGAGCGGATGAAGAAGGACTACGAACTGGTCCAGACCTATCTTGGCATGGAGAAGCCGTTCGACGTCACGACCGCATTCACGACCAGAATGCTGGATCCCGGCATCAAGATGGATGCGAGCAAGGTGAAGAAGTAGGCGCTTAGGTCGCGGCGCCCGCCCCATACACTGGTGTCATGCCCCGCGAAGGCGGGGCACCCAGTACGCCGCGGGCTATCGGTTGACCCTCAATGTCTCGGAGTACTGGATCGCCTGCCTGCGCGGGCGATGACCGCTGTGTTGGGCGAGAGCGTCTGCCTGACGCTTGCCCAGCGCTCGCCGGCGCATCACCGTGCACCCAATTCGGGCCATCCCCCGCGTAACCCCGGGGAAAAATTAACTCGTCGTTAACCATATCCGCCGCATCGTTAACCATTCAATAACAGGGAACGAGTCGGCCGCTATGGAGGCTGCAGCAAAAGTCCAACGTCAAATGGTGCGCCTGCGCGGGCGCTCCTATGTGGCGTTCGTGTTCACGCCGACGGTTCCGGTCCAGGACTGGCTGCATGAGATCGACGCCACCATCGCGCGGTCGCCGGGCTTCTTTGCCGGCCGGCCCGTGGTGATCGACCTGTCGTCGGTCGATCTCAGCCAGGCCGGCATCGGCCATCTGCTCACCAGCCTTCAGGACCGCAACATTCGCGTGCTCGGCATCGAAGGGGTGGAGGAGGGCCGGCTGACCCCCATGATGCCGCCGCTCCTGTCGGGCGGGCGCAGCTGCGTGGTCGAGCCGAGCGCGCCGAAGAAGGCCGAGGTGAAGGTCGAGACCAAGCCGACCTCGTTGCTCCTCGAAAACCCCGTGCGGTCGGGCCAGACCGTGATCTTCCCGGAAGGCGACGTCACCATTCTCGGCTCGGTCGGCTCCGGCGCCGAGGTCGTTGCCGGCGGCTCCATCCACGTCTACGGCGCGCTGCGCGGCCGCGCCATGGCGGGCGTGAACGGTCACACCAGCGCGCGCATTTATTGTCAGAGGATCGAGGCTGAACTGCTTGCAATTGACGGGTTTTACCAGACAGCGGACGACATCGACGCCGCCTTGCGCGGCAAGCCGGCGCAGGCCTGGCTACAGGGGAATACCATGCGAATTACAGCACTGAACTGACCAGCAAAGGAGACATTTCAGATGAGTAAGGTACTGGTCGTGACATCAGGCAAGGGCGGGGTCGGCAAGACCACGACGACCGCCGCGCTGGGAGCAGCGCTCGCGCAACGCGGCGACAAGGTCGTCGTCGTCGATTTCGACGTCGGCCTGCGTAATCTCGACCTCGTGATGGGCGCCGAACGCCGCGTGGTGTTCGATCTCATCAACGTGGTACAGGGCGTCGCGAAGCTGCCGCAGGCGCTGATCCGCGACAAGCGGCTGGAGAATCTCTGGCTGTTGCCGGCCTCGCAAACCCGCGACAAGGACGCGTTGACGGAAGAGGGGGTCGGCAAGGTCATCGACGATCTGCGCAGCCGCTTCGACTGGGTGATCTGCGACAGCCCGGCCGGCATCGAGCGCGGCGCTTCCATGGCGATGCGCTTTGCCGACGAGGCCGTGATCGTCACCAATCCGGAAGTCTCCTCGGTGCGCGATTCCGACCGCATCATCGGCATGCTCGATTCCAAGACGG
This sequence comes from Bradyrhizobium sp. GW821-FHT13H06, assembly GCF_058803975.1. Taxonomy (NCBI): domain Bacteria; kingdom Pseudomonadati; phylum Pseudomonadota; class Alphaproteobacteria; order Hyphomicrobiales; family Nitrobacteraceae; genus Bradyrhizobium; species Bradyrhizobium sp. GW821-FHT13H06. The sequence continues at coordinate 915,272 of NZ_JBXAPN010000001.1, read as the reverse complement.
TGCGGGCCGAGAAGGGCGAGCGCGTCGAGAAGCACATCCTCATCACCCGCTACGATCCCTCGCGTGCCGCGCGCGGCGAGATGCTGACCATCGACGACATCCTCGAGATCCTGGCGACGCCGTTGCTCGGCATCATCCCGGAGAGCCAGGACGTGCTGCGCGCCTCCAACGTCGGCACGCCCGTGACGCTGTCGAATGCGGACGGCGCGCCGGCACGGGCCTATATCGACGCGGCGCGGCGGCTGTGCGGCGAGACAGTCGCCATGCAGGTGCCGGCCGAGCGCAAGGGCTTCATGGACCGCCTGCTGCGACGGAGGGCTGCATGAGCATGGGTTTGCTCCGGCTTCTCCGCGGCAACAAGGCCACTGCACCGGTCGCGCGCGAACGGTTGCAGATCCTGCTTGCCCATGAGCGCGGAATGCGCGGCCAGCCCGATCTGCTCGGCGTGCTGCGTGAGGAAATTCTCGCCGTCGTGTCCAGGCATGTGACGCTGGACCCGACCAAGGTCATCGTCCGCCTCGAGCGCGGCGACGAGGTTTCGACCCTGGAGGTCGATATCGAGGTGCCGAACGATTTCGAGCGCAAGAAGGCGGCGGTCGCGTAGGGAGCCGCGGCCGGAGACTGCCGGTTTTGGGGTGGGTGAGAAGGCGGTCCGCCGGGCATGGCGGGCCGCCTTTGTCTTGGGCTTGTCTTGGGGCTCACATCGACGGGACGGAACGAGCTCGGGGCCTCGATCGTTGTGAGACACCCGCGGTGGCAGTTGTGCGCTGCACCGCAGTTCCCTCAAGCGGGAGAGCGCCCATGATGTCCGAGGTCCAGGTTCATACCGTTGCCCGGCAGATGCTCGAACAGCACGGACTTGCTGCGATTGCGAAAGCCGCTGAGCAGGCCCAGGCCTGCGAGGGCCGCGGCGAGACCGACGAGGCCAGGGAATGGCGTCACATCGTGGACGCCATGAAGATCATGCGCGGCCCGCATCAGAGCTGACATTCGTAAGCGCGAGCGTCTTCAACGCTCCCCACGATCGCTGCCTTGCGCCGAGGTGCGGTTCTGTGTCTGCGGCTGCCCGCGCTCGCCTGTCGCCTTGCAGGGGAGTGGCTCCCACGAGCCATCCGGCGCCTGCTGATAGGCACTGCATGAGGACGGGGTGGATTTTTCCTCGCCCTTCTGGGCGTCGGCATTCCTCGCCTGTGCGGGCGCGGTCAGCACCGTGGCGGCCGCAATCGCGCCGGCGAAAACGAAATGGATACTCCGCATGAGGACCTCCTGTTCGAATTCGAAGAGGTCGCATGCTTTCGAGGATTGTGACGATTTTGGGCCGGAGCAGCGGTTCCGTCGCGGAGTGCTTAATGCGGCGAAAGCCAGGGCTCGCTAGCCACCCTTGCTGCGGATCAGGCCGGCGAGGTTGGTCTTTTGGGCTTCGCACCAGCCGGGCATGCCAAGCCGGCGCTGGTCCAGGTCGGTGGCCTGGGTCGCGACCGCGACCTCGGCCATCAAGTCATCGTCCTGCTTCTCGCCCATCTTGCCGCCGGTGTGCATCCAGGCGATCGCTTTGCGCACCTTCTCGGTGGTGCCGTCGGGCAGGTGCATCTGCTGCGCCCTCTGCACGAGGTCCTGATAGACGAGGTCCGTGTTGGGGCACTCGACCTTGGCGGCGAAGGCCTGCAAGACCATCGTCACATAGGTCGATCGCGGCGGCGCGTCGCCAGCCTGAACCGGCGCAGCCAGCAGCAACAGGCCCGTCATCAGAAAACCGGTGCGCATCCCTGGAACCTCCTCCGTTTTTTGAGAGGCTAGCGCCCGACGCGCCGCTCCGCAATGGTGCGCGGCGCAATTGTCGTCGGTCCAGCCGGTGGGCTAACCTGCCGCTCCCCAGCCTCGGAGCACGACATGAGCCTGTTCAGCACGCCGTTCGATCCAGCACGCGACACCGCGCTCGTCACCGGCGCGGGCCATGGCATCGGCCGCGCGATCGCGCAGGCCCTGGTCGGCGAGGGCGTCCGCACCATGTTCGCCGATGTGAGCGCGGAGCGGGTGCGTGCCGCGATCAGCGCTAGCGAGCAGCCCGCTCTGGCCGTGCCCTGGGTCGGCGATCTCGCCAGGCTCGAGGCCTGCGACGAACTGCTGGCTGCCGCACATGCTGCGCTGGGCGAAGTCACCCATTTCGTCCACAGCGCCTCGCCGCCGCGGCGGGAGGCCGATCACGCCCTCGCGGTCGATCGCAGGACCTGGCAGGAGATGCATGCCGTCAATCTCGATGCCGGTTTTCATCTGGGCCGTGAACTCGCAAAACGGCTGATCGCGGCGAAACGACCGGGCTCGTTCTTGTTTCTGACCTCGCTGCATGCGGGCACCCCGCGCAACCTACCGCATTATTCGACGACGAAGGCGGGGCTGGCGATGCTGGTGAAGGAGTTGGCCAAGACGTTTGGCCGCTACGATATCCGCGTCAACGCGCTGGTGCCCGGCGCGATCGCGGCCGGCGGTTTCGTTGCGGATCCCGCGCTGGCGCGGCACATTCCGCTCGGGCGTCTCGGCGAGGCCAAGGACCTCGTGCCGATGGCGCTGACGGTGCTGTCGAACAAGCTCTCCGCTTACGTCACCGGCGCGGCCTTCGTCGTCGACGGTGGGTTGTCGCTGACGAACTGGTTCGAGCCGCCGACGCTTGAAGCGTAAAGTTCGTTCCGATTCCATCGGAACGAGCTTTGGCGTCTTGGTTTGACGCGTTTCTCAACGCGACCCGGCATCCGCTTCGCTTGAAAGCGCTGTGCTTAGCGCTGCCAGGCCGGCACCGGATCGAGCGGCGTGCGATAGAGCTCGTTGTGATCGCGATCGGTGACGCGCACCGCGCAACCCTTTTGCTGCAGCTCCGGCTTCACCTGCGACAGCTCGCATGCCAGTTGATCGGCGCGATCGGAGGCAACCTCGATGTCTTCGAGGATGATTCCCCCCTGGTTCTTGAACTCTTCACCAACCACAAGATCGAAATAGTAGTAGGGCATTTGAGTTCCCCGTGTGACGATCTGAGCTTCAGTGCAAGTCTCAACACGTCCCGGATGATACCACTGAGTCGATAGTTGCCGAATGAACAGGCCGCGCAATCTCTGAGCTTATGGCGCAGAAATGATGTGCAGCATGTGAGCGTGTTAACATTTTATTAAATATGTCCGCGCGACCATGAGGCATGGAATTGCAGCAGAACCGGGCTCCGGGAACCGGCAGCTGCACGAGAAGGCCGGCGGCATAGATCCCGACGGCCTTTTCTCTTGATCGGAAGACGTGCAAGGCATGGCCTCCCGTAGTCGCCCGGACTCAACGCATTGCATCGACTCGGACAGCGTGCGCGAGATCGCGACGTCGAGCTGTCGCCTGGCATTGTCTAAAGCGCGATGAAATCAGGACCAATCGTCATCGCGCTTCAGGCTGTTGTCTTGAGCATGGTCTTTTCGGAAAACCGCTAAAAGCTCTTCCCGATCATGCTCTAACGCAGCGGCATTGGCGGGCGCACGATAGGTCCATCGTCATCGGCAACGGCTTGCGTCGTCGTGGCCGGCGCAGCTGGCGGCGCGACCGCGGCGGCCTGCGATGGCGGCGGCGGAGGTGCGAGCGGCGCGGGCGAAGAGGCCGGCATGTAGTTCCGTGCCACGGCCGGTTTGGGCTTGCGAACCGGAGGCGCGGCAGGCTGCGGCGGAAGCGCAGCGGCGCGTGCGCGCGGATCGACCGGTGGCTTCGCTTCGGCTGCCGGCTTCGGTGCAGGCGGCTTCGCCATCTCACGCGCCATCTGCTCCTGCCCGGCCTTCAGCTCGGCGATGCTGGCCTTGAGCTGCTCGATCTGCTGCGCCATCGCGGCGAGATCGTGCGTCATCGATTGCACCGACTGCGTTGTGTCGACCGGCGGTGTCGCGGCAGGCACGACTGCGGCAATTTGAGCGGCGGGCGGCGGCGCAGATTGGTTGGCCGATTGATCTGCCGTGGCTTCCACTGCGGCCGGTGGGGCCTGCGTGGCGGCGACCGGAGCGGTCTGCGACGTCGCAGGTAGCCACGAGGTCACAGGTAGCAACGAAGTCAGTGCCGGCGTCCATTCGGCCAGCATTTGCGTTGCCGTGTCGCCGTGCTTCTCCCAGGCGATGCTGGCGGCCACGCTGGCGCCGGCAAACAGGAACGCGACGGACGCACCGCGCAGCCACTTGCCGACCGAGGATCGCTTCTGCCTGACAGGAACGTCGCTGGACGTGACGCGGACAGCCGTGTCGACAAATGGTGCCGCGGCGGGCTTTCCGTAGACGACGTTGATGGTGGGCTCGGGCGCACGTGCCGGCTCCGGCGTGAACTTCGGCTCCAAAGTGAGCTTGGGCTCCGGAGTGAGCTTGGCCTCCGGAGTGAGCTTGGCCTCCGGGGTGAACCTGGGCTCCGGACGCGGCGCGATCTCCGGCGCCAGCGCAGGAGACGCGCTGGTGGGCCGGGAGGCCAGCACGATCTCGGGAGAGATCTGAACCGCGTCGTGAGGGTCGTTGTCCTTGACCGTGTCCTTCACGATCTCATCGACGATTTGCTTGGCATTCAGCGTCGCGAGCATCGCAACTCCTTTGAAGCCTGGTGTTTGAAGCCTAGGTCGTCCGCATTGGCGCGGCGCCGATCGGTTGAGGTGAGCCCATCCCGAGCCCCGGGGCGCACGAGTCCAGCCGGGTTTGACCAAAGCAAGGCGAGGGGATGGAGATGATGCGACGGTCTTCCGCCGTTTGTGGTGATGGAACCCGGTTGATCGAACACGCGCACGTGTTCCTCTCCCGCCTTGTTTTCAGCGCGATTTTGGCGATATGTGGCGGTGCTGGGGGTGCTGCTATCCGCTATCGGGGGGCCGGCGGTGCCAAGATCTCTACTCGTTTTGTTCGTCGCAGCCTTGTTGCCGCTGGGCGGCTGCATGCAGACGACACTCTCGCCATCGACGGACGCGAGCATGACGCCGCGCGACCGTCAGTTGCTCGCGCATACGCCTTACGCTCAGGCGAAGGTGCCTGAGCAATATCTCCGCCATATCGTGGACTACCACCGCAAGGAACAGCCGGGCACGATCCTGGTCGATACCGATGCGCGCTATCTCTACTACGTGCTCCCCGAGGGCAAGGCGATCCGTTACGGCGTTGCGGTCGGCGAGGAAGCTATGGCGTTCTCCGGCGTCGCGCGGGTCGGTCGCCTGGCGGAATGGCCGGACTGGGTTCCGACGGCGGACATCCAAGCGCGGCTCGGCCCGTATCCGGCGCGCGTTCCAGGCGGTCCCGCCAATCCGCTCGGCGCGCGGGGCATCTATCTGTATGTCGGCAACAAGGACACGCTCTACCGCATCCATGGCACCAACCAGCCCGAATATATCGGCCAGGCGATCTCGTCCGGCTGCATCCGGATGCGCAATGAGGACGTCATCGATCTCTACGACCGGGTAAAGCTCAATTCGACGGTCGTGGTGCTGCCGCCGGGGCAGAACGCGCAGGCCGAGACGGGCATGCGCTGGCGAAGCTGAGGGCCGTGCGATCGGTCGGTTCCGTCGCGCAGGGGCGTCGGTGAGCCAGTGACGCTGACGGGATGCGTTTTACTACTCGGGCCGCGCGATCCGCCATTGCAGCGTCGTGGCATTGCCGTTGGCGTCGCCCGGCGCCTTGTCGGCGGGTGAAGTGTAGAGCGGACGATAGCGGTACGCCCACATCTTGCTGCCGTCGTCGCGGCTGATCACGGTGAAGTCGCCGACGGCCCTGGCGTCGGTCGTCGCGGCCAGCGGAACCCAGCTCTCGGTGCACTTACCGTTGCAATTCGAGGACTTTCCGGTGGTGTCGCGCTCGTAGGTATAAAGCGTCATGCCGTTGAGATCGACGAGCTTGGGGCCCTGCTTGGTCAGGATCACCTTCGCTGGAGCCGTCGGAGCCTCGACCTTCGGCGGAGGAGGGTCGCCGCCCCCATGCCCGCCTGCGACCGCATGACTGGTCGAGAGCGTCATGGCTGCGGCCATAACGAGGAATCTGAACATTCCGAACTCCGTCCCACAAAGTTAATCGCGCGTTAAGCGCCCAATTCGGCCGAGCTTAGCAGGCGAAGGTTAGTTCCTGGTTTCGTGCGCTGCGACAAATTCGGACGTGGTTTGGAGTTAGATTTGCGCATCGCGTTGCGGGGCGCGGCTGAGCTCGTTGCCGGCGGCGATGGCCTTGCGCAATAACCGCATCAGCTCGTCGCCCTCTTTGGCGCTCAGGCCGCGCAGCATGATGCGCTGCGCAGATTCGACGGCCGGCGTGATCTTGCGCAGCGTGCGCCGGCCTTCATCGGTGATTTGGAGCTCCCGCGCGCGGCGGTCGCGGCTGGAGGGGCGGCGCTCCGCGAGGCCTTTCTGGACGAGGCGATCGATCACGCCGGTGATGGTGGTGCGATCGTAGGCGATCAATCCGGCGAGCGTCACCTGGTCGAGTCCCGGATTGGCCTTGATGGTCGCGAGCGCGGCGTACTGCACCGGCGTGAGATCGAAGCCGGCGTCTTCGACCTCGGCCAGGAACACCGCGACCGCGATCTGCTGGAAGCGGCGCGCCAGATGCCCGGGCATGTCGTTATTGTCTTTCACCGACGTCTCCGCGGAGGCAGGGAGGTTTCGAGGTCGTTGACAAGTATACTGATCGTCAGCATACTGAGCAATATCCAAAACAGAAATTTGACGGGAGAGGTGCGCATGCAATTCCATCTGAATGGATTTCAGCCGGGCGACCCCGAGATTGCCGATCCCGCCGAGCGCGTTCAGGCACCGGGCGCAACGGGCACCGTGCCTGACGAGGTCGATGTTCTCATCGTCGGCTGCGGGCCTGCCGGCCTGACGCTCGCCGCCCAGCTTGCGCAGTTTCCTGACATCAAGACCTGCATCGTCGAGCAGAAGCCGGGCCGGCTGCTGGTCGGCCAGGCCGACGGCATCGCCTGCCGCACCATGGAGATGTTCCACGCCTACGGCTTCAGCGAGCGGGTGCTGAAGGAGGCCTATTGGGTCAACGAGACGACGTTCTGGAAGCCGGATGAGCGGACGCCGGAGAAGATCGCCCGCAGCGGCCGGGTTCAGGACGTCGAGGACGGGCTGTCGGAATTCCCGCACGTCATCCTCAATCAGGCGCGCATCCATGACTGTTTCCTCGACGCCATGCGCAGATCGCCGGCGAAGCTCGAGCCGTATTACAGCCGACGCGTGCTTGATCTCCATGTCGATCCTGCCGCCGATGCCGCCGATCATGCCGTGAGCGTACGCCTCGAACGCATCGATGCCGGGAACGAGGGCAAGGTCGAGACGATCAGGGCGCGCTACGTCGTCGGCTGCGACGGCGCACGCAGCACGGTGCGCAAATCGATCGGACGCGAGCTGCATGGCGATTCCGCCAACCACGCCTGGGGCGTGATGGACGTGCTGGCGGTGACGGATTTCCCGGACATCCGCTTCAAGTCGCTGATCCAGTCGGCCAGGGACGGCAGCCTGCTGATCATTCCGCGTGAGGGCGGCTACATGGTCCGCATCTATGTCGAGCTCGCAAAACTCGATGTCGGCGAGCGCGTTGCGAGCCGCAACATCACCGCCGACGACGTGATCGCCAAGGCGCAGCGGATCCTGCAGCCGCATACGCTCGAGGTGAAGGAGATCGCCTGGTGGTCGGTCTACGAGATCGGCCAGCGTCTCACCGACAAGTTCGACGACGTGCCGGAGGCCGACACCGATACGCGCCTGCCGCGCATCTTCATCGCCGGCGATGCCTGCCATACGCACAGCCCGAAGGCGGGGCAGGGCATGAACGTCTCGATGCAGGATGCCTTCAATCTCGGCTGGAAGCTCGCCGGTGTCCTCCGGAGCCGGTGCGCCCCAGGCCTGCTGCATTCCTATTCGGCGGAGCGCCAGGCGGTCGCGAAAGAGCTGATCGATTTCGACCGCGAATGGGCGGGGATTCTCGCCTCGGCCGCCAAGGCCGGCGGCGCCGATGCCGCCAAAACGCAGGACTATTTCGTCAGGCACGGGCGCTATACCGCGGGCACGGCAACGCATTACAGGCCATCGGTGCTCACCGGCGCGGCTTCGCATCAGCACCTCGCGCAGGGCCTCGTCATCGGCAAGCGCTTCCATTCCGCGCCGGTGATCCGGCTGGCGGACGCCAAGCCGGTCCATCTCGGCCACGCCGCGCAGGCCGACGGCCGTTTCCGCATCTACGCATTTTCGCCTGCGGAAGATCCTGCGGCTGCCGCCTCGGCCATTCGCGCGCTGTGCGGCTTCCTCACCGAGGCCCGGGAATCACCATTGCGGCGATACACGCCTGTTGGCGCCGACATCGACAGCGTGATCGACCTGCGTGCCGTCTTCCAGCAGGATCATCGTCAGCTAGCCGTCGCGGCGATGCCGTCGCTGCTGCTCCCGCGCAAGGGCCGCTATGGTCTGATCGACTACGAAAAGATGTTCTGCCCGGACCTCAAGGGCGGCCACGACGTTTTCGCAATGCGAGGGATCGATCGAAAGAGCGGCTGCATGGTCGTGGTGCGGCCCGACCAGTATGTCGCGAACGTGCTGCCGCTCGACGACTATGCCGGGCTTGCATCGTACTTCGACCGCTTCATGCTGAAGGTGAGCTGACGCCCGGCCGCGCTGCGCCCGCGATGCCGCATTCCGGCGGCGGCGCGGCGCACCTCAATGCCGCGCCGCGTGGCGGTGGCGGTCACCAAGCACTGGCGCTCGCTGGAAAGCCCGGCCCTCGAGCCGGGCTTTCTGCTCGGGCGCGGCGTCGAGTTCCCTGCGCGTACAATTTAAGAAAGTTCTTCGCGGGCAGATTTCATCGATCGTAACATGTGTACCCAAAGATGCAGGCATCCACTCGGGGCAGCGGGGCACGGGAGGATGAAATGAGTCAGAGCCAGGCGGAGACGCGCCGTCAGCAGAATGTCGCTAAGCGGTCGATGACCAAGGAGGCCCAGCAGCTGGCCAGCTTGATTGCCGGACTGCGCAAGTCCCTCGAAGCGATCCACAAGGAACGGACGAGCACAAAGCTCAGCGGCGCCGAGATGGGTTTGCTCGACGAGCGCCGCAACAACCTGCTGCTCACCATTGCAGCTCTCGATGACCGCCTTTCGGCGGTGCAGGGCCTGATCAATCTCGGCCGACCCCATATTATCCGCGTGCATTAGCGCCGATCCGACGCAGCAGGATCGGCTCCGTCGCCGATGGCACGGAGCGGCCCTTACCGCCTACGGATGGCATCAAATTGCCACGCTCCCGGCGAATTGCCGCCAAAGCCCGCTGTCACGAGAAGGGTGGGTGCAGGGCGACGCAAGGGGATGCGAATTGGCCTACAAAATGGTCGCAGAACGCGACAACGAGAAGTACAGCTTCGCCCGCGAGAGCCGGTTGCTCATCGTAGCGAAGGCAAAGGTGTGGGCGAGCGAGGGGTGGCGGGTCGTCATCACCGACCAGGACGGCAAGGCCTACGCGCCGCCCGAATTCGATCAGCAGTCGGCGGCGTGATCGCGAGACAGGGCGAGGGGACGACAGTTTGACGTCGTTGTTTCGACCTTGGCGCGGCCTGACTGTGCCCCTGATGACTGTCGCAGCCGCCAGCGTGCTGACGGTGACGGATGCGGTCGCGCAAAATCTCGACGCCGGCAAATCGCCCGCGAAGCTCTTTGCTGACGGCTGCGCGACCTGCCATCGCAGTCCGCGCGGTCTCGCCAAGGGCCGCTTCAGCCTGACGCTGTCCTGGTTCCTGAAGGACCACTACGCAACCAGCGTCGACTCGGCCAGGGCACTCGCCGCCTACCTCGTGTCGGTCGATGAATCGCCGCCCCGGGGTGCGGCCAAGCCTGGCGCAAAGCCGCCTCGATCCGCGCCGCGTCAGCCCAAGCCGGTGCAGAGCCAGTAGGCGCGCCGGCATCGGACCGGCATCAACGCACGGTGGTCTCCGAGAACAGGTTGATGACCACGACCCCGGACACGATCAGCGCGATGCCGACGAAGGCTGCGGCGTCCAGGATCTGGCGGAACAGCACGAAGGAGACGGTGGCGGTCAGGATGATGCCGACCCCGCCCCAGATCGCATAGGCGATGCTCAACGGGATGACCCGGATCGCCACCGACAGCGCGTAGAACGAGGCGACGTAGAACAGCACCATCGCCAGCGTCGGCCAGGGACGGGTGAACTGCGCGGACTGCTGCAGGAACGCCGACGCGGTGACCTCGAACACGATGGCGAGGGCAAGAGCCGTATAGGCGTTGAAGACGGAGCTCATGCGGAGACCAGGCCGACGATGGCTGACATATGACGGCGCATACCATGCGGGGGTGACGAGCCTGCGACAGCTTGGAGCGCGGCGCTAGGGCTCCGCGGTCGGCCCGGACGACCAAGCCGCAGCGCGATGAATCGCGTAGCGGCTCCGTGATACAGCGACGGTCGAGCGTGGCTTCAATCGATCCGCACCGAAAGCTCGACGTCCTCGGCGAAGGCCGTGGACATATAGCCGCTTCCGGGCTTGCGCATGCGGGAGAGATAGTCTGGGCTGTCGTCGGCGTTGTCGGCGACGATGATCGCGCCCGGCTTGAGACGGTCTTCGAGCAGATCGAGGATATCCGGGTAGAGCGCCTTGGCACCGTCGAGCAGCACGAGATCGATCGTTTCGGGCAGATCGGACTTCAGCGTCGTCAACGCATCGCCTTCGCGAATGTCGACGAGATCGATCACGCCGCCGGCCGAAAGGTTGTCCCGGGCCCGCGCCGCCTTGGACGGCTCGAACTCGCAGGTGATCAGGCGGCCGCCGCCATTGTCGCGCAGAGCTGCGGCCAGGTGCAGGGTCGAGATGCCGAACGAGGTGCCGAACTCGACGATCGCCTTCGCGCGAGAGCTGCGCGCCAGCATATAAAGCAGGCTGCCGGTCTCGCGTGAGACCGCGAGCGGAGCGTCCTTCAGGCGTCCATAGAGGTCGCGGTAGGCGGTCTTGCTCCGCATCATCCGCGCGCGGTCGGCGTCGGACAGATCGGAGACGGCGGCCAGCGTTGCGACGCTTGCGGCTTCGGCCTCGTAGAACAGTCGATCCAGCAGCGGCGCAAGCGATGTGATGGTTGGGGTGGTCATCGGTGTCTCCAGAGTTCGGGGGAGCGCATGCTTGCGCGAAGATCGAAATACGACTAATTCGTCGCATTTCCTATTCGCATAGCTCGCAGGCGCCATGTCCAATCGTCGAAGCCTTTCAGTTTCCTCACGAAAACAGCCGCAACAGGCCCGCTCCACGGAGCTGGTGGCGGCCATTCTGGATGCCGCTGTTCAGGTTCTGGCGAAGGAGGGAGCGCAGCGCTTCACGACGGCGCGGGTGGCAGAGCGGGCCGGCGTGAGCGTCGGATCGGTCTATCAATATTTTCCGAACAAGGCGGCGATCCTGTTCCGTCTCCAGAGCGATGAGTGGCGGCGCACCAGCGCGCTGCTCGCAGGCATCCTCGCTGACCGGGCGAGGCCGCCGCGGGCGCGGCTGCGCACGCTGGTTCACGCCTTCATCCGCTCCGAGTGCGAGGAAGCTGTCATCCGAATCGCGCTCAATGATGCCGCGCCGCTTTATCGCGATGCGCCCGAGGCGCGGGACGCACGGGCGGCCGGCGAGGGCATCGTCGCCGCCTTCATGCGCGAGGCGCTGCCCAAGGCCTCGGATGCGACGCGCACCCTCGCCGGCGAACTGATCACGAGGACGCTGAGCGAAGTCGGCAAGAGTTTTTCGGAACAGATGCGGAGTGAGGCGGAGATCGCAGCCTATGCCGACGCCATGGCCGACATGTTCTGCGCCTATCTTGCGAGGTTGTCGCGGCGCTGAGGGATTGCCGGCAGCAGCGTTCGAAGGTTGATTGTTCTTCGGATTTCGGGGGATTATGGGTTAGCCTCGCCGCGTTCGTCATTCATTCATCGAGTAGCCGCGCCATGCACGTTCTCCGCGCCCAGTTCCGCATCGAGACGCAGCGTGCGCTGGAATTTGCCGCATCTCGCGGCTTCGGCGTGATCGTGGCGGCGGACGAGCGCGGGCCGCGGGCCTCGCACGTGCCATTCGTCCTGACCGAGCGCGGCGGCCACACTGTCGTGCAGATTCACTTCACCGCCAAAAATCCGCTTGTGGCGCTGGCCGATGGCACCAGACGATTTCTGCTGATCGTTACGGGCGACGATGCCTATGTCTCCAACGACTGGTATGCCTCACGCGACAACGTCTCGACCTGGCTTTACGAAGCGGTGCACCTGTCGGGCGTGGCCCATCTGCGCGGGCTCGACGAGAACCGCGGACACGGCGATGCGCTGCTCGCAGTCTCCGAGGCGCGCTTACCGAAAGAACCCTGGGACCTCGCGCATATGGAGCCGGGCAAGCGCGAGAGCATGCTGGCTGCGATCCGCGTCGTCGATCTCGTGGTGGATGAGGTCGAAGGGCAGGCCAAGCTCAACCAGCACAAGAGCGATGCTGACCATGTCGCGGTCGCCGATCGACTGGCGCGGTCGGAGGAGTCGGGTCACCGGCGACTGGCGCGCAAGATGCAGGCGCTGCGGCAGGGGCTTGGATACGAGATGCCGTAACGCTTGCCCCGCGCAACGTTTGACCTTACGGACCTTCCTCATGCTCGTCATCTCGATTCAGAGTCAGGTGGTCCACGGCCATGTCGGCAACAGCGCGGCTGCCTATGCCATGCAGGCGGAGGGCGTGAACGTTGCGGCGGTGCCGACCACGCTGCTCTCCAACCATCCGCGCTATCCGAGCCTGCGCGGGCGGGTGCTGGAGAGCGAGCTCGTCGCCGATCTCCTGAAGGGTGTCGAGGAGCGCGGCCTGGTCGAAGAGGCTGCGGTGCTGGTCACCGGCTATTTGGGCTCGCCGGGCAATGCTGCCGTGATCGCCGATTTCGTCGAGCGGGCGCTCACGCGGAATGCGAAGCTCGTCTATCTCTGCGATCCCGTGATCGGCGATGACGGCCGCGTCTATGTCGCGGACGGCATTTTGGATGTGGTCCAGCACCGGCTGTTGCCGGTGGCGAACCTCACGACGCCGAATCAGTTCGAGCTCGAGCTGCTCTCCGGTCTCACCATTGCCGATGCCCAGGACCTCCGCGCGGCCTGCGCCGCGCTGGCAGGGGTGGGCCGCATCGACGTGGTCGCCACCGGCTGCACGCTCGCTGACACGGCAGCGGGGCAGGTGGAGACGATCCTGTGTGCCGACGGGCGATTGTCGCGCTTTGCGACGCCGCGCTTGCCGATCCGGCCCTACGGCACCGGCGACCTCCTCACCGGACTGATCGCGGCGCATCTGGCCAAGGGCGAAGCGATCGAGTCGGCAGTACGGCTTGCGGTCGACACGATCTTCGCGGTGCTGGTGCGCACGCAGGACGCCGGCTCCGCCGAGATGCGGCTGGTGCCGTTGCCGACGCGCGGGCCCGACGCCTGATTGACGGTTCAGGTCGCGCGCTTGACGGCCGATTGCGCCGACTTCTGCTGCTTGGCCGGGCTCTTCTGCTCGCGTGCGACGTGCGCCTTGGGCGGCTTGGCGCTGGCGGCGGCCCGCGTCTTCTTCGGCTTGACGTTCGCGGCTTCCTTGCTGTCGGTCGCAACGCCGCGGCGTGAGATGTATTCCTTCCCGTCGATCGGGCCGACATGCGGCGGATCGCGGCCGAGATAGGGGCGGCCGATGCCGAACGCCTTGCCGTTGGCATCGACCCACTTCCACAGGATCTCGGTCGAGACCCAGCGCTGCGCGCGGTTGTTGCCCTGGGTGCTGACGATGTCGGCCGCCATGCCGTGGCCATAACCGCCGCGCGTGCTGCCCCCGTGATAGGAGCGGTCGGAGGCAGCCTTGAGGCCGCTCGCGATCGACTGGCGATAGTCGTCGCGGAATGCGCTGGTGATGCCCGGCGACAGGCCGGCGGCTTCGGCAGCGAGCAGCGTGCGGAACAGCTTCTTCTTGAAACTCTTGTCCATGCCGCCGATGACGTAGTCCATCATCGACATGCCGGCGCGCTCGGCCGCCTTCGGATCCTTCCAGCCGAAGTCCTGATCGACCAGCTTCGTGAAGCTACGCATCACCGTGACCGTCTTGCCCTTGCGCTTGACGGTGACGGCGCGCCGCTCCTGAACCTTGATCGAGTCCTCCTTGGCGGTGCGCTGATAGAGCGCCCAGAGGTAGCGGTCGATGCAGGCCTCGATGACGAAGCATTCGTCGAGCACGGCGACGGTGTCGGCCGGCGGAGATGGCTTGGCCGCAGGCGTGGCGGGGCCGCTTGCGATCGCCGCAGGTGACAGTGCGTCCGTCGTGACGATCTCGGTGGGATCGGCGGAGGCGAGCTTGACGGGCTCTGGCGCGGGAGCATCCTCGCTGACGATAGCTTCCGGTTCAGGCGCAATCTGCGGTGCGGGCGCCGCCTCCGTCGGCAGGATCAGCGCCGGGTCGGCCGAAGCGAGCTTGACGGTTGAGGCATGCTCCTCCGGCGTGTCCTGCGACGTCGCCATCGGGGCAGGCGCCGCAGCGACGGCGGCGGCGATGTCGGCGGTCAAGGCGATGCCGTCCTCGATCGTTGCAGCGCGCGGCACGTCGGCGAGCTCGAGGCGACTGACATCCTTGACGCGCGAGACGGCAGCCACATTGGCGCCGCTGTTCTCGATGAGGGCAGGCGCATAGGCGGAGAGAGACAACACCAGCCAGCCGGCGAGAACGGCCGAGGGACACGATACCGCCACCAGAAGAGACCGCCGATCGTTCATGATCCCTGCCTCCAAACGGTTCTGTCCGAACCATCTTGTCCGAACAGTCATGATGCAAACAGTTGACGAAACAGTCTTGCACGGAAAGGCACGCAGCTTGTCGATTGTTCGGGGGATGGTGTGGCGGCGCAATGGCGCAATCGGCGGATGCGGCCTTTTCGCGGCGGGTGTTGCCGAGCTGCAACGCAGGGTTCCACGCGGTGCTTTGCCCGAGGCCGTGCCGCAACTTTACGGATGCTGCTGCGTTGGAGGCGCCATGACGCATCCCACGCTTCGTCCCATGGACGCCTTCGATCCCACCGAGCCCGCCATCCTGCACGATCGTCTTTCAGACACGATCATCACCTGGACCGCCGATCAGGCCGATGACTACCGCCGTGCCAGCAGGCCCGCTGGGGATGGAACCGTAGCCTGGAAGACCTACCTCTTCGATGGCTGGGGCAACGTGCTGGGTGGTTGAGTACCGCCCGCGGAAACGCGTGTCGCGGCCAGCGTGATTCGCCCAAGGGCCTGTACGCATTAGGCATATCGCCATGCAACGCGCGCGCTGTTGCGATGCAACAAAGCATGTCGCAATGCAGCAAAACGCGCCTAAATAGGCTCCGACCTTCACCCTCGGAGCATCACCATGAACAAGAAGACTTTGTCGATCGCCGCCGCCATCCTGACGATCGTGGGCGGCACCGCCGCCGTCGCCGCCGAGCTGCCGACCTATGAGGCCAACGGCCTGCCGGTCTCTCCGCTGCAGGTGCGCGTGCTCGGGGCTGCGCATGTCGAGCAGCAGGTCGCCGCGCCCGCCACGGTCGCCTCGGTCCACCAGGCGAAGGTGCTCAGCCCGCGCAAGGTGACGACCGCGGACGTCACCACGGGCACGGCCCGCTGAGACTGAGGTCGCCTGAGGCAGATGGGGCCTCGCGCTGAGCGAGATTTCACCGCCTCGTGCGGCCACGACGAAGCCGCATGCGCATTGCGCGTGCGGCAATCACGGTCCTGCGCGGCATCGTCGCGATGCCTGCGTGCCAGCCCTGCAACCGCGTGGGTTGAGCGGTTCAGCGCGCCGACATATCGCTTGATCCATGGATCAGCGGGCGAGCGGCGCTGACGCTCTCACTCAGAAGAACGATGCAGCGCCGGCATTGCTCGGCGTGGCCTGCGGCCTTGCCGCGGCGCTGTTCTGGGCGCTTGGCTTTGCCGCCACGCGGCACGGCCTCAAGGTCGGCTTCACGCCGGTCGATCTGCTCGTGCATCGCTATGTCTGGTCGGGCATCGTGTTCCTGCCGCTGGTCGCGCGTGCGGGCATCTCAGATCTCTGCGGCATCGGCTGGAGCAGGGGCCTCGTGCTGATGGTGCTCGGCGGCCCCGTGATGTCGCTGATCTCCTACACCGGCTTCCTGTTCGTGCCGCTCGGCCACGGCAGCGTGATCCAGCCCTCTTGCGCGACGCTGGGCGGCCTGCTGCTCGCGGCGGTCGTGCTGAAGGAACGGATCTCCGCCTCGCGGCTTGCCGGCGCGATCGTCATCGTCGGCGGCCTCGGCGTGATCGGCGCGGAATCGATCGGCCATATCGGGACCGACGGCGTCCAGGGCGATCTGATCTTCGTGCTCACCGGGTTCATGTTCGCCGGCTTCGGTGCTGCTCTGCGCCGCTGGCGCGTCTCGGCCGTGTCGGCTGCGCTGGTGATCAACGTGCTATCGCTGCTGCTGTTACCGGTCTACATCGCAACCGTCGGCCTTGCCCATATTGCGGCGATCGGCGTGACCGAGAACGCCATCCAGGCGCTGGCGCAGGGCGTGCTCGCCGGCCCCGCTGCGCTCTATCTCTACGCCGTCTCGGTCCAGCGCCTCGGCGTTGCCCGCGCCGCGGTGTTTCCGGCCTGCGTGCCGGCGCTGACGCTGCTCACCGGCTGGCTGCTGCTGGGCGAGCCGCCGACGATGTTGCAGACGGCAGGGCTCGTCACGGTGCTGTGCGGGTTCTATCTGGCCCAGCGGCAAAGCTAGCGGATCTCAAGCCTTCCGCACGAACTCCGATTTCAGATTCATCGCGCCGATGCCGTCGATCTTGCAGGCGATGTTGTGGCCGTCGCTGGCGTCCTGCAGGCGGATGTTGCGCACCTTGGTGCCGCCTTTGACGACCGAGGACGAGCCCTTGATCTTGAGATCCTTGATCACGATGACGCTGTCGCCGTCGGCGAGCACGTTGCCGTTGGCGTCGCGCACGCCGGCATCCTGCGCCGTGTCCGCGGCCGCTTCCGCCGTGCCGCTCCATTCATGGCCGCATTCCGGGCAGACCCAGAGATCGCGGTCCTGATAGGCGTGCTCGGAGCTGCAGGCCGGGCATTTCATCGTGTCGGTCATGTCTGTCTCGTCTCAACGGTTCGTTCGCGGCGCGACCGTAGAGGCGGGAACCGGGAAAGCAAGGAAAAGCTGCAAGCCGCGCGGGCAGGGCCTCGACTGCCGGTGCGATGTCACCGAAACAGCGCGACGAAGATCACGTAGAGCCAGCCCAGGATGCCGTGGATGATCGCCCACAGGATCGAATGGTTGTTGGTGTAGGAGATCGCGATGGCGAGCGCCGAGCCGAATCCCACGCCGTATTTCGCGCCCTCGACGCGGACGCCGTAATAGCGGTTGCCGTTCATGGTGATGCCTCCTGAATCGTCGGATGAGCGCCGAGCCTATGCGGTCGCCGTGATCCTGGCGAGCGGCATGATCAATGAGCCAACGTCGCCCGCGCGGGGTTGAGCTGCGTCAACGGCATTGCGCGCGAGGATCGTATCCTCCTGGGGAAATGACCACCGGAGGCGAGCGATGGACGACACTCTCAGAGCAAAGATCCAGGCCTTGCTGGACCAGCACCGCACGATGCGGATCGCAACCGTTCGTCCGGATGGCTGGCCGCAGGTGACGACCGTCGGCTACGCCAACGTAGGCTTCACCATCTACTTCCTCTGCGGCATCGACAGCCAGAAGGCGCAGAACCTGTCCCGGGACGACCGCGTCTCGCTGACGATCGACGACGACCCGGCGGAAGTGATGGAGATCACCGGCCTGTCCATGGCGGCGCGGGCAGTGGCCGTGACCGATCTGGCCGAAGCCGAGAAGGCGATCGCGCTGCTGATGTCGCGCTATCCCGAGCAGAAGGCCCTGGGCCTGACGGTGCCGAAGCCTTCAGAGGTGCGGCTGATCCGCCTCACGCCGACGGTGATCTCGCTGCTCGATTACGCCAAGGGCTTCGGTCACACCGATCTCGTGACGTGCTGATGATGCGCGCGGTGGTCTGCGAAGACGAGGGCAATCATCCGCGCCTCCCTTGACGCAGATCAACTCGGCCTTTCGGTGCAAATCTAGGCTCGATCGGTGATGCAACCGCGGTGAGGTCTGGCGATGTCGCATACTGTTCGAATCTCCATCGGCATCGTCATTCTGATCGCCTTGTCGCTGCTGTTCCTCTTCAGCGTCGTCCACACCGCCGCGGGGGCCCCAAGGCCCGGCTCGCGCACGATCGCCGAAGGACAGCGCCTGGCGCAGGCGTGGTGCCAGTCGTGTCACGCGGTCGAGCGGCGCATGACCGATTTCTTCGACGAGGCGCCGAGCTTCCAGGCCATCGCCGACCGTAGCGGAACCACCGCGCTGTCGCTCAAGGTGTTCTGGCGGACCAGCCACCGGGAGATGCCGAACCTGGTGATCTCGCCGGAGCAGGCGGATGCGCTGTCGGCCTATATCCTAAGCCTGAAGAGCAAATGAGGGACCGGCCAAACTGCATTTCGCGAAAACAACCCCATGCACAGTAGGCATCGCCATGAAATCGCTGGGGATTTGATCTTACTTCGGCGATACCGAATTTCGTTTGCGCCGTCGGGCAAAACAGGTGCATGATGTCACGGTGGAGTCGTCTCGACGCCCCTGCGCTCGATGCGTAACCTCCGCCCGCAACGCGCGACGAGCCCGCCATGACCTTCCTCCTCAACATCGACGTCCCCGACGTCGCCAAAGCCACGACCTTCTACACCGAAGCCTTCGGCCTGACGGTCGGCCGCCGCTTCGGCGCCGACTTCGTCGAGCTCAACGGCTGGCCGGCGCCGGTGTATCTGTTGACCAAGCAGGCCGGCACGATCGGCGCCGGCGGCGATCGCCGCCGTTACGAGCGGCACTGGACGCCCGTGCATATCGACGTCGTCGTTGACGATGTCGACGCCGCTGTGGCGCGCGCGCTCGGCGCGGGTGCGATCCTGGAGGCGCCCGCGCGCGATGCGCCCTATGGGCGGATCGCGGTGCTGGCCGATCCGTTCGGGCACGGGTTCTGTCTGCTGGCGTTCAGCGCGAGAGGGTATGATGCGCTGTTGGGGAGTTCGTAGTTCGCGACCGGGTGCGTAGCCCGGGTGAGCGAAGCGACATCCGGGAAATGCCTCGGCACGATGAATCCGGGATATCGCTTCGCTCATCCGGGCTACGCTTGCTACGATCGTGAGCGGACATCGGGGCGACATGGCAAAAAAGCAAACAAGCAAGTCGACGAGGAAGCTGAAGACCTACCAGACCTCGCTCGGCTTCTACGATCAGGCGATCGCCGCCCCCTCGATGAAGGCGGCGCTTCAGGCCTGGGGCGCCAGCTCCAACCTGTTCCATCAGGGCGCCGCGAAGGAGACTGACGATCCTGACATCGTCGCGGCGACGATGGCGAAGCCGGGTGTCGTGCTCAGACGTCCGGTCGGCTCGGACGGCCCGTTCACCGAGAGCGCGGAGCTGCCGACCGATCTCGGCGAGGGCGAGGGCCAATCCGAACGCAAGCCCAAGAGCAAGTCCAAGAGCAAGCCCGAGAGCAAGTCCACGAAGCGTCCGGCCAAGGCCGCGAAGAAACCGTCGCGCAAGATCGACGATCAGGCCGCGCGCAAGGCCGCGGCGGCGTTCGACAAGGAGGAGCGGCGGCGCGAAGCCGAGCGAAAGAAAGAGGAGGCCGCCCGCGCCAGGGAGCGCGTGCGCCGGGACAAGGCGGTCGCGACCGCGCAGGCGGCGCTGGACAAAGCGAGGCGGGAGCACGAAGCACGCAGCGAGGAGATCGAGGCGGAGCGGGCTGCGCTGGATGCGCGCGCCGAGGCCGAGCAGGGCCGCTGGGACAAGCAGCGGATGAAGCTAGAGCAGGCGCTACGCCGGGCGCGGGAGTAGGGCCCGCAGGCCGGGAGGGATTCCTTTACCACGCCATCCAGTCTCGGCCGAACCGCCGGACGTTTAGGAGTTGCGCCAAAATTCTGCGGTATCTTCGCTGCGATTGCGGATGCGTCGGACACGCCGTGCGACGCCGACGCAAGATTACGGGATCTGTCATGAGCGATCATCGCGCCGCAGTCAGGCATCACACCTTGCGCACCGGCATCGTCGAATTCGACAACGGCACCGGCAGCACCGTCAGCGTGCCCTGTACGATTCGCGACGTCTCCGCCACCGGCGCGCGACTGCAACTCAACTCTTCGCTATGGGTCGCCGAAGCGTTCACGCTGGTTTTCGCGAGCGGCCTGCGCAAGGCCTGCCGCGTTGCCTGGCGCAAGGAGCGGCTGATCGGCAGCGCGTTCGCGGACGGCTATGCCAGCGTGGACGAGCAGGCCGCCATGATGACCGCGGGGGAACAGTCCCGGCACCGCCTCGGCATCGGCGCGCGCGTCAAAGCCGCGCGCGAAAAGCGCGGCTACACGCAAGCCCAGCTCGCCGAGCGCCTCAGCGTCACGCCCGCCTTTGTGGCATCGGCCGAGAAGGGCGAGGCGGACATTCCGCTGTACCAGCTGATGCACATCGCGGATCTGCTGATGGTCGGTCTCGACGGGCTGGTTGCGGGGCCGGTGCCCGAGGAGGCCAATGCGGGCTAGGCCTTCGTAGCCCGCTGGAGCGTCCGAGTGCACGCCTCGTCCTTCGAGACGACCGCGGAGCTTGTCATCGGGCCGCGCCGTCGCGGACCCGGTGGCGGTCTCCTCGAGATGAGGCTGAGCGGCAATCGCGCTTGCTGAAGCTGCTGCCGCGCACTCCGTCCTCATCCTGAGGAGCCCGCCCAAAGCGGGCGTCTCGAAGGATGGCCGCGGAAAAATTCTCGCGCGAAATTCGCTTGCCTTGCCTGGCATCCTTTTGCACTCTTCGGGGGAAGGAGACCAATGCAATGAAGAAAACGACCATCGCCTATGCGCTCGGAACGGCCCTGGTGCTGAGCCTCGCAACATCGGCCGCCGACGCAAAGCCGCGGAAGCAAGTGGTTCGCGCACCGCAGGAGCGGCTGATCGTCACGGCGCCGGTGCTGCGGCCGACGCCATGGGACTACAACATCGTTCCGCGCTATCGCTATCGCCCCGAGGACGACAAGGTCGATCCCTACGGTCCGCCGCTGGTGCCGTCTTACGTTCGCTACGAGGGATGGCGCTGGCCGTATTGGTGGTAGAGCCGGGCCACGCGCGTGGTCTCGTAGCCCGGATGAGCGAAGCGATATCCGGGGTGATTCGGTAACGGAAGTCCCGGATGCCGCTTCGCTCATCCGGGCTACGGCTAACCGCCGCCCTCCGCCGCAAGCCGCAGAAACTGCCGCTTCATCGCGTTGACCCTGGCGAGGTAGCCCGCGACGAGGTGATCGCCGCAGCGCTCGCCGGCGAGCATCTGAAACTCGCGCCGCGCATAGGCCGTGGCCGGACCTGCGCCGCAGAGATGGATGAAGGCGGCCAGATCCTGCTTCTGCTGCGCGCTCGCCTTCGCATCGCCCGCGAGAGTGAGAACCATGCCCACCTGGCGGTCCAGATACACCGAGGCCAGCTCGATGGCATGGCTCGGGACCGCGCGGATGTAGAGGCTGGTGAAGCCGCAGCCAGTCTGCGTAACCGCGTTGCCGCGAACACAGAACCGCGCGGCCTCGGCGAAGGCCGGATCGGTCATCTGAAAGAGGCCGACGGCGCTGGAGGCGGGCCGGTAGATCGCGAGCGGATTGAAGCTCCATCGCCAGCGCCAATAGGTGCGCGCCACCGGATTGCCCGAGCTCTCGACCTGCGCCAGCGCGGCCAGCAATTCCGGCGTGATCGTCGCGGTGGAAGCTTTCCGGAACAGCGGCCCGTATCTCGCCCAGGTCTCCGCTGGCTCCTTGTCGAGGGCGTGGCCGACAAGGACGAACAGTTCGGTCGGCTTGCGGATCAATTGATAGACGATGTTCAGAAGCGCGAGGGTCACAAGTATCACCGCCACGCTGCCCGCGATACGAACCATCCGCGGTGCCCGCGCGAACTTCTTTTGCACCCACCGAGCGTCCCGCCGGACGCTGCGCAGGCGGAGGCTCTTGCTTTTCGTTGGCATGGCGTTGTGGGCGTGCAATTGCGGAAACTGTGGAGTTCTTGTTCTCTGCGAAGGAGTTCGCAGGACGGGAATCGCTTCGTTCCACCCATCGGGTCGAGGGCAGGGCTAATCGCATATGATGTGTAGGAACGGACTGAACAAGCGCCTCGTCCTTCGAGACGACCGCTTCCAGCGGTCTCCTCATGATGAGGCTAACGGGCACCGCGCCCGCTGATACTGCTGCCGCATACTCCGCCCTCATCCTGAGGAGCCCGCCAAAGCGGGCGTCTCGAAGGATGGCTGCAGGCGTCTGCTTCCCGTATACGACTGCGCTGGGGCGAAGGGATTTTTGCGGGGCAGGGAAGGTGTAATCCGCGTCTCGCCCCGCTGCAGGCGGGGCGAGATCGTTGCGCCGAAGCAACTCGCTCAGATGAGGAAGTCGGTCGGGTGCAGGCTTGCGGCCTGGACGCCGTCGAGCGTGATCGAATCGTTGGCCGAGAGCTGAATCACGGCATCCCCGGCGGCATTGTCACTGATCAGGCTCGACAGCGCCGTCCAGTCCGCAAAGCCGTAGTCGTGCACATTGATGAGGTCTTGCTCGGTCACGGTGCTCCCGACCGCCTTGTTGCCCTGATCGAAGTCGGTGATCAGGTCGTTGCCGGAGCCGGTGTTGAAGACGAAGGTGTCGCTGTTGCCACCGCCGGAAAGCTGGTCATCGCCGGCGCCGCCGTTGAGGATATCCCTGCCGCCGGTGATCGAGCCCGGCGTGGCAGGGGCATAGCTCGCGGCATCGCCATAGAGGTGATCGTGAGTTGCCCCGCCGGTGAGGATATCGTTGCCGCCCTGGGCATTGCCGGACATGGTCCGCGCATCGCCGTAGAGCTCCGGGTGTGCAAACTGGATGGTGTCGACACCATCGAATTCGAGCGTGAGAATGTCATCTCCCCCTCGGGCATTGTCGGTCAGCGAGGTCACCGAATCTCCGTAGCCAAATCCGCCAGTCATGGCGACGTCGGTGCCGAAGGTGAAGGTGATGTTGTCGTTGCCGCCCTGCGCATCGCCACCGATGGAGCCGATGGCATCGCCGCTGGCTGTCGCAAAGCCCTGCAGGGTATCCACTGTGATGGCGAGCGTGTCATTGCCGCCATGCGCCGAGCCGGTCATGGAACCGCCGGCATCGCCGGCGTACACGTGGTCGTAGCTTCGCCAGCCCACCGCGCCCGTGATGGTGTCACTGCCGCCGTGTGAATTGCCCGACATGTCACCGGCGACATCGCCGAAAACATGCACGTCGGTGTACAGCGAATCGGCCCCGACACTGATCGTGTCGTTGCCGCCCCTGGCATCGTCGGTCATCGCCTGGGCATCGCCGACCACGAGGAACGCGTTCCAGCCGTAATTCAAGGTAACGGTCAAGGTGTCGTTGCCGCCGCGGGAGTGGCCATGCAGCGTCGTGTCGTCCTCGCCGAAGATCGTGACGTCCACTTCAGGCTGGGTGACGGTTACCGTCACGGTGTCGTTGCCGCCCCAGGCGTCCGTGGCGGTCGGAAAATTCGGATCGCCGTAGATGGTTTCGATTTGACCAAACTGGTCGAGCAGGACGTCGATGGTGTCGTTGGGCAGATGCTGCATGGCGTAACTCCCATTTCATTGTCGGAAGCGGGGCCTGACGCCTGCAGAGTTTCTTGCAAGTCGCGTTGTTGACCACGCTTCAGGGGAGCAATCTACCTTTGGTAGATGGCAGAGATTTGCAGGAATTCGGGAGAGAGTTTGATTGCATGGATGGAACCGCGGCGGCGATCGTCGAAATCGCCTCCGCATGTTTGCGTATCCTATGACAAGAAGTGCTGCTTCCCCACGTGCTCAGCCCGGCTTGCGTCCGCTGATCGCGTGGGCGCGGGCGCTGCAGGTGATGCGGCCGTCCGCGCCGGCGGGAAGATGCGCCCTCACGCGCTGCTTGAGCGCTGTGACATCGGCCGACGGCATGGCTGCGATCACCGGCGCAATGGAGGGGGACTTCGTCTCCACGGTCCAGAACTCGTCGAAATCGGCAAACGTGCGCTGCACGGCAATCTCGCGGGTCTCAATCTGCTGCAGCCCGGCCGCGCGCCAAAGGTCCTGAAGCGCCGCAAGGGTGGACACTTCCATGTGGGGCGGACGCGTCGGCGACAGCCCCATCGCGTGCATCTCGTCGACGATCGGATCGAGAGGAAACCCGCCGCCCAGCATGTCCCACATGTAGGTTGCGACGAGGCTGCCGGGACGAACGACCCGCGCCAATTCCGCGACACCTTTCGACGGGTCCGGCACGAAGACGAGAACCAGTGCCATCACCGCGACATCGAAACTCGCCGCCTCAAAAGGCAGTGCCATGGCGTCGCCCGTCTGGAACACGGCGCCGCGCGCACCGGGGCGCGTGCGGGCAAAGGCGAGCTGCCCCTCGGAGGGATCGATGCCCTGCACGTCGCTGGGGGCGCAGCGTGCCAGGACGAGCTCGGTGAAGGCGCCGCTGCCGCAGCCGACATCGATCCAGCGTAGCCCTTGCGCGGGCTTCAGCCAGTCGAGAAAGACCTCGCCGACCGAACGGCTCCAGACTCCCATCATCTGCTCATAGGCGGCACCGTCATCGAAGCGAAGCTCGGGCATGGAACGGCTCCCTCGGCGTTTCCACAGGGCGCAATGCGCGGGCGACGAGGTTAACACATTGGTCATTTTTCTGCGGTCATTTTCACGACCTCAGTCAGCAAAGAGGCACCATGTCCGACATCACCATTCCCGGCGGCAAGATCCGTTCCTTCGTCGAGCGGATCGAGAACCTCGACAGCGAAATGCAGGAGTTGAGCGAACAGAAGAAGGAAGTCTTCGCGGAAGCCAAGGGCGAGGGTTTCGACGTGAAGATCCTCAAGGAGATCATCAAGCTGCGCAAGGAAGACAAGAACGAGCGCGACGAACGCGAAAGCCTGCTCGACCTCTACATGCGCGCGATGGAGACGGCCACGCCGGAGCAGGCGAAAGCGGCGTGAGACGGACAGGTTGATCGGTGAGGGAGAGATGGCTGCGATCGAAAGGATTGCGGCCATCATGCGGTGGCACCACGCCAGGTGGAGCGCAGCGGAACTCACCGTCATTCCGGGGCGCGCGAAGCGCGAGCCCGGAATCCATTGCGCCACTCGTCGTGTCGCCCGATGGATTCCGGGCTCGCGCCCAAGCGGGCGCGCCCCGGAATGACGGCGCAAAGGAGTGTCTTCGTCGGAACGGCAGCGCGCAGGACGGGTTTGGCTCCGCTCTACCCATCCATTCAACTGGAGCCTGCCATCAATAGCGGCCGCCGCTGCCCTTTTGCTGCGTGATCCAGTCCGACAAGGTTTTCGGTGTCGATTTCGCAGTCCGGCCCGGTGATGCCTTCGGATTGTCGCGGGTGCCCTTCGTCGGACGGGTGCGCGGCACTTGCGTTGCGCTGACGCTCTTCAAGGCAGCCGTCGAAGCCTCTGCGGCTTCCTTCTCCAGGCGCAACTGTTTCAATCGCGCCATCTTGATGCGCTCTGCCTCGACTTCGGGTCGCTCGGCTAGCAGCGGCTTGTGTTGAGCAAGCTCGGCCGGGACCAGGACGCCGAGAATGGTCGTCTCGCCGAGCGCCTTGCAGGCCTCTAACCGATGCAGTCCCTCGACCAGAACGAGGCGGTCTCCGTCGAGCCGAACGGAAATGGGGGCCTGTTGCCCGATGTCCAGGATGCTTTCAGCGATCTCCGCGACGATCTCGGGCTTGATAGCCTTCTTCTGCTTTGTTGGAACGAAGATCTTCTCGATCGGGAAGCTTTCCGGTTTGGGCATAACTCGACTCCGCTTCTACCGGGCCCGTCGGAACCCATGCCGGTGGAGTTGGGAGTTTAGAAGGGAAGGGCTCGACCGCAAAGGCAATTCGGCGGCAGGGTATTGATGAGCACCGAAGCCGGACCGATCTGCAAGTGCTCAGCCCATCCTACGGACTAGGCCTGCTTCGCTTGGGCCAGGAGCGATAGTACGACTCGCTTAACCGGCTCTGACGCTAAATATCCACGTATAAGGCGAATGAAGTGGCCTTCGTCCGATACGGTGATTCTGCCGTGATCAGAAAAGTTGAGTCTCAGCTTTCCGGGATACATTTCGGCCGGCTGCGAATATTCAGGGATACCGACCGAATATCCGTTCAGAGCCGGGACTCGAATTTCAAGCGAAAATTCTATATCAGATCCCATGGAGAGTGTGTTCACGTCGTGCAGCTCAGGTATCTTTAATTCGAGTTGTGCAAGCAACGCGTTCACTCGGTCAATTTCGTGCCTAGCTATTGGATTGCCTTTGCGACTTCGATAAGCGGTCCCTAGTTCAACTATCTGGATTATCAGTGGGCAAAAGCGAGAGCGACGTGTCTCCAGCACCCGAGTCAGTAGCTGTGTAACAGCAGGGCCTTTGCTTCCACTCAACTCCCAACACTCTGGCACCCCTGCGCGATCTGCGGCTATCGGAAACGAGGTATTGTTGTTGAAGCTCGCCGGCAAGAAGTCATAGAAGACGCCCGAGAGACCATTCAAGATTTGCTTATCCGCGAGCGACAGAGACATACTTCCTCCGAAGGCGCGGACTCGAGCTGCGAATTGTCTGCAAAGGTTTGGAAATCAGACAGCTCAATGTCCGGTTGAATGTCATTTACATAATATTCCCAGTCACTTAGTGCAAGATGCAGAGAAATGCTAGTTGAGGTCTCGCCGGTAGCATAACCGGGCACCGCGCCGCTTGCATGCGTGAACATGACCCAAAGGAAAGGGCGGCCTCTTGGCCGCCCTCCGTGTATGTCCGGGCCAAGCCCAAACAAGATGATCTCAGTGACGACAGTCTACCCCCTCAGCTGCAACCCGTTGTGCTGCCACACGTATCACACTTCATGCAGGTCCCATTCCGCACCAGCGTGAAGTTGCCGCACTCCGAGCACATCTCGCCCTCATAGCCCTTGGCCTTGGCTTCGGCGCGGCGCTCGGCCTTGGTGGGGACGAGCGTTTGCGCGGTGCCGGCCTTGCTCCACTGGAGCTGCTCGAGCTTCTCCGTCGGCGAGAGGTCGTGCTGGACTTCCTGCTTCAGGGCGACGGCGCCTTCGAGGGTATCGCCCACGCGGGCGCTCGCGCCATGCGAGGCCATCGCCGTGACCTTGCTGCCGCCGGAGGGCGCGCTGTCGTTGCCTTGCGTGACCGCGGCGCTGCCGCCGCGCATCACGACGAGGTTGTCGGTCCGCGAGCGGGTGAGGCCGCGCGAGACCAGCCGGGTGGCGTGGTGGCCGCCGTCCTCGTCCGGCTCCTTGCCTTCCTCGACGCCCTTGCCGAGCGCGTCGAAGCCGGTCTCGTTGGGATCGACATGGGCGAGATCGAACCGCGACATGTAGCTCACCGCGAGCTCGCGGAAGACGTAGTCGAGGATCGAGGTCGCGTACTTGATGCTGTCGTTGCCCTGCACGGGGCCCGCCGGCTCGAAGCGGGTGAAGGTGAAGGCGTCGACATATTCGTCGAGCGGCACGCCGTATTGCAGGCCGAGCGACACCGCGATGGCGAAGTTGTTGATGAAGGAGCGGAGCGCCGCGCCTTCCTTGTGCATGTCGATGAAGATCTCGCCGAGACGGCCGTCGTCATATTCGCCGGTGCGCAAGTACACCTTGTGGCCGCCGACGACCGCCTTCTGGGTGTAGCCCTTGCGGCGATCCGGCATCTTCTCGCGCTCGCGCATCACGATGATGCGCTCGACCAGCTTCTCGACGATCTTCTCCGAGACCTGGGTCGCGCGCGCGGCCATCGGCTTCTCGTAGAGCTGCTCGACCGCATCGTCCTCGTCCTCGTCGTCGCTGATGAGCTGCGAGTTGAGCGGCTGGGAGAGCTTGGAGCCGTCGCGATAGAGCGCGTTGGCCTTCAGCGCGAGCTTCCACGACAGCATGTAGGCGGACTTGCAGTCCTCCACCGTGGCGTCGTTCGGCATGTTGATGGTCTTGGAGATCGCGCCCGAGATGAAGGGCTGGGCCGCCGCCATCATGCGGATGTGGCTCTCGACCGAGAGGTAGCGCTTGCCGATCTTGCCGCAGGGATTGGCGCAGTCGAACACCGGATAGTGCTCGGCCTTGAGGTGCGGGGCACCTTCCACCGTCATCGCGCCGCAGATGTGGACGTTGGCCGCCTCGATCTCGCGCTTGGTGAAGCCGACGGCCTGGAGCAGGTCGAAGCCTGGCGCGGCAATGGCTTCAGCGCCGATGCCCAACTGGTCGCGAATAAAATCCTCGCCAAAAGTCCACTTGTTGAAGGCGAACTTGATGTCGAAGGCGGTCGGCAGTGCCTTCTCGACCTTGGCGATGGCTTCATCGGTGAAGCCCTTGGCCTTCAGCGTGGTGACGTTGATGCCGGGGGCATTCGCCAGCGAGCCGTGGCCGACGGCGTAGGCCTCGATCTCGGCGATCTCAGCTTCGCGATAGCCGAGCGCGCGCAGCGCTGCGGGAACCGCGCGGTTGATGATCTTGAAGTAGCCGCCGCCGGCGAGCTTCTTGAACTTCACCAGCGCGAAGTCGGGCTCGATGCCGGTGGTGTCGCAATCCATCACGAGGCCGATCGTGCCGGTCGGCGCGATCACCGTGGTCTGGGCGTTGCGATAGCCGTGCGTCTCGCCGAGTTCGAGCGCCGCATCCCAGGCCGCCTGGGCGTGGCTGACCAGATCTGCCTGCGGGCAGGAGACGAGGTCCATCGGCACCGGGTTGACGCTGAGCGCTTCATAGCCGTTGGACTGGCCGTGCGCGGCGCGGCGGTGGTTGCGGATCACGCGCAGCATGTGCTGAGCGTTCTTCTTGTAGCCGGGGAAGGTGCCGAGCTCGGAGGCGATCTCCGCCGAGGTCTTGTAGGTGATGCCGGTCATCACGGCGGTCAGGGCGCCGCAGAGCGCGCGGCCTTCCTTGCTGTCATAGGGCAGGCCCATGGTCATCAGGAGGCCGCCGATATTGGCGTAGCCGAGGCCGAGCGTGCGGAACTCATAGGAGAGCTCGGCGATCGCCTTGGACGGGAACTGCGCCATCATGACGGAGATTTCGAGCACGATGGTCCAGAGCCGGCAGAGGTGCTCGTAGCCCTCGACGTCGAAGCGCTTGGTCTCGGTGTTGTAGAACGTCAGCAGGTTGGCCGAGGCGAGGTTGCACGCCGTGTCGTCCAGGAACATGTATTCCGAGCACGGATTGGAGGCGCGGATGTCGCCGGACGCCTTGCAGGTGTGCCAGTCGTTCATCGTGGTGTTGAAGTGCAGGCCCGGGTCGGCCGAGGCCCAGGCGGCGTAGCCGATCTTCTCCCAGAGGTCGCGTGCCTTCAGCGTCTTCGTCACCTTCTTGGAGGTGCGGGCGGTGAGATTCCAGTCGCCGTCGGTTTCGACCGCGCGCAGGAAGTCGTCCCGCAGCGAGACCGAGTTGTTGGAGTTCTGGCCCGATACGGTGAGGTAGGCTTCGCTGTCCCAGTCGGTGTCGTAGGTGTCGAACTGGATGTCCTTGTAGCCCTGCTTGGCGAACTGGATGACGCGCTTGATGTAATTGTCAGGCACGAGGCTGCGGCGCGCGAGCTTGATCTCGCGGCGCAGGGCAGGGTTCTTCTCGGGGTCGAAGCAGTCGTCGCCCGAGCCTTCGCAGTTCACGCAGGCCTTCAGCACCGCCTTCAGGTGCTTCTGGTTGATCTTGGAGCCCGTGACGAGGGCGGCGACCTTCTGCTCCTCCTTCACCTTCCAGTCGATATAGGTCTCGATGTCGGGGTGATCGACGTCGACGACGACCATCTTGGCGGCGCGGCGCGTGGTGCCGCCGCTCTTGATGGCGCCGGCGGCGCGGTCGCCGATCTTGAGGAAGCTCATCAGGCCGCTCGAGCGGCCGCCGCCGGAGAGCTTCTCGCCTTCGCCGCGCAGGCGCGAGAAGTTGGAGCCAGTGCCGGAGCCGTACTTGAACAGGCGGGCCTCGCGGACCCAGAGGTCCATGATGCCGCCTTCATTGACGAGGTCGTCACCGACGCCCTGGATGAAGCAGGCGTGCGGCTGCGGATGCTCGTAAGCCGACTTGGACTTGGTCAGCTTGCCGGTGAAGGGGTCGACGTAATAATGGCCCTGGCCGGGGCCGTCGATGCCATAGGCCCAGTGCAGGCCGGTGTTGAACCATTGCGGCGAGTTCGGCGCGACCATCTGCCTGGCGAGCATGTAGCGGAGCTCGTCGTAGAAGGCCTGGGCGTCCTCGTCGGTCGAGAAATACTTGCCCTTCCAGCCCCAATAGGTCCAGCAGCCGGCGAGGCGGTCGAACACCTGCTTGGCCGAGAGCTCGCTGACATAGCGCTCCTTCTCAGGCAGTTGGCTAAGCGCGTCGGTATCGGGCACGGAGCGCCACAGGAAGGAGGGGACGGATTCCTCCTCGACCTTCTTCAGGTGCGCGGCAACGCCGGCCTTGCGGAAATATTTCTGGGCCAGCACGTCGGAGGCGACCTGCGACCATTCGGCCGGCACCTCGACGTTTTCCAGCTTGAACACGACCGAGCCGTCGGGATTGCGAATCTCCGACGTGGTCAGGCGGAATTCGATTCCCGCATAAGGTGACTGTCCCGAAGTGGTGTGGCGCCGCTCAATCCGCATGGTCTTGCCCCGTCCTTAATCTTTGACCGGTCCCGCCCCTCATTGAGGGCGTGCCGGGTCGACATTTCGTTTCGCGGCACCTTGCGGCCGTTCGGCCTTCGGTCACCGCAGTTCAGCCGGTGGATCCGGCCCTGTTTTTTCCCGGCGCGACGTCGATGCGTGCATCGATCATCCCGCCGGCACGTCCACACCCATCCGCCCCCAAGGGGATGTGCGCGACATGCGTTCAACGCCCCACAACGCCGCTACTTCTCTCACTTCACGCAGGTGTCACTTCGAAACCACCGTGAAGTCTGCCTTCCGAGCCTGTTGCCGGCCCGTTCCAGCGCCCCCGGGGAGTCCGCATGTCGTTCGCATGTCGAGGGCAGACGAGCCCCCATCCCGCTGCCTTTGGCCGGCTGGCGGAGCTGAGATTTGCGAGACCCTTTGGGGGAGTGCCGGCGGGACGCAAACTCACTCGCGCCGAACGGACCGAAAGCTAGGACTCTCCGTTGCGCCCGTCAAGAACTAGTGCGAGTTCCTGAATCAAATACTAAATATGGTGGATTGTGGGGGATAACAGGGGTCTTCGCCGCGCCTGTTGTGGAGCCAAGTATCAGTGAGTCCTCAGGGATTCCCAACCGAAAAAATTCGTATCCGGCGAGCTGCGGAGGCTTCATCCCGCTGTTCACAGGGCAGGTATATTTTTCCGGACCGGGATTGCGCCAGGGGGACTCACGTAGCCCTACGGAAGGTGAGGGCAGGCATGCCCGCCGGGACGGTGGTTCGGCCTGCGAATCCGGGCCAAGCTGAGCCCGAGTTTTTGCCGGACCACCTGACATGCATGATTCGACCCGCCGGGATGCGCGACCGCGCATCGCCCCGGCCGGCCTGATGTTCCTCGCGATCACCTCGATCGGCTGGGGCTTCAACTGGCCGGTGACGAAATTCCTGCTGGCCGAGCTGCCGCCACTGACCCTGCGCGGGGTCACCGGCGTGCTCGGGGCGGTGCTACTGGCGCTGCTCGCGATCATGCGCCGGCAAAGCCTGCGGGTGGAGGGCGCGGTCTGGCCGCGCCTCCTGACCGCGGCCGTGCTCAACGTCACCGGCTGGATGGTGCTGATGGGGCTGGCGCTGCTCTGGCTGCCGGCGAGCGAGGCGGCGCTGATCGCCTACACCATGCCGGTCTGGGCCTCGATCATCGCCTGGCCGGTGCTGGGCGAGCGGCCGACGGTCTTGCGCACACTGGGGCTGGTGATGGCCTTTGCCGGCCTGGCCACGATCATGGGCGGCAACGGCATCGCCGCCAGCGCGGAGAAGGCGCCGGGAATCATCATGGCGCTCGCCGGCGCGTTCGGCTTCGCCGTCGGCACGGTGTTCTCGAAGAAGTACCCGATCCATCTGCCGCCGATCACGGCCGCGGCCTGGCAGATCGGGATCGGCTGCCTGCCGATCTCGATCGTCGGCCTGCTGGTCGAGACCACGCATCTGTCGAAGGTGACGCCGCTCGGCTGGTGGCTGCTGGTCTATTCGACCGTGGTGCAGTTCTGCATCGCCTATGTCAGCTGGTTCGCGGCTCTGGCGCGCCTGCCGGCCTCGGTCGCCGCGATCGGCACCATGGCGGTGCCGGTCATCGGCGTCGTCGCCTCGGCGATCGCGCTGGGCGAGCCGCTCGGGGCAGGGCAGATCGCGGCGCTGGTCTTCACGCTGGCCGCCGTGGTGCTGGCGACGCGTTAGCCTTTTTGTTTGAGCATGATCTTGTCGGAAAACCGCTGCACACTTTTCCGGATCATGCTCCCGCTCCGCCGCCCAGCGCCTTGCGGATCGTCTCGGCGAGCTGGTTGCGGCGGTAGGGCTTGGTCAGCAGCATCACGCCGTCGTCGAGCTTGCCTTGATGGATGATCGCGTTGTCGGTGTAGCCGGAGGTGTAGAGCACTCTCACACCCGGCCGGCGCCTGGCCACTTCTTCGGCGAGCTCGCGGCCGCTCATGCCGCCGGGGATGACGACGTCGGTGAACAAGAGATCGAACTTCTGGCCAGCCCCGATCAATTCCAGCGCGGCTTTGCCGTCGGGCGCGGCCACCGTCTTGTAGCCGAGGCTCTGGAGCTGGGTGGTGACGAAGTTGCGCACCAAGGGGTCGTCCTCGACCACGAAGATGGTCTCGGCGCCGCCTTCGGCCTGCGGCGCCATGCCGGCTGTCACCTCCGCCGTGCCTTCGCCCGGAGGCAGATAGAGCTTGATCGTGGTGCCGTGGCCTTCCTCGCTGTAGATCTTGATGTGGCCGCCGGACTGCTTGACGAAGCCGTAGACCATGGAGAGGCCGAGGCCGGATCCCTTGCCGACCTCCTTGGTGGTGAAGAAGGGCTCGAACGCCTTCTGCTGGATCTCCACCGACATGCCGGTGCCGGTATCGCTGACCGCGAGCATGATATAGGGGCCGGGCGTCACGTCGGCATTGGCCTGCGCATAGGCCTCGTCCAGCACCACGCGGTGGGTCTCCAGCAGCAGCTTGCCGCCGTTCGGCATGGCGTCGCGGGCGTTGATCGCCATGTTGAGCACCGCATTGGTCAGCCTGGACGGATCGATATGCGTCGTCATCGGCCCCTGTTCCAGCACGGTCTCGATCTGGATCTGCTCGCCGAGGGTGGGGCGCAGAAGCTTCGCAATGTCCGCGATCGCGGCGTTGATCTCGACGTTGCGCGGCTCGAGCGGCTGCCGGCGCGCAAACGCCAAGAGATGCTGGATCAGCTCGGCGCAGCGCTCGGCGGCGTCGTCGATCAGCCGTGCCGTGCGCTGGAGTTCGGGCTGACCCTTCAGGCTCTCCACCAGCGTCTCGGTGTTGCCGGAGATGACGGTCAGCATGTTGTTGAAGTCGTGCGCGACGCCGCCGGTCAGCTTGCCGATCGCATCCAGCTTCTGCGACTGGTGCAGCTGCCGCTCGGTCTCACGCGAGGTGGTGGCATCGTGATAGACCAGCACCGCGCCCGAGACATTGCCTTGCCCGTCTCGCATCGGCCGGCCGCTGATCATGAGATGGCGGGGAGGATTGCCGCTGTGCGGGCGGACGATCATCTCCAGCTCTTCGAACTGCTCGCCGCGCAGCACGCGCGTCGATGGCAGCTCGTCGGCCTCGAGCGGCGTGACGCCGTCGCCGTGAAACACATCGGACAGCGCGCGCAGGTTGCTCAGGTTCATGCCGGCGCGATGCAACAGCATGCGCTCGGCGGCCGGATTGGACAGAAGGACATTGCCCTCGGCGTCGATGACCAGCACCGCCTCCGCCATGCTGCGAAACGTGCTCTGGAGCACGTTGACCGACAGGCGCAGCTCGTCATGCGCGGTGACGAGGTGCTCGGTCCGCTCCGCTACCGCCGCCTCGAGCGCCGTCTTGGCGGCCTGTGTTTGCTCGAGCGAGCTCTGGAGCTCGCCCGTGGTGCGCCGGCTTTCGCGCATCACCAGCGCGACCAGGAGCAGGATCAGCACGGCGCCGGCGACGTCGATGCCGAGCAGCGCGATGCCGGTGCGGCGCGAATCCCGGGATCGCTCGGCGAGCAGGCGCTCTTCCTCGGCGCTCAGATGGTCGAGATTGGCCATCACCGTGTCCATGAGGCCGCGGCCCTCGGCCCTGCTGTTGAGCGCGGCAATGCCGGCCTGGTCGTTCTCGGCACGGAGGCGCATCGCTGTGGCGGCGATCTCCATCCGGCGCAGCGCCAGCGGCTCGGTGCTCTCCAGCAGAGCGACCTGATCGGGACTGTCGCGCACGTCGCGCTTGAGGTCGGCGAGGGCCGGCGCGATCCTGGCGTGCACCGCCTGAAACTCATCGCTGAAGCCGGGGGTGCGATAGAGCTCGTAGCCGCGCGCGGCGCTCTCGGCGCGGCGCAGCAGCACGCGCAGATCCGAGATCTTCTTCTGCACCTGGACGGTATGGTTGACCCATGCCGCGTCGGACCGCGACTTGACGTCGAGGGCGATCGAGGCCGCGGCGATGATCAGGAGGATGGCAAGTCCAGCACCGAAAATGACGCGCTGCGTTGGAATCAAGGGGCTTCTTTCTTGTCCTTCGGCTGTGCGCTCTCGCCTGCGCCGGCGAGGCATTCCCGGATCGTGGTCATCAGCGCTTCCGGCGTGAACGGCTTGCGCAGGCAGCGCGTTGCGCCAAGCTCCAGCGCCATGCGGAGAAAATCGGGAGAGGGCGAGGCGGATGAGGCGAAGGCGTAGCCCGACATCGCGATCAGCGGAGTGGTCGGCGCGCGCTCGTGAAAGATGCGGATGGATTCGAAGCCGCGCATATGCGGCATGAAGATGTCAACCAGCATCACGTCGAAGGCCTGCGATTCCAGCGCAGCCAGTCCCGTTTCGCCGCCGTCGGCCAGCGTGACGTCGAAGCCCTGACGTTGCAGGAGGACCTCGATGGTCGCGCCGACCATCGGATCGTCATCAACCACGAGAACACGCGGCATGACACTTCCCAGGTGATCGAAGTCCCCACTGCATTTGGTGATATCCGCGAATCGTGTGTCCGGTCAATTTTGGATTGGTCCCCCAAGGATATGCACGGCGCAGTGCATAAAGGTCCGCCTGCCTCCGGTCGTCGGCGTCCTCGGGCGAGCAGGACGGAATCGACGCGGGCGAGGGATACCCCGGGCGCGACAAAGGCGCCGCATCGCAGCGGCGCCTTCAGCCTCACGCCCTGGCGGTCTGCTTACGGGCAGGGATGCCGCTGGCCGTCGTAGCCGAGATAGGTGCCCGAAGCCGGGTCGTACGATTTGAAGCGCTGCGCGCAATAGGCGGAATCGCCGCCGCCATCCTGCACCACCGCAACCGACGGTTCGTCATAATAGCCGCCGTAGTAGTAGGGATCATCGTAATAGCCGTAGCCGCCGCCGTAACCGCCATAATAGGCGTACGAGCCGAGGCCGCCGACTGCGACGCCGGTCGCGAAGCCCGGCCAGAAGCCGCCCCGACGATGATGATGCCCGTGACGGCCGCTCCAGTTGCTTCCGCCGTGCCAGTTGCCCGCGGTTGCGACGCTACGGGTGCCACCGAAGGCCTGCCGGGGCGTTGCGCCGGCTACGAAGCTGCCGCCGCTCGGACGCATAGGAGTGCCGGCCGCGAAGCTGCCTCCGCTCGGACGCATCGCAGTCCCGGCCGCGAAGCCGCCTCCGCCCGGACGTACTGCAGCACCGGCCCCGAAATTGCCGCCACCGCCACGGAACGCAGCGCCGCCGCCACCTCCGCCGCCACCCATGCGCGCGCCGCCACCGAAGTGAGCGCCGCCGCCACCGCCGCCGATATGGGCGCCACCGCCCCCGCCCCCGCCCACTCCGGGACGCTGGGCAAAGCTCGGTGTCGCAAAGGGAAGAACCAGCGCCACCGCCGCGGCGGCACTCAAGACTTTCAGACTGTTCATGGTTTAACTCCTTTCCGGAAAGCAAACCCTATGAATGCGCGGGGGTTCCTTGGGATCACGCCGGTTTGCGCGCGAATGGAGCCTCACGCGCTGCCACTGTACCGGGCATGAATGAATCGCGACCGCTTTGCGGCAGGCTCCTGCTCGGTGGCCGGATTGCGGAGGGAGACCCCCGCAGCTGCCGAACTGGACATTTCGCTGCCCGGATGGCATCAGGACCTGACGAAGCAGGGCCCTTGCCGCATGAAACAATTCTTCCTCAAGTTCTTTACCTGGTGGAATGGCCAGACTTTTGGCACCCAGCTCTGGACCAAACGGTACGGGGAGCTGGTCGGCGAGGACGAGCAGGGCAACCGTTACTACCGCACCCGTGGCGGTGCGATTGATCCCACCCTCGGTTTTGAGCGGCGCTGGGTGATTTATAACGGCTACGCGGAAGCGAGCCGGATTCCGCCGTCCTGGCATGGCTGGATTCATCACGTCGTCGACGTGCCGCCGACCGAGGCCAACTACCAGCCGCGCGAGTGGGAAAAGCCGCACCAGCCGAACCTCACCGGCACGGCGAAGGCGTATCGGCCCTCCGGTTCGACGCTTGCCAGCGGCCGGCGTCCAAAGGCGACCGGCGACTACCAGCCCTGGACGCCAGGCTAGCCCTTCCGCCCACCCGCGAACTGCCATCGTCCGAAGCGGATGCACATGCATCCGCGCCGCACTCCTGTGGACAACGGGAACAGCGGGGATGCCGCTCGCGCCAGCGTTGCATTGACGCGGGCGATGCGGCTCAATGATCCCATCTTACGGAGATGGGAGACCATCGCGTTCGGTTCGGGCAACAGCTCGCGACTGTCCCGAGATGCAGCGGCCGCCGACCAGGACTCGATCGGGAGATAGGCCCCCGGTCTGGAAGCTCCGAAATCGCCCGATGTGAATGTGCAGCCGCCGTAAGACAGGAAGGGCCGCTTGGGAAACCGAGCGGCCTTTTTCTTTTGGGGGGCTTGCGAAGGTCTCGTGTCCCGGACGCAGCGCAGCGCTTCTTCAGCGGTGCGGCGCGTCCGGGACACGAGACTACCGGCGTGCGCTACATCACCCTTTCAGCCGCGCGCTTCACCGCTTCGAGCCGCCGCGCCTGGTTCTGTGCGCCGCGCTCCTTCAGCAACGCCTTCACCTCGGCGGAAGCGGTGTCGGGCGAGCCCGAATTGAACGGTGGCGCCGGATTGTATTCCATCTGGAGCTGGATCGCTTCCGCCGTCGTGCGATCGACCATGATCGATACCAGCGTCAGCGCGAAATCGATGCCGGCGGTGACGCCGCCGCCGGTGATGCGGTTGCGATCGATGCAGACGCGCGTCTTTGTCGGCGTCGCGCCGAACTGGGCGAGCATGTCCATCGCGCTCCAATGGGTGGCGGCGCGGTAGCCCTTCAACAGGCCTGCGGCGCCGAGCGCGAGCGATCCCGTGCAGACCGAGGTGACGTATTTGGCGCCGTCGGCCTGTCTGCGCAGGAAGTCGAGCACCTCCTCGTCGTTGAGCAGGTCGTTGGTGCCACTGCCGCCGGGCACGCAGATCACGTCGAGTTGAGGGCAGTCCGCAAACGTCGTGGTCGGCGTCAGCGTCATCACGGAATCGCTCGGCACCGGTTCGATCCGCTTCCACACGAGGTGCAGTTTTACGCCGGGGACCATGGCGAACACCTGCAGGGGGCCGGTGAAGTCCAGCTGGGTGACGCGCGGAAACACCAACAGACCAATCTGGAGCGGTGACGACATCGGCAGATCCTCCAATTGCGAGCTTGACGCCGGCACGATGTCATGCTGCCTTCCCGTCCGAAATGGCGTAATTCCCTCACTTTCGGACATATCGTTAGGAGTTGGCCCATGATCGGCATCCTGATCTTCCCGGATTTCCAGCTGCTCGATGCGGCAGGCCCGATCTCGGCGTTCGAGATCGCAGCGCGCTGCACCGGCAAGACGCCGGCCATCCGCGTGCTGGCAGTCAAGCCGGGGCTCGTGCGCAGCTCATCCGGGGTCGAGATGATGGCGCGCGACTTCAAGGCGGCGAGCGCGATCACGACGCTGGTCGTGGCCGGCGGCGTGGGCGTTGCCGATGCCGCGCGCTGCGAGGTCACGCGGGCCTTCTTGCAGCGGCTGGCAAAGCGTGGCGTTCGGGTCGCGAGCGTTTGCTCGGGCGCCTATGTGCTCGCCGAAGCGGGACTTCTCGACGGCCGCCGCGCCACCACGCATTGGGGGCGGACGCGCGATTTCGTCGCGCGCTTTCCCAAGGTGAAATTCGAGCCGGACCAGATCTTCACCCGGGACGACAATGTCTGGACCTCGGCAGGCATCTCCGCGGGCATCGATCTCGCGCTCGCGATGATCACCGAGGACCACGGCGAGGAGATCGCACAGCAGACCGCACGCCAGCTCGTGCTCTATCACCGCCGCAGCGGCGGCCAGTCGCAATTCTCCTCGCTGCTGGAGCTGAAGACGCCGAACGGGCGGTTCGGCGCACTGCTGTCCTGGGCACGTGAAAACCTCGACACGCCGCTGACGGTGGAAGATCTCGCCGATCGCGCCGGCATGAGCGCTCGGCATTTTGCCCGTGCCTTTGCCGCCGAGACCGGCACGACGCCATCCAAGGCGATCGAGCGCCTGCGGCTCGAAGTCGCGCGCGAGCGCGTGCAGTCCTCGCGCGAGGCGATCGAGCTCGTTGCGGAAACGACCGGATTCCGCGATCCCGAGCGAATGCGGCGCGCCTTCATCCGCGCCTTCGGCCAGCCGCCGCAGGCCCTGCGGCGCGCGGCGCGGGTGGGGTAGGCGCGCTACGGACCTCGTTCGCGACTGGCCTCGAGGAGTTCGGGACTAGTCCGATCTCACAAGTGTTAGCTCGTGCGCGACGTCCTATTCCGCGATCGGCTGGCCTGCGCCTGCTGCAGCCAAAATAATCGATTTTATCGATTGGTTAAACAATAACAATTCGTTGGATCAATTAATTGGATTCTCCGATCCTCGCTGCGCTGAGACCCCTCAGTGAGTCACTCCAACCAGCATTGGATCAATCCCATGAACCGCACCACAACGTTTGCAACCCCTGTCACTGAAGCAAGCCTGATGAATCAGGCGGCAACGGCTGCGCCGGCTCCCGCCAACGATCCGCGCCTCGATCCCGAGGTCCGTGCATTTCTCGCCGAGATCAACAAGGACAGCTCGCCATTCTGGGAGTTGCCCCAACCCGAGCCGCAAGGCGTACTGACATCGCTGCAGTCTCAGACTGCAGTGGACATGTCCGGCGTCACCACGACCGCGTTGACCATCGAGCAGGACGGGCGCGCCGTGAAGCTTTACGTCATGAAGCCCGAGCGTCTGACCGGCAGACCTGGCGTCGTGCTTTTCATCCACGGCGGAGTCTGGATCGCCGGCAACTTCCAGAACCATCAGCGCCTGTTGCGGGACCTGGTCGTGGGCTCGGGGCAGATCGGCCTGTTCGTGGAATACACGCCGTTGCCGGAAGCGAAGTATCCGACGCAACTCGAAGAATGTTATGCCGCGCTCAAGTGGATCGCGGTGCATGCCGACGAATTCGGTGCCGACGGCCATCGTATCGCGATTGCAGGGAACTCGGTCGGCGGCAACATGGGTGCGGCACTGGCCCTGATGGCGAAGGACCGCAACGGGCCGCAGATCAGGTACCAGGCGCTGCTCATCCCTGCGACCGACGCCAGCGTCGATACGGCGTCATATCATGAATACGGAGCCGGCCGTTTCCTCGCCCGCGCCTTCATGAAGTACGGCTGGGATCTCTATGCGCCCGCCGCGAAGATCCGGGACAATCCTTACGTATCGCCGCTGCGCGCCAGCAGCGAACAATTGAAGGGACTGCCCCCCGCGCTCGTCATCACCGCGGAGAACGATCCGCTGCGCGATGAGGGCGAGGCCTATGCGAGGAAGCTGAAGGAGGCCGGGGTCAGTGTGGATGCGGTTCGCTACAACGGCACGATCCACGATTTCGTGTTGCTCAACGCACTGCGTCACGTGCCCTCCACCGAGGCTGCGATCGATCAGGTGAACCAGGGCCTGCGTCGGCATCTCGCAGCCGCGACCGATTGACCGATCGATGAGAGACGCGGCGGCGTTCGCCGTCGCGTCCCTCGCTCCCCGGAGATACGCCAATGACCATCGTTCAGAATTCCCGCCCATACCCGGCCACGCGTGCCATGCGCGACAACATCCTGTCATATCGGGACTCCGCCCTTGCAATCGTCCCCGGCGTCGCGCTGGCCGCGACCATTGCCGTGGTCGCCAACATGATGCGCAGTATTCCTGCCGTCGCGACGTTCAGTCCCATGATCCTGGCGATCGCGATCGGAATGGCCGTGCGCAACCTCGCCGGAACGCCAGCTCTCGCCCGCGCTGGAATCAGCTTCAGCATGCGCCGGCTGCTTCGGCTCGCGATCGTGCTCCTGGGCTTCCAGATCACGCTGACCCAGCTTGCCAGCGTCGGCACCAAGGGGTTCCTCATCGTCGCCGGCACGCTCGTTGCCACCTTCGGATTCACGCTCGCAGCAGGGCGTGCGCTGGGCGTCGAACGCAATCTCGCTCGACTGATCGCCGCGGGCACCTCGATCTGCGGCGCGTCAGCCGTCGTCGCGACCAACAGCGTCACCGAAGCTTCCGACGAGGACGTCGCATATGCGATCGCGTGCGTCACGGTCTACGGCTCGATCGCGATGTTCGTCTATCCCATGCTGCCTCGCCTCCTGCATCTCGATGCAGACGCGTACGGCCTCTGGAGCGGCGCATCCATCCACGAGATCGCCCAGGTGGCTGCCGCCTCGTTCCAGAACAGCCAGCGCGCGGGCGAAATGGCAACCGTTGCAAAGCTTGCCCGCGTCATGCTGCTCGCGCCGGTCGTGCTGACCCTGAGCGTCGTCACCCGGGCTTCGGCGCAGCCGGCCGGCGGCAAGTCGGCAAGGCCGCCGATCCCTTGGTTCGCGATCGGCTTTGTCGCGATAGCCGCACTCAACAGCGTCGTGTGCATTCCGGCGGGCCTCAGGAGCGCGACGATCACGCTTTCGACCTTCCTGCTCACCATGGCGCTCGCGGCCATGGGCCTTGAGACCGACGTCTCGAAATTGTACGCGGAGGGGCTGCGTCCGGCTATGCTGGGCGGGCTGGCGTTTCTCTTCATCGCAACCTTCAGCCTGATCCTCATCAAACTCTTTGGATGACCATGACGCTCGAACAGCTCCGGATCTTCGCCGCTGTCGCCGACAAGCAGCACGTCACCCAGGCCGCCCACGAATTGAATCTGACACAATCGGCCACGAGCGCGGCAATCGCCGCGCTCGAAGGACGCTACGGGGTCAAGCTGTTCGATCGGGTGGGACGCGGCATCGTTCTGACGCATATGGGCCGCACGTTTCTCGGGGAAGCGCGTGCGGTGCTGGCGCGTGCGCACGCCGCCGAGCAGGTCCTGCGCGATTTTGCCGGCCTCAAGGCCGGCCGACTGGTGATCGCGGCGAGCCAGACGGTTGGGAGCTACTGGCTTCCGATGAGATTGCTGGCGTTTCAGGCCGTCCATCCCGGCATCGAAATCAACGTCAGGATCGCCAACAGCGAGCAGGTCGCAACCGACGTTCGCGACGGCATGGCGGATGTCGGTTTCGTCGAGGGCGACATTGACGACGCCGCATTGTCCGCCCGCCGGGTCGACGGCGATGCGCTGGTCGCCGTCGTGGGTGCGCGGCACCCGCTGGCGAACCAAAAGAAGCTGCCCGCCGACTGGATGACCAGGACACCGTGGATCCTTCGCGAGCCGGGCTCCGGAACGCGGGCCATGTTCGAGCGCGCCCTAAAGAAGCGCGGGGTGCGCCTCGCCGACCTGACGGTGCAGCTCGAACTGGCCTCGAACGAGGCGATCCGAACCGCGGTCGAGGCGGGCGGCTGCGCTGCGGCCGTCTCCGATCTCGTGGTTGAAAAGGCGATAACGGCAAAACGGCTGGTCCAGCTCGAGGACGACCTGGCCAAGCGTTCGTTCTACGCGCTCCGTCACAAGGAGCGGCATATCAGCAAGGCGGAAGCCGCCCTGATGTCCAGCATCGCTGCCGGCGCTGCACCGTAGGCAGAGCTGCGCCCGCCCGTTGCATGTATTCCGCAACGATCGAATCCAGGTCTCGCCGGAGCCGGTGCGCGCGCATGCGCCTGCGGAATTCGATCGCTGTCGGCGATCAGAACGATCTGATCATCTCGTTGGATTGCCGATGCGCCGAGGTCTACCTCTTTGGACACAGGCAGGCACTTCAAGCACTGCGTGCCGGAAATACAGAGATGGAGAACGAAAATGACCCATTCACGTCGCGCTTTCCTTGCGATCGCCCTGTTCGTCGCCGCCGCGTCCACGCTTGGTGCGCCGACCGCGCTTGCCGGCAGCCCGGTGCACGTGCCGGATCCCAGAGTTGCCGTTCACCCGGAACGAGGCTTTCGCCCGATCGACAGGCATCTTCCCACCATCCGGCAGGCGCAACCTCGCCAGCCCGTCGAAGATCCGCTCGCGGACTTGATCCTCGGATGAGCCGCGGGACTGAATCAGCACAAATCCATTCCATGAGGAACGTTCGATGTCCCAACATTTCGACCATGCACGCTTTCCGGCACTGTCCCGCCGCGCAATGCTTCGAGCCATCGGGGTTGCCGGCCTCACGCTCGCCGGCTCATCGGTCCGCGCCGATCAATCGATCCGGCTACCGATCGCGGGCGAGCCGCGTGACCGGCCGATCACGCATGACTTTCCGCAAAAGGGGAGCATGATCCTGCAGCGCACGCGACCGCCACTGCTCGAGACCCCGATGGAGGTGTTCGACCGCGGCGTGTTCACCCCCAACGACCAGTTCTATGTGCGCTGGCACTGGGCGGTGATACCGACCTCGGTGGATGCTGACGCCTTCAGACTGTCCGTGCGCGGTCACGTCAACCAGACCCTCTCGTTGTCCATCGGCGACCTGCTTAAGTTGCCCCGTGTCGAGCTTGCCGCCGTCAACCAATGCTCGGGCAATTCGCGAGGGTTCTTCCTGCCTCGCGTGCCGGGCGCGCAATGGGCGCATGGCGCGATGGGCAATGCGCGGTGGACGGGAGTCCTACTCAAGGACGTGCTGGACCGCGCGGGCGTCAAGCCGGGCGCAGTTCAGGTCCGCTTCAACGGACTGGACGAGCCGGTCGTGCCCGACGCACCCGATTTCCGCAAATCGCTCGATGTCGATCACGCCCGTGACGGCGAGGTCATGATCGCCTTTGCCATGAACGGCGAGCAACTGCCGCTCCTCAACGGCTTCCCGCTGCGGCTGATCGTGCCGGGATGGTACTCGACCTATTGGGTCAAGATGCTCAGCGACATCGAGGTTCTCGATCGCCAGGACGACAATTACTGGATGGCGACTGCCTACACCGTTCCGGATACGCCGCATGCCAACATCAAGCCGGGCCAGACCGGCGTAAAGATGGTTCCGATCAGCCGCATGGTGCCACGGTCATTCTTCACGAACATCGTGGACGGCGCATCGCTTCCGGCGGGCGCAGTCGCAACAATCCGCGGGATCGCGTTCGGCGGTGATGCCGGTGTCGCCAAGGTCGAGCTATCGATGGATGATGGCAGGACGTGGCAACCCGCGATGCTTGGCGAGGACCACGGCAAGTACAGCTTTCGCCGCTGGCAGGTCGACATTCCCCAACTGATGAAGGGCGGCCATTCGTTGATGGTCCGCTGCACGAACACCGCCGGCGACGTTCAGCCGGCAGCATCGAACTGGAACACCAGCGGCTTCATGCGCAACGTCGTCGAGACGGTTCAACTCACCGCGATCTAGGAGCAACACCATGCGTCACCTCATCTTCGTCCTCGGCACCTCGTTCGCCGCTCTGCTGGCATCCACGCCCGCGTGGCCGGCCCCCGCAATTTCCTCCACGACCGTGGAGCTTCCGGCGGGCGACGCGCTGTTTCCCGGCGGACCCGAAGCGGATGCCATCAACAACAACTGCCTGGCTTGCCATTCGGCAGACATGGTGCTGAACCAGCCGGCCTTGCCCAGGTCCACCTGGGAATCCGAGGTGCACAAGATGATCAAGGTCTATGGAGCTCCCGTCGAGGACAGCGATGTGCCCGCCATCGTCGACTATCTTGCCAAGGTCAAAGGAAGCGGCCAGTGATGTTCGGCACCGCTGACAAGCGCTGCTGAACGGATGAGACCAGGGCGTTCGTCCAAGTCGACCACCGCTGAATCTCCCGCCTTAGAAGCGGACTTCGGCGATGCTCATCGATCGGGCTTCTCGCGCACGATCGCGCCAGTCTTGGGGTCGGCATGGAATTCCATCTTCTGTCCGTTCTTGACGCCTTCGCCCTCCCACTGGCCATCGTCGGCTTCAAGCTTGGTGACCTCCGAATAGCCCGACTCCATGACTTTGGCCTTCACT
This sequence comes from Bradyrhizobium sp. GW821-FHT13H06, assembly GCF_058803975.1. NCBI lineage: Bacteria > Pseudomonadati > Pseudomonadota > Alphaproteobacteria > Hyphomicrobiales > Nitrobacteraceae > Bradyrhizobium > Bradyrhizobium sp. GW821-FHT13H06. The sequence goes on along the minus strand of NZ_JBXAPN010000001.1, from coordinate 870,727 downwards.
TGCTCCATCGGCATCCAGTCGGGTCCGGGTTGATCGGCTCTCGCTGCCGAGCCCACGGCGAGCGAGCCGAGAACCAGAATTGTGGCAAACTTCATCGCGAACCTCCTTTTCGATGAGAGGTTTCAACGGGGGCCATGAATTGATGTTCCTCCGCTGCGTCGGTGCGACGCAAATGAGTGAACGTCAGCCTTGTTTTCCCCGCTGGACGCATCTGCCCGTGCCGTCAGGCGCCGCGCGATCGGCATCAGCATGTATGGCGCAAGATGTATCGGGAATTGCGTCATGGCGAAATAGAGCCAGGTGGTCGGCGGCAGCGCGCCGGCCGTCGCCGCCAGCATCAGGCCGAGATTGCGCTGTGACACCATCAGCCCGAGCGCAAGCGCGCGCTCATAGCCGATGCGGCGGAACAGCAGCGTGGTGATCGCGAGCAGTGTGAAATAGATCGCGAAGGACAGCAGTGCGAGGCCGATGGTGAACACCGGCTGGCTCACCAGCTCGCTCGCGACATCCCCCATGACTGCGGACGCGAACACAAACAGGATGATGATGTTGAAGCCATCGATCGGCCGCTTCCGGCGCTGGATCGCCTGCGCGCCGAAGATCCAGCGGATGACGGTCGCGGCGAGCAGCGACGCGGCGAGAATGCCGAGCAGCTTCAGGCCGAGTGCAAGCGGCGAGATGCTGAGCATTCCGTCGAGGAACAGACCTGCGAACATCGACGCCGTGAAGGGAACGAGCGCGGTCGAGGTCACCAGCGTGACCAGCACCAAAGTGGCGTCGAGCCCCATCAGCGCGGCGAGTGCCGGCGAGGCCATCATCGGCGAGGCCATGCCCTGGAGCATCAGCGCGAGAGCAAGGCCGGGCGAGTGGCTCGCCAGTCCCGTTGTATGGGCGATCAATCCGACGATCAGCGGCACGCCGATCGTGGTCCAGGCCGTTGCCGTCGCGACCAGCGCCGGCCTGCGGAGATGGCCGTAGAGCGCGGCCAGATCGACCCGCATGAACGAGATGCAGAGCAGAAGGAAAATCGCCTCGGTGACATAGGGGCGCAGCAGCGCGCCGAGCGGCGGCACTGCGACCGCGATGAAGGCGACGGCGGCGACCGCGCGGGTGCCCTGGCTGCCGAGCCATGTCAGTCCGCGCAGGGGAAGAGCGAAGATGGGATGAAGAACGGAAGGCATGCCGGAGGGGTCAGCCCAATCCCTTCAACCAGGCGCCGATCTCGCTCACGGCGACGTTCGCCTGCCGCAACAGCCTGCCCATGGTGAAGAAGCCGTGGAACTGGCCGGGGAAGTGCTTGTAGGTGACGGGCACGCCGGCCTGCCTGAGGCGCTCGGCATATTCGTCGCCCTCGTCGCGCAAGGGATCGGCGCCGGCGGTCAGCACGTAGGCGGGGGGCAGGCCGGCAAGGTTCTGCGCGCGCGCCGGCGAGGCGCGCCAGTCGTGGATGTCGGCGGCGCCATTGAGGTAGTGGTCGCGGAACCAGCGGATCACCGAATGCGTCAGCAGCACGCTGGTCTCGGGCTCGCTATGGGAGTCGTGCGTCATGGCGAAATCGGTCGCCGGATAGATCAACACCTGACCCGCGAGCGCGGGGCCGCCAGCGTCACGCGCGGCGAGCGCCACGACCGCGGCGAGATTGCCGCCGGCGCTGTCGCCGCCGATCGACAGGCGCGAGGCGTCGACGCCGAGATCGCGCGCATGCGCGGCGATCCATCTGGTTGCGGCGATCGCGTCATTGGCGGCGGCAGGAAACTTGTGCTCGGGCGCGAGGCGGTAGTCGACCGAGATCACGATCAGTGCGCCTTCGGCCGCGAGCTGGCGGCAGACGACGTCGTGGGAGTCGAGATCGCCGATCACCCAGCCGCCGCCGTGGAAGAACACCAGCGCCGGCGACAGGCCGTCGTGCTGGCGCGGTTCCTTGGGCACGTAGAGGCGGGCTGGGATCGCCCCGTGCGGTGCCGGTATCGCCAGCGGCGCGACGCGCGCGAGCTCCGGCGCGTCAGGGTTGGTGGCAAACCGCGCCTGGGAATAATAGGCGCGTGCTTCGTCCGCGGTCAGGGTCTCGTAGGCGGGGCGGCCGGCCTCCTGGAAGGCCTTGTAGACGGCGACGGCGTCGGGATCGAGCACAACGGGCATGAAGGGGGACCTTGGAGTTTCCAGTGATCGTTGGATGTCATTCGGCGCAACGCCCGCCTTCGGCCCCGGGGGGAGGGGCCATGACGATCCCAAAACTATTCCATGACTATCCCATCCGGGAGCTGGCCTGGCCAGACCGCGCCGGGAAGGGCAGGGATGCCGCCCTTCCCCCGCCGTATTCCCCGTGTTAACCGGAGGCCTGCGAGCGGCGGTATCCCCTGTAAAATGTCCAACGAGCCCGATTCGCTGTTGAAGCCGCGCGAGATGTTCAAAACCTTTTCCCTGACAGGCCTTGCGGCACTGCTGGCCGCCACCGCGCTGACCGTTGCGACGCCGGCTCAGGCGCAGATCGGCACGATCTTTTCGGATCCGCCGCCGCTGCGGCCGCCCGGCAGCATTCCGCGCGGCCAGCCGCAGCCGCAGGTCCCCGAGGACGACGAAGAGGTGCCGGAGCTGCCGCCGCAGGGCCGCGTGCTGCCGTCCCGCCCGATGGCGCCGCCGCCGGGCCGCCAAGGTAACGTGATGCCGGGGCCGGTCGAGAGCCAGCCGCTGGCGCCGCCGCCGGGCTCGACCGTGGCGCCGCCAAACCAGCCGCCGTCCGCGGCGATCGCTCCGCCCGGTCCGCAAGGTGCGCCTGGTCAGCGCCAGCCCCAGCAGAAGGGTGCGCCGGGCACGGTCCCGCAGACCCCGGCAAGCCTCCAGCCGGGCGACGAGGTCGTGACCGAGCCGCCGGCCCAGAAGATCGTGAACAAGAAGGCGACCTTCTCCGGCCTCGACAAGATCACCGGGCGCATCATCAATTTCGACGAGGAGATCGGCGAGACCGTCCAGTTCGGCGCGCTCAGGGTCAAGACCGACGCCTGCTATACGCGGCCGGCAACGGAGGCCACCAACACCGACGCCTTCGTCGAGGTCGACGAGATCACCTTGCAGGGCGAGGTGAAGCGCATCTTCTCCGGCTGGATGTATGCGGCAAGCCCGGGCCTGCACGGCGTCGAGCATCCGATCTACGACATCTGGCTGACCGACTGCAAGGAGCCGCAGCAGACCGTTGCGACCGCGGCACCGGATCCTGCGACCAAGCCTGCAGCGCCGCCGCCGGCGCAGAAGAAGGCTGCGCCCAAGCAGGCCGTGCAGCAGCGTCCGCCGCAGCCCTTGCCGCCGCAGCAGCAACCGGCTCCGCCACCGCCGCCGCCGGAGCAGCGGCCAGGTCTGTTCGGTATCCCCGGGCTCGGCCGCTAAAATCGAGCCCGGCTGTCGATCATTGCCGCGAGGCGATGATCTCGAGCGCGCGTGCGCCGGGGATCGCTTCGCCGTCGGAGAGCCTCAGAAAGTCGCCGGGTTCGCCCGCCAGCGCCTTGTCGAGCAGCGCCGTATAGCGTCGCCGCGAAATCTCGACCGCGCCGAAGCTCTTCAGATGCTCGGTGACATATTGGGTGTCGAGCAGCTCGAAGCCGCCATAGATGAGCCGCGCGACCAGATGCACCAGCGCGACCTTCGAGGCATCGCGCGCGGTGTGGAACATGCTCTCGCCGAAGAAGGCCCGTCCGAGGCTCACGCCGTACAGGCCGCCGACGAGGTCGTCGCCCTGCCAGGCCTCGACGCTGTGGCAATGGCCGAGCTCGAAGAGGCCGCCATAGAGGTCGCGGATGCGCTTGTTGATCCAGGTGTCCTCGCGTCCGGCCTGCGGCGCGGCGCAGCCGGCGATCGTCGCCTTGAAGGCGGTGTTGACGGTCACGCGAAAGGCGTCGGACCGTACGGTGCGTGCAAGCCGCGAGGCGACGCGAAATCCGTCGAGCGGGATGACGCCGCGCAATTCCGGCTCGACCCAGAACAGGGTCGGATCATCGGCGCTTTCCGCCATCGGGAAGATGCCGCAGGCATAAGCGCGCAGCAGCACGGCCGGCGTGATTTCAGACGGGGCGGAGTCGCGCGAAGTCATGGTTTGCCATCATAGCAGGATCGCAATGCGGTTGCGATGGGTGGCGCAACCCGGCGCGAGGTCAGCTCGCGGCGGCGGTGCTGGTCTTGCCGGGGGCTGCGGGCACGCGGCCGAACTTCAGCACGACCCGGGTTCCGGAATGCGCGGGATCGCGCTCGACCGAGGCATCGAGCTTGGAGGCCATGGCGGCGACGATGCGCTGGCCCATGCCGGTGGAGCGCGGATCGGCCTTGACGTTGTCGCCGACGCCATCGTCGGTGATCGCGAGCAGGAGATCGTCGCCATGCGAGACCAGCTCGACATGGATCGGGCCGGCGCCGTCGGGATAGGCGTATTTCACCGCGTTCATCACCAGCTCGTTGACGATGATGCCGACGGCGACCGCACGGTCCGGGTCGATCTCGATCGGCTCGGCCTTCAGCGTCAGGCGCGACATCCGGTTGCCTTCGGCCGAGCGGCGCAGATCCTCGAGCAGTGAGTCCAGATACTGGTTCAGGACCACGCTTTTCAGGTCCTGCGAGGTGTAGAGGCGGCGGTGCACCTGCGCGACCGCGGCGACGCGGCCCATCGCATTGGTCAGTGCCGCCTTGACCTCGTCCTGCGCGGCGGAGCTTGCCTGAAGGTGCAGCAACGAGGCGATGATCTGGAGCGAATTGCCGACACGGTGGTTGACCTCGCGCAGCAGGAGCTCGCGTTCGGCGGCAAGCGCCGCGTAGCGGTCGCGCGAGGCGTGGATCTCGGCTTCGGCCTCCTCGCGCGCCCTCTGCAATGCGGCCTGGCGCAGCGCGCCTTCGGCGGCGACGTGGAGGAGCGGGATGAAGTCGCCCTGGACGTCCTTCACCAGATAGTCGGCCGCACCCGCCTTCAGCGCGGTGACCGCGATGCTGGAATCCTGCGAGGCGGTGACGAATACGACCGGCGGCGCGTCCGGGATCGCCATGATCTGCTCGAGCGTCTCCAGCCCGTCGAGGCCCGGCATGTACTGATCGAGCGCAACGACATCGATGCCGCCTTCGGCGCTGGCGCGGCGGATGCGCTCGAGACCTTCCTCGCCGCTCGCGGCGTGAACGACCCGGTAGCCGCGCCGCGTCAGGCCGCGGTCGACCAGGCGCGCCAGCGCGTCGTCGTCGTCGATGTAGAGCAGTGTCGGCGTGGGCTGGTTCATGTGGCGGCGGGCGGGACCTGGATGACCGAGAAGAACAGCCCGAGCTGCCGGATGGCATTGGCGAAATTCTCGTAGTTGACGGGCTTGGTGATGTAGACGTTGCAGCCGAGCTCGTAGCAGCGCTTGATTTCCTGGGAATCGTCGGTGGTGGTCAGCACCACCACGGGCGAGGCCTTCAGATATTTGTTCTCCTTGATCTGCTTCAGGATGTCGATCCCGGTCATGTCGGGGAGGTTGAGGTCGAGCAGGATCAGGAGCGCGTTGCCCTTCTGAACCAGCCCGGAGCGGTCGGCACCAAACAGGTGCATCATCGCGTCAGTGCCGTTCTGGAAGGAGACGATCTCGTTGTTGACGCCGGAGCGACGGATATTGCGCTCGATCAGGCGGGCGTGGCCCTCGTCGTCCTCGATCATGATGATGGTGACAGGCTGGGTCATCGATCTGTGTTCCGGTTGCTCACATTCCAGGCGATCGGCAGCGTGATCGTGAAGGTGCTGCCCGCGTTCAGTTCCGATGATACCGACATGGTGCCGCCGAGGCGACGCACAAGGGCACGGACATGCGCAAGACCGATGCCCTGGCCGGGCTTGTCCTGGGTTCCCGCGCGGCGGAACAGGTCGAATATCCGCTGGTGATCCTTCGGATCGATACCGCGGCCGTTGTCGCTGATCTCGAAGATAGCGTAGCCGAGCTTGGTCCGCCCGCGGATTCTGATCTCGCCGGGCATGCCGGGCTTGAGATATTTGACCGCATTGTCGATCAGGTTCGAGAAGATCTGCTCGAGTGCGAGACGATCGCTCACGAGGTTCGGCAGGGGCTCGAGGTGGATCTCGGCCTGCGCCTCGGCCGCCTGGTGCGCCAGCGTCGAGACGATGGCCTCGATCAGCTCGCGCGTGTCGATCTTCACCGGCTGGAATTCGCGCCGGCCCTCGCGCGTGAGGTTGAGGATGGCCGAGATCAGCCGGTCCATCTTGGCGATCGACGACTTGATGAAGCCGAGCGCTTCGGAAAAATCCTCCGAGAGCTGCTTGTCGGCGCCCTCGAGCGCGATCTCGCCCGGCCCGGCGGGGGCCAGCGGCGCTCCCTCCGCGGGGACGTGAGCGAGGCTGCTGATGCGGCGGAAGATGTCGCCGCCGAGCTCCTCGAGTTCGCTGGTGAAGCCCATGATGTTGACGAGCGGCGAGCGCAGATCGTGGCTGACGATATAGGCAAAGCGCTGGATCTCGTCGTTGGCTTCGCGCAGGTCTGCCGTGCGTTCGTCGACGACGGCCTCCAGATTGACGTTGGCATCGCGCAGCCGGGATTCGGCTTCGTCCCGGGCGCGGGCCGACCGCCGCACCAACCAGATCGAGAGCATCGCCAGCACCACCACGAGGCCGGAGCCGATGCCGGTCATCGACGCGGCGAGGGTCTGGCTGTGGTCGGAGTTGGCAGTGCGGAGGCGGAACAGGCGCTCCTCCTCCTGGATCATCGCGTTCGCGACGGTGGCGATCCTCGTCGTGGTGTCCTGGGCCGCGGCCTCACGCACCAGTGCCGCGGCCTTGTCCGGCTGGCCTTGCTGGATGAACACCATTTCCTGCGCGAACTGGCCGAGGCGGATTTCAATCGCCGCGCTCAGCTTTTCGACGTTCTCGCGCTGCCCTGGATTGTCGCCGCTCAGGCGCGTGAGCTTGTCGAGGGCGGGGATGATTGCCGCCACGGCCTTTTCATGGTCGACCCTGAAATTCTCCCCCTGCGTCAGGAGATAGCCGCGAGCGCCGCTCTCGGCCCGCCGGATTTCGAGCAGCAGGGCGTTGATCTGGTTCTCCACCTCGATGGTGTGAACCACCCATTTGCTGTCTTCCCGCGCCTTGTTGACGAGATAGACGGAGCCGGCGCTGATCACGGTCAGCACCAAAAGGCCCGCCGCGAACAGCAGGATCTGCCAGAATGCGCGCCGTCGCTGGCCTTCAGCCGTCACGGCGGTTCACCTGTCTGCGCTCAATGGAGATCAAAACGCCCCCTTTGGAACTAGCCCCAACCGTCCAGAACGCGATTGGGGCCAAAGGGTTCCACAAGAGGAGGACTATCCCGCTTCGGGTTCCGGCTTGCCGGCGAGGTACTGCTCCAGCCAGTGGATGTGGTAGTCGCCGTTGATGATGGCGTCTTCGCGCACGAGCGCCCGGAACAGCGGCAGCGTGGTCTCGATGCCTTCGACCACCATCTCGTCCAGCGCCCGGCGCAACCGCATCAGGCATTCGGCGCGGGTCTTGCCATGCACGATCAGCTTGCCGACGAGCGAATCGTAATAAGGCGGGATCGTGTAGCCCTGATAGACGGCGGAATCGATCCGGACGCCGAGGCCGCCGGGCGGATGATATTGTAGGATCCGGCCGGGCGAGGGGCGGAAGGTCTGCGGATTCTCGGCGTTGATGCGGCACTCGATCGCGTGGCCGATGACCTGGATTTCGTCCTGCCTGGCGGGCAGGTCGCCGCCGGCGGCGATGCGGATCTGCTCCAGCACGAGGTCGATGTCGGTGATGCTCTCGGTGACGGGATGCTCGACCTGGATGCGGGTGTTCATCTCGATGAAGTAGAACTCGCCGTCCTCGTAGAGGAACTCGATGGTGCCGACGCCGAGATATTTCATCTCGCGCATCGCTTTGGCGCAGGTCTCGCCGATCCTGGCTCGCGCTGCGGCGGAGAGCACGGGCGAGGGGCCTTCCTCCCAGACCTTCTGGTGCCGGCGCTGCAGCGAGCAGTCGCGCTCACCGAGATGGATGGCGCCGCCGCGGCCGTCGCCGAGGATCTGGATCTCGATGTGGCGCGGCTTCTGGAGATATTTTTCCAGATAGACGGACGCATCGCCAAAGGCGGACCTGGCCTCGTTGGCCGCCGTCGACAGCGCCAGCTGGAGGTCGGCCTCGCTGTGCGCGACCTTCATGCCGCGGCCGCCACCGCCGGCCGCCGCCTTCACCAGCACCGGGAAGCCGATCTTCCTGGCGATCGCCATCGCGTCGTCATCGGGGCCGACCGCGCCATCGGAGCCGGGCACCACGGGAATGCCGAGGCGCTTCGCCGTCTTCTTGGCCTCGATCTTGTCGCCCATCAGGCGGATGTGCTCGGCCTTCGGGCCGATGAAATGCAGATTGTGCTCGGCGAGGATTTCCGCAAAGCGCGCGTTCTCGGAGAGGAAGCCGTAACCGGGATGCACGGCATCGGCGCCCGTGATCTCGCAGGCCGCGAGCAGCGCGGGCACGTTGAGATAGCTGTCCTTGGACGAGGGCGGCCCGATGCAGACGCTCTCGTCCGACAGCCGCACATGCATGGCGTCGGCGTCGGCCGTGGAGTGCACGGCGACGGTCGCGATCCCGAGCTCCTTGCAGGCCCTGAGGATGCGAAGGGCGATCTCGCCACGATTGGCTATGAGGATCTTGTCGAACATATTGTCCTGCAGCGAATGGCGAGTGGCGAATGGCGAGTAGGAAAGGCTGACGCCATTCGCTATTCGCTATTCCCCATTCGCGTCACTCAATAATCACCAGCGGCTCGCCGTACTCGACCGGCTGGCCATCCTCGACCAGGATCTGCGTCACCGTGCCGGCGCGCGGCGAAGGGATCTGGTTCATCGTCTTCATGGCTTCGATGATCAGCAGCGTCTGGCCGACCGAGACCTTGGTGCCGACCTCGATGAACGGCTTTGCGCCCGGCTCCGGCGCCCAATAGGCGGTGCCGACCATCGGCGAGGTCACGGCGCCGGGATGCTTCGACAGATCGGCCGCGGCAGTGCCGGGCGCGGCCGCGCTTGCAGCCGCCGTCATGGCGGCAGGAGCGGCCGCCATCGGCATCGGCATGGTCGCGGCCACGCTGATGTTGCGGGCGACGCGCAGGCGCAGCCCCGCCCGCTCGATCTCGATCTCGGTCAGGCTGGTTTCATCGAGCAGCAAGGCAAGCTCGCGGATGAGCGCCGAATCCTCGCTGGAAAACTTTGCGGCTGCTTTGTCGTCTGGCTGGCGCGCCATGTTGTTTGATCCGAATGTTCTGTTGGAAGGGGGCGTCAGGCGTTGGGCTTGATGCCGAGCTTGGCGGCAAGGCCCTGAATGGCGAGGCGGTAGCCCTCGATGCCGAAACCGCAGAGCGAGGCGAAGGCCGCGCGTGCGGTGTAGGAATGGTGACGAAAGCTCTCGCGGGCGTGGATGTTGGTCACGTGCACCTCGACCGTCGGGATCTGCACCGCGAGCAGTGCGTCGTGCAGCGCGATGGAGGTGTGGGAATAGCCGCCGGCGTTGATGACGATGCCCTTCATCTTGCGCCGGTGCGCCTCATGGATGAAGTCGATCAGCTCGCCTTCGCGGTTGGACTGCCGGCAATCGGCCTTCAGGCCGAAGGTCGCCGCTGTCTCCCGGCACAGCGCCTCGACGTCGGCCAGCGTCGCATGACCGTACTTTTCGGGCTCGCGCGTCCCCAGCAAGTTGAGGTTCGGCCCGTTCAGGACGAGGATCGTGTCGGTTGCAGTTTCGGCCATTCCAATCCCGGAAAGAGGTGCTTCGGCGTGGCGGGGTTATAGGTAACAAAGCGCGTGAGGGGAAGCCTCGAAGGGCCTCAGGGGCGGGTTCAAGCACCTCACCCAGTGCGCAAAAACCTGTGCGGAAACTACGGAAATTGCTTGTTAACCAGTCCGAAGCATGGCTGCGGGCCGAATGCAAAGGGGCGGGCATCGCTGCCCGCCCCGAGCTTGCCGGTATCCTGCCTCAGACGTTCAGGACCGCCACGATCTCGTAGGTGTCCGGATTGATGATCACGATCTCATCGCGGACCAGGACGTACCTGTAGGTCCGCCACTCCGGATAAATGGTCACGACCCGCGACGGCAGGGCGTGCAGCGTAATGCCCTCGCGCGGGATGCGGGTGCCGACCGAGATCGAGAAGTTCACGTTCGTCACCGGAGCGACGCGCTGCTCGCGGATCACCGACGTGATCTGCGTCCGCTGCTCGGTCGAAAGCTTGGCAGCGGCGCCGGCCTGGCCGACCGTGGTCGAGCTCTGGCCCTGCGCGTTCTGGGTCGTGCTGGTGCCGGTCTGGCCCTGAGCATTCTGGTTGGTGCTGGTGCCGGTGCCCGGGCGGGTCTCGGCGTTGTTGGTCGAGGTGCCGCTCTTGCTGCCCTCAGCCTTCATGTCCTTCTGGTCCTTGCTGCCGGACTTGCTGGTGTCCTGGCTCATGCTCTTGGACTTGTCCTGCTGGGACTTGTCCATCTGGCCCTGCGCGCGATCATCGGTGCGCTGGCCCTTGGTGGCACCGGCCTTGTCCTCGGCCGCGTTCTTGTTCATCGCGGCGCCCGGGCGCTCGTCCTTCATCGCACCGGACTTGTCCTCGGAGGCCCGATCGGACTTCATCGTGCTGGAGCCGCCGGCCTGACCGACGGTGCCCTTGTCATGGCTCATGGAGTCGCGCCCCATCGAGCCGCGCTCAGCGCCGCCGCCGGAGGGCTGCGAGGGCTGCATCTGCTGCGAGCCACCGGCGCCGCCACCGCTGTCGCGGCCCATGCTGCCCTGTGCGTTTGCCAAATCGGTCCCCGCGACGAGTGCAACTGCGGCAACCGAGATCATAAAGCGGTTCAACATCGAAATTCTCCTCACGTGTTTCCTGCGTCATTGCCCGCGCCGACAACGAAAGGAGATTTGAGTTGTTCCGGAACTTCGTCTGTTCCGCGGCATTTGTTTGTTGAACGCTGGATGAACGACTTTGCACGAAGACGCCAACGTTGGGCGCGCTAAAAGAAGGGCCGGCTCTTCAGCCGACCCTTTTGCATGCACGAGTTGCGAAAGGCGCGATCAAGCAAGTCGCCTTAGCAGGCCGCTTTGCCGCAGCGGGCGATGCCGATCTTTTCCCTGAGGCCTTCGACGCCGACAGCGCCGATCACGATCTGCTTGCCGATGACGTAGCTCGGCGTGCCGTTCATGCCCATCGCTTCGGCAAGCTTGAAGTTCTCCTCGATGGTGGCGCGCACCTCGGGGCTGGCGATGTCCTTCTCGATTCGAGCGGTGTCGAGGCCGGCTTCCTTCGCCGCCTGAATCGCGCGCGCCTTGTCGGCAGCGCCCCGGCCACCGAGCAGCTTCTGGTGGAAGTCGAGATATTTCTTGCCGGTGGGATCCTGCATGCGCACGGCGACCGCGACCTGCGCCGCTTCGACCGAACCCTGGCTCAGCACCGGAAACTCCTTCAGCACGACCTTCAGCTTCGGATCGCTCTTCATGATGGTCAGCATGTCGTCCATCGCGCGTTTGCAGTAGCCGCAATTGTAGTCGAAGAACTCGACGAAGGTGACGTCGCCGTCCTTGTTGCCGAGCACGACCTGGCGCGGCGAGTTGAAGATCGCATTGGCATTCTGCGCGATGCTGGCCTCGTGCTTCTGCGTTTCGGCCGCGGCCTGACGCTTGCTGAGCTCGGCCATGGCCTCCTCGAGCACCTCGGGATGGCTGACGAGGTAGTTCTTGATGATGGTTTCGATGTCGGTGCGCTGGGCATCGGAGAAGCTGTCGGCCGACGCGGGCACGGCTGCGCCGAACATGGCGAGCGCGAACAATGCGGGAGCAAGCAGGCGCAGCGAAGGCATAGGTAAATCCTCTTATCCAAAGCAGGTTTCGATAAACGTCCCGGCGGACTTAAGCTCGGTGTCGTGACGTCGTGGTATCGGGCGTCGTTCGAGTTGCGTCAGTTGCGCGGCGGCTTCGCCGCCACGATGTCGTCGGCCTTGACCCATCCGGGCGTGCCGATGGCGAAACGTGTTTTCGCGCGCGTTGCAAGCTCGCGGGCGGTCTTGTTGTCGCCGCGCAAGTAAGCGGCCTGGGCCGAGGCGAGATCGGCCTCGGCGTAGTCTCCCTTCCGGCCATAGGCCATTGCGAGCTGGGTATAACCGAGCGCCGCCTCGGGCTCTCGGGCCACCGCAGCGCGGAGAATCCGAACGGCATCGTCGGTGTAGGCTTTATTATCGGCTCCAACCAGAGCCTGCCCAAGTAACATCTCGATGAGGGGGGCGTTGTTCGAGAGTTGCGCTGCCTTGCGCAGGGGAGCGATCGCCTCCGCCGGCTTCCCGCTCTCCAAAAGCGCCTGGCCGCGCACCTCGTAGAAGTAGGGGTTGTTCGGCTGAACCTGGATCAGCGCGTCGATCTGAGTGAGCGCGCTGCGCAAATCCCCGTGCAGATAGGTGCTGATGGCGCGGGCATAGCGCGCCGGCAGGCTGTCGTTGGTCTGGGGATAGCGGCGGTACACCGTCTCCGGCCGCTCCATGAAGGCTGATATCTTGGCGCGGACCATGTCGTGCCGGAGCTGAAGCGCGGGATCGTCCTTCTTGTTCCAGTATGGGCTGGTGCCCGCGAATTCCTGGAGTGCGGCGACGCGCTCGGCCGGCATCGGATGCGACTGGAGATAGGGATCGGCGCCGCGCGAAGCGAACAGGCTCTCGCTGGTGAAGCGCTTGAAGGTCTCGTACATGCCTTTCGGCGATTGCTGGGTCGCAGTCAGGAATTTCACGCCGGCGCGGTCGGCGTTCTCCTCCTGCTGGCGCTGGTAGGATAGCAGCGTACGGCGGATCATCTCCTGCGGAGCGGCGATCGCGGCCGCGCCGGCATTGGCCAGCCCGTTGTTGCCGGCGCTCGAGCTGCGGGTGCTGCCGGCGGCGATTGCGCCGGCGCCGAGCAGCATCGCGATGATCATCTGGGTCTGGGCCGTGGCAAGCTGCTCGCGCAGCTTGGACAGGTGACCGCCGGCCAGATGTCCGGTCTCGTGCGCGAGCACGCCGATGATCTGGTTCGGCGTCTCCGACTGGAGGATCGCGCCCCAATTAACGAAGATGCGGCGGCCGTCCGCGACGAACGCGTTGAACGAGCCGTCGTTGATGATCACCATCTGGATGTTCTGCTTCTCCAAACCCGCGACACGCAGGATCGGACGGGTGTATTCGCGCAGCAGCTGCTCGGTCTCGGTGTCGCGCAGCACCGGCGGCCCCTTGGCCTGTGCCCGCGCGGCCGAGAACGGCGTCAGCGCGATGGCCGCGGCCGTGGCGAGGGCGGTGAGAGCGGAGGCCTTCTGGCGCAATGCGATCCTGAGCAACATCGAGCGGTCTGGTCAAACGGTCTTGGTCAGCAGTTTCGTGATTGGTTTGGCGATTGGCGGCAGACCGGATCCGCGATATGCCCCTTGTGAGCCGCGCCCTTTATGAGCCGTACAATGCGGCCAGTCTGGGGCGCAAGCGCCCTGTTTTCCGGACCGGACGGATCCGGTCCGCCAGCGAATAGCAGAAATCGATGCACGATGCGACCTTGAGGAACCGGTTGGGGCAGTGGCTCGAGCCCTCCCGCCGCAGCGATGTTCCCCCGTTCATGGTGATGGACGTCATGGCGGCGGCGGCCCGAATCGAGGCCGCCGGCGGTCATGTCATCCATATGGAGGTCGGCCAGCCCGCGGCCGGCGCGCCCAGGACTGCGATCACAGCCGCCCATGCGGCGCTGGAGGCCGGACGGATCGATTATACCTCCGCGCTGGGCATTCCCAGTCTGCGCGAGCGCATCGCGCGCCATTATCGCGACACCTATGGCTGCGACGTCAGCCCCGAACGGATCGTGGTGACCACAGGCTCCTCCGGCGGCTTCATCCTGGCTTTCCTGTCGATGTTCGAGCCCGGCGATCGCGTCGCCGTGACCGTGCCGGGCTATCCACCGTACCGCCATATCCTCACCGCGCTCGGTTGCGAGCCGGTGCTGATCGAAACCACCAACGAGACGCGCCATGCGCTGACCGGTGAGGCGCTCATCGCCGCCCATCGCAAGGCGCCGCTGAAGGGCGTGCTGGTCGGCAGTCCCGCCAATCCGACGGGCACGATGATGTCCCGCGAAGCGCTCGCCGGCCTCATCGCGGCCGCGGAAGATGCTGGCATCCGCTTCATCTCGGATGAGATCTATCACGGGCTCGATTACGCGTTTCCAGCCGTGACCGCGGCGGCGCTGTCCGAGCACGCACTCGTGATCAACTCGTTCTCGAAGTATTTTTGCATGACGGGCTGGCGCGTCGGCTGGATGGTCGTGCCCGAGATCCTGGTGCGGCCGATCGAGCGGCTCCAACAGAACCTCTCGATCTCGGTGCCGTCGCTGTCGCAGATCGCGGCAGAGGCCGCCTTCGACGGCGCGGCCGAGATGGAGGAAATCAAGCACGGCTATCAGGAAAACCGGCGTATTCTGATCGACGGATTGCCCAAGGCCGGACTGACGAGATTCCTGCCGGCCGACGGCGCCTTCTATCTTTACGCCGACGTCTCGGACTTCACCTCGGACAGTTTCGAGTTCGCCCAGCAAATGCTGGAGCAGGCGCGCGTGGCGGCGACGCCCGGCCTCGATTTCGATCCCATCCATGGCCGTTCATTCGTCCGGTTTTCCTATGCCCGCTCGCCCGATGAGATGCGCGAGGCAGTTGACCGGATCGCTCACTGGCTTAAATAGCCGCCAGCTTTCGACAGCCTTCCGGAGTTCAACTTGTCAGACAGTTCCGCCCCGTCCGCCGCCGCACCGCATTCTTCTCTCGCCGCATTGATGTGGCCGACCCGGCCGGGCGAAGCCGTCGGCGCGCTGCGTGCCGCCGTGCTGATCGTTCTCGGCACCGCGCTGATGGCGCTGTCGGCCAAGGTGAACCTGCCGCTGCCCTATGTGCCGATGACCCTGCAGACGCTGGTGGTGCTGATGATCGGCGCCGCCTATGGCTGGCGCCTTGGCAGCGCAACCATGATTGCCTACCTCGCCGAGGGTGCGATGGGGCTGCCGGTGTTCGCCGGTCCCGTGGCTGGGATTGCGCCGCTGGTCGGTCCGACCGCGGGCTACCTGTTCGGTTTCGTGCTGGCTGCCTTCGTGACCGGCTGGCTCGCCGAGCGCGGCTGGGATCGCAGCGTGATGCTGCTGTTTGCGGCGATGGCCGTTGGCCACATCGTCATTCTGGCTGCGGGCTTCGGCTGGCTGGCGTTCGGTCTTGGCCTCGGCGCCGCCAAGGCCTGGCAGGTCGGCATCGTGCCGTTCATTGCGGCCTCACTGGTCAAGAATGCGCTCGGGGCGGCCCTGATGCCGGCGGCGCGCCGGATCGTCGAGCGCCGCGGGTAAAAGCCGGTAGCGAGCAGTTCCAATTGACAGCGCCGGCCAAGTTGATCTTGGCTGGCCCGGTGTTTTGAGGGGGAGTGAAACCATGACGACGACAACGATGGCGGGAGCGCCGGTCGCGCCGCCCGTCGCCAAGCCGTGGTACAAGGTCCTCTACGTCCAGGTGCTGATCGCCATCGTGCTCGGCGCCATCGTCGGCTGGCTGTGGCCTCAGTTCGCCACCAACGAATGGATCAAGGCGCTCGGCGACGGCTTCATCAAGCTGATCAAGATGGTGATCGCCCCGATCATCTTCTGCACCGTGGTCTCCGGCATCGCCCATATCCAGGACGCCAAGAAGGTCGGACGCATCGGCGTCAAGGCGCTGGTCTATTTCGAGGTCGTCTCGACCTTCGCGCTGGTGATCGGCCTCGTCGTCGGCAATCTCGTCAAGCCGGGCTCCGGTTTCGGCAATGCGGCGGCGAGCGAGGCGGCCGTCGCAACTTACGCCAAGCAGGCCGCCGGCCAGAAGTCCGTCGACTTCGTGCTGCACATCATTCCCGACACCGTGGTCGGCGCCTTCGCGCAAGGCGAAATTCTGCAGGTGCTGCTGTTCGCGGTGCTGTTCGGCTTTGCTTTGATGAGCCTCGGCGAGCGTGGCCATACGATTCGCAGCTTCATCGACGATGCTGCGCACGCGGTGTTCGGTGTCATCTCGATCGTGATGCGCGCGGCGCCGATCGGTGCGTTCGGTGCGATGGCCTATACGATCGGCAAGTTCGGTACCGGCGCCATCCTCAACCTGATCGGTCTCATCGCCACGTTCTATGTCACCGCGGCGCTGTTCGTGTTCGTCGTGCTCGGCCTCATCGCGCGCTTGGCAGGGTTCTCGATCTTCAAGTTCCTGGCCTACATCAAGGACGAGCTGCTGATCGTGCTCGGCACCTCGTCCTCGGAAAGCGCGCTGCCGTCCCTCATGGAGAAGCTGGAGCGGCTCGGCTGCTCCAAGTCGGTGGTCGGCCTCGTGGTGCCCACGGGCTACTCGTTCAACCTCGACGGCACCAACATCTACATGACGTTGGCGACCCTGTTCATCGCGCAGGCGCTCGGCGTCGATCTTTCCTTCGGCCAGCAGCTCACGATCCTGGTGGTGGCGATGCTGACCTCGAAGGGCGCCTCCGGCATCACCGGCGCGGGCTTCATCACGCTGGCGGCGACGCTCGCCGTGGTCGATCCACGCCTCGTGCCGGGCATGGCGATCGTGCTCGGCATCGACAAGTTCATGAGCGAGTGCCGCGCGCTGACCAATCTGTGCGGCAACGGCGTCGCCTGCGTGATCGTGGCATGGTGGGAAGGCGAGCTCGACCGCGACAAGCTCAACGCCAACCTCGCCAAGCAGATCGATCCGACTGACATGGAGACCGCGATCACGACGGACTGATCTGCAAACCGCGTCCGACGGCGCAGGCCGCGCCGTCAGATCTTGAAATGACAGGGCTGGTCGAGATTCTCGATCAGCCCTTTTTATTGAGGCTTAGAAGCGCTCAGGCCGGTATGGCATGGGATCGACCGCCGGCGTCTCGCCGCTCATGATCTCGGCGAGCAGGCGGCCGGTCGCAGGTCCCAGCGTAAAGCCCTGATGACCATGGCCGAAGTTCATCCAGAGGCCGGGGTGGCGCGGGGCGCGGCCGAGCACCGGGAGCATGTCGGGCGTGCAGGGCCGAGTGCCGAACCACGGGTCCGGCTCGACCCGCTTGCCGAGGTCGATCAGCTCGCGTGCCGAGGCTTCGGCGCTGGCGAGCTGCACCGGTGTTGCCAGCGCATCCGGCCCCGTCAGCTCCGCTCCCGTCGTGATGCGAATGCCCTTGGCCATCGGACCCATGGCATAGCCGCCGGTCTTGTCGATCAGCGGCAGGTCGAGCGACGCACCGCCGCTGTAATGCATGTGGTAGCCGCGCTTGCGCACCAGCGGGATGCGGTAGCCGAATTTGTGGAGGAGGTCGGGCGACCACGGCCCGAGCGTCACGACAGCGTCGGGAGCATCGAGGCGTCCGCTGTCGGTGTCGACCGACCAGCCGGTCGCAGTCTGCTGCAGCGACTGCGCATCACCGAGCACGATCGTGCCGCCGAGGCGCTCGAACAACTCGGCGTAGGCTGTGACCAGTGCGCCGGGATCCGACACGGTCCAGGTGTCGAGCCAATGGATCGCGCCGGGGAGATCGTCGCGCAGGATCGGCTCGGCCTTGGCAAGCTCGCTGCCCGACAGCACGCGAAAGTTCACGCCGAATTCGCGCTGATCCTCTTCCGCGGCCTTGATCGAGAGATCCAGTGACGCGCGGTCGCGAAACAATGCTCGGTAGCCGGCACGGCGGATGAGATTATCGGCATGCGCCTCGCGGATCAGGATGTCGTGCTCGGCCGTCGCGTAGGCGATCAGCCGTGCCCACGCCTCGATCGCCTCGCGATGCCGCTTCGGCGCCGAATGCCACCAGTAGCGGAGCAGGGGCTCGATGTGGAGGTGGAGGGAGGAGAGGCTGTAGCGCACGTCGTTGGTGCGGCCGGTCGCGATCTTCAAGAGCGAGGCGAAGTCGCGCGGCATGGGATAGGGGCGCACCGCTTCCGCCTGGATCATCCCGGCATTGCCGTAGCTGGTTTCGCGGCCCGGCTCCCTGCGGTCGACGAGCGTGACGGACCAACCGCGCTGCTGCAGGTGCAGCGCCGCGCTCACACCGACCATGCCGCCGCCGAGAACTATTGCACGTCGCATCGAAACTGACCTTGCCAACCAAAAACCGCCCGGCTTGGCCGGGCGGTTTCATGGATGTCCCTGTTATTCGCCGCCGCCGAAGCGGCGCGACCACCAGCCGGCGCGGCGCGGGGCCGTCGGGGTTTCGCTTGTGGGCTCCGGCGCAGGCTCGGGTGCCGGCGCGGGCGCAGCGACCGGCTCGGTCACCTGCGCCACCGGCGTTGCCGGCTCGGGCTGGCTGTTCAGCAGGAAGCTCACCTTTTCCCGGACGGTGGAGCGGCGCCGCGCGGCCTTGTCGCTGGCGGACTCCTCTTCTGACGTTGCCGTCGTCGTGGCGGAAGCCGGCTCCGGCTGGGCCGGCGCCTCGGTCCGAACCTCGGCGCGCGGCTCGGGCTGCACGATTTGCGGCTCGATGGCGTGTTGCGGCTCGATGGCGTGCTCGGCCTGGATATGCTCGGCCTGCGCGATGGAGGGCGCAGGCTCGCTGCCGAAGCCGTCGAAATCGGCAACCGCGTCCGTCGCCTCCGACGGTTGACTGGCGCCGAGCTCGTCGCCGATGGAGCCGGCGAGACCTTCCTCGCCGCCACCGCGACGGCGGCGTCCGCCGCGGCGACCACGCCGACGCCGGCGCTCGCCGCTGCCCTGCTGCTCGCCACGCGCTGCCTGTTCCTCGCCTTCCTCGCCGTCCTGCTCGGACTCGGTATCGTCTTCACCTTCACCGGCCATCACGGCCGCTTCGGGAAGCGTGGGGGCGGTATCCTCGCGCAACTCACCCTCGCGCTGAGCACCGCGGCCGCGCCGGCGGCGACGGCGCTTGCGGCGCTGGCCGTCCTGCTCGGAGGCTGCCTCGCCGGCAGCCTGCTCGTCAGCAAGACCTTCGGTCTCGTCGGTCTCGACCTCGGATTCGGTTTCCAGGTCGAAGCCATCCTCGTCGTCATAGGCTTCTTCGGCCTGTGGCGGCGGGCTCGCAGCCACTTGCGCAGCGAGCAGCGCCTTGGCGGCTTCGAGCGTATGCACCTGCTCGCCGCGGTCGATCACATATGCCTGCGGTCCGCTGACGGTGGGATCGGCGATCACCGACAGCGTGACCTTGAAGCTGTTCTCGAGGTCGCGCAGATGGCCACGCTTGTGGTTCAGCACGTAGAGCGCGACGTCGGTGCGGGTGCGGACCACGAGATTGTGGGTCGCGCCCTTCATCAGGATCTCTTCGAGGCCGCGCAGCAGCTGCAGCGCCACCGAAGACACCGAGCGGACGTGGCCGGTGCCGCCGCAATGCGGGCACGGATCGGTCGAGCTCTCCAGCACGCTGGCGCGGATGCGCTGGCGCGACATTTCGAGCAGGCCGAAATGCGAGATGCGGCCGACCTGGATGCGCGCGCGATCCTGCCGGAGGCAATCGGACAGCTTGCGCTCGACCGCGCGATTGTTGCGCTTCTCGTCCATGTCGATGAAGTCGATGACGATCAGGCCGGCGAGGTCGCGCAGCCGGAGCTGGCGGGCGACCTCTTCGGCCGCTTCCAGATTGGTCTTGAGCGCGGTGTCCTCGATATGGTGCTCCCGCGTCGATCGTCCGGAGTTGACGTCGATCGAGACCAGCGCCTCGGTCTGGTTGATCACGATGTAGCCGCCGGAGCGCAATTGCACGGTCGGCGAGAACATCGCGTCCAGCTGGCTCTCGACGCCCATGCGCGAGAACAGCGGCTGGCCGTCGCGATACTGCTTCACCGCGCCGACATTGGCGGGCATCAGCATCTTCATGAAATCGCGGGCTTCGCGGTAGCCGGATTCGCCGGCGACCTGAATCTCGTCGATCTCCTTGTTGTAGAGGTCGCGCAGCGAGCGCTTGATCAGCGAGCCTTCCTCGTAGACGAGGGTCGGGGCCTGCGACTTCAGCGTGAGGTCGCGTACCGTTTCCCACATCCGGATCAGATATTCGAAGTCACGCTTGATCTCGGGCTTGGTGCGGGAAGCGCCTGCCGTGCGCAGGATGATGCCCATGCCCTCGGGCACGTCGAGATCCTGCACCACTTCCTTCAGGCGCGAACGATCCTGCGCGCTGGTGATCTTGCGGCTGATGCCGCCGCCGCGCGCGGTGTTGGGCATCAGCACGGCATAGCGGCCGGCGAGCGAGAGGTAGGTCGTCAGCGCCGCGCCCTTGTTGCCGCGCTCCTCCTTGACCACCTGCACCAGCATCACCTGGCGCCGCTTGATGACTTCCTGGATCTTGTACTGACGGCGCGGACGGAAGGTGCGCTCCGGCACTTCCTCCAGCACATCGTCGCCGCCGACGGATTCGACGACTTCCTCTTCGGCTTCCTCGCCGTCGTCTTCGTCCTCGTCCTCATCGTCGTCGCTGGTTGCTTCCGCAGCCTCGGCGGACGTCTCGGCATTCTCACCGGCGGCGTACACCGCATCGGCCGGCTCAGCGGCCGATGTCACGGCCTCAGCCAGAGCTTCCGCATGCGCTTCAGGAACGTGAGCTTCGAAGGTTTCGGCATCCTGGGGCTCGGCAGCGGCCTCGGTCGCGACCACGGGCTCGGCGCCGACGGCCGCAACGGGCGCGGGCGTCTCGTCGGCATGATCATGGTCATGATGATCATGGTGGTGATCGTGATCGTGGTCGTGCCGGTGATCGTGATCACGGGCGTGTTCGTCATCATGGGCATGATGGTCGTCGTGATCATGCTCGCCATGAGCATGTTCGCCCTGATCGTGGTCGTGGCCTTCGTGCTCGCCATCGGCGTGCAGATGCTCGCCCTCGTACGGCGCGCCTTCGGTGCGCGGGGCCTCGCCCTCCGAGGGCTGGGCTGCGGGATCGGCACCGACCTCGAGGCCTTCGACGATGTCGCTGCGCACGCGCTCGCCATGACCGCGGCGGCGGGCGTTGCGGTGGCGCGAACGGCGGCGGCCGTGCGAGCGGTTCTCGCTCTCTTCCTCGGCCTCGCGATGGGCCTGTTCCTCGGCCTCGATCAGCGCCTGCCGGTCGGCGACCGGGATCTGATAATAGTCGGGATGGATTTCGCTGAAGGCGAGGAAACCGTGGCGATTGCCGCCATATTCGACGAAGGCGGCCTGGAGCGAGGGTTCGACCCGTGTGACCTTGGCGAGGTAGATATTCCCGCGCAGTTGCTTGCGTTGCGCGGTTTCGAAATCAAACTCTTCGACGCGATTGCCGCGGACCACGACGACCCGGGTCTCTTCCGGGTGGGTGGCATCGATCAACATCTTGTTGGGCATGTCTTAACTCTTGGCGGCGGCGGACGCGATAAACCGTGGGCGCGTATCGCGCCGCCGGGTGACGCGACGGTCCACCTGATTCGGGGGTGAGGGGAAGGCCGAAACGCCGTCTCTCGCGCCTTGCCGAACCGGAAGCTTCAGGACCGTTGCGACGCGCGGGATTGTCACTCCGCAGCGTCGCGAATGGTCCTTCAGATTTCGTCGGCACAGTCTGGCGCATCAAGCGTCGGCCCGTATGAAACATTGGGCGGCGAGGCCGCCCTTCAATCAGTTGCTGCTGGCCAGGCACGGCGCGAGCGCGCTCGCCTTGGGGATCACGAACCGCTCCCTTGGGATCAAGGGACCGGGTAATGGGTTACGCCGCCGTCAGAACCGTCCCGGTAACATGAGTGGTAACCCGAGACCGTCCACCGCCGGTGCCTGACCCGCTCCACCTCGCTGCCGCGCACCGCGCTGGTCTTAGAGGGAAACGGAAAACGCTGGAATCCCCAAATCTTGGGAGTTCCGGCGCAGCGCCGGGAGGCTGAATGCGACACAACCTGAAATATCGGCCGTCAGCATTCCGTACATACGAGGAATGAGCCATCCGTGCAAGGGAAGCGTCGCACGGCGGTCACAGTCGCCGAGTTTCGCACTTCTGTCATTAGGGAGCGATTAACCCTGTGGTTCTATTGCGTTAAGAGGGCTGCTCGGAGGCACGGAATCGGTGGCGAGCCGCACAAATCGACGGGTTTTGCTGGGAGGCGTGTTGCTGTGCACAGCGGCATTGCCGTGTGCTGATTCCTCGCGCCTCATTGCTGCGGAAAGTCAGCCGCAGCCCGTTGTTGCCGCAGCGAATTTTCCGGTGGCCTCGGCCGCCCGGCTGGCCGGCGACGGCAAGCAGACTCGCTTCATCCTCGACCTCGACCGGACCATTACCTTCCGCACCGCCGCGCTGGCCGACCCGTTCCGCGTGGTGGTGGACGTGCCGCAAGTCAATTTCCAGCTGCCCGCCGGCACCGGAAGCGGGGGGCGGGGGCTGGTCAAGGCTTTCCGCTACGGGCTGGTCATGCCCGGCGGCTCGCGAATCGTGTTCGACCTGACGGGGCCGGCGAAGATCGCCAATTCCTACGTGGTCGAAGCCGCCAACGGCCAGCCGGCCCGGCTCGTGCTCGAGCTGGAGGAGATCGAGCGCGCCGCCTTCGTGGCATCGCTCCCGCCTGAAAACCGTCCCGAGTTGCGGCCCGCGATCGCCGAGGCGCCGCCTGCCACGGTTCCCGCCAAGGCAACCGCGGATGCCGCGCAGCAGAAGGCCGACGGCCGTCCGGTGGTCGTGATTGATCCCGGCCATGGCGGCATCGACAACGGCACGCAGTCGGGGGGCGAGAGCGAGAAGAACCTGGTGCTCGCTTTTGGTCTGGCGCTCCGCGACAAGCTGGAAAAGGCCGGTAAATACCGCGTGGTGATGACGCGGGACGACGACACCTTCATCCCCCTCAATGACCGGACCAAGATCGCCCGCAACCAGAAGGCGGCATTGTTCGTCTCGATTCATGCCGATGCGCTGCCTCGTGCCGAGGGCGATGCGCAGGGCGCGACCATCTATACGCTCTCAGATAAGGCGTCCGACGCCGAGGCTCAGCGGCTGGCGGATGCGGAGAACCGGGCCGATGCGATCGCCGGCTTCAATCTCGCGGAGGAGCCCAACGACGTCGCCGATATCCTGATCGACCTCACGCAGAGGGAAACCCGCACCTTTTCAAACCGTTTCGCCCGCCTCTTGATGGGTGAAATGAAGGCGACGGTGCGGATGCACAAGCATCCCCTGAAGTCCGCCGGCTTCCGGGTGCTGAAGGCGCCCGATGTACCCTCCGTGCTGGTCGAGATCGGTTATGTCTCCAACAAGGGGGATCTCGAGCACCTGGTCTCCGAGGGGTGGCGGTCGCGTGCCGTTGGCTCGATGGCACAGGCGATCGACGGATTTTTGACCAAGCGGATGGCCACGGCCGGAACTCCGAACTGAATGGGTTGATCCCGCCCGATCCAAAGGCCCTAGTTTGGCCACAGCGGACGCTCTATAAAAACCCCGCAGGGGGTCGGAATCGGCGAGAATCCTGCTCGGCAAGCGTCGGAAGTCCGGCATTGATGTGATTGCGTAAGCCGGCGAATTCGCGACGTGAGGTTGGCGGCCATTTGGGGTCGCCATGGGGCTGATACTGGGCTGATCCAGAGTTTGAACGGATAAACAGATAATGCGCTTGCTGGTGCGGTTCATGGGCTTCCTGTTCGCCGCGGGAACGGTGGTGTTCCTTGTCGGTGTCGGGGCCGTGGCAGGCCTGATCTGGCATTTCTCCAAGGACTTGCCGGACTACTCTCAGCTTCAGGATTACGAGCCGCCGGTGATGACCCGCGTGCACGCGGTCGACGGTTCGCTGCTTGGCGAGTACGCCAAGGAGCGGCGGCTGTATCTGCCGATCCAGGCCGTGCCCAAGCTCGTGATCAACGCGTTCCTGGCCGCCGAGGACAAGAATTTCTACGAGCACGGCGGCATCGACTACACCGGCATGGCACGCGCCGGATTGCTTTATCTGCAGAACTACGGCTCCAACCGCCGCCCGCAGGGCGCGTCCACCATCACCCAGCAGGTCGCCAAGAACTTCCTGCTGACCAACGAGGTCTCCTTCGCCCGCAAGATCAAGGAAGCCTTGCTGGCGATGCGCATCGAGAAAACCTACTCGAAGGACAAGATTCTCGAGCTGTACCTGAACGAAATCTATCTGGGCCTCGGCGCCTACGGCATCGCGGCCGCCTCGCTGGTCTATTTCGACAAGTCGGTGAACGAGCTGACGGTGGCGGAAGCGTCCTATCTGGCGGCGCTGCCGAAGATGCCGGCGACGCTGCATCCGGTCCGCAACCGCGACCGCGCCGTCGAGCGCCGCAATTACGTGATCGACCGTCTGCTGGAGAACGGCTGGATCAAGCAGGCCGACGCCGACAAGGCGCGGAAGGAGCCGCTGGCCGTCACCAGCCGGTCCAACGGCGCCCACACCTTCGCCGGCGAATATTTCGCCGAGGAAGTCCGCCGCGACATCTTCGAGCGCTACGGCGAGAAGAAGCTGTATGAAGGCGGCCTGTCGGTTCGCACCACGCTCGATCCGAAGATCCAGGTCATGGCGCGCAAGGCCATGGTCGCCGGCCTCGTGAACTACGACGAGCAGCAGGGCTATCGCGGCGCCATGAGCAAGCTCGATGTTTCGGGCGACTGGGGCGTGAAGCTCGCCGAGATCAAATCGCTCTCCGACATCTCGCCATGGCGCATGGCGGTGGTGCTGGAGACCAGCGAGCAGTCGGCGCGCATCGGCTTCCAGCCGAGCCGCGAGCTCGGCGGCGCCATCAGCAAGCAGCGCGAGACCGGCATCGTCACGGTCGACGGCGTGCGCTGGGCGCGGGCCTTGCAGGGCGGCACGAAGGGCAAGACGCCGACGGCGGTCTCGCAGGTGCTTCAGCCCGGCGACGTCATTTATGCCGATCCGCTCTACAAGGACGGCCAGCCCGTCGAGGGCCAGTACCGGCTCCGCCAGATCCCGGAGGTCTCCGGCGCCATGGTGGTGATGGATCCCTGGACGGGCCGCGTGCTCGCGATGGTCGGCGGCTTCTCGTTCGACCAGAGCCAGTTCAATCGCGCCACGCAGGCCTATCGGCAGCCGGGTTCGTCGTTCAAGCCGATCGTCTACTCGGCCGCGCTCGACAACGGCTATACGCCCTCGACCGTCGTGCTCGATGCGCCGATCGAAATCGACCAGGGCCAGGGCGCCGGCGTGTGGCGGCCTGAAAACTTCTCCTCGGGCAAGTTCCAGGGACCGGTGACGCTGCGCAATGCGCTGCGGCAGTCGCTCAACACCGTGACGGTGCGCCTCGCGCAGGACATCGGCATGCCCCTGATCGGCGAATACGCCCGCCGTTTCGGCGTCTATGACGAGCTGCCGAACTATCTCTCCTACGCGCTCGGCGCCGGTGAGACCACGGCGATGCGCATGGTCACGGCTTACTCGATGCTCGCCAATGGCGGCCGCCGCGTGAAGCCGACGCTGATCGACCGCATCCAGGACCGCTACGGCCACACCATCTTCAAGCACGACCAGCGCGAGTGCCGCGGCTGCGACGCGCCGGGCGGCTGGAAGAACCAGCCCGAGCCGCAGCTGATCGACCGCCGCGAGCAGGTGTTGGATTCCATGACCGCCTATCAGATCACCGAGCTGATGGAAGGCGTTGTGCAGGCCGGTACGGCCACGGTCATCAAGGACGTCGGCAAACCCGTCGCCGGCAAGACCGGCACCACCAACGAGGCCAAGGACGCCTGGTTCGTCGGCTTCTCGCCCGATATCGCCGTCGCCATCTACATGGGCTACGACAAGCCGCGTCCGCTGGGTCGGGGCAATGCCGCGACCGGTGGCCATCTGGCAGCTCCGATCGCGCGCGATTTCCTCAAGCTCGCGCTCGCCGACAAGCCGGCCGTTCCGTTCAAGGTGCCGGCCGGCATCAAGCTCGTGCGCGTCGTCGCCAAGACCGGCATGCGCGCAGGCCCCGGCGAGACCGGAGGAACCATCCTCGAAGCCTTCAAGCCGGGCACGGCCCCGCCGGACAATTATTCGGTCATCGGCGTTGCCGACGCCGACGGGCGCATGCCGGCGTCGCAGCAGCAGCAGCCGGATTCCGGCTTCTTCATGCGGCCGGGCACCGGCGGGCTGTACTAAGCACGATCCGGAAAAGTGCGCCGCGGTTTTCCGAAAAGATCATGCTTAAACAACAACCTAAAGCGCGATGACGATTGATCCTAATCGCGTCGCGCTTTAAGGCTCAGGACAACACAGACGATCGCGGTTCCGGCGGTTGCGCTTTGCAGTCGCCGCCGCTACATCCACACCTCAATTGCTTGCGGAACCATTCCGCGAAACCAGAGAACGACATGCGCGCCGAAATCGAACGGTTGGTAGAAGAGATCAAGCAGTCAGTCGGGCTGCTGAGGAGGCATCTTTGACGTCGAGAAATCGACGGCGCGCCTCGCTGAGCTGAACAAGCTCGCAGAAGATCCCAATCTCTGGAACGATCCCCAGAAAGCCCAGAAGCTGATGCAGGAGCGCACCTCGCTCGAGGATGCGCTCTCAGGAATCGGCAAGGTCGAGCAGGAGCTCGAAGACGACATCGGCATGATCGAGCTCGGCGAGGCCGAGGGCGATGACGGCGTCGTTGCCGAAGCCGAAGCTGCGCTGAAGAACCTCAAGAAGGAAGTCGCGCGCCGCGAGCTCGAGGCGCTGCTGTCGGGCGAGGCCGACCGCTTCGATTCCTATCTCGAAGTCCATGCCGGCGCCGGCGGCACCGAAAGCCAGGACTGGGCGCAGATGCTGCTGCGCATGTACACGCGCTGGGCCGAAAACCACGGCTTCAAGGTCGAGTTCCTGGAAGAATCCGAGGGCGAAGAGGCCGGCATCAAGTCGGCGACGATCCAGGTCTCCGGGCACAACGCCTATGGCTGGCTGAAGACGGAAGCCGGCGTGCATCGCCTGGTGCGCATCTCGCCATTCGATTCCAACGCGCGGCGACATACCTCGTTCTCGAGCGTGCAGGTCTTCCCCGTCATCGACGACAGCATCAAGATCGACATCAAGGAATCGGATGTCCGCGTCGACACCATGCGCTCGGGCGGCGCCGGCGGCCAGCACGTCAACAAGACCGAATCCGCAGTGCGCCTGACGCACATTCCGACCGGCGTTGCCGTGGTCTGCCAGGCCGGACGCTCCCAGCACAAGAACCGGGCGCAGGCCTGGGACATGCTGCGCGCGCGGCTCTACGAGATGGAGCTGAAGAAGCGCGAGGAGAAAGCCGCCGCCGATCAGGCCGCCAAGACCGACATCGGCTGGGGCCACCAGATCCGCTCCTACGTGCTGCAGCCCTACCAGATGGTGAAGGATCTGCGCACGGGCGTGCAGACCTCCGACACCGCGGGCGTGCTCGATGGCGAGCTCGACGAGTTCATGGCCGCGACGCTGGCGCAGCGCGCGTTCGGCACCACGACCGGCGAGATCGAGGACGTGGACTAGCCATGCCCCGTGTCGCCTTCATCGGATTGGGGCGGATGGGTCATGGCATGGCCGGCCGCTATCTCGATGCCGGCTTCACGGTGACGCTGTGGAATCGCAGCAAGGCCAAGGCGGAAGACCTGATCGCGCGCGGCGCGCATTGGGCGACCTCGCCGGAGGACGCGGCGATCGATGCCGCCGCGGTCGTGACCATGGTCGCCGACGACGAGGCCTCGCGCGCGGTCTGGCTCGGGCCCAAGGGCGCGGCCAAGACGGCGAAGGCCGGCACCATCGCGATCGAATGCTCGACCGTTTCCCATGACCACGCGCGCGAGATGGGCCGCGAGCTCAACGCGCGCGGTCTGATCTACATCGATTGTCCCGTGACGGGATTGCCGGACGCGGCGGCGGCCGGGAAGCTGACGCTGCTCGCCGGCGCCGATGCGGCCGATCTCGAGCGTGCGCGGCCTTATCTGACGCCAATCGGCTCGACCATCCGCCATTTCGGGCCGGTCGGCTCCGGCACGGTCTACAAGCTCATCAACAATCTCATGGGCGCGATCCAGATCGCCGGTCTCGCCGAGGGCCTCGCCATCGCCGAGCGGGCCGGGCTCGACATGAACCTCGTGCTGGAGTCGATCCAGGCAGGGGTCGCCGCAAGCCCCCAGGTGCAGCGTCACTCCACGCGCATGGTCGCACGCGATTTTTCCGGCGCGACGTTCACGACGGCGCTGCGGCACAAGGATGCCGCCTATGCGGTGAAGCTCGCCGAGAGCCTCCTGGCAGACAAGCCGCTGGTCGCGGTCGCCGCGGTCGAGGCCTACGCGCAGGCGGCGGCGAAGATGCCGGACGATGACGAAGGCCGGATGATCGAGCTGGTGTCGCGGCCGAAGACGCCGTAGCCGCTCGACGCGGGCAGTTTCGATCTGGTTCATTTTTGCGCATCGGTCTTGTGAACCTCTGTTTCATCGGAATTCGGGTGGCGCCGTCGATCGCGCCGGTCTAGGCGGACGGACTTGGCCGCCAAGGGTGAGACGCATGCCCCCGAACGACAGCCGGATCGACGCACGCGACTGGTCGCTGCTCTGCGTGCTCTCCATCCTCTGGGGCGGCTCGTTCTTCTTCAACGGCGCTGCCTTGCGGGAGTTGCCGCCGCTGACGCTGGTGTTCCTGCGCGTCGCGCTGGGCGCGGCCATTCTGCTGCCGCTGCTTCGCATGCAGGGCATCGGCTTTCCCATCGGGGCGACTGGCTGGAAGCCGTTCGTCGCGATCGGGCTGCTCAACAACGCCATCCCGTTCTCGCTGATCGTAATCGGCCAGACTTTCATCCCGAGCGGGCTGGCGTCGATCCTGAACGCGACCACGCCGCTGTTTGCGGTTCTCGTGATGGCAGCAGCGGGCGAGGAGGCGTTGGAGGTGCGTCGCGTGGCCGGAGTGACGCTGGGGCTCTTCGGCGTCGTCATCCTGCGCGGGTGGGGCATCGAGACGAAGCCGGGGCAGGGGCTCGGCATCCTGCTCTGCCTTGGCGGGGCCTTGAGCTACGGCTTTGCGGCCCTGGCGGCGCGGCGGCTACTGAAGGATTCGCCGCCTCTTGGAACGGCGACGTTTCAACTGATGGCGTCGACCGCGATGATGGCGATCATCGCCGGTGCGGTGGAGCAGCCCTGGCGTCTTCCGATGCCGAGCGACACGACATGGCTTGCGGTGCTCGGCCTCGCCGGCCTGTCGACGGCGCTCGCCTACATCGTCTTCTTCCAGATCCTGCGGCGCTCCGGCGCGACCAACGTGATGCTGGTGACGCTGCTCATTCCCGTCACCGCCATCCTTCTGGGCTGGCTGGTGCTGGGCGAGCCGATCTCCGTCCGCGAGATCGCGGGCGCGATCGTCATCGGCAGCGCGCTGCTGGTGATCGACGGACGAGCCCAGCCAGCAATCGCGGGCTGCCTGTCGCTTCTCCGGCTTGGGCCTTCAGCACCATGCCGCCGGCGACGCCGACGCCGAGCACATACATCCAGCCCTCATGAAAATCGAACAGGTGCGAGTTGAGCAGCGAGCTCGCGATGTTCTGTACGACGACCACGAGACCGATCCAGGCGGCGAAGCCTTCACCTGCGAACATACGAAGATGCGCGATCCACATGGCGTAGAGCAGGACGACACCCAGAAGGCCCCACTGCACCGCGACGTTGAGGGTCTGGTTGTGCGGATTGCTCACGACCTCGGCATCGAGTCTGCTTTTGCTCGTGGCGGCGCGCTCGAACTGGCGCTTGATCGAACCGGTGCCGTGGCCGATCAGAGGCGCCTCGATAAAGGCATGGAGCGACTTGCGCCAATAGGTCAGCCGCTGCGCGGTCGAGGCGCGGCTGATGTCCTCGTGGCCGTGGCGGTATTCGACGGCGATGTCGTCGATGCGCTGGCGCAGATAGGGCGACGTGGTCCAGGCCAACAGGCTCGCGGCGACCGTACCTGCGAGCAGGACCAGTGCCGCCCGCCGGCTCAAATGCCTCAAGGCGAACAGCGTCAGCAGCACCGCGATGCAGAGCAGGGCGGTGCGGGCCGAGGCGACGAACACCATGTTGGTGACGAACAGCAGGATCAGGGCCAGGCAGACGACTGTTGTGGCCGCGCGTCTGCCGCGCCAGAGAGGCAGCGCGAGCGCAAAGGCGCACAGCGTGAACTCCTGGCTCTGGTCGATGTAGTTCTTGACGGGAACGCCTGATGACGCCGTTGCGGTGATCTTCCAGGCGGGATCGAGCAGCACGATCCAGGAGAACACGGCAAGCAGCGCGCAGGAAGCGAGAAAGGCGATGCAGACATGGAAGCCGCGCTCGGACCGGCGGAAATGGTAGAGCAGCGGCGGAATCAGCATGAGCTTTGCAACCGGCTTGACCGCATGCAGCCGGTCCGCCCACGCACCCTCTGACCACAGCGTGCCAAGAAGCGCGAGCAGCAGGAGTGCCAAGGGCAGGGCTGACGCCGGTCGCGCGAGCTGGCGCGCATAGTCGCGCCAGGCGATGGTCGGCGTCACCGCAAGCAGCCAGAACCCGACCAGGATCGAAGTCGCGGTGGTCGACCAGGGCAGCGATGCCGCGATCAGGATGACGAGCAGGTCGGCAGCACGAAACAGCCGGGCGGAATGATCCAGAGCCTGCGATCGGTCGCGCACGGTTGGCGGGCTGGCGGGACCGGGCGATACGGCTTGCTCAGCGGGCATGTGGCTGACACTTACTGTGCTGCGACCAGGCTTTCTCTGGGCGTCTCATGGCCGAGGAAATCCCGGGCCTGGGTCTCGTAGCCGAAGCGTTCGGCGAGCTCGTGGCGCCGCGCCCGGATCCTGCCGCGGCACTCCTCCTGCCGCGTCAGCACGCGGGTGACGGAGGCGGCGATCGCCTCCGTGGAGAACGGGTCGAAATAGTCGGCGAGCTCGCCCGCGACCTCGCGGAAGACGGCGATGTCGGAGCACAGCACCGG
Source organism: Bradyrhizobium sp. GW821-FHT13H06 (assembly GCF_058803975.1). Taxonomy (NCBI): domain Bacteria; kingdom Pseudomonadati; phylum Pseudomonadota; class Alphaproteobacteria; order Hyphomicrobiales; family Nitrobacteraceae; genus Bradyrhizobium; species Bradyrhizobium sp. GW821-FHT13H06. Next base: position 839,877 of record NZ_JBXAPN010000001.1, on the reverse strand, counting down.
CGTGTTCGCAGCCAGCGCCTCGATGATCGGCACGCCGAAACCTTCGGCAAGGCTCGGCATGATCAGGCCGTGCGCTTCCGCGATCAGAGTCGCCTTCTCGTGCTCGTCGACGTAGCCGGCGAAGCGGACGTTGGGCGGGAGGTTGCGCATCCGGCTGATCTCGCCGGTATAGCCGATCACGACGAGATCGGCGTGGGGAACGTTGCGGAAGGCGCGGACGACGGCGGCGACGTTCTTGCGTGGCTCGTTCGAGACGATGACGACGAAGCTCGGCCGCCCCGGACGCCCCGACGGGGCTGGAAGGTGCAGGACATCCGGGGCGTCGAACCGGGTGCGGGGATACACGACCCGCGCCGGCAGGTGCGCAAATTGCGGCAGCAGTTCCCTGAACCGCATCATGCTGTAGTTTGAAACGAAGGCGAGTTCGTCGGCCTGGCGCAGGCTGGTGCGGATTCGCGCCAGGAACTGCCGCGTGGCGATGTCGCTGAGCTTGAGGTCGGTGAGCGGCAACAGGTCGTGGACGATGCAGATCACCTTGGCGCCGGGTTTGCGCCTGATCACCACTCGTGTCGGGGTGTCCACGACGATCAAGTCGTAATCGCGCGCGTCGATCCGCGGCGGAGGCAGCAGGAAGAAGGCCGATGCGTCCTGATAGTTGAAGAAGCCGGGCTCGAGCTGAAAGTCGCCGAACAGCTCGAGGTGCCTCAGGTCCGGCGGAATGTATTCGAGCGCGGCGGGCCGGTTCTCGATCAGGCGCGTGGGCAGGCCGAGCAGGCCGATCGCGCGCAGGAGGCAGACGGTGTTGTCCTGCGACAGCAACAGGCCGGCCCTACGGCGGAGCCAGTCGAGTTTGCGGCGCGTGCCGCTGAGCGTCAACGGCCCGCTCACGTTGATTTCGTCGAGATAGCGATAGAGCGCAAGCAGCTCGATGTTGCGCGACTGCGCCGCGAACAGCCTCGTACGCCGCTCGCGCTGGCAGAGCTTGCGATAGCGTTTCGTGGTCTCCACCACCAGCGTGAGTTCGTGGCCTTCCGAGGCGAGCGAACGTACCAGTTCCCGAGTGAAGTGGAAGATACCGCGCTTGTGATTGGGTTGTCCGAGCGACTCGGAGACGACGAGGATGTTGTGCTTCATGCGCGTTTCTCGCGGAGCTCGAAGGCGTTGGGGACCGGCGGGGCGACCGTGATGGTCGAGGCGATGCGGCCGCGATCGAGGTTGATGATGCTGGTGCAGGTGCGGCACAGCAGCGGCTGGTCGTGCGAGGCGATGATCACGATCGCCGCCTGCGACATGAGCTTGAGGAGCCGCTCCTGCGCCTTTTCGGCAAAGTGCTCGTCGACCACGCTGAGCCATTCGTCGAGCAGGAGGATGTCGGCCGGAAAGGCCGTGGCGGTCGCGAACAGCACCCGCATCAGCATGCCCGAGGAGAACATCCGCAGCGGCAGCCGCTGCATGCGCGCCTCCAGCTCGGTGAAGGCCCAGATCTCGTCGATCACGCTGCGGGTCGGCTTGCGGCCGCTGATCCGCAGCAGCAGTGCGATGTTGTCCTCGGCCACGAAATCCAGATTGACGCCGGCATTGAGGCCGAGCAGGGGCACGACTTTGCCCTGGATCGCGACGCTGCCGCTGCTTGGTGGATAGACGCCGGCGATCAGCCGCAGCAGCGTCGACTTGCCGGAGCCGTTGGCTCCGCCAAGTCCGATACGGGCGCCGGCTTCAGCCTGGATGGTGACGTCGTCGACGGCGCGGATGATCCGCATCTCGCCGGGCTCGCGGATGAGATGGCCGAGCAGCCGCCGTTTCAGCGAATGGTCGTAGGCGCCATAGACCGGATAGTCGAGGCAGACGTTGCGTAGGCTGATCGAGACCATGCATCAGATCCAGAACGCGGCTTTGCGAAGGTGGAGCAGCGTCAGCACGCTCGCAACGATCAGAAGCGCCAGCGCGACGAGGACGTAGACGATGCTGACGGGGTCGACATGGCCGCCGGCCAGTGGCTCGCGCCACACCGCGAACAGATGCGTGAGCGGATTGATCCGCATCACCGTCGAGCGGTGGTTGATCATCTCCGACGACCAGATGATGGGCGAGGCGAGGAAGGCGAGCATCAACGTGGACTCGATGATTGGCTTGAGGTCGCGATAGCGTGTTGCCATCGCACCGAGAACGAGGCTCAAGGCGAAGGTGCAGGCCACGAACGCCAGGAGGCCCGGCAGCGCCGCCGGCGCGTGGGAGAGCTCGTGACGGGACAGGATGAGCCATAGGACGAGTGGTACGCAGGCGTTGTGGAGCGCGAACAGCGCCTGGCGGAACGTGCATTGCAGCAGGAAGATGACCGGCGGCAGCGCCCGGTCGCGGATCAGGCTCGCGGAGTTCTGGAGCGCCGTGGTGGCGTCGAGCACCACGCTGTTGAGGAAAGTCCAGGCCGTCATCGACAGCGCCAGCATGGGCAGGCGCGACAGCATGTCGTCGTTCGACATCTGGCCGATCACCGAGCCCAGCACCGCCACCACGATCGCCATCTGGAGCGACATCCAGAACGGACCGAGCAACGAACGCACGTAGCGGTGGCGCATGTCCGACCAGGCCAGTGCCGCCGCGATCCGAACGCAGTCCAGCCAGGCGGTCGCTTGAAGCGACTCCGCGGTTGCTGATCGTTCCTTGCCTGGTACGGCAACGGCATCGCGGTAGACGGTCTCCATGCCTTGCCTGAAGGCCGTGGTCGAGTAGCGGGTGAGGGCGCGCGTGCGCGCTGCAAGCCCCATGCGGCGGCGTCGCTCGGGATCGCGGATCAGGATATCGATGGCCTCACCCAGCTTCGCGACGTCGCCGGGCGGCACGGTGATCGCCTCCATGCCGTGGCGGGCGACACGCGGCACCGCGGTGTCGAGCGCCGTATTCACGACCGGGCGGCCGGCGGCCATGGCCTCGAGCTGGACGAGGCCGAAGGTCTCGGCATTGGTCACCGACGGCATCACGAAGACGTCGGCGAGACACATCAGCTTGATGCGTTCGCAATCGTTGACCGAGCCGAGCAGGCGGACGCGGTCATGAAGGCCGAGCTCCTGGATCAACTGCTCGAGCCGCGGCCGCTCGCTGCCCTCGCCGATGATCCAGACCTCGAAATCGTGCGCGGCTGCGGCGCGGACCAGCACGTCGAAACCCTTGTAGGGCACGAGCCGGCCGCAGGCCAGCACGAGCCGGCCGCGATCGTTGACTTGGTGCGGCTCGATCTTCGGCCGGTCGTAGATTGTGGTGTCGATGCCGAACGGCACGACGTGGCATTTGTCCTCGAATTCGCGCAGCAGCGGCGTGTGGTCGACCAGCGCGTGGTCCGAGACGATGATCGCCTTGGCGCGGCGCAGCGTTCGCCGCATCAGAGGTTCGACGAGCCAGCGCAGGCCGGCATGAGTGACGATGTCGGCGTGCCAGTGCACCACCAGTGGACGCCTGGCGCCGTATCCGAAGGCGAAGACGAGGTCGGCGAGAGGGAAGGGGGCATGGAGCGCGAGCAGATCGTGCTCGGCGATCCTGCGCCACAGACGCCAGGGATAGGTCGGGGCGGCTGGCAGCGACATGACGTTGCCGAACGAGCGCACGCGCTCGACCGGGACGTCGTTGACGACGATCTGGCGCCGTCCGGCCGATTGCGAGCAGACCAGCACGGCGGAGGCGAAGGCATCCTTCAGGCTCGCGCAGATGTCTCGGATCACCGTGAGCGTGCCGCCGAACAGGTCGGGATAGTACACCTTGAAGATGTGCAGCACCGACGGGCGGGGCGGGCTGTCGCTGGTGTGATGCATGATGGCGGTCAGCCTGCGAGAAGCGCTGCGAGGAACGGTGCGGCCAGCAGCGAGATGAAGATGACGCCGCGCAGCAGCGCCGGCAGCATCGGCTCGATCGCGCCGTGTCCCCAGTCGGGAGCCGGCACGGCACGCGGTGAGCTGGAAATGCGGACCAAGCGGTCAGCCATGTGTGAAGTCCCTTATGTCGCGCCCCTCAGTGGCGTCTCGTATATGTGGGAAAATTTACCACGTCAATCGCAACACGGAAAAGTGTGGGATTGTGTCCCACGTGTGGCATTGGTACAATTCAGACATGAATGCCAAGTCCGGGTCCAAAGCAGCGGCACCGCAGCCGAATGCCGCCGCGAAGCTGCACGCGCCGCTGGCGCGGCTGCTGCGCCCGCTCGTGCGGCTCTGCATCCGAAGCGGAATGACCTTTCCGGCATTGGCGCAGCTGCTTCGCGAGCTGTTCGTCAACGTCGCCGAGCACGATTTCGCGCTGGAAGGAAAGGAGCAGACCGACAGCCGGGTCAGCCTGCTCACCGGCATCCATCGCAAGGAAGTGGCGCGGCTGCGCGGCGCCGGCGCGCCCGTGCACGAGGCGCCGGCGGCAGTGTCGCTGACCAGCGCGGTGATCGCGCGCTGGCTCGCCGCGCCCGAGTTCACCGATGCCAGGGGCGAGCCGCTCGCTTTGCCGCGCACGGCCGAGGGCGATGCGCCCTCGTTCGAGCAGCTCGTCGCCTCGGTCACCAAGGACGTACGCCCACGCGCGGTGCTCGACGAGTGGATCGACCGCAAGCTCGTCACCATCAACGAGTCCGACGAGATCGAGCTGGTCGAGGCCGCTTTCGTGCCGAGCGGCGAGGACGACGGCAAATGGCATTATCTCGGCCGCAATCTGCACGACCATATCGCGGCCGCCGCGGAAAACGTCTCCGGGCCCGCGCCACGCTTCCTCGAGCGCGCGGTGCACTACAACAACATCTCGCCGAAGCTGGCGCGGCGGCTCGAAGCGCGCTCGCGCGAGCTCGCCATGGACGCGCTGAAGACCGCCAACCGCGAGGCCAACCGCGCGCTCGCCAAGGACAAGGGCGGCAATGCCCGCTGGAATTTCGGCATCTACATCTACAACGAAGGTGCCGACGAGGAGGGTGAAGCGAAGGCGCGCGGCAAAGAAGGTGGTCCTTCATGAGCCGGCCGCCGTTCATCTCCCGTCGCGTGCTGCTGGCTGGATTCTGGCTCGCCGGCACGGCTATCGCCCGTGCACAGGTCAAGCGCGGCACCGATCAGGGCATCGGTGGCACCGGGATCACGCGCGGTGATGATCACGGCATCGGCGGCACCGGCATCGTCGGCGTGATCCAGCGTTTCGGCAGCATCTACGTCAACGGCGAGCGCATCACTTACGCGAGCGACGTGCCGGTCCGGATCGACGGGGAGGCGGCCAGCCCCAGGGCGCTGCGTATCGGTCAACTCGCGCGCGTGGTTGCGATCCGTCAGGCCGACGGCACGCTCGTCACGCGCAACATCACGATCGCGAGCGAGGTCTCCGGTCCGATTGAGCAGGTGAAGGGCAACGAGCTGATCGTGCTCGGCCAGAAGATCTTGGCCGGTGACAAGGCGAGCACGCTCCGCACGGGTACGCAAGTTGCCGTCTACGGCTTGCGCCGGACTGACGGGGTCATCGTCGCAAGCCTGGTCGAGCCGCGGCGCAATGCCGTCGCGCGCGTGACGGGTCTGGTCGAGGGCGGGCCGGACGGCTTGCGAATCGGCGGATTGAAGCTGAACGGTGTCGATCCCCGGCTGGTCGGCCAGCGGGTCCAGATCGAGGGAAGCGCGAGCCACGGGGCGATGCAGGCGGCGCGCACGCGGATCGACGATTTTTCGGATCTCGTCGGCGCCAGCCGCCTGTCGATCGAGGCCTATGTGCAGCGGGCGGGTTCGAACCTCCAGCTCGGCTCCGGGCTCATTGCTCATGACGGCTCGCGCTTCGGCCCAGCCGCCGGTGAAGCGCGCATGGTGATCAATGGCGTCTTCGACAGGTCGCGCGGGCTTCAGCTCGATTCGGCGCAGGCGGTTGGGCAATTCCCGGAATCGCCGGGGCAGGCGCCCGGCGGAGCGGGGCATCCCGGGCGCTCGCCGGGCGGCTCGATCCTGCATCCAAATCGCGGCACCCCCCCTGGCGGCGGCCAGCCCGGTGCACCGGGCGCGCCTGCGCCAGGAGCGGGGCCCGGTGCGCCGTCCGGCTCTGCGCCGACAGGACCGAGCGGCCCGTCAGGGCCCGGCGGCCCGGGCGCACCGGGCGGGCCCATGGGACCCGGTGGTGGAATGGGTGGTGGTGGCGGCTTCGGCGGCCCCGGAGGCGGAATGGGTGGCCGGCGCTAAGGGGCCGCTTACGGGACAGAGAGCAGCGCGGGACTAACCCGCGCTGAGACGCACGCCGGCGCGCAGGAATTTTTGCGGATCGACTGCTTCGCCCTCGATGCGGGTCTCATAATGCAGATGGGGACCAGTGGAGCGACCGGTCGAGCCGACCAGGCCCACGACCTGGCCGATCTTCACGATCTCGCCGACCTTGACGTTGATCTCTGAGAGATGGCCGTAGCGGGTCGACAGCCCGTTGCCGTGGTCGACCTCGACCATGCGGCCATAGCCGCCGGACCAGCCCGCCGAGACCACCTTGCCGTTGGCGGTGACGCGAACGGGATCACCGGAGGCGGCGCGGAAGTCGAGCCCGGTATGCATCGCGGGCCGCCCGAGGAAAGGATCGCTGCGCACGCCGAAGCCGGAGGTGAACTCGACCTCGCCGATGACGGGCTTGCGATAGGGCACCAGCGCCAGCGTGCGGTTGAGACGGTCCATCTCGGCGCGCGTGGTGTTGATGCGATAGAGCTGCTTCTCGAACGGTCCGGCATTGGCCGTCAACTTGACGGGGACGAAAGGCCCGCCCATCGCGGTGCGCGGCACGGCGGCTTCGAGACTGGCGAGTTTCAGGCCGAGATCGCTGACCACGCCGCGCATGCGGCGCATGCGCGAATCCATGCTTTCCTCGACGGCGTTGAGCGCCGCCATCTGGCGCCGCTCGACCTGATCGAGCGAGTTCGTGAGCCGGGCCAGCACATTGTCGAAGCCGTGGTTCTTGGCGAACTGGCTGGTCGGCGGCGCCGCGACGGTCGGAGCGCGCGATTCGAGGCGCGCTTCGCGGTCCGCCGGCGCCACGAAGATGACGGTGTCGCTGATCGGCGACGGCTTCGGCGTGGCCTGGCTAGCATCGCCGCGCTGCGGGGCGGAGCGGGGAATCGAGCCAGTCACGTCGGGCATGGCGCCGAGCGCCGTGGCCCGGGACTCCAGCGCCGTTTGGCGCTTCATGATCTGGTCGAGCTTCTGGTCGAACTGTTCCTGGTCGAGCAATTGGCGGCTGGTGGCGCGGTCGACCTTGGCGCGCAGCTCGGCGATGCGGTCCTCATAGGCATATTGCATCTCGGCCTGGCGGGCGATCAGCCGGGTCAGGACGTCGTCACGGAACGCAAAGTAGGTGGCCGTTGCTGCCGACCACAGCCCGAGCAGTACCACGGTGCCGACCACGATCCAGAATACCACAGGGCCAAAGCGGACCTGCTTGCCGGCATGGACGATGGTGTAGGCGTCGTCGGCGGCGGGCAGGGGAATCGCGGTTACCGCCGCCGGGGCGGCCGGACGGCGGTGGAGGACGCGTCCGTGGTCATGAGGATGATGTTGGGGGTACTGCGAATATTGGGCAGAACTTTTCGACATCGGCACTCCCGCGCCGGTCGGATGAGTCCGTACGGCCCTAATTGCCGCAGCAATCTGGGCTGGTCATGGTTAATTTTTCGGAAACGGGAACAGGCGAATTTAAAGGACTGGTTAAAGGCTTCTTGCCGCTTCCAGCACCGCGTCGGCATGGCCGTCGACCCGGACATTGCGCCAGATCCGGGCCACCCGGCCGTCGGGACCAATCAGTATCGTGGTGCGAAGAATTCCCAGGAAACTTTTGCCATACATGGATTTTTGGCCCCAGGCGCCATAGGCCTCCAGCATCTCATGTTTCTCATCCGAGATGAGGGGCACGCCGAGCTTGTGCTTGTCGCGGAACTTCTCCTGGGCCTTTAACGGATCGGCGGAGATGCCGAGCACGGCCGCGCCGGCGGCGGTGAAGGCACCGGCCAGGCGGGTGAAGTCGATCGCCTCGCGGGTGCAGCCGGGCGTGTCGGCCCGGGGATAGAAGAACAGGACGAGCTTTCGCCCGGCATAGTCCGCCAGCGTAACCACGTCGCCGCCGTCGCGGGGCAGGCGGAAGGCGGGGGCCTTCTGGCCCTCAACCAGGCCGGACTTCGCCTGAGCGGGCGGGGAGGCCGCTTTGGATGAATTTAACTGTTCCGATGCGGCCTTATGTGATCCTGCTTTTGCTACGGTCCCGGTTGATTTGCCTGCCGGTGTCCGCTGTGTTTTCGCGGACTTTGCTTGAGTCGATGCCCGCGTTTTTGCGGTCTTCTTTTTGGCGGTCGAACTGCCGGAGGACGTTTTGGACGATTTCTTTCGGGATTTCTTGGACATACGCCTTCCTTTCGACGCTTTCGGCGGGTCAATCGAAGCGGTATTGCAGCCCTCGTCCGGCGTGCCGGAATCGCGCCCTCGGCTGGGCAAGTCTGACGACGCCGGAGTATGGTTACAAGGAATTCCACCGACCACCCCACTGCTCGTTGAACGCGCTCCCGGGGCGAAATGACGAACAGCAGGAATATACGAGGTATGGCGGCAGTGCCGGCCCAGGGAGCATCACGTCCCGCGGCCGGCTGCGGTCCCGGCGGCGCTCAATCCTACGACGGGCGCCTGTATCGAGAAGCAATGGCAAGGAATACGTCGCCCCAGGACTACAACCGGGATTTCGATCGGCGCGGCGGCCAACATGAGCCGCAGGAATGGGACGACGCCGACTGGGATCCGGATCAGGAAGCGGCGGCGGGCCATCGCGCGCGGCGGCTGCTGGCGCGTTCCGGTTCGGGCTTCCATCGCTTCGGTGGCGGATTCGGCGGTTTGCGCCGCTGGCTGGGTGGTGGTCGCTGGCTGAAGCGCAGCGCGGTGGTTCTCGGCACCCTGCTCGTCATCTTCGTCGGCTGTTTCGGCGCGCTGTGGTGGCGGCTCGGCGCCGGTCCCATCAATCTGGACATCGCAACGCCATGGCTGGCAGCCGCGATCGAGGACAATATCGGCCACGGCAACACGGTTGAGATCGGCGGCACCCAGATCGAGCGCGCCGGGCGGGTCCGCATCGCCGTCCGCATCCGAGACATCATCGTTCGCGACCGCGATCACGCCATCGTCGCCAGCGCGCCGAAGGCCGAGGTGAAGCTGTCGGGTGCGGGTCTCCTGATGGGGCACCTGCGCGCCGAAAGCCTCAATCTCGTCGATGCCGAGCTCGCGATCCGCATCGCGCCCGATGGCACCGTCACCGTGTCGGCCGGCGACACCGCGAAGCCGCTGGCGACCGGCGTCGCGTCCAAGAAGGACGCCGGCCTGCCGCCGACATTCCCGCGTGGCGGTGTCCCGCCGCCGCCATTCGCGACCGCGCCCGCGAGCCCGGAGGTGTCGCAAGCCGCCCCGCAGGCGACAGCGCAGAGCGGCATCCTCCAGGGCCTCGACTGGCTCGACAGTCTGAGCATGACCGGCCTCGACGGTCAGAACCTCAACGAGATCGGTCTCAAGAACGGCAACCTGGTCGTCGACGATCAGCAGCGCGGCAGCAAATGGTCGTTTGAGAACATCACGCTCAGCCTGCGCCGGCCGAGCCGCGGCGGCGTCGCGCTCAGCCTCGGCGAAGAGGGCGCGCGCCCGTGGATGCTGCGCGCCACGATCGGTCCCGCCGAGAACGGCGTCCGCTCCATCGACATCAAGGCCGACAAGGTCTCGACCTCCAATATCCTCTTGGCGCTGCGGGTGAAGGACTTCACCTACACCGCCGACCTGCCGCTGACCGGCGAACTCAAGGGCGAGCTCGGCCGCGACGGCGTGCCGACCTTCTTCCGCGGCAAGATCGCCGTCGGCGCCGGCAACATCATCGACACCGACACGCCCGACTATCCGATGGCCATCGACTCGGCCGAGATCAATGTCGAGTGGGACGCCAATCGGCGCGTGCTGGTCGCTCCGTTCAAGATTCTCTCCGGCGCGAACCGCCTGACGCTGCTGGCTCATCTCGAGCCGCCCAACGGCACCACCAACGACTGGCAGCTCGGCTTCAGCGGCGGTTCGATTCTGCTCGGCGGCATCGACAACGAGCCGCCGCTCGTCTTCAACCGCATTGCGATCGGACTCCGCTTCGACACGGATCACAAGCGCCTCTTGCTGACGCAGGCCGACATCAGCAATGGCGAGATCGGCGTCGCCGGCACCGGTGCCATCGACTATTCCGGCGAGCCGCGGCTGACGCTGGGCTTTGCGGGAACGCCGATGTCGGCCTCAGCCCTGAAGCGGATGTGGCCGACGCTGGTCGTCCCCGAACTGCGCGAATGGGTGATCGAACGGATCGAGCGCGGTACGCTCCAGCGCATCGAGATCGGCATCAACTCGCCGACGAAGAACCTCCCGCGCAGGGGCCCGCCGATTCCGGACGACGGCCTGTCGGTCAACATCGTGGCGAGCGGTGTCGCGGTCCGCCCCGTGGACGGCATGCCCGTGGTGCGCGATGCCGATTTGAAGGCGCGCGTGACCGGGCGCACTGCGACTGTGAACATCGGGCAGGGCGTTGCGGATACGCCTTCGGGGCGCAAGGTAACGATCTCCGACTTCGTCTTCGAGGTGCCCGATATGGCGCCCAAGCCGTCGCCGTCGCGAAGCAGGTTCAGGGTTGATGGCCCGGTGCCTGCGGCCGCTGAAATGCTCGCCAATGATCGGCTGAGCGATCTGTCGTCGACGGTCGTCGATCCCAACACCAGCAAGGGGACTTTCTCGGCGAACATCCAGCTCGGCATGCCGGTCAAGGGCGAGCTGACCAAGGCCGACACCACCTATGCCGTCACCGCCGACCTCAACGGCTTTGCCGCCGAGAAGCTGGTCATGAACCAGAAGCTGGAGGCCAACAACCTCAAGATATCAGCCAATAACCAGGGCTATCAGGTCAAGGGCGACGTCAAGATCAACGGCCAGGCGGCCTCGCTCGATTATCGCAAGCCGGCCGAGGGCGACGCGGACGTCCGATTGCAGGCGACGCTGGACGATGCCAGCCGCGCGCGCCTGGGATTCGATCTGAGCCCCGCCGTCAGTGGATCGTTGCCGATCAAGCTCTCGGGCAAGATCGCAAGTGGCACGGATCAGACGACCAAGCTCGGCGTCGAGGCCGACCTGACCTCGGTCAAGCTCGACAACATCCTTCCCGGCTGGGTAAAGCTGCCGGGCAAATCCGCCAAGGCCAGCTTCAAGGTGGTGCCGACGGCGCAATCGACGCGTTTCGAGGACATCGTCATCGACGGTGCCGGAGCCTCGATCAAGGGCTCGCTCGAGGTCGACGCGAACGGCGATCTCATGAACGCCAACTTCCCGACCTACGCGCCGTCCGACGGCGACAAGGCGTCGCTCAAAGTCGAGCGCAGCCAGGACGGCGTGGTGCGCGGCACCATGCGCGGCGACGTGTTCGACGGCCGCGGTTTCCTGAAGTCGGCGATCTCAGGCAATTCCAAGGACGACGGCAAGAGCAAGCTGAAGAACGTCGATTTCGACATCGACGTGAAGCTCGGCGCCGTCGCCGGCTTCAACGGCGAGGCCATGCGCAGCGTCGATGCCAAGATGTCGAAACGCAGCGGCGCCGTCAAAGCCTTCACGCTGAGCGGCAAGATTGGCCGCGACACGCCGGTGGCAGCCGATCTGCGCGGCGGCCGCGCGCAGGGCAGCCGCGAGGTGATCTATCTGCAGACCAACGATGCCGGCGCGCTGCTGCGCTTCACCGACACCTACACCAAGGCGGTCGGCGGCCAGATGGTGGTGGCGATGGAGCCGCCGACCTCCGAGCCGAACACCGCGCGCGAGGGCCTGATCAATGTGCGCGACTTCACGGTGAAGGGCGAGGCGCAGCTCGAACGCGTTGCCGCCGGCGCGCCCAACGGCACCGGGAATGGCGTCTCTTTCAGCGCGCTTCGCGCCGAGTTCACGCGGCAGAACGGCGCGCTCACGGTCCGCGACGGCGTGGTCAAGGGACCGATGATCGGTGCCACCATCGAGGGCTCGATCGACTATCCCGGCAACCAGGTGTGCATGAGCGGCACCTTCGTGCCGATGTACGGCGTCAACAACATCTTCGGCCAGATCCCGTTGTTCGGCATCTTCCTCGGCGGCGGCAACAACGAGGGGCTGATCGGCGTGACCTACGAGGTCGTCGGCACCCCGGCGGCCCCGGTGATGCGCGTCAATCCGATCTCGGCGATGGCGCCCGGCCTGTTCCGGAAGATCTTCGAGTTCAACACCGGTAAGCAGAACTCGCCGTTCGACGAATTCCCGTCGCAGTCCAACGACGGCTCGACGGGATCGACGCGCCAGCTGTCGAGCGGTTGCAGCCTCGCGCGGCGATAAACGCCCACATTCCCAAGTGCTCGTCATGCTCGGGCTTGTCCCGCCTGCGCGGCCGAAGCCGCTTCGGCGCGGCGAAGGCCCGGGCATCCACGTTCTTCGTGCGGCGCGGCCAAAAACGTGGATGGCCGGGACAAGCCCGGCCATGACGAATGTGGCGACGCTTTCGCGCTAAACGTCTCGAGTCGGGGGTGGCGCGTTAGGCGGCGCGCACGCCCGCCAGGAAGGTTCCGACCTCGCCGGAGAGCTGCTCGGCCTGCTTGGAGAGGTTCGAGGCCGCCGCGAGCACCATGCCGGCGGCGTTGCCGGTCTCGTTGGCGGCAGTGGAGACGACGCCGATATTGGTGGTGACCTCCTTGGTCGCCTCCGCCGTCTGCGAGACGCTGCGGGCGATCTCGGCCGTGGCGGCGCCTTGCTCCTCGATGGCGGCGCCGATCGAGGTCGCGATGCGGCTGACTTCTTCGATGGTGGCGGTGATGCCGCCGATCGCATCCACCGCTTCCTTGGTCGCGCCCTGGATCTGGGCGATCTTGTCGCCGATCTCGCGGGTGGCTTCCGCAGTCTGGCTCGCCAGCGACTTCACCTCGGAGGCGACGACCGCAAAGCCGCGGCCGGCTTCACCGGCGCGGGCCGCCTCGATGGTGGCGTTGAGCGCGAGCAGATTGGTCTGTGCCGCGATGCTGGAGATCAGCTCGGCGACGTGCTCGATCTGCTGGGCGCCGTCGGACAATGCGCGCACGATGGTGTCGGTGCGGCGGGCGCTGTCCACGGCACGGCCGGTGACCTCGGCGGATTGCGCGACCTGACGGCTGATCTCGGTGATGGAGGAGGAGAGCTCTTCGGCGGCGGCCGCGACGGTCTGGACGCGCTGGCTGGCCTCGGTGGCGGCGGAGCCGACCACGGAGGCGCGGCGGTTGGTGCCCTCGGCGGTTGAGGACATCGACTTGGCGGTGGCCTCGAGCTCACCGGAGCCGGAGGCCATCAGGCCGACGAGCTGGCCGACGGAGGCATCGAAGCGGTCGGCAAGCGCGATCAGGGCCTCGCGCTTCTCCTGTTCGGTGCGCGTCTTGGTGGCGGCCTGTTCAGCTTCCAGCGCGCGCGCCGTCAATGCCGTCTGGCGCAGGATTTCGAGGGTCTCGGCCATGCGGCCGATCTCGTCGCCGCGATCGGTCTCCTCGACGGGCTTGTCGATGGCGCCTTCGGAAATCTCCTGCATGCGATTCTTCTGGCGGTCGAGCGCGCCGAGCACGTCGCGGGCGATCAGCCAGGACAGCGTCGCCATCAGCAGCATCAGGCCGATGCCGATCGCGCCGAGCTGCAGCGTCAGCGCGCGCACGTCGGCGTCGATGTCGTCGACATAGAGGCCGTAGGCAATCGCGACGTTCCAGGGCGCAAAGTGGCGCGCGAACACCAGTTTGCGAACCGGAACGGTCTCGCCCGGACGCGGGAAGAGATAGGACAGGATCGCGCCTTCTGCCGCCTGCTTGGCCGTGCTGACCGTGGCATCGCCGATCACGATGCCATTGGCATCCTTGATCCCGTTATTCTTGCCCTCGAGCTGAGGCGCGCCGCCGTTCATCATAACGGTTGAATCGGCGGTGTAGACGACGGGATAGCCCTGGCCACCGTTGAACTTCATCTGCCGGCCGCGCAGCTTGAATTGGGTTTGCGCATCGGCGAGCGTCATCTTGCCGGCGGTCACCTCGTCCTGAAGCGATTGCGCGAATCCGTGCAGCAGATCGACCGCCGTCTGCATCTGGCGTGCGCGATCTTCGAGCATGCGGGTCTTGCTGAGATAGCTCGACCCGACGATGAGAGCGGTGACGGTCAGCGCCGCGAGACAGACCATGCTGGCGAGCTTGGTGCGGATCTTCAGGTGACTGAGCAGCGACATGACGGCCTCGGGAACGGTTGTAGAATGCTTGTTCTCGCGCAGCCGTATCAGGAAGTTCTTACCATTCCTGAACGCAGGAGATGTCGCGTTCAGGTGCTCCGCAATCGGCGCAGCCGTGGACACGCATATGCAGGTGTGAGGTCGACGACTGCGGCGACGTGTCCAGAAAAATATGGATCGTGATCGTGTTTATGTGGTCGAGCGTCGGCTCAATCGATGCATCGATTCCTCGATGCATCGTCGTGTTCGGGCACGGATGTCGCGCGGCTCACGCCGCGCGCACGCCGGCCAGGAACGTCCCGACCTCGCCGGAGAGCTGCTCGGCCTGCTTGGAGAGGTTCGAGGCCGCCGCGAGCACCATGCCGGCGGCGTTGCCGGTCTCGTTGGCGGCAGTGGAGACGACGCCGATATTGGTGGTGACCTCCTTGGTTGCCTCCGCCGTCTGCGAGACGCTGCGGGCGATCTCGGCCGTGGCGGCGCCTTGCTCCTCGATGGCGGCGCCGATCGAGGTCGCGATGCGGCTGACTTCTTCGATGGTGGCGGTGATGCCGCCGATCGCATCCACCGCTTCCTTGGTCGCGCCCTGGATCTGGGCGATCTTGTCGCCGATCTCGCGGGTGGCTTCCGCAGTCTGGCTCGCCAGCGACTTCACCTCGGAGGCGACGACCGCAAAGCCGCGGCCGGCTTCACCGGCGCGTGCCGCCTCGATGGTGGCGTTGAGCGCGAGCAGATTGGTCTGTGCCGCGATGCTGGAGATCAGCTCGGCGACGTGCTCGATCTGCTGGGCGCCGTCGGACAATGCGCGCACGATGGTGTCGGTGCGGCGGGCGCTGTCCACGGCACGGCCGGTGACCTCGGCGGATTGCGCGACCTGACGGCTGATCTCGGTGATGGAGGAGGAGAGTTCTTCGGCGGCGGCCGCGACGGTCTGGACGCGCTGGCTGGCTTCGGTGGCGGCCGAACCGACCACGGCGGCACGGCTGTTGGTGCCTTCGGCGGTCGAGGACATCGACTTGGCGGTGGCCTCGAGCTCACCGGAGCCGGAGGCCATCAGGCCGACGAGCTGGCCGACGGAGGCATCGAAGCGGTCGGCAAGCGCGATCAGGGCCTCGCGCTTCTCCTGTTCGGTGCGCGTCTTGGTGGCGACCTGTTCGGCTTCCAGCGCGCGCGCCGTCAATGCCGTCTGGCGCAGGATTTCGAGGGTCTCGGCCATGCGGCCGATCTCGTCGCCGCGATCGGTCTCCTCGACCGGCTTGTCGATGGCGCCTTCGGAGATTTCCTGCATGCGATTCTTCTGGCGGTCGAGCGCGCCGAGCACGTCGCGGGCGATCAGCCAGGACAGCGTCGCCATCAGCAGCATCAGGCCGATGCCGATCGCGCCGAGCTGCAGCGTCAGCGCGCGCACGTCGGCGTCGATGTCGTCGACATAGAGGCCGTAGCTGATGGTCACGTTCCAGGGCGCGAATTTGCGTGCGAATACGGTCTTGCGGACCGGCTCGGTCTGGCCGGGACGGGGATAGAGATAGGAGGTCACGCCGCCCTGCGCGGTCTCGTTGCCGGCCTTGATGATGGCGTCGGCGATCAGCACGCCATTGGAATCCTTGGCGCCGGTGATCTTGCCTTCGAGCTGCTGATTGGCGCCGTTCACGACCAGGGAGGAGTCCTGATTGTAGACCACCGGATAGCCCTGGTTGCCGTTGAAGTTCATGCGGCGGCCGCGCTGGTGGAACAGGGTCTTGGCGTCGGCTTGCGTGAGCTTGCCGGCGGTGACTTCGTCCTGGAGCGACTGGGCGTAGTTGAAGAGGAGCTCCACTGCGGTCCGCATCTGCTGGACGCGGTCCTCCATCATGCGGCTCTTGCTGAGCACGGCCGATACGCCGATGATGGCCGTGACTGTGAGAGCCGCAAGGCAGACCATGCTGGCAAGCTTGGTGCGGATCTTCAAATGGCTCAGCAGCTTCATCACAGCCCCTACGAAATGATTGTTATTGCTCGCATGGGTAGCATGAAGTTCTTACCAAACGTGAACATGCGCGCGCAGAACCGCGCCGCGCGAAAGCTACGGTGCAATCGTATGCGCAAGCCTGCAACTGAATCGACGACAGGCGTCGGTGCAGGCCAATCCGGATGCCGGAGAGAATTGGTTTTTCGCTTTGGCGGTCAGCGTGCCTCGCAGGAGCGCTCATGAATCGGTTCGGTCACCGAATCATCATGTCCGTGCTGCTCGTGGCGGTCCTCGTTCTCATCTGGAACGTGCTGGGGACGCGCTGACCGGCACCGGCAGATCCGCCGGTGCCGTCTTACTTTCAGGTTAACCGGCGAAGCGCGTCAGCGCCGCGCATAGGCGCCGCCTGCGTCGCTCTCCTTGCCCATCGCAGCATCGACGCTCACCGAGCCGCCGCCGGCCGCCGAGAGATAGAGACAGGCGAAGCAGAACAGGATCGCGGCGGTGCCGCCGTTCAGCAGCGGCAGGAACACCGGCGTCTCGCCCTTGAACATGTGGCCCATGAAGTAGGCGAACGCCATTTCACCCGAGAGGATGAACGCGGTGAGCCGCGTGAACAGGCCGAGGATCAGGAGCGCGCCGAGCACGAGCTCGATCGCGCCGGCCGTCCAGATCAGCGGCGGAATGTTGGCGAAGTAGGGAAGCACCGGAAACTTGAACAGCTTGGCGACGCCGTACTGGAACAGCAACAGGCCGGTGACGAAGCGAAACAGGCTCAGCAGAACCGGTTGAAAGCGAGTGAGATAAGGAAAGTCCATTGGTTTGCCCTCCATCCAATGCTGCGACTTGGACCGTATTCAGTTTCGTCTCGCAAGCCACCTACGATCAATTCCGCGCTGACATTTTTGTCATGTCGGACAAAACACCGCAGGCCCGGCATTTCAGCCGCGCGCGATCCGCTTTTTTTGCGTGTTCGCCTCAGGCTCGTAGGTAATATCCCGGTGACGCCAAGGGATGCAGGTTACGTCGGGGAGACCTACTCCCGCAAGGCGGGGACGACCAGGAATGGAATCATTCCGAGGATGACGCTCGCAAGTGCGAAGACCAGCAGGAGATTGTAGCCGTGCGTTGCGTCGTGAATCAGACCGCCGCTCCATGAGCCGAAGGCCGAGCCCAAGCCGCTGCCGATCGAGATCGTGCCGAAGATGGTGCCGACGCGCTTGCCGCGAAAGATCTTCATCGCGGTGGCGGTGATCAGCGGCCCGCGGGAGCCCATCATGCTGCCGAAGCAGACGACGAAACCGGTGAGCAGGATGACGTTCGGATAGTACTGCAGCAGCCAGAGCAGAACGATGCCGAGGATCGAGATCGCGTAGCTGAGCAGCACCGACGGCCGGCGTCCGATCAGTACGTCGAGCGCGGAGACGCCGAGCATGCCGAACACCAGCACGACGCCAGAGAAGCCCCAGGCGGTCGCAGCCTGGAGCGGCGGGAAGCCGGCGTCGATCAGATAAGCGACGATCTGCGCGGCGATCGCATACATGCCGACCGCGGTGAAGAAGAAGGTCGAGGACAGCGCCCAGAAGGCATGGTGGCGCATCGCGCTCGCCAATGTCCAGCCGTTGTCGATGAAATCAGGGTCGCTTCTCTTGGCGATATGCGGCGAGCCGGCCGAAAACATCCGCCAGGGCAGGAGCAGCAGCGGCACCAGCAGCGCGAGCGCGGCAAGGCCATAGACCTGGTAGGTCTCGCGCCAGCCGAGATGATCGATCAGAAGCTGCGAGGCCGGCAGCAGCGCCAGCACGCCGCCGCCCATCGCCGAATAGACCACCGCCATGGCGGTCGGCAGCCGTGATCCGAACCAGCGGCCGAGCAGGATCGAGCTCGGCACGTTGCCGATGAAGGCAACGCCGATACCGACGCAGATGCCGATCGAGAGCTGGAACTGCCACAGCGCTTGGGCCCGGCTTGCAATCAGGAAGGCTGAGCCGAGCAAGAACAGCCCGAGCGCATAGACCATGCGCGGGCCAGCATGATCGAACAGGCGCCCGACCAGCGGTGCGGTCAGTCCGCTGATCAGCCAGGTCAGAGAATAGATCGAGACGACCTGCGCGCGGTCCCAGCCGAAGTTCTCGGAGATCGGCTTCAAGAAAACGGTGAAGCTCTCGCTGAGCCCGCGGCCCAGAACAGCCAGGGTAAAACAAAGGCAGAGCACCACGAGGGCGGTGCGCACCGCCTCGCGCTTGGTGCTGCCGGCTTGTTCCTTGCGCGTTTCCCTGGGCGTGTTCTGGTCCATTGCCGTCAGGGAGCGCGCATCCGCGCACCCTGACAAGCAGCGAAAAGCTCATACGCCTATGCAGGCTTGATCAGGATGTGCTTCTTCTTGCCGAAGGACAGCTTGATCACGCCTTCCGGCGTCAGATTGGCCGCAGAGAGCGCCATCTTCTCGTCGGTGACGGGCGCGTCGTTCACACGCAGGCCGCCACCTTTGATCTGCCGCCGTGCCTCGCCGTTGGAGGCAACGAGGCCCGCCTTGACGAAGGCGGCGAGCACGCCGAAGCCGGCGTCGAGTTCGCCGCGCGGAATTTCCACGGTCGGCAGGCTCTCGGCGAGGGCGCCTTCTTCAAAGGTGCGTCGCGCGGTTTCGGCCGCTTCGTTTGCGGCATCGCGGCCGTGCAGCAGCGCGGTCGCTTCGGTGGCGAGCACCTTCTTGGCCTCGTTGATCTCCGAGCCGCCAAGCGCTTCGAGCTTCTTGATCTCGGCGATCGGCAGCGTCGTGAACAGCTTCAGGAACTTGCCGACGTCGGCGTCTTCGGTGTTGCGCCAGTACTGCCAGAAATCATAGGGCGAGAACTGGTCGGCATTGAGCCACACCGCGCCTTGCGCGGTCTTGCCCATCTTGGCGCCCGACGCTGTCGTCAGCAGCGGCGTCGTCAGCGCGAACAGCTGGTGGGTGCCCATGCGGCGGCCGAGATCGACGCCCATGATGATGTTGCCCCACTGGTCCGAGCCGCCCATCTGGAGGCGGCAACCGGTGCGCTTGGCCAGCTCGACGAAGTCGTAGGCCTGGCAGACCATGTAGTTGAATTCGATGAAGCTCATCTCCTGCTCGCGCTCGAGACGCAGCCGCACGGAGTCCATGGTCAGCATGCGGTTGACTGAGAAGTGCCGGCCGACGTCGCGCAGCATCTCGATCCAGTTCAGCCTGGTCAGCCACTCCGCATTGTCGAGCATGATGGCGTCGCTCTTGCCCTCGCCATAACGCAGCACCTTTGCGAACACGCCGCGGATCGATTCCTTGTTGGCCTCGATCTCGGCGACGGTGCGCATCGCGCGCGTCTCGTCCTTGCCGGAGGGGTCCCCCACCATGGTGGTGCCGCCGCCCATCAGCGTGATCGGCTTGTTGCCGG
The DNA here is from genome assembly GCF_058803975.1 of Bradyrhizobium sp. GW821-FHT13H06. Classification (NCBI taxonomy): domain Bacteria; kingdom Pseudomonadati; phylum Pseudomonadota; class Alphaproteobacteria; order Hyphomicrobiales; family Nitrobacteraceae; genus Bradyrhizobium; species Bradyrhizobium sp. GW821-FHT13H06. The sequence continues at coordinate 820,266 of NZ_JBXAPN010000001.1, read as the reverse complement.
ACTGCTGGAGCCAGTGCAGCATCATCATGGTCAGGTAGTTGCCGATGTGCAGCGAGCGGGCGGTGCAATCGTAGCCGACATAGGCGATGGCCTCGCCCTTGGCGGCGAGCGCATCCAGCCCCTCGAAATCGGAGCACTGGTGGATGAATCCTCGTTCCTGCAGGATATTGAGGAAATCCGATTTAAATGCAGTCATCTGTCGGCGTGCCTGACAATTCTTGGTTTACTGTTTTGGGGGCAATTTAAGGGTCTTCCGCGGGAACCCGATGACCGCCCGCCACCTGGCGCGTTGGCATTATAAGATGTGTCCCTCTGGCACAAGATCGGCAGGCCAGGGCGGGTCTCTTGAGGACGCTGATCCATGATGTTGACGGCACTCGGTCTGATGAGCGGCACCTCGCTGGATGGGGTGGATGTCGCGCTGATCGAAACCGACGGAAAACAGGTGAAGGCGTTCGGGCCGACCGGCTACCGGGCCTACGGCCCGGCCGAGCGCAACCTGCTGCGCCAGGCGCTGAGCGAGGCCGTGCATCTTTCGCAACGCGACGCCCGCCCGGGCATTCTGGCCGATGCCGAGCGTGCGGTGGCGCGGGCCCATGCCGAGGCGGTCACTGCCTTCCTCGCCCAGAATCGCATGAGGCCGGAGGATATCGACATCGTCGGCTTCCATGGCCAGACCGTGCTGCACCGGCCCGAGAAGCGGCTGACGGTGCAGATCGGCGATGGGCCGGCACTGGCCAGGGCGATCCATATTCCCGTCATGTATGATTTCCGCGCGGCCGACGTCGAGGCCGGCGGGCAGGGTGCGCCTTTCGTGCCGGTCTACCACCGGGCGCTGGTCCAATCGCTGCAGCGCGAGGGGCCGATCGTCGTGGTCAATATCGGCGGCGTTTCCAACGTTACCTATATTGACGGCGAGGCGTTGATTGCCTGCGACACGGGGCCGGGCAATGCGCTGCTGGACGATTTCATGTACCGCACCATGAACCAGGCGTTCGATGCGGAAGGCAAATTCGCAGCGCTCGGCAAGGTGGATGAAGCCTGGATTGCGCGGGCGCTGGAGCTGCCGTTCTTTGCGCTGCCGCCGCCGAAATCGCTCGACCGCAACGATTTTGCCGCCCTGAAGCTCGGCGACGTCGCGCCGGCCGACGGTGCCGCGACACTGACTGCCTTCACCGCGGCGGCGATCGCCCGCATCATTTCGCTGTTGCCGCGGCGGCCGCGGAGCTGGATCGTCTGCGGCGGCGGTGCCCGCAACCTGACCATGCTGCGGATGCTGCGGGAGCGGGTGGGCTCGGCGACCGTCGAGGCCGCCGATACGCTCGGCTGGGCCTCTGATGCCATCGAGGCGCAGGCCTTCGGTTTCCTCGCTGTGCGCGGTTTGAAGGGCCTGCCATTGTCTTATCCAGCGACCACAGGCGTACCCATGCCGATGACGGGCGGGGTCATGGCGCGGCCCTGAGATCGCGGCCGATCAATGCAGATGCATTGATCTTGACGAGTTCATGCAAGCGCATCTATAGTGAATGCAGTTGCATTGAACCGCCGGGATCGCTGCCATGACCGCTTCGTTGAAACTGATCAGCCACAAGCTTTGTCCCTACGTGCAGCGCGCCGTGATCGCGCTGACAGAGAAGGGCGTGCCGTTCGAGCGGATCGACATCGATCTCGCCAGCAAGCCGGACTGGTTCTTGAAGCTGTCGCCGCTCGGCAAGGTGCCGGTGCTGGTGGTGACGACGGAGCAGGGCGAGGTCGCGCTGTTCGAGAGCAACGTGATCTGCGAGTACATCGAGGAGACGCAAGGCGGCGCGAAGCTGCATCCGGCGGATGCGTTGAAGCGTGCCGAACACCGCGCCTGGATGGAGTTCGGCTCGGCGATCCTTGGCGACCTCTGGGGCCTGGAAACCACGACCGATCCGGCGACCTTCGAGAACAAGCGTCAGGCGCTCGTCGCGAAGTTTGCGCGCGTCGAGGCCGCGCTCGGCACTGGTCCCTTCTTTGCCGGCGACCCGTTCAGTCTCGTCGACGCCGTGTTCGCGCCGATCTTCCGCTACTTCGATCTGTTCGACGAATTGACTGAGCATGGCATCTTCCGCGATGTGCCGAAGATCCGTGCGTGGCGCGCCGAGCTCGCGAAACGTCCGAGTGTGCGCAGCGCCGTCGGCGCGGACTATCCGCAATTGCTGCGCGCCTTCCTCGTGCGGCACGACGCGCATCTGCTCAAGCTTGCGGCCTGAGCGCGCGCCATGTCGCCGTCGTTGGCTTGGGCCATGCTCGTGCTCGCCGGCCTGCTCGACGTCGGCTGGGCGATCACGATGAAATATGCGGAAGGCTACACGCGGCCGGGCTGGAGCATTGCGTCGCTCGTGCTGCTCGCCGCCTTCGTGTTCCTGCTCGGACGCGCGCTGAAGGTGCTCGAGGTCGGCGTCGCCTATTCGGTTTGGACCGGCATTGGCGCCGCCGGCACCTTCCTCATGGGCGTGGTGCTGTTCGGCGAGTCCTTGAGCGCGATGAAGCTTGCGGGCATCGCGCTCGTCTTGACGGGGATCGTCGCGCTCAAGCTGGCTTAGCGGACGTTTGCCAGACGCATGTCGAGATAGGCCGTGATGGTCTCCATCAACGGCTCGAGCTTGGCGTCGAAGAAATGGTTGGCGCCGGGGATGATCTGCTGGTCGATCACGATGCCCTTCTGCGTCTTCAGCTTCTCGACCAGCGTGTTGACGTCCTTGGGCGGCACCACCGCGTCTTTCTCGCCATGCACGATCAGGCCCGACGACGGGCAGGGCGCGAGGAACGAGAAGTCGTAGAGGTTCGCGGGCGGCGCGATCGAGATGAAGCCCTCGACCTCGGGACGGCGCATCAGGAGCTGCATGCCGATCCAGGCGCCGAAGGAGAAGCCGGCGACCCAGCAGGCGCGCGCTTCGGGATTGATGGTCTGCGCCCAGTCGAGTGCGGCGGCTGCATCCGACAGTTCGCCGGTGCCGTGGTCGAACGAGCCCTGGCTGCGGCCGACGCCGCGGAAATTGAAGCGCAGCACCGAGAAGCCGCGATGCGCGAAGGCGTAGTAGCACTGGTACACGATCTGATGGTTCATCGTGCCGTGGAACTGCGGATGCGGATGCAGGATCATCGCGATCGGCGCGTTCTTCTGCTTGGCCGGGTGATAGCGGCCTTCGAGACGGCCCGCAGGGCCGGTAAAAATAACTTCAGGCATGGATGTCTCTGATTGAGTCCCTTGGAGGTGATCCCTGCGCAATCAACCGACTGTGGCTCCATCAGCGTTGCGGCCGACGGGAGCACGAATGAGGGTGGAGAGGCGCGCCCTCGGATGATGCGCGAGTGGCGCGCAGGTGAACTGACGCGCGCGTTCTAACACGAGGCAAGGGTCAAAAAGCAAGCTTCTTCGACATCTCTCAATGGGCTCAAGAGCTTAGTCAGTCATGGCAGCGTCATCTTCGGCCTGCCGCCCCTGATCGGGACCTGCCCGAGTTCAACGGGAGAACGGCAGGAGCCGGCCGCTCTGCCGGAGGGCGGCGCTCAACCAATTGGAATCACGACTGTTTCGCCGGTCGATCGGCGGTGGTGATTCCCGCCGGGGCGGTTCGGCTTCCGAGCGCGGCGACCGCCGGCCGGTAACGTCGGCTGCCCCCGAGCGACTGGCCGTTGTCGAAGGCGAGCTCGAAATCTCCTGATGGCTTGAGGTCCACGCCGCGCACCCGGTCGAGATTGGCAAGCCTGGTCCGATGAACGCGGACGATGGAAAAACGCGCCAGCTCGCTTTCCGCGGCCGCCAGCGTACCCCGGATCAGGTGCTGGGTGCCGTCGGCGAGGCTGTATTCGATGTAGTTGCCGGCGGACGCGACCCAGAGGATGTCGTGCGGCACCACGCGAAGGCGGCTCGTTCCGTCGCGCAGCCAAATCACATCCGGCGATGAAGCCTGTTGGGGGGGCGGTGGTGTCGGCGGCGCGGCTGCGGCGCTCTTCAGCTCGCGGCGGCTTTCGAGCAACCAGATCGTGCCGGCGATCAGGACGACCGCCACGGCATCCTTGCGGAATTCGTAAAGGACCGTCGCAAGCGAGAAACGGAAATCGTAGGCTCCTCCGGCGAGCCAGAGCGCAAGCTTCCGCACCCAGACCATGCCGCTGATGTGGAGCGCCGAAAAGCCGAGCAGGGTGATCGCCCCGATTGCTGCGCGGGCGGCAAGGCCGCGCGTCTGGCGCATGCGGCGGACCGCCAGCACCAGGATCGGCAGCAGCAGCAGGATGACGGCAATGCTCGACATCTCCCAGAACAGCCGCCGGCCGATGTCGTAGCGGTCGCCGCGCCAGGCGGCGTCCTGAGCGCCCGAAAACGCGTTGACGATTCCGGTCGCGAGCGCAACCGCCGCAATCGCGGCGAACATCATCCGGTCGCCGCCGCTGATCCCAAAAAGCCCGCGACTCGTCCCGGCCGCGGGCGGCTCGTCCCCCCGCGTCCGATTCTGATCCCAAACCGGCTCGACGCGCGCCGCCGGTGGAGCATTTTCGGTGTCAGCAGCCATGGCCCGGAAACCGCGTTCGTCGTCCCGTCAAGGAGCAGAATACCATGACAACACCACAGCAATTCCAAAGCTCTGACAGGCGCATCGATCTGGACTGGGTGCGGATTTTAGCCTTTGGGCTGCTGATCTTCTACCACGTCGGCATGCTCTACGTGTCCTGGGGATTTCACATCAAGAGCGTGCACCGCCTCACCTTGCTGGAACCGGTGATGCTGTTCCTCAACCCCTGGCGGCTGTCGCTGCTGTTTCTGGTGTCCGGGGTTGCCACGCGCTTCATGCTGGACAAGGCGAGTCTCGCCTTGATGGCCGGTGCACGGACGGCGCGGCTCTTGATCCCGCTGATCTTCGGCATGCTCATCATCGTGCCGCCGCAGTCCTACCTCCAGATCGTCGAGAGCCTCGGCTATTCCGCGGGCTTTTTCGATTTCTACGCCCGGCACTATTTTGCCTTCGGGGCGCAGTTCTGTCCGAACCCCTGCATCGTGTTGCCGACCTGGAACCATCTCTGGTTCGTGGTCTATCTGTGGGTCTACACGATGGCCTTGCTGGGCGTGCTCACGCTTTGGCCGGCCGGCGCCGACTGGCTTGGCCGCAAGCTGGCCGTCTTGCTCGCCGGGCCATCGCTCCTGATCGTGCCGTGCCTGCTGTTTGTAGCCTGGCGTCTGGTGCTGTTCCCGGCCTTCCCGTCGACGCATGCGTTGTTCGGTGACTGGTACAACCACGCGGACCACGCCACGGCCTTCCTGATCGGTTTTCTCATGGCGAAGCAGGAAGGGATCTGGCGCAATGTCGAGGCCCGGCGCTGGGTGGCATTGGTGGCTGCGGCCGTCTGCTTCTCGGCCTTCATCCTGGTTCGCGCCGGTCTGTTTGCGCCATCGCCGGCGCTGAAGTGGGCCGCCGCCTCGGCCTATGGTGGCTACCAATGGCTCGCGATTGCAGCCGTGCTGGGCTTTGCGCGGCGCTACTTCACAGCCGACGGCCCCGTGCGTCGCTATCTGACCGACGCGATCTTCCCGTACTACATCGTGCATCAGACCGCGATCATCGTGATCGCGCATCAACTGCATGACACCGGTATGCCAGCCGGGATGGAGGCGTTCATCGTCATCATTGGGACCGCACTCACATGTGTGACGACCTATGAAATCGTCCGACGCATCGCCTGCCTGCGGCCGCTGTTCGGATTGCGGGCGGTGCCGCGGACGGTTCTCAGGACGGAGCAGCACCAGCTGGTCTGATACGCTCCGTCCGGTTGGCCCGCCGGTAAAAGGTGCTAAGAGGGCGAGATGCCGACACGTGTCTATCTCGACTGGAACGCGACCACGCCGCTGCGCCCCGAGGCGCGGGCGGCGATGGTTGCGGCCTATGACCTCGTCGGCAATCCGTCATCCGTCCATGCCGAAGGGCGCGAGGCGCGACGGCTGGTCGAGGAGGCGCGCGCCGCGCTCGCGGCCGCGGTCGGCGCGCTGCCGCGGAACGTCATCTTCACCTCAGCTGGAACCGAGGCCAATGCGCTGGCGCTCTCGCCGGGTCTGCGGGGGCCCTCGGGCGGCCCCGTCGAGCGGCTGCTGGTTTCGGCGGTTGAGCATGCTTCGGTGCTGGCCGGCGGCCGGTTCCCGGCGGACAGGATCGGCCTGATCCGTGTCACGCGCTCTGGCGTGGTCGACCTCGAGGATCTGAGGGTCCAGCTCGAGGACGGCCCGCCAGCTCTGGTTTCAATCATGGCCGCCAATAACGAGACCGGCGCGCTCCAGCCCGTCGCTGAGGCCGCAAGCATCGTCCACGGGGCCGGCGGCCTCTTGCACGTCGATGCAATCCAGGCGCTGGGTAAAATCCATTTCAATATCAATAAGGTAGGCGCAGATCTTGCCACCTTTTCTGCGCACAAGATCGGCGGCCCCAAGGGGGTCGGCGCATTGGTGATGACCGAGGGGATAGTCGGCCTGGAGCCGGTGCTGCGCGGCGGCGGGCAGGAGCTCAACCGTCGGGCCGGAACCGAGAATATCGCGGGGATTGCCGGCTTCGGGGCGGCGGTGAAAGCCGCGCTTCAGGCTCTGCCGGAGGATGTGAAGCGAATGGCAACTCTCAGAGATCGCTTGGAAAATGGCCTTCGCGGCGTTGCCGGAGCGACGGTCTTTGCGGATGACGCGGAGCGGATACCCAATACCGTGCTCTTCACCGCGCCGGGCCTGAAGGCCGAAACCGCCGTGATCGGCTTCGACCTGGAGGGCATCGCGGTCTCCTCCGGCTCCGCCTGCTCCTCCGGCAAGGTCCAGCCGTCCCACGTCCTGTCTGCCATGGGCTACGACCCCGCGGTCGCCCAGGGAGCGGTGCGCCTCAGTCTGGGCTGGTCCACGGAGCCAGATGACATCAACAGGGCGTTAGAGGCTTGGCGAAAGCTTGGTAATACCCTACTTAAGGGCTAAGCGACGAAACACGGCTCGAACGGTTCTAAGCCCGTGCTTTCCGCAGAGAAATATCGTAATACTCGACCGAGTTTGATCCACCGCGGTCCTTGAAACCGCGAGCGGAGGATGGAATGCCAGCCGTACAAGAGACGGTCGAGCGCGTGAAGCGCATCGACGTCGACCAGTATCGTTATGGGTTTGAGACCCTGATCGAGTCCGACAAGGCCCCCAAGGGTCTGTCGGAAGAAACCGTCAAGTTCATCTCCGAGAAGAAGAACGAGCCCGCCTGGATGCTCCAGTGGCGGCTGGAAGCCTATCGGCGCTGGCTGACCATGACGGAGCCGACCTGGGCCCGCGTCGATTATCCCAAGATCGACTTCCAGGACCTCTATTATTACGCGGCGCCGAAGCCGAAGAAGACGGTCTCCTCGCTCGACGAGATCGATCCGGAGATCCTCAAGACCTACGAGAAGCTCGGCATCCCCTTGCGGGAAGTCGCCATGCTTGAGGGCGTCGAGCCCAAGCCCGGCGAAGAGGATCCGGCCCGCCGCAAGATCGCGGTCGATGCCGTCTTCGACTCCGTCTCGGTTGCAACCACGTTCAAGGCGGAGCTGAAGAAGGCCGGCGTGATCTTCATGCCGATCTCGGAGGCGATCCGCGAGCATCCTGAACTGGTGCAGAAATATCTGGGCTCGGTGGTTCCGACCTCGGACAATTTCTACGCGACGCTGAACTCGGCGGTGTTCTCCGACGGCTCGTTCGTCTACGTGCCGCCCGGCGTGCGCTGCCCGATGGAGCTGTCGACCTATTTCCGCATCAACGAGCGCAACACCGGCCAGTTCGAGCGCACCCTGATCATCGCCGACAAGGGCGCCTACGTCTCCTATCTCGAAGGCTGCACCGCGCCGCAGCGCGACGAGAACCAGCTGCATGCGGCCGTGGTTGAGCTCGTCGCGCATGACGATGCCGAGATCAAATATTCGACGGTGCAGAACTGGTATCCGGGCAATTCGGAAGGCAAGGGCGGCATCTACAATTTCGTCACCAAGCGTGGCGACTGCCGCGGCAACAATTCCAAGATCTCCTGGACCCAGGTCGAGACCGGGTCTGCGATCACCTGGAAATATCCGAGCTGCATCCTGCGCGGCGACAATTCGCGCGGCGAGTTCTACTCGATCGCGATCTCGAACGGCTATCAGCAGGTCGATAGCGGCACCAAGATGATCCATCTCGGCAAGAACACGACGAGCCGGATCATCTCCAAGGGCATCGCCGCCGGCAAGTCGCAGAACACCTATCGCGGCCTCGTCACGGCGCACCGCAAGGCGACCGGCGCGCGCAACTTCACGGCCTGCGATTCGCTGCTGATCGGCGACAAATGCGGCGCGCACACTGTGCCCTATATCGAGGCGAAGAACTCGTCGGCGACGTTCGAGCACGAGGCGACGACGTCCAAGATCTCCGAGGACGTGCTGTTTTACTGCATCCAGCGCGGGCTCAGCCAGGAAGAGGCCGTCGGCCTCGTGGTCAACGGCTTCGTCAAGGACGTGCTGCAGCAGCTGCCGATGGAGTTCGCGGTAGAGGCGCAGAAGCTGATCTCGATCTCGCTCGAAGGGTCGGTCGGCTAGCTCCGGCCTCATCCTGAGGAGGCCGCGTCAGCGGCCGTCTCGAAGGATGGATTTCGGAAAGAATAGTGGCCTCAATCCTCCGAGACGCGCCTTTGGCGCTCCTCAGGATGAGGGGATAGATGGAAAAACATTATGGCTTTGCTTGAAGTGAAAGACCTCAAGGTTCGTGTCGAGGAGCGTGAGATCCTCCACGGGCTGACGCTGACCGTGAACGAGGGCGAGGTGCACGCGATCATGGGGCCGAACGGCTCCGGCAAGTCGACACTCTCGCACGTCATCGCCGGCAAGCCCGGTTATGAGGTCACCGACGGCCAGATCCTGTTCAAGGGCGAGGACCTCCTGGAGATGGCGCCGGACGAGCGCGCCGCGAAGGGCGTGTTCCTGGCGTTTCAGTATCCGGTCGAGATTCCCGGCGTCGCCACAATGACGTTTCTGCGCACCGCGCTCAACGCGCAGCGCAAGGCACGCGGCGAGAGCGAGTATTCCACGCCTGATTTCCTGAAGAAGGTCCGTGAAGTCTCGAAGTCGCTGAACATCCCGCAGGACATGCTCAAGCGCGGCGTCAATGTCGGCTTCTCCGGCGGCGAGAAGAAGCGCAACGAGGTACTCCAGATGGCGCTGTTCGAGCCGAGCCTGTGCATCCTCGATGAGATGGATTCCGGCCTCGACATCGACGCGCTGCGCATTGCGGCCGACGGCGTCAATGCGCTGCGCTCGCCGAAGCGCGCGATGGTCGTGATCACCCACTATCAGCGGCTGCTCAACTACATCGTGCCCGACGTCGTGCACGTGATGTCGAGAGGCCGCGTCGTGAAGAGTGGCGGCAAGGAGTTGGCGCTGGAGCTGGAGGCGTCCGGTTACGCCCAGTTCGAGGCCGCGTAAGGATTGTTGAAGATGAATGTTGCTGTGGCAAAGACCGGAGGCGGCCGCGCGGTGAGCGATCTCTTCGCCAGCGCGGAAGGCCGGTTGCCCGGGGCGCCCGCGGTCACCGCAGTGCGCCGCGAGGCATTCGAGACCTATGAGCGTCTCGGCCTGCCGCATCGCCGGATCGAGGAATGGAAATACACCGACCTGCGCGCGCTGGTGGGCAAGGTGTTGCCGCTGGCAGCTAGCCCCGATGCGGCCGCGCTGAAGCGGGCCGCAGACGCTGTGAAGGCGCATGCGATCGCGGGCGCCCGCAAGCTGGTGCTGGTCGACGGCGTATTCGCGCCAGATCTTTCCGACGTCGCCGCGCTGGGCTCCGAAGTCGACCTCAAGACCCTGTCCGAGGTGCTGAACAACGAAGCAAATCCGGTGGCCGCTGACCTGCTGCGCACCATCACGACTGACGCGGTGATCTCGTTGAACGCCGCGATGGCGACCGACGGCGTGCTGCTGTCGATTGGCGAAGGCGTCGAGGTCTCGGCACCCATCCAGATCGTTCACGTGGCCACCGCCGGGGGCGCGTCGACGTATACCCGCTCGCATGTGAAAGTCGGCAACCGCGCCCGTGCCACCATCATCGAATCCTTTGTCGGAGCCGGGCAGGCGGGCGCCTACCAGGTCAACGATGCGGTCGTCATCTGGATAGGCGACGACGCCGACGTCGCCCATATCCGTCTGATGGACGATGCGCCCGATGCGGTGAACATCACCTCGCAATTCGTCACCGTGGGTGCCAACACCAAGCTCAATTTCTTCAACATGACCAGCGGCGCCGCGGTCAGCCGCTTTCAGGGCTTCATCACGCTGGCGGGCGAGGGCAGCGAGCTCTCCATCAACGGCGTGAACCTGTTGCAGAAGACTGAGCACGGCGACACCACGCTGGTGGTCGACCATGCCGTGCCGAACTGCGTCAGCCGCGAGATCTTCCGCGCCGTGATCGACGATCGCGCCCATTCGGTGTTCCAGGGCCGCATCATCGTCCGTCCCGACGCGCAGAAGACCGACGGCAAGATGATGACGCGCGCGCTGCTGCTCTCGGACGAAGCCGAGGCGGACAACAAGCCCGAGCTCGAGATCTTCGCCGACGACGTCTCCTGCGGCCACGGCGCCACCGCCGGCGCGCTGGATGACACCTTGTTGTTCTATCTGAAGGCCCGCGGCCTGCCGGAGAAGCAGGCCCAGGCGCTGCTGATCCAGGCCTTCGTGGGCGAGGCGATCGAGCAGATCGCCGACGATGGTTTGCGCGAGCATGTGATCGGCATGGCCGAGCGCTGGCTGGAGCGGCGATCATGAGCACCCATCCGGCAGTCAAGAACGGCGCCTATGACGTCGCGCGCGTGCGCCAGGATTTCCCGGCGCTCGCTTTGCAGGTCTACGGCAAGAAGCTGGTCTATCTCGACAACGCCGCCTCGGCTCAGAAGCCGCAGTCGGTGCTCGATCGCATGACGCAGGCCTATACGAGCGAATACGCCAACGTGCATCGCGGCCTGCACTACCTCGCCAATGCCGCGACCGAAGCCTATGAGGGTGGCCGTACCAAGGTCGCGCAGTTCATCAACGCGCCGCGCACCGAAGAAGTGATCTTCACCCGCAACGCGACCGAGGCGATCAACCTGGTCGCGTCCTCGTGGGGTGGGCCGAATATCAAAGAGGGCGATGAGATCGTCATCTCGATCATGGAGCACCACTCCAACATCGTGCCCTGGCATTTCCTCAGGGAGCGCCAGGGTGCCGTGATCAAGTGGGCGCCGGTCGACGACGAGGGCAATTTCCTCATCGACGAGTTCGAGAAGCTGCTGACGCCGAAGACCAAGCTGGTCGCGATCACGCAGATGTCGAACGCGCTCGGCACCATCGTGCCGGTCAAGGACGTCGTCAAGATCGCCCATGCCCGCGGCATTCCCGTGCTCGTCGACGGCAGCCAGGGCGCGGTGCATCTGCCGGTCGACGTCCAGGATATCGGCTGCGACTTCTACGTCTTCACCGGCCACAAGGTGTACGGGCCGACCGGCATCGGCGTGCTCTGGGCCAAGTACGACCACCTCGTCGCGATGCGCCCCTACAATGGCGGCGGCGAGATGATCCGCGAGGTCTCGCGCGACATCGTCACCTACGGCGACCCGCCCCACAAGTTCGAAGCCGGCACCCCGCCCATCGTCGAGGCTGTCGGCCTTGGCGCCGCCATCGACTATGTCAATTCGATCGGCAAGGAGCGCATCGCCGCGCACGAGCACGATCTCACCAACTATGCCCAGGAGAAGCTGCGCGAGATCAATTCGCTGCGGCTGATCGGCACGGCGCGGGGCAAGGGCCCGGTGATCTCCTTCGAGCTCAAGGGCGCGCATGCCCATGACGTCGCCACCGTGATCGACCGCCAGGGCATCGCGGTGCGCGCCGGTACCCATTGCGTGATGCCGCTTTTAGAGCGGTTCAACGTGACCGCGACGTGCCGGGCCTCGTTCGGCATGTATAATACGCGGGAAGAAGTCGATCATCTGGCACAGGCGCTGCTGAAAGCGCGGGATTTGTTCGCATGAGTGATACGGCCGAAATCAAAGCCAATCCGATGGAAACACGGTCGGCGCTGCCGCCGGAGGAGACCGAGCGGCTGACCCGCGAGATCATCGCCGGGCTCAAGACCGTCTTCGATCCGGAGATTCCTGCCGACATCTACGAGCTCGGCCTGATCTACAAGGTCGAGATCAAGGACGACCGCTCGGTCGACGTGCAGATGACGCTGACGACGCCGAACTGTCCGGCCGCCGGCGAACTACCGACCATGGTCGAGAACGCGGTCGCCAGCGTCCCTGGCGTCGGCGTGGTCGACGTCAAGGTCGTCTGGGAGCCGCCGTGGTCGCCGGAACGCATGAGCGACGAGGCGCGTCTCGTGCTCAACATGTGGTGACGCCACCACCGGCATTGAATTCGCGCCGCAACGGACCACATCACTGATATGACCCAAATTTCGTCAGGCTCGACACCAGCATCCACCCCGAAGCCACGGCGGCCGCGCCCGCAGGTGATGCGGCTGACCGATGCCGCCGCCCAGCGCATCAGCGAGCTGACCCAGCGTGCCGATTCCGAGATCGTGGGCCTGCGCGTCGGCGTGAAGAATGGCGGCTGTGCCGGTCAGTCCTACACGGTCGAATACGCCCACGAGATCCGGCCGACCGACGAGGTCGTCGAGGACAAGGGCGTCAAGATACTGGTCGATCCCAAGGCCGTGCTGTTCCTGCTCGGCACCGAGATGGACTACAGGGCCGACAAGATGCAGGCCCAGTTCGTCTTCAACAATCCCAACCAGGTCTCCGCCTGCGGCTGCGGCGAATCGGTCGAGCTGCGTCCGGCTAAGATCGACGGCTAGATCCGATCGTCATTGCGAGGTCCAGACTGTCCCCGCGAGGGCAGTCTGGATTGCTTCGCTTCGCTCGCAATGACGGGGGTGCTATGAGGGTTCGCTTGCTCGCGCAGGGAAGCCTCCATGGACCGCGAATTCCTGATCGACCTGTTCGCCGATTTCGGCCCTGTCACCATCCGCAAGATGTTCTCCGGCTACGGCATCTCCGCCGACGGCGTCAATTTCGCGTTGTCCCTCCGCGCCGGCCTGTTCTTCCGCGCTGACGAAACGACCATTCCGGACTTCGAGGCCGAAGGCTCAAAGCCGTTCCAGTATTCGACTCGCGCCAAGACCGTGGTGGTCAACTCCTACTGGGAACTGCCCGCACGCCTGTTCGACGATTCCGCAGAGCTTGCACAATGGGCGAGGGCGGCCCTCGCCGCGGCCCAACGCGCCAAGGTGAAGAAGCGGCCTAAGGCGAAGAAGGCGGCGGCAAAGAAAGTGGAGCCGAAGAAGCCTGTTGCGAAGAAGCGGCCGGCCAAGAAGACAGCCAAGAAGGCCGTTCGCAGCGTGGGCAAAGCAAAGCGTGCTCGCCGTTCAGGATAGAGATGCTGGGCATGGCTTGCGCCTATGCGCCCCCCGCCCACAGGAGCCCGGCGAAAACCTATGCCACGCGGCTGTGCGTCTCGGCCGCGTATTCCGGATCGGCTTCGCAGATCACGCGGTTGCGGCCATTGCGCTTGGCGGCGTAGAGGCAGGCATCCGCACGCTCGATCAGCGCGTCGGTGTCGTCGCCCTCCTTGAGCATGGAGACGCCGACGGAGATGGTGACGCGGCCGAGGATCTCGCCGGTCGATTTCTTCTTCAATTCCTTCGCCATCACGGCGCGACGGATGTGGTCGGCCACCGTGAGAGCCTGACGCAGCGCGGTGTTGGGCAGCACGACCGCGAATTCCTCGCCGCCATAGCGTGCGGTGATATCCTGGCCCTTGATGGTCTGCTTCATCGAAAGGCCGACGAGTCGCAGCACCTGGTCGCCGGTGAGATGGCCGTAGGAATCGTTGAACGACTTGAAGTGATCGATGTCGAACAGCAGCAGCGACAGCGGCTCGCCCGAGGCGAGCGCGTTCTGCACGGCCATGCCGATCATGCGGTCGAAATATTTGCGGTTGCCGAGGCCGGTGAGGGGATCGGTCAGGCTCTCGGCGCGGATCGCTTCCAGGCTCTGCTGGAGATTGCTGATCTCGTTCTTCGACAGCGTGAGCCGGTCTTCCAGCGCCTTGTTGGTCTCGCGCATCTCGCTGGTCGAGCGCAGCAGGGCCTCGACGATCGTCTTGAGCTGGTCGCGGCTCTTGGCCGACGACAGTTTCTCGGTCGCGCCCGACAGGCTGGCGTCGTAGGCGCTGGTCATGCCGAGCGCGTCGCCCAGGACCTTCATCACGTCATCGATCTCGCCGATGACGCGCGCGCCGACCTTGTCGATGCGATCGGTGGTCTTGATGTGGGAGAGATAGGTCTCGTAGATCTGCTCGAGATCGGCTTCGGTCAGCTTGCCGCTGCGCGCCAGCGTCTCGTTGATGATCTTGTTGAGCGGCGCGTTGTAGCCGGTGGCGTAGACGTACCAGATCTCGTAATTGCGGGGAATTGCCGTCTGCCGAAGCGATCGGATCTGACCGAGCGCCACCTCGGCGAACGCCATCGTGCGTTCGTGTTCATCGAGCACCTTGATCACGGAACATACCCCACAGCGGCCGGCGCGCCCCCGACCGCAGCAATGCTTAAATTATGTTCGTAGGCTAACGGACGATCGTGAACGCCCCGTAAATATACGTTCACGAAGGCGTCTAATAGAGTGTGCCGCGGGTTTGCTCAACCGGAATCTGGAGCGCGTTGCGCTTCAGGCGCCGGCGGGCGAACGTACCGGCCGCAGCAGAAACGCCGGCAGATGCGAGTGATCGCCCGGCTCGGTGTCGACTTCGCGCTGGCGGCGCGGTTCGGGGCGGCCGATCGAGGGGACATGCGAGATGTTGGCCTGCTGGCGCGCCTCGTGACGCGGCTCCGCCCGACGCTTGTCGTCGGACCGATGCCGTGATTCGGCGGGCTGTCGCGGCTCCGAAGGAGGCCTCGATTCGGCAGCATGCCTTGCCTCGCCTCGCGCGTCGCGCGGCTCGTGGCTGCGCTCACGGTCGCGGCCGCGCTGCGGCTTGCCGCGGCCGCCGCGTGAACGTTCACGGCCGCGCTGCTCGCGCGGACGCTCGCTCGCATCGGATGCCTCGGCCGAGACTTCGTAATCGCCTTCGGCGCGCGGAATGCTCTGGCCGATCAGCTTTTCGATCGCCACCATCGACTTCTGGTCGAGTGGTGTCACGATCGAGATCGCGGTGCCGGTGCGGCCGGCGCGGCCGGTGCGGCCGATGCGATGAACGTAGTCGTCGGCGTGATGGGGAACGTCGAAATTGAAGACGTGGCTGACCTCGGGAATATCGAGGCCGCGGGCGGCAACGTCGGAGGCGACGAGCAGCGGCAGCTCACCCTTTCGGAATTGTTCGAGTGCCGCCGTGCGGGCCGACTGGTCCATGTCGCCGTGCAGCGCGCCGACGCTGAAGCCGTGTTTCTGAAGCGACTTGTGAACGATGGCGACCTCGCGCTTGCGATTGCAGAAGATGATCGCGTTCTTGAGGTCCTTGGCCTCCCGCAGCAGGCGGCGAAGCAGCTCGCGCTTCTCGTGCGCCTCGCGTCCGGCAGGCACCTGGGCCTGCGTGACGGTGACGGCGGTGGTGGCGGGCCTGGAGACCTCGATCTTCTGCGGATTGTGCAGGAAGGCTTCGGTGATGCGCCGGATTTCCGGCGGCATGGTCGCGGTGAAGAACAGGGTCTGCCGCGTGAACGGGACGAGCTTGCAGACGCGCTCGATGTCGGGAATGAAGCCCATATCCAGCATGCGGTCGGCCTCGTCGATGACGAGCAGCTCGACGCCGGTGAGCAGCAGGCCGCCGCGCTCGGTGTGGTCGAGCAGGCGGCCGGGGGTTGCGATCAGCACGTCGACGCCGCGCATCAGCTTGGCATCCTGATCGCCGAAGGAGACGCCGCCGATCAGGAGGGCGACGTTGAGTTTCTGGCCGGCGCCGTAGCGGTCGAAGTTTTCCTTCACCTGGGCCGCAAGCTCGCGGGTCGGCTCGAGGATCAGGGTGCGCGGCATGCGCGCCCGGGCTCGGCCCTTCTCGAGGATGGTGAGCATCGGCAGCACGAAGGCCGCGGTCTTGCCGGTGCCGGTCTGGGCGATGCCGAGCACGTCCTTGCGTGCGAGGACGTGAGGGATCGCCTGTTCCTGGATGGGGGTGGGATTGGTGTAACCGGTGGCCGCCACTGCGGCGAGGACTTTTTCGGATAGTCCGAGATTTGAAAAGGACATTGAGCCTCTGGTCGAAACCGCCGTTCGGAATCGAGGGTAATAAGGCTGTCGCGTTCCACCCCGAAACGGCGCGCTCTCGAAGAAGCTGGGGGTGCTGACTCACGCGAACAAAGCGCAAGGCTCAGGAATCGCTCGTCGATCTGAGCCGCGTCGCACTGGAACATAGGGGGGAATTGGCCAAAGTCAATGGAGCAGGCGCGGGAAGGCCCTAAAAAACCTGAGGTTTTTGCCCAAATCGCGGGCGCTGCTGGGATTTTCAGCTCCGCCCGCGGTCCGGCGGCAATCGCCAAACGACGGGCTAAGGGCCATCCGAACCCCTGGCCCGGAAGTCGCCGGGCGCGATGCCATAGGCGGCGTTGAAGACCCGGTAATAGGTCGCCAGGCTCTCGAAGCCGCAGGAGGCCGCGATGTCGGCGATCAGCCGCTCCGGCGCCTCGCGCATCAGGCGGCGGCTCTCTTTCAGGCGCTCGTCGGTCACGGTCTGCGAGAAGCTCTTCTCGGCTGTCTCGAACAGCATGTGCAGGTGACGCACGGACACGCCGAGCAGATCGGCCACCATGGTCGGCGCCAGGTTTGGGTCCTGCAGGTGGCGTGCGATCAGGCGGCGGGCCTGCGAGAGGCGGGCCGTTCGCAGCGCGGCCTGGCCGCGCCGGCTGCCGGGCCGCACGATGCCGCGCTCGATCAGCGCCAGATGGGCCAAAGCTTGAACCAGGGACGTCTGGACGAGAGGGGACGCATCCGCGGCGGCAGCATCATCCGCGGCGGCCTCGCCGAGATCGGCAAAGCAGGCAGCGAGCAGGGGCGCCAGGGTCGGATCGTTGAACGTCCGGGGCGCGAGCTCGCGCATGCGCTTGTCCTGCGTCGGGATGCTGCTCACGGGAATCTTCAGGATCCGCAGGTGAAAACCCCCGGCGCCCTGGGGCGCGGTGCGGTAAGGCAGGTCGGTATGGCTGGTGGCGAAGCTGCCGTTGGCGATCGAAAAGTCGCTTGCGCGCATGCCGCCGAACCAGCCGCCGCTGCCGAGCTGCTGGTAGACGCAGATTGCGTCACCCGGGGCGTTGGCGATGTCGGACGCGCTGCGCTCGACCGCGTAGGTTGAGGCCTTCAGCTCGACGAGGCCGGCCCCGCCAACCTGGCGCAGCGAGAACTCGCCGAAGAAGTTCGTTCGCCGCTCGCGCTCAAGCTCGGCGGTAACGCCGAACAATCCCTTGGCGCGCACCTCGCGCCAATACTCGAAGCGGTCGTGCGGCTCCACCTCGTCCGTACACCAGTGAAACACGGCTGCCCCTCACTTCCGGCGAAATCGTCCAAGAAGAACCAGATTCCAACGCAATCTGCCATAGCCAGATCGTGGAATCGTGGCCCGGGCCCCTTGAACCGTCGTTGCGTCTCGGCCGACTATCACACAGCGGCAGGGGATCCCGTGAACTGCTGTTCGAAGAAACCGGCGTAGGGCCGTTCTGCAGGGAAATTTTGCGATGACGCGTCGGCTTTTCGGAATTCTGGCGGCCCTTGGCCTCGCAGCGAGCCTGAGCGGCTTCGCAGCGCCCGCCCATGCCGAGAAGCGCGTCGCGCTCGTCGTCGGCAACAACGACTACAAGAACGTCCCGAAGCTGCTCAAGGCCGTCAACGACGCCCGCACCATGGGCGACACGCTGAAGCAGCTCGGCTTCTCGGTGATGGTCGCTGAGAACCAGAGCAGGCAGCAATTCTCGGAGACGCTGCTTGCCTTCGACAAGGCCATCGAGCCCGGCGACACGGCGTTCTTTTTCTACGCGGGCCACGGCTTCGAGATCGCCGGCCAGAACTATCTGCTGCCGACCGACGTGCCGTCGGCGACGGAAGGTCAGGAAGAGCTGGTGCGCGACGCCTCGATCCTGGCCGACCGCATCGTCGAGCGCCTTCAGAACAAGAAGGCGCGGACTTCGATCCTGGTGTTCGACGCCTGCCGCAACAACCCGTTCGAGCGCAAGGGCACCCGTGCGGTCGCCGGTGGCGGCGGGCTCGCGCCGATGACGCAGCTGCCCGAAGGCGTGTTCTCGGTGTTCTCGGCAGGACCTCGTCAGACCGCGCTCGATCGTCTGTCCAACGACGACACCAATCCGAATTCGGTGTTCACGCGCACATTCGCCAAGGAGTTGCTCCAGCCCGGCGAGAACCTCGTCCAGGTGGCGCAACGCACGCGCCGTGCCGTCAGCGAGATGGCCGACACGGTCAAGCACAGGCAGGTGCCGGTCTATTTCGACCAGATGGTCGACGACGTCTTCCTCAGCGGCATGGCGAAGGATGCGGCCGCGCGCCCGGCCGATCCGCCGCCGCAGAAGCTTGCGGCACTGCCGCCGGTGTCGGTGCCACAGATGCCGAAGGAGGAGACCATCAACGCGCCGATCGCGAGCTTCTCGCGGCACAATGGCGGCTGGAGCGTTACGTTCTCCTTCGCCGACCCGACGCTCGGCATTTCCTGGCGCATCGCCGGCAAGAGCGATTTCCGCGAGACCGGATTCATCGACACGCTCGATCCGCGCACGCGCAAGCGGATGCCGAACCCGTCGATCGAACTGCCGCCTGATGCGCAGGCCGGTACCATCGAAGTCCGCTATGTCGATCAGTCCGGCGAGATGCAGGGACCGTTCCCGATCAGGTTCGATCCCGAGGCCGCTTTGATCCGCGACCAGCGCAAGATCCTCGACATGACCTCGACGAGCTGGCTGTCGTTCCGCGAATTCAACGGGCTCCTGGTCTACTACACGCATCTCGTGTCCTACCGCTGCGCCATCCGCGAGGTGCGCATCGGCATCGACACCGCCGTGCCCAACCAGGTGCTGAAGATGCCGCCTTGCGACATGCGCGATCCCAGCGCGGTCACCGCCGGCATGCCGCTCTACATGAAGCTCGCGCCAAGCACGCAGTCCGTCTCGGTGGAGCTGACCTATCGCGACGGCAGCGTCTCGGAGATCAAGAGTTTTCGCAGCGCGAACCGCAGCAATCATTGATGCGCTGTTCAGCCTGACGGGATCGGCCTACGGAGTGGGGCGAACTTAAATCGGACAGGCCAAGGTGGAAGTGCTAAAGTCGGGGATGGTAAAATTCATCATCGTCGCGGTCGTTACGACGCTTCCGGTTTTGGCCCAAACGACTCCCGTCCCCACAGTGCCGCCACTCACCGACCGTGAGCGCGTCCAGGCGGACCGCGCGAAAGTCGCCGACGATGAGAAGGTAGCGCCGATCACGCGACCCTGGGATCGCGACGCCGATGGCAAGCGCCCATGGGAACGGAAGGCGCCGAAGCCCTGAGGCGAGCGAACGTCGATCTCCCGCTGAAGGAACAACTCCTTGGTCACGGACTGTCTTGCAAATTGAGGACTGCCTTCGGCCTGAATCGCGCTAGTATCGTCAGGCGTATCTCGATCGATACTTGAAGCGCGGCGGCAATGACATCCGACCGACAACCAAACCGCACCATGAAGGTCCGTTGCTGCGTCGTCGGCGGCGGGCCGGCCGGCATGATGCTCGGCTATCTGCTCGGGCGGGCCGGGATCGACGTGGTGGTGCTGGAGAAGCATGCGGATTTCTTCCGCGACTTCCGCGGCGACACCGTGCATCCCTCGACGCTTCAGGTGATGGACGAGCTCGGCCTGATCGACGGCTTCCTGAAGCTGCCGCATCAGCGCTTGCAGAAGATGGACGGCTTGTTCGGCGGCACGCCGGTGCGCATCGCCGATCTCAGCCGGCTCCATACCAAATACCCCTTCATCGCCTTCATGCCGCAATGGGACTTCCTGAACTTCCTGCGCGAGGCCGGGCGGCGCTTTGCCTCGCTCGAGGTGATGATGAGCACGGAGGCGGTCGATCTGATCCGCCGGGGCGAGACCGTCGCCGGCGTACGGGCGAAAACGCCTGACGGCATCATCGACATCGAGGCCGATCTCACCATTGCCTGCGACGGCCGGCATTCGACCGTGCGCGAGCGCGCCGGCCTCGAGGTCGAGGAGATCGGCGCGCCGATGGACGTGCTCTGGTTCCGCGCCGGCCGCAGACCCGACGAGACCGAGAACGTGTTCGCGCGGGTCGAGCCCGGCAAGATGATGATCACCTTCGACCGCGGCGACTATTGGCAATGCGCCTATGTCATCGCCAAGGGACAGTACGAAGCGGTGAAGGCGAGGGGATTGCAGGCATTGCTCGACGACGTCGTGCGCATGGCGCCGATCCTTCGATCCGGCATCACTGATGTGAAGAGCTTTGACGATATCAAGCTGCTCACGGTCGCCATCAACCGCCTCAAGCGCTGGACGCAGCCGGGCCTGCTGTGCATCGGCGACGCCGCGCATGCGATGTCGCCGGTTGGCGGCGTCGGCGTCAATCTCGCCGTGCAGGACGCGGTCGCGACCGCCAATCTGCTGGCGGACAAGCTTCAGCGCGGCTGCCCGACCGAGGACGAGCTCGATGCTATCAGGCGCCGACGCGAATTTCCGGTGAAGATGACGCAGCGCATGCAGGTGATCGTGCAGAACAACATCATCAGCGGCGCCTTGCAGGGCGGCGATCGGCCGCTCAAAGTGCCGCTGGTCGTGCGCCTCGTCACCGCGCTGCCGTGGCTCCAGGGCATTCCGGCGCGCCTGCTTGCGCTCGGCGTGCGGCCGGAGCACGTGCACTCGAGGGCCGCGCCGGCACCGTAGCGCAGGAGCCGCTAGGGATAATGCCGCGTTAAATCGCGCGCCAAGCGTTGCGCGCGAGCAACAGCGCCAACGGATTCAAGACGCGCTGCTCGCCAATCCGGCGTCTTAACTTTCTTGATTCAAATTTGAGTAAGACCTGCGTGTGACCGTGCGCCCATCAAAGGACACGGGGTGTACCATGCGTAGTAAATTGATTGCCGCCTTCGCCTGCACGACAGCTCTGGTTTCGACCGGCGCGGCCTCCGCCGCAGATCTCGGTGCGCGCTACACGAAGGCGCCTGCCTATGTCGAGCCGCTGTTCAACTGGACCGGCTTCTATGTCGGCGGCCATATCGGTGGCGCCTGGACCAACGAGCAGTTCACCAACAACGGAACCGGCGCGGCGTTCGGCGATCTTTCGCCGGGCGACGGCTTCCGTCAGCGCAACTCCGGTATCATGGGCGGCGCCCAGATCGGCTACAACTGGCAGGCCAACAACTACGTGTTCGGCATTGAGGGCACGATCTCCGGCCTCGACAACAAGGGTACGGTCGTCAACACGGTGTTTGGCGCCGGGGATGACGTGTTCTCCTGGCGCGCCAACGTGCTCGCGACCGTCGTCGGGCGCGCCGGCTTCGCCGTGCAGAACAACCTGTTCTACTTCAAGGGTGGCTATGCCGGCGTGAACAACCGTCTCTCGGTCAGCGACACCGCCGGTGTGGCGACGGGTTCGGGCGAACAGACCCACTGGGCCAACGGCTGGACCGTCGGCGCCGGCTGGGAATACGGCGTCACCCGCAACTGGATCGTCGGCCTCGAATACAACTACGCGGCCTTCGGCAGCCAGACCTATCAGCTCGGCGGCACCTCGGGTAACTACACCTTCGACGCCAAGCCGCGCGATATCCAGTGGGCCGTCGTGCGTGCGAGCTACAAGTTCGACGCGCCGACCATCGGCCGCTACTGAGCACGTCAACGAACCACCAAGCACCAACAAAAGACGATCACTGCCAAAATCTAAAAGCCCCGGCTTCGTCCGGGGCTTCTTTTTTGCGCGCAAGTTCTCGAGTGCTGGCCTGGCCTCAGGCCATCACCGAGAAGCCTCCGTCGACGGGGATCGCTGTGCCCGTGACGAAGTTCGACGCGGGCGAGGCGAGGAACACGGCGATGCCGGCGAAGTCGTCGATGTCGCCCCAACGCCCCGCAGGCGTGCGCGCCAGCACGCGCTCGTGCAGCCCCGACACCTGCTGCCGCGCGCCGCGGGTGAGGTCGGTGTCGATCCAGCCCGGCAGGATGGCATTGACCTGGATGTTGTCGGGCGCCCAGGCGTTGGCGCAGGCGCGGGTGTACTGCACGATGCCGCCCTTGCTCGCGGCATAGGCGGTCGCGAAGCTCGCGCCGAAGATCGACATCATCGAACCGATATTGATCACCTTGCCGTTGCCGGACGCCTTCAGCGCCGGATAGGCCAGCTTCGAGCACACGAAGGCGCTGGTGAGGTTGGTGTTGATCACCTTGTTCCACTCGTCGAGCTCGAGCTCGTGCGGCGGCTTGCGGATGCTCATGCCGGCATTGTTGATGAGGACGTCGATGCGGCCGAGCTCCCCGACGACGCGCTCGATCATCGCAGCGACCGCCGCCTTGTCGGTCACGTCGGTGGCGACGGCGATCGCCTTCACACCGCGCTGCCTGAGATCGGCGACGGCCGCGGCGGACTTGGTCTCATTGCGTCCGACCACGGCGATATCGGCGCCGGCGTCGGCAAGGCCGCGCGCCATGCCGAGGCCGATGCCGCCATTGCCTCCCGTGACGATCGCGACCTTGCCGCGAAGATCGAACCGGCTGGATGTCATGCTTTCATTCCCTGGTTTATCTTATTGATGGCTCTGCCAGATCAGCACCAGCCCGAAGCCGGCCATGGCTGCGCCATAGCCCGCCCATTGCAGCTGGTTGACCATGAAGCTCGATCGCGGCCACGGAACGGCGCCCGTGCCCTGTCCGATCCAGAGCAGCCCGACGGCAGTCGCAAGCAGGCCTGCGACCAGCAGAAATCTGCGCATGCATTCCTCCCATCGGTCCGCTCCTGTCGGCGGCGCGACGATGCAGGATCGCCGCGCCGCGAAAGCTTGAGCGCACACTAACCGTAGCTTCGGTCTGGATACAATGGCGGCACCGGCGCAAGCTGCCGGCGGAGGAGGAAGCGTGTCCCTGGAAAGGCAATTCGCCGCTGGGCGCTCGGCAGTGCCGATAGTCGGCGGGCGGAGCCCGGCTCGCCGTACAAGTCATTGCAGACCAGCGGTCGGCCGCTCGGCCCAAAACGAAAAAGCCCCGGCGATGCCGGGGCTTTGACGTTTGATCGTGAGATCGGATCAGTACTTCGCGACGACCGGACCGGTCCAGTTGAAGCGGTAGACCAGCGAAGTCGAGATCGTCTGGTTCCAGCTGTTGGCGCGGATGCTGTTGCCGACCGGAAGGTTGCTGCCGTCGAGCAGTTCGTCCTGAGTCTTGGCATTGTAGAAGGCCGAACGATACTCGGTCTTCATGAACCAGCCGGGCGACGTGATGCCGAAGATGTTCAGGCTGTTCTCGACGCCGCCACCCACGAACCAGCCATGCCGATCGTAGCTGCTGAGATGGACGCCCACGGGAGTGCCGCCCAGCGTGGTGAAGTTGGTCTGGCCGAAATGAGCGCCGGAGTAACCGCCGTTGACATAGGAGAGAACGTTCGGGGCGACCAGCCAGCCGAGGCGAACACCCGCGGCCCACGAGGTTTCCAGCTTCTGGTTGCCAGTGATGCCGAG
The DNA here is from genome assembly GCF_058803975.1 of Bradyrhizobium sp. GW821-FHT13H06. Lineage (NCBI taxonomy): Bacteria > Pseudomonadati > Pseudomonadota > Alphaproteobacteria > Hyphomicrobiales > Nitrobacteraceae > Bradyrhizobium > Bradyrhizobium sp. GW821-FHT13H06. Next base: position 796,557 of record NZ_JBXAPN010000001.1, on the reverse strand, counting down.
GGTCGGATCCTGGATGGTGGCGCGGATGCTGCCGAACTGACCGTCGGCGAACACACCAGCGACCCAAGTGCCGCTGAACTGCCAGTCGTAGCCGGCGCCAACCGTGCCGAACCAGCCCGAGCCGCCCTGGCGCTGGGTGATCGTCAGCGGGGTGCCCGTGCCGGTGTCAACCACGCTCTGGTCGGCATTCGAGAGGCCGCCACCGCCACCGCCGAACACGTAGAAGCCGGTCCAGTTCGCGACGGGCGCCGGCATCGGAGCCTTCGCATAGGGACGGGCGCCAAGGTCAGCCGCCGAGGCCGCACCGGTCATCGCCGCAACCGCGGTCAGAGCGAGCAAAGTCTTCTTCATGTCAAATCCCCAACCTTGGTCTGTCGTAGCAGGCGCGAGCGCGCTGAAGTTCGTGTCATCTGATGGCCGGACTATAGACGGTTCTCGCCGAAATGCTGTTGCCGGGCAGGCACAGTCGCGGGAAAACGCCGGTGCTGGGGTGTTTCGGACGCCGTCGCTCGAATCCATAATATATCATATTTTTCAATATGTTATTTGGGGTCTCAAGACTTCGATTTCGGGTAACCTGTCGTTAGCAAATCCGGCATTGTACGAAATGGAGGCAATCCTGGCTCGGCGTTTGAGCTCCTGAGTCGATGGCAGAGTCGCCCGGTCCAGCGCGAATCGAGCCGTCCACGCCGTGGCCGACCTGGAGGCGGAGCCAAAAAGCAAAAAGCCCCGGCCGAGGCCGGGGCTGGTTTTCGAAGAAGCGGCGGCTCAGTACTTCGCCACCACCGGACCACCGAGCTTGGAGCTGGCGCGCCCGGCACGGACCAATCCCTCAGACGTCCAGCAGCTCTTCGCTGGCAAATTCGGCCTTGTCCGAGATGAAGGCGAAGCGCGCCTCGGCCTTGGTGCCCATCAGGCGCTCCACCGAATCCGCGGTGGTGTCGCGGTCGTCGGCGAGCAGGACCACCTTGAGCAGCGTCCGCTTGCTCGGATCCATGGTGGTCTCCTTGAGCTGCGCCGGCATCATCTCGCCGAGACCTTTGAAGCGGTTCACCTCGACCTTGGCGTTGGCGTTGAACGCGGACTTGATCAGCTCGTCCTTGTGCTTGTCGTCGCGGGCGTAGACCGATTTGGTGCCGTGCGTGAGCTTGTAGAGCGGCGGCACGGCGAGGAAGAGGTGGCCTTGGTCAATCAAGGGCCGCATCTGCCGGTAGAAGAAAGTGATCAGGAGCGAGGCGATGTGCGCGCCGTCGACGTCGGCATCGGTCATGATGATGATGCGCTGGTAGCGCAGATCTTCTTCGCGGTAATGTGCGAGCTGGCCGCAGCCGATCGCCTGCACCAGATCGGAGAGCTGGGCGTTCGCCGTCAGCTTGTCCTTGCCGGCAGAAGCGACGTTGAGGATCTTGCCGCGCAGGGGCAGCACGGCCTGGGTCTTGCGGTCGCGCGCCTGCTTGGCGCTGCCGCCGGCCGAGTCACCCTCGACGATGAACAGCTCCGAGCCATCGGTGCCGGCGTCGGTGCAGTCGGCGAGCTTGCCGGGCAGGCGCAGCTTCTTGCCTGCGGTTTTTCGCGCGGTCTCTTTCTCTTGCCGCCGCCGCAGCCGTTCTTCGGCGCGGTCGATCACGAAGTCGAGCAGCCGGTTGGCCATGTTCGGATTGCCCGACAGCCAATGGTCGAACGGATCCTTCATCGCCTGCTCGACGATGCGCTGCGCCTCTGCAGTGGCGAGGCGATCCTTGGTCTGCCCCTGGAATTCCGGCTCGCGCACGAACACCGACAGCATCACGGCGGCGCCGACCATCACGTCTTCCGAGGTGACGGAGGCCGCGCGCTTGCCCTGACCGACGCGCTCGGCGTGATCCTTCAGACCGCGCAAAAGGGCGCTGCGCAGGCCGGATTCGTGCGTGCCGCCATCCGGCGTCGGCACGGTGTTGGTGTAGGAGGAGAGGAATCCGTCGGCATCGGCGGTCCAGGCCACGGCCCATTCGCAGGCGCCATGCGCGCCGTTGCGGCCCGACTTGCCCGAGAAGATGTCGGGATGCACCAGCGTGTCGGCGTGGATTGCCGCGGCGAGATAATCCTTGAGGCCGCCGGGGAAGTGGAACGTTGCTTCGGCCGGCACGTCCTCGATGCCCTTGAGCAGCTCGGGCGCGCAGTTCCAGCGGATCTCGACGCCACCGAACAGATACGCTTTCGAGCGCGTCATCTTGAACAGGCGCTGCGGCTTGAACGCGGCCTTAGCGCCGAAAATATCGGTGTCGGGCTTGAAGCGCACGCGCGTGCCGCGGCGGTTGTTGATCTTGCCGAGGTCCTCGAGCTTGCCCTTCGGGTGGCCGCGCTCGAACGTCATGCGATAGAGTTTCTGGCTGCGCGCGACCTCGACCTCGAGACGCGAGGAGAGGGCGTTCACCACGGAGATGCCGACGCCGTGCAGGCCGCCCGAGGTCTCGTAGACCTTGCTGTCGAACTTTCCGCCCGAATGGAGCGTGCACATGATGACTTCAAGTGCTGACTTCTTCGGGAATTTCGGGTGAGGATCGATCGGGATGCCGCGGCCGTTGTCGGTCACGGTCAGGAACCCGTCAGCGCTGAGATCGACCTCGATGAAGGTCGCGTGCCCGGCGAGCGCCTCGTCCATCGAGTTGTCGATGACTTCGGCGAACAGATGATGCAGCGCCTTCTCGTCGGTGCCGCCGATATACATGCCAGGCCGGCGACGCACCGGTTCCAGCCCTTCGAGCACCTCGATGTCGGCTGCCGTGTAATCGGCTTCCCCGCCGCTTCCGCGCGGCGCCGCCTTGGCGGCACGAGGTTTCGGCTCGTCGCCGCCGAAAAAGTCGTCTTTTGCTTTAGGCTTCAACTGCTTGGACATATATCTTGATGCGTTTTGAGGGCCGCATGGGCGGCGAATCGGTTGGCCCGACTATGCCACTTCTGCCTTGGAAAGGTTACCGCCGGCGGGCTGGCGGTGTGGGTTGGGAGCCAATCCCGGCGATTTTACGCCGCAGGGCCCACAAGTTCCCGGCAATTTGACGGTTCGCCAGGCGTCATGTCGGGTTTTGTGACTTGATGTCACACAAGTCCTTGGCTTACCAGTCCTTTTCATCGAGCAGCACCTTGAGACGGGGCGGGAAGGCTATTTTTGATGGAGCAATTTGCGCACGCCCTGGCCGATTTCGTGCGCGTTCACCAGGCCTGGGCGGCACCGATCGTGTTTCTGCTCGCCTTCGGGGAGTCGCTTGCGTTCATCTCGTTGCTGGTTCCGGCCTGGGGCGCGCTGGTGGCCATCGGCGCGCTGATCGGGGCCAGCGGCATCAGTTTCTTTCCGGTCTGGATTGCCGGCGGCCTTGGCGCGGCGCTGGGCGACTGGGTCTCCTACTGGTTCGGCTACCGCTACAAGGAGAGGGTTGCCCAGATGTGGCCGCTCTCGCGCTATCCGGACCTGCTGCCCAGAGGCGAGGCTTTCGTGCGCAGCTGGGGCATACCCAGCATCTTCATCGGGCGCTTCTTCGGCCCCTTGCGCGCCTCCGTGCCGCTGGCAGCCGGCATCTTCGAGATGCCTTATTGGAGCTTCCAGGCCGCCAATTTCGTCTCGGCCCTGATCTGGTCCGCCGTGCTCCTGCTGTTCGGCGACGTGCTCGCCAAGCTCATGGAATGGATCTGGCGCGTCATCTGACGCCGGCACCTTGACCGGAACCCGATCTGGCCTTATAGCCGCGCGCCATGATCAACGCCGCGACCATCCTGTTCGCCCGTCGCCGCCGCCGCTCTTTTGCGGTTTGGGCGGTCGATCGCGTTTGAGATCATCGTCTTTGCCGCTGGATCCGATCCGCGGCATTCTCTCTCCTGTCAGCGCGATCTGATCCGGCGGCTCCCCCGAGGAGGCCCAGCAGGAGACCACGATGTACACGCCACCCTTTTTCAAGCAGGACCGCGCCGCGAGCCTGAAGTTCGCCGACGAGCGCGGCTTCGGGACCATGTGCGCCTTCGACGGCCACAAGCCCATCGCCTCGCCATTGCCGTTCTATCTGACTTACGGCGCTGACGGCACGCCGCATGCCGCCTTTCATCTGGCCCGTCACAATCCGCTGCTAAAGCTGGCGGATGGTGCTGTGTCCTGGCTGCTCGCAGTCAACGGCCCCGATGCCTATGTGTCGCCGGACTGGTACGTCTCGCCGGATCAGGTGCCGACCTGGCTCTACCAGTCGGTGCATCTGAGCGGGCCGGTGCGGCTGCTGTCGGATGACGAGCTGTCGGTGCAGCTCGACACGCTCAGCGAAAAGTTCGAGAGCTGGCTGCTGCCGAAGAAGCCATGGACGTCGGGCAAGATGACCGCCGGGCGGTTCGAGGCGATGAAGAAGGCGATCGTGGGTCTGGTCATGACGGTTGAAGAGGTCGAGGGCAGCTTCAAGCTGAACCAGCACAAGTCGGACGCCGATTTCGCAGCGATCGCGAACGCGCTTGGCGCCGGTGACGCCGACGCAAGAGAGATTTCACGGTTGATGCGGCACACCCGGCCGCAGATCTTCGCAGACGACACGAACATGCTCGAAAGGAGCGCGCCATGAGCCTTTCTGAAACCGGCCTCGCTGAGACCACGAAAGCCCCGACCACCAACGCGGCCAGGAAGCCCGCGACCGTCTTCGTCGACGGCGGCTCCGGCACCACCGGCCTCGGCATCAACGAGCGCCTCAAGCTCCAGAGCGATGTTGTGGTGAAGACCATCGCCGACGACAAGCGCAAGGACCCCGCGGCCAAGAAGGCGCTGATGGAGGAGGTGGACCTCGTCATCCTCTGCCTGCCGGACGATGCCGCGAAGGAGACCGTCGCGCTGGTCGACAGCATGGGCGCGTCTGCGCCGAAGGTGCTGGACGCCTCGACGGCGTACCGGGTCGCGCCGGACTGGGCCTACGGCTTTCCGGAGCTGACCCCGGACCAGGCCGGCAGGATCAAGGCGGCGAAGAAGGTCTCCAATCCCGGCTGCTATCCGACCGGCGCGATCGCGCTGCTGCGGCCGATCGTCGATGCCGGCCTGCTGCCATCAGATTATCCCGTCACCGTCAATGCCGTGAGCGGCTATTCCGGCGGCGGCAAGTCGATGATCGCGAGCTTCGACGACGGCAGCGCGCCGTCCTTCGAGCTCTACGGCCTTGGCTTCGAGCACAAGCATCTGCCGGAGATGCAGCTCTACTCCAACCTGACGCGGCGCCCGATCTTCATTCCCTCGGTCGGCAACTACCGGCAAGGTATGCTGGTCTCGGTGCCGCTGCAGCTCGACATGCTGCCGGGCAAGACCGGCGGCGCCGACCTGCAGGCGGCGATGGCAAAGCGCTACGCCGGTTCGAAATACGTCAAGGTGATGCCGCTCCAGAACGAGGCGACCAAGGCCGGCCGGCTCGAACCGGAGGCGCTCAACGAGACCAACATGCTCGAGCTCTACGTCTTCGCCAGCGACAAGTACCATCAGGCACTGCTGGTCGCCCGGCTCGACAATCTCGGCAAGGGCGCATCCGGCGCAGCCGTGCAGAACATGCGGCTGATGCTGGGTCTTGCCGACAAGTAGCTGATCGAGCGTTGCTCGCGAGGCCAGCCCGGTGGAGGAAGCGACACTGCAACTTTCTCCCCGGCAAGACGATCCAATGACGCCTGGAAGGGACGCGTGATGAGTTCGAAGAAGATCGGCATTCTCGGCGCCTCCGGTTACACCGGGGCCGATGCGGTGCGCCTATTGGCGCGGCATCCGGATGCCGAGATCGTCACGCTCACCGCCAACACCCACGCCGGCAAGTCGATGGGCGACGTGTTTCCGCATTTCTTCATGCTGAACCTGCCGAAACTGATGGAATGGGAAAAGGTCGACTGGAGCAAGCTCGATGCGGTGTTCTGCGGGCTGCCGCACGGCACCACGCAGGAAATCATCGCCGCGGTCCTCAGGGCAAATCCCAAAATCAAGGTCCTCGACATGTCCGCCGATTTCAGGCTGCGGGACAAGAACACCTATGCGCAATGGTACGGCCACGAGCACCGGGCGCTCGAATTGCAGGCCGAAGCGGTTTATGGCCTGACCGAATTTTATCGCGAAAAGATCACGTCGGCGCGGCTGGTCGCCTGTCCCGGCTGCTATCCCACGGCGGCGCTGCTCGCGCTGGTGCCGCTTGCGAAGGCCAAACTGATCGACATCGACGACATCGTCATTGACGCGAAATCGGGCGTCACCGGCGCCGGCCGCGGGCTGAAACAGAACACGTTGTTCAGCGAGGCGGGCGAGGGGCTGTCGCCCTATTCGGTCGGCACCCACCGGCACGCGCCCGAGATCGAGCAGGAGATCGGCGTCGCCACCGGTTCCGCGGTGACGATCAACTTCACGCCGCATCTTATTCCGATGGCGCGCGGCGAACTCTGCACGTCCTACGTCAAGCTCAACGGCGCGACACCGGACGATCTGCGAGCCGTGCTGGAGCAGGCTTATGCCAACGAGCCCTTCGTGCATGTTGCCAGGAAGGGCGTGCTGCCGCAGACCCAGAATGTGCGCGGCTCCAACTATGTGCAGATCGGCGTCGTCGCCGACCGGATCAAGAACCGGGCGATCGTGATTTCCACGCTCGACAATCTGGTGAAGGGGTCGGCCGGGCAGGCGATCCAGAACATGAACCTGATGTTCGGGCTGCCCGAGACGACGGGGCTGGAGCAGATCGCGCTGTTCCCATGACACGAGGTACTGCGGTGGACGAAGCGACCTTGCAATTCTACCGCGGCCATGCCGCGTCCTATGCTGGCTGGGCGAAGGCACCGTCGACGCGGCTGCTTGACTTCCTGGCCCTGCTGCCATCCGGCGGCGCGATCCTCGAGCTGGGCTGCGGCGCCGGCAATCATGCGGCGGTGATGCTGGCCGAAGGGTTTTCGGTGCGCGCGACCGACGGTTCGCCTGAAATGGCCGAGATTGCCTCGCAGCGGCTCGGTCATCCCGTCGAGACGATGCGGTTCGACCAACTGGACGCGCAGGAGGCCTATGACGGCGTCTGGGCCAGCGCCTGTCTCCTGCACGTCCCGCGCGACGAGCTTGCCGGCATCCTCGGGCGCATTCATCGTGCGCTCAAGCCTTCAGGCGTGTTCTACGCCAGCTACAAGATGGGCGAGGGGGACGGTCGCGACAGCCTCGATCGCTACTACAACTATCCGCCGCGCGAATGGCTCGAGGCGACTTACGCTGGCGCAGGTCCGTGGATCACGCTGTCAGCCGAAACCAACGTGATCCAGAGTTTCGACAAGACGCCGGCCAACATGCTGCATCTCGTCGTTCGCAAGGTCGCGGCCTGATCTCTAGAAGATATTGAAGATTGCCAGCGCCAGAACGGCCTGGGCGAGGAAGCCGACGGTGAAGGCGAGCGTGCGGAACACCGGGATCCCGAGTGCATAGACGATCAGATGTGCGACGCGCGACCAGAAATAAACGGCGCAGGCGAGCACGGTCCACTTCGTGGAATAGTCGATCGCGTTCAGGATCAGCACCAGCGGGGCGAAGATCACGAGATTCTCGACCGCGTTGTCATGCGCGAACATCAGCCGGTTCGCCCATTCCGCCTGCGGCTTGTCGCCGCGCGACGGGTTGGCCATGGCACCGCTAAGCCCGCGAACCTGGCAGCGATTGATGGTGTAGGGAATCCAGAGTATCCCGGTCAGGATCACCGTCAGTGTCAGCCAGAACAATTCGCGCGTCATAGTCCGGTTCCCTCAGTCGTCGCGGTGGTGCAAGCAAGCTTATACAAGCGCGGGAGATTCCGCTATGCGCGAACCCTGACATAGCTGCCGGGTGCATCCTCGATCGGTGGGAATGCTTCGCTGCCGACCGCACGCGCCGGGACTTCCTCGGGATCGAGTTCGCCAACCCATTGGCGCCAGTCCGTCCACCACGAGCCCTTGTGCTCCACGGCGCCCTTCATCCACTGCCCGATACTGACGTCCTTGATGTTGTCGTTGGTCCAGTACTGGTACTTGTTCGAGGCGGGCGGATTGACCACGCCGGCGATGTGGCCCGAGCCGGACAGGACATACTTCACCGGACCGCCGAAGAATTGCGAGCCGTACAGCACTGATTCGGCCGGCGCGATGTGGTCCTCGCGGGTGGCGAGATTGTAGACCGGCACCTTCACCTTGGAGAGGTCGAGCAGGGTGTTGTCGAGCACCATCGTGCCGGTGGAGAGCCGGTTCTCCAGATAGCAATTGCGCAGGTAATAGGAATGGTTGGCTGCGGTCATCCGTGTCGCGTCCGAGTTCCAGTGCAACAGGTCGAACGCGCTCGGCTGCTGGCCCTTCAGATAGTTGCTGACGACATAAGACCAGATCAGGTCGTTGGAGCGCAGCATGTTGAAGGCCATCGCCATTTTCGAGCCTTCGAGCACGCCGGCGGCCTTCATGTCCTGCTCGAGCGCCGAGATCTGCTCCTCGTCGACGAACACGAGGAGATCGCCGGCATGGGTGAAGTCGATCTGGGCGGCGAAGAACGTCGCGGACGATACGCGCTGGCGGCGCTTCTCGGCGAGCCAGGCGAGCGTGGTCGCGAGCATGGTGCCGCCGACGCAATAGCCGGCGGTGTGCACCTTCATCTCGCCGGTGACCTTCTCGATCACGTCCATCGCCGTGAGCGGGCCCTCCTTCATGTAGGCTTCCCAGCTCTTGTTGCCGAGCCGCTTGTCGGGATTGACCCATGAGATCACGAACACGGTGATGCCCTGATCGACGCACCACTTGATGTAGGATTTCTCCGGCTTCAGATCGAGGATGTAGAACTTGTTGATCCAGGGCGGCACGATCAGGAGCGGCGTGCGCAGCACCTTCTCCGTGGTCGGAGCGTACTGGATCAGCTGCATGATCTCGTTCTGGTAGATCACCTTGCCCGGCGTCGTTGCCATGTTGACGCCGACGACGAGATTGTCCGGATCGGACTGGCGGATCTTCAGCATGCCCTTGCCGGCCGCGATGTCCTCGGCCAGCATCTTCAAGCCGCGCGCGAGGTTCTCGCCGCTGCTCGCCACCGTCTCGCGCAGCACCTCCGGATTGGTCAGCACGAAGTTGGACGGCGACAATGCGTTGATGACCTGCTGGATGTAGAACTCCGCCTTGCGGCGGGTCTGCGGATCGAGCCCTTCGGCATCGCGCACCAGCTCCTGCGCCCATTTGGTCGTGAGCAGATAGAGCTGCATGACGAAGTCGAAGAACTGGTTCGACTTCCATTCCGGATCGGCAAAGCGCTTGTCGCGCGGCGAGGGCGCGATCGCGGGCTGGGCGTCCTGACCGGCCATGCGGCGCACCGCCGAGCCCCAGAGGTCGAGATAGTCCTTCGCGAGCTTGGTCTGCAGATCGGAGGAGCGGGAGGTGTCGGACAGCCAGTATTCGGCGACCGACGTGAAGGTCCTGACGACCTCGGCAAGCTCGGCCGGCGGGCGGTCCTGCACCTCGCCGCTCTCGCGCGGCTTGAGATAGGCGGCGAGCGCCTTGCCGCCGCTCTCCATCGCCCGCGCGACATTCATCGCGAAGGCTTCCGCGTCGAACTTCGTCCCGGGTTTCGGCGTGTCGGTTGTGGCCATGCTCATGAGCAGAACAGTAACGATTCATTCCGTATTCGTCACCGCGAAGCTCGCATGTTTGACGTTAAACACTCTCGAAGATGTGTTGCACTGCGACAAATCTTCTTGGGTTCCGTCACAATCGAGCCGCACCGCTCGTCTTGTTGGGCCGGGGCTGTTTTCGCTCGCACCATTTGGGCAGCAATGGTTTGAGCTTGGGCGCGGTCTTGGGTAAGGTTGCCCGGGGCCGTGCTTTGGGACGAGTAGGGGATTTCCCAAGTGTTGGCGTTATGGGACCTGAAAAAGACGCGGCCGATCTGCAGCGTGCTGCTGCTCGCGGCGCTCGCCCTCGGCGGATGCTCGAGCCAGCTCGCGGATCTGACCCCGGGGGATGCACAGCCGCATGTCAGGGAGCCCGGCACGTATCTGCCGGTGCATGACCTGCCGCCGGATCGCGATGAGGCGATCATCCCGCCGGACCGGCGCGCCAAGATCGAGGCCGAGCTCGCCGCGGCACGCGATCGCCAGGCGGTGGCCGCCAAGGACGCCAAATGAGGCGCAAGGTAATCGCTGGCGCCTCAGCCTTGCCGTGCTAAAAGATTCCGGTTCAGCCAAGAGTCAGGGCGAACGACTTCAGTCCTCGTCGTCGATGATTGCTCTAAGTATTTGATTTTGAGTGATTTTCGCGATGAGCATGAGCGCCTTTTGAAATGGCCCTCGTGGTCTGTCGATTCTGTCCTGACCGGTTGCCCGGAGCCCTAGAGAGCCATGGAAGAATTTTACCGCATCCGCCGCCTGCCGCCTTACGTATTCGAACAGGTCAACCGGGCCAAGGCAGCCGCGCGGAATGCCGGGGCCGACATCATCGACCTCGGCATGGGCAATCCGGATCTGCCGGCGCCGGCGCATGTGCTGGAGAAGCTGAAGGAGACGCTGGGCAAGCCGCGCACCGACCGCTACTCGGCTTCTCGCGGCATTCCCGGACTGCGCAGGGCCCAGGCCGGCTACTACGCCCGCCGTTTCGGCGTGAAGCTCAATCCCGAAACCCAGGTGGTGGCGACGCTGGGTTCGAAGGAAGGCTTTGCCAATGTGGCGCAGGCGATCACCGCGCCCGGCGACGTCATCCTCTGTCCGAACCCGAGCTATCCGATTCATGCCTTCGGCTTCTTGATGGCGGGCGGTGTGATCCGCTCGGTGCCGTCCGAGCCGACGCCGCAATTCTTCGAGGCGGCGGAGCGGGCGATCGTGCATTCGATTCCGAAGCCGCTGGCGCTGGTCGTCTGCTATCCCTCGAACCCGACCGCCTATGTCGCGAGCCTCGATTTCTACAAGGACCTCGTCGCCTTCGCGAAGAAGCACGAGATCCTGATCCTGTCCGATCTCGCCTATGCCGAGGTCTATTTCGACGAGAACAACCCGCCGCCCTCGGTGCTCCAGGTGCCCGGCGCGATGGACGTCACCGTCGAGTTCACCTCGATGTCGAAGACGTATTCGATGGCCGGCTGGCGCATGGGCTTTGCGGTCGGCAATGAGCGCGTGATCGCGGCGCTCGCCCGCGTCAAATCATACCTCGACTACGGCGCGTTCACGCCGGTCCAGGTCGCCGCGACCGCCGCGCTGAACGGTCCGGACGATTGCATCAGGGAGATGCGCGACACCTACCGCAAGCGCCGCGACGCGCTGGTGGAATCGTTCGGCCGCGCCGGCTGGGAGATCCCGCCGCCGGAGGCCTCGATGTTCGCCTGGGTGCCGCTGCCGGAAGCCTTCCGCAGCGTCGGCAGCATGCAGTTCGCGACCCTGATGGTGGAGAAATCCGGCGTTGCGGTCTCGCCCGGCGTCGGCTTTGGCGAGCATGGTGAAGGATATGTCCGCATCGCCATGGTGGAAAACGAGCAACGGATCAGGCAGGCCGCGCGCGGCGTGCGCCGCTTCCTTGAAAGCGGCATCGAAACGTTGCACAACGTCGTTCCGCTCGCCAATCGGCGTTGAGTTCTCTTCGGCAGGTTTTCTAAGACATCATGGTTGCACCCCTGAAAGTGGGCATAGCGGGGCTCGGCACCGTGGGCGCCGAAGTAGTCCGTTTGATCGAAACGCAGGCGCGCGTGCTCGCGGGCCGCAGCGGCCGCGGCATCCGTGTCGTCGCCGTCACTGCGCGCTCGAAGGCCAAGAAGCGCGGCGTCGACCTGCGCGGCGTCGAATGGGCCAGGGATCCGATGGCGCTGGCCACCCATCCCGAGGTCGACTGCTTCGTCGAACTGATGGGCGGCGCCGGCGATCCGGCGCTGTCGGCTGTGGAAGCCGCGCTGAGCGCCGGCAAGTCGGTGGTCACCGCCAACAAGGCGCTGCTGGCCAAGCACGGAATCAAGCTCGCCAAGGCGGCTGAAAAGCACGGCGGCGCGCTGAATTTCGAGGCAGCGGTCGGCGCGGCGATCCCCGTCATCAAGACGTTACGTGAAGGTCTCGCCGGAACCGGCATCGACCGCGTCTACGGCATCCTCAACGGCACCTGCAACTACATCCTGACCCGGATGGAACAGGAGGGGCTGTCCTTCGCCGAATGCCTCAAGGACGCGCAGAGGCTCGGCTATGCCGAGGCCGATCCGTCCTTCGACGTCGACGGCCACGATACCGCACAGAAGCTCGCCATTCTCGCCAGCCTCGCCTTCGGCACGAAAGTTGCTCAAAGTGCGGTGTATGTCGAAGGTATCTCATCCATCGCGCCGGAAGATCTTCGCGCGGCCGCCGATCTCGGCTACCGCGTCAAGCTGCTCGGCGTTGCGGTCCGCACCACCAAGGGCATCGAGCAGCGCGTGCATCCGACCATGGTGCCGAAATCATCCTCGATCGCACAGGTGATGGGCGTCACCAATGCGGTCACGATCGACGGCGAGGGCATTCCGCCGATCACGCTGGTCGGTCCTGGCGCCGGGGGGGCTGCGACCGCATCCGCGGTCGTCGCCGACATCGCCGACGTTGCGCGCGGCATCCGTGCCAATCCGTTCGGCCGGCCGATCTCGCAGCTTCGCGACACCAAGAAGGCGCCGATGGAGCGGCACGAGGGCGGCTATTACATCCGTCTGCTCGCGCGCGACTTCCCCGGCACTGCGGCCGCGATCGCGACGCGGCTTGCAGAACAAAAGATCTCGATCGAGTCGATCGTGCAGCGTCATCCCAATGGCGGCGCTGCGCCCAGCGACGGCAAGGCGGTCCCCGTGCCCGTCATCCTGATTACCTATGCCACGCATGAGGACGCGGTGCGCCGCGCTCTTGCCGCCGTTCAGCGCGACAAGGTCATCAGCGGACGGCCGCAGGTCATCAGGATCGAGAAGAACTGACACGGTTCGAACGAACTGTGGGTGTTACGAGTTGATGCGGACGGAGATTTCCGGCCCAAACGTTTCGAAGGAGTGAGCCGATGTCGACCCATATTGAAGTCCCCCCGCACGCCTTGCTCGAGCGCATTCTGACGCTGGAGATCGTGCGGGTGACGGAGCGGGCGGCGGTGTCCTCGGCGCGGCTGCGCGGGCACGGCAACGAGAAAGCGGCCGACCAGGCCGCCGTCGACGCCATGCGGCGCGAGCTCAACAAGCTGCCGATCCAGGGCACCATCGTGATCGGCGAGGGCGAGCGCGACGAGGCGCCGATGCTCTATATCGGCGAGGAGGTCGGCCTCAAGACCGGACCCGAGGTCGACATCGCGGTCGACCCGCTCGAAGGCACCACGCTGTGCGCCAAGAACATGCCGGGCTCGATCGCCACCATGGCGATGGCCGACGGCGGCACGCTGCTGCACGCCCCCGACGTCTACATGCAGAAGCTCGCGATCGGCCCCGGTTACGACAAGGGCGTCGTCGATCTCGATGCGAGCCCTGCCGACAACGTCCGCCGCCTCGCCAAGGCCAAGGGGGTCAAGCCGGAAGGCATCACGGTGCTCGTGCTCGATCGTCCGCGCCATGCCGACATCATTGCGGGTGTGCGCTCGACCGGCGCCGCCGTGCGCCTGATCACCGACGGCGACGTCGCCGGCGTGATCCACTGCGCTGACCCCGACAACACCGGGGTCGACATGTATCTCGGCACCGGCGGCGCGCCGGAAGGTGTGCTCGCCGCCGTGGCGCTGCGCTGCATCGGCGGCCAGATGCAGTGCCGCCTCATCCTCGACTCCGAGGAGAAGCGCGAGCGCGCCGCCAAGATGGGCGTCAACGACCCCAAGATGATCTACGGCATCGAGGACATGGCGCGCGGCGACTGCCTGTTCGCCGCCACCGGCGTCACCACGGGCTCGCTGCTGTCGGGCGTCAAGTTCCGCAAGGACGGCGTGATCGAGACCGAGACGGTTGTGATGCGCTCCGTCACCGGCACCGTGCGCTACATCAAGGCCGAGCACCGCGAGCTCGCGAAGTTCCATCTGGACTGATCTCTACCGTCATTCCGGGGGGCGCGAAGCGCGAACCCGGAATGCAGAGATTGTTGCGCAAGGTTTTGCGTTCTCAGGGCCGCGCTTCGCGCGGTCCGATCGTCACGGAATGACAACGATAAGAAAATTGAGGATGCGTACATGTCCGATCTCTCCGCCGTCAAAGCCCTCGTCTTCGACGTGTTCGGCACCGTCGTCGACTGGCGCACCAGCCTGATCACCGACTTCATGTGGTGGGCGAAAGGTCGCGGCATCACCGCCGACTGGACCGCGCTCGTCGACGGCTGGCGCGGTATGTACATGGCCTCCATGGACGACGTGCGCCAGCATCCCGAGCGCGGCTACGTCATGCTGGATGATCTGCATCGCCGTTCGCTGGAGAAGCTGGTCGAGAAGTTCGCGATCAAGGGGCTTACCGAGTCCGATCTCGACTACCTCACCAAGGGCTGGCACCGCCTGCATCCCTGGCCGGACAGCGTCGCAGGCCTGACGCGGCTCAAATCGAAATTCGTGATCGCGCCGCTCTCGAACGGCAACGTCGCGCTGCTCACCAACATGGCGAAGTTCGCCGGCCTGCCGTGGGACCTCATCATGTCGGCCGAGCTGTTCGAGCATTACAAGCCCGATCCCGAGACCTATCTCGGCGCTGCAAAGCTGCTTTGCCTCAAGCCGGAGGAGGTGATGATGGTCGCCGCCCACAACGGCGATCTCGCGGCCGCGCAGAAGAACGGGCTGAAGACGGCGTTCGTGGCGCGGCCGACGGAATACGGTCCGCTGCAGAAGGTCGACTTCGAGGCGACCGGCAATTGGGACATCGTCGCCAAGGACTTTGGCGGCATCGCCGACCGGCTGGGGTGTTAGCCGACGTCCTCGGATGAAGATGCGCGGGCTGCACATCATCCGGGCGGCTCGCGCCGCCCGGATGTGATTTGCCGGCTTACAGCGTCATCTTCATCGGTTCGGGATAATAGTGGAATCCCTCACCGGCCTTGGCGACATGACCGTAGCCCGGCCAGGCGAAGTGATAGGACATCACCGGCGTCTTGTTCGCCGCGAGCATCGTGAGCAACTTTACACGCGATTCCGCCGCCTGCTTCGGATCCGTGTCGTAGGAGAACTCCATCCGCGGCCGCTCCAGCAGCAGCACCGAATGGTGCGAGAGGTCGCCGAGGAAGGCGAACGATTTCCCCGCCGACGAGACCATGAAGATGGTGTGGCCGACGGTGTGGCCCGGTGCCGCGATCGCCTGCACGCCGGGCAGGAATTCCTGGCCGTCCTTGAAGAACACGATGCGGTCGCGCACCGGCAGCAGGTTCTTGCGGGCGTGGACGACGAAGTCCTTGGCCGGGCTGCCGAGCTTGGCCTCGTCGGTCCAGAAGTCGAAATCGGTCTGCGAGATGTAGACCTGCGCGTTCGGGAACAGCGGCTTGCCGCCTTCGTCGACGATGCCGCCGATATGGTCGATATGGGCATGCGAGCAGACGACGGCGTCGATGTCGCCCGGCTTGATGCCGGCCTCGGTCATGCTCTTCTGTTGTCGCCCGGTGCTGGCGCCGAACATTTTCGAGCTGCCCATGCCCGTATCGAACAGGATCAGCTTGTCGCCGGTGTTCACGATCGGCGAGTTCTGTTCGAGCACGACATTGTCCGGCGACAGGAAATTGTCGGCGAGCATCTTCTTGACCTCTTCCTTGGGAACGCCGGTGAAGGTCCCCGAGGGATCGCCGAGCGGCAGCGGCCCGTCGGATACGACGGTCACCTCGGCGTCGCCGAGAATGAATCGGTGCCAGTAGGGAGTCTGCGTGCCGAGCTTGGGAGCCCGCGCCAGCGCGCTGCTGCCGAGCATGGCGCTGGCGCCGAGTCCCGCCCCGAGTGCGAGCAGGGACCGACGAGAGACATTGATTGTCATGCGTTTCCTCCGCTTTAGTCTTTTATCTTGCTTGTCTTGCGCCATCGTTCGCGCGGTTGCGACCGGCCTGATCAGCCATGTGGCCGGAGGTCGGCAGAAGCCATGCTGCGCCGGTTACGACAAGCTAGCAAGTAGAATTGGTCGGCGGATGCATGCGACCGCGGAATTGCGCGTTACGCAATTCACAGCGTGAGCTCATTGCCTTCCGTCTCGGCAAAGCCCGCCTGCAGAACCTCTTCGCGCTTGTGGCGGAGATGCGCCCGCAGGATATGGGCGAGGCCGACGCCGTCGCGCCGCTGCAGCGCGTTGAGGATCGCATCGTGCTCCTTCACGGCGAGCGCCCAGCGCTGCGGGGTCATCGGCGTGACATAGCGCGCGCGGCGGATGCGCGCGGTCACCGAGCTGTAGAGCCCCGCGAGCACAGGGTTTCCGGCTGCGCTGACAATGGCTTCGTGAATGGCACGGTTGCCACGGTAGTACTGGATCAGATCGCGCTCGCGATAATGCTGCACCATCTCCGCATGCGCGGCGGCGATCTCCTCGATCTCGGCGTCCGTGATGCGCTCGCAGGCGAGTTCGCCGGCGAGCGCCTCCAGGCCCTGGCAAACCTCGAACAGGTCGCGCATGTCCTTGTCGGTCAGCTTCGCCGCGCGCGAGCCGCGATGGGGCAGCAGCTGCACCAGGCCCTCGGCGGCGAGCACCTTGAGCGCCTCGCGCAGCGGTGTGCGCGAGATCTCCAGCCGTTCGCACAGCTCGCGTTCGGGAATCCGCACGCCCGGCGGGATTTCACCGTCGAGCAGGATGGCGCGGATGCGGCCAACGACTTCTTCGTGAAGCATGGGTCCTGGGCTCAATTTGAATGCAAAAATGGACTTACATGCGGATATATGCAAGTTCCAGCTTGAAAATCTCGCATTTTGCATTCAAAAATGGAAAAAATAGAAAGGTATGAGGAAATGGACCTGCAAGTGGCGGCAGAAGACCTCGTCTTCGAGCGCGACGACGGCATCGGGCGGATCACCTTCAACCGCCCGCAGGCCCGCAATGCCTTCACCTTCGCCATGTACGAGCGGCTCGCTGCGATCTGCGAGGAGGCCGACCGCGATCATGCAATCAAGGTGCTGGTGCTGCGCGGGGCCGGCGACAAGGCATTCGCTTTGGGCACCGACATCAACCAGTTTCGCGAATTCAAGACGCCGCAGGACGCGATCGACTACGAGAACCGCATCGATCGCGTGCTGACCACGCTGGAGCAGTGCCGGGTGCCGACGATCGCGGCGATCAACGGGTTCTGCACCGGGGGCGGGGCGGGCATTGCCGCGGCCTGCGATCTCCGCATCGGCACGAAGAGCACCAAGATCGGATTTCCGATCGCCCGCACGCTCGGCAATTGCCTGTCGATGTCCAATGTCAGTCGTCTCACGGCGCTCATCGGTGCCGCGCGCGTCAAGGACATCATTTTCACCGCGCGCCTCGTCGACGCCACGGAGGCCGCGAGTGTCGGGCTGCTCGGCGAAATCGTCGACGATCTTCCGGCGCTTGATCGGCGCGCCGACGAGGTGGCCCGCCTCGTCGCCAGCCATGCGCCGCTGACGCTGAATGCGACCAAGCAGGCCGTCGCGCGCCTGCAAAGGCGGCTGGCGCGGGACGAGGGCGAAGACCTCATCCTGATGTGCTACACGAGCCAGGATTTTCGCGAAGGGCTCGATGCTTTCCTCAACAAGCGCGCGCCCCAATGGCGCGGCCGATAGGACGGGCCGATGCATAGCGATCGATCGCAATCCACCTCTCGCCGCTCGGGACCGCTGGCCGGCCTCAAGGTCGTCGATCTCACCCATGTCATGGCGGGACCGACCTGCACCCTGATGCTCGCCGACATGGGCGCCGACGTGATCAAGATCGAGAAATGGCCGAACGGCGACGACACCCGTCATTCGGTGCCGCCGAAGATCGGGGACGAGGCGGCTTCCTTCCTGATGATGAACCGCAACAAGCGCGGCATCGTGCTGGACCTGAAGACCGATGGCGGCAAGCAGGTGCTGCGGCGCCTGATCGCGAGCGCCGACGTGCTGGTCGAGAATTTTGCGCCCGGCGCGATGGAGCGTCTCGGTTTCGGCTACGAGGCTCTGCACGCGGAATTCCCGGCGCTGATCTACTGCTCGCTGTCGGGCTTCGGCCGCACCGGCCCTTACAAGCATCGCCGCGGGTTCGATCTGGTCGCGCAGGCCATGAGCGGCATCATGAGCTTTACCGGCGAGCGTCCCGACGGCCCGCCCGTCAAATGCGGCCCCCCGCTGTCCGACATCACCGCCGGCCTGCTCGCGAGCATGGGCATTCTCGCCGCCTACACCCATCGCCTCAAGACGGGTGAAGGGCAGTGGGTCGAGACCTCGCTCTACGAGGCCGCGCTGGTGCAGACCTACTGGCAGTCGACCATCGCGCTGGCTGCCGGCACTGCGCCGCGCGCCATGGGCTCGGCGCATCCGCTCAACGCGCCGTACCAGGCGTTCGAAGCCTCGGACGGCTGGCTCGTCGTCGGCGGCGCCAACAAGAAGCATTGGCTCTTGATGCTGGAAGCGCTCGGCGCGAGCGAGCTTGCCTCCGATCCGCGCTTCGTCAACGGAGCCGACCGCATGGCGAATCTGAAGGAGCTCGAAGCCGTCCTGAGCGAGCGCTTTCGCACGAAGTCCCGGGCGCATTGGCTCGCGGCGCTGGACGAGAAGGGCGTGCCGTGCGGCCCCGTGCACGACATGCTGGAGGCTCTGAGCGATCCGCAGACGCTGGCGCGCGAGATGGTCGTCGAGGTCGAGCACTCGACGCTCGGTCCCGTCAAGACGATTGGGCTTCCCATCAAGTTTTCGGAGACCCCAGGCAAAGTGCGATCAGGCGCGCCGGTCTATGGTGAGCACACAAGCGAGGTGCTGGCCGAGCACGGGTTCGATCAGAAGCAGATCGAAGCGCTCGAAAAAGAAGGCGCGATCGTGCTGGCATCGGGAAGACGCGAGGAACGCGTCGCCTGAGTGGACGTGGAGCCGACAAGAACAAAGACAAAAAACATAAAAATCAACTGGAGGGAAACATGGGTCGGACGTCAACATTTTTGCTTTCCGCAGCCGTGACCGTGCTCGCCGGCGCGATGCCTGCGTCTGCGGCCTGGCAGCCGCAAAAGCCGATCGAGTTCGTGGCCACGGCCGGCCCGGGCGGCGGCACCGACAATCTTGCCCGCGCGGTGCAGAACATCATCACCAAGCACAAGCTGACGGAGCAGCCGATCGTCGTCGTCAACAAGGGCGGCGGCAGCGGCGCCGAAGGTTATGTCTATGGCAAGGCCTCCGCCGGCGATCCCCACAAGGTGATCTTCGGCACCTCCAACGCATGGCAGCAGCCGCTCGTCTCCAAGGTCGCCTTCAACTACACCGATCTCACCCCGATCGCGGCGATGGCGCAGGACGAGTTCCTGCTATGGGTCAAGCAGGACGCGCCCTACAAGACGGCGGGCGATTATCTGAAGGCGGCCGCATCGGGCGAGTTCAGGATGGGCGGCGCGCAGTCAAAGGACACCGATGAGGTCTTGACGCGCATGATCGAGAAGGCCGGCAAGGTCAAGCTGACCTATATCCCGTTCAAGAGCGGCGCCGAGACCGCCGTGCAGCTCGCCGGCGGTCATCTCGACTCCCACGTCAACAATCCCAGCGAAAGCCTCGGCCAATGGCGCGGCGGCACGCAGCGACCGCTCTGTGTTTTCAGCCCGAAGCGGCTGCCACAGGGCCCCAGGGTGACCGCGACCGAAGGCTGGAGCGACGTTCCGACCTGCGTCGAGCAGGGCCTCGACATCAATCAATACGAGCAGCCGCGCACCGTGTGGCTGCCCGGCAAGGTCACGCCGGAGCAGGCGGCATTCTATGTCGACCTCATGAAGAAGGTGCAGGCGACGCCCGAGTGGAAGGACTACATCGAGAAGACCTCGCAGGTCGACACCTTCCTGACCGGTGCGGAGTTCGACAAATTCATCAAGGAGGATCTCGAGCACATCAGGCAGGTCGCGGGCGAGCAGGGTTGGCTCGTCAAGTGAGGCGCGACGACTGCGCGCCATGACGTCCTGTTGTCCCTCGTTCATCAGGGAGCCTCGATGATATCCCGCCGCGCCCTCGAGCTTGCGACCGCCGTCCTCACCGGCGGATTCGGTATCGCCGTCGTCGTCTCCAGTCTGGACAACGGCATCGGCTGGTCGAGTGCGGGTGTGGAGGCCGGCACGTTCCCGCTTCTGACCGGCATCATCATCGTGCTCGGAAGCCTCTACAATCTGGCGCGGGGCGTGCTGCCGGCCGCAACACTGGCGAATGTCCCGATCGCCATCACGTCCACCGAGCTGCGCCGGCTCGCCGGCCTGTTCGTGCCGGCTGCGATTTTCGTGGCCGCGATTCCGCTGGCCGGGATGTATCTCGCTTCGGCGTTTTACGTCTTCGCAGTGCTGGCGGTCCCCCGGCACCAATCCGTGCCCCGTGCGCTCGCCATGGCGGGGGCGACGACACTCGCGCTCTACGTCGTGTTCGAGCGCCTGTTCCAGGTCAGCCTGCCGCACGGCGCGCTCGCCGCCGCGTTCGGGTTCTGACGGAGAGGCCGATGGATAATCTCGCAGACCTCCTGCATGGCTTTTCCATCGCGGTCACCATGCCGCATCTGGCCCTGATGGCAGTCGGTGTGCTGCTCGGTATTCTCGTCGGCGTGCTGCCAGGGCTCGGCGCTCCGAACGGGGTGTCGCTGCTCTTGCCGCTGACCTTCGGCATGCAGCCGGTCTCGGCGATCATCCTGCTCTCCAGCATGTATTGGGGTGCGCTGTTCGGCGGCTCGGTGACCTCGATCCTGTTCAACATTCCGGGCGAGCCGTCCTCGGTCGCGACCACCTTTGACGGCTACCCCATGGCGCGCGACGGCCGGCCGACGACGGCGCTCGCCACCGCCTTCGGCTCGGCGGCCTTCGGCGCGCTGATCGGCGTCATCCTGATCACTTTCCTCGCATCCTGGGTGGCGCAAGTTGCGCTCGCGTTCGGGCCGGCCGAGTATTTTGCCGTCTATTTCCTCGCCTTCGCCAGCTTCGTCGGCATGGGCGGTGCGGCGCCGATCAAGACCGTCGTGGCGCTGGCCATCGGCTTTGCCATCGCCGCCATCGGTATCGACACGGTCTCCGGCAGTGTGCGCCTCACCATGGGTGTCGATGAGCTGGTCAAGGGCGTGAGCTTCGTCGTCGCGGTGATGGGCCTGTTCGGCATCGGCGAGCTGCTGGTCGCGGTCGAGGAGGAGTTTCATGCCCGCGCGGTGTCGTCGAAGATCGATTGGGCCGAGGTGTTTCGCGCCGTCGGCCGCTTGCCGCGGCATGGCGTTGCGCTGCTGCGCAGCGCCGCGATCGGGTGCTGGATGGGGATTACGCCGGGCGGACCGACCGCGGCCTCCTTCATGAGCTACGGCATCGCCCGCCGCTTCTCGCGCCGTGGCCGGCATTTCGGCACCGGCGAGGTTGAAGGCATCATCTCGCCGGAGACGGCCGATCATGCCGCCGGGACGAGCGCGCTCTTGCCGATGCTCTCGCTCGGCATTCCCGGCTCTGCGACCGCGGCCGTCATGATGGGCGGGCTGATGATCTGGGGTCTCAATCCCGGCCCGATGCTGTTCGTCGACCAGAAGGATTTCGTCTGGGGCCTGATCGCCTCGATGTATGTCGGCAACATCGTCGCCGTCGCGCTGGTGCTGCTGACCGTTCCGGTCTTCGCCGCCTTGATGCGGATTCCCTTCGTGGTGATCGCGCCGCTGATCGTGATCATCTGCGTCGTTGGCGCCTATTCGGTGTCGAACTCCTATCTCGACGTGGTGATGATGCTCGGCTTCGGTGTCGTCGGCTATCTCTTCAAGAAGCTGTTCTATCCGCTGGCGCCGCTCGTGCTCGCGATCGTCATCGGCGACAAGGCCGAGGATGCGTTCCGGCAGTCGATGCTGATTTCCAAGGGCTCCCTGGGCATCTTCTTCGCGAACAAGCTGGTGACCTGCCTGATCGTGGGGGGCATCGCGCTGTTGCTGCTTCCGCTCGTGCTGCAGCTTGCGCGTCTCTGGCATAAGCCCGCGCCCTCCGCGACCGACGCGGTCGCCCCGGACAAGGTGATCATATGACCGCAAATCCGCTCATCGCATTGGCAATGGGGGATCCCGCCGGCATCAGTCCGGAGCTGACGGCCAAGCTCGCGATGCAGGACGACGTCCGTGCGAGCTGCAGGCTCGTCGTCATCGGTGACCGCCGCATCTTCGACGAAGGTGCGCGCATCGCCGGGATCAAGCCGGACCTGATCATGGCGGAGCAGGGAGCCGACCTGCGCGCGGCGACAGCCGACTTGCTGTTCGTCGATCTTCGCCACCTCGATCCCAGCGACGTCGAGCTGAAGACCGCGACGCTTGCCGGCGGCAAGTTCGCGCTGGCGAACTATCGGCACGCGCTCGAGCTCGGCCGCGATGGCCGCGTCGACGCCGTCTGCTTCACGCCCTTCAACAAGCAGGCGATGCGGCTGGCGCGCGCCGAATATGACGACGAGATCGCGTTCTCGGCCGAGGTCGTCGGCCTCACGACGCCGGCAAGCGAATTCAACGTGCTGGACCGGCTCTGGAACGCACGGGTCACCTCTCATATTCCGCTCAAGGACGTCGCTGCAAAGCTGTCCAGCGAACGCATCCATCGCGCGCTCAAGCTGACCGATTCCTGCATGCGCAATGCCGGCTTCGTGCGACCGCGCATCGCGGTCGCTGGCATCAATCCCCATGCCGGCGACGGCGGCAGTTTCGGCCGCGAGGAGATCGACGTGATTGCGCCGGCGGTTGCGGCCGGCCAGCGCGAGGGCATTGCCGCCGATGGACCGTTTCCCGCCGATACCGTGTTTCTGCGCGCCAAGGCGGGCGCGTTCGACGCGGTGCTGACGATGTATCACGACCAGGGCCAGATCGCGATGAAGCTGATGGGCTTCGATCGCGGCGTGACCTTGCTCGGCGGTTTTCCGTTCCCGATCTGCACGCCCGCCCACGGCACCGCCTACGACATCGCAGGGCAAGGCATTGCATCGGTTGGGGCTAGCCGCGCTGCTCTGCTGCTTGCAGCCGAAATGGCGGCGCGTCGCGGCCTCTGACGGCACGAGCCGGTCCGGCGTTACTTCGCGATCGGCGTCGTCAACTCCTTGTCGGTCGTATCCACCACGAACACGGCAAGCAGCTTCGCGGGCTCGCTATTGCTGGCATTGGCGCTGACGGCGTGGTGGTCACCGGGCCTTTCAGAGAAGTTCTCTCCCTTGTGAAAGACCTTGGCCGGGCCATCATTGACCTGACTGCGGATCGCTCCTTCGAGGACCGTGGCATAGATGAAGGCGGACGGCGCGTGAATGTGGGCCGGCGAGGAGCCTCCGGGGCCGTACTCGACCAGCACGCCCTTCATGCTCTTGCCGGGGACATTTGGCAGCGCCTGGTCAAAGACGATCGTGACCTTGGCCAAGGGGGTGGCCGAGGGAGCGGCGGTCTCGGCTGCATGGGCCGCCAGGAAGGATGCGACATAAACCGCGGTTGCGATCAGCAATCTACGCATGGGATTTCCCCTTCTTTGCCATTTCCATCGTGGTTGAGTTTGGCGGAGCTTCAGAGGCTCGCGAGCCATGTTGCGAGCGGCGTTGTCCCCAGCCGCGCCTCGCCGAGCGGGGTGAGCGACTTGTCGTCAATGAGGGCGCCGTAATAGGGCGCCTTCGGATCCCCCACCACTGGGCGGACATCGCCGGATGCCTTCAGGCGCCGTGCGATGAATTCATTGAAGGGGGCCTTCTCGGGTCCTGCGATATCGATCGTGCCGTTGAGCGGCCGACCCGTCGCGACCTCCGCGAGGCGGTCGACGACGTCGTCGGCCGCGATTGGCTGAAACTGGGCCGTAGGAACGATGATCTTGCCGTCGATCACCCCGGTTTCGGCGATGGCGCCGAGAAATTCGAAGAACTGGGTGGCGCGCACGATCGAGTAGGGGACCGAGGCGGACTTGATGATGGTTTCCTGCGCCAGCTTGGCACGGAAATAGGCGTTGTCGGGTGCGCGGTCGGTACCCACGATCGAGAGCGCCACGTGATGTTTCACGCCTGCTGCGGCCTCTGCCGCGCCGAGATTCCTGCTCGACCGCTGGAAGAAGTCGAGCACGGCAGCCGGCTCCCAGGACGGCGCGTTGGCGACATCGACGACGACATCCGCGCCCGCCAGCGCCGCGGAAAGGCCTTCGCCGGTCACGGCGTTCACGCCTGATTTCGGCGAGGCTGCCACCGCCTCGTGGCCCTGCTGTTTGAGCTTCGCGACGAGCTTCGATCCGATCAAGCCGGTTCCGCCGATCACGACGATCTTCATGGCATGTCTCCTCGGTCTATCGGAGCGCGAGACGAACCAGGGGAGCTCGCGCTGTCACGTCGATCAACGTGATGCGAAGCGACTCTATGCGAGCCATGGCGCCGGCTCTTGCCTGTAACGGGCGAGCCTTGCCGGAAAATGCTTCAGAAGCTGGGCTGCGATATCACAAGATCGCATCGGAAGGGATCAGTCCCTCATGCCGTGAACACAACCTGCGATGATCCTAGATTGCCAGTGTTTTGCCCGACGTGTCAAAGCGTTTTGACGGAGGCAGGACGGCAGGGAAGCCCTTGAGAAACACCAATGAAAACAACCCTCGGGCTACTGTGCATGGGGTTGTTTTCCAGGATTTTGAGCGGGCAGGCGAGAACGATCGGTTTCGCGAGCGGCCGCTGCCCGCCTCAGGCCCCGCAGACGATCACGCCATACCAGCCGAGGCCCCGGTAGGTCTCGTAGCCTGGCGTCGCATGGAAGGCGAACATCGTGCCGGAGCGGTCCTGATAGAAGCCGGAACGCTGGCCATCCAGCGACAGCGAGATGCGCTCGCTGAGGATGCCCTGGCCGTCGGAGGCGGCGATCACGCGAAAATTCGAGTCGACCAGCAGCACGCGGGCCTTGTCGCTGTCGCCCACACGGACTCCTTGCACGATGGCGCGGGCCTGCGGCTCCCAGTCGAAATGGATGGCGAGCACGCCGATCGGCGCGCCATTGGCCTGGCCGCCGTCGCGGACGCTGGCGCAATAGGTCGCGACCTGCGCGTTGCCGAGCAGCGGCTGGTTCTCGACGTCGCCGGCGACATAGTCGTCGCCGGAGCGCAAGGACCGCGCCTCGCGAAACCATCTGGTGTGGGCGACGTTCTGGCCGACGACGCGAAAGCGGTCGGAGCGGCCGTTGGCGATGACGTTGCCGTCGAGATCGCAGAGCCAGAGGTCGAGATAGACCGTGTAGGCACCCAGGATCACGCCGAGGCGCTGCGAGGCATGGGAGACCGCCGCAGCGCCCGGCGAGGCCGCGCAATCGACCACGGCGGAATCGGTCGCCCACCAGCGCACGTCGCAGGTGCGCTCATAGAGATTGCGGTCGATCAGCTCGATGGCATTGAGCGACAGGTCGACCATGCGCTCGCCGCGCGAACGCTGGCTCATGCGCTCGATCGAGGAGACGAGATCGCCGGTGCGTTTCGTCAATTGGGTTTCGAGCTCGCGGGCGATGGTCTCGACCTGCTGGCCGACTCCGCGCACCTCCTGCGCCACCACCGCAAAGCCCGCGCCTTGCGCGCCTGCGCGCGAGCTCTCGATCAGCGCGTTCAGCGCCAGCATCTTCATCTGATTGGTGATCTGCTGGATCGACTTGGTCTTGTCGATCGCGATCTGGTTGACCTCCGCAGTGAGGCGATTGATCAGCGCGGAGATGTCGGAATCATCGTCCGTGGCTTCGGGGGCAATCGGCTTGGCTTTCAGACCCAGCGCAGCAGACATCGGGGAGCTTCCCTTGGCAATGAGGCCTGATCTGCAATGAACGGGGAACAACGACTTACAGATCGAATACGATTCTTTTTCGAAGATTCCGCCTAACGCCTGCTTAATTTGCTGTTCGGCGGAATGCCTAAATGGTAGTCACCCCGGCCGGGCGGCCATCCACCGCTTTGTGCGGTCGGGCCGTTGCAAATCCGGGCCGATTGCCGGCCAATCCTCCGGAAAGCCAGTCACCGTGCGTCCGCGTGATCGCCTGGACCCTGAGCTCCAACAAGTTGCATCCGCCATGACGCCGCCCGCCACCGCCTTGCCCGTCGAAGCGCCCCAGGCTTTCCTGGGCGTGGCGCGTTCGCTGACCGACAAGCTCTGGCGCGACCGGCTGGACGGGCGCGGGGCGGCGCAGGCGCTCGCCATCGTGCAGCGGCACCAGCTGCCGGAGCTGCTGGCGCGGGTGCTGGCCGGCCGCGGGATCGATATCGACGCGGTGCCCGACTTCCTCGATCCGACCATCCGAAAGCTGCTGCCGGACCCGTTCACCGTGACGGAGATGGAAGCTGCCGCCAAGCGGATCGCCGATGCCGCGGCGAGGGGCGAGAAGGTCGCGATCTTCGGCGACTACGACGTCGACGGCGCCACCTCGGCGGCGCTGCTCGCCTGGCACCTGCGCCATTGCGGGCTCGATCCGCTGATCCATATTCCCGACCGGATATTCGAAGGCTACGGCCCCAATACCGAGGCGGTGCGGGCGCTCGCCGCCAAGGGCGCGACGCTGCTCGTTACAGTCGATTGCGGCACCACCAGCATCGAGCCGCTCGCTGAAGCAAAACGTCTCGGCATGTCCGTGGTCGTGATCGACCACCACCAATGCGGGCTCGATCTCCCCGAAGTCGATGCGCTGGTCAATCCGAACCGCCCTGACGATCTCTCCGGCCTCGGTCATCTCGCCGCCGTCGGCCTCGTGCTGGTGACGCTGGTCGCCGTGAACCGCGAGCTGCGCCAGCGCGGCTTCTGGACCTCCGAGATGCCGGAGCCGGATCTGCTGGGCATGCTGCATCACGTCGCGCTCGGCACCGTCGCCGACGTGGCGCCGCTGATCGGTCTCAACCGCGCCTTCGTGGCCAAGGGCCTGATCGCGATGCGACGGCGCGACCATGTCGGGCATACCGCACTGATGGACGTAGCGCGGCTCAACGGCCCGCCGGAGGCCTGGCATCTCGGCTTCATGCTGGGGCCGCGCGTCAATGCCGGCGGCCGCATCGGCCGCGCCGATCTCGGCGTGCGGTTGCTGCTGGAAGGCGACAGCGTCGAGGCTGCGCGGATCGCGGCGGAGCTCGATCGCCTCAACAGCGAGCGCCGCGTCATCGAGCAGGCCGCCGAAGCCCAGGCCGAAGCCGAGGCACTGGCTTCGATCGGGCTGGAGGACAAGCTCGCCGTGATCGTCACGGCCTCGGAAGGCTGGCATCCCGGGGTGGTCGGCCTCGTCGCCTCCCGCCTGAAGGAGAAGTTCTCGCGGCCTGCCTTTGCCATTGCGCTGGAGCCCGGCGGCATCGGCACCGGCTCGGGCCGTTCGATCGCCGGCGTCGATCTCGGCAAGGCAGTGCGGCAGGCGGTTGCCGACGGCATCCTGCTCAAGGGCGGCGGCCATGCGATGGCCGCCGGCGTCACGCTGCGGAAAGACAAGCTCGCCGAATTCCGCGCCTATCTCGAAAACGCGCTGGCACGCGATGTCGCGGAGGCGCGCCACGTCAACGAACTCTATATCGACGGCGCGGTCTCCGCACGTGCTGTGACGCCGGAGCTTGCGGCGACGCTCAACCGTGCCGGTCCCTTCGGCAGCGGCAACCCGGAGCCCGTGCTGGCATTGCCGGCGCACCAACTCGTGTTCGCCGACGAGGTCGGCCAGGCGCATCTGCGCCTGCGTTTCAAGTCGGGCGACGGCGCCATGGTCAACGGCATCGCGTTCCGTTCGGTCGGCCAGAAGCTCGGCAATGCGCTGCTCGCCAATCGAGGCCAGCAGCTGCATGTCGCGGGCTCGCTCTCGGTCGACCGCTACCAAGGCGCCGAGCGCGTGCAATTCCGCGTCGTCGACGTCGCGCTACCGGACCAGGGGCCATCCGTGATTAGATAGCGCATGATCCGGAAAAGTGCGAAGCGGTTTTCCGACAAGGATCATGTGCGAAATATAACGGCCAACAACAACAAGAAACAATGGGAGTGAACATGACAGGGCAGGTTGAGGGCAAGGTCGCACTGGTGACCGGCGGCGCTTCCGGCATCGGCGAGGCCATCGTCGAGCTGTTTGCGCGCGAAGGCGCCGCGGTCGTCATCACCGATATCGACGAGCTGCGCGGCCCGGAGCTCGCCAAGCGTGTTACAGGCGCCGGCGGCAAGGCGATCTTCCTGGAGCAGGACGTCACCAGCGAGGAGCGCTGGGTGGAGGTCGTCGCCGACATCGCGAAGCGCTACGGCCGGCTCGACATCATGGTCTCCAACGCCGGCATCGGCATCGCCGTGCCCTCGATCGTCGACATGACGCTCGCTGACTGGCGCAAGCAGAATGCGATCAATCTCGATGGCGTGTTCCTCTCGGTCAAGCATTGCCTGCCCTTGATGCGCAAGACCGGCGGCGGCTCGATCGTCATGATGTCGTCGCTGGCGGGCCTGCGCGGCTCGCCCGGGTTGTCGGCCTATTCGGCGACCAAGGGCGGCGTGCGGCTGTTCGCCAAGTCGATCGCGATGGAGTGCGCGGCGGCGGGCGACGGCATCCGCGTCAACTCGGTTCACCCTGGCATCATCGATACCCCGATCTGGGGCAAGATCCCGACGGGAGCGACCGGCGCCGGCCAGAACGCGCCGATCGATCCGGAGGAGCGCGCCCGCGTCGTCACGCCGCTCGGCCGCGCTGGCCATGCCGCGGAGATCGCCTCCGGCGTGCTGTATCTCGCGTCCGATGCCTCGCGCTACGTCACCGGCAGCGAGCTCGTCATCGACGGCGGCATGAACGCGGGCGGCGTGCCGCGGCGAACCTGAGCCGCGCAGGGCAGGGCGGCGGTTGCAGGGGCTGACGCGCAGCCCCAGTCCCTGTACAAGGCTGGCAGCTCCCGACCGACAGAGGTGTCCTTCGCCATGGCGCACAGCCTTCACGCTTCCTCACCCGCGCCCGCTCCATTCCGCTCCAACCGGCCGGACCTCGCGACCGACGCGATCCGCACCGCGCGCGAGGATCTGGCCGCCTGTTTCCGCATGGCGGCGCGCAACGGTTTCGAGGAAGGCATCTGCAACCACTTCTCGGCCGTCGTGCCCGGCCATGATGATCTGTTCCTCGTCAATCCCTATGGCTACGCCTTCCGCGAGCTGACCGCATCGAAGCTTTTGATCTGCGACTTCCATGGCAACGTGCTCGACGGCGAGGGCGTGCCGGAGGCGACCGCCTTCTACATTCATGCCGAGATGCACAAGCGCCTGCCGCGCGCCAAGGTCGCCTTCCACACCCACATGCCCTATGCCACGGCGCTGTCGATGACCGAGGGCGATCCCCTGATCTGGGCCGGCCAGACCGCGCTGAAATTCTACGGCCGCACCGCCGTGGATCGCGACTACAACGGCCTTGCGCTCGACAACGGTGAAGGGGCGCGCATAGCCTCCGCCGTCGGCGATGCCGACATCGTCTTCATGAAGCATCACGGCGTGATGGTGCTGGCGCCGACCATCGCAGAGGCCTGGGACGATCTCTATTACCTCGAACGCGCCGCCGAGGTGCAGGTGCTGGCGATGTCGACGGGGCGAAAGGTGTTGCCGGTCGATCCCGCGATTGCGGCCGCGACTTACAAGCAGATGCGCGAAGGCGATGCCGAATCCGCGCGGCTGCATTTGGCCGCGATCCGTCGGCAGCTCGATGCGGAGGAGCCGCAGTATCGGCATTGACCACTTGTGTCATTCCGGGGCGAGGCGGAGCCTCGAACCCGGAATCCGGAGATGTGGCGCGAGATTCCGGGTTCTCGCTACGCGAACCCCGGAATGACGGGTACCTACGAGCCCTGCCGCAGCTTCGCCAGCACCTTCAGCCCGCCATAGCCATCCGGCGGCGTGATGCCGGCGCGCTGCTGAAAATCCTTCACCGCCTTCATCGTGTCGTTGCCGACGCGGCCGTCGGTGCCGCCGGTATCGAAGCCGGCCTTGGTCAGGCGCGTCTGCATCTCCTGCACCTCGGCCAGCGTCAGCGCACGCTCGGAGCCGGGAAAGGGCTGGATGAAGGGTGGCGCTCCCAGGCAGCGGTCGCCGAGATGGCAGATCGCCAGCGCATAGTTCATGGAAGGGTTATAGCTCTTCACCGAATAGAAATTCGGTCCGAGCAGGAAGGTCGGCCCGCCCGCAACCGGCGTCCACATCTGCGCGGATGCGTTCGGCTGCGGAAACGGCTGGCCGTCGGCACGGGTCACGCCCGCCGCCTGCCACGCCGCGTAGGTGCGGCTTCCGCTCATGCTGCCGGGCGTGCGCACCTCGTAGCCCCAATGCTCGCCGCGATGCCACTTGCCGCGGTTGACGAGATACTTTGCCGTCGAGCCCAGCGCGTCGTCGGGCTTGCCGAATGGCGACACCTTGCCGTCGCCATCATAGTCGATGCCGACGTTGAGCCAGACCTCCGGCATCCATTGCGAATGTCCCATCGCGCCGGCCCACGAGCCGCGCATCTCCTCGGGAGTGCTCCAGCCCTTGTCGACGATGCGCAAGGCGTTGATCAACTCGGTCTCCCAATAGGCCTTGCGGCGTGGCTCGTTCCAGGCGAGCGCTGCGAGCGAGGGAAACACCGGCCTCATGTGGTTCTGCTGCACCAGGGGATCGCCATAGGCGGACTCGACGCCCCACAGCGCCAGCAGCGTGCCGCGTTCGACGCCGAAATCGCGCTCGATGCGCGCAAGCAGCGCCTCGTTGTTCTTCAGCGCGATCTTGCCGTTGATGATGCGCCAGTCCGAGACGCGGCGGTTGATGTATTGCCAGAGCTGCTCGTTGAATTCCGGCTGGTTGCGCATCTGCTTGAATACGCTCATGTCCGGCTCGACCCGCCCCATCGCGCGCTGCCACGTCGCGGCTGAAATACCTTTCGCCATCGCGCGGGCGCGAAAGCTCTCGCGCCATTCGTCGAAGCCCGGAGGCGCGGCGAGAGCGCTTGTCGGGACGGCGAGCAAGGCGGCTGCACCGAACGCCGATTGGAGCAGGGCGCGGCGAGTTGGGCGAGGCGAGGAATCAGCGTGCATCATGGGCGCATTCTAGCCGGAAACATGGCGCGTGTGAGTCGGTTCCTGGAACGGCAGCGATGTGAGAATTCTGCCTGATTGCGTCAGCGGTTCCCACCGGAACAAGTGTCGCACTCCCGCATTCCCTCCACACCAGGAAGGAGGAGAAGATGAGGAAATATCTGCTTGTCGCAGCCATGGTCACCGCCGTCGCAGCGCCTGTGTTCGCCGACGAGGTCGGCGTTCACGTCGGCCCGGCGGGCGCAGGCATAACGGTCGGCCAGTCGCACGAATATCGTGAGCGCGACCGCGACCACGACCGCACCACCGTCATCAGGGAACGCGAGCCCGCCGGCCGCACCACGGTGATCAAGAAGGAAGATGAATTCGGCAACCGCAGCAAGACCGTCATTCACGACAACGATTGACGGAGCAGGGTCCCGGCTTGATGCCGGGGCCTTCCTTCGCACGATCGGCAAATCGAATCGGGGTCGAATGAAGATACGCACACATGCGGAAAGCCATGTCGTCGAGCTCGACGACGGATCGCAGTGGCAGATTTTCCCCGGCGATCTCGCGACCACGCTGAGCTGGAAGCCGGAAACCGACTTGCGTCTCGAGCAAAGC
This sequence comes from Bradyrhizobium sp. GW821-FHT13H06, assembly GCF_058803975.1. Taxonomy (NCBI): domain Bacteria; kingdom Pseudomonadati; phylum Pseudomonadota; class Alphaproteobacteria; order Hyphomicrobiales; family Nitrobacteraceae; genus Bradyrhizobium; species Bradyrhizobium sp. GW821-FHT13H06. Next base: position 764,923 of record NZ_JBXAPN010000001.1, on the reverse strand, counting down.
CGTGACCGGATGAGTTCGCACGTGCTGGTGAATACCGCCGATCAAAGCCGCGTGCGGGTGATCGCGGCGAACGAGACCTGGCCCGACGGCGAGGTCAAGAACGCGTTGAAGGGCGGATAGGCGCGCTGCTGCTGCGGAAGAGGCGGCAATCAACGACCGCGAATGTCGGTCGCCTAGTCCCCCTGCAGATCCTTCGCGATTCCGGCAAGCCAGCGCCGGATCGTGGTTTCCGCCCTTGAATCCAAATCCCGAGCCAGGCGCTTCTCCAATTCGAGCACACGCTGCCGGCACGCGTTCAACAGCGTCGCGCCGCGCGGCGTCAGCGTCCATTGCAGGATGCGGCCATGGACGGGATGAGGTGTCATCACAATCGCGCCGTCGCGTTCGAGATTGCGGACAATGACACCGACGGTCTGGGGCGTCAGGAAAGTGAGGCGGGCGACATCGGCCCCCGACAAGCCCGGATAGGCGTTGAGCATCGTCAATACCGCGAATTGCGGCGACGTCACGCCGAGATCGGCGAGAGTCCGTTCCATCGTCAGGCGAACCGCGGCATGGGCCTGACGCAGGAGATAGCCGAGATAGCCCTGCTCGCCGCGCTTGCCTTCGCCGGGAGCGGGGACACGCGTGGCGCCGACGGCAGGCGCGGGTGCGTTGCGCACGTTTTTCAGTCTTGTGCTGGCAGCGGTCTTGCGCGGCATATCAGAGCTCTTATAAGATATAACAGCACTTATAACAATAACATTCCGAGGTGAACGGCAATGTCACATGCCCGCAGCGAATACGAGGATTTCAAGAGGGTCGCGCCGGACGCGTATGATCTGGTGCTGACGCTGGGCCAGCTGGCCGGGAAGGCCGGCCTCGACAAGCAGCTGCTCGAGCTCGTCAAGCTGCGCGCCTCGCAGATCAACGGCTGCGCCTTCTGCGTGCAACACCACGTCCTGCTGTCGGAACGGATCGGCGTTCCTGTCGACAAGCTCCATCTGGTCGCGGTCTGGCGCGAGGCGCCGATCTTTTCGCCGCGCGAGCGCGCGGCCCTGGCCTGGGCCGAGGCGCTGACCTGTCTGCCCGATGGCGTCAGCGAGGAGGTCTACGCCGAAGCCTCTGGCGAATTCTCCGAGACGGAACTGACGTACCTGACGTCGGCGGTCGCCTCGATCAACGTCTGGAACCGTTTCGGCGCGGCGTTTCGCTGGACGCCGGCAAAGCGGCCGGTCGCAGCCGCTGCAGCTGCATCCTGAGGGGAACAAGGGGAGGTCACGATGACAGCCATGAGCTTTTCTGCCGTGCAGCGCCCGACGCCATCGCGTTCAACGGCGCTTGCCGTCGTCGCAGGGCTCGCCTGCGCGCTTGCGATCGGCAAGGTGCTGCCGGTGACGATCGACAGTGTATCCGGAGTGCTGGCGCCGCTCTGCGCCACGGCGGCGGAGAGCTCGCCGCTCGACAAGGTCGAGCCGATCGGCTCCTACGCGCTTCCCAACGTCCCGGGCAAGCGCGTCACCATCGTGCGCGTGTCCTACGGTCCCGGCGGATTTTCGCGGCCGCACCGTCACTCGGGATCCGTCACCGCCTACATCACCAAGGGGGAGATTCGCTCGCAGCTCGGCGGCGGCCCGGTCGAGACGTTCGGCGTTGGCCAGTCCTTCTTCGAGCCGCCCGGCTCGACGCATCTGGTCTCGGCCAATGCCAGTATGACTGAGCCGGCGGAGTTGATCGCGGTGTTCGTCGCAGACGAGGGCGCGCAACTGACGACGTTCCTGGAGTAGCTGCAGGCGCAATCCGCCACCGCATGTTCAGCCCGATCGCGATCGCCTCAACCGTTTCCATGCCGGTGCGAGACCGTATTCGACGGCCGGAATCGCAAGTGCGCCGACAAGGAGTCCAAGCACGCCCGAGATGGCTGCCTCGACCGACCATTCGATGACGCCCGCAACGGAGGGAAGGAGGTGTGCGGCAGCCTCGGTGGCGGCATGGACGGTGTGGCCGACCACGGGTGGGCCGTAGTTTTCGATGCCGTGCAGGATGATGCCGCCGCCGACCCAGATCATGGCGGCGGTGCCGATGGTGCTCAGCACGGCCAGGAAGATGGGCATGCCGCGGACGAGCGCGCGTCCAAGCAAGCGGATTCCGCTGCCGATGATCGAGGTGCCGTCATAGCGCGCAAGGGCCATGCCGACATCGTCCGCCTTCACGATCAGGGCCACCACGCCGTAGACCCCGACGGTGATGCAGAGGCCGACCAGCGCCAGCACCAGCGCCTGCGTCCAGATGCTGCCCGCCGGGAGGGCCGCCAGCGTGATCGCCATGATCTCCGCCGACAGGATGAAGTCCGTCTTGATGGCGCTCGAGACCTTCTCGTCCTCGACCGACCGGGCATTCAACGCAATTGGCTGCAGCTGAGCTTCGTGGTGGTGCGCATGATGCGGCAGCACGGCTTCGAGCACCTTTTCGGCGCCCTCGTAGCAGAGAAAGGCTCCGCCCAGCATGAGCAGCGGCGTGACCGCGGCGGGAAGGAAGTAGCCAAGCAGCAGGGCAATGGGAAGCAGAATCAGTAATTTGTTGCGCAGCGATCCGGCCGCAATCTTGCCGACGATCGGCAGCTCGCGTTTCGAGGCAAAGCCGATGACGTAGTTCGGCGTGACGGCGGCGTCGTCGATGACCACGCCTGCCGCCTTCGTGCCCGCTTTGGCGGCCTGGCTTGCCACGTCGTCGAGCGAGGCTGCTGCCACCTTTGCAATCGCCGCGACATCGTCGAGAAGACCGATCAGTCCGACACTCATGAACCGTGTCCCTTCTTCGTTGAGCCGGCGGGTGTGCGCGACGACACGCTCTTGCGCCGCCCGGCATCGGAGCGAGCAAGCCGTCAATTGTCCTCGCCGCTCGATCCCTCGCGCAGGTCCGGCTTGATCACGTCCTCCGGCAGCGCATGGGCGACCGGCTGCGCCGTGCCTGCGATCTCCGGGCCGACTTCGCGGCCGCGGGCGCGGATCAGGCGCTCATAGGCCGAGACCAGCGTGACGTAGGGGCTGACCCAGATCCAGCCGTCGCGTGTGAACACCTGCGCATCGAAATGCAGGTGCATCGACGTGCCGGCGGGATGGTCGAGATAGTTCGAGATCACACCGATCTTCTCGCCTTCGGTGACGATGCGGCCATTGAGCACGCCATCGGCGTTCAACGCGTGCGGGTTCATATGCATGTAGCGGAAACGGATGTGCTCGGTGCGGCTGTTGACTTGAAGTGTCGCGGCCTGGTCCTTGGCTCCGCGGATGACGATCGCGTCACGCACGGCGACGACGGCGCGCTGCTTGGGATCGCAGGGCTCGCGGCCTTCACCGGGCGCCGGGCAGTCCGCGGCGCGGATGTCCTCGCCCTGGTGGCCGTAGCCTCCGCCGCACTGCCACACCTCGAAACTGCGCGACTCGCAGAAATTGTCGCGCCAGGGATAGGCGGTCGGACCTTCGCTCTTGTCGCGCCTGCCGTAGGATTGCGAGCGGACGAAGGCGGGCGCTTTCTCGAGGGGAAAGCGGATCTGGGCATAGGCCATCAGATCGGGATGGCCGCCTTGCTTGCGGTAGCCGGTGTTCGGAATGATGTCTCCGCTCGGCCGGTAGCTGAAGTCCGGTGAACGTCCCGCGGGACGGTCGAGGACGTTGGAGGCAATGTCCATCAACGGCCGCATGCGCTGGCCACCGGCGATACGCAGGGCCTTCAAGAAGCGCTCGGCGACTGGATAGGCTTCCTTGCAGGCGAGCCGCCGCGGCTTGGCGATGCTGTCGAGGCACTGGATCGACACCACATAGGCGACGCCGAAGCGGGTGAAAGCATAGCGCACATAGCCTTCCCGGATGAATCTGCGCAGGTCCGGGTAGGTTGCCGCGAGTGGCTTGACTGGCTCGCCCTTGCCGCCGGCTGGATCGGCGATGTCATAGACGAGCGCCGAGCCCGTGATCTGCACCTCGACCGGCCTTGCGAATACCCGGCTCGGCATACCCTCGCCGGCGCCGGGCTCGAACGAGAAGGTCGCGCTGTAGCCCGCCGGTCCGGCATCGAACATGTCGACGGGATTGAAGTCTGCCTGGTAGCGCGACAGCGTGAGCGACGCCGGCGCGCCGCTGCGCTGCGCCTCGAGGTACGCGGCAGCGTCGAACGGCAGCAGCACGGGTACGGGGCTTCGGGTGATGCCGGTGAAGAAGCGCGAGGAGATCGCGTTGAGCTGCACCAGCGCGGGCATCGCGCGCGGATCGTAGCGCGGCACCGAACGGCGGGGTGCGAAGATGAAGTCGCCCGCAATCTGCGGGCGACTGTTGATCTCGACACGGAGCTGGTCGAGCGCTGCGCGCCAGTCGACGCGCAGGGCCGTGAGCGAGGGGCCGCGGAATTCATCCGCCGCGACCGGCGCTGCAGGGAGGAGCGACAGCGACGCCAGGAGAAGCGGGACGAACCGGAAACTCTTCCTGCTCACTGCCTCGCCCCCGGCGGTACCTGTTTCGATCCTCGATTGCCCGCTTAGTCCTTGGCGCGCTCGGAATAGGAGCCGTCTTCGGTCATCACCACGATGCGGGTGCCGACCGAGATGTGCGGCGGCACGGTGGTGCGCACGCCGTTGGAGAGCACCGCGGGCTTGTAGGATGACGATGCGGTCTGGCCCTTGGTCACCGGCTCGGTCTCGACCACTTCCAGCGTCACGCGCTGCGGCAGCGCGATCGAGACCGGGTTGGTGTCGTGCATGGACAGCTTGACCGTCATGCTCTCCTGGAGATACGCGGCGGCATCGCCGACGACGTCCTTCGAGACCTGGACCTGGTCGTAGGTCTCAGGGTTCATGAAGTGGTAGCCGTCGCCATCCTCATAGAGGTAGGTGTAATTGCGCTCTTCGATCGTGGCCTTTTCGACCTGGTCGGTGGTCTTGTAGCGTTCGGAGATCTTTACCCCGTCCGAGATTCGGCGCATTTCGATCTGGCTGACCGGGGTGCCCTTGCCGGGATGGATGTTCTCGGCGCTCACGACGACATAAAGCTTGCCGTCTTGCTCGATCACGTTGCCCTTGCGAATAGAACTGGCGATGACTCTCAAAGCTGTATTTCCTGCTTGCTTGGCCCGGCGGGGGCCAGGACGTGGTCAAATTGATGGGGGACTTGGGGCCTCAAATCGGACCTCGGCGCCCGTTTCGGGCCGCAACATACTGATTTTGCCGTTGGATGCCAGCACTTTGCTGCTGGCTGGAGCGGTCGGTTAATGGCTGGGGACAAGCCGATGTCGCCGTTCTGGTCGCCCGGCAGGCACCCCGATCGGCGGCCGTTCCTCCAGGCCAGGGGCGCGGTGACCGGAGCTTTACGGGCCTTTTTCGCCGAACAAGGCTTCATGGAGGTCGAAACCTCGGTCCTTCAGGTCTCCCCGGGCAATGAGACCCATCTGCACGCCCCCCGGACCGAGATCATCCGGCCCGACGGCAGCCGGGCCTGCCGATACCTGCGGACCTCGCCCGAATTCGCCTGCAAGAAGCTGCTGGCGGCGGGCGAGACGCGGATTTTCGAATTCGCCCGGGTGTTCCGGGACCGCGAGCGCGGCGACCTGCATCTGCCCGAATTCACCATGCTGGAATGGTACCGGGCAGGTGCCCCCTATGATGCCATCATGGCCGATTGCGTCGTCGTGATCGCCCGTGCGGCGCAGGCGACCGGTATCGGGACCTTTTCCTTCCGCGGCAGGACGGCCGATCCCTTCGCCGAGCCGGAGCTCCTGACGGTCGCGGGTGCCTTCGAGCGCTTCGCGGGCATCGATCTGCTGTCGACAATTTCGGGTGGCGAGGGTAACCGTGACGCGCTCGCCGCGGCGGTCCGCGGCAAGGTCCGTGTGGCCGAGGACGACACATGGTCCGACATCTTCAGCAAGGTCCTGGTCGAGCATGTCGAGCCGCATCTCGGGCAGGGGCGTTTGACCATCCTGTTTGAATACCCATCTCCAGAGGCGGCGCTGGCGCGGGTGAAGGCGGACGACCCGAGGGTCGCCGAGCGATTCGAGGTCTATGCGTGCGGCGTCGAGCTCGCCAACGGCTTTGGCGAGCTGACCGATGCCGAGGAGCAGCGAAAACGCTTCACGGAATCGATGACGGAGAAGCAGCGCCGCTACGGCGAAGCCTATCCGCTCGACGAGGACTTTCTGGCCGCGGTCGCCGCAATGCCGGAGGCGAGTGGTGTCGCACTCGGCTTCGACCGGCTGGTCATGCTGGCGAGCGGCGCAACACGAATTGATCAGGTGGTGTGGACACCGCCTGCGGATGAGAGATGACGAAGACGAACCTTGCACGCACTTTGCGCGAGCCTGCCGAACTCGTCGCCGAGGGGCTGGCCCCCGCAGCGGCGCTGCCGGCGCTCGAACGCGTTGCCGCGCGCTATGCCGTGGCGATCACGCCGGCGCTGATCGAGCTGATCGACACCAGCGATCCCGACGATCCCATCGCGCGACAATTCGTTCCCACCGCGGCCGAGCTGGACCTGAGGCCGGGCGAGAGTGCCGATCCCATCGGCGACCATCCGCATTCGCCAGTTCCCGGAATCGTGCATCGCTATCCCGACCGCGTGTTGTTCAAGCTCGTTCACGTCTGCGCGGTCTATTGCCGATTCTGCTTCCGCCGCGAGATGGTGGGGCCGGGCAAGGAGAATGCGCTGTCGGACAGCGCTTATCGCGCGGCGATCGACTACATCCGGGCACACGACGAGATATGGGAAGTGATTCTGACCGGTGGCGATCCCCTGATGCTGTCGCCGCGGCGGATGAGCGAGATCATGGCCGAACTGGCTGCGATCGATCACGTCAAGATCATCCGTCTTCACACCCGCGTACCGGTGGCCGAACCCGCGCGCGTCAGCGAGGAGATGGTTGCGGCATTGAAGGTCGCGGGCGCGACCACCTGGCTGGCAGTGCACGCCAACCACGCGCGTGAGCTGGCAGGGCCCGCGCGTGCTGCCTGCGCACGGCTCGTCGACGCTGGAGTTCCTTTGGTGAGCCAGTCCGTGCTGTTGCGCGGCGTCAATGACAACATCGCCGCTCTGTCGGATTTGATGCGAGCTTTCGTCGAATGCCGGATCAAGCCCTACTACCTGCATCACGGCGATCTCGCACCGGGCACTGCGCATCTGCGAACGACGCTGGCGGAGGGACAGGACCTGATGCGGCAGCTGCGCGGGCGGGTGTCGGGACTATGTCAGCCGGACTATGTCATCGACATTCCCGGCGGCGCCGGCAAATCGCCCGTGGGGCCAGGTTACGTACTGGCGCCGCAAAATACCGCACCCGATGCGGATGATGCGGGAGCCGAAACGCGCTATCGTATCGTCGATTATTGCGGCGACGTTCATCTTTACCCGCCCGAGACCTGAGCGGGGCGGAGAGCGCGCCGGTTTGGAGAATGGAGCACTGAGAATGAAGAAGATCATGGTGGCAGCATCGCTCGTGGTCTTGCTTTGTGGCCCGGCGGTTGCGCAGACCAACGGCTCGAAGGGATCGACCTCCAGCGGTGCAAGCCGTGGAACGGTGTGGCCGGCGCCAGTTGGTCACCGCCAGCCGCGTGCGACTGACGTGCCGAGTGAGAAGAATCTGAGCGATCCGAACACCCCTGCGAACAAGGAAGATGCGGAGCTCGATCGCAAGATCAAGAGCATCTGCCGCGGCTGCTGATTGCTTTGACCTCTCCCCGTCGGGGAGAGGTAGGAGCGAGCCAACCTAAAGCGCGATGCGATTAGGATGAATCGTCATCGCGCTTCAGGTTGTTGTCTAAGCATGATCTTTTCGGAAAACCGCTGCAAACTTTTCCGGATCATGCTTTAGCCTCGTGATTTCTCAGGCCGATCGTTCGTGCCGCCCGGCGTGCCGGGTGTTGCGACGGATCTCGACGGCGTCGGCGAGCTGCTCGAGCGCGCTTGCCGTGGTCGGCCAGTCGATGCAGCCGTCGGTGATGCTCTGGCCGTAGGTGAGCGGCTTGCCCGGCACCACGTCCTGGCGACCGGCGACGATGTTGCTCTCGATCATCGCGCCCATGATGCGGCTCTCACCGCCCGAGATCTGACTGGCGATGTTGGCCATCACCAGCGGCTGGTTCTCCGGCTTCTTGCTCGAATTGGCGTGGCTTGCATCGACCATCACGAGCGGCGCGACGCCGGATTTGGTCAGTTCGTTGCAGGCGGCCGCAACGCTGGCTGCGTCGTAGTTGGGCCTGCTGCCGCCGCGCAGGATGATGTGGCAGTCCTCGTTGCCCGCGGTCGAGGCGATCGCCGAACGGCCGAGCTTCGTCACCGCCATGAAATGATGCGGATGCGACGCCGATTTCACCGCGTCCGCCGCGATCCGCACGTTGCCGTCGGTGCCGTTCTTGAAACCGACCGGGCAGGACAGCCCCGAGGCCAGTTCGCGATGGATCTGGCTCTCGGTCGTGCGCGCGCCGATCGCGGCCCAGGAGACGAGATCGGCGATGTATTGCGGCGTCGTCATGTCCAGGAATTCGGTGCCGGCGGGCAGACCGAGATTGTTCACGGCCGACAGCACGTTGCGCGCCAGCCGCAGGCCCTTGTTGATGTCGAAGCTGCCGTCGAGATTGGGGTCGTTGATCAGGCCCTTCCAGCCGACGGTGGTCCGCGGCTTCTCGAAATAGACCCGCATCACGATCTCGAGCTGGTCGGCAAGGTCCTCGCGCAGGTGCGCAAGGCGCTCGGCGTAGTCGAGCGCGGCCTCGGGATCATGCACCGAGCAGGGGCCGACTACGACCAGCAGGCGGTCGTCCTGGCCGCTCAGGATGGCGTGGATCGCGTTGCGGGCGGCCATCACCACGCGCGTCGCGGTGAGCGTGCGCGGGACCTCCCGCATCACCTCTTCCGGTGTGCTCAGTTCTTTCAGTTCGCGGATACGAAGATCGTCGGTCGTGCTCAGCACGGCGGGCTCCTGTCTGTTTTAGAACCTGCCGGCCAATAAAAAAGCCGCCAGGTCTGGCGGCTTGTTCGGACGTTTGCTGCAATGTGTCAGATTGAGCGCGATCCTCCCGCCGCCAGCGAGCTGTCGTAGCTAAAGTACCAAAAATAGCTGGTGGCGACGGTGATCATGGCAGGCCATATAGCCTGCCGCTGGCGGCTTGTCACCCCCCCCCAATCGTTGCGTAGGGCGGCGTGGCGCCTCAGGTCTTGCTGTTGCGTGCCGCCATTGCCATGCCGATCAAGGAGGCGCCGCCGAACAGCAGGTTGATACCGACGAGCACGCCGATCGCCCAGTCCGCCGAGCTTGGCAGTCCCGTGATCACCATGAACGAGATCGCGATGTCGACGAGGCCGGAAACCAGGAGCCACGACCAGCGGCCGCTGAGTTCGCGGCGGTGCTCCAGCGCGTACATGATGGTGGTGACGCCCTCCGCGAGGAAATAGGCGCCGAGCACGATGGTCAGGGTCAGTACGGCCTGCGTCGGCCGGGCCAGCAGCAGCATGCCGGTGAGCACGGCAAGAGCGGCCGAAATCAGCGACCACCAGAAGCCCGGCGTGCTGCGTGCCCAATAGGTCGCGATCAGTCCGCCGATGCCGCCGATCAGGAACATCCAGCCGAGGAAGATCGCGGTCGCAAGACTCGCGAGCGGCGGCAAGACCAATGCGGCTATGCCGAGAACCACGAGCAGGATGCCCTCGAACAGGAAGGCCTTCCAATGCGTCTTGACCGCCTGGTTCATTGCGGATTGCAGCCGTGAAAATTCCTCAGGCGATGTCATGAAGTCCTCGATCTCGTCAGCAGCCCATGCCGCTCAATCTAGTATGTGTCCACCGCGCCTGCCATCGCTCAGCCGCCGCCGGGCGCCGACGAAAAGCCTTCCGCGCTGGTGCGGATGCGGTTGCGGCCGAGAATGTAGATCGCCGTCGTGACAATCAGAAGCGCGAGGCCGAGCAGGATCGAGACGAAACCAATCGGGATCAGCGCCAGCGTCAGGTTGCGCTCGGGGTTGATCAGCCAGTGATGGATCGAGGTCAGTACGAAGGCGAGCCCCAGAAAGCCGATGCCGCCGCCGGCCAGCAGCAGCGCCCACATCCGGCGGAGCTGGCTGAGCCGCTCGCGGGCGACATCGGTCCGCGGCGCATGGTGGCGCGCGACGCGCCGGACGAGGCGGATGGCGAAAGCAATCGAGCCGAAGCCGACCAGGAGGCTCGCGGCGCCCAGCCACATCCGGAGCGTCGGATCGAGATCGGGCATGCGCTGGAGCGCCAGCAGCGGGAAGTCGAAAGCCGAATGCAGCGCGAGCGGGGCGGCGAAGATCAGTAGCCGGCTGGAGAGGCGCGCCCAGTCGCGATGGCGGCGGTTCGCGCCCAGTGCCGTGCCTGCGCGCGCGATCGTCAGGTAGGCGCCCGCAATGATCCCGAGCGCGCCGTGGAAGGGCACGGTCAGCACGCTGCGCAGGGCGGCCAGCGAGCGCCACATCTCCGCGTGCTGGACCAGGTAGGCGAGGTTCTCGTAGGCGGCGAAGCCGAGGCCGACCGCGGCGCCATAGACCACGGTGTCCATTGGATTGGAGAAGGTCCGCCGCTTGGTCGACGAAATCAGCACGATGGCGATCACCTTGACGGCCTCTTCAGGCAGCGCGACGCCGAAGATCGAATGCATGGCCAGCGCCGCCCAGGGGTCGTCGGGGGCCGCGACCATCTTGGCGAAGGGAGCGCGGGCGAGCCCCAGGAGCGAAATGCTGGCCGCGCCGAGCAGGAAGGCAGTCCAGACCTGGGCCGGCGGGCCGGGGCGCTCTTCGGCAGCGATGACAAGCCACAGCATCAGCAGCGCCGGGGCGATGGCCGCAGTTCCAATGACGGTGGGGAGCGCTTCGATCAGGTACATTGGCGCCGAAAATAGGTTCCCTTGATCCGCTTATCTACGTCGGGCCGATGCGACCATGTGTCATGCGCCTGCTGTCGGCTCGCTGAATGCGGGCGACAGCTGCCGTTCATTCCCGTCGCCTGCGAAGAAGTAGAATACAAGCGCAATCAATTGCATGACAAAAAATGCTCGTCATCCATGGCAACAACCGTGCGTCGGATGTCGGGTCGGGATTGGCAAGCCAGATCAAGGAAATGCGCAGGCTTCTTCAATTCACTGCGCACCTGTCCCGGCGGCGGATCAGCGGGTAGGATGACTTCTCAAGGCAGCGCGCGGCGGCCCCGAAGCCGTTCTTCAATGCGTGGTGAACGGCGGCGGCGCGCCGGGAGCGACGTCGAAGGCGCCGAGATGGAATTCTTCGCCGATCGATTCGTCCGGATCGGCCGGTTGCGCCAGCAGGGTGAACGCGGCCTGTGGGTATCGCTTCCAGATCTCGATATCGCCGGCGGTGATGGTGAGCCAGCCGAACGTGTACATGTAGCGGCCGGGCTCGGTGACCCGGCCGACCCTGTCCCAAGTGATCTTATCTACTGTGACTTTATCAACTGTGATCTTGTCGACTGCCATTCGGTCCCCCGAGCGCAAGTCTGAACATGACGTCCGGCCCGAGGCACAGACCAACATAAGCTGATACCGCATTTTGGCCGCGATAGGGCAGCGATGCGGTGGATCAGGCCGGCTGCGATGAGCGCACGATCAGGCGGACGAGGTCGTCCCGGGACTGCTTCTCGGCGAATTTGACCGCAAAGCCGTGCGCGAATTTGCGGATCACCCGCCCGACGCAGGCACCGACCGCAAGCGGAGTTCCGACCGGCGGATCGTACTCGGAGGACACCGCGACGCCGGCCGTCGAGACGTCGATGATGAAGCAGGAATGAGTGCTCCCGTCCGCGAGGGTCAGGACCGTGTGCGAGACCTGCGGAACGAAGCGCGCGTCACGCCGTAGCTCGCGAACGCTCGCATCCTTCTGCTTCTTCTCGAGCCAGGTCAGCTTTTCCGACATCCAGGCGCGCCGCGTCCGCGTCATGTCGAGCTCGATCAGGAAGCCCGCCTTCAGCGTCGCGCTGATGGTGCACTGGAATTCGCCGAAATCCTGGAAGTAGGAGGTCACGCGCTCGCCGACCTTGCCGACGACAGGCACGTCCACGATCATGCGGAAGGGCGAGACGCGCTTGGTCCGGCAGGCAAAGCTGCGCAGCTTGCCCTCGCAATCGTACCAGCGGGGCAGCGAGTAGCTGCCGCTCACCGCAACGTCCACTGCCCGTTGCCTGAGGAACTCTTCGACGGACATGAGCGCCGATCTGTTTGGGATTCCGTAGTTCCACGGCTAGCGGCCAAACTCTAAGCAATTGATACCGGCGCAGATGAGCAGGGGTAAATTTCCGGTAAATGCGCGGACCAGAGTCGTGCGATGGCTCGCGGCGTAAGGTCGCAATATCGTCACTGCGGAATCAGCGGTGGCGTTCAGACCAACAGCACCAGCAGCGCCAGCACGCCAACGAGAACGACGGTCTTTATTGTCGTCCAGGCCAGGCCGTCCGGCCTGATCGACAAGTTGAACCACGGACCTCCGCGCCGGATCGTCAGCGCGGCGAGCGCATCGAAAATGGCGAGCGCGAGAGCGATGCCCGCGACCGATGACCATGAGATGGCCGGTGGCATCCACGCGGCGAGAAAGGCGGGGACGGAGCTTCTCATGGATACGAGCAGCGCGATCCAGGCAAACCAGAACATGGAGCCCTTGACGATCTCGGGGCCGATCGTATCGGGCTCGAACCTGATCCCGATCGCTCCGAGCGCGTTCTCGATGCGCGTGCCGTCGCCCAGGAAGAGAAACGCGCCGAGGTAGAGAGGAACGCTGGACTGGAACAGGAGCGCAATGAGGCCGAACAGGATTGCGTAGCCGCAGGCATCACCGAAAATCGTTATGCCGGCCGCGAGCGGCGACGATGTCTTCGGCTGCGTCTTGGGCTGCGCAGCCGCCGCCAGGCGCTGCGCAAGCGATCGGGCGTGCGCCATGTGCTCAAGCATCCTGGCGCGCCGGTCCGGCGCATGGGGGGACGCGCGATGCATCCAGGCCGGCGGCTGCGGGGCAGCGCCGGAATGGCTGTTGGGCATGGTCTCGCGCGGCTCCATGGGCCTGTACAGGTTCCGATCGGAGATTGGTCGGAGGGCGGAGGCGGGGAGTTCATGCCGCGGCGGAGGATTGTCGGCGTTGGCGAGCCACCGCGCAGCTGGCGCTCCCTGGCGCAAGGGCCATCATGAGCAATCTCAGATGGTTAACCCCGGTGATTCGCCAGCATGTTGCTCTCCGGTCCTGGATCGCTGGCTAACCTGCTAAAGGGGCGCCGAAGGCCGAGGCTGAAGGACGCCCCGGCGTTCGCCCGAGCCCGAGCGTGCCAAGCTGAAGGGGATCGGCTAAAGGAAAGCTGCCATGCGTAGAAAGCCAACCGACCCTGCTGCCTCACCAGCCCCAGACGCGGCGCTTCAATTTCGGGTCGAGCGAATGGCCAGATGGGTTGGCAGGGTCACCGCTGTGCTGGTCCCACTGGTCACAATCGTCTCACTCGTCTTTTGGCGCCGACTGTGAATTCGACGGCTCTCATCTCCACCGGGTCTGCGTCTCGACATTGCGCCCGAGCACCGTACTGATCCTGGCGAAGATCCTGAACCACCTCACCCGAAGTCGCGTGTACGGGATCGTTCCTGGCTGCGGTGAGAACAGCCGGCCATCCTTTTCCCTCCAGCGTCGCAGCTGCCATTGCATGTATCGCTTGTGAGCGACCCGATAGTAGTGCCCGAAAGCGGGGTGCATCGTGGCTACGGGGATCGCGTGGGCACGCAGGCACTCGGACAAAGCGATCTGCTCGATGGTGAGCTGCCGTGCGCCATGGTCGAGCACGGCGTCGATCCATGCTATGGCATCCTGCACGACGGGAAGATGGCGCTCCGGATCAACGGCCGTGAGCCCGCTGTTGTATTCAACGGCGAGCTTTGGATCGTAGCGATAGGGACCTGCATTCGGCAGACTGGTTGCGAACCCCGCGAGCTGGGGCATGGGATTGCGGCCGTGACGGCGATCGACGGCTACAGCACCGGATCTCAGCGAGGCCAACAGACGTTCGAAGAATCCCTCGCGGAAGAAGGTGTCGGTGTCAGCCATGACGCAATAGTTCGTGCTGGTCTCCATTTCCTTCAGGAGGACGCATGGCTTGATGCGGTGATGGTAGAGACCGTCGCGGGAAAACTCCGAAATCTTGCTGGAGATGTCGACCAGCCGAACCGGCAAATCCGCGTGGCGATATGGTTTGTCGGTGTAAACGACAACGTCCAAAGGGAATCGGCGGCCCCAATATAGCAAGGTCGAAAGGCTGTACCTCAGCTCCAATTGGAGCCGCTCCATGTCACCATACTCAACGTAGATGAACGTGAGCCCCCGGGCCGTCATCGCTGCGGATCCATAGATGGAAACCGCACCAGTAGCCGAGTTTCTGCGCAGAAACAATGTGTCCGCGGCTCGATCTCCCTGCGCAGGTCATGGACCAGCCAACCTGCCGACATCACTATGACTTTAGGTGCTTTTTGGCGCTCCCTAGCGGAATCGAACCGCTCTCTCCACCGTGAAAGAGATAAGAATAGGTCCATGGCCGTCCACCTCCGTAAAAATAGGCGAATTTAATCAACAGATACTGCCACATAAGGCCATGCCAGTCCATTGACGTCCAGCCACGGATATTGGACAAGTGTTGGACACGACGCTCTCTCAACTCCTAAGGTGGCGATATGGCCCGCACAGTGCGCGACGCAAATCTGGAAAAGCGAGAGGCGCGCCGGCGCCTGGAGCCCCGCGGCAAGCCCTATTACCGCGTGATGGAGGAGGGGGTTCACCTGGGCTACCGGCGGCTCAAGTCTGGCGCCGGCAACTGGGTGGTGCGCAGCTACGTGGGTGATCAGAAGTACGAGGTCACGACAATCGGCCCGGCCGACGATTTTTCCGACGCCGACGGCGTGAAGATCCTGAGCTTCTCACAGGCACAGGCGAAGGCACGCGATCTGATGGTCGACCGCGCGCACAAGGCGGCAGGCAAGTCCGGCCCGCTGACCGTGAAAGCCGCCGTCGACGACTACATCGAATTCCTAGAGGCCAAGCGCAAGTCGGCGAAGTTCAGCCGGTACGCCGCCGACGCGTTCATCCTGCCCGAGCTCGGCGAGACGGAGGTCAAGGACCTGACCAAGGAAAAGATCGAGAAATGGCACCATAATCTCGCGAAGGCCGGCGCACGCATTCGGGTGAAAAAGGGCGACGAACAGAGGTTCAAGGAGATCGAAGACCCCGAGGAGCATCAGCGCCGCCGGCGGTCGACCGCAAACCGCATCCTGACGGTGCTCAAGGCCGCCCTCAACCGAGCATGGCGGGACGAGAAGGTCCCCAGCGACGCTGCCTGGCGCGCCGTGGAGCCTTTCAAGGGCGTCGACGCCGCGCGCGTGCGCTACCTCGAACTCGCCGAAGTGACGCGGTTGCTCAACGCTTCAGACTTGGACTTCCGCCGTCTGGCCCGCGGCGCGGTCGAGACCGGCGCACGGTATGGCGAGCTGACGCGGCTAAAGGTCGTCGACTTCAGCCACAACAGCGGCACCGTTGCCATTCGCAAGTCCAAGTCCAGCAAGTCGCGGCACATCCACCTCACCGAGGACGGCGTGGCGTTCTTCCGCTCGATTACCGCCGGCCGCGCGGGCACCGCTTTCCTGTTTGTCAAAGAGAACGGGGAGCCGTGGAAGAAGGATCATCAGAAGGATCCCATGCGCGATGCCTGCACGCGCGCAAAGATCGACCCTCCGATGGGCTTCCACGGGTTGCGGCACACATGGGCAAGCCACGCAGTCATGAACGGCGTGCCGTTGATGGTGGTGGCCAAGAACCTTGGGCACAGCGACACGCGCATGGTCGAGAAGCACTATGGCCATCTGGCCCCCAGCTATGTCGCTGATGCGATCAGAGCAGGGGCGCCGCGGTTCGGTGTAGTCGAGGATGGAAACGTGACGACATTGCAGCCGGGGGCCTGATCATGGCGGCGCGGCCGTCGTTCAAGACTGAGATATCCAAGTTTCGACGTGCCCTAGAACCCGTTGGGGACGACAGCGAGCGATTGCTCATGGTCGAGGTTCTTGATCGCTGGCAAGAACATCCTGAAGTCGAAAGATTGTGGGAAAAGATTTCAGCCACGCAGGCGGCCCCGCCGCCCTACGCGTTTATCGCGTGGCTGCTGGATGCGTTCATTACCAGCGAGCGCGCCCAGCGAGTAGTAAAGGAGGCGCCCGCAGTCCTTTCCAAGGCTCGCGCGGTCTCGAACAAGGATTGGAAGTCCGGCAAATTTGAACAGGCCGCCCTGAAGGCGCGTGCCGCCGAGAATTTTCAGGAGCTCGCCGACGAAGTGCTAGGCCACAAGAAGAGCCAGGCGCCCCGCCAACGTTTCATGCGTCTGACCAGTGAGATGTTCGAGCTCAATTGCGGGCAGCCGCTCGACGAGATCGTAGCCAGCCTTACGGAAATTGCGTTCGGTCGTTCAGTCAGCGCCGAAGCCGTTCGGGATGCCAGGCGATCCTCCAAACGCCGCCGGGACATTCGCGGCCCAAAATAGCGTTCGAATGTCCCTCTAAGAATTTCGGCAAATCATCCATCCATCCACGTGCGGCTACACCACACGGAGATGGACATGGAAAGCGCAACTCAGAATTCCTTCGGCAAGAGATCGTTTCGCATCGACGAGTTTGCTGCCCGCAACTCGATCTCGAGGTCGCAGGCCTACGTCGAGGTGAAGGAAGGTCGCCTTAACGCCCGCAAGGTTGGCAGCGCGACCCTCATCACGATCGAGGACGAAAGCGCCTGGCTGGCATCGTTGCCGCAGGCGAAGCCGGACCACGGCAACCAGGCAGCTTGATCATGGGAGCGCGCAATCCCGAGCTCACCGAATCCGTGGTCGTGGACCAGTTCTGGGCCAACCGTCGCCACGACGCGATCATAACGGAGCTGTCGACCTATCAAGGCCATAACTTGATCAACGTGCGCAAGCACGCGATGAACAGGGACGGGAAGCTCGTTCCGACAGCGAAGGGCCTCGCCATCAAAGTCACGCGGCTGCCGGATCTTGCCAAGGCCATCAACAAGGCTGTGGAAAAAGCGCGCGAGCTTGGCCTGCTCGATGGGGGCGACGAAGAATGAGCGCGCCGGCACCCATCAAAATTCTCACAGCCTGCGCTGAGAAGTACGCCTTGTGCTGCGTGTCGGGCGAGATGGAAATCCAGTGGGCCGTCGATATGCTCCAAAATTTCGCTGAGCAACGCGGCCTCGTCGCCGAGCTTGGGCAGGACAAAGTCCAGGACGTGATCGCAGCCGCTTTCATCTGGGCGCGAGCATTGGCCGATGTTGACGAAGCCGGGGCCGACGATTTACCGCCGGACTATGCGTCGCGGCTGCTTCGCGATTGGGAGATGGCCGACGAACGGGACCGCCATCGCTGGACTGGCGAACTGCCGCCTGTGGTGCCGGCCGAGGCAATGCAAAGGCCGGTCTACCGCACGGCGCAATCAACGATAGACGCTTTCCACTATGTGGTGAACCAGGGTGATCCCGATCGGTTGGCGGCCTGGTTCCGAAATCATCCTGACGATGTGCCCACTCTCCTTCAGATGTTGGAGGCCGCGTGATGCTGACCTCCGCAAACCGTGGGATGGCGCTTCAGGTGGGTTACCAGGCGCTCAAGGATATGGGGCACGTGATGGCTCCTAACGAGAGGCAGACCGAAGCGAACGACGGCGGGAAGCCTGCACAGAGGGCTGCTTACGCGGCGATCACCCCGGCGGCATGGAAGGGCATCGAGCCGGAGCAACAACGTTGGCTGGCCAGCGGGCGCGTGCCGAGCGGTGACCTGACCATCATGTCCGGCAACGGCGGCAGCGGCAAAACCGAGATCATTACGCAGCTGCTGGTCTACGTCGCCACCGGCCTTCAGGACTGGCTCGGATGCACGATCGAGGGTGGACCCGCGCTCTTCCTGAGCTGTGAGGAGCCCGAGCACAACATCCGCGATCGCGTGGAGCGCATCTGTAAGCACCGCTGCATCGATCCCTATAGCCTGCCGGACCTGCACATGGTGTTTCCGGACCTGGAGAGCACGTGGCTGGTGCACGCCAACAAGGACGGCCGGCTGTCACGGGCGCCGCTGCTGGACTGGCTCGAGGCCTGGATCGTCGAGCACAAGCCGCGCCTGGTCGTGGTCGACAACGTCGCCGCGGTGTTCGATGGCGAGGCGATAGCCCGTCGGCAGGTGCGTGCCTTCCTCGCGATGCTGCGCAAGATTGCCCGGGAACATGACACCGCGATCGTGCTGCTGGACCATCCCAGTGTCCGCGGCATGGCCGACGGCAGCGGCACGGCCAACTCGGTGGACTGGCGCAACTCAGTGCGCTCCATGCTGCACCTCAGCGACCCGGATAAGGACGATCCAGACGTCCGGACCTTAACCGTCACAAAATCAAACTACGGTCGCACCGGTGACAAGGTAACGCTGCGCTGGGGCGGCCTGACCTTCACCACCGCTATGGCCGGCGAAGCCTCGCCGTATCGCGCGGCTGCCGACCGCGAGGTCGACGACGTCTTTATGCGGCTACTCGATCGTTTCACAGCTGAAGGCCGAGAGGTGCGGCACAGCAAGGCCTCAGGCTATGCGCCATCCGCTTTCGAGGGCCAGCCCGACGCCGGCGGCATCAAAGCGAGAGCCTTCGCGCAGGCCATGGATCGGCTGCTCGCCCGCGGCACCATCGTCATCGTCGATGGCAAGCGCTCCAAGCACATCGAGCGAGCTCTCAGATGAGCATACAAACCACCCTGCAAACCGCCCCAAGCACATACAAACCACCCCACAAACCACCCATCAAACTACATAGCAGACCGATACAAACCACCGTGCAGACTGATGCACACAGACCCCCCGCACCCCCCACGCGGTTTGCACCGCCTACCGCGGCCTTGGTGGCCGCTGGCGCTGCGACCGCTTGGAAGAGAAGGGCGGAAGGAGCTGACCATGGGCATGAGCGCAGTAACGCCGAACTTCCGCGCCACTCGATCGCGCTCGGTCGGGTATATCCACTCATCCCGAGTGGGACCGAACAAGCGCGTAACCGTTACCCTCAGGTCGGCCCGCGGCTTGGCGCACGATATCCACTCCGACAAGGTGGAGAAGGACCCCGAGACGCGTTGCAAAAGCGCACCTTTTCCGCTTCGTGTCCAACGTTCGTCCAATATCTGCCGTTCGGAGAAGGGTTTTCGCGCGCGCTCTCTCATGAACTTCAACACTCTTGGAAGCCGACGCGCTCGCGGGGCAGATGGTCAGTCAGATCTGCTGCGAAACTGGGATCGAGGGGAGGGGGGCTGAAATCCCGAGCCCTTCGCAGATTTCATGTCCTCGTTCTCTTTCGCGGCCCGGCCCGGAAAACTCCGTTCATCACCTGAAAACATCGCCTAGCAGTCGCTGACATGACCTCCCGCCCGATTACTGACTACGTCGGCCTGATCCAAGCGCTCCGCGATCGTCGGGACGAATTGGACGTGAGCCATGAGGTGCTTTGCGAGATCGGCGGCCTGCAATCTGGCTACGTATCCAAATTGCTCGCACCTCAACCGATGAAGATCCTCGGACCAATGAGCTTCGGGGCACTCCTCGGAGCGCTCGGGCTTGCGCTGATCGTGGTTGAAGACCCTGCGGCCGTTGCGCGGGTACGAGACCGGTGGGTGAAGCGAAAACGTCATGCGCCAGTGCGGTGCGTTGCTAAAGATCAGCAGCTTGGGCTTGATCCAAGTGACGAACGATCGAAGGAATTCAACCATGGCAAACACGAAGATGATCGGCGCGCGGATCAAGCCTGATCTTGAGGAGCAGGTGAAGGAGATCGCTGCACGCGATCGGCGCACGGTCTCCGACTGGATCCGGTGCCGGCTCGAGGATGCGGTCGCCGCCGCGCGCCGGCAGGACCAGCAGCGCTCCGAAGCAGCGTGAGGTGGATCATGGCAGTGCTTGGACTGAGCAGCGGGAATGCGTCCCCGAAGATCAACAGCAGCATAGCCGAGAAGCTCGACGGCGCCTTGGCAATCCTCGCGGCACTCGAAACCGAGGGTGCTGATCTGACCCTGGCAGCGGTCGAGCGGCGGTTCGGCGCGACTGAAAAGCTGACCGAGCATCGCGCCAAGATCGCGGCCGCCAGGACCGCAGTCGAAGAGCTCCGCGCAGCGCAGGTGCGGGCGCAGGAAATTGAGCGCATGGCGGCATCGGCCCGGGTGCTCGAGTTGCGCAGCACGAACATGGATCAGCTGCTTGCCGGCATCAGCGCGAAGGGCTGCTGCACAGGATGCTCCGCGGCTGAGTGCATGATCGGGCCCGGCGTCGGCCGGTGCTGCCATCCGAACAAGGGCGGTCTGCCGTACGAATTTTTCAACGACTCGGTTCTCCGCGGTCTGCAACACGGCGCGCGCGCCGCAATCCAGGCCCTCGAGCGGAATGACGACGAAGGCGAAGAGCAGGGAGAGGCGGCATGAGCAGCTGGGACAATCCGGGCGCAACGCTCGGTGAGATGATCGTGTCGCATGCGACCGCAGCGCCGCCGCCGGCACCCGCGGCACCGCCGCCTCCTGAAATCCCGGCCACTGGTGCGGAAGCGGCCGCGCGGCTGAGTGCACTGAAGGCGGACCCGAGTTGGCGGGAAGAGTATCTGGGTGGCAATCCCCGTCACGCTCAGGAAATGCGCGACCTGCAGGCCAAGATCGATAGCGGTGGTGCTCCGGACGTCGACATGGCGATGGCTGGTCTGCTTGACGACGCACCGTTTCAGTCAACCGGTCGTCTCCAGATGATCGGCGCGACGGAAATGCTTCGGGATCTCGGCATCCGGGACGAAGTGATCCGCGAGACGCTGACCAATCGCGAAGTCACGCCTCAGGAGCACGAGGCCGTTTCACGGCTGAAGGCTGAGCGGATGCGCGATCAGGCCTGGGTCAAGGAACTCCTGGCGGGCAATGGTCAGCACAGGCGCGATCTTATGCTGATGGACATCGTTCTCACGTCGCCGGTCAAAGCAGCATGAGGGACGTCAAACTTTGAGAGCTCCAAGGGCCCGCTTTGAGCCCTCGCATCCGCGCCGGCCGGCGCGCGGGGAGAAAAACCGGCCAAAGTTTTCGTAACGCGTCAGTCGGAGTTCAGCCCCGCAAGGACAAGCTGATCGGCAGTAAACGCCCCCCGTCGTGGACAAGGCAGAAAGGAGAAGGCGGCCCCCCGACGAGGATAAGGCCGAGGCGGACGGTGACCAGCAGTGGAGCCGTCGCGATTCCATCGGCCGCACATGCATATTCGGAGCCTGAAGTTCGCTGCGACGATCGTCGCGTCGCTACTGCTGCCAGTCATCGCCGCGGCCCAGACCTTCCCTACCGTGCCCTCCGGCACTGTCATCGGCCGAACCGCGATCGGCTCCGGGCCTGCACAAGCGATCCCGTTCTCGACGCTCATCACATCGATGCTGTCGAGCTCGCTCGATCTCAACACGGTCAACGTCAATTCTGTTGTCTACAAGGGATCGACCAGCGGACAAGCAACCGTCAGCGCGCAGGCTGTAGCGGGAACGCCGACGATCAAATGGCCGACACTATCCGGAACGGTGCCGACCACGGCAACATCTCCGATCCTGCTCGATGCCGTCACCGGCATCATTAGTTGCCCGACCTGCGCGACCAGTACCGCAGCGGCATCTCCGATCCTTGCCTCGCGCGCGCTGGCACAGACGCTGAACCTATCGGACTTCGACGGGCTGGTGACAGCAGGCTACGCTTCAGCCGGCGATGGCGGCGGGGCTACGTTCAAGAAGATCGCCGGCAACTTCCTCGACACGCGTGTTCTGTCCGGTACGATTACCGCAAACGGCACCTCAGGCTGCACCAACGGCACCTATTACACTCTTCCCTTCAACGGGGGCAATGGACGCGGCGAGCTCGGCGGCACTACGGGCGTCGTCACCGTTTCTGGCAATGTGGTCACTTCTATCGCCAATGTCGGCGGCTATAACGGGGCCATGGCCGGCGGCTATACTGCCGGCGATGTCCTCTCGGTGACCGTGCCTGGCTGTGCATCGACCGTGACATGGACCGTCTCCAGCGTCACTACACCGACCGGCTCTTTCAGCGATGCCGTCGGAAACAAGTGGCAAATCGTCTTCCCGGCTGCGGGCCTCGACGCGCGCGCCATGGGCGTCAAGTTCGATTGGGACGGGACGGACGGCACGGCCACAGACAACTTCACCACGCTTCAGAATGCCCTCAGCTTTGCGTGGTACAAGACCAGCACCAGCATCGATGTTGGAGGCACGCAAGGCGGCCTAGTTCTGCTGACGAAGCAGACTGCAATGATCGGCTGCTCGGCAACAACGCCGCTCATGGTGCCCTATGGCGTCAAGGTGAAGGGGCAAGGCAACTACGCCAGCGTGATCAAGATGTGCAACACGTTCCCGGCGAGTATCAATCAATGGGAGCTCTGCAATTCATTCTCGCATCTAGCATGCTTCGGGTCGCTGCTTGAAGATTTCCAGATTTTCAATCAGTTTGACATCGTCGGGGATTCCAGCAGGTCTACCGTCTACACCAACAACGCCCAGCACGAATCCGGCATGCGCCGCATGGCGATCTATCCTGGCGCGTGCGGTCGGGCGTCAACCTACGAAACCGGATACGGCGGCGCGACATACATCCTACTCGATAGCGTGGAGTTCAAGGGTGGTAAGTCGACTGCGAATTGCCTCGCAGGTGGGTCGTCTGGAGGGGCCCAAGTTTACATCAACTACGGAACCACTCAGGTGCTCATCGACAACCTGAACTTGGGTGGGCTTTCCTCCGGATCCGGCGGACCGCGTGAGTTTGGCTTGGCAGTCGTTGGCGGCTTCGTCGATATCCGCGGCCTTCATGCCGAGCAGGTCTTAAATCCTGTCACCATCAACATTCCAGGCGGCGTCGCCAGTGGCATGGTGCGCGCTCGCAGCGTGATCGGCGGCGTCGATTGCGTCGGCCTGTTTACTCTTCCAAACGGCAACACAATCGGCAACTTCATGATCAGCCCGCCGATGGCGGTCAATGGATGCACGCGGCTTGTCACGAACGGCCAGTCGGGCGCCACCACGCACATGACGTCTCCATCGGCGACGGACGTCGTGTTCACCCCTGATCCACATGCTTGGTAATGGAGGATCGTATGCTGATCCGGTGCAGGGGCTATCTCGATAGGGTCGTCTATACCGGAACGAGGGTGAAGCCGTGACGGAGATGACGGACGATGAGGTCTTCGGCGCCCAGGTCGAAGATTGGGTCAAGGTCGTCCCACAGCGCGAGATGTCCGACGCTGAAGTTTTCGGGACAACCGGTACTGATGATTGGCAGCCTGTGCGGCAAAGCGTCCAGGCCCCGGCGCACATTCCGGAGGCCTTCCTGCGGCGGTTCTCGATCGAGCCGGACCCCGTGGAGAACCTCGAAAAGACGGCCGGCCCGAACCTAGCCGCCCGCGTTCTGGGCGCGATCTACGAGGGCGGCACCGCCGGGTTCGGCGATGCGCCGACCGGCCTGTCGCCGGAGGACACCAAGAAGCTGCAGAAGCTCGGCATCTTCCAGGACCCGGACGCGCCGCGCGACATCACCAGCGGCATCCGGTTCCTGAACGAGGCGGGCATCCGCGCGACCTACAACGCCATCGAGGCGACGTTCCGCGGGCTGAACGCGGCCATCTATGCCGCCGGCGCCGTCGGTGGGCAGGTCGCCGCCGAGGTCACCGGTGGCAATGAGGCCGAGCAGGCGCGCGCGCGGCGGGACGGGGCGCACATGGCGACCATTGCCACCCTGCTGATGGGCGGGCAGGCCACCGCGCGCCGCACGCGCACGCCGACGGGCGAGATCATCCCGGAGCCGATCGGTTCGGTCGCCCGATCGGAGGACTTCGTCACCGCGGCCGAGGTGGTCGGCGGCGAAAGAGCACCGATCGCAGTCCAAGAGAAGCTTCTGGCGGCCTATACCGAACGCGGGCTCCATCCAGCGGAGCTGGCACACGACGCCCAGACCAATCCCGTAATCGCCCAGGGGCTTCTCAGCAGCGATCCGGGCGTGTTGCCGGGTGGTGAGCCGCCGCGGCCGCCCAAGCCACCAGGCGAGTCTGGCAAGCCGCCGGAGCCGCCTTCTGGATCGTTTGAGGAAGCCCAGAGGAAGATTCTCGCCAAGATCAGCATCGGCGAGCGAGCGACGGGGGAGGGCCTGACCTGGAAGAAGGTTTACACCTGGACAGTCGACAGCCTCCACCCGCTCAAGGCCGTGGACGAGGACGCCTACCAGCTGGCCCGGCTGACCCGCGGCCAGTTCGGAAAGGCCGAGCACTTCATCGAGCACGGCACCTTCGACTTCGCCACCTACAAGACCAACGGCAAGCCGCTGGCCGAGATCATCGAACCGGTGGCCAAGGACCTGGATGGCTTCCGGGCCTATCTGGCGTCAAAGCGCGCGATCGAGATCGAGGCGAGCGGCCGCACGTCCGGCATGGATGTGGAGGCGGCGGCGCGGGTTGCGGCCGACGGCGAGGGGAAATATGGCAGGGCTGCCGCAGAATTGGTCGACTACCAGAACAAGGTGCTGACCTACCTGAAGGACAGTGGCGTCCTCTCCGATGAGGCTTTCGGCGCCATGGCCGAGGCCGGCAAGAACTACATCCCGTTCTATCGCGTGATCCAGCCGGAGACCGGCGGCGCGGCCGGCAAGTCCTTCGGGCCCGGAAACCCGGTAAAGCGGCTGAAGGGATCCGAGCGCGACGTCGTCGACCCGCTCGAATCCATCATCAAGAACACCTATGCCTACATCTCGGTGGCCGAGCGGAACGCGGTCGGCATCAAGCTGATCGACGCGCTGAAGAAGGACGGGGCCGAGGTCAAGGTGACCAGGCGCGCGCCGTCCGATCCGGAGCTAGCCGCCTACCTCAAGGAGCACGGCATCACCGAGCCGGAGGCGATCATCGACTTCGTCAAGACGGCCATTCCCGAGGAGGGCGAGACGCTCAGCGCCTTCCGGAACGGCGTGAAGGAAACCGTCAAGATCGATGACCCCGAGCTCGTGCGCGCCTTCCGCGGGCTGGACCAGGACAGCGCGAACCTGCTGACCCGGGTGCTGGCGCTGCCGGCCAAGGGCCTGCGCGCCGGCGCCACGCTGTCGCCGGACTTCATGGTCCGCAACATCGTGCGCGACTTCGCGACGGCCTTCGTCAACAGCGGCCGCGGCCTGTTTACGCCAGTCGACACCGCCAAGGGCCTGATCAGCGCGATCCGCAAGGATGCCGACTTTCAGGACTGGATGAAGGGGGGCGGCGCCAATGCCACCATGGTCGCGCTCGACCGCCGCTACATGCAGGAGAGCCTCGCCAAACTATCCGGCGAAACCGGCCTGATGGAACGTTCGTGGAACGTGGTGACCAGCCCGATCCGCGGCCTGCGGATGGTCTCGGAGCTGGCCGAGAATGCCACCCGCCTGGCCGAGTTCAAGAAGATGCGCGGGGAGGGCAAGGAGGCCATCCAGGGCGCCGCCTTCGCCTCGCGCGAGGTCACCCTCGACTTTGCCCGGATCGGCGCCTCGATGCGCGCGGCGAACATGATCACCGCCTTCATGAACGCCCAGGTGCAGGGCCTGGACCGGGTCGGCCGCGCCTTCGCCGATCGCCCCTTCAACACCACGGCCAAGGTCGTGGGCGGCATCACCTTGCCGTCGGTCCTGTTGTGGTGGGCCAACCATGACGATCCACGCTACAAGGAATTGCCGCATTGGCAGAAGGACTTGTTCTGGATCGTGATGACGAAGGATCACATCTACAGGATCCCGAAGCCGTTCGAGCTCGGGCTGGTGTTCGGGTCCGGCGTCGAGCGCATCCTGGATCAGACCGTCGGCAACAACCCGGAGGCGTTCGACAAGTTCGGCAAGTCGATCATCGACATCGTGACCCCGAGCGTGGTTCCGACCTTCGCCCAGCCGCTGCTCGAGCAATATGCCAACAGGTCAACGATGACCGATCGGACGCTGATCCCGGCGGACCAGGAAAAGCACCTCCCTGAGTACCAGTACACGCCGTACACCACCGAGCTCGCCAAGCGGCTAAGCCAGATCGTCAGCGCATTCCCGGGCGTGCGCTCGACTGCCGTCGGGCCCGGAGCGCCGTTCGGGCCGATCGCGCGCGCCACGACTTCGCCGATCCTGATGGAGAACTACATCCGGGCATGGACCGGTGGGCTTGGGATTTATGCTCTCAATGCCGCCGACGCGAGCCTGCGCAAGGCCGGCGTCCTGCCCGATCCGGCGAAGCCGACGGACACCCTGGCCGATGTCCCGGTCGTGAAGGCATTCGTGGTGCGGTATCCCTCCGCGAACACGCAGTCGCTGCAGGATTTCTACGACCAGCACGAGACCACAAAGGCCTACTACGACACATGGCTGGCAAAGGCCAAGGAAGGCGATGTCGACGCCATGGCGCGCATCCAGGCGGCCGGCGGCCCGATGATGTTCATGCGGCTGGATGCCATCAAGGACACCCTGTCGCAGCACTCCAAGCTAGTGCGGGACATCTACAAGAACCCGACGGTGAAGCCGGAGGAAAAGCGGCAATTGATCGACAGCCTGTATTTCAACATGATTGAGATCGGCAAGGGCGGGAAGCAAATGATCCGGGATGCCGAGGCCGCGCTGAAGAAGGCATCCGAGGCCGCGCCGTAGCGGACAGAGAAAGCGGCGGCGCTGGACCTGTGGGGAAGATCGATGCGCCTAGGCAAAGACTACTTTTTTACGATTTTGTAGTGCGCCTTCGGGTCCCGAACATACTCCCCAGGCTGAAAAAGCAAATGGCCTGCGCGCATAAGACGGTCGAGATCCTTTTTGCTTGTTTGCCAAGTGCGGCCTGTCAGCCGAGAAGCCTCAGAAACCTGTATGGAGTTGTTCTGGTAGGCGTAGGCCAGAATTTTGATTTCGTGTTCTTGAAGAAGTTTCCAGACGTCGACACCGAAGTGATTTGCAACGTCAGTGTTTGTTGCGCGCTTTCTTGATGCGTGATCGTTTCGGAGCGTCACTCTCACGATCACGCCGTGAACCGCTTCCTGCTTCCACTGCGGCTCAGGTAAGTTGTATTCCTTCATGGTTTCCCGGATGCGCCGGGTGCCTTCGCGCGCCATTCGGACATAGCCGAGAAAACGAAGAGCATCCATAAGGTGATGGTTTCGAGCGGCGCGGACCTCATAGATAGTTTTCTCATTAACAGGTGGCACAAACCCGCCCGGGCTTTCAATTTCCATGCGGTCGGGGAAGAGCTTGACGAAGACCTCAGAGCCACTGAAATTGTATGATCGGTGGACGAGAGCGTTCACGACGCCTTCGAACCACGCATATTTTGGGTATTCGGGCGTCGTAACGAATTTGCCCTGGTCGTTGAGCCAAGTGACGTCGTAAATTAAAGAGCTAATAACTTCGTCCCCTTCTCGAAGCATCTTCACGATATTGCCTTCGACGGTGCGGTCCCGCTGAGGTGAGTAAGAGGACCCTTGGCCCTCCGTGTCGGTCGCGAAACGCTGGATGCGTAGCCGGCAGCCCGGTATTGCAAGTCCGGGGTCTTTGCCTGCCAGCAGTACCAAGGCGTTGACGGGGATCAGTTTGGCGCCTTCTTTTCGTAGGAGACGACGGTCGACCAGCAGATCGTCGTTGTTGAATCCGACGCCCTCGCGCTCACGATAATTGTCGCAAAAATCCTGGATGATACGCAGATCGAAATCGCGCGGGTATTCGTAGCCGGCGGCTTCGAGCTCAAAGGACAACTCCTGTCGAGTGGCACGGAAATCCTGTTTCTCCTGCTCACTCATCTTGTGGCGGCTATCACCGTATCGAATCCAGGCTTCTTCCTTATTCGTTTCGACGAGCCTGCTGCGGTATGGAACATAGATGGCGTAGCAAAAGTCTTGAACACCATTGATCACGACCGGAACTCGCTTGAACTCCGGCATTGCGAGAGGACACCTTTGCAGGTGACACTTGTCGATCTCGTTGAGTGTCTTCGCGCTTAGGGAGTTGCATCCGACGATGGTGCCATCATCCTCAACGCCATAAATCAAGAGTCCTCCATCCGGCGTGTTGGAGAACGTACTGTAGTACGTTGCGAGTTCGTCCAGCCCTACTTTCCGACAGCCCTTTCGTTCGAATCGACGATCCTCTCCAAGGTATTCGAGCAACTGCTGGTTCAATCGAACCCAAATATCCCGCGGCGTCCAAACGGCTGGCGTGTCGTTAGCCCCGAGGCCGGCACTAAAATCAAACTCTAACTGGCTCGACATCTAGATCTAGTATGTCGAGCCTAGCTCGACACCCCCAAAGCTCGTGGTCCTACTGCGGGCCGCACTCATACATATCCCTTCGGCATGAGCGGTCAAACCCCAGCGAAGCCGCCGCAGGCGAGCACTCAAAGGGCGGAAGTAGGATTGGCAGGGGACGCGCCAATTGGCATGCTTTTCCAACCGGAGACCCCCTCAGTGCCTGCTTACCTAGTCCGCATAATCAAAAACCGGGACCTTGTCGGCTTCTTTGTCGCTGACGACGAGGACGACCTGGCGATCGTGGTCGACGAGTGCACCGACGTCCCCGATTGCGAGTATGTCGAGCTGCCGGCCGGCGGCATCATGTGGGAGAGCCCAGCCAAACCCGTCCCGCTCGATGCCGGCGATCTCGATGACGACGACGCGCCCATAGAGGAATTCCCTTGGAGCGGTGCCTCGCTAACTGGGCAATGGTGGCAGATCGCCTACGGCATCGAGGAAGTCGAGTGGACGCCCTTTGACGATGGTCCGCCGCGGCCCGCCCGGCCGGAGCCTAGGCGCCGCCTGTCAGGCGAGGGCAGGGTCATCCCGTTCCGGAAGCGCATCAAGCTATGACCCTCATCGAGAGGGTAGCTTTTTTAAGCAAATCAGCTGATGATGTCCGTGGGCGTGACAACCCGGACCAGAGCTATAGCCGCACATCCTTGGTCAGGATGACACCGATTGGCGTCGGTGATCACGGCTGAATCGTGCGGCGGTGCCGCACGAACGGACGCACTTGGCGGTGCGGCTCCGAACCCTGCCTTTATGGCCGGGGTCGGGCGTGCTGTCCAGAGGGGCAACCCTTAAAAGCGCTCGGCTCGTCGCTCTGGCGAGTTGTCACCCCCCGGCTGCAGCGGCTGTCCCGCTGCGCGGGCCGTGACAAGCCCAAATCCAGAGCAACCCATGACAACCCTAACGCACGGAAATTCCCCGCCGACCTCCTCCGCATGTGATCAGAGCGCGCCGGCCAGCAAAGAGCCGATTTCGACAACACGCAGGAGCTTTATCATGAATTCGATCGTCACCCTTCCAATCGTCGCCGCCGTTCCAATCGCATCGCCGTCTATCGCCTCCGCAACGCCTATCGCGGCCGCGTCGATCGCGCCGACAAAGTCGAACGCACCGTTGGCGCGGGCAGAGCAGATCGTCCACGTGCTTCGCTCAACGTTTGTCACCACGAACTGGAAGCTGGACGAAGACGCTGCGGAGCGAATGCTTAACTACTTCCGCACTCACAATGTCGAAGAGGAGCAGGACCCCGAGGAAGATGGCGAAGTGTTCCACTCGGACGTTGTTTCGTTCTTCGCTCGGTACAATCAATCCCTTGACTGGGTGATCTTCGGAGATCCCGCCGGCCTGATTTGCAGATGTGCTGCGGACTCCTCGGCGGGCATTTCTGCGGAGGATGCAGAACTGATCGCGCTGAGCGGGCAATTCCGGGCGGCCGAAGCTGAATGGAGCCGGCTCAACAAGATTTCAGATGAGATGGATGGTCTACGCTGTATTCCTGTCCCCGAAACGCTAAAGGTCGACAACGGCGACGCCGACCTTGGACTTCCCGAACCGGCGAATGCAAGTATCTATGGATCACGCGAAATCGAACAGATGCGCGCCGAGAAATGGTACCGAATTACAAGGGCCACGGAAGACAACGGAGACTTTACGCTGTCAGTCCGACACTTCGAGCCATCGGCAAAAGCGCGAGCCCGTGCTGACGAGATCATCGCCGCCTACATCAGCTGGGATCGACGATCGAGGAGACGACCAAACGGTTTCCGCGCCGCGGAGCATGCTACCAATGAAGCGTTTCGGCGTTGCACCGCAATCGAGGATCGCATTCTGAAGACGCGAGCAGTGACGCTGGCTGGCATGATCTCCAAAGCGCGGTGTCACGAACTGATCTCGGTCGGCGGATTTGCGGAATCGATAGCTGAGGACCTGCTTGCAATTGCCAGTAGGGAGCACCTGACGGCCTGACGTTCACGTTCTAACCGCACCGAAAGCGCGACTGGCAGCGGCTGATGACGCACCGCCGACGGCTGTGACCACAAGGGCCGCCGGTTCACGCTGGCGGGGCTACGAAGCGCCTCCCATATACGTGGAAGCCAATCGAGCTCAGGAACCCAAAGTACGCGAGCGGAGGCCGCCCTAGCTGGCGGCCTCTTTCGTGCCTATAATCGCCAGCCGTGGGTTGCCGCGCTCGAAGTTAGGTCGAACATCGGCGCCGCGGCTTCCGCATCCCTGACAGACGAACTGCGGCTCGATATCAGACAGCCGCACTTCATCGCCCCAGCGGTCGGCATCCAAGGCGACATGGCGGCCGCAGTGGCAATAGACCAGCACACCACGAACGCCCATGCTCCGCATTTCGCCGAAGGTGATCTTGAGCGGTCGACCATCGGGGTGGGTGGGCGTATGGCGGCGGGCAGGGCGAGGCATGCCCCCATCAAAGCGCCATCGAAAGTACTTCGCAAATGATCCATTCCTGGGGGCTCGGCACGGCCGCGAGCTACTGCGTATCGTAGGTGTGGACAGGGCTCGCATAGCATCCCGGCGCTACCCACCCGCCAATCGAGTAGCACGGCGGCGGAGCCGCTTTAGGCTTGCTGGTCTCGGGCTGGGGAATAAGCAGGCCGCAGAGAACCGCCAGCGCGGCCATGGCGCCGACCATCGCTAGGGCAATCATGTCGAGCTTCGTGAAAGCGGGTCGGCGATCGAGTCCAGCGTCCACGGACGTTCGTACAGGTTTATTGGCCACTTGTTGGACACGGTGGCCGGACAAACCTGTAAGTGATTGATTTTGTTGGCGCTCCCTAGCGGAATCGAACCGCTCTCTCCACCGTGAAAGGGTGGCGTCCTAACCGATAGACGAAGGGAGCAAACGCAGGGCCCCGCCGCTTGCCGCGGCACGGCCGCTGGCCGGCCGAACAGCGCCCGGCGGCTTGCAGCGGGCGAACGTATAGTGGCGTTTGCGCTCCCGGGCAAGCCGTTCGGGAACGGACTTTTGGCGCCCGTGGATAATGCGGGCCGGAGGCATCGGAGGCGATTTCAACGGTTTGTTAGGGTTCCCTGCGTAGCGCTGGAGCGGGAGATTTTCCAATGCCACCGCCGAAAAAGCGCGCCGCCCGCAAGCTGCTGTCGCAGCACGCCTGGATCACGCTCGACGGCGGCTTCGCCGCGCGGCATTGCCTGGTCCAGGACATCTCCGACACGGGCGCGAAAATCACGCTGGACGAGGACGCGAGCCAGCTTCCGGGCGTGATCCGGATGGCCTTTGCGCGCGACGCGCGCACCGGGCGGAGCTGCCAGGTGGTCTGGCGTCGCGGCAAGTCGGCCGGCGTCAGGTTCATCTGATCGCGGGCGCGAACACCCCCGATGGCGCGCCTCACCGGTCCGGGCTACAAGGCGGCGATGCGTACGCCGCTCCTCATCCTGATCTCGTTGCTGGCCACGTCCGCGACCGCGGCCGAGAGCCTCCGCCTCCCGCCTGCCGAACGGCAGCAAGCGGGCAACGCCCTGCCGTTGAAGAGCGCCGCCGGAAAGGCAAGAGCGGGCTCCTGCGCCTCCTATGGCCCGCGCTTCGTCATGGTCGAGGGCACCGGGACCTGCGTGAAGGTCGGTGGCTCGATCAGCATCGACACCAGCGTCAGGCGCTAAGGGCCATGCCGGCGGACCTGCTGCGGCTCGACCTCATCGTTCCCATCATGATGTATTGCGCGCTGCTGTGGTGGGTCGGCCGCGGCCTGAGCTGGACGGCCCGGCTGGCGACCGCCGTGGTGACGCTGGTGCTCATCATCGCCGTCCTGCTGGTCGAGCGCGGCTGGCGCTGAAGCCCCGACAAAACTGCGAAAACAACCCCATGCACAGTAGCTAAGTCACGGCAAACGCTGGTCATTCCATTTTTAGGATTTTGCGAATACGGCTTTGACGCGTCGGGCAAAACAGGGGTATGATGTCATCGTTGAAAGGTGCGGCCGATAGATCGCGCGGCTTGCTCGGTCATCACCTCCGTTCGCGCGATCGCCGCAGCTTGCACCCTGCCGGCGCTCACGACATCGGCGGTGCGACGAATTGTGCAAATCCGGGCCGTTTGCCGAGTTCGGCGAGCCAGCGGGTGAGGTGCGGCTGCGCGGGCCGGCTGATGCCTTCGACCCCGAGCCAGCGCCGCGCATAGGACCCGATCGCGATGTCGGCCAGCGTGAACGCATCGCCCTCGATGAAGCGGCGCGTGGCGAGCAGGCGGTCGGCGATGGCCCAGACCTCGGCGGCGGCATCGGCATCGCGCTGCACCTGGATCATGTCGCGCTCGGCAGGCGCCGTGCGCACGATGCCCCAGAACACCGGGCGGTCGACCGGCTGCACGGTCGACAGCGTCCAGTCGAGCCAGCGGTCGACCGAGGCGCGCTGCTTCGGCGCCTCCGGGTAGACCGTCGTGCCGCTTCCATGTGCGAGGCAGAGATAGCGCATGATCGAGTTGGACTCCCACAGCACGAAGTCGCCCTCGACCAGCGTCGGGATCCGCGCATTGGGGTTCATCGCGAGATACTCGGCCTCGCGCGTCCTGCCGTAGCTCATGCCGGCGTCGATGCGCTCGCAAGCGAGGCCGAGCTCGGTCAGGCACCACAGCACCTTCTGCACGTTGACCGAATTGGCACGGCCCCAGATCGTCAGCTTGGTATCAGGCATGAAGCGTCTCCCCGCATTGTCGCTTGTTGCGGGTGATAGCGGAATCCGCTGCCCGGAGCGATGCGCGATTGCAGCGCGCCCCTCATGCAAAAAGCTCCGCACGAGGCGGAGCTTTCATTGCAAAGTTCAACCTGACGGTCAGCGGCCGAAGAACAGCCACAACAGAATGATCACCGGGATCGGCACGCCAATCATCCACAGCAACAGCCCTCTCGCCATCGCATCCTCCTCCAATTGCATCACTGGAGGGTGAACGCGGGCAGTGCGCGCTTGTTCCGCGCGCAAATCTACCAATGACCGGTGTTCGGCATCGACAGCCACGGCTCCTGCGGCGGCTTCGGCTCGCCCTTCTGCAACAGCTCGATCGAGTGCAGGTCCGGCGAGCGCACGAAGGCCATGTTGCCGTCGCGCGGCGGCCGGTTGATGGTGACGCCGGCCTTCATCAGCTTCTCGCAAGTGGCGTAGATGTCGTCGACCTCATAGGCGAGATGGCCGAAGAAGCGATCCTCGCCGTAGGTCTCCTCGTCCCAATTGTAGGTGAGCTCGACCAGCGGCGCCCCACGCGTCGGCGGCTGCTTCTTCAGCGCCTCGAGATCGTCCGCCGAGCACAGGAACACCAGCGTGAAGCGCCCCTTGTCGTTCTCGATCCGCCGCACCTCCTTCAAACCGAAAGCATCAACATAGAATTTCAGCGCGACATCGAGATTGCGCACGCGCAGCATGGTGTGGAGGTATCGCATGGTTGTTGCTCCCTGGAACGAATGGAGGGTTTTGTATTGGGACGGGACAGCGGGGTAGGAGATAGCAGGAAAAGGAGAGGAGGGGCAGGGGGCCGAGGCAAATGTGCGTGAAGGGTGCCGGGACGCTCGGACTGCATCACGTTCGAAGCAGTGCCGCCATCTCTTTCCAATGATAGATTCGCACCTTCTCCGTTTGATGCCGCGCGGCTTTGGCGATGGCGTGCGCGATGTCGTTACCGGCGAGCCCGCGATACCGGTCGGCCGGGCCAACGAGCAGCGGATTGAGCACGCCCCATATCGCGATGATGAGACGTTCACGCGGGCGGTCCTCGTCGCGCTCGCCGAGGATCATCGACGGGCGGAAAATATGCGTGTGCTCGAAATCGAGCGAGAGAATGTCCCGCTCCACCTGGCCCTTGGTCCTGAGATAGAACACGCTGGAAGCGGCGTTGGCGCCGACGGCCGTGACCAGGAACACCGACCGCGCGCCGTTCGCCCTGGCGATCTCGGCCGCCAACAGCGGATAATCATGATCGATCTTGTAGTACTCGGCCTCGTCAGGCGTGTGCTTGCGCGTCGTCCCCAGCGCGATGAAGATCTCGTCCGCTATCAGCTGCGGCTTGAGTGCGGGCAGGGAAGCGAGATCGCCGATCAACACCGTGAGCTTCGGATGGCTCACCGCCAACGGCTTGCGGACCACCACCAGAACCTGCGAATAGTCGGAACTGTCCAACAGGTCGCGCAGCAAATGCGAGCCGATGAAGCCGGTTGCGCCGAAGACAAGTGCGGTTTTCATTCAAGCCCCTGTTTTGCGTTGATTGCCTGATCGCTCATTGTAAGTCAGGGGAGTGGCGCCGAAAGGTCGTGCAGAATGCGCAATATCCGGATTGGGGTTTCCGCTAAAGCAAAGGTCACGTTATGTCGTGCCGACAGTGCACTCAATCAGGCATTCCCGCCGAGCGCCGCCCGAAGCCGACTGGAGAGATACGGAAATTTGTGCACTGGCTGAGTAATCCCGGCTACTGGCTCCCAAATTCTCGCTCTCGCGCTGTTGCCGACGGAAATGGTCATATCCTCTGCACTTGAACCCCACCAAAGGTCGCGCCGACCAAACGCCATGGCCGCCCTCGTTGCAGAGCTCCTGTTTGACCTCGTCAGATGCCTCGTTGGTGGCTGGCTGAGACAGGCTGCGGTGGCCATCTGTGCGTGGCTCGATACGAAGATCCACGGCCGTGCTGCACGCTTTGTCGTGGGCGGCCTTCTCGGGATCGCCGCCTATTTCCTCATTCCCGTTATCGCCGGCTTGCTGGGATTGTGATGTACTCCGTGAAGATGAGCCTCATCATCGCATTCGCAATCGGGGCGTTCATCTCCTCAGCGCTCCTCGTCGCGGAGCCGTTAACCGACTTCGCGTTCCTCTCGCTGGAGTGGCCGGGCATCACCGCAGCGTATTTTTTCTGGGGAGCGGTCGGAGGATCCACCTTCCTCGGCGTAGCCATTTGCTGGGGCGTGAATGCACTGACCTACGGCCTGGGTGCTTTCGTCATTCTCAGCGCCTTCAAGGCGCTGAGGGAAGCATGAAGCGCTGGCTCCGATGTGAGCAGCGCGAAGGCGGATCAGACGAGCTTCATGCCGCCTTCTCGTTACCCTTCGCGATGATCTCGACTTCGAAATAGCCCATGTCGCGGAGCTCGGCGGCCTTCTTCTCGGCCGCTTCCCTTGTGTCGCGCTTCAAAATGATCTGGCCCGCTCCGTCGCGGGCGCAAACGAAATAAGGCATTTTCGATTCCCAATTTCGTTTGCATACACATGGCTCCGGATTCCCGCAAGAATACGGGTCACCGCTCCAGCCCGGCCTTTTGCCGCATCTCGTCGATCAGCTCCGAGGCCTCGGCCTTGGTCAGTTCCTCCTCGGGCAGGTCCTGATGCGCCTGCTCGGCGAGGGTCTTGAGGTAGGATTCCTGGGCTCCCGTCATCGGGTCGGCCCCGGAAACCCAATCCTTCGGTTCCTTCCGGGTGTTGTCCGCCATTGAAGATCTCCTTTTCCGTCAAACGTCGGACTCGACTCTTCGTTCCTTTTTTGTTCTCTTTGGCCATATTCAAATCGCGAGGGCTGAACATGCCGGACCTGGACTTTGTCAGGCGGGAGATCGAACGGATGCGCATCCAGATTGGCAGGCAGAGAAAGGAGATCCTGGAGCTGCAGCGGGCGGGCGTCGGGACGGCCTCGGCCGAAGCGCTGCTGTCGCGGATGGAGGCGAAGGTTGAAGGTCTCTGCGCCCAGCGTGACGCGCTGAGGAGCGTAGAGCCGCATCACAACAAGGGCAGGGTGCTCGGCGGGAGGAGATGGTGAGCAGGCGCTGGTTCGACGACGAGAGAGAGCTGTCGCCCTTCCTGACCGCGCTCGAGGACGTCCGCCGAAAGGCGACGCGGGAAGGGTGGTGCTACGCCCACGTCCAGGCCATCATCGTGGCCATCGACCAGTACGCGGAGGCCGCGACAGGCAACCGCGAGTATTTTTTGAACAAGCCGGTTTCAATCGGCGACAGCCGGAAGGCCGCGGATATTCCGTGAGGGGCTTGTGCCGTCGTATCGTTGCTCGTGCATCGCATCGGGGTATGTCGCCGGCGTCGACGCGCCGTTCGAGATGCGACGCGCCGTCAAGCTGCACGGCTCGAATTGCGATGATGGTGCTCCCAGTTGCAGCTGTTCGCCATGAGCGGCCGCAAGCTGGAAGAGTGGCCATGGCCGGTGGCGCGCAGGCGTGGCCGTCATCGCACTGTCTTCTGCGCTCCCCGTTACGACGGCAAGGCTATCGCAATTGAGAAACTTTCCCTGCGGCCATCCTTCGAGACGCCCGCCTTTGGCGGGCCCTCAGGATGAGGACCGAGTGCGTGACAGCAGTTTCCGGAAGCAAAGATGCCGCTCAGCCTCATCCTGAGGAGACCGCAAGGCGGTCGTCTCGAAGGACGAGGCGCTCGCTCAGGCGCCGCCAGGAACTCATATGCGATGGCCCTGGTTACGACGGGGAGCACGCAGCAACGAAACACGTGCTCGTCGTTGCGCCGATCAGCGTGGCGAGATCGAGGAGGAGGGCGCTGACCTGGTCCGACCGGGCGAAGCGGCCTTCCTCGGCGGAGAAGTCCGTCGCGTTTTGCCGGGCTTCGGACGCGCTTCGGGTGCAATCCCGTTCTGCTCGTCGAATTGCTTCAACCAGGCCTGGATGTATCTGGGGTCATCGGGACAAAGCCGTTCCAGCAAACGAAGGTTCTGCGCTCTGAATTCCACAAGGGTTTTCGGCATAACTCCTCCTCAAAAGCCTGCCCGCCGAAAAGGTGCTTCGGGAGGGGAGCCGGGTCAACGGCAAAGAGAGGCTTGAAATTCCGGACGAGCCGATGCAGCGCGAGCGCGCCAAAAAGCGAAAACCCCGCCTGGGGGAAGCGGGGTTCTCTGTCGGGGGTGAAGCTTGGGGACGCTTCAACTGTAAGACGCGCGAGCGGGCAGAAAGTTCAAAAGAAAATCCACAGCCGGACTTGCCGGGCAAACGCATATGGCTTCATTCGCGAGCTGAGCGCGCGCCTCGTCGGTCGTGCCTCGCGGCGAGATCGGCACATTCGCACCAGCGACTAAAGCGCGATGCGACCAGGATGAATCGTCATCGCGCTTCAGGTTGTTGTTCAAGCATGATCTCCGCGCAAACGCGTTCCGCGTTTGTCGCGAGGGAGAAACGCTGCGCACTTCTCCGGATCATGCTTTAGGCCGCAATCCGGTGGTCGACAGGTGTCGTCAGGAACTTGAGCGCTTCTGCATGTGCGAGGTCGGGAACCGCGATGGCGGTGTGACTGTACATCGCATGCGTCCGCGACTTTGCAATCCCGTCCAGGATCTCGCGGCCCTTGATGACGTGGAGACCCATGCCCTCTTCAGTGGGGAAGATCGCCAGCACCACGTCGTAAGCCGCGATGACGGCCCTGAGCGCTTCGGCCTTGTCTTCGGCGACCTCGACAAAAATACGAACATCAGCCGCGAGTTCACGCAGCTCGTCAAAATCCAGCACTGTGGGATACTCCAACGCAACAGACCTGATTGGAGCTTGGCCGCGTTAGGTTACTGAAGTGTCAACGACGCCGGCCGAGCCACAGGTTTCACGTGCAGGTGACACAGCAGGCGGACCAACAAAAGTCTGCACAGCGAAACCCCGCCTGGGGGAAGCGGGGCTCTCTGATGGGGAGGCTTAGGGACCTCAATCATAAGACGCGCCTGCCGCCGAATGGTTCAAAAAGAGAGCGGGCATCGTTCACAGGAGGAAGGGAGCCCCTGAGAACCCGCGCTTGCGTTTTCGGGCTCGATGGGTTCTAAGCCCGGACACTTCATGACCTCTGGCATGAATCAGCAGCGCGCCCCCGCGGTCCGGCCGCGTCCTCAGCAGGAATTGCGCGCGCCCCCATTCAAAGGAATTCAGACATGGCGAAGATGACGAAGACCCAATTGATCGATGCAATTGCCGAGGGCACGCAGCTTTCGAAGAACGACGTGAAGTCGGTGATCGAGTACATGGCGACGGTCGGCTACAAGGAGCTCAATGAGTCCGGTGAGTTCGTCATTCCCGGCTTCGTGAAGATGTCGGTCGTGAACAAGCCGGCGACCGAAGCCCGCATGGGCATCAATCCCTTCACCAAGGAGCCGATGCAGTTTGCGGCAAAGCCCGCCAGCAAATCGGTCAAGGCCTCGCCGCTGAAGGTCGCCAAGGACGCCGTCTGAGGCGCAAGCGACATCGTTGCGGCGGGCACTGTCGCAAGGCCGCGCGACGAGCAATGGCTGACGAGGTGGTGCTCGGCGAAGGCGACGCCGAACATCACCGGACGATCAGGACAAACCATAGGGAGCGCCGGTCGCTCTGGCGGGGCAGGCTCTGCGGCCGCAAGCCGCGCAGACCGACAGAGGTTTCGTTCTCGCAGACCTCGCAGATCATCAGCTCTCGATGACGAAGCTCGCGATGCCGGCTTCCATGGGGAGCGGCTGCGCCGCACCATTGCCGGCCCACTGGATTCCGGCCGGTCGATGCGCAAGGGCGAGGCTTCGTTTCGCCAGCATGCAATCCGCGCCCGTCGCCAAGTCACCGACTTCAAGAGATCACCGACTTCAAGAGAAAAGCCCCGCGCTTTCGCGCGGGGCTCTCTTGGCTGACGGCGTTGGGATTTCAGCGCCTGGCCGCCAACCGGATTCCAAACTTAAGGTTGAAAATCTAAAAGGCAACAGCGCCGCGGTGACGGAGTATGTTCGTCAGGCGGCGCTGCCGTGTGACTGGGCGCTGAAATCCCCAGCTTCCGTAAGTCCATGCCGCTCCTAAAAGGTTCAACGCGAGGCCAGCGAAATTTAGCCGGAGGGCTGGACTTCTTGTTCTCTTTTTGTTCTAGTGTGGGTCGCCTTGGGAGACTTTTGGGAGGTGACTCATGACTGTCGAAAAACAGCGCGAAGTGATCAGGCTCTGGAACGAGCTCAGGAAGCTCGAGGGGCCTGCCGCAGAAGAGCTCCGCATCCAGATCCTCGAATGCTTCTCCAAGGAGAAGGCGAAGCGGGCGGCTTGATCAGCGTCGACGACACGCGGCAGCCCGCGATCGCGTTCTGTCGGCTCGCGCTCGATTTGCCGCTGAAGAGTTTGCCCGCAAAGGGCTGTGCCGCCGAAGGTGCGAGAGTTCGCGCTTTCATCGATCGTTAGGATTCGCTCCGTACCGATTTTCGCGACTCCGATTCGTTCTTCGAGAACGAAATGGAGTCGGATGCAGAACAGGGGCGCTTCGCTGCGGCGTTGCGGCCGCGCGCGTCAGAAACGAGACGGAGTGATGCCTGGCCCCGCGCGTGGCTTCTCCGAAGCGCGAGGCGTGGAAGCGGCATCAATGCCGGCTGTTCCGATCGAGGCCGCAAAGTGTTTGTTAAGAACTGCTCCGCACCCATTTCTGCGATTCCGATTCGTTCTTCGAGAACGAAATGGAGTCGAAGCCGGAACAAAGTCGGTCGGTCTTTCGCCTGTCCCGACGGCAGAGGTGCTGCCTCTGATGTGCCTAACGAGTGCTTGCGCGGACGCCGATAACCCTATTCGGTTAGGTTAAAAGCCCAATCGCGTTGCGCTTGCTGCGGGCTGGGGTAGGTGTCTGGCAAAGACGAGCAAGAAACGACTTTGCCAAGAAGCGATTTGTCATGACGCCTTTTTCGACGCCGTCCTTTTACCAAGGCGACCGGTACACCTACCGGCGCGTCGCCGTCGTCGGCACGCTGTTCTGTCTCGCTTTCGTGGTGATCAGCCTCTCGCTGCGGCCGCAGGCGGAGGACACGCGCGTGGCGGTCAAGGCCGACAGGCTGGTGCGCACGGCGGGCCAGGCGGCGCACGCCAACTAAAGCGCGATGCGTTAGCGTTCGTCGCTATAGATGCGATCGTCGGCCGGCGACCGCGGGCAAGCGACGCCGCCGCGCGAGGCGAGCGCCACGAAGCCGGCATAGCCGGACAGGTTGAGCAAGACTTCGAGCCACGCGGGCATGTCGGGCCTCTTTCCTTCCGCTCAGCGTGAGGAAAGACTCAACGTCCGCGCGCAATCCTGGTTCCCTGCTCCCGAAAGGAACTCAAACCGGCGAGGAGGGGTCGAGCCGGCGGCCGAGGGTCGCGACGGATTCGCTCGACGGCTGCTCCTTCAGGAACTCGGCGATTGCCCGTGCCAGTTCGCCATCGCTCATCGGCGTCGGCGGCGGGCGCAGGGTGCCGACACCGAAGCTGCGGACGATCTCGTCGTAATGCTGATCGTCGGATCTGGGAACCAACCTGCGAATACGGGCCAGCAAAGCGGATAATGGCAAAAATTCCTCCTCGATCGTCCGCCCCGCTGGCAGCAATTGCGGTCTGCTGCCATTGGCTCCCGTGAAACTGAAAAACCCCGCCAGCATCGCGGAGATACTGACGGGGTCTTCGTGCTGTTGCCTCAACCCGGATGGCGGAGGCTCCCGCACTTGGCAAACCAATCCGCGTGCGGCGATTTCGTTCCCCTCGCATCAACGGTTTTTGACCGCGCCCGGTTTCCGCGGGTTGCGCAACCATCGCGCGCGCTCGCGGTTATCTCCGCAAGACGCGAAGGAGAGGAGCATGAAGAAGACATTGGCAGTTCTGGCCACGATCGCGGCCGTCGGCGTGACCGCCGTCGCGGCGCCTGCGCCGGCCGAGGCGCGCGGTCGCGGCATCGGCCCGGGCCTCGCGTTCGGCCTTGCCGCCGGCGCCATCACCGCGGGCGCGGTCGCAGCCTCCCGACCGTATGGCTATTACGGTCCTGGTTACGGCTATTATGGCGGCCCGAGCTATTATTACGGGCCGGGTCCGTACGCCTATTACGGCGGCGGGCCGTACTACCGCCATCACCACTGGCGCCATTGGTAGCCGCCAATAGCGAAAAGCCCGGAGCGTTGCTCCGGGCTTTTTTCATTCGCATGTCCTCGCGCTTGCCTGCGCGGCGATGCTATGGCCAGAGCGATGGCCGTTCCACCTTGCGGGCGTTCTCCAGCGTCGACACGAAGTATTCTTCGCGCTCGCGCTTGAACTTCTCCTGCGTAGCACGGAAGGCGGCGACCCGGGCGGCGATCTCATCGCGCTCGCGCGCTTTGCGTTCTTCGTCTTCGGTCATGTGAAAATCCCCTCCACACCTGAGTATGTGCACATGTGAACTCAAGCGCTGCCGCCGCAATCACGTTGAGTCGCGTCAACACATCCATTGGCGCTTCTGAATGGGGCGTCAATGGGGAGGAGGCATTGCAGGATTGTGATAAGCGAAGGCCGGAAGAAAAAGTTGCCGAGCGCGTTGCGTTCGCACTTGATAAGTACGTCAGCGATCTTGTCGCTTGTGCATATTGCTGTCAGGCCAAACGAGTCGGGAGGCGCGATTGATCGCATCGGATCTTCAGAGCGGCGTCGAGCGGCTCGGCGACATGATCGCCGAGGCCAGGACCATCGTGCCGTTCACCGGCGCCGGCATCTCGACCGAATGCGGCATTCCCGACTTCCGCTCGCCGGGCGGAATTTGGACGCGCAACCGTCCGATCCCGTTCGACGAATTCGTCGCGAGCCGGGAGGCGCGCAACGAATCCTGGCGCCGCCGCTTCGCGATGGAGGAGGTGTTCGCCGCAGCGAAGCCCGGCCGCGGCCATCGCGCGCTGGCCTCGCTCTACCGCGCCGGCAAGGTTCCCGCCGTCATCACCCAGAACATCGACAATCTGCACCAGGCCTCGGGTTTCGCCAGCGAGCACGTGGTTGAACTTCACGGAAATACCACTTTTGCGAGATGCATCGGATGTGGGCAGGCCTATCCGCTCGACTGGGTGAGGCGCCGTTTCGACGACGATGGCGCGGCGCCCAATTGCACGGCATGCGACGAGCCGGTGAAGACCGCCACGATCTCCTTCGGCCAGATGATGCCGGACGACGAAATGCAGCGCGCGACCGCGCTGTCGCAATCCTGCGACCTCTTCATCGCGATCGGTTCCTCGCTCGTGGTCTGGCCGGCCGCGGGCTTTCCGCTCATGGCCAAGCGCGCCGGTGCACGTTTGGTCATCATCAACCGCGAGCCGACCGAGCAGGACGACATCGCCGACCTCGTCATCCATCACGACATCGGCGAGACGCTCGGTCCCTTCGTCGGCAATTGAGACGAATCAATTTGATTCGCGGCGATGCAAGCTGTTCATAGGTTCCGGCGAATCTCTTTTTTGTCTATGCCTCTCAACCGGGAGTGTTATCTTTTGAGTCGGAAGATTCGCGTCGCGTCGAGTTGAGAACATTTTCAAAAGACGCGTGATTCGAGCGCCGCCAATGGGGCGGGTGGCATGGCAGTGTGGGATCCGGGGTTATGGGGTCGTCGGACGGATTTGAGTCCAAGAAGCTCGGAGTTCCCGGGCAGGGAGTATCGCCCGGGCGGATGACGCCGGGCGAGCACGGCGGTGCCGGCCGCGACAGCGGGCTCAGCCCCTTCAGCGGGCTCGGTGAGACCAGCGCCAATCTCGTCGAGGTCCATGGCGTCATCAAATGGTTCGATGCCTCCAAAGGCTATGGCTTCATCGTTCCCGACAATGGCTGGCCCGACGTGCTCCTGCACGTGACCGTGCTCAGGCGCGACGGCTTCCAGACCGCTTATGAAGGCGCCCGCATCGTCGTCGAGTGCATTCAGCGCACCAAGGGCTACCAGGCCTTCCGCGTGGTCTCGATGGACGAGTCGACCGCGATCCATCCGGCGCAGATGCTGCCGCCGCGCACCCACGTCACGGTCACTCCGACCAGCGGGCTGGAACGGGCCCAGGTCAAATGGTTCAACCGGCTGCGCGGCTTCGGATTCCTGACCTGCGGCGAGGGCACGCCCGACATTTTCGTGCACATGGAGACACTGCGCCGCTTCGGCATGACCGAACTCAGGCCGGGCCAGTACGTCCTGGTCCGCTTCGGGCCCGGCTCCAAGGGCATGATGGCGGCCGAGATCCATCCCGAGACCGGATCGCCGGGATTGCAGTCGCACTGAACACAACCAATTCTCGCGATCGTGAGCAGAGGCGTGCCGGCTGGCCGGCGCGCCTCTTTCTTTTCCAATGGCCGCCGCGTAAGGACTTGCCCAGTCCCCCACGCCTCGAGAGCCCCATGAATTCTGATCGAAAGGCCGCCTGGTCCGCTGCGCAGGGCTGGCTTGCCGCCATCCTCGTCATCATCGGCTGTGTCGTCACCAGTGCGCCCGTCGGCGCCGCCAGCTTCCAGCCGCTCGAGATCGTCACCAAGAACGGCGTGCAGGTGTTCTCCGTGGAAATGGCAACGACCGCGGAAGAGAAGGAGACCGGCCTGATGTATCGCAAGGAGCTGGCGGACGGCAAAGGCATGCTGTTCGATTTCAATCCCGAGCAGGAGATCTCGATGTGGATGAAGAACACTTACGTCTCGCTCGACATGATCTTCATCCGCGCCGACGGCCGCATCCTGCGCATCGCCGAGAACACCGAGCCGCTGTCGA
Source organism: Bradyrhizobium sp. GW821-FHT13H06 (assembly GCF_058803975.1). NCBI lineage: Bacteria > Pseudomonadati > Pseudomonadota > Alphaproteobacteria > Hyphomicrobiales > Nitrobacteraceae > Bradyrhizobium > Bradyrhizobium sp. GW821-FHT13H06. The sequence goes on along the minus strand of NZ_JBXAPN010000001.1, from coordinate 721,140 downwards.
CGAAGATCATCTCGTCCCGGGGGCCGGCCCGGGCCGTGCTGGAGGTGGTGGCGGGAACGGCGCAGAAGTACGGCATCCGTCCCGGTGACCGCGTCGGCCACCCTCTGTTCGGCAGCAAATAGGTGCGGGCGAGGCGATTGCCGGCCTTGCTGGCGCCTTTTGGAAGCTTGCTGGCGCCTTCTGGAAGCTTGCTGGCGCCTTGGGAAGCGTGTATCGACGGGGCTCGCCGGACATTCGGGGTATAGCGCAGCCTGGTAGCGCGGCAGTTTTGGGTACTGCAGGTCGTTGGTTCGAATCCAGCTGCCCCGACCAGTCCCGAGGAGGCTCGCAGGGCATGGGATCGCAGACCTGCGACCGCAACTCCGCTCAGAACAGCAGCCAGTCAACAAGCCGCCAGGCGACCCAGGCGAGGGCGCCGATCCAGCCCAGCATTGCAATCCCGGCCACGCCAAGTCCGAGGAGCGGCAACAGCGAGCTTCCGGTCTCCGGGACGTCGGATAATTTCTCGGTCGTATCGATCTGGCTCACTGCTCCCCCTTGCCATGCGGCCTGCTCATCATTGGTCTCGGCTCGCTCGCAGAAATTCACCGGCTGCACTCCTGCTCACACGGACGTGAGACGAGACCACTGTCCGTCCATGGCGGGCGCGCTGATCGTTGACATTCACGGACGCCTCGAGATCGGTGGGAAAAACCTGCAACGCACGATGCTGCGTTTGGTTGCTCCGGCCGAGCCCCTAAAATGAAAGGCCTGCCGGGCCGAATTTTTCGTGGGGCCGCGCCTGCTTTGCGGGCTGGGTGCGTTGAAGGGAGGATCGGGGGCGCGTAATCGGCGCTTTGCCCAATGTCTCCTTCGAGCGAGGTCTCCATGTCGATCAGCGCGATTGCATCCACCACCGCGGCCGTGACGACGTCCGTACCGGCCGCGACGGCGTCACCGTCTGCGGCATCCTCAACGTCGGCATCCTCAACGTCGGAGGCTTCGTCGACGGCGGCCGCCTCATCGACCTCGTCGGAATCGTCCTCGCAATCGGCGGGTGAAAGCTCGGGATCGGGCGGCGGCTCGGCCAAGACCATCGTCAGCGAGGTCTCCATGACCATCGACGGCGTCACCACCACCACCATCACCTATTCCGACGGCACCACAGAGGTCGAGACCTCCGCGAGCACGCAAGGCAGTCAGGGCAGTTCGTCCGGGCAGACCTACAACGCGCAAGGCGCGCTCGGGACCAATGCCCAGAACGCGTCCGGCAGCGCGTCCAGCGCCACGTCCCAGTCGGCTTGATCGCCGAGGCGGGGCAGGCGGCGCATTGCGTCGTGCGCCGTTTGCGAGAGGTCTTCCGAGCCCTTCGAAGCCAAGACCTTCGAAGCCTTGGCGTTCATAGCTTGCGCCACACGACTTCTGCGCGATTTTTCAAGGCGCTGGTGAGGGGCCGCGCGGCGCAGAATTGCCAAAGATTCATCGAACCTTTGGGCGTCGCCACCGACACATGTGTGTTGGGGATTTCAGCGCCCAATGCCTAACGGACGCCGCCAAGCGATGATATTGCGCTTGCGCGGCGTTGCGCTTTTCCGGCCGGGCCGGTCAGCTCGACGCGTGCCAGCCGGGTGGAAACGGCAGCAACGGCCAGATCGCCTCGTTGTCGTTGGCGGCGTTCAACCGCTCTTGCGGCGGCGTCTTCACCACTGACGCTGGCGGCATCATTCGCAGCGCGAGGCGCAGAGATGCGCATTGCAGTTTCATTATTGTCATCCCGGCACGTCGATGATTTCCAAACGTCCGGTCGTTTTCAAAGTTCGACGTCAGCTGGAAAATCAACGTGCGTCTGAAACAGCGTTCGTTCTCAAATCACATGCAGTCTAGAAAACCCGGCGCCAGCTTACAACCGATCTCGCCGCTCCATCCCAAGAAGTAAGGTTGATCGGTTAGGTTAAAGGCGAGCGTTTGTTGCGGCCGTCCGGGTGGCTGTTATCAAGGTCTGTCCCGGCTCGCGATGGGCGGCCTTCAATCCGTGCGACCACAGATCACGGTTCGTCGCGGCGCCCGTCGGTTGAGTTGTACGCCAGCGAGTTCCGCCACATGTCTCTTGATCGCAACCTCAAGACCATTGGTCCGCAGTCCAGCTGGACCGATATCTGGCACCTCTGGACAGTGATCGTGCCGCGCCGCTCCATCAATGGGCAGTTCGTGGTCGGCAAGGTCTGGCGCCGCCGCGACGGCCGCGACTGGATCTACAAGAAATTCACCGAGTTCGACGGCGAAGAGGCGGCCTGAAGCGCGCTGAGACCGGGACGAGACATCATCGCGCCCCGGGCTGTTGAGGCCGTGCAGTCCTAACCCGAGTGCCGCTCGCCTGTTGCCGAGCCCGGTGTCTGCACGCGCGGCAGCGGCATTTTGAAGTGACGCTTCGCATAGGCGACGATCTCGGCGTCCGAGGGATGATCGGCCGCTTCCACCGCGACGATCCGCTTGGCCAGATCGGCTGCGCTCGCGCGAATGTGGCTGGCAAGCTCTGTCTTCGCGCTCGCCGGACCGATGATGAGGATCTCGCCGGCGTCGGCGAGGGCTTTGGTCACCTCGGTGTAGAATGCCTTGTCGGGAGCTGCATGGCCGCTGCCGATCGCATTGGCCTTGTGATGAAGATGGCGTGTCGCCAGATGCGGATGCAGCGTGATTTCGTCCGAGCCGCCGAGGCCGAAATGGAAGATCCTGGCCTGCGAGTGGTCGATCCATATCACGGCGTGGAAATGAGAGGGCATGGGTTCGGGCCTTGTGCGAGAGGAGTCCGCCGCGGGCGGCGCGGCGGCGCATGTCGCGGCGACACTATGCGGGACAGCGCCGCCCTCTGTTGACCCAAGTCAATTCGATCCCGGCCCGACAGGCGGGGCAACGGAGGCCTCGCGCTCCGAAGGCGGCGCCCGCTCAGGCCGCCTTCGTCGCGGCTGCCCCCGGCTTCGGCGGTGGCGGCTTCAGCGGCTTGTCCTGCTTCTTCGACCACGAGATGTAATAGGCCACCGTCGTCATGATCGCGATGCCGGCGACGCTGACGAAGATCTGCGCGAGCAGCGAGCCCGAGCTCATCGACAGCTCGAAATGGCCGACGAACGACAGGAACACGCCGACGCAGAACACGGCGAGCGACTGCTGGCCGCAGACGATCAAGGGATCGAACACCCTCCACTCCAGCCCCGGCCACTCCTTCGGCACGAAGCGGATCACCAGGATCACGATCACCACGAAATGGAGGAAGCGATACGGCGCAAGGTTGGTCTTGTCATTCGGGTTGAAGGCCGAGAACAGCCATTCCGGGAACATGCCGCCGAGGGTGGGGAAGCGGCCGGCCATGGTCATGACCAGCGCGAACAGGAGATAGAAGAGGCAGACCCACAGCGTGATCGGCGAATTGATCAGCGTCATCGAACGGCGTGCCCCGCCCATCGCGCACCAGGCGCCGAACACGAACAGCACCTGCCAGCAATAGGGGTTGAAGTACCACTGACCGGCCGGATAGGCGGTCAGGTTCAGGCCATAATGGCGCGCGGCCAGCCACAGCACGATCGACAGGACCATCGTCAGGTCGGGCTTGCGCAGCATGAACCACAGCACGGGCGGAAACAGGCCCATCAGCACGATGTACAGCGGCAGCACGTCGAGATTGAGCGGCTTGAAGCGCAGGAACAGGCCCTGGCGCAACGTCTCGGTGGCATTGTCGACGAGGCCGGCGACGTTGAATTCGTTGATCATCTCGGAATCGCCGAAGCGCAACGCCAGATAGCTGATCGAGGCGATGTAGATCACGAACAGGATGATGTGGGCGACATAGAGCTGCCAGACCCGCTTGGTCAGCCGCGTGGCGCCGACGATGAAGCCGCGCTCCAGCATCATCCGCGCATAGACGAAGGAAGCGGTATAGCCGGAGATGAAGACGAACAGGTCGGCCGCGTCGGAAAAGCCGTAGTTGCGGGTCGTGATCCAGTTCACGACGTTGTCGGGGATATGGTCGAGAAAGATCGCCCAGTTCGCGACGCCGCGAAACAGGTCGAGCCGGAGATCGCGGCCCTTGTCGGGAAGCGTTGCACTGATGTTCAGGAAGGCCATGCGACGGGAGCTCTCGAAGAGATCGGATAGGCTGATGAGGCAGTGCCGCCGGGCGGGATCCCGGCGCCGAAGGCAGGTACGGAATTGTCACGGTGCAGCATAATGACTATACCGTTGGCGAGGGGCCGGGGGGCCGGAATCACCGATCAAGTCCCGATCGGTTTCTCTATACTATCCCTGAGGTTTCCACCAACTGCCACCGTGACGCATCGAAATCGAACGAAAAGACGAAGAGGCCCGGACCAGTCATGACCGCACGCATTTTCAAGCCTGCCAAGAACGCGATGCAATCCGGCCGGTCCAAGACGAAGGAATGGCAGCTCGATTACGAGCCGGAGCAGCCGCGCTCGGTCGAGCCGCTGATGGGCTGGACGTCGTCCGGCGACATGAAGCAGCAGATCACGCTGCGCTTCCACAGCAAGGAAGAGGCGGTCGCCTATTGCGAGCGCAAGGGCATCGCCTACCAGGTCATCGAGCCCCAGGAATCGATTCGCCGGCCGGTCGCCTATGCGGACAATTTCTCGTTCCGCCGCGGAGAGCCCTGGACGCATTGAGGGGCAGGCGGCGTCTGCCGTTGCGGGCCGGCGTGAAGGAACGTGGATGGCCGGGAGGCATCCCGCCTGTACGTTTAACGTCGCGTCCGGCGCCGGGCCCCCGGGTTCTGCCCTTGGCATCAATTCCGCCACGTGCTTCGCTGCCTCGCGTGACGAGCTCATGGCGAGGCGGGGTATGGCGGGGCGTGACCAGCTCGACGGCGTCGATCTGAAGATCTTATCCGAGCTGCAGCAGGACGGGCGGGTGCGCAACAACGAGCTGGCGCTGCGCGTCGGCGTGTCCGCGCCGAACTGCCTGCGGCGGTTGAAATCGTTGTTCAGCCGCGGCGTGATCCGGGCGGTGCGCGCCGTCATCGACGAGCGGCGGCTCGGCTTTGAGGTGGTCTCGTTCGTCTCGATCCAGCTGGGCAGCCAGGCCCAGCCGGTGCTGGAGGCGTTCGAGACCTCGATATCAGCGATCCCGCGCATCCAGCAATGCTGGCGGATTTCCGGCGACACCGACTATCTGCTCAAATGCGTGGCGCCGAGCGTCGAGAGCATGCGCCAGCAGCTCCTGCATTTCGCGGCGATGCCCGATGTGAAGAACGTCCGCAGCTTCCCGGTGCTCGGCGTCGCCAAGGATGTGCCGTTGCCGTTGCAGGAGGCCGCCGCGGCTGCGCCGGCAGGATAGGATCGGAAATGCTATCGCGCGGCCAAACCAGAATTTCATGCAATCCGAACAATGATGCATGAGTCACTCACCTAACTGTGACATGTGATTTGGGAAGCCCTGCAATGCGCTGAGCCGTGATTGTCGGTTCCCCTGCGCCGCCTAGATGCGAGGGGCGAACCCTCAGCGTGTTGGCATGCCGAGGCCTCTTTTGTGAGACCCTGAAGCAGGAAAAGACACCATGACATCGATTTCGAAGACGTTCGTCGCATCCGCGGCGACGCTGTTTGCATCCGCGTTTCTCATGATGACCGCACCCGCAGCGCAGGCGGAAGACTACTGCATCACCAACGGCGCTCAGGCCGCTCACGGCTGCGGCTATCCGACGATGGAAGCGTGCCGCGCCGCGGCCGGCGGCATCGGCGGCACCTGCTCGCAGAGCGGCGGCGCGAAGGCCTCGAACGACGCGTTCGCCCAGCAGCCGAAGCAGACTCACTCGCGCAAGCTCCGGTCGGGCGGCCAGACCAACTCGAACTAACGCCGCCAATCGAGACCGGTTCAGAGATGTTGCGGCCTCCGAGATCCAACTCGGGGCCGCAATTCATGACGACCACGCAGCGCACGCGCTCGCTCACCGGTACCGGCCGCGAAACTCGCGCGGGGAGGTCCCGGTCCAGCTGCGGAAGGCGCGCGAAAAGCTTTTTTCGTTGCGGAAGCCGGCGATCTCCGCGATGCGCTTGATCGGCGTGCGGCCGCGCATCAGCTCCTGCTTGGCGAGCTCGAACTTCGCCTCTTCCTTGAGATCGCGCAGCGAGGTTGCCTCCTCGCGCAGGCGCCGGTGCATGGTGCGGGTGGACAGCGCCAGCTCGCGCGCGACGTCCTCGGCGCCGAGAATGCGCCCGCGCGCATTGCGGAGCACGCGGCGCACGCGCTCGACCAGTAGCCGGTCGCGCCGGTAGGGCAGCACGGTCAGCCGCAACGCGCCCTTGAGCATGTTGTCGAGATCGGCCGCGCTGCGCGTGAGCGGCAGCGACAGATAGTGCTTGTCGAAGATGATGCTGGCGCGGTCCGCATCGAAGCGGACGGCCCGGCAGAAGATGGTCGGATAGACCGAGACGTGTCCGGGCTGCGGGTAGGGGAATTCAGCCGCGCGGAGCGCGATCCGGGAATCGACGGCCCAGCACGAGAAGCCGAGCACGTAGCGGAACAGGGTGACCAGGCAGAACTCGCGGCAAGGCCCGAGATCGCGTCGCTCACGGATCGACACGACCGCGGTCTCTTCGCCGAGCTCGAGATCGAGCAGCACATCCTCGGTGACCAGTCGGTGATGCCGGCACCAGCGCTTGAGTGCGACCTCCAGCGTCGGCGCGGTGATCGAGGCGCGGCACAGCATGCCATAGGTGCCCCAAGGCAGTCGCCGCGAGAACCAGCCGAGCGCCTCGTCGTCGAGCTCGCGCATGGCATGGCCCGCCAGCGCCTCGAATTGGGCGGCGGTGACCCGTCCGTCCGGAGAATTGACCAGGTCCGGCGCGACCTGGCCCCGGTTCAATGCCTCCGCGGGATCGCGGCCGTATCGCTCATAGGCGGCGACCACGCCGCGGACGAAGGCGGCGGGGGTGACGGCGCGGCGCGGGATCGCGGTGGCGGCTTGAAAAGGCATCGGAAATCCCTCCTGAAAATCCTCGCCAAGTTTGGCGGAAAATGCAACCTTTTCGACTGCAAGAGGGCCGGGACCGGGCTAGGTTCGGACCCCAAAATACGGAGGAAATCGCCTTGAACATCCCGAGCATCGATTTCGATCTGGGCGAAGACATCGGCATGCTGCGCGACACGCTCCGCGCCTTCGTGGAGGCGGAGATCACCCCGCGCGCGGCCGAGATCGAGAAAGCCAATCTGTTCCCGGCAGACCTGTGGAAGCGCTTTGGCGACCTTGGCCTGCTCGGCATGACCGCGCCGGAGCAGTATGGCGGCTCCAACATGGGCTATCTCGCCCACGTCGTCGCCATGGAGGAGATTTCGCGCGGCTCGGCTGCGGTCGGGTTGTCCTACGGCGCCCATTCCAACCTCTGCGTCAACCAGATCCGCCGCAACGGCAACGATGCGCAGCGCCAGCGCTATCTGCCCAAGCTGATCTCCGGCGACTATGTCGGCGCGCTCGCGATGTCCGAGCCCGGCGCCGGGTCCGACGTCGTCTCGATGAAGCTGCGCGCCGACAAGCGCGGCGACCGCTACGTGCTCAACGGCTCCAAGATGTGGATCACCAATGGCGGCGATGCCGACGTGCTGGTCGTCTACGCCAAGACCGATCCGGAGGCCGGCCCGCGCGGCATGACGGCTTTCCTGATCGAGAAGGGCTTCAAAGGCTTCACCCACGGCCAGCATCTCGACAAGCTCGGCATGCGCGGCTCCAACACCTATCCGCTGTTCTTCGACGAGTGCGAGGTCCCCGAGGAGAACGTGCTCGGCAAGGTGGGCGAGGGCGTCAAGGTGCTGATGTCCGGCCTGGACTATGAGCGCGCGGTGCTCTCGGGCGGCCCGCTCGGGATCATGGCGGCCTGCATGGACGCGGTGGTGCCCTACATGCATGAGCGCAAGCAGTTCGGCCAGCCGATCGGCGATTTCCAGCTGATGCAGGGCAAGCTCGCCGACATGTATTCGACCTGGCAGGCCACGCGTGCCTATGTCTACGCCGTGGGCCGCGCCTGCGACCGCGCCGACCACGCGCGCAGCTTGCGCAAGGATGCGGCGGCTGCGATTCTCTATTCCGCGGAGAAGGCGACATGGATGGCGGGCGAGGCGATCCAGGCGCTCGGCGGGGTCGGCTATACCAGCGAATTCCCGGTCGGACGCCTCTGGCGCGACGCCAAGCTTTACGAGATCGGCGCCGGCACCTCGGAGGTTCGCCGCATGCTGATCGGTCGCGAACTCATGGCCGAGACGGCCTAGATCCTGCACGCAATTGGAATTGCCGCGAGACTGGTCCAACCTGCTCGCGGCCTCTCGTCAGATCACCAGATACGCGGGACTTTCATGCCGCTCCATTCCAGCATCGATCCGTCTTCATCCGACTTTGCGCGCAACTCCGAAGCCATGCGCGCGCTCGTCGCTGACTTGCGCGAAAAACTCAGCCAGGTGGCCGGCGGCGGCGGCGAGGTCTCGCGCAACCGCCACACAGCGCGCGGCAAGATGCTGGCGCGCCAGCGCGTCGATCTGCTGGTCGATCCCGGCACCTCGTTCCTGGAGCTGTCGCCGCTCGCGGCCTATGGCCTCTATGGCGGTGACGTGCATTCGGCGAGCGTCGTCACGGGGGTGGGGCGCATCTCGGGCCGCGAATGCGTGATCGTCGCCAACGACGCCACCATCAAGGGCGGCACCTATTACCCGATGACCGTGAAGAAGCATCTGCGTGCGCAGGACATCGCGCGGCAGAACAATCTTCCCTGTGTCTACCTGGTCGATTCCGGCGGTGCCTTCTTGCCGTTGCAGGACGAGATCTTCCCGGACGAGCGGCATTTCGGCCGCATCTTCTACAACCAGGCGCAGATGTCCTCGCAGGGAATCCCGCAGATTGCGATCGTGATGGGCTCCTGCACCGCCGGCGGCGCCTATGTGCCGGCGATGTCCGACGAGAGCATCATCGTGCGCAATCAAGGGACCATCTTCCTCGGCGGCCCGCCGCTGGTGAAGGCTGCGACCGGCGAGGTGGTCAGCGCCGAGGAGCTCGGCGGCGCCGACGTGCACTCGCGCCAGTCCGGCGTGACCGATCACTATGCCCAGAACGATGCCCATGCGATCGGCATCGCGCGGCGCATCGTCGGCACGCTGAAGCCGTCGGCACGGCCGAACCTGAACATGCATCCGCCACGCGAGCCGCTGTTTGCGGCGGAGGAGATCTACGGCGTGGTGCCCGTCGACGGCAGAAAACCGTTCGACGTGCGCGACATCATCGCGCGCGTGGTGGACGGCTCAGAATTCGACGAATTCAAGAAACTCTATGGCACGACGCTGGTGTGCGGCTTCGCCCATATCTGGGGCTATCCGGTCGGCATCATCGCCAACAACGGCATCCTGTTCAGCGAGAGCTCGCTGAAGGGCGCGCATTTCATCGAGCTGTGCTGCCAGCGCGGCATTCCCCTGGTGTTCCTGCAGAACATCACGGGCTTCATGGTCGGCAAGAAATACGAGGCCGGCGGCATCGCGCGCGACGGCGCAAAGCTGGTGACGGCGGTCGCGACCGCCTCCGTGCCGAAGTTCACCGTCGTGATCGGCGGCTCCTACGGCGCCGGCAATTATGGCATGTGCGGCCGCGCCTACTCGCCGCGCTTCCTCTGGATGTGGCCGAACGCGCGCATCTCGGTGATGGGCGGCGAGCAGGCCTCGATGGTGCTGAGCCAGGTCCGCCGCGACAACATCGAAGCCAAGGGTGACAGCTGGTCGAAGGAAGAGGAAGACAAGTTCCGCGAGCCGATCCGCGCGCAATATGAGAGCCAGGGGCACCCGTATTACGCGACCGCGCGCCTGTGGGACGACGGCGTGATCGACCCGGCCGACACCCGCCTCGTGCTCGGCCTTGGCCTGTCGGCGGCATCGAATGCGCCGATCGAACCGACGAAATTCGGCCTGTTCAGGATGTGATGCGATGGACCGTTCCAAGCTCTACCGGCGTTTTCGCACGCTCCTGATCGCCAACCGGGGCGAGATCGCCTGCCGCGTCATCCGCACCGCCCGCGCCATGGGCCTGCGCACGGTCGCGGTCTATTCCGAGGCCGACCGCGACGCGATGCATGTCGCGCTCGCGGATGAAGCCGTGCTGCTCGGGCCCGCGCGGGCCCGCGACAGCTATCTCAGTGTCGAGCGGCTGATCGAGGCCGCACGGAAGACCGGGGCAGAGGCCGTGCATCCCGGCTACGGCTTCCTGTCGGAGAACGCCGAGTTCGCGCAGGCCTGCCTTGAAGCGGGGCTCGTCTTCGTCGGGCCCACCGCCGAAATGATGACTGCGATGGGCTCGAAATCCGGCTCGAAGGCGCTGATGGAGAAGGCCGGCGTGCCGCTGGTGCCTGGCTATCACGGCGAGGCCCAGGACGAGGCGACGCTTTCCAAGGCCGCGGACAGGATCGGCTTCCCCATCCTGGTGAAGGCTTCCGCCGGCGGCGGCGGCCGCGGCATGCGGATCGTGCGTTCGGCGGCCGAGCTTGGGCCCGCGATCGTCAGCGCCAAGCGCGAGGCTCTGGCGGCGTTCGGCGATGATCGCATGCTGATCGAAAAATATGTCGACAATCCCAGGCATATCGAGGTGCAGGTGATCGGCGACAGCCATGGCAATCTGCTCTCGCTGTTCGAGCGCGAATGCACGCTGCAGCGCCGGCACCAGAAGGTGATCGAGGAGGCGCCGTCGCCGACCCTCAATGCCGCGCAGCGCGAGACGGTCTGCGCCGCCGCGCGAAAGGCGGCCGGAGCGGTGAATTATGTCGGCGCCGGCACGATCGAGTTCGTCTCCGACGGCAAGGACGTGTTCTTCATCGAGATGAACACGCGTCTGCAGGTCGAGCATCCCGTGACTGAGCTGATCACCGGCATCGACCTCGTCGAGTGGCAGCTGCGCGTCGCCTTCGGCGAGGCGCTGCCGCTGAAGCAGGACGAGATCCGGCTCAACGGCCATGCCGTCGAGGCGCGGGTCTATGCGGAGAATCCCACCAAGAACTTCATGCCGTCGGTCGGCAGGATCTCGACCTGGCGGTTGCCGGCAGAAGCTGGAGGCTTGCGCATCGACGCCGGCTATCGCGAAGGTGATGCGGTCTCGCCGTACTACGACGCCATGCTGGCCAAGATGATCGCCTGGGCGCCGACGCGGGACGTCGCGATCGAGCGGCTCAATCGGGGACTGGAAGAGTCCGACGTTCGCGGCATCGTGACGAACATCCCGTTCCTGTCGGCGCTGATGACGCATCCCAAGGTGCGCACGAATGCGATCGACACCGGCTTCATCGAGCGCGAGCTGGCGGTCCTGACACAGGCCGCGCCGGCGCCCGGCGAGCTCGAGCTTTGCGCCGCGGTGGCTGCGATCCTCAACGACGAGCGACAGGCCGCCCGTGCGCAGGCGAATTCGCCCTGGCAGACCTTCGGCTGGCAGCCGGTCGGCCGCCGCCAGCGCAACTTTGCCTTCCGTGTCGGGCACGGGCCGGAGCAGAAGATCACGCTGAACTACGGGAGTGGCCCCTCGACGCTCGTGATCGGCGAACGCGAGCTGGCGTTCATGACCACGGCGAAGGAAGGCGGCTTCGACTTGACGCTCGACGGCGTCAAATCGTCCGTCGCGGCCGTGATCGACGGCCATGAGCTTTACTTGCGCACGCGCAACGGCCGGTTCGACCTGCACTGGGTGGATCCGTTCGGCGGCGAGAGCGAGGAGCAGGCCGGCGAGGACAAGATCGCGGCACCCCTGCCGGGCACGGTCGTCGCCGTGCTCGCCGAGGAGGGGGCGAAGCTCGAGAAGGGCGCGCCGATCCTGACGCTCGAGGTCATGAAGATGGAGCAGACACTGCGCGCGCCCTTTGCCGGCGTGCTGAAGTCGATCAGGTGCAAGGTCGGCGACATCGTCCAGGAGGGCGTCGAGCTCGCCGTCGTCGAGCCTTCCGGAGAGTGACATGAGCGATCCCGTCCGCATCATCGAAATGGGGCCGCGTGACGGTCTCCAGAACGAGAAGACGCCCGTCAGCGTCGAGGCCCGCATTGCCTTCGTCGAGGCGCTGGTCGCGGCCGGCCTCCAAACGGTCGAAGTCGGCGCCTTCGTCTCGCCCAAGGCGATCCCGCAGATGGCTAGCTCCGACGCGGTTCTGCGCGGAGTGAGCCACATCAAGGGCGCCGAATTCCACGTGCTGGTGCCGAACGAGAAGGGCTATGACGCCGCGCGTGCCGCGGGCGCCGAAGTGGTCTCGGTGTTTGCGGCGGCCTCGGAAGGGTTTTCGCGCGCCAACATCAACTGCACGGTCGCGGAGTCCATCGAGCGCTTCAAGCCGGTGCTGGCGCGCGCCAGGGCCGATGGCGTGAAGGTGCGCGGCTATATTTCCTGCGTGCTCGGCTGCCCCTTCGACGGCGAGATCAAGCCGAAGGCGGTCGCCGATCTCGCCAGCACGCTGTTCGAGCTCGGCTGCTACGAGATCTCGCTCGGCGACACCATCGGGGTCGGCACGCCATCCAAGGCGAAGGAGATGCTGCGCGCGGTCAGTGCCAGCATCCCTCCCGCCAGGCTCGCGATGCATTTCCACGACACCTACGGCCAGGCGCTCGCCAATCTCTATGCAGGGATGGAAGAGGGCGTCCGCGTCATCGACAGCGCTGCGGGCGGCCTCGGCGGCTGCCCCTATGCGCCGGGCGCGACCGGCAACGTCGCGACCGAGGACGTCGTCTACATGCTCGAGGGCATGGGGATCAGGACCGGCGTCGACATGGACAAGCTGCTGGCGGCCACCAACGCGATGAGCGGCGTGCTGGGCAAGCCGCCCGTGAGCCGCGTGGCGTCCGCGCTGAACGCGAGGAGGAAGCGGGCTGTCTCCTAGTTCTCCGTCATTGCGAGCGTAGCGAAGCAATCCAGGATCCCTCCGCGGAAATACTCTGGATTGCTTCGTCGCAAGTGCTCCTCGCAATGACGGCTGAGAGAGCTATCGTCGCTCTTGTAGGGTGAGCAAAGGCGCGTAGCGCCGTGCCCACCATCTCTCCATGATCGAGCCAGGTGTGGTGGGCACGCTTCCGCCTTCGCTCTGCGAGCTACGGCGGACAAGTCGCTTTGCCCACTCTACGGGACCTGCGGTCAGGCCGCCTTCAGGCCGACATCCGGCAGGCGCGGCCGGTTCTTGAGCGCCTTGGCCATCATCGCCTCGACCTCGGCCTTCTCCTGCGGCAGCAGCGCAAGGCGCGGCGGGCGCGTCAGCGCGGTGCCGCGGCCCATGATGTGCTCGCACAGCTTGATGCACTGGACGAGGTCCGGGCGTGCATCGAGGTGCAGCAGCGGCATGAACCATTCGTAGAGCGGCATCGCCTCGGCGAAACGCCCCGCCTTGGCGAGGCGGAACAGCGTCTCGCCCTCGCGTGGGAAAGCGTTCGACATGCCGGAGACCCAGCCCACGGCGCCCATGGCGACGCTCTCGACGATGACGTCGTCGAGGCCCGCAAACAGCACGAAGCGGTCACCGACCATGTTCCTGGTATCGATGAAGCGCCGCGTGTCGCCCGAGGAATCCTTGAAGCAGACGACGGTCTCGACATCGGCGAGCGAGGCCAGGATGTCCGGGGTGACGTCGTTCTTGTAGATCGGCGGATTGTTGTAGAGCATCACCGGCAGGTCGGTGGCGCTGGCGACGGCGCGGAAATGCGCGGCGGTCTCGTGCGGCTTGGAGGAATAGACCAGCGCCGGCATCACCATCACGCCGTCGATGCCGACGCGCGCGGCTTCCTTGGCCGTTTCGACCGCGAAGGCCGTGGTGAATTCGGCGATGCCGCACAGCACCGGCACCCGGCCGGCCGCGACCGACTTGGCGGCTTCCATGATCGCGATCTTTTCCTTGCGCTCGAGCGAGGTATTCTCGCCGACCGAGCCGCAGACGATCAGGCCGGAGACACCGTCGCGGATCAGCCCGTCCATGACCTTGGCGGTCGCGTCGATATTGAGCGACAGATCGTCGTTGAACTGCGTGGTGACGGCCGGGAAGACGCCTTCCCAGGAGATGCGTGGGCTCATTGCTTGGCTCCGATTGGAATTGTGCCGGCGGATCGTTCGATCCGCCGGGCATTGACGTGAGGGCGATGGATGGGATCAGAGCGTCGCGCCGACCTTGCGCAGCTCGGCGAGGACGGGGGCTTTCGGCAACCAGATCTTGTCGAATTCCGCGATGACGGCCTCGGTGTCCTTGGCGTCGACCTGGCGGATCGGGATCGGCGCGTTCTTGAAGTTCTGGATCAGCGCGGGCTCGTTGCCGGCGAGCTCGTCGATCTGCGCGTCCAGCGTCGTCTTGATCGTCCTGGTGATCAGCTCGCGATCGGCCGCGGGAAGCGACTGCCAGACCCGCCCGGAGACGACCGCCGCCATCGGCATGAAGACGGCGTTCATCTGCAGGATGACCTTGGACACCTTGTCGAAGCGCTGGTTCCAGGAGAATTCGAGATCGGCCTCGAGGCCGTCGACCTGGCCGTTGGCCATGGCATCGAACACTTGCGGCGTCGGGATCGGCGTCGGGGCGGCGCCCAGCGAAGAATAGAAATCGCGATAGACCGGCGTCGGATTGATGCGCAGCTTCATGCCCTTGATGTCGGCGAGCGAGTGCAGATCCTTGGACGAGAACACGGCGCGCATGCCGGTGATGCCCCAGCCGAGCCCGATCGTTCCGGTTTCCTGCGGCAGCACGTCGAACAGCTTCACCGCCGCCGGATGGCGCACGAGCTTCGCGACCGAAGGCGTCGAGCGAACGATGTAGGGCGCGTTGATCGCGGCGATGTGCGGCACGCGCGAGCCGAGCTCGGCGGCCTGGATGAAGCCCATGTCGAGGGCGCCGGACTGCAATTGCTGCATCATCGCGGTCTCGTTGCCGAGCTGGCCGGAGTGGAACACGGTCAATGTCAGGCGGCCGTTGGTCGCGGACTTGAGATCCTCGCCGAATTTGAGCGCGGCCTTGTTCCAGGAATGGCCGTTGGGCGTGATCAGGCCGAGGCGGAATTCCTTGGCCTGGGCGAGCGCCAGCGATGGGGCAAACACCGAGGCGGCGGCACCGGCGGCGAGAAAACGGCGGCGTGAAAGCGACATGGTCGGGCTCCTATTGGACGGCCTATTTGACGAGGATCAGCGAGAGCGACGGGTAGAGCGAGAGCAGCACCAGGAGGACGCAGGAGATGACGAAGAAGGGCAGCGTCACCATGAACATCTTGCCGGGCTTGGCGCCGGTGACGGCTGCCGCGACGAAGAAGCAGAGCCCGACCGGCGGCGACAGCAGGCCGAGCACCAGGTTGATCACCACCACGACGCCGAACTGCCGGGGGTCGATGTGATAGATTTCGGTTGCCACGGGCAGCAGGATCGGCACGGTCATGATCAGGCCGGGAATGCCGTCGATCACCGTGCCGATCACCAGCAGGATCACGTTGCAGATCAGCATGAAGCTGACCGGGTCCTTGGCGACCGTCTGGATCCAGGCGGCGGTCTCCTGCGGCACCTTGCCGAAGATCAGGACCCAGGAGAACACGGCGGCGGCTGCGACCAGGAACAGCACGATTGCCGAATAGATGGCGCTGCGCAGCATCATCTGCGGCAGCTGGGAGAACTGGAACTCCCTGGTCCAGAACTTTCCGACCAGCGCTGCGGCGACCGCGCCGACGGCCGCGGATTCCGTGGCGTTGGCGAGGCCGCCGAGGATGGTGCCGACGATGACGATCGGGATCAGCAGCGTCGGCGAGGTCCGCAGGATCGTCATGACGCGCTGGCGCGGCGTCTGGTAGTCCGCGCGGGGATAGTTGTAGACGTACCCCATCAGCGCGATGACGAGGCAGAACATCACGGTGAGAATGACGCCCGGCACGATGCCGGCGATCAGCATGTCGCTGACCGACACCTGCGCGAGCACGCTGTAGACCACGAACATCACCGACGGCGGGATGATCGGGCCGAGCATGCCGCCATAGGCGGTCAGCCCCGCTGCGAAGGTCTTGTCGTAGCCCTTCTTCTCCATCTCCGGGACCATGATCTGGGCCATGATCGCGACCTGCGCCGTCGCAGATCCCAGGATGGAGGAGATGAACATGTTGGCGAGGATGTTGACGTAGGCGAGACCGCCTTTGAGCGAGCCGACGAAGGCCATCGCCATGTCGACGATGCGCCGTGTGATGCCGCCGCCGTTCATGATCTCGCCGATCAGGATGAAGAGCGGGATGGCGATCAGGCCGTAGCTGTCGACGCCGCCGAACAGCTGCAGCGGATAGGACTGGAACAGCACGGGGTTGCCGGATGCCGCGATGTAAACGAGGCCGGCAAGGCACAGGCACAGGCCGATCGGCACGCCGACCAGCATGAACGCCACGAAGGCCGCTGACGTGATCATCAGTTGACCCCGTCCAGCTCGGAGAGCTGAAAGCCTTTCGGCGCGGTGCGCGGGACCAGCTCGAGATCTTCCAGCAGATTGGCGAGACCGTGAATGGTCATCGACACCGCGAAGATCGGCAGCGTCAGATAGAGCACCCAGGTCGGCCAGTTCAGCGTCTGGGTGCGCTCGGTGTAGAGGAAGTTGAAGGTTTCGGCGGCGAGCTTGCGCCCGTCGAAGCCGGCGCGGGCGAGACCAACCGGGTCCATCCAGAGCACACATGTGACGATCAGGGCGACACCGAACACGACGACGAGGCCGGTCGAGATCACCTTGGCGGTCTTCTGGTGCCGCAGCGACAGCCGCTCCGTCAGCATCGTGACCGCGAAGTCGAGCCGCAGCCGCGTCATCGCGGAGGCGCCGATGAAGGTCAGCCAGACCACGCAATAGACCGCGGATTCATCGATCCAGTAGATCGGGAAATGCGAGTAGCGGGTGACGACGTTCACCAGGATCAGTCCGGTGAGCAGGTACATCAGGCCCATGAGCGCGAGGCGCTCGAGCGCGAGCAGGCCGCCCGACATCCGTACGATCGTACGTCGGAGGCTGAGCGCGCGCGTGGCCGGCATGGTCTGCTCGATCATGAAAGAGGCCCCAACTCCCGAAGAATTGTCGTGCGATTGCCAAATGTATAATTTATACAATTTGGGAGTCAAACGGAGTTTGCGGTCATTTCTGCGGCAGGGCGCGCTTTTGCTGGGCACTTTGCTTTTGTGGAGCGGCTGGCTTTTGCCGGGCACCTCGACATGCAAGACAGGGACCGCGTCGGCCGAACGAGTCGGGAAGGACAACAGAAGGTCAGATGAAACAGCCTCTGAAGCATCGCACCCTGTCGGCTGCGATCGTCGATCAGCTCCGGCAGGCGATCCTCGACGGCACCTATCCGGCCGGATCCCAGCTGCGCCAGGACGCGCTCGGGGATGCTTACGGCGTCAGTCGCATCCCGGTGCGAGAGGCGCTGTTCCAGCTCGAGGCGGAAGGCCTGGTGCGGATCGTGCCGCAGAAGGGCGCCATCGTCTCCGAGCTGTCACTGGACGAGATCAACGACGTCTTCGACCTGCGCCGCATCCTGGAGCCGCGGCTGCTGGCGCAGTCGGCGCCGCGCTTCGGCGCGGAGGATTTCGAGGGGCTCGACGACATCCACAAGAGCTTCGAGAAGGCGATCAAGGCGCGCAATGTCAGCGAATGGGGCCAGCTCAACGCCGACTTCCACATGGCGCTCTACGTGCACGCGCCGCAGCCCCGTACGCGCGCGATCGTGCTGTCACTGCTTCAGACCAGCGACCGCTACACGCGTCTGCAGCTCTCCAACACCAAGGCGATGGGGACAGCGGAAAAGGAGCATGCCCAGTTGATCGCGCTCTGCCGCGCGCGGAAGGTCGAGGAGGCCTGCCGCTTCCTGGAGCGGCACATCGAGGCCGTGCGCAAGGACCTGTTGCAGGTGGTGGCGAATGCGCCGAAGTCGCGACGGAAGAGCGAGCCATAACCACGGAACTTGCAGGGTCGGCAAAGGCGCGTTAGCGCCGTGCCCACCATCTCACCGCGATAGTCAACAAGTGGTGGACACGCTTCGCTTTGCCCACCCTACAGCAGGTGTGGTTGCGGCTACCTGCTCCCGTCCGGCCCCATCACGAGATCCGGCAGCCAGGTCGAGATCCCCGGCACGAAGCACAGCAGCAGCACTGCGAGCATCATCAAGAGCACGAAGGGCAGGGTGCCCCAGATCACCTCGCTGAGCGGAATGTCCGGTGCGACGTTGCGGATGACGAAGATGTTGAGGCCGACCGGTGGATGGATCAGCCCCATCTCCATCACGATGGTCATGACCACGCCGAACCAGATGATGTCGAAATTGGCGGCGCGCAGGGGCGGCAGGATGATCGGCGCGGTCATGAGAATGATCGACACCGGCGGCAGGAAGAAGCCGAGCACGACCACCATGACGAGGATCGCGAACAGCAGCTCCCAGCGCGGCAGGTGCATCGCGACGATGGATTCGGCGACCGATTGCGAGATGTGCAGATAGCTCATCACGTAGGAATAGAGCAGTGACATGCCGATGATCATCATCAGCATGGTCGATTCCCGGATCGTCGACTTCATGATGGGGGCAAGGTCGCTCGGCCGCCACACGCTGTAGATCGCGGCGATCAGCGCCAGCGCCAGCAGGCCGCCGAGCCCCGCGGTCTCCGACGGCGTGGCGTAGCCGCCATAGAGGGCGATCATGACACCGGTGAGCAGCAGCACGAACGGGATCACGCGCGGCAGTACGCTGAAGCGCTCGGCCAGCGTGTACTCGTCGCGGGTCAGGATCGCAGCCTCGGGGCCGCCATTCTTGTAGACCGCTTCAGCCGCGGCATATTCCTGCCGGAAGCGGATCACGGCGTAGGCGCCGAACAGGGTGACCAGCAGCAGGCCCGGTCCGATGCCGGCGAGGAACAGCCGCCCCAGTGACTTTTCGGCCGCGACCGCAAACAGGATCATGGTGATCGAGGGCGGCAGCAGGATGCCGAGCGTGCCGCCGGCGGCGATGATCCCTGCGGCAAAGCCGCCGGAATAGCCGCGCTTGCGCATCTCGGGGATGCCGGCCGAGCCTATCGCCGAGCAGGTCGCAGGCGAGGAGCCCGCCATCGCCGCGAACAGCGCGCAGGCGAACACGTTGGCGACGCCGAGGCCGCCGGGGACCCGGTGCAGCCAGGCGTGCAGCGCCGAATAGAGATCCTGGCCGGCGCGCGATTTGCCGATCGCCGCGCCCTTCAGGATGAAGAGCGGGATCGACAGCAGCGTGATCGAGGCCATTTCCTCGTAGACGTTCTGCGTGACCGTATCGAGCGAGGCCGAGGGCATGTAGATGCCCATGAACACGACGGCGACCGCACCGAGCGCGAACGCGATCGGCATGCCCGAGAACATCACCAGCAGCGTCACGATGCCGTAAGCGACGCCGATACCGAAAACGCTCATGGCCGCCTGGCTCCGACGAATGGCAGCGCAAGCTGCACGAGGATCTGGATGCAGAGCAGGCTCATCCCGAGCGCCATCAGCGAATAGGGAATGGCGAGCGGCGGCGACCACATCGAGTTCGAGACCTGGCCGTCGACATAGGCCTCATGGGCGAGTGTCCAGGATTTCCAGGTGAAGAAGGCGCAGAACAGGAACGTGGCGGCGTCGACCAGCCAGAGCCGGATCCGGTTCGCCAGCGGCGAGAGCAGCCCGACGAAGGCCTCGATGCCGATATGGCCGCGGTTCTGTTGCACGTAGGCCGCCGTCATGAAGGTCGCGCCGACCAGCAGGAACACGGCGGCCTCGTCCTGCCAGTAATTGGCGGCCTTGAACAGAGCGCGGCTGAGCACGCTGTAGCTCAGGATGGTGCAGGCCGCGACCAGCGCGATCGACGCGAACACCACGATGATGCTGTTGAGGACGGCGAGACCGCGATCGATCGCTGGCGCAAGGCCGGTCCCTGCGGCAGCGATCGTCTTGTCGTCGCGGTCCGGAAGCGGACCGTGACTCATGCCGCGACGTCGATGGCGAGCTTGAGCAGGTTTGCGGCCGTCGCGGTCTTGGCGCTGTAGTCCTTCCAGGCGGTGTCGCGGGCGATGTCCCGCCACTTGCCGACGGTCGCGGCGTCGAGCGCCGAGACCTTGGCGCCGGCCTTCTCGTAGACCTTGGCGACCTCGACGTCGTCATCCTGTGCGCCCTTGCGGCCGAACGCTTCGAGCTCGGTACCGACCGCGAGCAAAATGTCTTGATGGTTCTTCGGCAGCTTGTCGAAGATCGCCTTCGACATCATCAGGGGCTCGAGCATGAACCAGTAGGAGGCGCCCGCGCCCGAGGTCAGCGACTTCGCGACCTCTTCGAGGCGGAACGAGATCAGGCTGGTCGAGGAGGTGATGCCGGCATCGCAGGCGCCGGTCTGCATCGCCGCGTAGATTTCGTTGGAGGGGACCGACAGCACCGAGGCCCCGGCGGTCTGAAGCACCATGTCCATCTCGCGCGAGCCGCCGCGCACCTTCATGCCCTTGGCATCTTCGGGCGCGACGATCGGCTTGGAGCGGCTGGCGACGCCGCCGGCCTGCCAGACCCAGGTGAGCAGGATGATGCCCTTGTCGGCGAGGAAATCGGTCAGCGCCTTGCCGACCGGCTCCTTCTTCCAGCGCAGGCCCTGGTCGTAGGTGGTCACGAGGCCCGGCATCAGGCCGATATTGGTCTCCGGCACCTCGCCGCCGGCATAGGGCATCGGATAGAGGCTGATGTCGAGCGCGCCCTTGCGCATCGCGGAGAACTGCGCGTTGGTCTTGATCAGCGAGGAGTTCGGATAGATCTCGGCGGCGATGTCGCCATTGCTGCGCTTGCTGACCTCGGCGGCGAACATGCGGCAGAGCCGGTCGCGGAAATCGCCCTTGTCGATGGTGCCGCCCGGGAACTGGTGCGAGATCTTCAGCGTGGTCGCGGCGTGCGCCGTACCGGTGCCGAAGCGGAGGATGGCGGGCGCAGCGACGGCGGTCGCGAGCAGATGGCGGCGCGTGAGCATGGCGTGATTTCCTTGGACGATTCTTGTTGGTGTGATTTCGGTCTAGTCCTTCAGACCGGCAGGGAGGCCCATCCTAGCCGGTCTTCCACCCGATATTCTCTCATCTGATAGTTCGAGACCGAATGTCCGGGCAAGTGCTGGCCGTGCTGCGCTGCACACTTCCTGGTTACGAGCCCGGAAGTACGCCGAACGAGAAATAGGGGAAGGCTCACCGAAATTTGTCGGCGGCGGCGTAACAACGCCGGCTGGCGATCCGTCGGGATTGAATAGCGGCGTCCGTCGCTGACAAACTCCATCTCGAAGGGAAGTTGAACCATGACCATTCGCACCCGCATCGTGCTCGGCGTCTCGGCTGCCGCTCTCTCGCTTGGCCTCGCGTTTGCCCCGGCCGCCTTTGCTCAGGACAAGATGGGCAAGGATGACGGCATGATGAAGAAAGACACGATGTCCAAGGACGGCATGATGAAGAAGGATACCATGTCCAAGGACGACGGCATGAAGAAGGACCACATGTCGAAGGACGGCATGAAGAAAGACGACGGGATGATGAAGAAGAATTGATCGTCGTCGTGGTCGTAGCGCGCCTGCCTCGGGCAGGCCGCGCAACCTCCAATTCCGGCGGCGGCCTTTGAGGCCGCCTCCGGAACGGTGCTTTGGTTCAAGTTCAATGGGGCGCTACGAGCGCACCTTACTTGTTACGTGTTACTTGCGCTTCGCCTTGCGGGCGGCGTAGCGCGCGTCGCGTTTGGCCTTTTGCTCGGCTTCGAGCGCAGCCAGTCTCTCGGCGGCTTCCTGGGCCTCGCGGGCGATCCGTTCGGCTTCGGCCGCCTTGGCTTCCTCCTCGATGCGCTTCTGCTCGGCCTTCTCCGCCTCGCGCGCAGCCTTCGCCTCGGCGCGCTTGGCCGCGAGTGCCTCGCGTTCAGCACGGCGCGCGAGCACCGCCGGATCGTCGGGGCCCGGTTGCGATTTGAATTTGTTCAAAAGATTTTTGCGGGCTTCCTGCGCCGCCTTTTGCCGGTCCGTGAAGCCGGGTTCCCTGAATCCACTCATCTACGAGCCTTGTCTTCCTCGCTTTCGATCCTACATTCGTGCCTGTTGGTACGTCGGCTGGGCATAGCAGGCGCCACGCGACGCTGTAGCGTGTACATCGGCGCGCGTCGCGAAGCCACCCATAATCGCAGCCGATCAGGTCAACGAAAAATCGCCCCCCGACGATCTCTCGTAGCCCGGAAAAACTGCTGAATTGTGATGTCCCTCATAAGGGAGCACGAGCGCGACGCCTAGCGTCCGCCCGGAACGAGACGGAGCACGGGCATGATGACCTTCCGACCGAGCCTGAAGGCGCTCGCAATCGCCTTCGTCCTGGCAGGCGCGACCGGCGCCGCAGTGCTGTTCGCGCGCCCGCAGGCGGTCGATAGTGCCGTGCTGGGGGCGGATTGGGAATGCAGCCAGACCGCATTCGTGCTCACGACCTGCGCACCGCGGGTCCAGCGGGCGATCCCGGCCATCGAAACCTCACGCAAGGACGCGACCCCGCCGCCCCGGGGCTGAACTCGGGGCAGGCTGATCCGGATGTGACGCGACGCCGCAGAGGTGATAAAGCCGGCTCGCCAGCGCGATCAGGCGGCCATGTCCGAGCCCAAATCCGAACCCGGCGAGAAGCCGAATCCTCGCCCGAACAGTCGACCCAAGCGCCAGCCCGGTGACGACCGCCGCGGCGCGATCGCCGGATTGATCATCGCGATCGTGATTCTTGGCGTGGGCTGGTGGCTTGCCCGGGATCTCACCGCAGCCAGCAAGATGCAGGATTGCCTGATGTCCGGGCGAAGCAATTGCAACGTGATTGAGCCGGCTCGCTAGAGGCGCTTCAGGGCGGCCCGCCGGGAGGCCGTTGAGGCCAAAAATTGCCGTGATCTTAATCATTTGTAACGGGACTTAGCCGATCAAGCAGGTCAGTTATGTCGGCCCGCATCGGCCCGGCGCGCGGCGAATCGTCTATCGCGCTGGGAATGACGGCGATCGAGAGAGCAGGGGGCGAGCACGCATGAGTGCGTCTAAACGCATGAAGATCATCATTCCATTGGTTTCGGCCGTGTCGTTGCTCGCGCTTTCGGCGCAGGCTCAGGACGCCAGGCCGACGAGGGATGCCGGCCCGCCGCCGGCCCGCCAAGGCGTAGGCGCGCCAGCCCCGACCAATCAGAACATGCGCAAAGGTCCCCCGCCACAGCAGGCGGGCCGGCCCGTCGACCAGCAGCCCCATGCGGGTCCCGCCCGGCACAGTGCCGGCGGTCCGCCGCCGGGACGTCACGTCGCCCGCGGCCCCGCTCTGGCGCGCGACTGGGGCGGACATACCTATCGCGGCAATCGCGCCTGGGAAGGCGGCCGCTGGCGTCATGAGGTCCGCAACGGACGCTCCGGCTGGTGGTGGGACGTTGGCGGCGTCTGGTATTATTATCCGCAGCGAATGGCTGGTCCGCCTGCCTACATCTCGGAGGACTATATCGACGACGTGCCGGTGGCCTATGCCCCGCCGCCCGTCGCCTACGCGCCACCACCTCCGCCTCCGCCACCGGCTGACCCCGGCGCCAGCGCGCTCGGCGGCGCGATCGTCGGTGGCGTGCTGGGCGGCCTGATCTCGGGCAACGCAACAGGAGCCGCCGCGGGCGCCGTTCTCGGCGGCGCGACGGGCGCGATCGCCGGCGCCACCGCTGCATCCCAGCCCGGCTACTACTGGGCGCAGGGCACCTGCTACTACCGCTATCCGAACGGCCAATATGTGCAGGCCGATCCCCGGGCGTGCTACTGAGTTTTCCAAGCGGATTGAGCGCGGAGGCGGGCCCAGGCCCGCCTCTTTTTTGTGTGCCGGCTTCAAATGAGCGCTGGCGCTGGCGGCCGCCTCACGCAAGTCTCAAAGAAAAATATCCGGATGATTCGCGGGGGATGTGGGACATGCTGGATGCCATCCAGATCAGCGTGGCGCTTTGGGCCATGATCGTTTGCGGCGGGATCAAACTCTCTCAGGCGCTGTCTTGCCTGTTCTAAAGCGCAATCGGACGAGGACGATCGCTCGCCTTGCGCGTCAGGACACGAGCCAGCTGAAGAATGCCATCGTGGCCCAGACCAGGCTGCCGATCCAGGCCACCATCACCACGCCGATGGTGCCAAGATACGCGATGCCAAGCAGGTTCGAGCTATGTCGCTGCTTCGGGACGACTTCCGTGGCTGCTTTGCGTGTCATGACCGGGCCTCATCCAAGAAGCGTCGAAGCGCTGTTTAGCGGAGATTGCCGGGGACAGGCTGTGACGTAGTTCACAGATCTGCCCGTGAGGCCTGAAAGTACCCCGCAATCATACGGACGAAATTGCCATGGGCTTGTCCAGATGACCGGCTAGGGTCACCTCATGTGCACCAAGTACGATCCCCAGCACGAAGCCGAGGCCGCAATGAAGCGGGCCGCGGAGGCCGAAGGTGCCGACCGGCAACGGCTGATCCAGCTGGCCCTGGCGTGGCATCAGCTCGCCCGCGATCCACACGATGAGCATGCCGACTCCTCATCGTCAGCCGGCCACATGGCTCGGATCGAATAGGGCGGCCGAATGAGAAAAACCCCGTGCTCGGGGGACAAGCACGGGGTCCTTCAAAGCCGACCGGGGTTGGCAGGTCGGCACCACTCGAGTCGGATGTCCAACGCCCTGATTGCGCGTTCGTTCCGCATCGATCCGCGGCGATGAACGGCTCGCGCGCTTGGCGCGCAGGAACATTCGTTCCACGGCAGCGTTGTGCGGCTATGACGGATCCCGAGCTACGCGCACAGTCTTTCGAGATCGCCTGGCGATATCTCGACCAGTCCGGCCTGCTCACGGGCGAGCACAAGGATTCCGCCCGCTTCATCTTGAACCGGATCGACCGCATGATGTTGCGTGGAGAGCGACGCAGGCTGTTGCTGTCGAATGCCGCGATCGATGCCTACCGGCTGCGGCCTGTGCTCGTGAGTGCATGACCGACATGGCTGAACCGGTCATTAACGAATCTTCGGCCTCGCAATTTGCGATCGCGATTCGTGCTTTGCGAACGAAGCGGAGTCGGATCGTGAACAAACAAAAAGCCCCCGAAGGGGCTCAGTGTTTCAGCTCAGTGTTTCAGGCGGCTTCCGTCTTCGGTACGGCGTCGGCATTCACCGACAGCTTGACGATATCGCCTTCGACGGCGCCGACATATTTCGTATCGATGTAGTGATGATGGTCCTTGTGACCTTCCGGGCTGTCCTTGCGCGTCAGCTTGATGCGATTGCCCTCGACGCGATCGACGGTGCCGACATGTGCGCCGTCCTTGCCGATGATCTTCATGTGCTCTCTGATGTCAGCCATGCTGTCCTCCTTGTGTGGATTCAACTGCGAGGACGCGTGTTCGTTGCAGCGGGCGCGTTGGACCCACGGCGTGTTCCGGACGTTGACGTCCCATCGGAACCGTCAAGAAGCGCATGGAGACCATTCGAGCCTATCTGGAGCGAAAGCACGAGGAACTCAGGCTGTTGAATGACTGCCTGAGAAGCCGGTTCGATCTGGCGTGTCCGCGTTCGGTCGACGAGGTCGTCAGGTCCAAATTCCAGATCACTGCCGCGCTGAGGGCGGAGCACGAGTTGCAGAAGTGGAAGGCGACGGAGACAGCCTGGTCGCATACGGCCGATCCCGCCAGCGGGCCGTTCGCGTTCAGTTACGACTACCAGCGGGCCGATCTCACGGTGCGCGGTCCTTCGTTCTATGAGTTCGACTGCGGCTGCACGAGCACCGCGGTCTACACCGCCTCGGGCATGGCCGCGATCTCCGCCGTGCTGCTCGCCTCCGCGCAAATCGTCGAGAAGGCTGATGTCCTGGTGCTTCCAGGCTCCTATGGAGAGACGCTGGAACTGATCCGGGGCTTCGTCCCGCATTTGCGGCTCGAGGCCTTGAAGCTGCCGCTGGGCGATGCATTTGCTCCGGCGAACGCGCCGCGAATACTTCTGTTGGATTCCTGCTCTTTCGCCGGCGCTTTCGAGGCGGCGCTCCGCTGTGACGGCTCGGGCCTCGATCTCCTGGTTTTCGATACGACATGCTTCGCCGGCAGGTCTGGCCGCATCAGGCGTGTCCTGAGATGGGCCCGGCGATACGGAATCCCGCTGGTGTTGGTGCGAAGCCACAACAAGCTCGATTCGCTCGGAGCGGAATATGGCCGGCTCGGCTCAGCCGTTTTCGTGCAAGGGAACGAGCATCAGCAGCAGCGGGCAGGGGGCGTTGAATGGGCACGTCTCGCGTCCGAAACCCGAAACGCGGTGCGGCTTTTCGGTGGCGCGGCGTTGCCGGCGCACTTCCCGCCCTTCGCAGGCAGCGCGGCGTACTGGGCCCTCACGCAGAGGCGTGTCGCGGCGATCTTGCGCAACGGCCGAAGCACGGCTCGATATTTCACCGCGAAGCTTCCGTCGCTCTCGGCCGAGCTTCATTTCACCCACGGTCTGTACGTGACCCTCCGAGGAAAGCGGGCGCTCAACGAGGCGGCAGCGCGGCAGGCTGCCGAAGACATGAGCAGCGAATTGCGCGGGGAGGGCTTTCCCATCCGCCACGCCGGCAGCTTCGGCTTCGATTTCGCGGCGACCGAATGGTTTCACGATGCGACCACGGACCAATACAGCGTCCGGGTGGCGGTCCCGGATCTTCCGACGGAGCTTTGGAATGATCTGGCCGCCGCAATTGCGCGGTGGTGGATGGCGCATCAGAGGTGAAGGGTGAATGCGAGGTCTCGTCGATAGCCGCACGAGGCGTGCGCCTCGCATCAATCGATCGCCAGGCAGTGTTCCAGGGCGGGCCTCTCGGCGCCGCGACGCGCCCACTCCTGAACGGCGAAGGCAAGGTGGTGCTGGCCCATCGCGGCGCCGACGATCGATGCCTGCGCCACCTTGATGGGCTTTGTCACCACATTGGTGTTCACGAGGCCTGCGTCAATCGCCAAGTACGACATCGCGACAATCGCCACCGCAGATGCGACAGCCATTCTCGTCCATTCGGATTGAGGCATCGGGATCCTTCTCGGGCACACTTCGCCCCGCGGATAGATAGGGCCGATGTGCTCGGTTGAAAGCCCGGAGCGGAGTGACCCACGCATTCGTGAAGGACGATGGATCGGCACTGGCAAAAACGCTGGCGATCCCGGCAGGACTCGAACCTGCACCCGCGGACTGATACTGTAATCAGTCTTTGGGGGCGCTGAAGATAGCCAGTCGGAGTGGCGACCGACGTTTTGCGCAGCTGTAACGGCCCGCGCTTCTTCGCCTTCGCCGTTCTTGCCATTCGCCGCCTGCGGGTCGGCTTCCCCAATAGTCTGGTTTGGGCAAGACGCGGAGAGCTTCGGGTTGCCTCTGTCATTTAGCAAAGCACCGTAGCTAGCGACTACCTCTTTGTCCTCTGAGAACAGGTAAACTTATGCTTGCCACTAGCCGGGTGAAATCGCGGCGTTCCGATTCTGGTGCCCCATATGTGTCCACAAGAATAGACCGGCAGGCCATCAATTCTTGTGCGAGCTCGATGCGCTTCTTTCTGCGCTCCAATGCGCGATATTGAACCAGCCGTGGGCATACAGAAGCAGAGGGGCAAAGCCGCCGAGAAATGCCCTGAGTATGGTTGTTGTTTCTGCACTCATCTAGCGCCTTGACCGACAACTCAATCACAACTAGCGGGACTCATAGCTTCAACTGCGTCCTCCACAGCGCAATGCTGTGCTTCCAGTTACCGGTTGATTCTAGGACTGATCAACAAAGAGACTGAAACACCCGGTTGCGGCCTTTCGCGAACTAAGTCGTAGGGGATGTTCGCCGATGCAAATGCACGCTGAACTGCCACGGCCGCCGGCGGCAAATTGTCTGCATCTGGCACGGCGATCTGAATCCCAGATCGCGGCCTCGCACCGACTCCAAAAAATGAAGACTCTACCACAATCCAACCGCCGACGGATTTGAATACAGACACCAAATCCGCTGCAAGCTGGAGTGCGTCAGCCGTTGGCTCCGTTGCTATCGTGATGGTTGGATTGTCACCGATCGGGATTAACAAACCTGCGATCAGCGTTGCTCGCTGTTCCTTCGTGAGCCGGCGGGGCTCGATGGCTGCGAGCCGGGCCTCCAGGTGGTCTATTCTCGCCTTGGCTTCAGCAGGGCTCGCCCCACTGAGCTTGTCTTTGTAGTCGTCTCTCTGGCTCTTAAGGAAGGCGATCTCGGAATCCTTGTTGCTGATTATGCTATCTTTGTTGCGGACTACGCCTCCATAGCTCCATTCCATCAGCCCCCAGATTGAGACAGCCATCAACACCAGCAACGTGATAAAGGTCGGCCAGTTGGCCCGAATCATCGGCCAACCTGCGAACAGGTTTTGCAACCATTGCGGCATTCGAGTTTTCTCCCCCGCCTAAGTCGATCTAGCCATAGGTTCGCTCAAAGAGCGAGCAGGCGCGCAGAAGGACCCCAAAATGGGGAGTGGAAGAACTGAGCCGATACGAACGCAAGCTGCTGAGTTGTTAGTATAAAGACTGGCGATCCCGGCAGGACTCGAACCTGCAACCCGCGGAGTAGAAATCCGCTACTCTATCCAGTTGAGCTACGGGACCGTTTTGAGCCGCCCGGTTTGGGGGCTGGCCGTTCATCTAACATGCCAATATGAAAAATCTGGTGTTTCGCCAAGCCTGAACCGAACCGTTTTCCTCAATGCCGCGACAAAGTGGAACGGTGGCGTGTCAGGGTGCCGGGTTGAGCGGCAGCGGACTGGACGATGGATCGCATCGCCGGGGCCGCTGAGGAGCTTCCGGGACACCGCCGCTGGTCGACTGGTCCGGTATTGCTGCGCCATCAGGACGGCGCGCGCGGCGGTATCTTGATCGGTCTCCTCTGGGCTTGCCTTGTCATGGCGATTGCGACGATTTGCACCTTTGGTTCCATCGCCTTGAGGCCGTCACCTTTCCGCGCATTTCATGCGACAAGCGGCGTTCGTCCGCGATTTCCGGGAGTCCATCCATGATCGGTCTTGTTCGCGCCGTCACGATCTGCGCCGCGCTGGCGCTCGGCCTTTCGGCTGCGCAGGCCGCCGACAAGGCCTTCAAACGCGACGATCTCGCCGATTCCGCGATCAAGCTGGAGGCCCAGATCAAGAGCGAGGCGGGGCCGGTCGCCAAGTCCAGCGCGACGCTGCGCACGGATGCCGACGCCGCCTTCCGGCGCAATGATTACCGCACCGGGCTGTCCGTCCTCGGCCAGATCGCGGCCACCATGCCAGACGATGCCGGCACCTGGCTGCGGCTTGCCAAGGTCATCTTCCAGATCTCGCCGAAGAGCTCGAGCGAGCAGACCTTCCTGCTCGAGCGGGCCTCGACCGCCGCCTATATCGCCTATCAGCGCGCCGGAAACCCGGGCGAGGAGGCCGACGCACTCGCCGTGCTCGGCAAGTCGCTGGCCGAACGAAAATTGTGGCGGCCGGCGCTGGATGCATTGCGGCTGTCGCTCGACATGCGCGAGGTTGCCGACGTCCGCGGCCAATATGAGAAGATGCGCGACGAGCACGGCTTCCGGCTGCTCGACTACACCGTGGACTCGGATTCGGCGAGCCCGCGCGCCTGCTTCCAGTTCTCGGAAGAGCTTGCCAAGCGGACCGACTTCGCGCCGTTCCTGGCGCTGGCGGGGCAGGACAAGCCGGCGCTGTCGGCGGAAGGCAAGCAGCTCTGCGTCGACGGGCTGAAGCACGGCGAGCGCTACAACATCAATCTGCGCGCCGGCCTGCCGTCCACCGTGAAGGAGGGCCTGCCGAAATCGGCCGAGTTCAACATCTACGTCCGCGACCGCAAGCCCTTCGTGCGCTTCACCAGCCGCGCCTATGTGCTGCCGCGGACCGGCCAGCGCGGCATTCCCGTGGTCAGCGTCAACACGCCCGCGGTCAACATCAACGTCTTCCGGATCGGCGACCGCAATCTGATCAACACGGTGGTCGACAGCGACTTCCAGAGGACGCTGTCGACATACCAGCTCTCCGATCTCGGCGACCAGCGCGGCGTCAAGGTCTGGTCCGGCGAGCTCGCGACCGCGATGACGCTGAACCAGGACGTCACCACCGCATTCCCGGTGGACCAGGCGCTCGGCGAGCTCCAGCCCGGGGTGTACGTGATGACCGCCGCGGCCAAGGGCCCGGGCTCGGACGACGAGTCCCAGCTCGCGACGCAATGGTTCATCGTCTCCGACCTCGGCGTCTCCGCCTATTCCGGCAATGACGGCATCCATGTCTTCGTCAACTCGCTGGCCTCGACCGATCCGGTCGGCAAGGCAGAGGTGCGGCTGGTTGCCCGCAACAACGAGATTTTGGCCACCCGCAAGACCGACGATAGCGGCCACGTGCTGTTCGAAGCAGGGCTCGCGCGCGGTGAGGGCGGCCTGTCGCCGGCGATGCTCACCGTCACCGGCGAGAAGGCCGACTATGCCTTCCTCAGCCTCAAGTCCTCCGCCTTCGATCTTTCCGACCGTGGCGTTTCGGGACGTGCGGTGCCGGCCGGCGCCGACGCGTTCGTCTATGCCGAGCGCGGCGTCTACCGCTCCAGCGAGACCGTCTATCTGACCGCGCTGTTGCGCGACGGTCAGGGCAATGCCGTCACCGGCGGGCCGATGACGCTGGTGATCGAGCGTCCCGACGGCGTCGAATTCCGCCGTGCCGTACTGGCCGACCAGGGCGCCGGCGGCCGCACGCTGGCCGTGCCCCTCAACTCGGCCGTCCCCACCGGAACGTGGCGGGTGCGCGCCTTCACCGATCCGAAGGGATCGTCCGTCGGCGAGACCACCTTCCTGGTCGAAGATTACGTCCCCGATCGGATCGAATTCGATTTGTCGGCCAAGGACAAGCTGATCAAAGCTAATGCTCCAGTGGAGCTGAAGGCGGACGGCCATTTCCTCTATGGCGCGCCGGCTTCCGGCCTCCAGCTCGAAGGCGACATGCTGGTGGCGCCGGCGAGCGAGCGCCCCGGCTTTGCCGGCTATCAGTTCGGCGTCGACGACGAGGAGACCAGCTCGAACGAGCGCACGCCGCTCGAGAACCTGCCCGAGGCCGACGCCAACGGCGTTGCGACTTTCCCGGTCACGCTGGACAAGCAGCCGGCCTCGACCCGGCCGCAGGAGGCGCAGATCTTCATCCGCATGGTCGAGACCGGCGGCCGCGCCGTCGAGCGCAAGATCGTGCTGCCGGTCGCGCCCGCCGCGGCGCAGATCGGCATCAAGCCCCTGTTCGGCGACAAGAACGTCGCCGAGGGCGACAAGGCCGAGTTCGAAATCGTGTTCGTCTCGCCCGAGGGCAAGACGCTGCCGCGTGATGGTCTGAGCTATGAGCTCCTGAAGATGGAGTCGCGCTACCAGTGGTACCGCCAGAACAATTATTGGGAGTACGAGCCGGTCAAGTCGACCTCCCGCGTGGCCGACGGCGACGTGACGATTGCTGCCGACAAGCCATCGCGCATCTCGCTCAGCCCCCAGCCCGGTCGTTACAGGCTCGACGTCAAATCCAACGATGCCGACGGCCCGGTGACCTCGGTGCAGTTCGACGTCGGCTGGTATTCCGACGGCAGCGCCGACACGCCGGACCTGTTGGAGACCTCGATCGACAAGCCGCAATACGCCTCGGGCGACACCATGACGGTGTCGGTCAATGTCCGCAGCGCCGGCAAGCTGACCGTCAACGTGGTCGGCGACCGCCTGCTGACGACGCAGACCATCGACGTCAAGGAAGGCACCGCACAGGTGAAGCTCCCGGTCGGCAAGGACTGGGGCACCGGCGCGTACGTCGTGGCGACGCTGCGCCGTCCGCTCGATGCGGCGGCCCAGCGCATGCCGGGCCGCGCGATCGGGTTGAAATGGTTCGGCATCGACAAGCAGGCCCGGACGCTGCAGGTGAAGCTGACGCCGCCTTCGCTGATCCGGCCGAACTCGGCGCTGAAGATCCCGGTCAAGCTCGACGGGCTCAATCCGGGCGAGGACGCCAAGGTCGTCATCGCCGCGGTCGATGTCGGCATCCTCAACCTCACCAATTACAAGCCGCCGGCGCCGGACGATTACTATCTCGGCCAGCGCCGCCTGAGCGCGGAGATCCGCGATCTCTACGGGCAACTCATCGACGGCATGTCGGGCACACGCGGCCAGATCAAGTCCGGCGGCGACGCCGGCGCTGGTGAGCTCCAGGGCTCACCGCCAGCGCAAAAACCGCTCGCGCTCTATTCGGGCATCGTCACGGTCGCCGCTGACGGCACGGCCGAAGTGAGCTTCGACATCCCGGAGTTCGCCGGCACCGCGCGGGTGATGGCGGCGGCGTGGACCGCCACGAAGCTCGGCCGCGCCAACACCGACGTCGTGATCCGCGATCCCGTGGTGCTGACCACGACCCTGCCGCGCTTCCTGCTCAACGGCGACCACGGCACGGTCAATCTCGAGATCGATAATGTCGAGGGCCAGGCTGGCGACTACGTCATCAACGTGAAGACGGGCGGCCCGGTGAAGATGACCGGCAATCCCGCGACCACCGTGAAGCTCGCCGCCAAGCAGCGCAACGCGTTCTCGCTCGCGATCGACGCGACTGCGGCGGGGCAGGCGACGCTCGACGTCGACATCAGGGGCCCGAATGGCCTCGCGCTGGCGCGCCACTATGCCTTCGACGTCAAGGCGGCGACGCAGGTGCTGGCACGGCGCTCGATCCGCACCCTGGCGAAAGGCGAGAGCCTGACGCTGACCTCGGACATGTTCTCCGACCTCGTGCCGGGCACCGGCAGCGTCTCGGTCTCGGCCAGCCTGTCCACCGCGCTCGATGCGGCGACGATCCTCAAGGCGCTCGATCGCTATCCCTATGGCTGCTCGGAGCAGATCACGAGCCGGGCCATGCCGCTGCTCTATGTCAACGATCTCGCCGCCGGCGCGCATCTCGCCATGGACACCGAGGTCGACCAGCGCATCCGCGACGCGATCGAGCGGCTGTTGGCGCGCCAGGGCTCGAACGGTTCGTTCGGCCTGTGGTTGGCCGGCGGCGACGACGCCTGGCTCGACGCCTATGTCACGGACTTCCTGACCCGCGCCCGCGAGAAGGGGTTTGCGGTGCCGGACGTGCTGTTCAAGAACGCGCTCGACCGCATCCGCAACTCCGTGGTCAACGCGAACGAGCCGGAGAAGGACGGTGGGCGCGATCTCGCCTACGGCCTCTACGTGCTCGCGCGCAACGGGGTCGCGCCGATCGGCGATCTCCGCTATCTCGCCGACACCAAGCTGGCCAATCTCGCAACGCCGATCGCGAAGTCGCAGCTCGCGGCGGCGCTCGCTCTGGTCGGCGACCGCAACCGCGCGGAGCGGGTCTATGCCGCCGCGCTCGACAGCCTCGCGCCCAAGCCGGTGCTGGAGTTCGGTCGCACCGATTACGGTTCGCAGCTGCGCGATGCCGCAGCGCTTGTCTCGCTCGCCAGTGAAGGCAACGCGCCGAAGGCGACGTTGACGCAGGCAGTGTCGCGGGTCGAGTCCGCGCGCGGACTGACGCCCTACACCTCCACGCAGGAGAATGCGTGGCTGGTGCTGGCGGCGCGGGCACTGGCCAAGGAGAACCTCTCCATGGAAGTGGACGGCCAGCCGGTCAAGACCGCGCTCTACCGCAGCTACAAGGCGGACACGCTGAGCGGCAAGCCGCTGAAGATCACCAACACCGGCGATGCGCCTGTGCAGGCGGTGGTCTCGGTGTCGGGCTCGCCGGTGACGCCGGAGCCAGCCGCATCCAACGGCTTCAAGATCGAGCGCAGCTACTTCACGCTCGACGGCAAGCCGGCCGACATCAGCAAGGTCAAGCAGAACCAGCGCTTTGCGGTGGTGCTGAAGATCACCGAGGCCAAGCCTGAGTACGGCCACATCATGGTGTCGGATTATCTGCCGGCGGGCCTGGAGATCGACAATCCCAAGCTGGTGTCCTCCGGCGACAGCGGCACGCTGGACTGGATCGAGGACGGCGAGGAGCCCGAGGATACCGAGTTCCGCGACGACCGCTTCACCGCGGCCGTCGACCGCGCCTCGGATTCCAAATCGGCGTTCACCGTCGCCTATGTCGTGCGCGCGGTGTCGCCCGGCAAATATGTGCTGCCGCAGGCCTATGTCGAGGATATGTATAATCCATCGCGCTATGGGCGGACCGGTACGGGTACGGTCGAGGTGCGGGCGGCGAAGTGAGGTGGTGGGTTCGAACGTAAGCGGGATTGTATGAGCGACGCGGCGCCACATTCTCAGTCGTCATGCCCGGGCTTGTCCCGGGCATCCACGGACTTGGGCGCCGCTGGCAAGAACGTGGATGGCCGGGACAAGCCCGGCCATGACGGAGTGCGGGGCAGGGGCCTTCGTGCCCTCTCAGCCCTCGCGTTCACCCTCATCCTCGCTATCGTCAGTTTCGTCGGCTGGGTCTATTCGCTCGGTCCGCTTCCGCTCGACGAGGCTCGGCAAGTCTCCACCACCATCGTCGACCGCAACGGAAAGCTGCTGCGAGCCTATGCCATGGCCGACGGGCGCTGGCGGCTGCCGGTCGATGCCAGGACGAACGTCGATCCGACCTATCTGAAACTGCTGTTCGCCTATGAGGACCAGCGCTTCTACGCCCACAACGGCCTCGACCCGCTGGCGCTGGCGCGCGCGGCGCTGCAGCTCGGAACGCGCGGCCACATCGTCTCGGGCGGCTCGACCATCACCATGCAGCTTGCGCGGCTGGTGGAGCCGCGGCGGCAGCGCTCGCTTCATGCCAAGCTGCGCCAGATCGTGCGCGCGATCGAGCTGGAGCGGACGCTGAGCAAGGAGCAGATCCTCGATCTCTATCTCGCGCTCGCGCCTTACGGCGGCAATCTCGAAGGCATCCGCGCGGCTTCCATCGCCTATCTCGGCAAGGAGCCGAAGCGGCTGTCGCTGGCGGAGGCCGCGCTGCTGGTCGCTTTGCCGCAATCGCCGGAAACCCGCCGGCTCGACCGCCATCCGGACGCGGCGCGCAAGGCGCGCGACCGCGTGCTGGACCGCATGGTCGAGGAGCATGTGGTCAGCGCAGACGATGCCAGGCAGGCCAAGGCGGTGCCCGTGCCGAAGCTGCGCAAGCCGATGCCGATCCTGGCGCCGCATGCCTCGGATGCCGCGCTTTCGACGGTCAAGGACGCGCCGGTCATCAAATTGACGCTCGATGCGAACCTGCAGAAGGTGCTGGAGCCGCTGGCGCGCGACCGCGCCATCGCGCTCGGGCCGAACATCTCGGTCGGGATCATCGTCGTCGACAACGAAAGCGGCGACGTGCTCGCGCGCGTCGGCTCGGCGGATTATTTCGACGAGAGCCGGGCAGGGCAGGTCGACATGACCCGCGCCGTCCGCTCACCGGGTTCGACGCTGAAACCCTTCATCTACGGGCTCGCCTTCGAGGACGGCTTTGTCCATCCCGACAGCCTGATCGACGACCGGCCGGTCCGCTTCGGCTCCTACGCGCCGGAGAATTTCGACATGACCTTCCAGGGCACGGTGCCGGTGAGGAAGGCGCTGCAATTGTCGCTGAACGTACCGGCCATCGTGCTGCTCGACCGCGTCGGCTCCAGCCGGTTGGCGTCTCGACTGCGGCAGGCCGGCGGCAACCTGGTTCTGCCCAAGGACGAGACGCCAGGGCTCGCCATGGGTCTCGGCGGGGTTGGCGTGACGCTCCAGGACCTCGCCCAGCTCTATGCGGGTTTCGCCCGCCTTGGCACCACCAAGCCGCTGCGCGAGGTCGTGACTGAACAGGACGACCGCGAGCCGCTCCGGCTGCTGGATCAGGTCGCGGCCTGGCAGGTCGGCAACGTGCTGCTGGGAACGCCCCCGCCGGAGAACGCTGCCCACAACCGCATCGCGTTCAAGACCGGCACATCCTACGGCTATCGCGACGCCTGGTCGGTCGGCTTCGATGGCCGCATGACCATCGGCGTCTGGGTCGGCCGGCCCGACGGCGCTCCGGTTCCCGGACTGATCGGGCGCGTCGCTGCCGCGCCGATCCTGTTCGACGCCTTTGCCAGGACCGGCAAGACGCTTGCCCCGTTGCCAAAGGCGCCCAGGGGAACCCTGGTGGCGGGCAACGCCAAGCTGCCGCTACCCCTCAAGCGGTTCCGCCCGGTCGGGGAACTGGTGCGCACCGGGAGCGAGCAGGCGCTGCACATTCAGTTTCCGCTCAACGGTTCGCGGATCGATGTCGATCGATCAGGCAGCCGGGAGAACGCAGCCATGCCGGTCAAAGTCGCCGGCGGCGTGCTACCCATGACGATCATGGTTAACGGCGCCGCGCTTGGCGAGATCGACGGCCGCCGCCAGAGGTTGATCGATCCGCCCGGACCCGGCTTTGCCCGGGTCACCGTGATCGACGCCACGGGCGCCGCGGACACAGTCGTCATTCGAATTCAATGACCCTGCCTTAAGCGGTTGTGGCGATGGCGGTTTCAGCGTAAGCGGAACCAATGGCCGAGACCTACCCAAGCCCTCGTTTTGGAGCACCCCGCGAGTCGAAATCACCCGCAAATCCGGGCAGTGGACTCGTGCGCATGCTCGACATCGTCACGGCCAGTCATGCGCGCGCGGTCGGCTTCCTGGTGCTGTGCGCGCTGCTGCTGTTTCTGCCAGGCTTCTTCACCATCCCGCCAATCGATCGCGACGAAGCGCGGTTCGCCCAGGCCACCAAGCAGATGGTCGAGAGCGGCGACTATGTCGATATCCGCTTTCAGGAGGACGTCCGCTACAAGAAGCCCATCGGCATCTACTGGTTGCAATCGGCGACGGTGGAAGCCGCCTCGATGCTCAAGCTGCCGAAAGCCGAATTGCGGATCTGGGTCTATCGGCTGCCGTCGCTGTTCGGGGCGATCGGCGCCGTGCTCATGACCTATTGGGCCGCGCTAGGCTTCGTCACGCGGCGCGCCGCGGTGCTGGCGGCGCTGATGATGTGCGCCTCGGTGCTGCTCGGCGTCGAGGCGCGGCTCGCCAAGACCGACGCGGTGCTGCTGCTCTGCGTGGTCGCCGCGATGGGGGCGATGGCGCGGGCCTATCTGTCGTGGCAGCGCGCCGAGGACGAGACGCATCCGCCCTGGAGCTGGCCCGCGATCTTCTGGACCGCGCTCGCTGCCGGCGTCCTGATCAAGGGCCCGCTGATCCTGATGTTCGCAGGTCTCACCATCGTCGTGCTTGCGATCCAGGATCGCGATGCCTCCTGGCTGTGGAAGCTGCGCCCGCTCTGGGGTCTGATGTGGATGCTGGTGCTGGTGCTGCCCTGGTTCCTCGCGATCTTCTGGCGCGCGGGAGAGGCCTTCTTCGCGGACTCCGTCGGCGGCGACATGCTGAGCAAATTGGGCGCCCAGGAATCCCATGGCGCGCCGCCCGGGCTTTACCTGGCGCTGTTCTGGATCACGTTCTGGCCCGGCGCGCCGCTTGCGGCGATGGCGGCGCCCGGGGTGTGGCGGGCGCGGCGCGAGCCCGGCGCGCAGTTCCTGCTGGCCTGGCTGATCCCGTCCTGGATTGTGTTCGAGGCCGTGCTGACCAAGCTGCCGCATTACGTGCTGCCGCTCTACCCGGCGATCGCGATCCTCACCGCAGGCGCGGTGGAGCGGCGCGTGCTGTCGCGTTCCTGGTTGATGCGCGGTTCGGCCTGGTGGTTCGCGATCCCCGCAGCCGCCTCGATCATCGCGGTCGTCGGGTCGGTGATGCTGACGCGGCAGCCGGCCTTCGTGGCCTGGCCGTTCATCGCGGCCTCGCTGATCTTCGGCCTGTTCGCCTGGTGGCTTTACGACAACAATCGTGCCGAGCGCTCGCTGCTCAACGCGCTGGTAGCAGCCCTGATGCTGGCTGTGACGGTCTACGGCATCGTCCTGCCGTCACTGACGCCGCTGTTTCCGAGCATCGAGATCGCGCGCGCGCTTCGCAACGTCACCTGCGTCGGACCGAAGGCGGCTGCGGCCGGTTATCACGAGCCGAGCCTCGTCTTCCTGGTGGGGACGCGGACCCTGCTCACCGACGGCTCCGGTGCGGCGGATTTCCTGCGGCAGGGCAGCTGCCGCTTCGCGCTGATCGAGCAGCGCTCGGAGCGCAGCTTCGTGCAGCGCGCCGAGGCGATCGGGCTGCGCTACAAGGTCGGCGCGCGCATCGACGGCTATAACTTCTCGCAAGGGCGCGCGATCTCGATCTCGATCTTCCGTTCCGAAGGCACCGAGTAGGATGCGGGCGCCGACCGACATTGCGCCGCGTGCCGGCTATCCCGCACAATTGCTCGCCGTGTCCTGGCGCGGGCTGGCGCAGCTCGTGCGCTCGCCCTCGCATTCGCGCCGGGCCGAGGCCGCCCGAAAGCTGGCGCGGCATTCGCTCTGGCTGAGCGCTGTGAGCGCGGCGCTGGTCATCGTGCTGATGGTCGGGGTCGATCAGACCGAGATCCTGTTGATGCCGCCGCGCGGCACGCCCAGCCTGTGGCCGATCCGCATCCTCACCGATTTCGGCAAGGACGAGTATCTGCTGATCGTGTTGGGGGCTGCGCTGGTGGCTGTGGCGTTCGTTGCAGCAGGGCTGCACGGGACTCGCCGCGCAGTGCTGCTCGGCTTCGGCACGCGGCTTCAATACATATTTCTGTCTGTTGCCCTGTCGGCGCTTGTCGCTGAGATCCTGAAATATCTCATCGGTCGCGGCCGCCCGTTCGTCGGCGGCAAGGCCAATCCGTTCAATTTCGTGCCGTTCGAGGGGACGGGGGCTTATGCCAGCCTGCCGTCGGGACATGCAGTGGCCGCGTTCGCGCTGGCGTTTGCGGTCTCGGCGCTGTGGCCGCGCCTGCGGGTATTCATGTTCACTTACGCAATCGTGATCCTGCTGACGCGCCTGGTGCTGCTCGCGCATCACCCGAGCGACGTCGTGGCCGGCGCCCTGGTCGGAATGGTCGGCGCCATGACGGTGCGTTACTGGTTCGCGGCCCGGCGGCTCGGCTTTGCCATCCGCGCCGACGGCACCATCGTGCCTCTTCCGGGAGCGGCCCGGGGCCGCCTCAAAAGGGTTGCCCACGGGGCATCCGCCCCATAAAAGCGGCTGCCTGCGGGGACCGCCGGTTCCCAAGGCGCAGGCCGAATCCAACCAAGAGCCTCCTTTGTCGACGCCCCAGCCTTCGGTTTCCATCGTCGTTCCCGTGCGCAACGAAGCCGAGAACATTGCGCCGCTGATCGCGGAGATCGGTGCGGCGCTTGATGGCCGCTGGGCTTATGAGATCATCTACGTCAACGATGGCTCCACCGACTCGACCGGCGATCGGCTAGCCGCCATCATGAAGCAGCGGAGCAATCTGCGTCAGCTCCGCCATGCGCGGTCTGGCGGCCAATCGGCGGCCGTGCGCAGTGGTGTGCGTGCGGCGCGCGGGGACATCGTGGCGACGCTCGACGGCGATGGCCAGAACAATCCCGCCTTCCTGCCGGACCTGATCGCGGCGGTCGAGAAAAGCGCGCGCGTCGGGCTCGCCGCCGGCCAGCGGGTCGGGCGCAAGGACACCGGCTTCAAGAAGTTCCAGTCGCGCGTAGCGAACGGCGTTCGCAACGCCATCCTGAAAGACGGCACACGCGACACCGGCTGCGGACTGAAGGCGTTCCGGCGCGACGTCTTCCTGATGCTGCCTTATTTCGACGGGCTGCATCGCTTCCTGCCGGCGCTGGTGCGCCGCGAGGGCTACGAGATCGCCTATGTCGACGTGATCGACCGGCCGCGCCACTCCGGCGTATCGAACTACGGCTTCTTCGACCGGCTGTGGATCGGAATCATGGATCTCGCCGGGGTGTGGTGGCTGATCCGCCGCAAGAAGCCGACTCCTGAGGTGACCGAGGTGAACGCATGATCATTCAATACGGTCAGGCGCTGAGCAATTATCTCTACGACGTCTTCGTCGCCAAGTTCGATTTCTGGCTCGCATTCGGGCTCGTCGCGCAATTGTTCTTCACCGCGCGCTTCCTGGTGCAGTGGATCGCGAGCGAGCGCGCCGGCAACAGCGTGGTGCCGATGGCGTTCTGGTTCTGCTCGATGGGCGGCGGGCTGATGACGCTGGTCTACGGCGTCGTGAAGCGCGAGCCGGTCATCATCCTCGGACAGTCGCTCGCGACCATCATCTACATCAGGAACATCATGCTGATCTGGAAGAACCGCGGCAGCGCCTCGAAGACGCTGGATCGCTGATCTATCGCGGCAGCGCCGACGCAGCGCCTGACGCGGGCAGGGTGGCTGTATCCGCCTCGGTTCTGCGGTAGGGTTCGCCGGCCGCGTCGAGCACGGGATAGGCGACCGAGCAGATATGCGAGTGGATTCGGCGCAGGTCGCGCAGCACGTCCAGATGCAGCGACGTGGTCTCGATGGTCTCGGGACGGCCCTCGCGCAGGCGATCGAGATGCCGTTCGACCGCGGCAAGCTCGGTGTTGCGCAGCGCGGTTTTCTCCACCAGCAGCTTGCGCG
This sequence comes from Bradyrhizobium sp. GW821-FHT13H06, assembly GCF_058803975.1. Taxonomy (NCBI): domain Bacteria; kingdom Pseudomonadati; phylum Pseudomonadota; class Alphaproteobacteria; order Hyphomicrobiales; family Nitrobacteraceae; genus Bradyrhizobium; species Bradyrhizobium sp. GW821-FHT13H06. The sequence continues at coordinate 680,678 of NZ_JBXAPN010000001.1, read as the reverse complement.
CCTCGTTGGCGTCCCCCGACATGAAGACGCCGAATGCGATACGCAGCGAATCCATCGTGCGCTTGTGGAAGGCGGCGAGCTCGTCGGCCCCTTCCGCCGAGAACTGGAAGCGCCGCTTGATCTTCTTGGTGGCGAGCTCGCTCAGGCTCTTGTCGATGATGTCGCCGATGTGCTCGAGGTTGATGGCGAAGGAGATGATCTCCATCGCGCGGCGTCCTTCAGTCTCGTCGAGGCTGCCCCGCATCAGCTTGGTCACGTAGAGCTTGATGGCCTCGTCGAGACCGTCGACGAGATTGTCCATCTTGGAGACCTGATCGACCAGCGCACGGTCGCCGGTCATCATCGCGGCCATCACCTTGCGCAGCATGACCTCGACGAGATCGCCCATGCGCAACGTCTCGCGGGCGGCGTCGGCGAGCGCCAGGGACGGCGTCTCCAGCGCGGTCTCGTCGAGATAGCGCGGCCGGGCCGGGTCGGCCTCGTGCACGCGATCCGGCAGAAGGCGGGTGAGCAGGCGCGACATGGTGTCGAGCAGGCCGATGAAAACGACGGCCGTGCCGACGTTGAAGGCGATGTGGAAAGCCGCCGTCATCTTGGCGAGATCGGGCTGCCAGGCGTGCATGTGCCCAGCGATCGCACTCAGGAAGGGCAGGACGAGGACGATCCCGACCACGCGGTTGACGAGATTGCCGACCGGCAGGCGATAGCTCGCGGGATCGTCACGCTTGGCGCCCTCGAACACGGGATTGATGGCGCTGCCGAGATTGGCTCCCAGCACCAGCGCCAGCGCCGCCTCGGGCGAGATGAACTGCGAATAGGCCAGCGACATGATCAGCAGCACGCTGGCGACGCTCGAATGCACCGCCCAGGTGACGAGGGCGGCGATGACGATGCACAGGACCGGGTCGCCGGTGATGGCCGACATCACGACGCGGACGCCGGGCGCGTTCTCCGCCGGCGCCAGCGTGTCGAGCAGGATGTGCAGCGAGAGCAGCATCAGGCCGAGGCCGATACAGACGCGACCGATGTCCTTGATCCGCGAGCGCGGGCCGGAGCGGAAGGCGACGAGTCCGAGCACGAACAGGATCGGCGCAACGGCTGCGATGTTGAACGACAGCACCTGCACGATCAGCGTCGTGCCAACATTGGCTCCCAACATGATGGCGAGCGCAGCGGCGAGGCTGACGAGGCCCTCGGCCGCGAACGAACTCGTGATCAGCGCTGTCGCCGTGCTGCTCTGAAGCAGCGCTGTGAGCCCGAGGCCGGCGGCGAATGCGCTGGCGCGATTGCTCAGTGCCTTGCCGAGCAGGCGCCGCAGGTCGGGACCGAAGGCGCGCAAAATGCCGCTGTGGACCATGTGCAAGCCCCACAGCAACAGGGCAACGCCGCCCATGAGATCGAGCAGAACCAACGTTCCCATGCTCCGTGTCCGGATTGGAGTCGATTGGCGAGGCTAGCGCCAAACGGGAGCCGATCAAACTCTTTGTTGGCGCATCGACGTTAACGTTTGCGGCAGCGGCGCGTTCCCGCGACGCGCGATTGCGCGTCCGCCGGAGCGTGGTTGCCGTGTCCCGAGGCGCGTTGCCTCGCGAGCAGGCTCACATTGCCGCTTTCAGGGCAGCGAAGCCGCGATCGAGATCGGCCTTGAGATCATCGACGCTCTCGAGCCCGATGTGCAGGCGCAGCGTCGGGCCGCCGGGCGCCCACTTGGTCGCGGTGCGATAGGCATCGCAATCGAAGGGGATCGCGAGGCTCTCGAAACCGCCCCAGGAGAAACCCATGCCGAACAGCTTCAGCGTATCGAGCATGGTGTCGACCGCCTTCTGCGGCGCGGGCTTCAGCACGATGCTGAACAGGCCTGACGCGCCTGTGAAGTCGCGCTTCCAGATCGCATGGCCGGGATCGGTTTCGAGCCCCGGATGCAGCACGCGCGCGACCTCGGGTCTGGCAGCGAGCCAGCGCGCCATGTCGAGCCCGGAGCGATGATGCTGCGCCAATCGCACCGACAGCGTGCGCAATCCGCGCAGCGCCAGGAAGACGTCGTCGGGGCCCGCGCAGACGCCGAGCAGGCGGATGCCTTCGAGGATCTGCGGCCAAGCCTTGGCATTGGCAGAAATCGTGCCGAACATGATGTCGGAATGGCCGCCGATATATTTGGTGGCCGCCTGCATGCTGATGTCGACACCCTGCTCGAGCGAGCGGTGATAGAGCGGGGTCGCCCAGGTGTTGTCGTCGATGACGAGCGCGCCGCGGGCATGCGCGACCTCGGCGATGGCGCGGATGTCGGGCATCTCGAACGACTGCGAGCCCGGCGCCTCGACCAGCACCGCACGCGTGTTGGGCTTGAACAGCTTGTCGATGCCCGCACCGATCAGCGGATCGAAATAGGTGGTCTCGACGCCATAGCGGGCCAGCATGCCGTTGCAGAAATTGCGCGAAGGCCGGTAGACGTTGTCGACCACCAGAATATGGTCGCCGGTCTTCAGCACCGAGAGCAGGGTGGTGGAGATCGCCGAAAGCCCGGACGGCACGATGCCGACGCCGGCGCATTGCGGTCCCTCCAGCGCCATCAGCGTCTCCTGGAACGCCTTGGTGGTGGGGGAACCGTGCCGGCCATAGGTGAACTCGCCGCGATGGGCGTGCAGGTCCTCGGCGGTCGGATAGAGCACGGTCGAGCCGTGGAACACCGGCGGATTGACGAACCCCTTCTGCGCCTTGGTGTCGCGGCCGGAGGTGACCAGCCGGGTCTCGGCGTGCTGCTGCTGGGGGTGCGAGGAATCCATGCGTCTGCTTTCAAAATCGCGTTTCCGCCGGGCGCGTTGCGCCCGCGGGCGGGCCGAAAGGCCGTCGTCGTTAATAACAGAACACAGAAGAGTCTCGTCAACCCCTTGACCCGGCAGGCCAGTCGTTCTGTGATGCGCAGGTGCTATTCAGTCGCCGCATGTTGAGGGGCCTGCCGCGACCTTCGATCCAATGTCTGACCGGACCTTGCGCCACAGCCGTAATGGCGGGCGCCTGCGGCGGGGATTAAGGTATGGCCTCCCAGGATCGGCGGGTGTTCGGCAAGGTGTTCCAGCATGACTCTTGCAAGGCTAGCCCTGGTACGATTAGCCCTGGCAGAGATGACCCCACAGACAACATTCCTGATCTTGAGACGACCTTGAAAGGCCCAAAGCCCATGAAACGCGTAACCCTGGCTCTCACCCTTGCTCTCGCCGCCGGCCTCTCTGCCGAAGCCGCCGATGCGCAAACTCTCAAGACCGTCAAGGACCGGGGCATGCTGTCCTGCGGCGTCAGTCAGGGCTTGCCCGGCTTCTCCTCTCCGGATGACAAGGGCAACTGGACCGGCATCGACGTCGACGTCTGCCGCGCCATTGCGGGGGCGATCTTCAACGATCCGACCAAGGTCAAGTACGTGCCGCTGTCCGCCAAGGACCGCTTCACGGCGCTGCAATCGGGCGAGATCGACGTGCTCTCGCGCAACACCACCTGGACCATCTCGCGCGACACCTCGCTCGGCGCCAATTTCACCGGCGTGACCTACTATGACGGGCAGGGCTTCATGGTGAAGAAGTCGCTCAAGGTGAATTCGGCGCTCGAGCTCAACAGCGCATCGGTCTGCGTGCAGACCGGCACCACCACCGAGCAGAATCTCGCCGACTACTTCAAGGCCAACAACATGAAGTACGAGGTGATCGCGTTCGCCACCAACGACGAAACCGTCAAGGCCTATGAAGCCGGCCGCTGCGACGTCTTCACCACCGACCAGTCGGGCCTGTACGCCAATCGTCTGAAGCTCGCCAGTCCCAACGATCACATGGTGCTCCCCGAGATCATCTCGAAGGAACCGCTCGGTCCGATGGTGCGCCACGGTGACGACCAGTGGTTCGACATCGTGAAATGGACGCTGTTTGCGATGATCACCGCCGAAGAGCTCGGCGTCACCTCGAAGAACGTCGACGAGAAGGCGAAACTGGAAAATCCGGAACTGAAGCGCGTGCTCGGCAGCGACGGCAATTTCGGCGAACAGCTCGGCCTGACCAAGGATTGGGTGGTGCGGATCGTGAAGGCGGTCGGCAATTACGGCGAGGTGTTCGACCGCAACGTCGGCGCGGGCTCGCCGCTCGCCATCAATCGCGGTGTCAACAATCTCTGGAACAAGGGTGGTCTTCAGTACGCGCCGCCGATCCGCTGATCGCCCCGATCGGCCGGCAACGGCATGAGCACCGAAGCCCGAAAACCGCCGGCCCAGATTGCGCTGAAGATCCGGCGCATCCTGGGCGGCAAGGCAGGCTGGAACGGCGTTGCCGTCCAGTTTGCCTTCGCGGCGATCCTGGGCTGGATCGGCTATGAAATCGTCTCCAATGCCCGCGCCAACCTCGAGAATCAGCACATCGCCGCCGGCTTCGGCTTCCTCAGGAACAATGCCGGCTTCGACGTCAACCAGACCCTGATCCCCTATACCGGCTCGGACACGTTCCTGCGCGTGTTCGTGGTCGGGTTGCTGAACACGCTCGTCGTCTCGGTGGTGGGCATCGTCTTCGCCACCGTGATCGGCTTCATCGTCGCGCTGTGCCGGCTGTCGCCCAATTGGCTCTTGTCGCGCGTCGGCGAGCTCTATGTCGAGGTCATCCGCAACCTTCCGCTCCTGTTCCAGATCCTGTTCTGGTACCTCGCGGTGCTCGCGGCGTTGCCCAATCCGCGGCAGAGCATTTCCCTGTTCGGCATCGCCTTCATCAGCAATCGCGGCCTCGTCGTTCCCAGCCCGATCGGCGAGCGCGGCCTCGAGCCGTTCCTGGCGATGCTGGTGTTCGGTATCGTGGCGTCACTGGCCCTGCGCTTCCATGCGCGGCGCGCGCTGTTCCAGGAAGGGCGCATGATCCGGATCTGGCCCTATGTGCTGGGCCTGCTGTTCGGGCTGCCAATCGCGACCATGCTGGTGTTCGGCTTGCCCTTCACCTTCGAGCTGCCGCAGCTCAAGGGCTTCAACTTCGCGGGCGGCTCGCGTATCATTCCGGAATTCGTGGCGCTTACGGTGGCGCTGTCGACCTATACCGCCGCCTTCATCGCCGAGATCGTGCGCGCCGGCATCCTGTCCGTTCACAAGGGACAGATGGAGGCGGGATCCTCGCTCGGGCTCAGCCGCGGCGCCACGCTCCGCCTGATCGTCGTGCCGCAGGCCATGCGCGTCATCGTGCCGCCGCTGACCAACCAGTACCTCAATCTCACCAAGAACTCGTCGCTGGCGGTCGCGATCGGCTATCCCGACCTGGTGTCGGTGTTCGCCGGCACGTCGCTGAGCCAGACCGGGCAGGCAATCGAGATCATCGCGATGACGATGGGCATCTATCTCCTGATCTCGCTGCTCACCAGCGCCGTCATGAGCGTCTACGGTTGGCGCGTCAGCCGGAGTCTGGGCGCATGACCGATATCAGCTCAAGCAGCTTCGTCCGCCAGGACCTGCTCGCCGAGCGGCCCGCGCCGATCAAGACCACGGGCTTTATCGGCCTGGTGCGTACGCGCCTGTTCAACTCGCCGACCAATATCCTGCTCACGATCGTGGGCGCCTTGCTGCTCTGGTTCACCATCATTCCCTCCGTCAGGTTCCTGATGGTCGATGCGGTCTGGAGCGGCCAGGACCGAACCGCGTGCCTCGCCGAGAACGCCGGCTTTGCTGTCGGCGCCTGCTGGCCCTACATCCAGGCGAAACTGCCGCAACTGATCTACGGCTTCTATCCAGAGGCGGAGCGCTGGCGGGTCGACCTCACGATGTTGCTCGCGGTCGTGCTGCTGCTTCCGCTGCTCGTTCCGCGGCTGCCGGCAAAGAGCCTGAATGCCGGCCTGTTCTTCGTTGCCTTTCCGGTGGTCGCATTCTTCCTGCTGCACGGCGGCGGCATCAAGGGCTTCGGCCTGAGCTGGACGGCCGGCCTGCTGCAACTGTTCGACGAGAGCATCATCGGTGCCGGGCAGGCGCTCCTCAGTCTCAGCAAGACGTCCGCCATCGCACCGTTGCTGTGGGTTGTCGGAAGCCTCATCGTGCTGGTCGGCACGGCGATCTCCTGGTTGATCTTTCCGCTCACCTGGCTGCGCGATTATGTCCACGTGATCGGGCAGCCGGTCTGGGCCGATTTCGGCATCACGGCCGCGATTGTCAGCCTGATCGCGTTCTTTCTTGCTGGCGGCATTCGCACCGGCGGGCGGGCTCTGGCATCCAGCATCGCCACCTTCATTGCCATCGCGATCGTCATCAAGCTGATGGGCCTGGATCGCGGCGGATTGCCGATCGTGACGACCAATCTATGGGGCGGCCTCCTGGTGACATTGGTGGTCTCCGTCACCGGCATCGTCACCTCGCTGCCGATCGGCATCGCGCTGGCGCTCGGCCGCCGCTCCACCATTCCCTTGATCCGAATCTTCTCGATCGCCTTCATCGAGTTCTGGCGCGGCGTGCCGCTGATCACCGTGCTGTTCTTCGCCACCTACATGCTGCCCCTGTTCCTGCCCGGCAATTTCACCGTCGACGGCCTGGTCAGGGCGCTGATCGGCATCGCGCTGTTCACCGGCGCCTACCAGGCCGAGAACGTCCGCGGCGGGCTCGCTGCGATCCCGCGCGGGCAGGGCGAGGCGGCCGCCGCCCTCGGACTGTCGTGGTGGAAGACGACCTCCCTGATCGTGCTGCCGCAGGCGCTGCGTCACGTCATTCCGAACCTCGTCAACAGCTTCATCTCGCTGTTCAAGGACACCTCGCTGGTCTCGATCGTGGCACTGTTCGATCTCCTGGGCTCGCTTCGCGCCTCGTTCTCGGATCCGAAATGGTCGACGCCGTCGACCGCGTTCACCGGCTTCGCCTTCGCCGGGATCATCTACTTCATCTTCTGCTTTGGAATGTCGCGCTACTCGTTGTTCGTCGAGCGCCGCCTCAACGCCCACCGCCGCAGCTGATCGAGGCCACCATGTCCGACCCCATCGTCAAGATTTCCGGCCTCAACAAATGGTACGGCGAATTCCATGTCCTGCGGGACATCGACCTGGCGGTCGCGAAGGGCGAGCGCATCGTGATCTGCGGGCCCTCGGGCTCGGGCAAGTCGACCTTGATCCGTTGCATCAATGCCCTGGAGGAATTCCAGGAGGGCGAGATCGTCGTCGACGGCATCGAGCTCGGTCCCAACCTCAAGCACGTCGATGCCGTGCGCCGCGAGGTCGGCATGGTGTTCCAGAGCTTCAATCTGTTCCCGCATCTGACCGTGCTCGACAATTGCACGCTGGCGCCGATCTGGGTCCGCAACATCCCCAAGAAAGACGCCGAGGCGACCGCGATGAAATTCCTGGAGCGAGTCAAGATCCCGCACCAGGCCAACAAGTTTCCGGGTCAGATGTCCGGCGGCCAGCAGCAGCGCGTCGCGATCGCCCGCGCGCTGACCATGAACCCGAAGGTGATGCTGTTCGACGAGCCGACCTCGGCGCTCGACCCCGAGATGGTCAAGGAGGTCCTCGACACCATGGTCGATCTTGCCGAGGAGGGCATGACCATGCTTGTCGTCACCCACGAGATGGGCTTTGCCCGCGAGGTCGCCAACCGCGTCGTGTTCATGGACGCCGGCCAGATCATCGAGGCCAATACGCCGATGGAGTTCTTCGCCGCCCCACGGCATGCCCGCACGAAACTGTTCCTGAGCCAGATCCTGCGGTGAGCCCCCGCAACCCGGTGGCCTCACCGGCCTGACCGGCGCCGCAAGCTTGGCACCATGCGAATCAGCTCGTCTCTTTTCGGACCATCCTCCGGAGAGAAACCTTGCAGAGCAGTCTCGGCGCGCGCGCATACCAGAACGCGCGATTGCAGAAGAAATTGAGGAAGCAGGCGGACGCCGTCATGTCCTTCGCGGTCGAGGCGCTCGGGCAGGGCAGACTTGCCGAGGCCGAGACGCTGTGCCGCGAGATTCTGAAAGAGGTTCCGGATCATTTCCACGCCACGCACCTGCTCGGCCTGCGCGCGTTCGACGGTGGCCGGCTCGATGAGGCGGAATTCCTGCTCGAGCGCGCGATTGCGCTCGACCCGCGTTCGCCCGACGCCCATGGCAATCTCGGGGCCGTGTATTTCGCTCTCCAGAAATTTCAGGCCGCCCGCGCGTGCCAGGAGAAGGCCATTGCGCTGAAGCCGAATTGTCCGATCACCCTGACCAATCTCGGCAATACGCTGCTGCACATCGGTCTCGGCGAAGAGGCGATCGGGCTGCACGACCGCGCGATCAGGCTGAAGCCGGACTATGCCGATGCATTCTGCAACCGCGGCATGGCGGAGCTGATGACCGGCAAGTTCGAGCGCGCCAAGGAGAGCTTCGATCGCGCCCTGTCGCTTCAGCCGCGCCATGCCGAGGCAATCGCCGGCAAGGGCATGGTGAGCCTCGAGCTCAGGCACTTCAACGAGGCTGCCGCCGCCTTCGACGCAGCGCTCGCGATCAAGCCAGGGTCACCCAGGATTCTGCTGCAGCGCGGACGGCTCAATCTGAGCCTGTCCCGGCTGGAGCAGGCGGCAGCGGACCTCGATGCTGCGCTAACGCAATCGCCACGACTCGAGCTCGCGCTGTGCTGGAGGGCGCAAATCGACATCCTCGTGGGGAACACGGCGCAAGCGATGGCGGGCGTCAAGACGCTGCTCGAAGTCAATCCGCGGTCGGAGATGGGATTGGCGCTTCTTGCGGCTTGCCATGTGAACCAGGGAGACATCGCGACGGCGCTCGCGCATCTCGATGCGGCGCTGGAGATCGCGCCGGACTTTCCGGAGGCGATCGGATACAAGATTTTCGTGCTGGATTATCTGCCCCAAGCCGATTTCCTCGCGCAGCAGGCGGCCCGAAAATACTGGTGGGATGCGATCGGCGCCAAATTGCCGAGAAGGACGCTTGCGCCGCGCAAGCTCGATCCGGACAAGCGGATCGTGATTGGCTACGTCGCTTCCGAATTCAGGCGCCACTCGGCAGCGTATTCGCTGTTGCCGGTGCTGCGCCATCATGATCACGCCAGGTTCAAGATCGTCTGCTATTCCTGCTGGCCGTCGCAGGACGAGATGACCGAGAGATTCAAGCCTCTCGCGGACGTCTGGGTCGATGCCGCGCAGCTTTCGGACGACGAACTGGCCGATCGTATCCAGGCCGATGGGATCGATATCCTGATCGACGTATCGGGACATACGACCGGCAGCCGGCTCCATGTCTTTGCCCGCAAGCCGGCCCCGATTCAGGTCACGGGCTTCGGACATGCCACGGGGACCGGCCTTCAGACCATGGACTACGCGCTCGCGGATCCGATCTTCATTCCGCAATCGGCGCGCCATCTGCTGGCTGAGAAGGTTCACGATCTGCCGTGCCTGATCACGATCGATCTCGTCCTGGATGCGCCGCCTTCGGAACTCCCCATGCTCCGCAACGGCCATGTGACCTTCGGCGTCTTCAACCGCATCTACAAGATCTCGGACGAGGCCATCGGTGTGTGGTCGAAGGTGATGCGCGCGGTGCCAGGATCGAAGATCATCATCAAGAACGGATTGCTGGACGATCCCATGCTGCGCGACCACCTGATTGCGCGGTTCGTGGAACAGGGCATCGCCGAAAACGACGTCGTCTGCATGGGCTCGACCTCGCGCGCCGAACATCTGCGGGCCTTTGCGAAGGTCGATATTTCGCTTGATACCTTCCCGCAAAACGGCGGCATCAGCACCTGGGAATCGCTCTATGCCGGCGTTCCTGTCGTCGCCAAGCTCGGGAGCGGCGCCTCGTCGCGCGCCGGCGGCTCGATCGTCGCGGCCGTCGGTCTCGATGACTGGGTCGCCGAGGACGACGAAGGCTATGCCGCGACCGCGTGCAAATATGCGGCGCAGCCCGACCATCTGGCGAAGCTGCGCGCGGAACTGCCGGCCCGGATCGCAGCTTCGCCTGCCGGCAATGTCGAGACCTACACGCGCACGGTCGAGGCGGGGTATCGCCAGTTCTGGCGCGACTATTGCGCCGCGGCCCCGGAAGGCGGGGACGTTGCGTAGGCCGGGGGCCAGTCTTGCCCTGAGCACCGGGAAACCCCGGGGGCCTTGCCGCTCCAGCCGACCGGGCGGCCTTGACGACGAATCAGCTAGACTCTCCGTGCGGCCATCCTTCGGAGAGCAACCTTGCAGAGCAGCGGCGCCGGCGCGCGCGCATTCCAGAACGCGCGATTGCAGAAGAAACTGATGAAGCAGGCGGATGCCGTCATCTCCGCCGCAGCGAGCGCCTATGGCCAGGGCCGGCATGCGGAGACCGAGGCGCTTTGCCGCGAGATCCTGAAGGCGCTTCCGGATCATTTCGATGCCACGCATTTGCTCGGCCTGTGCGCCCATGACGGCCGTCGCCTGGCGGAGGCGCAAGAGCTGCTCGAGCGCGCGACTGCGCTCGATCCGCGTTCGCACGAAGCCCACAGCAACCTCGCGACCGTCTACTTCGACCTGAAGAAATTCGAGGATGCGCGCAGGTGCCAGGAGAGGGCGATCGCGCTGAAGCCGAACTTCCCGCTCGCGCTGACCAATCTCGGCAATACCCTGCTGCACATGAAGCTCGCCGAGCAGGCCATCGAACTGCACGATCGCGCCATCAAGCTCAAGCCGGACTATGCCGATGCGTTCTGCAATCGGGGCATGGCCGAACTGATGATGGGCCAGTTCGACCGCGCCAGGGAGAGTTTCGACCGCGCCCTGTTGTTTCAGCCGCGTCACGCCGAAGCGATCGCCGGCAAGGGGATGCTGAGCGTCGAGCTCCGGCACTTCGACGAGGCCGAAGCCGCGCTCGCGGCGGGACTGGCAATCAAGCCCAATTCGGCGAGGATGCTGGCCCAGCGCGGACGGCTCAACTTCGATCTGTCGCGGCTGCCGCAGGCCGCCGCGGACTTCGATGCCGCACTGGCGCAATCGCCCACGCTCGAGCTGGCGCTGCGCGGGAAGGCACAAGTCAACATTCTCCTGGGGAATACGGCGAAGGCGATTTCGGCCGTGAAGACCTTGCTCGAGGAAAATCCGCGCTCCGAGATCGGCATGGCGCTGCTGGCGTCGTGTCATGCGAGCCAGGGAGACATCGCGACGGCGCTCGAGCATCTCGACAAGGCGCTGGAGCTCAGGCCGGACTATGCGGACGCCATCGAGCGCAAGATTTTCTTGCTGGACTACCTTTCCGAGGCCGGTTTCGCGGTCCAGCAGGCGGCGCGAAAATCCTGGTGGGATGCGGTCGGCGCCAATTTGCCGCGAAGGACGCTCGCGCCACGGGAGCTCGATCCGGACAGGCGGATCGTGGTCGGATATGTCGCGTCCGAATTCAGGAACCACTCGGCCGCGCTCACCTTGTTGCCGGTGCTGCGCCATCATGATCACGCCAAGTTCGAGATCATCTGCTATTCCTGCTTTCCGTTGCCGGATGAGATGACCGAACGCTTCAAGCCTTTGGCGGACGTCTGGGTCGACGCCGGGCAGCTCTCGGACGACGAGCTGGCCGATCGTATCCAGGCCGACAAGGTCGATGTCCTGATCGACGTATCAGGCCACACCACCGGCAACAGGCTCCATGTCTTCGCCCGGAAGCCCGCGCCCATCCAGGTCACGGGTTTCGGACATGCGACGGGGACCGGCCTTCAGACCATGGACTACGTGCTCGCCGATCCGGTCTTCATTCCGCAATCGGCGCGCCATCTGCTGGCCGAGAAGGTTCACGATCTGCCATGCCTGATCACGATCGAGCCCGTGCTGGACGTGCCGACGTCGGAGCTGCCCATGCTCCGCAACGGCCATGTGACCTTCGGCGTCTTCAACCGCATCTACAAGATCTCGGACGAGGCCATCGGTGTGTGGTCGAAGGTGATGCGCGCGGTGCCCGGATCGAAGATCATCATTAAGCACGGGCTGCTTGACGACCCCTTGCTGCGCGACAGCCTGGTCGCGCGGTTCGTGGCGCACGGCATCGCCGCCGAGAATATCACCTGCATGGGCTCGACCTCGCGCGCCGAGCATCTGCGGGCCTTTGCGAACGTCGACATCTCGCTGGATACCTTCCCGCAGAACGGCGGCATCAGCACCTGGGAATCGCTCTATGCCGGCGTTCCTGTCGTCGCCAAGCTCGGGAGCGGCGCCTCGTCGCGCGCCGGCGGCTCGATCGTCGCGGCCGTCGGTCTCGATGACTGGGTCGCCGAGGACGACGAAGGCTATGCCGCGACCGCGTGCAAATATGCGGCGCAGCCCGACCATCTGGCGAAGCTGCGCGCGGAACTGCCGGCCCGGATCGCAGCTTCGCCCGCCGGCAACGTCGAGATCTACACGCGGAAGGTCGAGGCGGGGTATCGCCAGTTCTGGCGCGACTATTGTGCCGCAGCCGCGGAACGCGGCGACGTGGCGTAGGCGCTGGGGACCGGAAAGTCCCGGAGGCGATGCTGGTCCAGTAACCCGCCGGCCCGGCCTGCGAATCGGCTAGACTCTTTCCGGGCGATCCTCCGGAGACAATCCTTTGCAGAGCAGCGGCGCCGGCGCGCGCGCATTCCAGAACGCGCGATTGCAGAAGAAATTGAAGAAGCAGGCGGACGCCGTCATCGCCGCCGCGGCGAGCGCCTATGGCCAGGGCCGATATGCGGAGACCGAGGCGCTCTGCCGTCAGATCCTGCAAGCTGTTCCCGATCATTTCGACGCCACGCACCTGCTCGGTCTGTGCGCGCAAAACGGCCGGCGCCTGGAGGAGGCGCAGCGGCTGCTCGAGCGCGCGATCGCGCTGGATCCTCGTTCGCACGAGGCCCATAGCCATCTCGGAGCTGTGCATTTCGATCTCAGGAACTTCGAGGATGCGCGCCGGTGCCACGAAATGGCCATCGCGCTGAAGCCGAATTTTCCGCTCGCGCTGGCCAATCTCGGCAATACGCTGCTTCACTTGAATCTCCCAGAGCAGGCCATCGAACAGTACGATCGCGCGATCAGGCTGAAGCCGGACTCGGCCGATGCGCTCTGCAATCGCGGCCTGGCAGAGCTGGCGCTGCGCCAGTTCGACCGCGCCAAGCAAAGTTTCGAGCGTGCTCTGGTGTTTCAGCCGCGTCACGCGGAAGCGCTCGTCGGCAAAGGCGTGGTCTGTATCGACCTCAAGCAATACGACGAGGCGGAAGCCGCGCTCGCAGCGGCGCTCGCGATCCGGCCGGGTTCGGCGAAGACCCTGGCGCACCGCGGCCGGCTCCATTTCGAGCTGTCGCGGCTGGAGCAGGCGGCTGCGGACTTCGACGCAGCGCTTGCGCTTTCGCCCAGGCTCGAGGTCGCCTTGCAGGGCAAGGCGCAAGTCAGCATCCAGTTGGGAAACACGGCCGAGGCGATTGCGGCCGTCAAGATCCTGCTTGCGGAAAATCCGCGTTCAGCGATCGCGATGACCCTGCTGAGCGCCTGTTTCGCAAACCAGGGAGAGATCGCATCCACCATCGCGCATCTCGACGCCGCGCTAGCGATCGCGCCGGACAATGCGGACCTGATCGCGCGCAAGATTTTCTTCCTGGACTTTCTCTCCGATGCCGATTTCGCGGTCCAGCAGGGCGCGCGCAAATATTGGTGGGACGCGATCGGCGCCAAACTGCCGCGAAGGACGCCGGCAGCGCGGGAGCTCGATCCGGAAAAGCGGATCGTGGTCGGATATGTCGCGGCCGAGTTCTGGTACCACTCGGCGGCGTTCGCCCTGTTGCCGGTGCTGCGCCATCACGATCACGCCAGGTTCGAGATCGTCTGCTATTCATGCTCGCCGCGACGAGATGAGATGACCGCCGAATTCAACTCCTATGCGGACATCTGGGTCGACGCCTGGCAGCTTTCGGACGACGAGCTGGCCGATCGTATCCAGGCCGACAAGGTCGACATCCTGATCGACGTATCCGGGCATTCGTCGGGCAACAGGCTTCCTGTCTTCGCTCGCAAGCCGGCCCCCATCCAGGTCACAGGTTTCGGACATGCCACGGGGACCGGCCTTCAGACCATGGACTACGTGCTCGCGGACCCCATCTTCATTCCGCAATCGGCGCGCCATCTGCTGGCGGAAAAAGTCCATGATCTGCCGTGCCTGATCACGATCGATCCCATCCTGGATGTGCCTCCGTCGGAGCTGCCCATGCTCCGCAACGGCCATGTGACCTTCGGCGTGTTCAACCGCATCTACAAGATCTCGGACGAGGCCATCGGTGTGTGGTCGAGGGTGATGCGCGCGGTGACCGGATCCAAGATCATCATCAAGCATACCCTGCTTGACGATCCGTTGCTGCGCGACAGCCTGGTGGCGCGCTTCGTGGCAGAGGGTATCGTCGAAGACAACGTCGTCTGCATGGGTTCGACCCCGCGCGCCGAGCATCTGCAGGCCTTCGCGAACGTCGATATCTCGCTGGATACCTTCCCGCAGAACGGCGGCATCAGCACCTGGGAATCGCTCTATGCCGGCGTTCCGGTCGTCGCCAAGCTCGGGAGCGGCGCCTCGTCGCGCGCCGGCGGCTCGATCGTCGCGGCCGTCGGTCTCGATGACTGGGTCGCCGAGGACGACGAAGGCTACGCCGCGATCGCGTGCAAATATGCCGCGCAGCCCGACTATCTGGCGAAGCTGCGCACGGAACTGCCGGCCCGGATCGCGGCCTCGCCCGCCGGCAACGTCGAGATCTACACACGCAAGGTCGAGGCGGGTTATCGCCAGTTCTGGCGCGACCATTGTGCCGCGGCCCCGAAAGGCGGCGAGGTCGCATAAGCGGACCGAACCGGGGGCGCCTTGCGGGCGCACGTCGCCGACGTGCGCCTTCCTGCGACGATCACACGAAGGGCGGCTTGATGTTGCTCCGCTTCTCCAGCCACTCCGGCACCGGCAGGTTCTTGGCCCGCATGAAGTCCGCGTTGAACAGCTTCGACAGATAGCGGCTGCCGGAATCGCACAGCACGGTGACGATCGTCTTGCCGGGCCCGAGCTGCTTGGCAAGGCGGATCGCGCCGACCACGTTGATTCCGGTCGAGCCGCCGAGGCACAGGCCTTCGTGCTGCAGCAGCTCGTAGATCGCGCTGACGGCTTCGGCATCGGGAATGAGATGGGTATCGTCGACCTTGGCTGTCTCGACGATCGCAGTGGCGCGGTTGAGGCCGATGCCCTCGGTGATCGAGCCGCCGGGCGTCGCCTTGGCCTCACCGGTCCTGAAATACTCGTACATGCCGGCGCCGTGCGGATCGGCGCAGGCGATGCGGACGTTCTTGCTCTTCTCTTTCAGATAGCGGCTGACGCCGGCCAGCGTGCCGCCGCTGCCGACCGAGCAGACGAAGCCGTCGACTTTGCCGCCGGTCTGCTCCCAGATCTCGGGGCCGGTGGATTCGTAATGCGCCTTGGCGTTGTCGAGGTTGTTCCACTGATCGGCAAACAGTACGCCGTTCGGCTCGGTCTTGCGCAGCTCGTCGGCGAGCCGCCGACCCACATGCTGGTAATTGTTGGGATTGGCATAGGGCAGGGCCGGCACCTCGATCAGCTCGGCGCCGCACAGCTTCAGAAAGTCCTTCTTTTCCTGGCTCTGCGTCTCCGGGATCACGATCAGGGTGCGGTAGCCGCGCGCGCTCGCCACGACCGCGAGCCCGATGCCGGTATTGCCGGCGGTCGCTTCCACCACGAGACCCCCGGGCTTGAGCTCGCCGCGCTTCTCGGCCTCCAGGATCATCCATTTGCCGGCGCGGTCCTTGACCGACTGGCCCGGATTCATGAACTCGGCCTTGCCGAGAATGGTGCATCCGGTCAGTTCCGAGGCGCGCTTCAGCTTAATCAGGGGGGTGTTGCCGATGGCTTCGACAACGTCGTTTCGAATGGTCATGTCGGGGGAAATCACTGGCAAGGGGTTGATCAGCTTTGGCCAGAACCTAGTGCTTGGGAGGCCAAAGGGGAAGGCTTTTGCGCTGCGGCGAACCGGACCGAAACGCCCGCCCAAACAGTGATATTCCGAGCGGCGAGACCGGCGGTGATGCGCTCGGCCGCGAGGCGGGATACCGGTAGGAGGAAATCACTGAATGCCGTCGGGGGACGAAACGATAGCGCGCGTCGTGAGCGGTCTTGCGGCCAGTTTTTGCCAGGGACGAGACGGATCGAAATCGAGGAGCGTGGGCAGCGCGTGGAAGGCCGAAGACATGTCGGGGCGATGGATGGAATCGCTTTCGGCAAATTGACGGTCTTGTGATGTGGCTCGAAGGCGCGACTGGGCCGAAAGCTGCGTGGTGCAGTCGAATTGAAGCTTAGCAGCCGGTGTGGCAGCAATATCACATGAAATCTTGGTAAGCTTGATCGCGTTTCCCGACGTCACGTAGTGAGAGAAGTCTCTGCGAGACAGGCACTTTTTGCATTCCTGTCAGTTTCGCGGCCGCTCGTTGGCACGGGTATCTCGCAACCGCGACACTGTCCCCCTGTTCCGTGCCCAGCTAGTATGAAGCTTGAGGTTCCGCAGAAAGCATCGCCTGTGAACGAGTTGCCGAAAGCCCCCCCACCGTCCTGCCGAGAATCGGTTAATCCCGCGGCGGGGTGGCGGCTCGATCTGCCCGGCGGGGGGTGGATGTGACACAACATGTTCCGGCGATCGCCATGTGGCGATCATTGCGCTCTGCGTCCTGGACGCGTCGTGCGGCGCGCTGGCTTGCGGTGCTGAGCCTCTCCGCCGGTTCAGGCGCTTGCGTGCTGACGCAGGATCTGCCCGACCCCGCGCTCGATGTTCCCGCGCAATACAAATATGCCGGGAAGGGGGATGTGCCGCCGTCACTGGATTGGTGGCGCGGCTTCCGCTCAGCGGAGCTGACGCAGCTGATGGTGGAGGCGCAGACCGTCAACCTCGACATCGCCGCTGCCGTTTCGCGCATCGTCCAGGCTGATGCCCAGGCGCGGCAGGCGGGCGCGGCGCTGCTGCCGAGCCTGTCGACAGCCGGCTCGGAAACCTATTCGCGCACCTCGGGTTCGAGCGCCTCCGGTCTGTCCATCGGCGGGCGGGAGGTCGTCAATTATTCGGCCTCGCTCAGCGCGAGCTATCAGCTCGACTTCTGGGGCCAGAACCGCGACGCGCTGCAGACGGCGGAGGAGACCGCGAACGCCAATCGTTTCGATCGCGACACGGTCGCGCTGACGACGCTCGCAGCGGTCGCCAACGCCTATTTCCAGGTGCTGGCCTCGCAGGACCGCATCAGGACCTCACAGCGCAACATCGCGAGCGCGCAGCGCATTCTCGATGCGGTCCGGGAACGCCGGAGGGCCGGCACCGGCACCGATCTCGACGTCGCCCAGCAGGAGAGCGTGCTTGCGAACCAGAAAGCCCTGGTGCCGCCGCTGCGCCAGACGCTGGACCAGAACGTCAACGCGCTCGCCGTGCTGGTCTCGCGCCCGCCGGAGACCGTGCGCGTGCTCGGCGGCTCGCTGGACCGGATCGCGATCCCACGCGTCACGCCCGGCCTGCCGTCGGAGCTGCTGACGCAGCGACCGGACATCCGCCGGCAGGAGGCGCAGCTCGCCTCCGCCACCGCGAACATCGGCAATGCCCGCGCGCAGTTCTTTCCGACCATCCAGCTCACCGGCAATGGCGGCTACCAGAGCTCGGCGCTGGTCTCGCTGTTCCAGCCGCACGCGGCCTTCTTCCAGCTCGTCGGCAGCGCCACGCAGCCGATCTTCGACGGCGGCCGGATCCTCGGCAATTTCGAATTTGCCAAGGCGCGCCAGGACGAGCTGCTCCAGACCTACCGCAAGACCATCGTCCAGGCCTTTGCCGACGTCGACAATGCGCTGTTCTCGATCAAGCAGACCACGATCCGGCTGCAATTGCAGCGCGACGTCGTGGCCGCCTCGCGCCGCGCCTTCGATCTGTCGGAGCAGCAATTGCGCGCCGGCACTGCCGACATCGTGACCGTGCTCAACACCCAACTGACCCTGTTCCAGGCGGAAGACGTGCTGTCGCAGGCGCAACTCGCACGGCTTCTCGCCATCGTCAGCCTGTACCAGGCGCTCGGCGGCGGTTGGGAGCCGCGAATGGAGAAACCGGTCAATGCTCTTTAAGCCGGATACGAAGCAGGGCGCGGAAAAGGGGACGGCGAAAAAATCGCGCGGCCGCGGCTTCGTCATGACTCTGATCACGCTCGCGATCCTGGGCGGCCTTGGCTACCTCGGCTGGATCGTCACGCAACAGCAACAGGCCAACAACCGCATCCAGCGTCCCGATCTGCCGGTGCCCGTGCTGGCGGCGAGCCCGCGCATCCAGGACGTGCCGGTTTATCTCGACGGCGTTGGGGCGATCCGCGCGCTCAACACCGTGACCGTGCGCTCGCAGGTCGACGGCAAGCTGATCGCCGTCAACTTCACGGAGGGCCAGGACGTCAAGAAGGGCGACGTGCTAGGCGAGATCGATCCGGCGATCTATCAGGCGCAGTACGACCAGGCGGTGGCCAAGAAGGCGCAGGACGAGGCCCAGCTCGCCAATCAGCGCATCGATCTCGCCCGTTACGAGCAGCTCGCCGCTTCCAATGCCGGCTCCAAGCAGCAGGCCGACACCCAGCGTGCGCTGGTGGCGCAGACCGAGGCGCTGGTGAAAGCCGACCAGGCCGCGATCGACAACGCGGCCGCGACGCTGAGCTACACCAAGATCGTGGCGCCGATCGCGGGCCGGGCCGGCCTGCGCCAGGTTGATCAGGGCAACATCGTCCACGCCTCCGACACCACGGGTCTCGTGGTGATCACGCAATTGCAGCCGATCGCGGTGTGGTTCAGCCTGCCGCAGCAGCAGATCATGCGCGTCAACGCGGCCGCCGCAAAGGGCACGCTCGCCGTCGACGTGTTCGGAAACGACGGCATCACCGTGATCGACACCGGCAAGCTCACCGGCATCGACAACCAGGTCGACCAGACCACCGGCACGCTCAAGCTCAAGGCGGAATTTCCGAACGCCCATTACCAGCTTTGGCCTGGCCAGTTCGTCAATGTCCGTCTCAAGGTCGAGACCTTGACGCAGGCGCTGGTGGTGCCGACCTCTGCGGTGCAGCGCGGTCCGATCGGGACCTTCAGCTACGTCATCGGCGAGGACAACATCGTCTCGGCCAAGCCCGTGACGGTGACCCAGCAGAACGAGCATGACGCCGTCATCGCCAGCGGCCTCTCGCCGAACGACAAGGTCGTCACCACGGGCTTTGCCAATCTGTCCGATGGCTCCAAGGTGATCGTGGGCCGCGACGACCAGACCCCGTCGGCCGATCTCGCGCCGCGCAAGCGCTCGCGCGGGCCGGACGCCCAGAAGAAGGAGGGTGCCAAAGAAGGCCAGAAGGACGGCCAAGGCAAGGAGGGCGAATTCCGCGCCAAGCGGAAGAGCAGCGAGGGTGACCAGAAGGGACAGACCGGGCCGGCACCGGGGCCGGGGGCATCCGGAAGCGGAGCGAAGCAGCCATGATCCCGACAACCGCCGCATGAAGCGGCAGGCGTAACCCATGGGCGTCTCCGAACCCTTCATCCGCCGGCCGATCGCGACCTCGCTGCTCGGCATCGCGCTCTTGATCGGCGGACTGCTGGGCTATTTCGCGCTGCCGGTCTCGGCGCTGCCTCAGGTCGATTTCCCGACCGTGCAGGTGACGACGCAGCTTCCGGGCGCCAGCCCCGACGTGATCGCCTCGCTGATCACCGCGCCGCTGGAGCGGCAGCTCGGCCAGATCCCGTCGCTGTCGGCGATGAATTCGACCAGCTCGTTCGGCGTCAGCCAGATCTCGCTCCAGTTCGACCTCAACCGCGATATCGACGGTGCGACCCAGGACGTGCAGGCCGCGATCAATGCCGCGGCCGGCGTGCTGCCCAAGACGCTGCCTTATCCGCCGACCTACGCCAAGGTGAACCCGGCGGATGCGCCGGTGATGACGCTGGCGCTACGCTCCGACACGATCTCGTTGCGCGTGATGAGCGATATCGCCGACACCATTCTGGCGCAGCGTTTGAGCCAGATTTCCGGCGTCGGACGGGTCTCGGTCCTCGGCGGGCTGAAGCCGGCAGTGCGCATCCAGGCCGATCTCGCGCGCCTTGCGGCCTACGGCATCGCCATGGAAGATCTGCGCACTGCGATCGCCAATGCCAATGTCTCGGGGCCGAAGGGCTCGCTCGACGGCGCGCAGCAATCCTACATCATCGCAGCCAACGACCAGATCGCCGCCGCTGACGCCTACAGGCCGGTCATCATCGCCTATCGCAACGGCTCGCCCGTCACCATCGGCGACGTCGCCCAGATCGTCGACGGCCTCGAGAACGACCGCACCGGCGGCTGGTACCAGGGCACGCCGGCGGTCATCATCGACATCCAGCGCCAGCCCGGCGCCAACGTCATCGACGTCGTCAGCCAGATCCGCGCCGAGATTCCAAAGGTCCAGCGCGCGATCCCGGCCGGCGTGAACCTCACCATCGTCTCGGACCGCACCGTCACCATCCGCGCCTCGGTGCGCGACGTGCAGTTTACGTTGATCCTTGCCGTCGTGCTGGTGACGCTGGTGGTGCTGCTGTTCCTGCGCTCGCTGCGCGCCACGCTGATTGCCGGCGTCGCGCTGCCGCTGTCGCTGATCACGAGCTTCGGCATCATGTATTTTGCCGGCTTCAGCCTCGACAATCTCTCGCTGATGGCGCTCACGATCGGCACCGGCTTCGTCGTCGACGACGCCATCGTCATGATCGAGAATATCGTCCGCCACATGGAGAACGGCGACAGTGCGATGGAGGCCTCGCTGAAAGGCGCCAGCGAGATCGGCTTCACCGTGATCTCGCTGACGGTGTCGCTGATAGCGGTCTTCATTCCGCTGCTGTTCATGTCGGGTCTCGTCGGGCGCATGTTCCGGGAATTCGCGCTGACCTTGACGATCGCGGTCGTGACGTCGGCGGTGGTCTCGCTGACGCTGACGCCGATGATGTGCTCGCGCCTGCTCAAGCACGCCCATGAGGAGCTGGCGGTGCCGGGCTTGGCCGCGATCAGCCGCTTCATTGACCGCACGGTCGATGGCTATCACAGATCGCTTTTGTGGGTCCTGGAGCGCCAGCGCGCCACGCTGGTCGTGACCTTCGCCACGCTGATTGCGACCCTCGTGCTCTATGTCGTCGCGCCCAAGGGGTTCCTCCCGCTGCAGGACACCGCCTCGATCACGGCGGTGACGGAGGCTGGGCCCGACGTGTCGTTTGCGGAGATGAAGAGACGGCAGGCCGAGGCGGCCGACGCCATCAGGGCCGATCCCGACGTGGTCGGCGTGGTCTCGGTGATCGGCGCGGGCTCGGTCAACCCGACTACCAATGTCGGCCGGCTCGTCATGAGCTTGAAGCCGCGCGGCGAGCGGCGTGACGACATCACGGGCGTCGTGGCCCGGCTGAAGGAGCGGGTATCAGGCATCCCCGGCATGACCGTCTATTTCCAGCCGGTGCAGGACGTGCAGATCTCGACCCAGTCGAGCCGCTCGCAATACCAGTACACGCTGACCGGCACCGATGCGACGCTGGTCTCGGAATGGGCGCGCAAGCTGATTGCGGAGATGCGGCGCGATCCCTTGTTCCGGGACGTCTCCTCCGAGGCGCAGGAGGGGGGCTTGCGGGCCCAGCTCGATGTCGACCGCACCCGCGCCGGCCAGCTCGGCGTCAGCCTTCAGGCCATCACCGACACGCTCAACGACGCCTTCGCCCAGCGACAGATCTCGACCATTTACGGGCAGGCCAACCAGTACCGCGTGGTGCTGGAGGCGCTGCCGATGTATCAGCGCGATCCCTCGATCCTGTCAAAGCTCTATCTGCCGGGCGCCGCCAGCACCACCGTCGGCGCGCCCAACGCGCAGGTGCCGCTGTCGGCCGTGGCGACGCTGAAGCGGACAACGGCGCCGCTCGCGATCTCGCACCAGGCGCAATTCCCGTCCGTGTCGCTCAGCTTCAACCTCGCGCCGGGCGCGGCGCTTGGCGATGCCGTCGAGGCCGTGAAGACCATCGAGACCCGCATCGGCATGCCCAACAGCATCGTCGGCGTCTATGCCGGCGATGCCGCCGAATTCGCCAAGGCGCTCGCCGGACAGCCCTGGCTGCTGCTCGCCGCCGTGATCACCATCTACATCGTGCTGGGCGTGCTCTATGAGAGCTACATCCATCCGATCACGATCCTCTCGACGCTACCCTCGGCCGGCGTCGGTGCGATCCTGGCGCTGATGCTGTGCGGTCAGGATCTCTCGGTGATCGGCCTGATCGGCATCATCCTCCTGATGGGCATCGTCAAGAAGAACGCGATCATGATGATCGACTTCGCGCTGGAGGCCGAGCGCCGGCAGGGCATGTCGCCGAACGAGGCGATCGTGCAGGCGTGTCTCTTGCGCTTTCGTCCCATCATGATGACGACGCTGGCGGCGCTGTTCGGCGCGCTGCCGCTCGCGATCGAGAGCGGCACCGGCGCCGAGCTGCGATTCCCGCTCGGCATCTCCATCATCGGCGGCCTGCTGCTGAGCCAGCTCCTGACGCTCTACACCACCCCCGTGATCTATCTCGCGCTCGACCGCATCAACCGCCGCCTCGAGCAGGCGCTGCCGCCCGCCGAATCCGGCGGGCCGCCGGTCGCCGGCGCGACCGAGGGGATGCAGTGATGGCATCGATCTCGGAGCCCTTCATCCGCCGGCCGGTCGCGACCACACTGCTGTCGATCGGGTTGTTCCTGCTGGGTGTCGTGGCCTACCATTTCCTTCCCGTCGCCTCGGTCCCGAACGTCGATTTCCCCGCCATCTTCGTCTCGGCCAGCCGGCCCGGCGCCGATCCGTCCGTGATGGCGGCCACGGTGGCTTCGCCTCTGGAGCGGCGGTTGGGCGAGATCGCCGGCATCAACCAGATCACCTCGACCTCGACCCTCGGCACGACCAGCATCCAGCTCCAGTTCGACATCGGCCGCAACATCGACAAGGCCGCACGCGACGTGCAGGCGGCGATCAATGCCGCGATGGTCGACCTGCCGAGCGACCTGCCGACGCTGCCGCGCTTCCGCAAGGCGAACACGGCCGGCGCGCCCGTCTTCGTGCTGGCGCTGACCTCGAAGACGCTGTCGGCAAGCGCGATCTACGACGTCGCCGACACCGTGCTGGCGCAGCGCATCTCGCAGGTGCCGGGCGTCGGTGACGTCACCGTGTCCGGCGCCGACCAGCCGGCCGTGCGGGTGCAGCTCAACCCCGTGGCGCTGTCGAACGCCGGGATCGCCACCGACGACGTCCGGACCGCGATCATCAACGCCAACCCGCTCGGTCCCGTCGGCATTTTCGAGGGCGAGCGTCAGAGCGAGACGCTGGCGCTCAATCGGCAGATGCGCACCGCGAAAGAGTTCCGCGACATCATCATCAAGAGCTCCAACGGCAATTTCGTGCGGCTCTCGGACGTCGCCGACATCGAGGATTCCGTCCGCAACGCCCGCTCGATCGCCTGGTTCAACAAGCAGCCGGCGGTGCTGATCCAGATCACCAAGCAGGGTGATGCCAACGTCATCGACACCGTCGACAGGGTGAAGGCGCTGATCCCTGCGCTGAAGCAGTGGATCCCGGCCGGCGTCGAGATCTCCACTTTGGTCGACCGCACCGGCACGATCCGCGCCAGCGTGCTGGACATGCAGTGGACCCTGCTGGCGACCGCGTTCCTGGTGATGGCCGTTGTGTTCGTGTTCCTGCGACGGCTGACCCCGACGATCGCGGCCGGCATCTCGGTGCCGCTGGCGCTGGCCGGCACCTGCGCCGGCATGTGGGTCGCGGGCTTCTCGATCGA
The DNA here is from genome assembly GCF_058803975.1 of Bradyrhizobium sp. GW821-FHT13H06. Lineage (NCBI taxonomy): Bacteria > Pseudomonadati > Pseudomonadota > Alphaproteobacteria > Hyphomicrobiales > Nitrobacteraceae > Bradyrhizobium > Bradyrhizobium sp. GW821-FHT13H06. The sequence continues at coordinate 656,898 of NZ_JBXAPN010000001.1, read as the reverse complement.
CAATCTGTCGCTGATGGCGCTGGCGATTTCCGTCGGCTTCGTGGTCGACGACGCCATCGTCATGATCGAGAACATGTACCGCAATCTCGAGCATGGCATGCGGCCGTTCCAAGCGGCGCAGGAGGGCGCGAAGCAGATCGGCTTCACGGTGGTCTCGATCAGCCTGTCGCTGATCGCGGCGTTCACGCCGCTGATCTTCATGGACGGCATCGTCGGCCGGCTGCTGCGCGAATTCTCGCTGACGCTGACCTTCGCCATCCTGGTCTCGACGCTGGTGTCGCTCACGGTCACGCCGATGATCTGCGCCCATTACATCCGGCAGACCACGTCCGGCACCGCGACCCTGTTCGACCGCGTCGTCGAAGGCTCGCTGTCGCGCCTCGTCGCCTTCTACGCCCGCACCTTGCGCACCGTGCTGGAATTTCCGCTGCTGACGCTGCTGGTGTTCTTCGCGACTATCGCGCTCACGGTGACACTCTACATCAAGGTCCCCAAGGGCTATTTCCCGACGGACGATTCCGGTTTCATCATCGGCGCGACGCGCGCCTCGGCCGACATCTCGTTCCAGTCGATGCTTGGTCTGCAGCAGCGGCTGGCCGACATCGTGATGCAGGATCCGGCCGTGGCCGGCATTGGCTCGACCGTCGGCAGCGGAGGCGGGCCGGGCGGGGCGACCTCGAACCGCGGCACCATGTTCATCAGCCTGAAGCCGCCGGAAGAGCGCGACCACGTCTCGACGCAGGTCGTGATCGACCGCCTCAGGCGCGCGCTATACCCCGTCCCCGGCATCCGCCTCTTCATGTTCGCCGCCCAGGACGTGCGCGCCGGCGGACGGCAGAGCGATTCCGATTACCAGTACACGCTCTCCAGCACCGATCTCGGCCTGTTGCAGAAATGGGCGCCAATCGTGGCCAAACGCATGGACAGCGTGGAGGGCATCACCGACATCTCCAGCGATCGCGATCCTGGCGGGCTTCAGCTCACGCTTTCCATCGACCGCCAGAAAGCCTCGGCGCTCGGCGTCAGGGTTCAGGACATCGACAACGCGCTCAACAATGCGTTCGCGCAGCGGCAGATCTCGATCATCTATACCCAGCGCAACCAGTACATGATCGTGCTGGAGATCGACCCGAAATTCCAGGTCGATCCCTCCAACCTCGATCGCATCTATGTCGCCGGCGCGGGCGACGCCCAGGTGCCTCTCTCGGCCGTGGTGCATGCGACGCGCGGGCTCGCCGCGCTGGCGGTCTATCACTCGCAATCGTTCCCTTCGACCACAGTGTCGTTCAACCTGCTGCCGGACGTGCCGCTGCAGGCCGCAACGCAGAACATCCAGCGCGCGGTCGAGGAATTGCACATGCCAGAGGGCATTCGCGGCAGCTTCGACGGCAATGCCGGGGACTTCGCCAGGACCAGCGGCCGTCAGCCGCTCCTGATCCTCGGCGCGCTGGTCGCGATGTATATTGTGCTGGGGGTGCTCTATGAGAGCCTTGCCCATCCGCTCACGATCATCTCGACGCTGCCCTCGGCCGGGCTCGGCGCACTGCTCGCCTTGCAGATCACCAACACGCCGCTGACGGTGATCGCCTTCGTCGGCATCATCCTGCTCATCGGCATCGTCAAGAAGAACGGCATCATGATGGTGGATTTCGCGCTCGACGCCGAACGCCGGCGCGGCCTGTCCTCGGCGGAGGCGATCTTCGAGGCCTGCCAGGCGCGCTTCCGTCCGATCCTGATGACGACCATGGCGGCGCTGTTCGCCGGCATTCCGCTCGTGGTCGCGACCGGCCCCGGCACGGAGCTGCGCCGCCCGCTCGGCATCACCATCATCGGCGGCCTGTTCGTCTCGCAGATCCTGACACTCTACACCACGCCAGTGATCTATCTCCTGATCGACCGCCTGCGGCGCCGTTCCGAGCCGCGTCCGCTGCCGGCACCGGCGGAATAGGTTGTTGAAGCGGCGCGCGAAGCGTATAGCGCGCCCATGTCGAACCCAGCAGATACGGCCGCTGCCGATCCCATTCCCGAATGCCCGCACTGCCAGAAGCCGATGCCGCTGTGCATCTGCGACAGCGTCACCCCGATCGAAAACCGGCTGTCGCTCCTGATCCTCCAGCATCCGCAGGAGCAGGACAGGGCGCTCGGCACCGCGCGGCTGCTTGCCAGGCATTTCGCCGATGCCACAGTGCGGGTCGGCCTGTCCTGGCCGAGCCTGTCCAAGGCGCTGGGGCGGCCGGTCGAGAACGCCTCGCACTGGGCCGTGCTCTACCTCGGCTCGGCGCGCGCGGCCGATCTCGAGGCCGAAGGCGAGATCGTCGCGCTCAACCGCAAGGGTGAGGTCGCCGAGAACCAGCGCGCGATCCTCGGCAAGCTCGAAGGCGTGGTGCTGCTCGACGGCACCTGGAGCCAGGCCAAGGCGCTGTGGTGGCGCAATCCGTGGATGCTCAAGTGCCAGCGCGTGATCCTCAATCCGGCGCACCCCTCGCGTTACGGACGTCTGCGCCGCGAGCCGCGCAGCGACGGGCTCTCGACCATCGAGGCCGCGGCGACGATCCTCGCCGGGCTCGAGCGGCGTCCGGACATCGCCGACACGCTGCATGCGAGTTTTGAGCGGCTGTTGACACGATACCGCGAGGTCCAGGCCGAGATGCCGGAATTGGCGCCCAAACCTGCCCCGAAGGGCCGCCGGCGCGACTTCCGGCGTCGCAAACGCGCCTGACTTCGATCCACATCGGAAGAGCCCCGTCGCCGCCATGGTCGGACGAAGGCGGTTGCCTAAACGCTTCATCCCCTATATTGCTCCGCCCTTACGGGGCCACGTGGCGGAGTGGTTACGCAACGGTCTGCAAAACCGTGTACACCAGTTCAATTCTGGTCGTGGCCTCCATTTTAAATCAATGACTTAGCCGGAGGCCAAGAGCTGCGTTGGGGACCCGCTAGGGACCCTTCCTCAGAGGGGTGGGGCACGCCGGAACACTCGGGGTACCGAGTATGAGTTCCCCAACATTTGCTGGTCTTTCACCGTCGGGCCGTTATCGAGTCTCCGCCTGCCGACGCCAGCGCCAATAGCCTTGGCAGCGTCGAAGCGGATGGCGGGTTCGGCTACTACTTCAAAGGTGACGCGCACGCACGCTCGGTACGCGCGAGCGGGTGGATTTCCACCCACATTGCGGAGGCGGCAGGCGTCACATCGCCGGGCGCTTAGAGGAAGTGGACGATTGCTCCGCTATTGCATCGGGCAGTGACATCTTGTCCTGAACAACCTTCATGGTAACTTTGAGTTTGGATCCGGCCAAGCCTAATGGCCGACGCGATTTTTTTGCGACTGCCGCCGGAAAACCGGTACTCGGGAAAGTCCGTAGGATGCCAGACAACGTCGCTTTGTTCGCCATCATCATTCTGTTGCTTCCGATGGTCTATTTCCTGCTAGCAGCACCGGCCTTTCTGCTGGTGAGATTGGACATCCCGCCCGTTGCCTTGCTATTGCGCTCCATGTTCAGTGGTTATTTCCTGACTGTGGCAATTGCCGGCGTCGTTGGAACGATGGCCCTCGCAGTGACTGGCCGTCTACTTCTAACCGCTGGAATAGGCTTGATAGCGGCATTCGCGGCCTTGTCTCGCCGCTGGTTCTTGCGGCGGATGGATGCCCGGCTCAGTGAGAGCGGAGCTGACGCCGCACGCCAGCTGCGACGGCTACACTGGGGCGGCATGCTGAGCAACGCGGTCCAAGTTGCCGCTGTCGTGGCCTGCATTCCTTATATCGCAGTCGCGCCGCAATCCGTTTGACGTCGGCGGCCTGCAAAACCGTGTACACCAGTTCAATTCTGGTCGTGGCCCGCTGGCGGATTGCCAGCCTTCGTCTGGCCGCCTTTGGGCGGCTGCATTCTACCTTCCGCCAGTTCCAAACGGGGTGGCGGGCTGACACCGGGTTTGTCCGGGCCTCCCGCAAACCAGCGATTTAGGCCCACTGGCATAGAGTTCGCATCGGTGAGGTGGAATATCCGATCAATCGAGCGCTGGAGAAACCGTGGGCGAGATCGTCCGATTTGTTCCGAAATCCGAGCTGGAGCGGGCTCGCCTCATTCGTGAGGCGCGTGCGATCTATGACAGCATCTTTCCGCCGGCTGCACCCGACCGGGCGCCGCAGGACGGCGAGGAACGTATCAAGAGTTGATCCTGGTCGCGCCCGGCCCGGGCTCGATAATGCCAAGGCGCCCGCAAGGGGCCGCATCCGGTTAGGCGAAGGCGCCGTCAGCAGGCCGCATACCAGCCGTCGGGAAAGGGCAGGAGGGGCCAAGCGCCCTCGTTGTCATTGGCGGCCTTGGGCGTCGCGTCGAAACTCCACGAGCGGGGCACGAATTCCTCCTCCGGCGCGGGAGCCAGATCTTCAAGGACCATGACGTCCCTGACGGCATCCAGCAGCAAGTTGAATTCGGCTTCGCTCATCACACCCTCCGGAACGCGGATGAGGCAATGTCGCAAAGCCGGCTTGTTTTCGGATTGACCCGATCGCTCGCATTTTAACGATCCGGCGATCGGGACCCGATTGGTTAGCGATTCCTGAAAAAGTTCCGCGCGAATCCTACGTGCCGCCACGGCCTCGTTGGTGTGAAAGAGATCACATTCCCACTGGCTTATTTCTCCTAGCTCTTCGCACCAAAGTCGCCCGGCGCAGGCCGGGAGGGCAGGGCAGAACGGAGCAGCGACGGGCATGCACCCCTGACGTTTACCGCCTCTGCGCCGGCGAGATCCCCAACGTCCGCGCCATCACGGCCTGCTTGCGCCGCAACCGGTCCAGCCTCAACGAGGCCTGTCGCGCGGCACGATCAGGCTGGCGGCTGAGTTGTGCGGCCTGTGGGTTTGTGCGCAGCAAGTACCTCGCACGGGCTCACGAATCCGGCATAGTGAGCCTGTGGATATGCTGCGGACAGGCTGTGTAGGGCCGGTGGATTTGCTGCGGATGTCGACCGTAGATGCTTCTGCGCGGAGCCGCATCTCCATCGGAAAATGTCACATCTCTGTCAAATCACCTCACCAAATGATTCTCTGATCGGGCATTCGCTGCGGCAGCCGGGATCATTTGGTTCTCCCGAATTCGAAAATCCCGCCCCCGCACCGCTTCGTGGCCTGCGAACAGTTTTTGTGCAGCCGTCTGCCCAAATGCGGGGCGCACTCCATCCAATTTTTTGTACGCCCGCGGACAAGCTTTTCGCGGCGCACTCCCGCACGCTTCCGCCCCGATCACTGGACCATGGCAGGCGCCATGACATTTCGGAGGAACTGGCGAGATGGAGAAATCGGTTTGGCCCCAGGCGCGGCGGGGAGTGGCGCGCGCATCATTGCCACGGCGCAAGCTCTTGCTCGGTGCCGCCATTGCTTTCGGCCTCGTCGTTGCCGCTCCGTTGAGCGCGCAGGCCGCAGCGCCCGCCGCCTGCGCCGCGCTTCAGGAAAAGTATCCGGACTGGAAGGGCAAGACGCTCGTCAACGCCATCAATCCGCACACGCCGGGCTATGAGACGATCGATCCCAAGGATCCCAGCAAGTATATCGGCTTCGACATCGATCTCGGCGAAGCCATCGGCGAATGTCTCGGTTTCAAGCTGACCTACAAGGCGGTGACGTTCGCGGCACTCCTGACCACGCTCGCCGCCGGACAGGCCGATATCGTGATCTCCGACATCTACGCCACCAAGGAGCGCGCCAAGGCCGCCGACTTCATCACCTACTCGAAGGTGTTCGACGGCGTGCTGGTCGCCAAGGGCAATCCGAAGGGCATCAACGGCATCAACATGTCGCTGTGCGGCGCCGCTGCCGCCGAAAACACCGGCTATGTCGAGGTGCCCCTGATCCAGGCGTTGATCCCGGAGTGCAAGAAGGCCGGCAAGCCCGAACCGACCATCCAGCTCTACGACAACAACGCCAACTGCATTCAGGCGATCCTCGCCGGCCGCGCCGACACCTACATCAACGACGTCAACACCGTCGATAGCGCCGTAAAAGCCTATCCGGACAAGCTGGAGAAGGCGATCGCGGTGACGATCCCGTATTCCGTCGGCATCGCCGTGCCCAAGAACAAGCCGAAATTCCGCGACGCCGTGCTCGCCGCGCTGATCGAGGTGCAGAAGGCCGGCACGCACATGGAGCTTCTGAAGAAGCATGGGCTCGATGTGAACAACTTCATGGAGCCGGAAATCCTCACGGCCGACTGATGTCGCTGTTCCTCCACTATCTGAGCATGCCGTATCTGCTCGCGGGCATCGAGCTCACCCTCGAGGTGACCGCCCTCGGGCTCGGCGGCGGATTGATCCTCGGATTGATCCTCGCCGGCATGCAGCTCTCCCGCTTCTGGCCCCTGGCGGCGATCGCCAGGGCCTACACCGTGATCTTCCGCGGCACGCCGCTGATCCTTCAGATGGTGTTCGCCTACGACGCGCTGCCGCATATCGGCATCAAGCTGCCGGCGGTGCTGGCCGCCGGCCTCGCGCTCGCCTGCAACGAGGCGCCATTCATCGCGGAGATGCTGCGCGCCGGCGTGCTCGGCGTCGATCGCGGGCAGCTGACGGCGGGGCAGGCGCTGGGCATGACGCCGTCAGTGCTGATGCGCAGGATCATCGCGCCGCAGGCCATCCGCACCATGATCCCGGCCTTCGGCAACGAGGCGGTGAGTGCGCTGAAGAATTCCTCGCTCGCCTCCGTCGTCGCGGTGCAGGAGCTGACCTTGCGCTCGACGCAGCTGGCGTCCTCGACCTTCGACTTCTTCTCGATCTTCTTCGCCTCGGGTCTGCTCTATCTCGTGCTGACCGCAACCATCAGCGCGATCCAGCTCTTCGTCGAATGGCTGCTCGATCTCGACCGCACCACGCGCCGCGAGCGCAAGCTCGCCGATTATCTGCCCTGGCGCCGCGTCGATCTGGTCACCAAGCTCGAACTCGCCGATGCGACCGTCGCCGATCCGGAGCCCGCGCCAGCAGAGCTCGCGGTCACGCCGCCGCTGGCCCTGACCCGCGAGGAGCGGGCCCGCCGCGCCGCGACGATCGCGCGAAATAATATCGCGGTCGAAGTGAAGGACCTGACCAAGAGCTACGGGCCACAGACGGTGCTCGGGGGCCTCGACCTCACGGTGCGCATCGGCGAAGTGGTCGCGCTGCTCGGCCCGAGCGGCTCCGGCAAGAGCACGCTGCTTCGCTGCATCAACCACCTCGAAAACTGGGACGCCGGCACCGTGCGCGTCGGCGGCCGGCGCCTCGGCTTCAGCGAGAACGGCAAGCCGTTGTCGCCGCGGGCGATCGCCAATGAGCGCGCCAGTGTCGGCGTCGGCATGGTGTTCCAGCAGTTCAATCTGTTCGCGCATCTGTCGGCGAAGGAGAACATCGCCGGTCCCCTGCGCTGGGTTCACGGCATGACCCGCATCGATGCCGACCGTCGCGCCGCCGAGCTGCTCGACCGCGTCGGGCTCTCGCATCGCGCCCACGCGCTGCCGCGGCATCTGTCCGGCGGCCAGCAGCAGCGCGTCGCCATCGCCCGCGCGCTGGCGCCGAACCCGAGCGTGCTGCTGCTGGACGAGCCGACCTCGGCGCTCGATCCGGAGCTGGTCAACGAAGTGCTGGAAGTGATCCGCCGCCTCGCCATCGACGACGGCCTCACCATGATCATCTCGACGCACCAGATCCGCTTCGCTGACGAGGTCGCCGACCGCGTCGCCTTCCTGAGCGGCGGTGCGATCATCGAGGAAGGGCCGGCGCACGAGGTGCTCTCCAATCCCCGCAATCCGCTGACGGCGCGATTCCTCAGCGTGATGGAAGCCGACAAGACTCCGGAGGCGGTGCGATGAGCGGCGCATCCGCAAGGTTCAAGACTCCCGAAGAGGCCACCTCATGAAGCATGTCACGCTGCCGGTTTCGCCGAAAACCGTCCACTGGGGCTATTTCTCCAAGACAGTCGCGCCGGCCCTGACGCTGCGCTCAGGTGATCGCGCCACCATCGAAACACTGACCCATCATGCCAATGACGATTACGAGCGCATGATCCAGGGCGATCCCGGCGCCGAGAGCGTGTTCCAGTGGACGCGCGAGCACAAGGCCGTCGCGCGCCGCGGCTCCGGCCCGACGGAGGGTCCGTTCATTCGCGGCGCAGGCGAGGGGATCGGCGTGCATTTGCTCACCGGACCGGTCGCAATCGAAGGCGCCGAGCCCGGCGACATTCTGGAGGTGCGCATCCTCGACGTGCGGCCACGGCCGAGCTGCAGCGCCTGCCATGCCGGCCGCTGCTTCGGCTCCAACGTCGCAGCCAATTGGGGCTTTCACTATCACGACCTGATCGAGGAGCCGAAGCCGCGCGAGGTCGTCACCATCTTCGAGCTGGACACCTCCGGCGAGCCCTATGCGAAGGCGGTCTACAATTACGTCTGGACGCCGCAGACCGATCCTGACGGCATCGTGCATCCGACCATCGACTATCCCGGCGTCCGCGTCGACCACGCCACCATCAGGAAGCGCGAGAACATTCTCTCCAACGTGAAGGTGCCGGCGCGACTGCATTTCGGCACGATGGGCCTCGCACCGTCGGAGGCCGACTTCGTCAGCTCGATTCCGCCGAGCTACACCGGCGGCAACATCGACGACTGGCGCATCGGCAAGGGCGCGCGGATGTTCTATCCGGTTGCCGTCCCCGGCGCTTATTTCTCGGTCGGCGATCCTCACGCCGCACAGGGCGACAGCGAGCTCGGCGGCACCGCGATCGAGACCTCGCTGACCGGCGACTTCGAATTCATCCTGCACAAGAAGGCCGACCTTGCCGGCACCAGCCTCGAAGGCCTCGACCACCCGATGCTGGAGACCGACCACGCCTGGTCGTTCTACGGTTTCACCTATCCGAACTATCTCGCCACGCTCGGCGCCGATGCACAAACCGAGATTGCCAATCACTCGAGTCTCGACCGTGCGATGCGCGATGCGTTCAGAAAGCTCCGGCGCTTCCTGATGACCGTGCATCGTCTCAGCGAGGACGAGGCGATCTCGCTGATGTCGGTCGGGGCCGATTTCGGCGTCACCCAGGTCGTCGACGCCAATTGGGGCGTCCACGGCACGATCCGCAAGAACATCTTCCGGTGCGACTGAATCTCTCCACGTCGTCCTGCTCTAACGCTCTGAAGAGCAGCCCGTTTTTCAGGATCGGATGGTGACCGACGAACCTCGTCTTCGGCCCGTCGCTGCGACGGATGACCGCGTGCGTCTGGCACGGAGGTTGCTTCGATCGACTGCAATCTGGGTCGATCCGATGAGCTTCCGCCCGTTCACGAGCGAGTCCTACGCGCAAGACGACCGCCCAGAAGCCTGGCGGGACGTGCTGGCCGCGGTCGGCCTGCAGCCGGCGGGTGGCCACAGCGTATTGGACGGACACGCGACCGCATCGCACCGGCATGCCGCAGGCGTCGCACTGACGCGCATGGCTGCGGGCGCGCAGAGCGTCGTCCCGCTCGCACGAGCAAGCGAAGACCTTCCCATCGCGCTGATGCCGGTCGAGGATGGCATGGTGCTGAAGAGCGCCGGCAGTCATCGTATCGTTCCCGTCGGTCATCTCGTGCTGCTGCCGCGCAGCGGCGATTGGAGCATCGTGTTCCAGCGCGACATGCGCGCCATCGTGCTGTCGGTGACGTCGGAGGCGCTGCACGGCCGCCTTTCGGGCAAGCCGCGGCTCGGCGGGCCCCGCGTCGTTCCACCGAGCGGCTTTGCCGACGTCTTCTCCCGGCTGCTCGATGCCACTGCACGGACGCTCGACACCCTGAGCGATCCCGAATGGAATTCGGTCGCGCAATCCTTCGTCGATCTGCTGCTGACGCTGGTGCATCAGCTGGCGTCCTCGGCCTCCGATGCTGGATCGAGCGCGACGCAGGCCGCGCTGCTGCACCGGATCTGCCAGACCATCGAGCGTCGCCTCGACGATCCCGATCTGGTGCCGGGGCGTGTCGCGCAGGCCGAGGGAATTTCCGAACGTTACCTGCAAAAGCTGTTCGAGACGGTCGGGGACAATTTCACCCACTACGTTCGCGAGCGCCGCCTCCAGCGCGCCTGGGCCGACCTATCCAACCCAACCGAGGCGCATCGCTCGATCTCGGAGATCGCCTACGCCTACGGTTTTGGCGACTCCGCGCATTTCAGCCGCGCCTTCCGACATCGCTTCGGCCTGCCGCCGCGCGAGTTTCGCCAGCAGGAGGCGGAGCGCGCGACTGCCCAGCACGGCGTCGCCGGCCAGCGCGGCTGGCCGCAGGAGGCACTGGCGCAGCTTCGCGTCCATCAGAGCGTGGAGACGCGCAGCAGTGTCGCCTGCGCCGGCGCCGAGGCGCGCACGACCGCCGAACGCCGTCATCACCATCTGCCGGTCGAGGCCAGCCGCGTCCATTGGGGCTATTTCAGCCGCTCGCTGCCGCCGCAGATCGAGATCGCCTCGGGCGACACCATCACCATCGAGACGCTGACGCAGCACGCCTCCGACGATCCCGAGCTAATGATCGCCGGCGATGCCGCCGCCGAAAGCGTGTTCGGCTGGACACGGGACAGGAAGAACGTCGACCGCCGCGGCGCAGGGCCCATGGATGCCAGCGTGTTCGGCCGCGGTGCCGGCGAGGGGTTCGGCGTGCACATCTGCACCGGACCCGTCGCTGTGAAGGACGCCCAGCCAGGTGATGTGCTGGAGGTGCGCATCCTGGACATCGTGCCGCGGGCGAGCCGCAATCCGAACCATACGGGCCGCGTGTTCGGCTCCTCGGTCGCGGCGTGGTGGGGCTATCACTACAACGAGTTTCTCGGCGGTCCCAAGCCGCGCGAAGCGGTCACCATCTACGAGATCTTCGACGACGCCGAGGTGCCGCACGCCTGCGCGCTCTATTCCTACCGCTGGGAGCCGCAGACCGATCCGTTTGGCGTCGTGCACACCACCTACGATTACCCCGGCGTTCCCGTCGCATCCGCCACGATCAAGCGCCGCCATGCCGTACTCGACGGCATCAGGATCCCCCTGCGTCCGCATTTCGGCGTGATCGCTGTGGCGCCGCGCGAGGTCGATTTCGTCGATTCCGTGCCGCCGTCCTATTTCGGCGGCAATCTCGACAATTGGCGGCTGGGGAAGGGGGCGGCCGTGTATCTTCCGGTCTCGGTTCCCGGGGCACTGCTGTCGGTCGGCGATCCCCATGCCGCGCAGGGCGACGGCGAGCTCAGCGGCACCGCAATCGAGTGCTCGATGACCGGCACCTTCGAGGTGATCCTGCACAAGAAGGCCGATCTCGCCGGCCTGCCCTTCGCCGATCTCTCTTATCCCCTGATCGAGACCGAGACCGATTGGGTGCTGACCGGCTTCAGCCACCCGAACTATCTCGCGGAGTTCGGCGCCCAAGGCCAAAGCGAGGTCTACGCCAAGTCCTCGCTCGACCTCGCCATGAAGGACGCGTTCCGCAAGATGCGGCGCTTCCTGATGAACGTCAAAGGCCTCAGCGAGGACGAGGCGATCGCGCTGATGTCGGCCGCCGTCGATTTCGGCGTGACGCAGGTGGTCGACGGCAATTGGGGCGTGCACGCCATCCTCAGCAAGCGCCTGTTTCAGGACGCATCTTAACAAGGACACCCAAGTGAAATTCCACATGATCAGCGGCGGACCGAAGCCGGTCGCGCCCTTCAGCCATGCGGTGGAAACCGATGGCTTCGTCTTCGTCACGGGCCAGATGCCGGACACGCCGCAGGCGCCGGGCGTGCTGCCCGAAGGCATCGTCGCGCAGACCCGCGCCGTGATGGAGAACCTGAAAGTGGTGCTCGCCGGCCTTGATCTCGGCCTCGAGCATGTCGTGATGACGCGCGTGTATCTAACCCGCTTCAAGAAGGACTATGCCGCGATGAACGAGACCTACCGCACGTTCTTCGCGCCGGATCGCCTGCCGGCGCGCACCTGCGTCGGCGTGACCGGGCTTGCCTACGACGCGCTGATCGAGATCGATCTGGTGTGCCGGCGGCCGTGATCAAGATTCAGCAAAGCTCGGGCGAGACAAGCCGCGAGGAAGCGCGTGTGTGTCTGCAACAGAGATTTGCGTCGCTGGAGAGAGGCGTTGCTTCGAGCACCGTCGTTGCGAGCGTAGCGCAAGCATCCAGAACCCATCCTCGGAAAGTGCCTGAAGGAGGGGCCGGCCCAGACCTTCCTCAAGGTGCGTTGCGGATGATGACGAATTCGTCCTTTGCAAGCGCTAGCGGCTTTGTTATACGCAGCCGCGCGCGAACGAACGGTTCGCCTTTTCCTCGGTAGCTCAGCGGTAGAGCATCCGACTGTTAATCGGATGGTCGCTGGTTCGAATCCAGCCCGGGGAGCCAAATTTTGCTGACAACTCAGTAATTTATGTCCGCATCCTCATGCGGTGCGTGATCTTCTTCGCCTGACTTTGGAGCACGGTCTCCGCAATCCAGCGTGGAATCACGCTTGAACGGATGTGTGCGCGGGCGCGGGCGCGCCATGCGGGCGGCGCCAAATCGACTCAATTCCAATCGAGCATCGACCCGCCGGACATTTACGGAGCTCATTCCATGCCAGACATCCAGGCCGACCGTTCTCTCATGGCCCCCTCGATTCTGCCGGCCGACGTTCCCGAACTTAGCGACGACGAATGCATCGCCCGTCTGGCGCGTGCGGTCGAGACGCCGGATTCGGCGCGGCTGGACGAGGTCGCAGCTCTGATCGGCCGCCTCGCTGTGGCGATCGAGTAGGACTGGTCGACCCTCCGATTGGGCAGCTGCGGAAGCCTTGGTCTCTCGGGGCCAACGGCCATGTTGCGTTTTGACCGAGCATGCTCCAAAGATGCCGCGAATTTGTTCCGCGGCATCGTCCGCATTGCAGGGTCCGCAAATGTCCGGTTTCTCGACCGCGCGCCAGAAAATGGTCGATGGCCAGGTGCGCACCAATGACGTCACCGATCGTCGTGTTCTCGATGCCATGCTCACGGTTCCGCGCGAGGCCTTCGTGCCTGCCGCCCGGCAGGCGCTGGCCTATCTCGATCTCGACCTCGACGTGAGCGAAGGCGGCGCCAAGCGGTTCCTGATCAAGCCGGCGCTCACCGGCAAGCTGCTTCAGGCCGCTGAGATCGGCGAGGATGACTGCGTTCTGGTCGTCGGCTGCGCCACGGGGTACCTCGCCGCGCTGACCGCCAAGCTTGCGCGGCAGGTTGTTGCGACCGAGTGCGATTCGGCCTTGGCCACGAAAGCCAAGGACGCCTTCGCCGCCCTGGGGCTTGCCAATGTCACCTGCCGGGCGGCGGCGTGCCCCGAAGGGGAACCTTCTGCCGCTCCCTATGACGTCATCGTCCTCAACGGAGCGGCCGAGGTGATGCCGGAAGCCCTGCTCGGGCAGCTCAAGGAGGGGGGGCGCCTGGTGGGGGTGTCGGCCGAATCCAGGCCGCCGCGCGCCATGATCGTGACCCGTACCCACGGTGAATTCGGCCATCGGGCCCTGTTCGATGCCGCAGCCCCGGTCCTTCCCGGGCTGGAACGGGCTGCCGCCTTCGTGTTCTGACGGGCCAAAGCCCGCCAAAATCCCGTTCCGAATCAGAAGTGTGGCAGGGATGCTGCACGTGAAGAGTTTCCGCTGAGAACCACCCTCAGGTAGTTCCGTCGCGCTTGCCCCCGTCCTATGTTGCAGCGGGGCGACGACTCCTCGTAGGCGGTAAACCCAGCTCGTGGGCACGGGGTGGGCGTTAGATGAACGGAATTTAAGGGATGCATGGGGTGAAGCTCTTCACCGGAGCTGCGGTTTCGGTCCTGCTGCTGGCGCTTGCCGGGCCGATGCCTGCCTTGGCGGAGACGATGGAAGGCGCGCTTGTGCGTGCCTATCAGGACAATCCGCAGCTCAACGCGCAGCGCGCCCAGGTGCGTGTGACCGACGAAAACGTGCCTCAGGCACTGTCCGGATATCGCCCGAGAGTTTCGCTGACTGCGAGCGCCGGCTATCAATATCAGGACATATTGAGCGCGCCGGGCACTGGACCAATCAACGGGACCACCGTCCCCCGCAGCTCCGCCCTTACCATTCAGCAGTCTCTGTACAACGGCAACCAAACCGCCAACCGTGTTCGGGGCGCAGAGCATCAGGTCTCCGGCGCGCGCGAGGGGCTGCGCAATCTCGAGCAAAGTGTTCTGTTCTTGGCGGCGCAGACGTACATGGATTATCTGCGCGATTCGGCGACGGTCGATGTCAACAAGAGCAACGTCCGCGTCCTCGAGCAGACGTTGAAGCAGACACGCGACCGCTTCAACGTCGGCGAAGTCACTCGCACTGACGTGGCGCAATCGGAAGCGCAATTGGCTGCAGGGCGAACGCTGGAGCAGCAGTCCGAGGCCACGCTGACGGCGACGCGCGCGACCTATCGCCGTGTGATCGGCAACGACCCTGTCAACCTTGCGCCTGGCTCGCCGGTGGATCGTTTACTGCCGCCGTCGCTGGCAAAGGCGGTCGAGCTTGCGCTGACTGAGAACCCGACAGTCACAGCAGCGATGTTCGGCATCGATGTCGCTTATATGAGCGTGAAGATCAATGAAGGCGCGCTGCTGCCGACGGTCACATTGCAAGCGACCGCCCAGCAGGCAAACGAACAGTCCTTGATTCAAAACAGGGCGTTCAGCGCCTCCGCTGTCGCTCAAGCTTCGTGGCAGCTCTATGCGGGCGGCGCCGAATATTCCCTGATCCGGCAGTCCAAGGAATCGCTGGCCCAGCAGCGTCTCACGCTTGATCAGACTCGTGACCAGGCTCGCGCTGACACCGCATCTGCCTGGGGCCTGCTCCAGGCATCCAAAGCGCAGGTGACGTCCGCACAAGCCCAGGTGACAGCATCCGAAATCGCGCTGAACGGTGTGCGCGAGGAGGCAAAGGCCGGGCAGCGCACCACGCTCGACGTTCTCAATGCGCAGCAGGCGCTGGTCAACGCCCGCATCAATCTCGTGAACGCACAGCATGATCGCGTTGTGAATTCCTACAGGGTCCTCAATACCATCGGCCGCCTGTCGCCGCAGGTGCTTGGTCTGCGGACCACGACCTACGACCCCAGCGTTCACTATCATCAGGTACGCGACAGCTGGGCCGGCGTGCGTACGCCCGACGGGCGCTGATCCCTCCTAAAGCGCGATGCGATCAGGATGAATCGCCATCGCGCTTTAGTTTTTGTTCAAGCATGATCTTTTCGGAATACCTCTCCGGATCATGCGTAGTGATTCGGTCGACCTCGCCGATAGCCGAGGTCGACCGGTGCTTTGCTTGCAATCGTCAAAATCCCTGACATAGCCTTGCCAGAATGATGCGGGTCGATTCGGCCCCGCGTTGATGTCGTGTGCGTAATACTTGAGTGCCGGGGGCAGGGGCGCACAGCTGCACGGCGAGCCGTGATCTGGGGACAAGTCGGGCTGCCGCGACGAAAATGAGGGGCCTCCCGTCCGGAACCGGCCAATCCTATCGTGCTTGGTGGTAAAACGACGCATGCGAGGGCGTTGATGATGTGGAGTCGGAGATGACGCAGCCTGCAAAGGTCACAGAACCCTCGATGGAGGAGATTCTGGCCTCGATCCGGCGCATCATTGCCGACGATGAGGCAAAGCCGCCGCCGGCTGAGGCCGCCAAGCCCGAGAAGGCCGCGGCTCCCGCGACGCCGCCGAAGCCGCAGGCAATGAACGACATTCCGCCATCCAAGGTCGCGCCCGCAAAACCTGCTGCCGAGAAGCCGGCGCCGCCAGTTGCGAAGCCGGCTCCGCCGCCGCCCCCCGCGCCCGCGGCGGACGCCACCAATAACCAGGACGATATCGACGCGCTGCTGGCGGGGCTCGACGCGGCCACACCTGCGCCCGAGGTCCGCGCTCCCGAGCCGGAGCCAGAACCAGAACCAGAACCCGACGTGCTCGAATTGACGGACGAGATGGCGGTGGATCCGACACCGCCTCCGCCGCCGCCCAACTTCCGCAAGGTCGAGCCGCGCGACGATCTCGAATTCGCCGAATCGCCGCCGCCGCGGCCTACGCCGCCGCCGTCCTACGCGCCGGTGGACTTTGACGGCCCGCCGCTGCCGCCACAGCAGCCGATCCTCGCGCAATCGACGGTCTCCGCGGTCGAATCCGCCTTCAACTCCCTGGCCCATACGGTGCTCAGCAGCAATGCACGGACGCTGGAGGATTTGGTCAAGGAGATGCTGCGGCCGATGCTGAAGTCCTGGCTCGACGACAACCTTCCGGGTCTTGTTGAACGCATCGTGAAGGCCGAAATCGAGCGAGTCTCGCGCGGCGGCCGCTGAGAAGGGCCGTGCGGCCCCGATATAGCCCCGCTCGTACGCCATATTGGGCTCGTCGACCGGGCCGGAAGGCCCGTGCGCTGACCTTTTCGTTGACTTGGCCCCCTCGCGCGGCTTTCTAGCGCCCCATGATCGAGAAAAATTACCAGCCCGCCGATATCGAAGCCCGCATGTCCGTCGTGTGGGAGGACGGCCTTGCCTTCAAGGCTGGTCGCCCCGACCGCCGTGATGCCGTGCCCTTCACCATCGTGATCCCGCCGCCGAACGTGACGGGCTCGCTGCACATGGGTCACGCCCTCAACAATACGCTGCAGGACATCCTGTGCCGGTTCGAGCGCATGCGCGGCCGCGACGTGCTGTGGCAGCCCGGCACCGACCATGCCGGTATCGCCACCCAGATGGTGGTCGAGCGGCAGCTGATGGAGCGTCAGCAGCCCGGCCGCCGCGAGATGGGCCGCGCGAAGTTTCTCGAGCGGGTCTGGCAATGGAAGGCCGAGAGCGGCGACACCATTATCAACCAGCTCAAGCGGCTCGGCGCGTCCTGCGACTGGTCGCGCGAGCGCTTCACCATGGACGAGGGCCTGTCGAAAGCCGTCGTCAAGGTGTTCGTCGAGCTGCACCGCGAGGGACTGATCTACAAGGACAAGCGGCTGGTGAACTGGGACACCAAGCTCTTGACCGCGATTTCCGATCTCGAAGTGCAGCAGGTCGAAGTCAAGGGCCACCTCTGGTACCTACGCTATCCGATCGAGGGCAAGAATTTCAGCCCCGAGGATCCCTCGAGCTTCATCGTCGTCGCCACCACGCGTCCCGAGACCATGCTCGGCGATACCGGCGTTGCCGTGCATCCCGAGGATGAGCGCTATCAGAATCTGATCGGCAAGAACGTCATCCTGCCGCTGGTCGGCCGCAAGATTGCGATCGTCGCCGACGAGTACTCCGATCCGGAGAAGGGCTCGGGCGCGGTGAAGGTGACGCCGGCGCACGACTTCAACGATTTCGAAGTCGGCAATCGCCACGGCCTGCGCCGGATCAGCGTGCTCGACAGGGAAGGTTGCCTCGATCTCCTCGACAACGAGGATTATCTGCGCGACCTGCCTGAAGGCGCCGCGCAGTTCGCCGAGGAGTTCCACAAGGTTGACCGCTTCGTCGCGCGCAAGCGCATCGTCGAACGGCTGGAATCGTTCGGCTTCGTCGAGCGGATCGAGCCGCACACCCACATGGTGCCGCATGGTGACCGCTCGAACAGCGTGATCGAGCCGTACCTGACAGATCAGTGGTATGTCGACGCCAAGACGCTGGCCAAGCCCGCGATCGCGGCGGTGCGTTCGGGCGAAACGACCTTCGTGCCGAAGAACTGGGAAAAGACCTATTTCGAGTGGATGGAGAACATCCAGCCCTGGTGCATCTCGCGCCAGCTCTGGTGGGGCCACCAGATCCCGGCCTGGTACGGTCCTGACGGCAAGGTGTTCGTGGCCGAGACCGAGGAGGAGGCCGTCAGTCACGCGCTCGGCTATTACGTCGAGCAGGAAGTCATCACGGTCGAGCAGGGGCGCGAGATGGCGCTCGACCGCAACAAGCGCGAAGGCTTCATCACCCGCGACGAGGACGTGCTCGACACCTGGTTCTCCTCGGCGCTGTGGCCGTTCTCGACGCTCGGCTGGCCCGACGATACACCCGAGGTGCAGCGCTACTACCCGACCAACGCGCTGGTGACCGGCTTCGACATCATCTTCTTCTGGGTCGCCCGCATGATGATGATGGGCCTGCACTTCATGAAGGAAGTGCCGTTCTCGACCATCTACATCCATGCCCTCGTCCGCGACGAGAAGGGCGCCAAGATGTCGAAGTCGAAGGGCAACGTCATCGACCCCCTGAACCTGATCGACGAATACGGCGCCGACGCGCTGCGTTTCACGCTGGCGGCGATGGCGGCGCAGGGGCGCGACATCAAGCTCGCCACCAGCCGCGTCGAGGGCTATCGCAATTTCGCGACAAAGCTCTGGAACGCGTGTCGCTTCGCCGAGATGAACCATTGCGCCGTGTCTGAAGGGTTCGAGCCGGCGAACGCGAAGGAGACACTGAACCGCTGGATCGCGCATGAGACCGCGCACACCACGCGTGAGGTGACCGAGGCGATCGAAGCCTATCGCTTCAACGACGCTGCGGGCAGCATCTATCGCTTCGTCTGGAACGTCTATTGCGACTGGTATGTCGAGCTTGCAAAGCCGGTGCTGCTTGGTCCTGACAGTCCCGCCAAGGATGAGACCCGGGCCATGGTCGCCTGGGCGCGCGACGAGATCCTGAAGCTGCTGCACCCCTTCATGCCCTTCATCACGGAGGAGCTGTGGGAGGTGACGGCGAAGCGCGAGGGCCTGCTCGCGTTGGCGCCGTGGCCGCTGAAGCCGGCCGAGCCGACGCCCGAGCAGCTCGCGATGCTCGCGGCGACGACGGGACCGACCGATGCGCTCGTTTCGCCGGCCTGGGTGCTGCCGTTCTTCGATCATGCCGACTTCACCGATCCCGCGGCCGAGGCCGAGATTGGCTGGGTGATCGATCTCGTCACCCAGATCCGCTCCGTGCGCGCCGAGATGAACATCCCGCCGGCGACACTGACGGCGCTGGTGCTCGCCGGCGCCTCGGCCGAGACCCGGGAGCGCGCGCCGCGCTGGACCGATGTCATCAAGCGCATGGCCCGGCTGTCCGACATCTCCTTCGCCGATCGCGCGCCTGATGGCGCGGTCCAGCTGCTGGTGCGTGGCGAAGTGGCTGCGCTGCCGCTGAAGGGCGTGATCGACGTTGCTGCCGAGCGCACGCGCCTCGACAAGGAGATCGGCAAGGCCGACGCCGACATCAAGCGCGCCGAGTCCAAGCTGGCGAACGAGAAGTTTGTCGCCAACGCGGCCGAGGAGGTCGTCGAGGAGGAGCGCGAAAAGCGCGAGGCCGCGCTGGCCCGCAAGGCCAAGCTGCTCGAGGCGCTGGAGCGGCTGAAGCAGGCGTCGTGAGCTCGCCGTCATTCCGGAGCGATGCGCAGCATCGAATCCGGAATCTCGAGATTCTCAGGTGCGCAATTGCGCAGCGGAGTTCGGCTCTGCGAGCCGCCCCGGAATGACCGTCACTTCGGAAACGGCTTGCTCAAAAACTTCGATCCCCTGATGCCATAGCGCCAGGGCAACTCGACAGCCTTGGTGATGCCGATCCGGATGCCCGTTGCGACCTCCACATCCTCCGTCCGCGCATGCAGTGCGATTGGCGGACGGTCCAGCGGCAGCGCGTTGTGTGCGATGGTGATGCCGAGCGCTTCGGTCAGCTTGCCCGGGCCTGAGCACAGCGCATGCGCATCCTGGAGATGCCGGCGCCGGCGCATCGCAGCCAAGGCGTGCGTCGGCTCCAATGCGCGGATCAGCACGGCGCTGGCCGAGCCTTCCGCCTCGCACACGAAGTTCACGCACCAGTGGATGCCGTAGGAGCGATAGACATAGGCGAAGCCGGGCGGGCCGAACATCACCTGGTTCCGTGGCGTCGGCCCGCGATAGGAGTGCGCCGCGGGGTCGGTATGATGATAGGCCTCGACCTCGACGATGATCCCGCCGACACCGTTGACCAGCATGGTCGCGCCGATCAGGTCGGGTGCGACCTCGTGGACGCTGCGGCCGAAAAAGGTCCGCTTCAGCTGCTTGCCGAGCCGCGGTGGGGATGCCTTCGAGATTGGAGCCATTCGAGGTGAGAATCGCCTGAGAACAGAGCAGGATATTGCCCATATCTGCCATGTTCCCTGAAGCGGCGCGAGCCGGGTTGCGGCAGGCAGCCAGACCGATTAGGTAGGACCTGAACAGACCGGACACCCCATGGTCGTTATTGTCGATACCATCTCGAACCCGCTGCGCCCGCGCCACCCCGAAAAGGTGAACCGGCCTGATTCCGCTTCGCCGCCCAAGCCGGACTGGATCCGCGTGCGCGCGCCGAATACCCGCGGCTATGCAGACACCCGCAACATCGTGCGGGCGAACGGCCTGCACACGGTATGCGAGGAGGCGGGCTGCCCGAACATCGGCGAGTGCTGGGACAAGAAGCACGCGACCTTCATGATCATGGGTGACACCTGCACCCGCGCCTGCGCCTTCTGCAACGTCAAGACCGGCCTGCCGAATGCGCTGGATGCGGCCGAGCCGCAGAACGTCGCTGAGGCGGTCGCCAAGCTCGGCCTCGCTCATGTCGTCATCACCTCCGTCGACCGCGACGACCTCGCCGACGGCGGCGCGCAACATTTTGCCGAGACGATCGGCGCGATCCGGGCCGCGTGCCCCTCGACCACGATCGAGATCCTGACGCCGGACTTCCTGCGCAAGGAGGGGGCACTCGAGGTCGTGGTCGCGGCGAGGCCCGATGTGTTCAACCATAATCTGGAGACCGTGCCCTCGCGCTATCTCACGGTGCGGCCCGGCGCGCGCTACTTCCACTCGATCCGGCTGTTGCAGCGGGTCAAGGAGCTCGATCCTACCATCTTCACCAAGTCCGGCATCATGGTGGGCCTTGGCGAGGAGCGCCACGAGGTGCTCCAGGTGATGGACGACCTGCGTTCGGCCGAGGTCGACTTCCTGACCATCGGCCAGTACCTCCAGCCGACCCGCAAGCACCATGCCGTGATGCGCTATGTGCCGCCGGACGAGTTTTCGTCTTACGAGAAGGTCGCCTACACCAAGGGCTTCCTGATGGTGTCGGCGAGCCCGCTGACCCGCTCGTCGCATCATGCCGGCGAGGACTTTGCGAGACTGAAGGCCGCGCGGGCAGCTAACGCCCACTGAACCGATATGCCCCGTTTTTCCAGCAAGCGCCGTGTCAATCACAGCGCATCCGAGATGTTCGATCTGGTCGCCGACGTCGAGCGCTATCCGGAATTCGTGCCGCTGTGCAGCGCGCTGAAGGTTCGTCAGCGCTTGGCAAAGCCCGACGGCACCGAGGTGCTGGTTGCCGACATGACGGTATCGTTCAAGCTGATCAAGGAATCCTTCACCAGCCGGGTGACGCTCGACCGCGCCAATCTGAAGATCCTGGTCGAATATCTGCAAGGTCCTTTCAGCAACCTCGAAAACCGCTGGGCGTTCGAGCCCAAGGGCGAGGGCGTCTGCGACGTCGGGTTCTTTCTCGCCTACGAGTTCAGGAGCCGCATGCTGGCGATGCTGATGGGCTCGATGTTCGACGCCGCCTTCGCGCGCTTCTCGACCGCGTTTGAAAAGCGCGCGGACGCGATCTACGGCCGGCCGAAGCTGGCGTCGACGTAGGTTATCGTAACTCTCGTGTCCCGGACGCGGCGCAGCGCCATAGCGCGTCGAAGACGCGCGTAAACGCGCTTACGGCGCTGCTCCGCAGAGCCGGGACCCATGGCCCCTCACTCGATAAATGGGCCCCGGCTCTGCAGCGCACCGCTAAAGGAGCGCTGCGCTGCATCCGGGGCACGAGATCCTCGCTTCAATCCACCGCCTTCACCACATCCGGCGGCTGCGAGGCGTAGTATGCCGCAGCCTGATCGATCTCCTGCGGCGTCATCGCGCGCGCGATGTTGCGCATCTGCTGGCTGATGTCGTTGCGCCGTTCACCGGAGGCGAAGGCCTGGAGCTGCGCCTTGATGTAGGCCTCGGACTGCCCCTCCAGCCACGGGCTGCCGATCTTGTTGTCGAGGCTGCCATGGCAGGAACCGCAGGGCGCGATTCCGCGCATCGGCGCGCCATAGATGACGATGTTGGGTTTCGGCAGCTGCGGCGTCGGGTGGTAGGCCGGCAGCCGCGGCAGATAGGCGTAGTACATCGAGAGATCGGCGATCTCCTGGTCGGTCAGGTTGACCGCAAATGGCGACATCACGGCATTGGTGCGTGCGCCGGAGCGGAAATCGTGCAGCTCCTTGTAGATCACCGCCGCATACTGACCCGCGAGGTTCGGCGAGTCCGCGCGGCTGATGCCGGTCGGGCCGTGACAGATGGCGCAACGTTGCGCCAGCGTGGCGCCGCGGCCGATGGCCTCCTGGTTCGGGCGCGCCAGCGTGGAGGATGTGAGCACGACCTCGGACAGGGGCCTGGTCTGCTCCGGCGCCGCCACGGTCGCCGCCCGCTGCGGCAGGCCGGCAGCGCTGCAGATCGCATCCCAGACATTGGCGAACTGGACCCAGGGCTGGGCGAAAGGCAGCACGATGAAGCCACCGATCGCGGTCACGATCAGGATCGCGGCGGTGATGCCGACGGCTGCCGTGAAATGCCTGTTGCGAAAGGTGAAGAGGTCGCGCGCGATCATCACTGCGCTCCCACATAGACGGCCGGCACCGAGGTGCCCTCGTTCAGCGCCAGCGTCAGGATCGGGTAGCCGTAATTGGTGAGGGTGAGTGCGATCATCAGCCCCACCCACAGCGCGTGCGTGTTGAGCGCGACCGGCACGGTCGCCGGCTGGTGTACGGCCAGCGCAAACCGATACGGGCCGGCGTCAGCCTGCGGTGCGCGCATGCCGCGCGCCAGGATGACCAGGAAGAGGATGCCCGATGCCAGCAGGATGAAGCCGCCGATCGCCGAAAGGGTGACGGAGAGCGCCTGCGGCGCGATCCCGGGATCGCCGAAGTCGAAATAGGCCATGCGGCGCGGCATGCCCAAAATGCCGACCCAGTGCCACGGGAACGTGGTGACCATCATGCCGACGAACCATAACCAGAGCTGGGTGCGGATCAGCCGGAGATCGATCAGCTCGCGGCCGGTCAGATGCGGCCACAGATCATAGGCGATCGCGAAATACATGATGACGATGGCGCCGCCGAAGATCAGGTGGAAATGGCCGGTGATCCACTGCGTGTTGTGGATGGACGCATCGAGCTGATAGCTCATGTTGATGAGGCCCCCGGCGCCGCCAAAACCGAGCATGACGAAGGAGAAGGCGAGCGCGAGCATCATCGGATTGTCCCAGGGCAGGGCCCTGATCCAGCCGAACAGGCCGCGCCCGCCGCGCAGGCGCGCGGCGATCTCGACGGATGCGCAGATGGTGAACACCGTCAGGAATGTCGGCAACGTCACCAGCGCCGTGAAGGCCGAATGGATGAACTTGAAGCCGGCGCCGACTTGCGGGTCGGCAAAGGTGTGGTGCATGCCGATCGGCATCGCCACCACCAGGAACAGGATGAAGGAGATCCGCGCCATGGTGTCGGAATAGACGCGGCCGCCGATCGCGCGCGGTACGATGGTGTAATAAGCGATGTAGGTCGGCATCAGCCAGAAATAGACGATGGCGTGCAGCGTCCAGGAGAAGAACACGCGGGCGAGGCCAGCATCGATCGTGCTCTTCAGCCCCGCCGCGACGGGAATGATCTGCAACAACAGCTCGAGCGCGGCACCGACCGCGGTCCAGGCCCACAAATACGAGCCGGCGACATTGGCGAACATCGCCAGCGGCACCGGCGCGCCGGGATTCGCCTTGCGCCAGACGCGCAGGTTGATCGACATCAGCGCGACCCAGAACCAGGAGCCGACCACGACCAGCACGACGCCGAGATAGTAGAAGACGTTGCCGATCAGCGGCGGATAGAAGGTGTAGAGCACCGAGGCGCGGCCCAGCGCGATCGGGATCACCGCCATGATGCTGCCGGCAACGATCAGCCAGAATCCGGCCCAGGCCCAGCGCACGCCGACAAGACGCTGCTCCAGCGCGGACTCGCTGATGGCGTAGCCAAAACCCATCGCGACCAGGGTCGGGAAGACGTAGCCCATCACTGTGCCGTGCGCGGTCAGCGAGCGGTAATAGAGCTCGGGGTTGGAGAGCCAGGTGCCGATCGGGCTGCGGATGAACATCTGCCAGGCGCCGAGCGCGAGCGCGATGCCGAACACGGCAAAGGCCAGCCAGAAATGGGCGAGGATGAGCTTCCTATTGACCAACACAGCTCAGCCTCCCGCCACCCTTCGCACGATCGGCGAATTCGGTCTTGTCGATCACCTTGACCTTGCCCCACATGCCCTCGTGGCCGAAACTGCAAAATTCCTGGCAGGGCATCAGATGGTCGCCGGTCCTCGCAAAGCGCATGGGCTGCTCGGAAATGTAACCCGGCACGAGCATCGTGTTGACGTTGGTGCCCTGGATCAGGATGCCGTGCACGACATCGGCGCTGGTGGCGCGGAGCGTGATCGGCGTGTCCGCGGGCACAAGGATGCAGGCTGGCGTGAAGGAATATTGCTGGCCGATCGCACGCACGGTCACACTGCCATTGGTTTCCAGCACGCTGCCGAGGTTGCTTTCGACGAATTCGCCGGAGAGATGCAGCCGCGATGGATCGGTGGTCTCGACGCGCGGCTGCGGCATGGTCGCGCGGTGGATGCCGGCAAATGCGGCGAGCAGCGCCATGCCGACGATGATGATCACGGAAATGGTCGCCCAGCGCCGCTCGACGCGGGCCGCGACCTCGGCGCTGCCGCGATGGGATTCCTCTGCGCTCATTGCAGCGAGCCACGTGGCAGGAAGACGAACAGATAGAACGCGAGCCACATCGCGACCACGCAGGCCGTGGCGATGCCCGCGAGCACGATTGCGCCGGACGGGCCTTGCGCGACGACCTCTTCGACCGCCTGGTCGGCGGCGGCTGGGCTGGTCGGCGGATCGGAATTGATCATGACGGGTACCTGGCGTCTCTCAGTTCAGCGGTGCGGACCGCAGCTCGTTGGCCTCGCGCGCCGAGACCGGCGTGCCGCGATTGCCCCAGGCGGTGCGGATGTAGGAAACGACGGCGGCGATCTCGTTGTCGGACAGAAGCCCCGCGAAAGGCGGCATGCCGTAGGGCATCGGATTGCCCTTGGTGCCCGGCGGATAGCCGCCATTGAGCACCATGCGGATCGGATTGACTGCCGATTGCATCTCGATCGACTGGTTGTTGGCGAGCGGCGGCCAGTGCGGCGGCTTGCCTTCGCCCTGCGTGCCGTGACAGCTCGCGCAGTGCTTGTCGTAAACGGTCTTGCCGAGGCTGATCAGCAGGCTGCTCTCGGTCGTCGGCAGCGTCGTTCTCGCCGGCGGTGGACGCGAGGGCTCCGCAATGCTCTTGAGGTACACCGCCATCGCCCTGGTGTCTTCGTCGTTCAGATATTGCAGGCTGTTGTGCACGACCTCGGCCATCGGGCCGTAGACGACGCCGCGCATGGAAACGCCGGTCTGCAGCAGGTCCGTGATGTCCTTGATGCTCCAGTCACCGAGCCCCGCCTCACGATTTGACGTGAGCGATGGCGCGTACCAGTTCTGCATCGGGATCAGGCCGCCCTTGAAGGCTTCCGATTGCGAGGTGCCGCCGAGCGCGTTGATGGGCGAATGGCACATGCCGCAATGGCCGAGGCCCTCGACAAGGTAGGCGCCGCGATTCCATTCCGCGGATTTGGTCGGGTCAGGTTTGAATTCGCCCTCTGAGAAGTACAGTGTGCGCCAGCCGAGAATCAGCTGGCGGTTGGAATAGGGGAAGCGGAGGTCGTGCTCACGATTCCGCTGGCTCACGGGCGGGATCGACCTCAGATAGGCGAAGATCGCGTCAGTATCGGCTCTGGTGACCTTGGTGTAGGACGCGAACGGCATTGCGGGATACATCAATCCGCCGTCCGGAAAGCGGCCAGAGTGCATCGCCTTGTAGAAGTCATCGGCAGTCCATTTGCCGATCCCGGTGTCACGATCCGGCGTGATGTTGGAGGAATACAGGGTGCCGAAAGGCGTCGGCATGGCGCGTCCGCCGGCGAAGGTGTGCCCCTCGGGCGCCGTGTGGCAGGCAATGCAGTCGCCGGCCCGTGCCAGATATTCGCCGCGCGCGACGAGGCTATCGCCATCAGGGCCGGACTTCGGCTGCGCCTCGGCGGACGGACCAGCAAGGAGCAACAGCCATACGGCAAGGATTCGTGAACACGATCGCAATTCCGTCTCCTCAATCCGGTTCACTGCCGCAGGCGAACGGCAGCACGTACGTGCCCTTCGGTGCCGGCGCGATGTTCACCGGCGCTGGGCGGCTCGCGAGCCATGCCGCGACCGCCGTCACGTCTTCCTCGGTGAGCCTGGCGGCAACCTGCTGCATGCAGTCGGGCGCTTTCGCGGTGCGCGTGCCATAACGCCACGCGCCCAACTGCGCGCTGATGTAGTTCGGGCGCAGTCCGAGCAGGCCCGGAATTCCCGGCTCCATTCCTGTCAAGGTCGGGCCATGGCAGCTTCCGCACGCCGGAATCTGGCGCTGCGGATCGCCACGCGACACCAGCGACTGGCCGTGCTGCAGCACCTCCTTGCTTGCATCGCTTGCTGTGACGGGCGGCAGAGGCGGATGTTGATCCGCAAAATAGTCCGCCATCTGCTGCAGGTATGGATCGGGGAGGAATTCCAGCAAATAGTTCATCGGCGGATATTTTCGCCGGCCATTCTTGAAGGCAAGAAGCTGGTTGTAGAGATAGCCGGCCGGCTTGCCGGCAAGCCGCGGGAAATAGACGTCGCTGGTGCCTTCGCCTTGATTGCCATGACAGGGCGTGCAGGCTTCGACCCGCGCCGCCATCGTGTCCGGCGGCTGGTTGACCGTTTGTGCGGCCGCACCATCAAAAGCGGCCAAGTTGGCAATGGCGATGGCCAGAGCAATGGTGCGAGCGAACACTCTCGTCACCCTCCAAAGAACAGGACCGGTTGATTCCGGATCACAGAGTAGCGGAGCATTATTGCGCCAATATGCTCCCGCGCAAGGTCGGGCACGCGTGATGACGTTTGGTCGCGGCCTTCGCATGTGCGATCCCGATCGAATTCGACAAAACTTACGTGCTTTTTGAAAATCTGACACAACCCTGCGCTCTCGCGGCAGTTCCTGCCCGAGCTTTGCTGCATCTTGACACCCTCGTCAGTCAGAGGGTGCAGGGAAGACCAGGTGCCGGCCGGGCACCCACGGTCCACTGTGCGAAGGTTGCGCTACGAGAAGCTGCACAGTGGCATACAGGTGAAGCCAAACATCCGGCCTTCCCTGCGCAGTGGTTTGACGGCTTATGCCGAGTTCTCCCCGGGGAGCGATGCACTATTGCCCCCGTCGCCTTGCGGATGACTGATGCGCGCGCCCGGTTGGGCCGCCACATCACCGAAAGACTTGACCGCAAAGACTTGGCGCACAGACCCCGGGCGCCAGGACGACACGGTTCTGCCGTACGCAGATCGCACCGGTCGTGTGCGCGAAGACCTGTCGCTCACGGTCGCCCGCCCTGCGAAGGCCTCTCGCGCCGATGTGACTAGCGTCCACCGCATCTCACCCCGCGTGTCGTGACGATCGCGATACGCCCCTCTGACCGGGATGAGGTGACGGACGGATACGCCAAAGCCGAATTTCGGTAAAGCGGAATATTTTCGCGGGCGCGGATTGACCTGCCGGCTGGGTGTCTTGCCCGACAGGCAGCACAAGGGCTGGTAGGGACGGGCTGTCACGCGCAAGCCTTGGGGGCACGATCAAGCAGCCAGACTTCGTGCGGGCCAAGGTGACCCGTGGGGTCCGTGCCAAAACGCAGAGCAGCGGCGGAACACCCCTTGCCCGCGAGCGGTACACCTGTAAGGGATGTATTTACTAAGGTATTCAACTAGAATATGAGTCGGGCGCGGGGCTTGCGGAGCTGGACGGGACAGATGGCGCGCTGGAAGCAATCGTGGAGCGAGGAAGACCTCAACCGACTCAGGGAGCTCGCAGGCACCAAGCCGATTACGACCATCGCGAGAGAGCTCGGACGGACCACGGGGACGGTGCTCGCGAAGGCGATCGAGCAAAAGCTCCCCGTCATGTGTCGTGTCGAGCGAGCGGCGCAATAACGGGATTCGCGATGAACCTGGAATTCCAGCCGGTCAGTACCCCGTTTTCACGTCGCTCGCACCCATGCGATGCCGCGGCAGGTGCTTGACGATTGGCTAGCCCCGAAGGGGATCATTTTCCGCGACAGCGAGTTCTCAACCGATTGCCTTGGTTGGAGCCGCCATGACCGTCAATTTCGACACGCTGAAAGCCTCGCTCGTTCTCTATGGGCTGAACGCGATCTACGCGATCCTGCTGCTCGCCATCGGCTGGTACCTGTCCGGCACGATGCAGCGTTTCGTCACGCGCGTCCTGAGCGTCACGCATCGCGTCGATCCGCTGGTGACGTTGTTCGTGGGTAGCCTTGCGCGCTATGGCGTGCTCGCGGTGGTCGGCATCGCCGTGCTGCAGCTCTTCGGTATCCAGACCGCGAGCCTCGTCGCCGTGCTGGGCGCCACATCTCTCGCCATTGGTCTGGCGTTGCAGGGTACGCTCTCCAATCTCGCTGCCGGCGTGATGCTGCTGTTGTTCCGGCCCTTTCGCATCGGCGACGACGTCGAGGTCGCCGGCAAGGCGGGGAAGGTGAGGTCGCTGTCGCTGTTCATGACCGAACTCGTCGCGGCCGACAACACGCAGATCCTGCTGCCGAACGGACAGGTGTGGGGTGCAGCGATCGTCAACCACAGCGCCTATCCCGGCACGGGCGAGGTCAAGGTGGCGTTTCCGGTTCCGGCCGGCGCCGCTTCGGCGCTGGCCGATCGGATCCTGACAGAGCTGCGCAATGACTCCCGCATGGACGATCAGGCAGCGCCTGCCGTCAACATCTCCAAGGTGGTCGATGTCGCCAATCCGGCGTCGCCGATCGTGGAGTTGACGGTCAGCGCGAAGGCCAAGCCATCACAGGCGGACGCGGTCAGGCAGTGCGTGCTCGATCACGCCAGCGCGCTGCTCGCGGCGGCGTAGGCGTTTCGGCGGCGCAGGTCTTTCAGCCTCGCGGCGAACGCGGAGGCCTGCGCTTCACCGCATGCCGGCGTGGCGAGCGGGTCACCCGCGGGCGCAGGCGGCTTGCGGCGGCACGTTGCGGCTTGGCCGCGACTTGCGGACCGCGGGCGAGCTCCATCAGCATGCGCAGCGCCTCGACCACGGAGCGGGCGCGCACGGCGCTGCGGCCGATCGCGCCAAAACGCTGCTCACGATGGATGATGCGGCCGTCGCGCGCGGCGGCGGCGAAGTGCACGAGACCGACCGGCTTGCCAGGCGTGGCGCCGCCGGGGCCGGCAATGCCGGTGATGGCGACGGCGAGATCGACATCGGCACGCTCCAGCGCGCCGATCGCCATTGCGGTTGCGGTCTCCTTGCTGACCGCGCCGAAATTCGTCAGCGTGCTCGCTTCGACCCCCAACATCGCGCGCTTGGCGTCATTGGAATAGGTGACGAAGCCGCGGTCGATCACGTCGGAGGAACCGGGGATGTCGGTCAGCGCGCCGGCGACGAGGCCGCCGGTGCAGGATTCCGCGGTCGCGATCGTCAGCTTGCGCATCCGGCACAGATCGAGCAGCGAGCGGGAGAGGGCGCGTGCGTCGCTGCCGCCCATGGCTTAGATGCTCCAAGTCTTTTCGCTAAACGGCAGGCGGATGGTGGCGCTCGCGGTGGCGGCGATGCCTTCCTCACGGCCGGTGAAGCCGAGTCGCTCGCTGGTCGTCGCCTTCACCGCGACGCGGGAGATGTCGACGCCGGAGATCTCGGCGATGCGCGCGCGCATGCTGTCGCGCAAGGGGCCGATCTTCGGCCGCTCGCAGATCAGCGTCACCTCGAGATTGGCGACGCGGCCGCCGCGCTGGGCGACGCGCTCGATGGCGTATTTCAGGAACTGGTCGGAGGAGGCACCCTTCCATTTCGCATCGCTCGGCGGGAAGTGCGAGCCGATGTCGCCGTCGGCCAGTGCCCCGAGGATGGCATCCACCAGGGCATGCAGGCCGACATCGCCGTCGGAATGGGCGAGGAACCCCTTGGTGTGCGGCACGCGCACGCCGCAGATCATGACATGGTCGCCTTCGCCGAAGGCGTGGACGTCGTAGCCGGTGCCGGTCCTGATGTCGCCGAGCAGGGCAGCCAGGCGCGCTTCCTCGCGCACGAAATCCTCGGGAGTGGTGAGCTTCATATTGGCAACATCGCCCTCAAAGGTTGCGACCGTCAATCCCGCCCATTCGGCAATCGC
Organism: Bradyrhizobium sp. GW821-FHT13H06; assembly: GCF_058803975.1. Classification (NCBI taxonomy): domain Bacteria; kingdom Pseudomonadati; phylum Pseudomonadota; class Alphaproteobacteria; order Hyphomicrobiales; family Nitrobacteraceae; genus Bradyrhizobium; species Bradyrhizobium sp. GW821-FHT13H06. Next base: position 626,595 of record NZ_JBXAPN010000001.1, on the reverse strand, counting down.
GGCATCGTCGGTGAAATCAGAGCGCCCGTCCTTCGCCGCGCGACGATGCGCCTCGAGGATGACGTCGAAACGAAAGGATTGCGGCGTCTGCGCGATTCTGAGGCGCGCCCGGTCCGGCGTGTCCTCGACATTGCCGCCGTCACCGGTGACCTTGATGGTGTCGGTGACGGGCACGACGGGGATCGCGGCGCCAGTGCGGCCCGCAGCTTCGATCGCACGCGAGATCACGCCTGCCGAGACGAAGGGGCGGGCGGCGTCGTGGATCAGCACGATGTCCGGCTTGTGCTTCGCCAGCGCTTCGAGACCGGCGAGCACCGAAGCCTGCCGGGTGGCGCCGCCATTGGTCGGCGGCTCGTGCCTGAGCCCTGCGACCGCCGCGGTGAACATGGCGCTGTCGTCGGGGTTCACCACCGGCTGCACCGCCGAGACCTCCGCGTGGCGGCTGAACGCCTCCATGGCGCGATAGATCACCGGCACACCGCCGATCTCGCGATATTGCTTGGGCCCGCCGGCGCCTGCACGCAGTCCACGCCCGGCTGCGACGAGAACGACTGCGGTGCGCTGTGATTTCGCCATAGGACTCAAATACTCAGTTGCTCGTCAAGGAGTCGGGGAGTGGTAATTGCCGGCATGCCTCTAGCACGGCAGGCCCGCAAAAAAAGGGGGTTTCCCCGGATTGTGGGAAACAGCATTTTGCTGCACTGCACTTGCAAGATTTGCAGACTTGTCTAAACTGTAGGCATGACGCTTGACTGCACAAGAATTGTGCGCAAGATAGATCATGGCAGGCGCGATGAGGCCCTGCACAGTCAACGAGACCCCTGTGACCGGCTCGGCAGTATCAGGCTCTAAGCCGTTGAAAATAGGCGATATTGACATCGCCGCCCCGGTCCTCCTGGCGCCGATGTCGGGTGTGACTGACTCGCCCGTCCGCCGGCTGGCCGCCGAGCTTGGGGCCGGTCTCGTCGTGTCCGAAATGACCGCGAGCGATGAGCTCGCCAATGGCCACCGGATGTCCCGGTTGCGCTGCGAAGCCACCGGCATCGGCCCGCATGTGGTCCAGCTCGCCGGCTGCGAGACGCACTGGATGGCGGAAGGCGCCCGGATCGCCGAAGCCGAAGGCGCCGATATCATCGACATCAACATGGGCTGTCCGGCCCGCCACGTCACCGGCGCCCAGTCCGGCTCGGCCTTGATGCGTGACCTCGACCATGCCCTGAGCCTGATCGATGCGACGATCGCGGCGGTGAAGGTGCCGGTGACGCTGAAGATGCGGCTCGGCTGGGACGACCGCACGCGCAACGCGCCGGAACTGGCGCGGCGCGCGGAGGCCGCAGGCATCAGGCTCGTCACCGTCCATGGCCGCACCCGCTGCCAGTTCTACAAGGGCGAGGCCGATTGGGATGCGATCCGCGCCGTGCGCGAGGCCATCTCGATCCCGCTCGTCGTCAATGGCGATATCACGTCCTACGAGAGGGCGCTCGCAGCGTTGGACGCCTCGGGCGCCGATGCCGTGATGATCGGCCGTGGCGCGCAGGGCCAGCCCTGGCTGCCCGGTCAGATCGGCCGCCGCCTGCGGGGTGGGGCTGAGGAAGCGACGCCTTCGCTCGAAACGCAGCTGCAATATGTCCGCACGCTCTATGATGGCGTCTGCGCGCTCTATGGTCTGCGCATCGGACTGAGGCATGCCCGCAAGCATCTGAGCTGGGCACTCGACGTCGCAGCGCAGGCGAGCCGTGCCCCGGCGGAGAAGCTGAAATCCTGGCGCCAGAAGATCCTGGTCTCGGAGGATCCGCGCCTCGTTCACAAGTCACTGCAAGATGCCTTCGACGACTTCGCATGGAGCGCTGCTGCATGAGCTCAGCCGCTGAACATCGTCGGCCGCTTCAGTCCGACAGCGACGCAATCCTGGACGCCTTGCCTAACCCCGTGCTCATGATCGGGCCGGACGGCAAGATCGTCGCCGCCAATATCGCGACCGAGGCCTTCTTCGAGATCTCGACGCAGTTCCTGAAGCGGCAGTCGTTGAAGGAACTGGTGCCGTTCGGCAGCCCGTTGCTGGCGCTGATCGACCAGGTGCGCTCGTCGAATTCGCCGGTCAACGAATACAAGGTCGATCTCGGCACGCCGCGCATGGGCGGCGACCGCCAGGTCGATCTGCACGTGGCCCCGCTCACCGAGCGGCCCGGCCACATCGTGGTGATGCTCCAGGAGCGCACCATCGCCGACAAGATGGACCGCCAGCTCACCCATCGCAGCGCCGCGCGCTCGGTGATCGCGCTCGCCGCGATGCTGGCGCACGAGATCAAGAATCCGCTGTCCGGCATCCGCGGCGCGGCGCAGCTTCTGGAGCAGCAGGCCTCGTCCGAGGACCGCATGCTGACGCGGCTGATCTGCGACGAGGCCGACCGCATCGTGACGCTGGTCGATCGCATGGAGGTGTTCGGCGACGAGCGCCCCGTGGTGCGCGGCCCCGTCAACATCCATTCGGTGCTCGACCATGTGAAACGGCTGGCGCAGTCGGGCTTCGCCCGCAACATCCGCTTCATCGAGGACTACGATCCCTCGCTGCCGCCGGTGCTGGCCAACCAGGATCAGCTGATTCAGGTGTTCCTCAACCTCGTGAAGAACGCTGCAGAAGCCTTGATCGACGTTCCCGACGCCGAGATCCAGCTCACCACCGCCTTCCGTCCCGGCGTGCGCCTGTCAGTCCCCGGTCAAAAATCCAGGGTATCCCTGCCGCTGGAATTCTGCGTGAAGGACAACGGACCAGGCGTGCCGGACGATCTCCTGCCCAACCTGTTCGACCCGTTCGTGACCACCAAGCAGACCGGCTCGGGTCTCGGCCTGGCGCTGGTCGCCAAGATCGTCGGCGATCACGGGGGCATCATCGAATGCGAATCTCAGCCGCGCAAGACCACCTTCCGCGTGCTGATGCCGATGTATTCCACATCGGTGAAACATGCCGATCAAAGCAGTCGCGCCGACTCTGCCGGTAAGTCGTCGCCTGCGTCACAGGGGGCAAAATGAGGATCAACGATGCCCGCAGGTAGCATTCTCGTAGCCGATGACGATACCGCCATCCGCACCGTACTCAATCAGGCTCTGTCCCGCGCCGGTTACGAGGTGCGGCTGACCGGCAATGCCGCAACGCTCTGGCGCTGGGTCAGCCAGGGCGAGGGCGACCTCGTCATCACCGACGTGGTGATGCCGGACGAAAACGCCTTCGACCTGCTGCCGCGGATCAAGAAGATGCGGCCGAATCTGCCCGTCATCGTCATGAGCGCGCAGAACACGTTCATGACGGCGATTCGCGCTTCCGAGCGCGGGGCCTACGAATATCTGCCCAAGCCCTTCGACCTCAAGGAGCTGATCGCCATCGTCGGCCGCGCGCTCGCCGAGCCGAAGGAGCGAACCTCGACGCCGGACGAAGATGCCGAGATGGAGGCGATCCCGCTGGTCGGCCGCTCGCCGGCGATGCAGGAAATCTACCGCGTGCTGGCGCGCCTGATGCAGACCGACCTCACCGTGATGATCACGGGCGAGTCCGGCACCGGCAAGGAATTGGTGGCGCGGGCGCTGCACGATTACGGCAAGCGCCGCAACGGCCCGTTCGTCGCGGTCAACATGGCTGCGATTCCGCGCGATCTCATCGAGTCCGAATTGTTCGGGCACGAGCGCGGTGCCTTCACCGGCGCGAACACCCGCGCCTCCGGCCGGTTCGAGCAGGCCGAGGGCGGCACGCTGTTCCTGGATGAGATCGGCGACATGCCGATGGAGGCGCAGACCCGCCTGCTGCGCGTGTTGCAGCAGGGCGAATATACGACGGTCGGCGGCCGCACGCCGATCAAGACCGACGTGCGCATCGTCGCGGCCTCCAACAAGGATCTGCGTGTCCTGATCCAGCAGGGCCTGTTCCGCGAAGATCTGTTCTTCCGCCTCAATGTCGTGCCGTTGCGGCTGCCGCCCTTGCGCGAACGCATCGAGGATCTGCCGGATCTGGTGCGGCACTTCTTCACGCTGGCCGAGAAGGACGGGCTGCCGCCGAAGAAGCTCGACTCGCTGGCGCTGGAGCGGCTGAAGCAGCACCGCTGGCCCGGCAACGTGCGCGAGTTGGAAAATCTCGCCCGGCGCCTTGCCGCCCTCTATCCGCAGGACGTGATCACGGCCTCCGTCATTGACGGCGAGCTTGCGCCGCCCTCGGTCAGTCCGGGCGCCGCGGTCCAGCAGGGCGTCGACAATCTCGGCGGCGCGGTTGAGGCGTATCTGTCCTCGCACTTCCAGGGCTTTCCGAACGGCGTGCCGCCGCCCGGCCTCTATCACCGTATCCTCAAGGAGATCGAGGTGCCGCTGCTCACGGCCGCGCTGGCCGCCACCCGGGGCAACCAGATCCGTGCCGCCGACCTGCTCGGCCTCAACCGCAACACGCTGCGGAAGAAGATCCGGGACCTGGATATCCAAGTCTATCGGAGCGGCGGCTAACCTCTCGAAGCGGGCGGTGGCTCAGCTCCCCCCTACCAAGGTGGAGCTGAGCCTGTCCGGATCGCGCTGGCCGTAATGGCTGACGCGGTGAGCAGAAGTCGGAGCGGGGCAGAAATGTTCCGCGGTCACACAAGAATGGGACCTTCCGCCACCGGCGGCGGCGAACACATTCACCTGATGATTGTGGGCGGCAGGATGCGCGCGACGTCCGCCGTCGGCTCCTGCAGGCCGGGGCCGTTGACCAGCAGATCGGCGGCGACGATCAGCAGCAGAACGGCAGAAACCATTATCGCGAGAAAGAACCTATCCATCTCGGACAAGCCGCAGCCGCGGGAATCCGTTCCCGCAGGTTAGTCTGCCAAGACCATCTGTGGATTTCACCGCTCCGCCCCGGGCGTCGCGCCGCGGAATTGTCGCAATTCGGCAACAATGTGGTACGAATACATCAGTATCCGCCCATCGCGGACGCGTTTTCATCATCACCATTGCCGGAATGACCAGCGCAGACACCTCGGCCGCACACTTTGACACGGCCCCAGCGGAAGAGCCCCGGCGTTGGTCGGTGCGGCGCTGGCTGGCACCCTTTGCCGTGGCGCTGGCGCTGCTGTCGGCCCTCCTGACCTTCCTGGTCCTGACCGGCCTTGCCAGGATCGATCCGACGCCCGAGGTCGTCCGCTCGTTCTACCTGATCAACGCTGCGACGGTCCTGCTCCTGGTCGGGATCATCGTCCGGGAACTCTGGCAGCTGATTCTGGCGCGGCGGCGGGGCAGGGCGGCGGCGCGCCTCCATGTCCAGATCGTCAGCCTGTTCTCGATCGTGGCGGTGCTGCCGGCGGTGCTGGTCTCCGTCGTTGCCAACGTCACCATCGAGCGCGGCCTCGACCGGTTGTTCTCCGGTCCGACCAGGGAGGTCATCCAGAACTCGCTCACGATCGCGCGGGCCTATATGCAGGACCATGCGCAGCTGATCCGCGGCGACATTCTCGGCATGGCCAACGATATCGCGCACGCAAGGCCGCTCTACGACCAGGATCGCCGCTCGTTCCGGGAGATGCTGACGGCGAGCGCCGCCTCGCGCAATTTGCCGGGCGCGATGATCATCGACAAGAACACCAATATCCTGGAATCCGCCGACACCGGCATGCGGCTGGCTTATTCGCCGCCCGCGCCGGACTTCCTCAGCAACGTCAGCGAGAACGAGCCCGAGATCGCGATCCTCCCGGACGCGAGCTTCGTCGCCGCGGTGATCCGTCTGCGCGCCTTCAACGACACCTTCCTCTATGTCGCCCGTCCGCTCGATCCGAACGTCGTCAATCAGCTCAAGCAGACCGAAGTCAGTGTCGCCGAATATGCCCAGATCGAGTCGCGCCGCCTCGGCATCCAGGTCGCCTTCGCGCTGATGTTCGCGGTGATCGCGCTGACCATTCTGATGGCGTCGGTGCTGATCGGCCTCAACTTCGCCAACTCGCTGGTCTCGCCGATCCGGCGGCTGATGAACGCGGCGCAAACGGTCTCGACCGGCGACCTCCATGTCCAGGTGCCCGTGCATCAGTCGGAAGGCGATCTCGCCCAGCTCGGCGAGACTTTCAACAAGATGACGCAGGAATTGCGCAGCCAGCGTGACGAGCTCGTCAATGCCAGCGACCTCATCGACAGCCGCCGCCGCTTCATCGAGGCCGTGCTGTCCTCGGCGAGCGCCGGCATCATCGGCGTCGATGCTTCCGGCAGCGTCGGCATCCTCAACCGTTCCGCCGAGAAGCTGATCGGGCACTCCGAAGCGGAGACGCTGGGCCATCCGCTCTCGGACGTTCTGCCTGAGCTCGACGAGATGATGAAGACGGCGCGGGAAGGGACCCAGCGCCTGGTGCAGGGCCAGATCACCATCACCCGCGACGGTGCCGAGCGCAATCTGTCGGTCCGCGTCAGCGCCGAGAAGAACCAGCCGCACGACAGCTACATCATCACGCTGGACGACATCACCGAGCTGGTCTCGGCCCAGCGGACCTCGGCCTGGGGCGACGTGGCGCGCCGCATCGCTCACGAGATCAAGAATCCGCTGACGCCGATCCAGCTCTCCGCCGAGCGCATCCGCCGCAAGTTCGGCAAGTCCATCACCGAGGACAAGGACAAGCAGATCTTCGACCAGTGCACCGACACCATCGTGCGCCAGGTCGACGACATCAGGCGCATGGTCGACGAGTTCTCGCGCTTTGCGCGGATGCCCAAACCGGTGATGGAAGGCGAGGACGTCGCCGACACCGTGCGGCAGGCGGTGTTCCTGATGAAGGTGGCCCATCCCGAAATTGATATCGAGGCCGAGTTCAAGGACGATCCGCTCCGCGCCCAGTTCGACCGTCGGCTGATCTCCCAGGCGGTCACCAACATCGTCAAGAACGCCACCGAGGCAATCGAGCAGGTTCCCCCCGAGGAGCTCGGCAAAGGCCGAATCGACGTCGTGGTGTCGCGCGAGGGCGACGACGTGCTGATCGACGTCATCGACAACGGTATCGGCCTGCCCAAGGTCGCGCGCTCGCGCCTGCTCGAGCCGTACGTCACCACGCGTGCCAAGGGCACGGGCCTGGGGCTGGCCATCGTCGGCCGCGTGCTGGAGGACCACGGCGGGCGGATCGAGCTGAAGGACGCCTCCGACTTCCGCGAAGGCCAGCGCGGCGCCTGGATGCGGATGCGCTTTGCGATCTCGGGGCAACCCGCGAAATCCGGGGGCGCCGAGCCAGCGCCCGCGGCCAACCAAGCAACCAAGCCGGAAAACAAGGCAGCGGTCACGGAATCCGTCAAGAAATCCAGCAACGACCTGGAAACAAAAGAGCCGGCCGCCGGAACCAAAGAGCCGGCTGAAAAGACCAATGATTCAACGAAAATCGAAGCCTCAACAGGCAGCTGACAACACAGGCGCGATCCATGGCAAGTGAAATTCTGATTGTCGATGATGAGGCCGATATTCGGGATCTCGTTGCGGGCATTCTCGAAGACGAGGGGTTCGTGACCCGGACCGCGCGCGACAGCGATACGGCGCTCGCCGAGATTGCCAATCGGCGGCCGCATCTGGTGTTTCTCGACATCTGGCTGCAAGGCTCCAAGCTCGACGGCTTGCAGCTGCTGGAGCAGGTCAAGAAGGACAATGCCGATCTGCCCGTCGTGATGATCTCCGGCCACGGCAACATCGAGACCGCGGTCGCCGCGATCAAGCGCGGCGCCTACGACTTCATCGAGAAGCCGTTCAAGGCTGACCGGCTGATCCTGGTCGCGACCAGAGCGCTGGAGAACTCGCGACTCAAGCGCGAGGTCAAGGAGCTGAAGCAGCTCGCGCCGAGCGCGAGCCAGCTCGTCGGCCGCTCGCCGAGCATGAACCAGCTGCGCCAGACCATCGAGCGTGCTGCGAAGGCCAACAGCCGCATCCTGATCGTCGGCCCCGCCGGCGCCGGCAAGGAATTGACCGCTCGCACGCTGCATACGGCCTCGGGCCGTGCCGACGGTCCCTTCGTGGTGATCAACGCGGCAGCGATCACGCCCGAGCGCATGGAGCACGAGCTGTTCGGCATCGAGCAGTCCAATGGCGAGCAGCCGCGCAAGCCCGGTGCGCTCGAGGAAGCCCATGGCGGCACGCTGTTCATTGACGAGATCGCCGACATGCCGCGCGAGACCCAGAACAAGATCTTGCGCGTGCTGGTGGAGCAGTCGTTCCAGCGCGTCGGCGGCACCGCCAGGGTGCAGGTCGACGTGCGCATCATCTCCTCGACCGCGCGCAACCTGGAGGAGGAGATCGCGGCCGGCCGTTTCCGCGAGGACCTCTACCACCGGCTCTCGGTGGTGCCGATCCGCGTGCCCGCGCTGTCGGAGCGGCGTGAGGACATTCCGGAATTGATCGACTATTTCATGGAGCAGATTTCCGCCGGCAGCGGCCTGCCCAAGCGCCAGATCGGGCAGGACGCGATGGCGGTGCTGCAATCCCATGTTTGGCCCGGCAATGTGCGTCAGCTCCGCAACAACGTCGAGAGGGTCATGATTCTCGCGGCAGGGGGGCCGGAGGTCATCATCACGGCCGACATGTTGCCGCAGGACGTCGGCTCGATGGTGCCGGCGATGCCGACCAGCAACAATGGCGAGCACATCATGGGCTTGCCGCTGCGTGAGGCGCGCGAAGTGTTCGAGCGCGACTATTTAATTGCGCAGATAAGCCGTTTCTCAGGAAATATTTCTCGTACGGCTGAGTTCGTTGGCATGGAACGTTCGGCGCTGCACCGCAAATTGAAAGCGCTCGGCGTCGGCTAATGCGTTTTCCAGCGGGGTGGAGACCGGTTCGCGTCAAGAAGACGCGTCAAAACAATAGGCCAGCACGCGACCTTGTGGCCAGGCGTCAGGAATAAGCGAGCAAGATCATCGATTTCCGTAGTTTTCCGGGACGATTGGGCGTGGCCTGCCGCGTGAAGCGGCTTGCCTAATATCCCGACCTGTCCTCTAATCGAACCGCTGTTCCTTCCGAGGGGGATCTCATGAGGGACAGCAACCGGGAGAGGCCCCGAACGTCACAAGAGGGCCGCAACCGGCGCAATAAAAAGAAACTCAAAGCGAGAAAAAAACAATGGCGGCAGACCGCGCACAAAACCTACAGGACACCTTCCTTAATCACGTTCGCAAAACCAAGACGCCACTGACGATCTTTCTGGTCAACGGAGTGAAGCTCCAGGGCATCGTGACCTGGTTCGACAATTTCTGTTTGCTGTTGCGGCGCGACGGTCACTCGCAGCTGGTCTACAAGCATGCGATCTCGACCATCATGCCGGGCGCACCCATCCAGTTGTTCGAAGGCGGCGAGGATCAGCCGACTTGAGAGTGATCTGATTGGAACCCCGGAATTTCGACGGGGATGCCGACCGTCCGCGGTCGGCAGGGGCCAATACGGGGCGGGTGCTGGTCATCGGCCCCTATTTGCGGGTGCGTGCAGGGAATGCTGACGCGCAATCGGAAGGCCATGTCCTGCGCAACACCGAGGCCCGGCTCGACGAGGCCGCGGGCCTCGCGCGCGCGATCGATCTCGTCGTTGCCGATGCCATCATCGCTCCGGTCAGCCAGATTCGGCCCGCGACCTATATCGGCAAGGGAAAGGTCGAAGAGATCGCAGGGCTGATCAAGAGCCTGGAGGTCGAGCTCGTGGTGATGGATTGCGCGCTATCGCCGATCCAGCAGCGCAATCTCGAGAAGGAATGGCAGGCCAAGGTGCTCGACCGCACCGGTCTCATTCTGGAGATCTTCGGCCGCCGCGCCAAGACCAGGGAGGGCTCGCTCCAGGTCGAGCTTGCGCATCTCAACTACCAGCGCTCGCGCCTGGTGCGCTCATGGACCCATCTCGAACGCCAGCGCGGCGGTTTCGGCTTCATGGGCGGTCCTGGCGAGACGCAGATCGAGGCGGACCGCCGCCTGATTCAGGAGCGCATCTCCAAGCTCGAGAGCGAGCTGAAAAAGGTGCAGGCGACGCGGCGCCTGCATCGCGCCGGCCGCCAGCGCGTACCGTATCGCGTCGTCGCGCTGGTCGGCTACACCAATGCCGGCAAGTCGACGCTGTTCAACCGCCTGACCCGCGCCGACGTGCAGGCGGCCGACATGCTGTTTGCGACGCTCGACCCCACCTTGCGAGCACTCACTTTGCCGCATGGCGGCAAGGCGATGCTGTCGGACACCGTCGGCTTCATCTCCAATCTGCCGACCCAGCTCGTCGCCGCCTTCCGTGCCACGCTGGAGGAGGTGCTGGAGGCCGACGTCATCCTGCATGTCCGCGACATCTCGCACGAGGACGCCGAAGCGCAGCAGAGCGACGTCGACGCGGTGCTGCGCCAGCTCGGTATCAACCCCGATGATTCCGGCCGCATCATCGAAGTCTGGAACAAGATCGACCGTTTCGACGCCGCGCAGCGTGAAGAGCTGCTCAATATCGCTGCGCGCAGGCCGGACGATCATCCGGCGATGCTGGTCTCCGCCGTATCAGGTGAGGGCATCGATCCACTGCTCGCCGCGATCGAGGAACGCCTCGCCGCCAAGCGCACCACGCTCGATCTCTCCGTCGACGCCTCGGACGGTGCCGGCATCAGCTGGCTGCACCGCAACGCCGAGGTCCTGTCGAAGGAGCTGCACGACGGCCGCTTCGACATGACCGTGCGGGTGGACGAGACCAAGCGGGATATCGTGGTGAACAGGTTCGACGCGGTGCCGCATCACGCCACATAATCGGTGTCGTCCGGCGAACGCGGGACCATACCGCACGATCTATCGAGCTTTGTGCGGTTGATTGCACATAACTCCACGCCTTCGCCAAGTTGCTTCCCGTGGCTAACTAGCGGCGCACGTCCTTGTCTTTCTCCGACGCCGACGTCTCCTCACCCTTCGCCGCATTCCATAACGCGTCCATCTCAGCCAGCGACGCGCCCTCCAGCGTGCGGCCCTGCGCCTGCAGTGCCCGCTCGATATAGGCGAAGCGCCGTTCGAATTTCGCGTTGGTTGCGCGCAGTGCGGCTTCCGGATCGGCATCGACATGGCGGGCGAGGTTGACGAGGGCGAACATCAGGTCGCCGGTTTCTTCCGCCAGCTCCTGCCTATCGTTGCGATCGAGCGCGGCCTCGATCTCGTCGGCTTCCTCGCGGATCTTTTGCAGCACCGCGCGCGGGTCGTTCCAGTCGAAGCCGACGGTGGAGGCCTTGCGCTGCAGCTCCATGGCGCGGGTCAGCGCGGGCTGGCCGGCCTTCACGCCTGACAGCAACGATTTGTGCGACGGAGCTTCTTCCGGCGGCCGGCGTGCGGCGCGTTCGGCCTTCTCCTCGGCCTTGATGCGGTCCCAGACCTCCTTGACGTGCGAGGAGGCGAGATTGCCGTTCTTGTCGGCAAAGACGTGGGGATGGCGGCGGATCATCTTGCGGGTGATGGCTTCGACGACGTCACCAAAATCGAACGCGTTCTGCTCCGAGGCCATCTGGGCGTGGTACACGACCTGGAGCAGGAGATCGCCGAGCTCCTCGCGCAGATCGTCGAGATCGCCGCGGGCGATGGCGTCGACCACCTCATAGGCTTCCTCGATCGTGTAGGGCGCGATCGTCGCAAAATCCTGCTCGAGGTCCCAGGGGCAACCGGTCACCGGCGTGCGTAGCGCCGCCATGATCTCGATCAGGCGGGTAATCTCGCGGGAAGGGGTCATTGCGGGGCGGGCTCCTGGGTCGACCGACTTATGCCAAAACCCGGCCGGCGTTCCCAGCCAAGTGCGGTGGAACAGGCCGATTTCCACCGATTGGCGAGCAGGTCGCGCAATGCTAAAGCGCGGGCCATGAGTGACGCATTTTCCTCCGAGACCGCACTGGTGCTGTTCTCCGGCGGCCAGGATTCCACTACCTGCCTGGCCTGGGCGCTCAGCCGCTTTGCCCGCGTGGAGACGCTGGGGTTCGACTACGGCCAGCGCCATGCCATCGAGCTCGCCTGCCGCGAGCGGTTGTTCGACGGCATCAAGGGGCTGCGCGCGGATTGGGCCGCAAGGCTCGGCGAGAGCCATACGCTGTCGATTCCGACGCTGGCGGCGGTGTCCGAGACGGCGCTGACGCGCGATGTCGAGATCGCGATGGGAGCCGACGGCCTGCCCAATACCTTCGTGCCCGGCCGCAATCTGGTGTTCCTCGCCTTCGCCGCCGCGCTGGCCTACCGGCGCGGCGTCACCCACATCGTCGGCGGCATGTGCGAGACGGACTACTCCGGCTATCCCGACTGCCGCGACGAGACCATCCGCGCCATGCAGGTCGCGCTCTCACTGGGCATGGCGAGGAAGTTCGAGCTGCACACGCCCTTGATGTGGATCGACAAGGCCGCGACCTGGAAGCTCGCGCACGATCTCGGCGGCGAGGGGCTCGTTGACCTCATCCGCGAGCACTCGCACACCTGCTATCTCGGCGAACGCGGCGCGCAGCACGATTGGGGCCATGGCTGCGGCGAGTGCCCGGCGTGCAGCCTGCGGGCGAAGGGGTGGGCGGAGTATGTGGCGGGGCGCTGAGGCTCGCCGTACTCCTGTCGTGCCCCGGACGCAGCGCAGCGCTTCCTCAGTGGTGCGCTGCAGAGCCGGGGCCCATGCTTGGTAACGTATCGTGTCGCTGGCTGGGTCCCGGCTCTGCGCCACAACGCTAGCGCGTTGCAGCTTGTCCGGGACACGCGCGTGCGCAAGCTACCGAAAATCCTCCGGCTGCAGCTCGATCGGCTTGCCATGCGGCGTGCGGTCGGCGGCGCGGTCCCAGGCATCGCGATAGCGGTGCAGCGTGTCCGTCGAGGCGACGCCTTTGCTTGCCACCAGGCCTTCCAGCGTGGCGAGCCAGTGCAGGTAATAGGTCTCGCCGGTGTCCGGATCGCCCGCGGCCTGCGCTCGTTTGATCTGATGCGCGAGTGCGGCGGCCCATTCGGGCCAGGTGAATACGCCGCGCTCGTGCAAGGTCAGCGCCATGGCAAAGGCATGCGCCTCCCAGGGCGCGCGGAAGACCGGGCCGTCGTCGTCGCGGGGAATGCTCGGAATGGCCGCCGTGGCGGCCGCAGCAAGTGGCGTGCTCATCACGCCGGGTCCAGATAGGGCTCGAACGCATCGATCGAGACCTTTGTAGTCGGATCGGCGTCGGAGCCCCAGAGTTCGCTGCCCTCGAACACCACGGTGTAGAGCCATTGCGGATTCTCGCCGCGCTCCATCGCCGCCGTGTCAGGAAACACGTGGCAGCCATGGTTCAGCTCGACGACGCCGACATGGCCGCGCACATAACGCGGCAGCCTTGTGTGCGTGGCCGGATGGATGTTCTTCGCGCGTACGCGGTCGCCGATATTGAATTTCGCCGGAGCCGGGGCAGGGCGGTCAAATTTGCCGCGCACCATCACGCGTTCGACATTGCCGAGGTCGAACTTGCCGTGCTTGAGCGCTTTTGCGGGCTGCATCGCATGGCCGGCGGCGACTTCCTCCCTGGTGAGGTAGCCCTTGTCGATCAGCATCTCCTCGAGACCGAGGAACCATTTCTTGTAATAGGAGCTCGCGAGATAGACGTGCGGCGGCAGCGTCTCGCGGTAGAAGCGCGAGGTATCGATGTTGAAGGCACCGGCCGCGCCCATCGCGCGTACCATGGCAAGCACACGCGCTTCCCAATCCGCGTGAAACATCGGCTCGTTGGGCTCGGGCTCGACCTTGCCGAACCCGTCCATGCCGCCCATGTCGTGCACGCCGTTCATGAGGGGGCTCCAGGCTTCCGCGGAAAGCCGGTGCCGATCATGGAGTCGCGGGTGACGAGTTCGGCGAGTTGCTCCTCGGTCCAGCCCTCCGTGCCTGCAGGGCGCATCGGCAGCACCAGGAAGCGCGTCTCGGCGGTCGAATCCCACACCCGGATCTCCATGTCCTTGGGCAGGGTGACGTCGAAATCGGCGAGCACGCCGCGCGGATCCTTCACGGCGCGGGAGCGATAGGGCGCAGCCTTGTACCAGACCGGCGGCAGTCCCAGCATTTCCCAGGGGTAGCAGGAGCACAACGTGCACACGACCATGTTGTGCCGCTCAGGCGTGTTCTCGACCACGACGAGATGATCGCCGACGCGGCTCACATAGCCGAGCGTGCCGATCGCCTTGCTGCCGTCCTCGAGCAGCGCCTTCTTGAACGCCGGATCGGTCCAGGCCTTGGCGACGACGCGCGCGCCGTTATGAGGGCCGATCCTGGTCTCGTAGGCCTGGATGATGGCATCGAGCGCGGCGGGCTCGACATAGCCTTTTTCGGTCAGGATCGTCTCGAGCGCGCGCACGCGCAGCTCGGTCTCCGACAGCTCGGAATGGTCGTGGTGATGGTCGTGATCGTGGCTCATGGCGGCAAAGATATGCGCAATGGCCCAGGCCTGTCGAGTGTTCCTTGCATCGTGATCGGGTCCCATATTCGTGGCGACATTTGTGCGCTAACATCGCCGAAAGCAGCTTGGAGATGGTGGTGACGGACTACGTGAAGATTGAGAAGGGCCTTGGGCCTGAGGGCCGGATTGCGGTGGTCCGTTTCGACCGCGGCGACGGCATCAACGCACTCTCGCCGGAGGCATTGCGGCAGCTGACGGCAGCAGCGCGCAGTTTCGAGGATGACGCCGCGACATCGGTCGTCGTCTTGACCGGCAGCTCGGGCGCGTTCAGCGCCGGCTTCGACCTCAAGGATGCGGAGGGACGTTCGCGCAAGGAGATGGATCTCGGCACGCTGCGGCGGCATCTCAAGCTCGGGCCGCGCCTGACGCATGCCTGGCAGGAGATGGAGCAAATCACGATCGGGGCGATCGAGGGCTTTTGCGTCGGCGGCGGGGTGGCCCTCGCCGTCGCGCTCGACTTCCGCATCATGGGCCGCAACGCGCATTTGCGCGTGCCCGAGATCGGGCTCGGCATGAACATGAGCTGGCAAAGCATCCCGCGCATGCTGCATCTGATCGGGCCGGCCCGCACCAAGCAGGCGGTCATATTGGCCGACCAGCGCATCAGCGCGGACGAGGCCTATGAATGGGGCCTGGTGGAACAGGTGACCGACCCCGGCCATGCCTTCGATGCGGCCATGGAGCTTGCCCGCAAGGTCGCCGCACAGCCGCCGCTCTCGGTCGCCATGACCAAGCTGACCGTCAACCGGCTCGCGCATGCGCTGGACGATCTCGCCAGCCACATGGATGTCGATCAGTTCGCGCTCGCCAGCCTGAGCGAGGATCACAAGGAGGGCGTCGAAGCATTCTTGGCCCGCCGAAAGCCACGCTTCAGGGGCCGATAGATCAGGCGCGGCAGGACGATGATCCCGTCGGAAGATGAATTTTCTTCGCATGTGACGGATTGGGAAAACTTCGTCCAACTCCTCGCAAATATCTGACATTGCAAGGAAGACTGGAAAGGGCGATGGTGCGTGCTGCGGTGCAGCGCGCTTCCCCCGGCCGGCATCGCAATTTCACCTCCGTCGCTCCATGCGACCTGACTCCCGTGCGCCCATGAGCGGCCCGGGCAAGCGAACTATTGTGCATGAAGGCCGTCTCCATGAACGCCCACCAATCGCTCGCAATCGGGCAGCCGATCGGAAAGCTTGAAGCGATTCCCCCTGCCGTGACCGAGCCGGACGCGATGGTCCGTTTCGAGGGCATCTCAAAAACCTATCCGGCCTATCGCGGCAAGCCCGGCGTCAACGCGCTGCAGAATATCGACTTTGCAATTCCGCGCGGCTCCATTACCGGCGTGATCGGCCGCTCCGGCGCAGGCAAGTCCAGCCTGGTGCGGCTGATCAACGGCCTGGAGAAGCCGACCACGGGCCGCGTGATCGTCGACGGCAGTGACATCTCGGCGCTGACTGGCCGTGCGCTGCGGTTGGCGCAGCGCTCGATCGGCATGATCTTCCAGCACTTCAACCTGCTGTCGTCGCGCACGGCCGCGGACAACATCGCGCTGCCGCTGGAGATCGCCGGCTGGGCGAAGGCCGACGTCATGGCCCGTGTAGCCGAACTACTGGCGCTGGTCGGAATTGCCGACAAGCACGATCGCTATCCGTCGGAACTCTCCGGAGGCCAGAAGCAGCGGGTCGGCATCGCGCGAGCACTGGCGACGCGGCCGAGCGTGCTGCTGTCGGACGAGGCGACCTCCGCGCTCGATCCGCAGACCACGCGCGCGATCCTCGACCTGCTCGCGAACATCAACCGCGAGCTCGGCGTGACCATCGTGCTGATCACCCACGAAATGTCCGTGGTGCGCCAGCTCGCGAAGGAAGTGGTGGTGCTCGACGCTGGACACGTCGTCGAGAGCGGCCATGTCGCCGACATCTTCACCCATCCCAGGCATCCCATCACACAGTCCTTCCTGGCCGAGGTGATCGGCGACAGCCTGCCAGTGTCGTTGTCGAGCCGGATCGTGCCGGAGCCTTCGGCCGGCGGGCAGGCCGTGATCCGCATCCAGGTGGGCGGGGCAGGGGCCGGCGACACGCTGGTGGCGCGGCTCGCGCGCGAAATCGGCCGCGACGTGTCGCTGCTGTCGGCGCGCATCGACGAGATCGGCGGCCAGAATGTCGGCTCGCTCGTTCTCGGCATTCCTCTCGGTGTTTCCAGCGGCGCGGACGCGGTGACGCGGACGCTGGCCTTTCTGTCTCAACAT
Organism: Bradyrhizobium sp. GW821-FHT13H06; assembly: GCF_058803975.1. Lineage (NCBI taxonomy): Bacteria > Pseudomonadati > Pseudomonadota > Alphaproteobacteria > Hyphomicrobiales > Nitrobacteraceae > Bradyrhizobium > Bradyrhizobium sp. GW821-FHT13H06. Next base: position 609,963 of record NZ_JBXAPN010000001.1, on the reverse strand, counting down.
CAATTCCCGGCGGAGCATCTCGGCTATGTCGCCTGAACTCATCAACCTGATTATCCAGGCGACCTTCGAAAGCCTGTACATGGTCGGCATCGCCGCGCTGCTCGGCACCGCCTTCGGCCTGCCGCTCGGCGTCTTCCTCGCGACCAGCCGCAAGGGCGAGTTGTTCGCGGCCCCCATCGTCAATCGCGCGCTCGGCATCGTCGTCAACGCGACGCGTTCCACGCCGTTCATCATCCTCGTCGTCGCCATCATCCCGTTCACGCGCCTCATCGCGGGCACCTCGATCGGATCGAGCGCCGCGATCGTGCCGCTGACGATTGCGTCGACGCCCTTCATCGCGCGTCTCGTCGAGGCCGCAATCCGCGAGGTGGACGGCGGCCTGATCGAGACTGCGTCCTCGTTCGGGGCCTCGCCGCTCCAGATCGTGTTCAAGGTGCTGATTCCCGAGGCGCTGCCGGGCCTCGTCCTGGCGCTGACGCTCGCCGTAGTCAGCCTCCTCGGCTATTCCGCCATGGTCGGCGCGGTCGGCGGCGGAGGGCTTGGCGATCTCGGCATCCGCTACGGCTACCAGCGCTTCATGCCGGAGATGATGCTCGCCGTCGTCGTCGTGCTGATCGCGCTGGTGCAACTCGTCCAGAGTGCCGGCGACTACCTGGCGCGCCGGGTCAACCGCCGGCTGCGGCATCGCTGATCCTTCTCGTTCAATATCGGAGACTTCCATGCGTTTTCTGGCAACCCTTGCGGCTGCAGCCTTGCTCGCAACCACGGCGCAGGCTGAAACCATCCGTGTCGGCGTGACCGCTGGTCCCCACGCCGAAATTCTCGACGTCGTGAAGAAGGTCGGCGCCGAACGCGGCCTCGACATCAAGGTGGTCGAGTTCACCGACTATGTGATTCCGAACCAGGCGCTGGCGCTGAAGGACCTCGAGGCCAATTCGTTCCAGCACGAGCCGTATCTGAAGAACCAGATCGCCAAGACCGGCTGGAAGATCGTCAAGGTCGCGAACACGATCGGCTCGCCGCAGGGCGTCTATTCACAGAAGTACAAGAAGCTCGCAGACCTTCCGGAAGGCGCCCGCGTCGCCATCGCCAACGATCCCTCCAATGGCGCGCGCGGCCTGATGATCCTGGCCCTGCATGGCGTGATCAAGCTGAAGGACCCCAACAACGTCGCCTCGACCGTCGCTGACATTGCCGACAACCCGAAGAAGCTGCGCTTCGTCGAGCTCGATGCGGCCCAGCTGCCGCGCGCGCTGCAGGATGTCGACGTCGTTTCCATCAACAACAATTACGCGGTGCAGGCCGGCCTCAACCCGGCCACCGACGCGATCGCGCGCGAGAACCCCGACGGTCCCTGGGTCAACATCCTCGCCGTCCGCGAGGAGGACAAGGACAAGCCGTGGGTCAGGCAGTTGATCGCGGCCTACCACTCCGAACCCGTGAAGGCGTTCCTGGAGACGCGCTTCAAGGGCACCTATCTGCCGACCTGGTAGGCGGCAAGCGCGCGCGTCAGGCCGCAAGCCTCGCGCGCCGCAGCGTCTCCGAGGGCAACTCGGCGAAGTGGCGCTTGTAGTCGAGAGAGAACTGGCTGAAATGCCAGAAGCCGTGCTGCACGGCGACGTCGTAAATGGTTGTCCCAGCGCGGCCGGCGCGTTTCAGATCGCGCCGTACGCGGTTCAGCCGCATCGCACGCCAATAGTGCATCGGGCTCGTGCCCAAAACCGCCTGGAAGCAATAGCCGAGCTTGCGCGGACTGGCGCCGACCGCCTTGCAGACCTCCAGCAGCGACAGCGAATGGTCACCGTTGCCGTGCATCAGCTCGCGCGCGCGATCGACGGTACGCTTGCGCGCGTTCGCGCTGCGGCCGGGATCGGTGGGGCGTGCGGTCGGCAGCATGTCCATGATCTCGACGAGGAGGGCGTCTTCGAGCACCTGCCGGGTGGCCGGATCTTCAAGCCGTTCGGGCGCGGTCGCGATGGCCTCGTGAATGGCCTCGAGATGGGCTCGCAATCGTGCGACCGGCGCCTGCGCCATCTCGATCACCCGCAATTGGTGCCAGATCGCGCGCGGCAGATCGATCTCGAGCCGGGCGGCGAGATCCCGGATCAGCGCCGCACTGGCGACGACACCGCGCAGCTCGAATGACTTCGGCGTGCACATATCGACCTCGGCGTCGATGCAGGCGATGACCTGGGCGCCTGCAACGCTGGCGCCGTTGCAATTGACCTCGCTGTCACCGCGCCAGGGTAGACCGATGCCGAAGCTGTCGGCGCCAAGCTGACCGTATTGGCGGACCTGCTGGCTGGTGATTTCGCGGAACACCTCGACACGGGGCAGAGAGAGCTGGGTGAAGCTGCCTCGAAACGCGCCGGCGCTGATCTGGTCGTAACGCAGCCGCCAGCGGCCGAGCGCGGCGCAGTGCTCATCAACATCCGTGCTGCTCGCCTCGATCAGGCCGGCAACCGAGTCTTGAATCGGAGGAGTTACGCTCAAGGCCATGATAATGCGCCGAAATTTTCCAGCTGAGACCAGCAGTAAACGTGCCGAGACTGACACGGCGGACGGCCGAGTCCAGCAAAATATTGCCGGATCTCGATAACGCCCGATAGCGCCGCGGTGCAGATTTCCTTCCAGCCATTCCGACATCGCAGTCGGGATGGCCTTGCGGAGGAACGAGATGCGACCGACCGATGTCATGCGCGGCAGCCCTCCCGCGCCCGAGGCCCAGGTGACGCGCGCCAACTGGCGCAGCTTTCCCGCGATCCGCTGGGGCTTCACCCACACTCGCGAAGTTTTGCCCACCGCGGAGGTGCGCCGCTCGGCCCGGCCGACGCCGATGCAAACGGCGCCGCGCGAATTGTCAAAGCTCGGCTTCAAAGCGCCGGACGGCCAGCCGACGACGATCGAGGCCACGCTGCGTGAGACATTTGGCGATGCACTGCTGGTCATGCATCGGGGCACGCTGATCCATGAATGGTATGGCGACGGCATGAGCGCGACAACGCCGCATCTGATCTGCTCGATCAGCAAGTCGGTTGCCGGCACGCTCTGCGGCGTGCTGGCCGCGCGCGGGCTGCTCGATCCCGAGGCGAGGGTGGTGCGTTACGTGCCGGAGTTGGAGAATTCCGTCTACGGCAGCTGCACGGTCCGCGATGTCCTCGACATGGCCGTCGCCATCAAGTTCGAGGAAGACTATGAGGACCCTGCCGGCGACGTCGCGCGTTACCGCTTCTCCTCGGGCTGGGATGTGCCGCCACCGGGTGTCGAGCCCAGCCACCAGCGCGCCTATCTCACGACCCTGCGCGGCACCGGCAAGCCGCACGGCAAGGTGTTCCACTACGTCTCGACCAATACGGAAATTCTCGGCTGGGTCTGCGAGCGCGCCTGTGGCAGGCCTTACCCTCGCATCCTCTCCGAATATCTCTGGCAGCCGATGGGCGCCGAGGAGGACGGCTCCCTCACGCTCGACAGCCACGGCATGGGCCGCATCGCCGGCGGCCTTTCCGTCACTGCCCGCGATCTCATCCGCTTCGGCGAGATGATCCGTTGCCGCGGCGTTGTCGAGGGACAGCAGGTAGTGCCGGGCTGGTGGATCGACGACATCCACGAGAACGGCGATCCCAATGCCTGGGCCGAGGGCGATCTCGCTGATATCTTCCCGGGCGCACGCTACCGCAGCAAATGGTACACGCTCGATCCGTCACGCAACGACCTTGCCGGGATCGGCATCCACGGCCAGTGGCTCTACATCGACGCGGCTTCCGAGACTGTCATCGTCAAGCTCGCAACGCAGCCGAAGGCGATGGACGTGCCGCTCGACCATCGCTGGCTCGCGGCCTTCCGCGCCATCACCGCACATCTCGCCCCGCGCTGACTTCTGGACATCATCATGCTCGATCCCGCCAAGGCACGATCGCCCGCCCATGCCGCCACGGCGCATCCGCTCGATCCTCTGACGAGTGAGGAGATCACGGCGGCCTGCACGCTGGTGCGTGCGGCCGCAAGCTCGCCCGAGCACTGCCGCTTCCCGACGGTACGGCTGGAAGAGCCGACCAAGCAGGAGCTGGCCGCGGGCGGAGCAGGGCGCCGTGCCTTCGTGCTGACACTTGACGTCGCCACCGGCGAGGCCATCGAGCACATCGTCGATCTTGGCCGCGGCGAGATCGTCGATCGGAAACTCCTCCCCAACCGCGACGTGCCCTATGGGCAGCCGCCGGTGATGCTGGAAGAGTTCTTCAAATGCGAGGCCGTTGTGAAGGCCGACCCCGGCTGGCGTGCGGCGATGCAGCGGCGCGGGCTCAGCGATAGGGACATCGAGCTCGTTCAGGTCGACCCGTTCTCCTCTGGCTTCTTCGACAAGGAATTCGAGCGCGGTGCACGCATCGTGCGCGCCGTCAGCTATTTCCGCGAGCATCTCCAGGACAACGGCTACGCCCATCCGCTCGAGGGCGTTGTCGCTGTCGTTGACCTCATCGGTGGCAAGGTCATCGACCTCACGGATGAAGATCCGATCGTGCCGATACCGCGCAAGAAACGGAACTACGGCGCGCATGAAGTCGCAGAACCGCGCACGGACATCAAGCCCCTGCACATCGAGCAGCCTGAGGGCCCGAGCTTTCGCGTCGACGGATGGAAGGTCGATTGGCAGAAATGGAGCTTTCGCGTCGGCTTCACGCCGCGCGAGGGCCTCGTGCTGCATCAGCTCGCCTATCAGGACGGCGCGCGCAAGCGCTCCCTGATTCATCGCGCCAGCGTTACCGAAATGGTGGTGCCTTATGCCGACCCGACCGCGAACCATTTCTGGAAGTCGGCGTTCGATGCCGGCGAATACGGCCTCGGCATGCTCGCCAACGCGCTCGAACTCGGCTGCGACTGCCTCGGCAACATCCACTATTTCGACGTGCCGGCCGCCGACGGCAAGGGCGAGCCCTTCGTCATGCAGAACGCCATCTGCATGCATGAAGAGGACTATGGGATCGCCTGGAAGCACTATGAGTTTCGCAATGGCCTGTTCGAGGTCCGCCGCTCCCGACGGCTCGTGATCTCGTTCTTCGCGACCGTCGGCAACTACGACTACGGATTCTACTGGTACCTCTACCAGGACGGCACGATCCAGTTGGAGACCAAGCTCACCGGCATCATCCAGACCGCCGCGGTGCCGCCTGGCGAGACTTACAAATGGGGCGGCATGGTCGATGACCAACTGGGTGGACCGACGCATCAGCACTTCTTCAACGTGCGCCTGCACATGGATCTCGACGGCGGCGGCAACACCGTCAGCGAGCACGACTTCGTGCCGCGGCCCTGGGGCCACGACAATCCGCACGGCAACGTGTTCGACACCACCACGCGCGTCCTGTCACGCGAGCGTGACGCAGCGGCGATTGCCAACGGCGAGACCGGCCGCTTCTGGAAGATCAGCAATCCCAACGAGACCAACTCGGTCGGCAATGCTCCCGCCTACAAGCTCGTGGTCAATCCGAGCCCGCTGATGCTGGCGCAGGAGGGCAGCTACGTGCGCAGCCGCGGGGGCTTCGCGACGAAGCATGTCTGGGTGACGGCGTTCGACGCGAGCGAAAAATACGCCAGCGGCGACTATCCCAATGTCCATGCCGGCGGCGACGGCCTGCCGCGCTATGTCGCGCAGAACAGAAGCATCGAGAATGCGGACATCGTGGTGTGGCACTCGTTCGGCCACACCCATGTCTGCAAGCCCGAGGACTTTCCGATCATGCCGGTCGAATATACCGGCTTCCTGCTGAAACCGGTCGGCTTCTTCGGCGCCAATGCAGCCGGAGACATTCCGCCCGACCGCAACAGCCGCAGCGTGCTGGCCGGCACCGGGAAGGATGCCGGCAGCTCGTGCTGCCAAGAGAAATAGTCCATCCGGTCAGAACGGATAATGCCGTGGCCCGGTCTGCACGGTGATCCAGCGCAGCTCGGTGAATTCGTCGATCGCCGCCTTGCCACCAAAGCGCCCGTAGCCCGATGCCTTGGTGCCGCCGAACGGCATCTGCGGTTCGTCGTGAACGGTCGGAGCATTGACGTGGCAGATGCCGGCCTCGATCCGCTTGGCAACACCGAGGGCGCGCGCAATGTCGCGACCGAACACCGCGGACGAGAGGCCATATTCGGTGTCGTTGGCGACCCGCACGGCCTCGTCGATCCCACTGACGCGAACGACGGTCACGACCGGACCAAAGCTCTCCTCGCCGTAGATGCGCATCGCCGGCGTGACGTGATCGACGATGGTGGCCGGCATGATGGTGCCGCTCCCGTGTCCGCCCGCCGCGAGCACCGCTCCCTTGGCGACGGCATCGTCGATCAGGCCCCTGACGCGATCGCAAGCAGCGGCACCGACGAGCGAGCCGAGCACGACATTTGCCTTGCTTGGATCGCCGAAAGGAAGCCCCTTTGCCTTGGCGGCGAATTTGGCGATGAAGGCGTCGGCGACCTTGTCGTCGACGACGATCCGCTCCGTCGACATGCAGATCTGACCCTGGTTCATGAAGGCGCCGAAGGCAGCCGCGTTCACGGCCGCGTCGAGATCGGCGTCGCCGAGGATGACGAGCGGGGCCTTGCCGCCGAGCTCCAGCAGCGCGCGCTTCAGATGTCTGGCGCAAGCCAGCGCAATGAGGCGGCCGACCCGGGTCGAGCCGGTGAAGTTGACGCGGCGGATGGAAGGGTGGGCAATCAGTGCCTCGACGACGGCCTGCGCGTCCTCGGGCGCGTTGGTCACGACATTGACGACGCCGTCACCGAGACCAGCCTCGGAGAGGCAGCTTCCGATCAGGCGGTGCACGCCTGGGCTCATCTCGGAGGCCTTCAGCACCACGGTGTTCCCGCAGGCGAGCGGCATGGCGACTGAGCGGACGCCGAGGATGACCGGCGCGTTCCAGGGCGCAATGCCGAGCACCACACCGACCGGCTGGCGGAACGCCATCGCGAGATTGTCGGGCTTGTCGGTCGGAATGACCTCGCCGGATATCTGCGTCGTCATTGCCGCGGCTTCGCGGAGCATGCCCTCTGCAAGATGCACGTTGAAGCCGGCCCAGCCCGCGGTGGCACCGGTCTCGGCCACCATCAGCGCGGTGAACTCCGCCGCCCGGCGCGCGAGGATGTCGGCGGCAGCGCTGAGCCGCTTGCGGCGCTCGGAGGGGCCGAGCTGCGACCAGGCCGGAAAAGCCGCGGCCGCAGCGTCGGCAGCGCGCATCGCATCGTCGATCGAGGCCGCCGCCACGATGGATGCGATCTCGCCGGAAATCGGGTTGTGACGCTGGAAGGTGCGCTGATTGCTGGCCGACTGGTCCTTGCCGCCGATGAGAAGGTCGATTGCGTTCATGGAACTCTCCATGGGTTTCCGGGTGATATGGGTTGCTGGGTGACTATTGCGGGCTTGATGCAGCGCGCGCCTTGCCGAGATAGGCGCGCTGAATCTCGGGATCGTTCTTCATCGCGCTGGCCGGTCCGCTGCCGGCGTTGCGGCCGGACTCGATCAGGTAGACCCGATCGGCGAGATCGAGGCTTGCCCGGGCATTCTGCTCAACCAGCAGCACGCCGACGCCACCGGCGCGTATCTGCGTCAGCGCGCGAAAGACCTCGCGGCTGAGCAGGGGAGACAGCCCGAGCGAAGGCTCGTCGAGCAGAAGGAGACGCGGGTTCGACATCAGGGCGCGGCCGATCGCGACCATCTGCTGCTCGCCGCCGCTCATGGTGCGGACGGCCTGGGGCAGGCGCTCGGCCAAGCGCGGGAACAATTCCAGGATTTTCACGAGCCGGTCCGATTCGCCCGCGCGCGCACGGGCCGGATAGGCGCCAAGCTGCAAATTCTCGGCAACGGTCAGGTCACCAAACACGCCGCGTCCCTCCGGCACCAGGGCGATGCCGCGCTCCACGATCAGATGAGCCGGCAACTCGCCGATGTCTTCCCCCTCGAAACGGATGGTCGCCCCAGGGGCGGGCTTGATCAGGCCGGCGATGCTCTTGAGCAAGGTCGACTTGCCGGCACCATTGGCACCGAGGATCGCCACGATCTCGCCCTGGGCGATGCCGAGCGTGACATCGGCCAGCGCCTGATGCTTGCCGTAGAAATGGGAGAGGGCGGCGACTTCAAGCATCGTCGTCTCCGAGATAGGCAGCGACGACCTTCGGATCGGCCAGCACCTCGTCCGGCGCGCCGCGCGCGATCACGCGGCCGGCGTTCATGACGATGCAATGGCCGCAGAGCGCGCGGATCGCATCCATGACGTGCTCGACCATGATGATGGTCAGGCCGCGCTCGCGCAGTTTCGCGATCAGGGCGATACCCGTTTCGAGCTCGCTCGGATTGAGGCCCGCCAGCCATTCGTCGAGCAGCACGAGGCGCGGCCGAAGCGCCAGCGCACGGGCAAGCTCCAGCCGCTTCTGGTCGATATAGGTCAATTCGCGCGCGAGCGCTTCATGCATGGGGCCAAGCCCGACCAGGTCGAGCAGCTCGCGTCCCGTCGTGTCGGAACCATCCGACGTGGAGAACAGCCGCGCCGCCGCTACGTTCTCGGCAACGGTCAGGTCCGGCATCACACGCACCAGCTGGAACGTGCGCGCGAGGCCCAGGCGCGCGATCTGGTGTGCCCGCAAACCGGCGAGGACGGTGCCACTGAACCGGATCGTGCCCGATGAGGGCTTCAAGGCGCCGGACAGCGTATTCAGCAGCGTCGTCTTGCCCGAGCCGTTCGGGCCGATGATGCCGATGATCTCGCCGGCTGCGACCGTGAAGCTGACGCCATCGACCGCGCGCAATCCGCTGAATGACTTGCTGACGCCTTCGACTGCGAGAAGCGGTGCCTTGTTCATCGTGCGCGCGGACGCTGCAGCGGGAGCTGCCACCGGAATCCGCCAGCGTCCGGTCCTGAACAAGCCGATCACACCATTCGGCAGCGCCATGACGATGAGCACGAAGATAACGCCAAGCACGATGCTGAAATGGTTGGGCAGGGTCGCGGTCAGCACCTCGAACAGCAAGACCAGCGGAACGACGCCCAGCACAGGCCCGAACAGCGAGCCTGCGCCGCCCAGCAACGCCATGATCACGACCTGGAACGAGATCGTCGGATTGAAGGCGATCGCGGGATCGATATAGGTCCAGCGCGGCGCCATCACCGCGCCGGTCATCGCAATGAATGTCGCGCTCAAAACGAATACGGCGAGCTTGACCCGCGTGGCGTCGATGCCGGAATGGCTGGCCGCGGTTTCATCGGCACCGATGGCGCGTAGCGCCAGTCCGTAGCGCGACCGCCCGAGCAGCCATCCCACGAGAAAGACGAGCGCGGTCAGGCCAAGGAGCTGCCAGTACAGGATGTCCTGTGTTACGGCGCTGAACAGGTAGCGGCCGACCGACTTGTGGATGTTGACCTCGTACCAGATCACAAGTTGCCGGATGAGTTCGGCGAGCCCGAACGAGAAGATCACGAAATAGATGCCGGACAGGCGGAGGGTGGAAAGCCCGGTGATGGCGGCGGTCAGCGCGCCGAGGCCGGCGGCGGCCAGCACCACGACGGGCCAGGGCATTGTCTCCCCAAGCGCGGCGGCCGTGTAGGCGCCGAGGCCGAAGAAGGCGACCGTGGCAAGCGAGACGTAGCGGGTGGGGCCTGAGAACATCGCCCAGGCGGTCGCCAGGATCGTGAAATAGAGAACACTGATGCCGAGTGCGAGATAATAGCCGTCGGCATACAGTGGATAGGCGGCGATGGCCGCGGCCGCGACGAGGCCGGCGCACCATAGCGACGTCCGGATGAGCCCCGTCACGACGCCACTCTCCCGAACAGGCCGGCCGGCTTGATCAGGAGCACGCCGAGAAACAACGCATAGGTCGCAGCCAGCGTCAGGCCCGGATCGACCAGCCGGGCCACAGCGGTCTCGACCACGCCGAGCAGCAACCCCGCGACCAGCGCGCCCATGACGTTGCCGACGCCGCCCATGATGACGACGACCAGCGCCTTCATGGTGAAGACCACGCCCATGGCCGCATTGAAGGTGAGAAACATGCTGACGAGCACGCCACCGACGGCGACAAGGCCGCCGCCGAAGGCGAACGCAAGCCCCGACAAGGCCGCCACGTCGATCCCGACGAGGCGCGCCGCATTGGCGTCCACGGCGATGGCGCGGACTGCTGTGCCGATCCGCGTGCGGGTCAGGGCAAGATACACGGCGCCGCCGACCAGGGCTGCGAACAGCAGCGCGACCAGGCGGTTGACCGCAAGGGTCGATCCCATGATCGTCAGCGGAATGGAGAGATAGCTATAGCTGTAGTACTGGCCGCCGAAGGCGACCAGCATGGCGCCCTGGATCACGAACAACACGCCGAACGTGACGAGGATGCTGTCGATCTCCTGCGCACCCCGGTCCTTGCCCCGCTGCATCAGCCGTTCCAGCAGGAAGCGATAGAGCAGCCAGTTCAGCACCATCGCGACCGGCACGGCCAGCAGCAGCGCCGCGAGCGGACTGAGACCCAGGCTTGTGTAGAGCGAAAGTGCGCCAAAGGCGGCCGCGACCAGCGACTCGCCGTAGGACAGATTCATGATCCGCGCCACGCCGTATTGGAGCGTCAGCCCCAGCGCGATCAGCGCATACATGCCACCGAGCACCAGACCCGGCAGGACGATGTCGACAAGCAGCATGAGACGGCGTCCCCTCGGATCGAACGGCTGGCAGGCCTCGTGAAGCAAGGCCTGCCTGCCGGACTCACTGCCATTGCGCCTTGGGTACGACCGGCGCGCGTGCACCCGGGAGCGAGGTCGGGGCGAGGCCGTAGAACTCGCCGCTTTGCCACTGGCCGACGCTCCACACCTCCTGGAGCAGCCCGTCCTTCAGCTTGACCTTGCCGATGATGGTGTCGAACGTGCCCCCGCGGATTTCCGCCGCGACGGCGGCGCGATCGAGCTTGCCGACCTTCTCGATGGCCTGCTGCAGCACCTGCAGGCTCGCATAGGTGATCGAACTCGCCCAGCGATCGGGCTCCTTGCCGGTCGCGGCCTTGTGGCGCGCGAGATAGTCCTTGAGCTGCGGCGAGTCCGCGTTCCAGCCGCCGATCCCCATCACGCCGTCGCTGTTGGCGGCGAACTTGCCCTTGTAGAGCGGAAAGGCAGTGCCGACGCCTACGTAGAAGATCTTCGGGTTGAACTTCAGCAGTTGCGCCTGTTCGGTCAGCGCAATCGTGTCAGGCGGATAGCTGAAGGCGATGAAGGCATCGGGCTTGGCGGCGATCGCATCGTTGAGCAAGGGCTGAAGGTCCTGCGACCCCATTGGATAGGTCTTGTCGTAGGCCAGGGTGAAGCCCGCCTTCTTGAAAGCCTCGCGGCCGGCCGTGGAGAGCTCGATGCCGAACTGGTCGGCGACGCTCACCATCGCAATGGTGCCGCCGATCTTGCCTTCGCGCTTGAGCTTGCCAAGCAGCTCGGCGAGCGCATCGGAGATCTGCGCCGAGGTGCCGAGCCAGAACGTCGCGTTCGACCAGCGCTTGGCCAACTCCGGGGCCTTGTCGGTCACGGAGGTGACCGCGAGGTGCGGATAGCCGAGGCGGTTCAACGTCGGCCCCACGGCGAGATTGAGGCCAGTGCCCCAGGGCGGAAGAATGAAATCGACCTTGTCCTGGTTGGCGAGGCGCTCGATCGCCTTGACCGCTTCTTCCGAACTGCTGCGATCGTCGTACTCAACGACCTCGATCGGCAGCTTCTTGTCGCCGAGCTTGATGCCGCCCGCGGCGTTCACGTCCTTCACCCACAGCTCGTAGTTCGGCAGGGTGGTGATGCCGGCGCCGCCGGCATAGGGCCCGGTCTTGGAGATCGCATAGCCGATCCGGATCTTCTCCTGCGCATCGGCTGCGGACGCAAAGGTCCCCAGCGCCGTGGCGAAAGCCATCAGGCCAGTGACGCGCAGCAACGTTCGACGGTTCGCCGAAAACATGTCGATCCTCCCTCGTGTTCACTCAAGCGATTGTTCGCAACAATGAAAGTGGTCGCTTCCTCATCGTCCTGATTTCTTCGGCGCCGCTCGGAAGCCGGCCGCGATCGGGACTTGACCTAGCAAGCACTGTCGGTTTTGTTCGCACAATGGACAAATCCGGGGAAAGATTGGACGTTTCCGGTCGCATCGGTCAGGTGCGTCGAGCGGTCGCGGGCGCCCATCCGGTCGCAATCGCCGCACCGGCGGCATCGGCACCGGTCGGCGCGGCGTTGATCGGATCGCACTATGTTGCGAGACGCTGGATGCTTGGGTCGAAGGCGGCGCGGCCGTTCATCCATTTGCTTTGCCTTCATCGCGGCTCCGCTGCCGAGATCCGCCAGGCCGGTCAGGTGATCGCATTGACCGGGCCCGCTCTGATCTGGTTGCCGGCGGGCTCGGCCGAGTATTTGGAGATATCCGCCGGGGCGACTGCCGAGCTCTTGCAATTGCGCTCCGGCGTATGGCACCGCTTCCTGCCACCATCGGCGGAGCCGGCCTATCTGGCCCTCGAAAGCGCCGCGGGGATCATGACATTGCCGGTCGAGCCCGAACTCGTGACGACGATGTCGCGTTCGATCGGAGCAATCGCAACCGAGCTCGCATTGCCGACGCGCAGCGGTGCAGGGTCGATCATGTCGGCAGAGCTCACGCTGTGCGTGTTGCGCTTCTGGCGTCTCTTCGCCGGCAACAACGATCAGGATGACCAGGGCAGCAATGCGGAGGTCTTGAGCCGCTTCCGCCGACTGCTCGAGGAGCGATATCACCAGCATCTGCGCGTCAGCGACTACGCCAATCTGCTCGGCATAACGGCGGACCGCCTGCACTCGCTGTGCAGTCGCGAACTCCAGCGATCGCCAAGCGAGTTGATCCAGCAGCGTGTCGTCAAGGAAGCCGCGGCGCGGCTGGAGGCCGGCACGGCCGCCGTCAAGCAGGTCGCGTTCGCGCTCGGCTTCAAGGACACTGCCTATTTCAGCCGCTTCTTCCGCAAGCACACCGGCGAGGCGCCCGGCATGTGGCGGCGACGCGTTGCTGCACGCGTGAGGGCAGGGCGATCAAGGCCAACGCTGAATTTCGCCGATTGGCCCTAAGCCGCGGTCGGTCGGCAGGAATTTGATTCCGATCGCACCGCTGACAGACACAAGACGCGTCGCCACAGAAACACTCCGAAATCAATCAGGTCAGATCGGGACGAAGGTTGCCCAGGGAAGGCAGGCAACGTCAGCCTGCCGATGAGCGCATTGGTCGCGCATGCTGCGCACACGTCTGGAGAAATTCTAACGTTGTTCCTATCGCACTCCCAAACCGCCTGAGTTAGGGCGGGGCATCAAGAACAAAACCGGCGAAGCCGGCAGTGCGTGGGGCTTTACGAGACGTGACAGACTTCCAGTTTCCTTTGCGTTCCGACACGCGTCGTCAACTGTTTCAGGTGCTTTTCTTCGGTGCGGTCAGCACACTTGCTCTCACCGTGCCGTTCGGTTCCGCGCGAGCGCAGGCGCAGATTCCCGCTGTTACCGTTGAAGCGCCGGCGGAGCGCACCCGTCCGGTGGCGATTGCCTCGTCGCGAAGGGCGGCGGCAACGCGCACCGCACGCGCCAATCGTCGCGCTCCGGCGCAGCAGGCCGCCCCGACTCAGTCGGCATCATCGAACGGCGCCACGGGCGAGCGCGCCAATGGTCCCGTGCGCGGTTTCGTGGCGACGCGGAGCGGCACCGCCACCAAGACCGATACGCCGCTGATCGAGACGCCGCAGTCGGTGTCCGTCATCACCACCGACCAGATCAGGAACCAGGGCGCGGTCTCGATCGGCGAGGCCCTGCGCTACACCGCCGGCGTGAGCGGCGACGTCAATGGCGGCTCGGACACCCGGTTCGGCGGCCTCCAGATCCGCGGCTTCGACATGACCATGCCGGGCCTCTACGTCGACGGCCTGCGGATTCCGTCCAGCAACTACGTGCATTTCAACGGCCTCGATCCCTATGGTGCCGAGCGTATCGAGGTGCTCAAGGGTCCGTCCTCCGCGATGTATGGCGGCAGCGGCACCGGCGGCATTCTCAACTATGTGACCAAGCTGCCGACTGCACAGCAGTTCGGCGAAGTCTCGATTTCCGGCGGCAGCTTCAACCGCTATCAGGGCCAGTTCGATATGGGCGGCCCTGCCAACAAGGAGGGGACCGTGCTGTGGCGCCTGACCGGCGTGGTCCGCGACGGCGAGACCCAGGTCGACTTCAGCAAGGACAATCGCGTCTTCATCGCGCCTGCCGTCACCTTCAAGCCGAACGAGGATACGACCATCACGATCCTCGCCAACTACCAGCGCGACCGGGCAGGGTGGGGCCTCCAGTTCCTGCCGGCCTCGGGCACGGTATGGCCGAACAACGGCCGCACCATTCCGGTCTCGTTCTTCGCGGGCGTGCCGAGCTTCGATGCCTTCAACACCGAGATTGCGACCGCCGGCTACCAGCTCTCCCACGACTTCACCGACAACATCACGTTCCGCCAGAATCTGCGCTACGCCTATCAGCACAACGAGGAGAAGGTGTTCTACGGCGGAGGCTATACCGACGAGGCCGCGGGGCAGCTTGCGCGCTATGGCAGCTACAGCAACTCCTACATCAACTCCTTCGCGGTGGACAACCAGCTCCAGGGCAAATTCACCACGGGCTTCCTCAGTCACACCACGCTGGTCGGGATCGACTATCGCAACACCACGTTTCGCGACACCGCGTATAGCGTTACGACATCGGCCCCCGAGATCAACGTCTTCAATCCGGTCTACAGCTATGACTGGACCATCGGCGCCATGAGCGACAACACCGGCGTCAAGCAGTCGCAGGTCGGCCTCTATGCGCAGGATCAGATCAAGCTCGGCCGGCTGTCGTTCCAGCTCGGCGGCCGTCAGGACTTCGTGACGACGCAGGTCGACAGCGGCATCGCCAACACATCGGTCTCGAAGGATGCTTCCGCCTTCACCGGTCGCGCTGCCGTGATGTACAATTTCGACAACGGCATCGCCCCCTATTTCAGCTACTCGGAATCGTTCCTGCCGGTGCTCACGACAGGACCGGGCGGTCAGATGCTCAATCCCGAGACCGGCGTCCAGTACGAAGTCGGCGTCAAGTACCAGCCGCTCGGCTGGAACGCGCTGTTCACCTTCGCCGCCTTCGACCTGACGCGCGACAACGTCGTCACCTACGCACCTGGCGTCATTTATGCCGAACAGACCGGTCAGGTGAAATCGCGCGGCATCGAGCTCGAAGGCACGATGTCGCTCGCCGACGGCTGGAATTTGCGCGCGGCCTATGCCTATGTCGATGCCGTGGTCACGCAGGATCCGGTCAATGTCGGCAAGGCGCCGGTCACCGTGCCGCTCAACCGCGCTTCGCTGTGGAGCGACTATACGCTCCAGAACGGCCCGCTGGCGGGCTTGCAGTTCGGCGGCGGCATCCGTTATGTCGGCGCGACCTGGGGCGATGACGCCAACACGTTCAAGGTAGGATCGTCGACTGTGCTGGACGCCCTGCTCGCTTACACCCGTGACAATTGGCGCCTGTCGCTGAACGTGACCAACCTTGCCGATACGCGCTATGTCGCTGCGTGTTACAGCCTGTCGGGCTGCTTCTACGCCGAAGGACGCAAGGCGATCGGCAAGCTGACCTATCGCTGGTGAGTTCTAATTGAAGACGGTCCGACGCTGAGGGGGCCGGACCAGATGGATGAGAGAAGACGATGAGAGCGATATTCGGCAGGCTGCATCGTTGGGCGGGACTGCTCACGGCCGGGTTCCTGTTCTTCTCCGGCATCACCGGCGCGATCATCTCCTGGGATCACGAGCTCGACGACGTCCTGAACAGTCATCTGTTCGACGTCAGCAGCAAGGGCCCGGCCATTCCATCGATCGAGCTTGCCAAGATGATCGAGCAGCGCGATCCCCGTGCGCGCGTCGTCCACCTCTTCATGACGCCGGAAGAGGGCCACTCGCTGTGGTTCTTCGTCATGCCTCGTATCGACCCCGCGACCGGCAAGCGTTACCCGCTCGACTATAACCAGGTCTTCCTCGATCCCAACACCGGTGCCGAGCTTGGCCGCCGCTATTGGGGCGCGGTCTGGCCGGTGACGCGGGAGAACTTCGTCTCGTTCCTCTACAAGCTGCACTATACGATGCACATCCCGGAATTCTGGGGCAGCGACCGCTGGGGCATGCGCGTGCTCGGCGTGATCGCCATCATCTGGACCATCGATTGCTTCGTCGGCTTCTATCTGACGCTGCCCTCGCGGCGGCGCGCCAAGGCGGCGCGGGCGCCTGAAGTCACACGCCAGCTCGGGCGCGGCTTCTGGGCGCGCTGGGCGCCGGCCTGGACCATCAAGACGTCGGGCAGCGCCTATCGGATCAATTTCGACATCCACCGCGCCTTCAGCCTCTGGACCTGGAGTGTGCTGTTCATCATCGCCTTCACGGCGTTCTCGCTGAACCTCTATTTCGAGGTGTTCTCGCCGCTGATGAAGATGGTGTCGAACTACACGCCGACGCCCTACGAGCAGCGGCCCTATCGCGATCTCGACGATCCGATCGAGCCCAAGGTGACGTTCACCGACATCGCCGCACGCGCGGCGGCCGACGGCAAGGCGCGCGGGTGGACGATCCCGGTCGGCTCGATCAATTACGGCCCGGCCCATGGCGTCTATGCCGCCGCCTTCTTCCACCCCGGCGACGACCACGGCGCAGGCGGCGTCGGCCCGGCGCAACTCTATTACGACAGCGAGGACGGCCGCCCCATCGGCGAGCGACTGCCCTGGGTCGGCACCGCCGCCGACATCTTCGTGCAGGCGCAATTCCCGCTGCATTCGGGCCGCATCGTCGGGCTGTTCGGCCGCATCCTGATCTCGATCATGGGACTGGTGGTAGCGGCGCTCTCTGTAACCGGCATCGTGATCTGGTGGCGCAAGCGCCGCGCTCGCGTGCGCGTGCGCGAGACCGCCGCGATGCGCCTGAACCGGCAGCAACTGACACCGGCAGAGTAGGGCTCCCGCACTCCGTCGACGGATGAACCTTCCCGCCCGGCACAGGCACAAAGACTGGAGACCGCTCCCAGTCTTCCGGATTGCCATGAGATCGCTTGCCTTGCTCTGCCTGCTCCTCCTGGCTGCGCCGATCCACGCGGCCGCGCCCGAGCAGCACTATCTCGACCTGCGCGATCGCTACATCGCAAAATTCTCGAAAGCCAGGGAGAGCGACGAGATCTCCAAGCAGCACGATGCGGCGCTCAAGGAGCTGGCCGGCGTGCTGCGCGGACTGGTGGGACCTGTGGCAATCAAGGGGCTGCCGACCGAGGGCAAGTCGAACGTCGACACGCTGTTCAGGGACGACGTCGGCTTCGGCCATCTCGACGGGCTCGGCTTCGCCTCCGAGGGCGACAAGATGCAGGCCGTGGTGACCACGACCGGGCTGCTCAAGCACTGGCTGCGCGAGCACCGCGAGGACGGCATGCCGCAGGAGAGAGACGCCGCGTTCAAGTCGGACCGCTTCTACCATTACGCGATTCAGGACGCGGCCTTCGCCAAATATGCCGAGCTGCCGGTCACCAAGCCCGCATCCGCCAGCACCGCGTTCGCCGTGCTGGGCGTGCGCGGCAATGGCGGCCTCAAGGCACCACCGCATGAAATCGACGTCGTCGCCATCAAGGATGACAAGGTCTTCTTCATCGCCACATCGGACGCCGTGAAGACGGCTGAAATCCCGGCCTGCGAGAAGGTCTGGAAGCAGATGATGGCCAGGAAGACCCTGCAGGACGCCATGGCCCGTGAAGACCAGGCGATGGACGCCTACACCAAGTGCTTTGCCAAGGAAGCGCCAAGCCAGAGCTGGTTCGCAGCCGCCGTCAAGAAGGCGCAGAGCCAGCTGGATCTGCTGCCGTTGCGCTAGGCGCCGCAGCTGGAGCGTCTGGCGTATCCTCCGCCCGGACCTTCACAGGCAAGGTGGCCAACTCAGCCGCTGTGGGTGGGGCGGCGGTGCTTTCGCCAGTGCAGCGAACCGCATTAAGGGAAAAACATCAGGTTGTTGAATTGGTTAGGCCGACGCAGCCGCACCAATCTCCATATTCGGAGGATGCGATCCGCGGGTTCCACTTGTGCTGGCCGAGGGTAGGCGGGATACTATGGCTGCGTATGATGGCTTGCGGTATCCGGTCTGGCACCAGCTGGAGACCGTGCTTGCTGTTCGGCAACGAGTTGGCTGCGATCGACGATGAATACGCAGACGCGCGACCGAAAAGGCGAACGTCATCGATTGACGGTGCTTTTCTCTGACTTGGTGGGATCCACCGCGCTGGGCAGAGATATCGAGTCCGAGCACCTTTCCGAACTCCTGAGCCAACTGCGGCAAATCTGGCATCGCGCGGTGGCGAAGCACGGCGGTCGCATCATCAGGACGCAGGGAGACGGTGCCCTCGCTGTGTTCGGCTACCCCCAGTCAGGCGAAGATGACGGTCGTCGCGCTGCGGAGGCGGCACTCGATATTCACCAGTGGGTCGGGCAGTTGCGCCACGATGGCGTGTCCCCGGCTCTCATGCCGCTTCAAATGCATTCCGGTATCCACGCCGGCACCTTGCTCCTGACCGAGGGAGATATCGAGTCCGGCCGGTACGACCTGATCGGCGATGTCGTGAACACGGCGGCGCACCTGTCACGCTACGCTGCGCCGGGGCAGATCCTTGCAAGCCTCGATGCCCTCGGTCCGCATGCAAATTTCTTCGAGCTCGGCGACCGCCTTCAGACATCGGGTGCAGCGGCCGGAATGCCGCAGGCGCGCGTGGTGCTGAGACGAAGCACGGCGACCCGCCGATTCGAGGCGACGTCTCGTCGCGGCCTGACGCCCTTTATTGGTCGCAACGAGGTCTTCAACTTTCTGACCGATTTTCTCAACCAGGCACATCCGACCAGGCAACGCTGCGTGGTCGTCGTCGGCAGTCCCGGGCTTGGGAAGACGCGCCTCCTGGAAGAAGTGTTGCGACACTGTGGTACCGAACCCTTCAAGCTGCTGCGGGGCAACTGCGAAAGCTATGCCGGTGCCGAAGTCCTGCAACCGTTCCTGCAAATGCTGCGCGCCTACCTAGGGATCCGACCGGACGCATCTGTCGTCGAGGCCAACGAGATTGCCCGCGCCGGCCTGCAGCCATGGGCCTCCCAGCTCGGCCCGCGTGCTGAATCGATCCTTGCGCTGGCGTCGACCGGCGCCGATGCGCGCGGCGGCCGGATGACCGTCGATGGCGTGGTCGGTGACCTGCTCGGATTCTTTACCGTCTTGTCGGCACAGGGTCCGTTGGTGCTGGTGATCGATGATTGGCAATGGTCCGATGACGCGAGCCGACAGTTGCTGGAGGCACTGTTGCAATTGCCCAATGGACCGCGCGTCATCCTCGCCAGCCGGCCACGCGACGACGAGACCGAGTGGATTGCCAACGCGCCGTCCCTGCAGCTGCAGCCGTTCCAGGGCCCGGAAACCGACCTTGCTGTGCGACGCTGGGTGCCCCAGGCAGATCCCTTCCTGGTGGCCCGTGTTCACAGCTATGCCGGCGGGGTGCCGCTGTTCATCGAGGAGCTGTGCCACTCCATCGCGGCCAACGATCCTCTTTCGTTCGAAATGCGCAGCAAGCAGGGATGGATCGCAACGCTGGTCGCCTCGCGACTGGCGCGGCTGCCGCCGGATGAGGTGAATGTCGTGCGCGCCGCGGCAGTCATTGGCAACACGGTGCCGCACGGGTTGTTGGTGTCGGCCTGCGGCAGCGAACCTGACCCGGCAACAGTGCGGGCGCTGGCCGACGCCGACTTTCTCTACCCCGATCCAGCGGGCGGCGTCCTACGCTTCAAACATGGCATCACGCGGGACGCCGTGTACGACACGATCGGTCTGCACGAGCGTCAGGCATTGCACAGACGCATCGAGGCCGCGTTGCTGGCACGATCCGAGCAGGCTGATCGCGAAGACACGCTGGAAGCCCTGGCCTACCACTCGCGCGGCGCGGGTCATTGGGAAAGCGCGGCCCATTATGCCGAGCGCGCCGGTGACAAGGCCATGGCGGCATTCGCGCTGGACCGTGCACGTGCCCAATATCAGCTTGCCATGGAGGCGCTGGATCGCGTGCCGGATCGCTCTCGTGAGCAGTCCCTGCGTTGGTGCTTGCTGGCCAATAAGCTTGGTTTGGTCAGCGTATTCGACCCGCTATCGTTGGCCGACGACACCACCGTGTTCGAGCGGGCGGTCGCGATTGCGTCCTCGCTCGGGGACCTTCGTGCAATGGCCAGTGCGTATGAATGGCTCGGCTACATGTGCTACGCATTCGGGCGCTTTCGCGAGGCCGTGACACACACAAGGAAAGCACTGGAATTGGCACGCAAGCTCGGTGAGCACCGCCCGATCGCCCAGATCGAAGCTTCGCTGGGCCAGATTCTCGCCGCAAGCTGCCAGTACGACGAAGCCATCACCTTGATCGACGCCGCCAACTCGACCAAGCAGCAACGCAGCCGCCGGCACGGCGCCCTTGCCATCGGCACCGCCTACGCGTTGTCGTGCAAAGGCAGTGTGCTCGCCGATCGCGGAGATTTCGACGGCGCTCACGAGTGTTTCAGAGAAGCGATGGCCCTGGTCGAAGGCTCGACCCACCCGGTCGTCGGTTCGGTGCGCAATTGGATTTCGGTCGTGCTCGTCTGGCAAGGTCGGTGGCAGGAGGCGGAGCGGCTCGCCGTCGAGGGAGCTCGCGCTGCCGAGAATATGCGCAGCCTGCTGCTGCTGGCGGATTGCCGCGCCGCGTCTGGATTTGCCCGCTGGTCGGCGACCGGCGATGCCGAAGGTTTGCAGCAGTTGCGGAGCGCCGCGCAATGGATGGAAAGGCGAAACTTCCACTTCTACACGTCAGTTCAATATAGCTGGCTGGTCGAGGCGGCAGCAGCCGAAGGCGATGTCGATACGGCACGGCGGTATGCCGTCCATGTCCTGCGTCGCGCGCGCGAAGGCGAGCGGCTGGGCGAGGCGGCGGCATGCCGTTCGCTAGCGAAACTCGCGGCCCGGCGCCAGGATTTCAGGCTAAGCCAACGCTGGTTGCAGCGGGCCGAAAACTCCGCAGGCTTGCGGGCCTCGCTACGCGATGCGGCCCTGAATCTGGCTGCACGCGGTGAGCTTCTCGCGCAGCAGGGGCAGGGCGAGGCGGCCCGCCAGACTGCACTGGAAGCCGCCGAGAGATTGAACACCCTGGGCATGGCCTGGCACGCGGAGCGAGCGATTCGGAGCGTCGGCAGCACTCCGGTCAGCCGATATGCAACTGGTCCCTGATTGTCGCGACGACCACGCTTGCGAGAAGGTCGTAACCGGCTTCGGTCGGATGAAGTTCGTTGGCCCACAGCAGTTTGTAGTCCTGCTGAAAGCGCGGATCCGCCTCCAAAGTGCCGGCCGTTTTGACCGGGAATACGCGTCCCGGATATTCGGCTGCGACGGTTGCCACCATGGCGCCGACCCGGTCGATCAAGCGTCGTATAATCTCTCGCGATGCTGACGGATCGGTGATGCCCCGTGCAGCGAAGATTGGAGCGAGCCATGGGCCGGCAGCCGGGTCCTTTCGGCCGTCGGGAATTGAATGATCGTAGCCGTGGATCAGGATCGGAATGTCTGTATGGTCCTTCAATTCATGGACGATGCAATCCAGGATGGTCCGGTAGAAGTTGGCGATCTTGACGTCGATGAACGCATGAACCTCGCGTTCGATCAGCGGGTCGACGCCGGCCGCTGGCACCTCGAGCATCTTGTACAGCGGCGTGGTGGTCGGTCGGGGGTAGCCAAAGACCACGTCGTTTCCGCCGCCACCGATCAATAGCGCCTTCGGCGCAGGTTGAGTGGGATCGGGATTTATGAAGCAGTTTCTCAGTTCGTCCAGGCTGTCAGGGCTGGCCATCTCCTCCAGCCGCGTGCCGAATGTACCAAAGGCATGGCCGCGACCGACGACGTATCCGATTTTCTTGAGCGCTGATGTCAGGCTCGGCCGAAAGAAGGCGGGTGGAAATTCAAACAGCCAGGAATCGCCGAGCGTCGCCAGTGCGGTCGTCGTCGCCAGCAATGCCGTATTGACCTCCTGGATCTGAAACGCATGAGGATCATGGAGCGTGGCGATCGACGCCGAGCGGAAATCGAACGAACGGAAATCATTGGCGGTCAGCATTCTGGTCTCCAGCGCAAGGGTGAGGGGAGAACCGGGCTGCCCCTGCAGCCGTCCATCCAGACCCAGAGTCAGGGGACCGGGGCCGGCACGCAACGGCAGCGGCGTTTCGACCAGCCCGCTGAAGAAGCCAAGCATCACGGCCAGTGCCGGATCTGCTCCGGGACACGAATGCGTGGGATGCCCCTGAACCCTACGATTGCCCCCGAAGGCGTGATAAACGTCCTGGCGCCCTTCGACGAGGTTCTGCTGGGTGGCCGAGACGGCGCCGGCAACGATGATGTCACCCGCCTTGACCGCCACTTGGTGTGCACCCGTTCCCAGCGTGTGAGGAATTACCGCCGTTCGCCAAATCAATTCGGGTACCGCCCGCAGCTGCATCGCCGGGATGAAATCGTCTCTCAGCCGGTTAAGGGCATCCATATAATCCCTCGCAACGGTGCCGGCGTAGCGTGCGCGCAAGGACCACAGAGTTCCTTCACGCAGCCATTCGTTCAACATCCGTCGCAGGTTGCCGTCCACCGTCGGAATGAAGCCCATCATGGCGCCGGCGATGGTTCGCGCCACGAACGGAATGTCGCCCGCGCCCCGCGGAGAATCTAGAACAGCCCTTGTGACAGGCGCGGTGATGGTCATCCCGAACTTGGTGAGGAAGTCGATCATGGCGCTACGAACGGCACGGCCATGCGCCGAGCCGACCGCCTCGACTTCCTCGTTCGGATGGGGCTGGAAGATGTAGCGGGAGGGTGAAAGGAAATGCCCGGGATAGTATGGCGGCTTTCCTGGTTTCCAGTCCCACCGATATCCGCCGCAGCTGAAATAACCGTCCTGCTCGCTCAGTCCGAACCACTCTTCACAGAATTTGCCCAGTAGCGGCTCCAGCAGTTCGCGCACGTCGACGGTCAGCTCCCAGGTCGCTTCGCCGTCCTTGCGCGCATAGCAGATCGCTTCATTGACCAGATGTTCGAGGACCTTCTGTGTGATCTTCCGCGCCAGCTCGAATGCGGCTGGCTGGTCGAGCGCCATGATGGCAGCGTTGCAGGCCTCGGATTCCTGCTCGTAAGCATGATCTTCCTGTCCGGCATCGCGTCCGAGGTAGAGAATCCCGAACGACTGCTCCATGCGAGGCAGGTAGCCGGTGATGGTCAGATTGCGATCCGGATCGGCGAAGACCCGCTGGACCATGTCCCGGTCGGCCACCAGAACCCCAAACGGGGTTCGTAGCACGCCACCGTGGCGTTTGCGGATCGCAGCCCAGATCGACGCGTTGGTGAATTTCGTGGCCGAGTCCGGATCTTCGAGCGCCGTTTTCCACGCGGCCATCGCCGCGGCTTCGCCTTCCCGGCTCTCGATCTCGCGAAGCCGTGCAATCGCTTTTTCGCCCTCATCCGCGTTCCACACCACGGGCGGCTTGCGGTGACTCGCGGCCCACTGCTGGATGTCCGCGAGCGCCTTCTTCGAAGGCGCGAAGAAATAGGCACCCCATTCCAGACGTACGAACGGGCGAGGTTCATCGTGCAGGCGGTCCGAACCGTCCAGCGCCATACGCACGGTCTGACCTTCATGTTCGAAACGGAAATGCCGGACCCGGCCCGGCTCGGCAAGGCCGAGGAAGGGATCGCTCCCTCCCGAATAGGAGCCCGAGCTGTTGCCGCCCGCAAGCCAGCGCTGCACCACCTCGAATTGTTCGCCGAGGCTGGCGTTGTAGGCCATGAAGATCAGACCGCGCTCTTGTTGCAAGCTGTCTCTGCCGGCTTGCCCGTCTTCGGCTTTGACGGGCGGTCCGTAGGACATGCCGCGCCTGACGATGCGTGGCGGCCGGGCGCCCGCATCGGCCCGCGTGACCCGCACTCTTGGATTGGCGCGCCTGATGTGCGCCTGAAATGGACACAGTTTGCCCTGCGAGTCGTAATCGTAGTTGAAGTCATTGAGTCCGCCTGTTGGGGGAACCGGGGTCAGCGGCTCGCCTGCCTGCGGGTGGCCGGTGGGCCAGCGTCCCATCATCTTGGCTAGAAGCGTTTCACGCGTCAGCACCGGGGCAGGGGCACCGGCGGCGGCCGCATCGGCCGACTGTCGCGTGGTGCGATAGAGTACTTCCTCGAGCGCCTCGACATCCTGTCGCAGTTTGCGCAGAGCCAGAAAACTGCCATCACGCAGCAGGTTGTGCACACGATTGGCTTGGTCTCCGAAGGGAGCCGTCTTGTCGGCCAGGTTGGGATGGCCGCACAACATCTCGCCGAGATGAACGTGGTTGGGATAACGCGTGCCTGCCTTGCTCTTGTGCAGCACAGGGTTCGAACTGCCGTCGGCGAAACCGAAATGGTCCTGCACGTTGCCAGACCGATCGTACTGACGCTGCATCCACTGGATTGAAAGTGGCCTTACACCGGGGTCCGCGCCGACCAGCCGCTTCATCTCAGCCATCAGCGGCGCTCGCGCCTCCGCCGTCGCCAGGGTACCCGTGGAAACCAGTCGAAGCTGAAGGATGGCATGCACGGCGCTCATGTCGATGCGAGGCGACGGATCGTCTTCGCGCAGATCCGGGGCGTCGATTCCGAGCGACCAATTGCTGGCCGGGAGACGCCACCGCCGGGGATGATTCCAGCGGACGTCGCCGAGCAGCCCGGCCCGCCGTTCCATGCCCTGGACGAATTCCTCCGGCAGGCTGCGCACTTCATCATCGGACAGGCCGGCTTGGCGCAGGCCTTCGACCGAAAAAGCGATGTTGGTCGCGAACTGTCCCGGATCGAGCTTGTCGGCCTCCGTCGTCACCTTCAGTACGTTCAAGAATGCGGCGAGCGCAGCCGGCGTCGAGAACTGCAACAACAACAAGCAGCCGTGATCCGTCCCTTCATAGGCGCTCAGAATTCCGCCCTGGACGTTCCCGGCATCCTCCAGGGGGGGCGCGGCGGGCAAGGCGAGGGGGAGGTCGGTGCGCACCTCCGCGCCCTCGGGGGGAGACATCAACCAAAGCATGGCCTCGTCAAAGCGGCGGCGCGCGCGCTCGGTGCCTTCGATGTAGCTGTTGCCGGCGTTGATCATGGCGACGAATTCCGACAGCAGTTCGTGGGCGGCGCGATGCAGGATCTGCCCGTCGCTTGTGCCGGGGGGATAGAAGTCGGCAAGGCGGTAGAGGCCGACCAGCGTGCGGACGCCATGACGGAACGGTGGCCGCCCGGCAGCCTCGATGGTGAGCGGCTTGCTGAAGCCGCAATTCAAGGGATCGACGCCGATCAGACCGTCGACAGGGAAGATCGAGCGCCGGGCAATCTCTTCCGGCGAGGGAATCTTGATCTCCGTGACCCGCCGTTCGGCGTCCGCACCTTCCGCTCGGCGATAAACCCGCTCCTCCATCCGTAGGAAGCGGGTATCGTCCACCGTCAAGTCAGGTGTGGCGTAGAGAAAGTAAGCTTCGGACTGGCTGCTCTTCAGCCATGCGCCCCAGTCTTCGTAGGTGCTCTCATAGCCAAGGACATAGCCTTCGGTATTGCAGAAAATGAGGTCCAGCAGCCGTGAAACCTTTTGCCAGATGACACGGATATAGGCTTCCCACGCGCCGTCGAAGGTCACGGTCAGCAGCACCTGGTCTTCGGGCTCAAGCACGGCGATGCCGACGGAGTGGATGCGTCCGACGCGGTCCACGGCGTCGGACAGGACGCGGGCGAGTTCGACGTCGAATGCGCCAGCCTTGCCGGCGTTCAGCGTTCGCAGCACGTATTTGACGCGTGTCTTGTAGGTCGTCGCATCCAGTGACGGCACAAACCCCTTCTTGATCGGGGCGATGACCCTGAAGTCCGAAGTGCCGGCCATGCTGCCGGTCTTGATCGTCAAATCCCGGCGCATGCTTCTGCCCCCCAGGGCGAGCGGCCCGTCGCTACGCCCTCGCTAAAGTGCAATTATTGCGTTCTTACTTCCGCAAACGTGCAATCTGGCTCACGATACTTCGAATGAATTTTGACGCAGGCCATTCTGTCGCTCCGTCTTCGTCGCGACAGTCCGGGCCTTGAAACATCTCAACTCTGCCGCTCCGGCGCGTTTGTTTCTATGAACTGGCCCACAATTCCGAACTTTTCCTTCGCGCTCGCAGACCGAAAGGTTGCGCGAAAGGAGCTAGCATCTTCGTTGGGTGCTACGCCGCCAACTCGACCGACTTGCCTGCCTCGTTGATCAAATGCACGCGGTCAATATTCACACGCGGCAACAACGATCGAATCCCGTCTTCCGGCATGAAGCTGAACGCCGTCGATAATGCGTCCGCGGCCGTCGCGCTGGGCGATACCGTCGTCACGCTGCGATAGCGCAGAGCGCAGCCGCCGGTTCGGGGGTCGAATAGGTGGTTGAAGCGTGCTTTGGAATCGAACCGGAAGCCGTAGCCGCCCGAGGTGGACACGGCGCGATCGGCGATCGGCAGCACCGTTTTCGTGTGCTCCGCGATGTCTGGATCGGCGATGCCGATGTCCCAGGGACGACCATCCGGACGCGGGCCGATCGCGCGGGCCTCGCCCATGTCAACGAGGCTGTGAGAGATGCCCTGCGCCCGCAGCAGGTCAACCACCTTGTCCGTGACGTAACCTTGCGCGATCCCGTTCAGGGTGATGGCCATGCCCCGAGGCATCACGATCCGGTCGCGGCTGATCGACAGCCGGCCGCTACCGATGCGCACGAGAGTGGCCTCGATCTCGGCTGCTGCAGGGCCGGCCGGATTCGCGTCATCTTGCGCGAAGTGGCGGGAGTAGAGGTCCCACAGCGGCTGCACCGTGACATCGAACAGCCCGTCCGTCAGCGTGGAATAATGCTGCGAGGTCGAGAGCAGATCGACCATTTCGGCAGCGGGATCGATCAGGATACCGGTCCGGTTCAGCTCGACCAGGGCGGAGTTGTCCAAGTAAAGGCTGAACAGCCGCTCGAGCCGGCGCGCCTCGGCGCATGCCAGCGATATCAGCCGCTCGGCCCGACGGCGGTCTTCGTCGTGGATTTCCATCGTCGCGACCGCACCTAGCATCGACCCGTGCCAGGTGACCGGCGCGATCTCGGCACGAACGAGGCGTCCGATGGACAGCGGGCCGAGGCCTGCCGCCGCCGCGCTGATCCGGATGAAACGTCGGCGTGTCAGAGTTCGTGTCATGGCGTCCTCCTCGATCGCTCGCCCGCCGGCACTTCGCTCGCTTCCTCGGATGAGGCCTTGCCCCCGACATTCGAAGACGTCAGGACATAGTCGCGGGGCACCTCGTCGAATCCGACGATTCTGCCCCCGTTTTCACTGGTGAACTTCTCCGCGGCAGCCCGGTCCGAGAACGGAACGGCCTCGTCCCCGCCCATGCCGCTCTTGAGCCGGCTCTCGATCACGAACAACGCCTTGCGCGCCTCGATCCAGTTGTCGGCGCCGGGCTGGTCCCAGTTTGATGCCTTGCCCATGTCGGACACGTAAATCGCCTGGATGTCTTTGGGCTCATCCGGCAGCATGGTGAAGGCGAGGGTGTCGCGTACGGACGAGAACCAGACCGGCTGAATGAGGCTCGCAGCGAAGATCTGGCCCTTGGGTCCAGGGTGTTCGAGCACGTTCATGCCGCAGTAATGGCCGATATCCTCTGCCGTCATGCGATGGGGCGGCGGGATCTTCAGCGCCTGCTTCTCGTTGCAGCCGGCGAGCGCCAGCGGCACGAGCAGGGCGAGAAGCAACGTTCGGCGCTTCATAGCTCCCTCCGCGAGAAGGTGAGCGCGGCCAGCCCCAGCGGCAACAGCGTCCAGCCGAGCAGGGCGGTCAGCAGGACCGGAATCGTCAGGGACGTGGTTTGGGCAAGACCGGCCATGCCGGCGAAGGTGCTGACATTGGCAAAGCCGGTGAGGTTGATCAGCCGGTAGGCGTCGGTCGGGTTCGCCAGCAGCATGGCGTTGAGCGCGGCCGCCGAGATGCTGCGTCCCTGATCGAGCGCAAGCACGCCCAGCAGCGCCATGTCGTAGATCAGCACCAGCAGCAACCACAATCCGATGCAGATGCCGGCCGCCGTTCCGCGGTCGCGCACGAGCGCGCTGACCAGATATCCGATGGCGACGAAAGCTGCGCCGAGCAGCACCGAGGAGCCCACCATGGCTGCGAAGGCCAGGAAACTATCGCGATCGATCTGGCTGCCGGTCGCCGCCAGCGCCCCGACCGCCGCGCCGTAACCGAGGCAGGTCGCAAAGGCGAGCACGGCGAGGTGGCCCAGGAACTTGCCGAGCAGCACCTGCCATCGCGCCACCGGATAGCTCAGCAGCAACAGCATCGTCCCCCGTTCCATCTCGCCGACGATGGCATCGTGGGAGATCAGAAGCGCGATTAGCGGAACGAGAAAGATCGTCAGGCTCGACAGGCTGACGACGACCACGTCCAGCGTGCGGACGCCCACGTTGCCGGTTGGCGCGCTGCCGAGAAAGGTCAGCGACAAAGCAAGCCCGGCGAGCAGGAGCGTTGCGGCAAGCACCCAGCGATTGCGGATGGCCTGGTGGATTTCCTTGGCGGCGATGATCAGGACGTTCATGGCGCCTGCTCCGATTGCCGAAGAAAGTGAGCGTAGAGCTCGTCGAGGGTCGGCGGGACCACGTCGACGTCCTCCACGGCATTGCCGGCGGCCGTCGCGCGGTGCAGCAGCTCGATCTTCCGCTCCGGCGCGGCGTCGATCTCGACGATGTGGCCGTTCAAGCGGCGGCAGGTCGCATCCTGCGGCGCCCAGTCCGGCATCTCGCTCGGGGCCAGTCCTGCGACCTTGAGACGGATCCTGGTGGGCAGCCGGGCGAGACGACGCAGCTCGTCGATCGATCCGTCCGCGACCTTGATGCCGCGGTTCATGATGATGACCCGGCCGGCGCGCTCCTCGAGCTCGGTGAGCGCATGCGACGCCAGCAGCACCGTCGCGCCTCCGGCCGCGAGCCGCGCGATGATGTCGTAGAAGGTCTGCCGCAGCTCCGGATCAAGCCCGGTGGTCGGCTCGTCCAGCAGCAGCACGCGCGGCGCCCCAAGCAGCGCCTGCGCGAGGCCCAGCCGTTGGCGCATGCCCTTCGAGTAGGTGCTCACCCGGCGGCGGCTGGCGACGCCCAGCCCGACGGTGTCGAGCAGACCGAGGGCTTTGGCCAACGGCTCCCGCTTCAGCCTGGCGTAGAAGGCCTGCGTCTCGCGGCCGGTGAGGGCAGGGTCGAAGGAGACGTTTTCCGGCAGGTAGCCGAGCTGGCGCCGGCCGGCGAATTCGCCGGCGGCCGGATTGTCTCCGAGAACCTCGATGGCGCCGCTGGTTGGCCGGATCAACCCCAGCATGAGCTTCATCAGCGTGGTCTTGCCGGCGCCGTTGTGGCCGATCAAGGCGACCAGCTCGCCTTGCCCAAGCGAGAACGAGGCATCGCGCACGGCCTCGACCCGGCCATACCTCTTGGTGACATCGCTGACGCGCACCGTGCTGGTCATCGCGTCTCCTTCGGTGCAGGGCTCTCGGGCGGCGATACCAGTGGATGGCTGTCGACCACGCCGCCGGGCAGCAACGCCGGAAACTGCGCCTGCGCCCAGCGGATCACCTGGACGGCGGGGCTGTTGATCAGGACCTTCGCAGCCGGCGCCGTCCACAGCACGCGGTCGATGAGGTCGTTCGGCCGGTATGCCGTGTCGGCTATGCCGTCCCCGTTGAGGTCGAATGCAGGATTGTCGCTCCAGTAATTGCCGCGCCCGCCGGTCGACCAGTCAAGGTGCCGGGTGCCGACATATTTCACCTGATTGGCGTTGCTGACGAAGGCATTGCCGGTGATCTCGTTGCCTTCGGAGCCGGCCGTGAAGTGCACGCCGATGGCGCAACGCTCGAACCAGTTGTTGCGGAATTTGTTGTGATTGGTGTTGTAGATGAACACGCATTTCTCCGGGCCGCTCTTCAGAGTGCTCTCCCGTTTCGGCTGCGGAAGCATGCCTCGCTCGTCGTCGGGGCTGTCTTGCGTGCTCAGTATCGTCGCGTTCAGCGGGCCGCCGGTCACCCGGTTGTTCTCGATCTGGGCATAGTTCGCGTAGTTGAAGAGCATCCCATAGTCGCGATCGTGATCGGAGACGTTGCCGCGGATCACCAGCCGGTTCGAATACATGATGGCGTAACCGACATGGTTGCCGATCGAAACGTTGCCGCTCACTTCGCTGTCGTTGGTGTACATGTAATGGATCGCGAAGCGGACCTGCTCGAAGCGGTTTCCGACGAAGCGGTCCTTTCGGCTTGAAATGGTGAAGATGCCGTCGCGGCCATAGCGGAAATTGTTGTTGGCGATGGTGACGTCGGGCGCATTCCACAGCGAGACGCCGTTCCCGGCCTCGCTCAGCCGGCCGCCACGCAGTCCCTCGATCTCGTTGCCGACGACCCGCGAGCCCTGGGCGCCATGCACATAGATACCGAACAGGTTGCCCACCAGCCGATTGTCCTCGATGGTCGCGCGTTCGGCCGTCTTCTGCAGAAAGATCCCGGAATTCATCGTCTGCAGGTCGCGACCGGACGCCCGGATGGTCAGACCGCGGACGGTGACATCGGGGGCGCTGACCGTGATGACGTTGCCCGAGCCGTCGCCGTCGAGCACCGCCTCGCGACTCCCGACCAACTGCAGTGGACGGTCGATCCGGATCGAACCATGGTATTCGCCAGGCGCAAGCTCGACGACGTCGCCGGCACGCGCGCCATCCAGCACAGCTTGCAGCGACTGGCCAGGCGCAGCCGTCAACGTCTCCGCACTGGCGAAGCCGGACAATCCGGCGGCGACCAGCGCCGCCGGAAACACGCGCAACAATGGACCCACGAGGTCGCTCCGATCAGATCGACTTCAGACCGATTTGGGCTCGACGAACATCCGGCCCTTCATCTCCATGTGCATGGCGTGGCAGAACCAGGAGCAATAGTACCAGTAGACGCCTGGCTTGTCGGCGGTGAAGGTCACCGACGAGGTGGCCATCGGCCCGATTTCCATGTTGATGCCGTAGTTGACGATACAGAAGCCGTGCGTGAGGTCTTCGACCGCGTCGATATTGGTGATGAAGACGGTGACCTCCTCGCCCTGCTTGACCTGGAACTGATCGAGGCCGTAGGCGGGGGCGGTGGACGTCATGTAGACGCGCACCTTGTTGCCGTCGCGAATGACCTTCGAATCCGCCTCGAGGTTGATGCCGTCGGCCTTGGCCTGCTTGACCGCATCCGCAAACATCGGATCCGCGCGGTCATAGATCGAGATCGGGTTGATCTTGGAGCGGTGGACGATGGTGGCGTCATGCGGCTCGGCGAAGCTCGGGCCGTCATGCACCAGCTTCATCTGATCGCCTGAGATATCGATCAGCTGATCGTTCTCCGGCTTGAGCGGCCCGACGTTCAGGAAGCGATCCTTCGAGAACTTGTTCAGCGAGATGAGCCACTTTCCATCGGCCTCCTTGGTCTGCCCCATCGAGGTATGGTTGTGACCGGGCTGATAGTGCACGTCGAGCTTCTGGAGGATGGGATTGACCTTCTCACCCTTGAAGGCCCGCTTGGCGAGGTCGATGCTCCACTTGCAGACCTGGCTGTCGAGGAACAGCGTGGTGTAGGCGTTGCCCTTGCCGTCATAGGCGGTGTGCAACGGGCCGAGGCCAAGTTCGGGCTCGGCGACGACAACGTCGCGTGGCTTGATCTTGTCGTCGAACAGATCGTCGAATTTGCGCACGTCCATCACGGTCACGGTCGGCGAGAGCTTTCCGGCCGCCACGATGTGGATGCCGTCGGGAGCCGTGTTCATGCCGTGCGGATTGTTCGAGACCGGAATGTAGCGGGTGTAGGCCGAGCCCTTGCGGCCGTCGATGACGGGCACGCCGTTCATTTCCTTGAAATCGCCCTTCTTCACGGCCTCCTCGATCCGCTTGATGTTGAAGATGATCACCCAGTCCTGTTCGCTGGCGGTCATTTCCGCGAGGGTGACGCCTTCCTCGCCGTTGTAGCAGGTCGCGAAGCAGTACTTGCCCTGGTAGTCGGCATCGACGTTGTCGAGGTTGCCGCTGACGATCACCTGCCAGGCCACCTTCATCGTGTCGCCGTCGATCGCCGTGAAAATGGAGCGATACTGCTTGGGATCGTCGAGGACCTTGCCGTCGTTGGGCAGCGGCACGCCATCCTCGCCGTTGGCGAAGACATATCCCGTGCGCGGATATTTCTGCAGGCGCAGGCCGTGGACGGTGTGCTGGTTCGGCAGCTCGATGATCTTGTCGCATTTCATGATGTCGAGCCGCACCCGCGCGACGCGGCTGTTGGCCTTGTCGTTCATGAAGGCATAGCGACCGTCATAGGTGCCGTCCGTGAACGAAACGTGCGGGTGGTGAAGGTCGCCGTTCAGGTACGTGCCGCCGCGGTTCTTGAGGAATTCGCGGGTCGCGGGCTGCATCCCCTCGGTCAGAACCTTGAGGCTCTCGTTGGTCTGGCCCCAGCCGGTCGCGCTGCAGCGGTTGAACACCGGCACGCGCATCAGTTCGCGCATCGAAGGAAGGCCGATGATGCGCATCTCGCCGGACTGGCCGCTGGAGAAGAACACGTAATATTCGTCGAGCTCTCCCGGCGCGACCTCGGTCTTCTGCACGGCTGGCCGGGCCGCGGGCGCTTTCGGCGCAGCATTCTTGGTCTGCGCGTCCGCGGACGAGACGAAGCCGCCGTCCTTCATCGCGACTCCGCCGGCAAGGCCCACGCCCGCTGCGGCCGCCGTTGTTCCCAGCACTGTTCGTCGGCTGACGCCCTTTGCCTGCTCGTTCTCGCTCATGATAGCCTCCTCGGCTTTCGGTTCAGTTTCGTGGTGGAGAGATGACTGCCGACGCACCGACAGGTTTGCCGTTGGCGGTGATGACGGTCGTGGGACCCTTGCCGCTCGAGCGCATCGAGGGCGAGGACATGGCCGCGAATTTCTCGCGCTTCAGCCGCACCTGGATCATGTGCGGGCAGCGGTGATCGTCGTAATAGAGCTCCTGGCAGTGCATGCAGTAGATGCACTCATTGACGTTGATGTGACCCTCGGGATGGATCGACTGCACCGGGCATTCCTTGGCGCAGCGTTGGCAGGGAGATCCGCATTCTTCCCAGCGCCGCAGCCATTCGAACGTTCTCATGCGGCCGGGAATGGCAAGCGCCGCGCCGAGCGGGCACAGATAGCGACAGAAGAAGCGCTCGATGAACAGGCCGATGACGAGCAGGGCGACGGCGTAGGCGACAAACGGCCAGCTGCGAGAAAACTTCAGGATGATCGCCGTCTTGAACGGTTCGACCTCGGCAAATCGTTCGGCCATCTCGACGGAGTAGAGCGACAGGCCGAACAGTCCGAGGAAGATGATGTATTTGATCGGCCACAGCCGCTCATGCAGTCCCCACGGCACTGTTATTTGCGGCACCTTGAGCCATTTCGCGGCCGTGTTGGTGAGCTCCTGCAGTGCGCCAAAGGGACACAGCCAGCCGCAGAACGGGCCCCGGCCCCAGAACAGAAGCCCGCCGGCGGTAGCGGCCCACAGAATGAAGATCAGGGGAGCGGCGAGGAAGAATTCCCAGCGGAAGCCCGTCACCAGCGCATTGATGAAGGTGACGACGTTGACGACGGAGAGCTGCGCGTTGGCGTACCAGCCAAGCCAGACCAGAACGACGGCGAGATAGCCTCGTCGCACCCATGTATACAACACCGGGCGGGCCACCAGCAGGTTCTGGAAGAAGAAGATGCCGGTGAGGGCGGCCAGCATGAATGCGGTGAAGCCGATCGAGACCGTGCTCGACCGCCAGATCCGCATCCAGAGCGGCTCGTCTGCCTCCGCGGGCGGTGCGGCCGCAGCACTTGCTTGCGAGGCCGGAGGCGCCGCACTCTCCGGTACCGTCACCGCGCGCTGCTCGCGGCGTATGTAGTTGTCGGGCAGGGCATAGCCGAGGTCGAAAGTCAGGAATGCCTTGTCGCGACCGCCGAGGCTCCGCTGCACCAGCAGCTGAACCTGCCACGGCTGCGTCGGATCGAGGGTGAACTCGGGAGGGGTGACGAACAGGCCGATTTCCTTGAACTCGGGCGCGCCGATCGCGTCCAGTGCACCAAGGCGGGTGTGGTTGCGGTCGCGGAAGCGGGTGCTATTGCCTTCCTGCAGGATCTCGATGCGATCGAAGATGCCGCCGCGGACATAGGCCGAGCCCTTGAAAGAGTAGGGACCGTTGCCGGCGACGATGATCGCCTGCTGCCCGAGCTTCAGGCCATCCTTCAACCGTCGATAGCCGTCTTCGCCGAGCAGGCTGCGGCCGATCGTGGGCGCACTCACGAGCGCGACATAGAGGTCGATGAAGGTTTCGCTGGCCTCACCCGGCTCGGGGTATTGGATCGCCGCCGCGCTGCCGGACTTTGCAAAGGCATCGTTGATGTCGCCGATGCTGAGATGAAGCCGGCGTATCGATCCGTCGCCGACGAGACTCTCCCAGTCGCGGACTTCGCTCTGTTCGAGATCGAGCGTCTTGATGACGGGGGGCAGGGCCGCCGAAGCCGCAGCGGGGTCGCCGCCGCCAACGCGACCGCTCCGGATGAGCTTGGACGCCGCGCGGACGATACTGTCGCCCATGACCAGCACGGTGACGGTTGCACCGCTCACGATATCGACCTGCGGCGGCCTCTCGGCCCCACTTGCGACAGGCTTCATGTCCTTGCCGATCAGACCGTTCACGGCCGCGACGATGCGCGCTTCCGGAATGCCGACCAGCACGATCGGCTCCTTGTGATCGACCAGCTTGATGCCGGTGATGACACCCTTCGGGTCGATCCCGGCCAGCAGGTGAATCGGCTTGCCGGAGTAGCCGACAGAGTTGGCGAAATCGGAGTTGAGGAAGACAAACCCCTGCAGCTGGTCGCCGCGGTACACCGGCACGATCGGCGGATCGCCTTGCGGGGGGCCGAAGCGATCCGCTCCCGGGAAAAAATCCGCAGGCGCAAGCTTCGGCAGGTATGTCGGCAAATCACCGGCGGCGTAGACAGGCGAAATATATGTCAGACACATCAGCAGCAGGCCGGCGAGCGCCAGCGCTGCACGCCTCGCCAAGGCGATCTCGTTATCCGGTCGCTTCGACATGTCGATTCAAATGCCATCTGCGCGACCACCCGGATCGCGCATGCCTTGTGATTCTTCTTCGATGATTTGTCGCCGCTGACGTGCCACACTCATCGCGCACGTCGACCTCTGTCAAGCCGAACCAAGATATTTGTATTTTTGTCCTTGCGGAACCAAATCATCCGTTTGCATTGGGGACCCTCATCATGCCGCTTTTGCGCACTTCATTGCTCAGCGCTGAGCCCGCCGGTGTATTGGAGTCTCTCGACGAGCTCTTTGCGCTAGCGCATGCAATGGAGCAGGAGGCCGCCGACAATTACGATTCTCTTGCCAAAGAGATGCGCGGCCAGGGCAAGGATGATCTGGCAGAGGTGTTCACGCATCTCGCCGCCGCCGAGCGCGAGCACGTGGACAGTGTGACGCAGTGGTCGCAATCGCGCCGCGGCAAACGCCCGGATCCCGCTATGGTGCGCTGGGAAGCGCCGGAAGCACTCGCCCCAGAAGCTGCCGCCGAGGTGAAGACATCACGATTGATGACGCCGTACCGCGCGCTCGCCATCGCGGTCCGCAACGAGGAGCGCGCCTTCGCCTTCTGGTCCTATCTGGCGGCCTACTCGCATGATCCCGAGGTCAAGAAGGCGTCCGAGGCGATGGCCAAGGAGGAACTCGGCCATGTCGCCACGCTGCGGAAGGAGAGGCGTCGCGCCTACCATCAACAACACGAGCGGGATATCGCCGAGGCATCCACCACGCCCCAGCCGCTGATCGACGCGCGAAGGCTCGAGTTCCGCCTAGCCGCGCAACTTGGCGAGATCGAACAGCGCCAGAGCGGGCCGGCCGCCGTCCGGACACGAGAGATTCGCCAGCAGGCAAGCAAGATGGCGGACGCCGCCGCAGGCTTCGGCAGCTTTCCGGCCTCCATGGAACGAAAGGACCCACTGGAGATCGCCGAAGCCCTCGTCGAGGGCTACCTCGATGCCGCCGAGCGCGCGAGCGATGCAGCATGCGTCGAAAGCCTGCAGCAACTTGCAGAGCAAGCGATCTCGAGGCTGGCCTGGCTGCGGTCGCTCTTGGCGGACTAAACCTTCTGATGCAGTGCCGAGTCGCACAGCCAACACCGCTGCGACCGTGGCTGCCGTCCTGCGATGCAGGAGGCGATACGAAACCCAATGTGGGCGAGATCAGACCGGCAGGCTGTGCTCTCAATGGAAGTTCGAGTCCGCGCGCTCAAAAAAATCAATGTTTTCAAGGTGGTCGATGAAATCTGAAATGAGTCAGAACAATAGCGCGATGCTGTGCATCGCCCCGAAATGACTGTTGAGGGCCCCGCACCTTGCCTTTGAACTTCCCCGACCGCTCGCGTCACTACTAGTCATAGCCGAGGTGGGAACCGACGCTCCCTCCAGTCTCGGCTTTGGGCAGGACACGCCAGCCAGCACGGGAGAAATGGCCATGGGACGCGCGCCGCAGCCACTGCCGCAATACACGCCGCCGGGCCCGGTGGAACAGATGCCGAATATGGCGAAGCAACCGCAGTGCTCGCCGCTTGCCAAGGTTCACAGCGCCGCCGTCTTTCCCTACTTGGCCAATGAAGTCGCGACGTCCCGCACCGAGGTCGGCCATCTCGGTGTGGACGTCAGTCTGGTCCCGCCGGCTGGCATCTGCCAATATCTCATCATCTGGGATTTCGGCGTCGACTGGCGGCATCTCAAGAACATTGCCAAGCGCGATCCGCTGCTGTCAGCGCAGCTCATCCGATTCGAGACCGACAAGTCGTTGCAGTTTCAGATCGTCGGATACAGCGACAGCGCCGGGGGCGAACGGAACAACATCTTCCTGCGCACGGGCCGGGCCAGGAACGTCTTTCACCTGTTCGGCCCAAGCGCCCGCTCGCGCGTCTTCTCCGTCAAGCCCGCTTCACACTACGAGTATCTGAAGGACAACACGACCGTGATGAACAGGGCCGCCAATCGCGCCGTGGTCGTCGAAATCTTCGCCGGCGGTGGGACGATCTAGCCACTTCCCACAGGACGGAGGCTCTCATTTCCGCGCGCGAATTTCCCGTTGTCGGACCGAACGAGGACAGGAGAACTAGACATGGCCGCCTTTCAAGAGGTCTTCCGCCGCTCCGGCATCGATGAGCACCGCAGCCCGCCGGGCATGGTGGTGCCGTTCGGGGGCTCCAACATCGTGGCGCTGATCGACCCTGGAAGAAAGCTCAAGGTCGATCCTAACCCCCATGCCCTCGGGATCAAGGAGATCGATGGCGCCGATATCCTTAGGCGCGTAGTGCAAGCCAGAGACACCTTCTCCGAACCCGATATCGATCCGCAGCTCAGGGCGGCGTCACTTCCTGCCACCTTCAACAGCGATGCACGGTTCTTCGAAATCAATGGCCGGATCAAGCCGATTGGCTTTCCCGGCCTGGAGGTGGTGGCTCGGTCGGCTGGCCGGAAGATCGAAGCCAGGCTCCATGTGGCCGTGCTGCCAGAGATCAAGATTAAGGTCGCGTTCCGCAACGTCATGGTTCCGGGGATCGGCGGCGCTCCGGCGTTTCACGCCAAGAAGCCCTGCAACGAGCAAGATGAACTGCTGACGATGAACAGTATATGGAGGCCGCAGGCCAACATCCGTTTCGAGCGAGTGCCAAGCGACTGGCTGGTCATCGACGACTCGCAGGCTGCCGTCAAGCAGGAGCTCGCCAATGCCACTGGCATGAAGGATGCGAGCCTAGCGGCCTTTCCCGATGCAATCGAGGTCGAGAAACTGAAGAGCTTCTTCGTCAAATACAAAGTTAAGGGCGCCCATCTCACCATTTTCTGCGTCGACAAGCTTTGGTCCAATGGCTCGTCTCCCAATGGATCGTTTGCTCGATCGTTAGACCTTGCCTTCATCAGCTCACAACGCGGGCCTAACACGTCTGCCCATGAGGCTGGGCATTTTCTCGGCTACTACTCGAAGAGCGCGACCAAACCTTGGGACAGCCAAGGCCACACGTTGGAGACCGATCCGAAAACCGGAAAAGAAAACAGGGCGGAAGACATCAAGATGCTGATGCGCGGGGGAGGTGCCGGGTGGAAAATTCCGTTCAATCTCGTCAAGGAGTTCCGCGACTTCCCCGGCTAACACTCCGAAGATCACATAGATGCTGTTCGATGCCGCAGTTTGGTCAGAGGCGGGCAAGGCACAAGATCGTGTTCACTTCGGCTACGCTAAGGAAAGCTGGCTTGAATTCGCGCGTGTCCATCGACGCCGCGCAGACGACGCAGATGAGCGAGCATCGCCTCGTCCCACCATCTATTGCGAAATGACCAAGACCACGATTGAAGACGCGATCGCCGGGATTGAGGGTTTCGCTGCCGCCGCCCGACACGTACTGTTGGATCTTCCGGTCGATGCGGCGCCGCACAATCCAACGGTGCGGCGACGGTAGAAAGAGAAGTCGCCCCGATCGCTGCCGTGCCCTTTGAACCTCACTAGCCCCGATGAGACCCATCGGAAAGAGCGCAAGGCGCCTGGTCCGGAGATCAATGGACGGAGCGTATCATGGTGATCAACCTGAAACCCATCAACTTGATCGGCTTCTCCATCGCGGAATCCGTTGGCCTGAAGGGTTCGAACCAGCCGGACGACATCTTCGTGATCAAGACGCTGTTGAACGGCATCGCACCCCAGGACGGCGGGGCCGATGGAACGCTCGACATCAACGATCTGACCAACACGCCGGAAGCCATGGAGCCGGTGATCGACGCGATACTCGTGTTTCAGAATGCCCAAACTGGCCTGCTGCACGACGGTCGCGTCGACCCCGAAAAGAATACGATCAAGCGCATGCGTCTGATGTTCAACCGTCGCAAGGGCGGCGGGCTCGACGTGAACGTGACGATTACGCCGGACGGTCCGATATTCGGACCCTGCGATGCGCGCGGCTTTAGTGCCGCAAGGCTCAGGCTGGTCGGCGCCGAATGGTCGGCATTCGACGGCCTTGCGCCGGTTCGCCAGATGGTTCCGATAGGCAAGACGCGGAAGCTGAAGTTGAAAGGGACAAACGGCGCTGCGGTGGGATTTGCCCTCGAGAGTTCTAGGGCGGAAATCCTCGAACGAACGAGCGACGCCGTCACGGTAATCGGACGTTTGGAGGGTGATGCCGACCTGAGCGTAATCGTCGAAGGCCAGAGGGGTCCGATCCCGGTTCGCCTCCAGGTGCGCAAGGCGTCTTCGATTCCGATCGACGTGGTCCATCTCGGTCGGGCGACGCTCGCCAACGGCCTCATGATCGCTACACAGCGGGCCGTTACCAGCGTCGTCAGTCGGATCTACGACAATCAGGCGAACCTGACGTTCACATCTGGCACAAGCCGAATCGTCGATGCCGTGACCACCGAAGGCCGGGTAGTGCCGATCGATCCGAACAAGAAACTTAGCATCCGCTCCGGCTTCGGCCCACTGACCACGGCACAGGAGTTCCGATTTGACGATCTCAGGTCGCTCGTCACTAATCCTGCGGCGATCACCATGTTCATTTCAGCACAAATCATCGATGACGAAGACTCGAACGTTGCCGGGCGCGGCGATCCCGGCAATCGGATGCTATGGTTCAATCCCGCAACGCCGGGAAGCGTGAACACCAATATTGTGCCCGCGCATGAGATCGGGCATGCCCTAGGTCTGGGCCACATCACGACAAAGAACAACATAGGATTCCTGATGAACCCGACCGTACAGTTGAACAATATAATCATCCCATGTGAGACACTGGTCCAGCTCCCGTCGTGACGACACACGCCTACCTTTGATAATGCGGGAGACGTTCGGTAAGCCCGCACAAATGGCATCCGGTAACATTCCAAGCTCTGAAGGTCAGGCGCGCATCTCGTCGTCCACGGCGGTGGTCTGGCGCCGTCGTCTCGAGTTGGATCGCTATCGCATCACGCGACCAACAAGCCCAGCTTGCCGACCATCGCAAGCGAGCGTTCGACGCTCTCCCGGGTTGACAGCAACAGCGGCTCGGCGGGGTTACCGTCCTTGTCCTTCTGTTCGACCCGGATGGTCGACCCGAATGCTTCGGTCATTTCGGCCGTGATCTGGTCGATGGTACGAGCGCCATCGAGCAGTTGCAGGAAATACCGCGTCCGGTCGTCCTCCAACTGTACCGTTTGGTGGAGCAGGTTGGTGACCAGCGGACCTGTCTGCGACTGCTTGCGGGCCAGCAAGCTCGCCTGCGGGTGGTCGGTAACTTCCTTCAAGAGGAAAGGCGGCGAGACCAGGAAGGAGACCTCGCCGCTGCAGGCCAGGATGTACACCGCATCCGTCAGTGCCCGTTCGTCATCATCGGCTCGGCGGCCGTCCAGCAGCGCGCGCGCACCGTCCAGCAGCTCACTGAATGACAGCGCCCGCGGCCAGGCCCGGCCGAGGCACAAATGCGCGGCCTTCAGAATCGGACTGGTCACCGTAATCCTGCTGCCGTCGTGGTTCTCGAACTCCATCGGGGAATCGTCGGTCAGGCAGGCCTCGGGATCGAGCGGGCTGGTCGTGCTCAGGAGGTGGTATCGCCTGACGAAATCCACATCGATCTGCCGGTTGAGTGAAACGTCGTCGTGGCAGAACAAGGTACGACGGAAGCCGTTGCCGTCGACAAAGTCCTGATACTGGTCGCGCGCCATGAACTCGCTCTCCGGGAAGCGCTGCAGCGTGGCGCGGACCTCCTCGGAATGGCCGGCGAGATAGCGGCGCGCGAAATGGGAATCGCCGAGATACTGCAGGCCGTGGCGGGCGGCATCCTCGGCGACCTCGTGCAGCAGGAAGGCGGTTGCCTCGTCGTCGAGGTCGTCGTGAAACAACAATTCGTCCGGAGCCTTGAGGACGCGATTGTACTGGTCCCGCATGATCGCGCCGTGCACCGTGTTGGCCTTGGAGCCCTCGCTCAGGAACTTCAGGATCGCGCGGGCCTGTCCGACCTTCTCCTTCATGCCGGTGAGGCGGCGGGTGTGATACCGCATCATGTCGCGGACCATGTCGCGAAGATGCGAGAATGGGTGCGCATTGTAGCTGACATAGCAGACCCCGCGCGGCGCCAGATTCTGCTTGAAGATCGCCATCATCTTCTCGCGCACGTGGGGCGGCACCCAGGAGTAAACGCCGTGCGCAATGATGTAGTCGAACTTCCCGAAGCTTGTGTCGACATTCATGATGTCGCAGTGCAGAAGCTTGATGTTGCTCAGGCCCAAGGTCGCGATATTCTGCTGGCCGCGCTCGATCGTCACGCCGCTCAGGTCGACGCCGACGAATTCACTGTCCGGATATTGAAAGGCCATCGGCAACAGGTTGCCGCCAACGCCGCAGCCGAGCTCTAGCACCCGACAATGCTCGACCGGAGCCGGCTGCATGCCGTAAACGGTGGCGATCGTTGCGAGATGATTGGGGTGGGTGAGCCCGTAGACGTGGCCGGGGTAGTAGACCTCGTCATACGGTGTGGGGCCGGTAAGGGGATGGCGATGCTCCGACTGAATGTTCATCGCGCTCAGCTCCACGAATATGCGAACTTTTCGTCCGCGATCGAGACGCGTGTCTGCTTGATCTCTTCCTTGGCAAGCGATTTGCTGAGGAATTCGCGCGACAGCTCGGGCAGCAGGGTGTTGGTGATGATGTTGTCGATCATGCGTCCGCCGGAATCCGGATCGTTGCAGCGTGACACGATGTGCTCCACGACTGCATCGTCGTAGCTGAAGGCCGCGTTGTGATTGTCGCGCAGTCGCCGTCCGATCCGGTCGAGCTGCAGCCGGGCGATGCCGGCGAGCATCTCGTCCGAGAGCGGGAAGTAGGGGATCGAGACGATGCGCCCGAGCAGTGCGGCTGGAAATACCTTGAGCAATTCCGGCCTCAGCATCTTGGCGAGTTCCTCCGGCTCATTGCGATACTTCGGATCGCGCGAAAGCCCCATGATCAGATCGGT
The DNA here is from genome assembly GCF_058803975.1 of Bradyrhizobium sp. GW821-FHT13H06. Lineage (NCBI taxonomy): Bacteria > Pseudomonadati > Pseudomonadota > Alphaproteobacteria > Hyphomicrobiales > Nitrobacteraceae > Bradyrhizobium > Bradyrhizobium sp. GW821-FHT13H06. The sequence continues at coordinate 567,776 of NZ_JBXAPN010000001.1, read as the reverse complement.
GCCGACATTGGTGGTCAGGATGATCAGGGTGTTCTTGAAGTCGATCCGTCGCCCGTTGCCGTCCTCCATGACTCCTTTATCGAACACCTGGAAGAAGATCTCGTGGACGTCGGGATGGGCCTTCTCCACTTCGTCGAGCAGGATGACACTGTAGGGCTTGCGCCGGACGGCCTCCGTGAGGCGACCGCCTTCGCCATACCCGACATAGCCGGGAGGCGCTCCCTTGAGGGTCGAGACGGTATGCGCTTCCTGGAACTCCGACATGTTGATCGTAATCATGTTCTGCTCGCCGCCGTAGAGGGTTTCGGCGAGCGCCAGGGCAGTTTCGGTCTTACCAACGCCGGACGGTCCGGCCAGCATGAACACGCCGATCGGTTTGGACGGGTTGTCCAGCTTGGCACGGCTGGTTTCAACTCGCTTGGCGATCATCGTCAAGCCATGGGACTGGCCGACGACGCGGCGGTTGAGGATCTCCGGCAGCTTCAGCACGGTTTCGATCTCGTCCCGCATCATCCGGCCGACCGGGATGCCGGTCCAGTCGGACACCACGGACGCCACCGACTGCTGGTCCACATGGGCGTAGACCATCCGATTTTCCGGATTGATGCCCTCCAGCGTCTCGAACTTGCCGCGCAGCTCCGCGCGCTTGGCGGCCGGATCCTGATCTTCCCCGGGTTCGGACAGGATGTCACGAATGCTGCGGATGTCCTTGACTAGCTCCTGCTCCTTGGCCCAGTCGGCCTCGAGATTCGTCAACTTGTCCTTCAGTGTTGCGATATCACTGTCGATCGCGGCAACGCGCTCGTTGTCCTCGATGCCCAGGTCGCTGTCGTTGACCAGCGCCGATTTCTCAGCTTCGCGAGCGGTGATCGCGACGCGCGTATCCTCGATCAGGGCCGGCGTCGCGCTCTGGCTGATCGCCACGCGGGCCGACGCGGTGTCGAGCAGGCTGACGGCCTTGTCCGGTAGCTGTCTCGAGGGAATGTAGCGGTGCGAGAGGTTGACGGCTGCAACGATTGCAGCATCGGAAATGCGAACACCGTGGTGCTTTTCCATCGGGCCGAGAAGGCCCCGTAGCATCACGCAGCAGGTCTCGACGTCAGGCTCATCGATCTGGATCGGCTGGAAGCGCCGCGTGAGCGCGGGATCCTTCTCGATGTACTGGCGATACTCCGCCCACGTGGTGGCGGCGATCGTGCGCAGCGTGCCACGGGCGAGGGGAGGCTTCAGGAGGTTGGCCGCGTCACCGGTGCCGGCCGCGCCGCCGGCGCCGATCAGTGTGTGGGCTTCATCGATGAACAGGATGATAGGGGTCGGTGAACTCTGCACCTCATCGATCACCGAGCGCAGGCGCTGCTCGAATTCGCCCTTCATCGAGGCGCCGGCCTGCATCAAACCGATGTCGAGCGCGCAGAGCCTGACACCGCGTAGCGGTGGCGGCACGTCGCCGGCGGCGATTCGCTGGGCGAATCCCTCGACCACGGCCGTCTTGCCGACGCCGGCTTCGCCCGTGAGGATCGGATTGTTCTGCCGCCGCCGCATCAGAACGTCGATCAGCTGGCGGATCTCTTCGTCCCGACCCAGGATCGGGTCCATCTCGCCCGACTTGGCCTTGGCTGTGAGGTCCTGCGAGAACCGGTCGAGCGGCGTCGTCCCCTTGGGGCTCGCCTGATCCGCGCCCTCCGTGCCGGCGCCGACCAGCCCCGAGCCGTCCATCGGACGCATGGACTCCTCGTCGGAGCCGGCCCAGACGGCGCGGCGCTCAGCGGCCAATGCGTCGACGTTCACCTTTGCAAATTCCTGGGAGAGGTTGTTCAGCGTGCGACGGATGTCATTCGACTTGAGCCCGGCCACCAGCAGATGGCCGGTGCGGATCTGGGTTTCGCCGAAGAAGAGCGTGGCGTAGTGCCAGCCGCGATCGAGAAGATCGATGACCGGATTGGCGACGCCCGGCATATCGGTTTCGTTCTTGCGGAAGCCGTTGATGACGCCAGCAAGGTCCGACAGCAACCGTGACCGGTCGAGCTTGTAATGGTCGACCGAGAGGCTGAGGTCGGTGCGGTCCTGCTGCAGGATATGAAAGAGCCAGTGCGCAAGCTCGACGTTACGGTTGCCGGCGCTCTTGGCGTGGCGGAGAGCCTGTATAAAGGCGTCATAGCCAGCCCGGTTCAGTTTGCCGGTTACCGCTTCAAGGCTGATGTCGGTCACGGCGGCCCCTCCTGCTCAATTGCTCCGCGGATGCCTCGCACCTGGCGGAATTGCCTCGAATCCCATGATGTTAGGACGACAGGGGCGGCCGATAGGTTCAAATCACCGCGGCATCCGCTGCGCTGCTCCGACGGGCTCTCAAGCGCTCGCCAAGCTGAAAGCGGGCATCGCGGCGATATTCTTCCGTGGACGTCCAGTTCGGCGAGACCCAAGTGGTCCATCCAAGTCGTCCGCTCTGGCCGAGTCTGACCGGGGCGACCTCTCCCGCTGGAATGGCGAGTTCAACCTCCCACTCCAGTTCGTCGCCGATATAAAAGAAGACGGCGTCCGCCAGCGGTTCCGACAAGTTGCGGCTTTCGGTCGGCAGAAACTGCTCGTATTGAGCAAAATTCTTGACGAAGACCCGAACTCTGATCTTGTCCTCGACGCTGAACACCCGTGAGCCGAGAAGAGCGTCTCGACCGAGGCTGGCATGTGCCTGCCCGATCCGGCTGCAGTGACTTGGGTCGAACGCGAGCCAGGTCCCGACGAACTCGTCGATCTCGACTTTGACATCGAACAGCCCCTGCAGGAACCGCGTCAGCCGTGACGCGCACTTCGCCCTGGGGGCGATAAGCCCGGCGAAGCCGAGCTTCGCCATGTCCGGTACGGTGTCCCGATTGGCGAAGACGTCGGAGCCGAGGCCTGCGAAGGAGCCGACATAGGCGATGAAGCGATCCTCAGCCGGCCGATCGTGCTGCGCGATCGGGCGCGCATCGGCCCAGGCGCGAAAAAACAGCTGCAGGAAGCGCCCGTTGAGCAGGTCGAGAAATCGCGGGAAAGCGTCATCCCGCATGAGCCACCAGCTGAGACTTTCATCGGTGGTGGCAAGCGGCAGCGCGCCCTGCGGCCCGAGCAGACCCAGAAACTTGACGAGTATCCTGAGCCGGCCGTCCTGGTCGTCGACCGCTGCAAGATTGGAGGCGGGGAACTCCAAATAGGGGACTTGGCCGAGGTCAACATACTCCTCGCGGCGCGCGGCGCTGTCACCGATCCGCGGTCGATCCCGGTTGGCTCGCTCCAGCTGGCGCAGCGTATTGAAGAAATCGAACCGCCAGGGTTCGGACTTCATCTGGTCGATCAGCGTCACAACGGTCTCCGCGTGCCCATGCGCGGTTGCCACCGCATGATCTCGCCGCGCTCCGGCGTGGAGATGACTGTCTGGGTAAACGTGTTGAAGCCCGAATAATCGGCGAAGAATCGCTCCAGTACGGCTCCGAGCAAGAACACGCCGCTCCCCTCGAAAGCCTTCTCGTCGAGTACGACGGTGATCTCCAGCCCGCGCGCTGCGCCGCTACCCGTGCGCTCTCGCACCCGCCGCACTACCGGCCGGCTTTCGATCGAGCGCACGCCGCGGATCTTGCGTTCCGTGGCGTCGTCGTACTGGTCGGCGAACAAAGACAGCATTTCGCGCAGCGCGCCGGCGTTCTTGCCGCCGCCACGCTCGACAAGGCCAAGGTAGTTCAGGCTCAGCATGTTGATCAGCCGCCAACTGACAACTCCGCTATTGGCGACCTCGCTGCGGCTGCGCAACTGAGCCACCACCGGCTCCCGTGGACGTGTGGGACCGGCGACGCACACCAGATCGAGGGACGTATCATCCAGCAGGCGGAAGTCAGCGCCGCCGTGGCCAACCGGCAGGTGCTCCGTGAGGTGCCGATTGGAGCACAGCGCCCGGACGCTGAGTTCGGCAACGGGGTTTTCTCCGCTCAGCTCACCAGGCTCGAGCAGTGACAGGAACATGTCGGTCCCGGTGTAGTCGGACGATGAGCCGTACGTCTTCTCCTCCATTGTGCGGCGTCGAGGCAGGCGGCGGACGGTGAAATAGAGACCCTCGACCGATCCGCTGGTCGGGTCGACGGCAGCCGAATACAGCGGGCGCACCAGCCGCTTGTCCTTCTCCGCCGGAAGGTGCGCGTAGACTTCGATCACTTGGTGCGGTTCGTATTCGAGATAGCGACTACGATCGGGCACCACGTGGTATTCGTGGGTATTCGATTTGACGGGGATGCGATCGCTCGTCTTCTCGAACAGATTGATCGCCGGCGCAGTATAGAGCTTGAAGCTGTCGGGACGCACCGCGGCAGCGAGCCGCGAATTGTGTTCATCGAAAGCGAAGACGATATCGATCGACTTGCTGCGCAGGCGCGGCATCACGCTGCGAAGTCCGGTCAGGTTGACCCCAAGGAACTTGCGTGGAAATGCGAAATATTCCCGCAGCAGCTCCGAGCCACGGAAGATCCGATTATCGTTGGGAAACAGCGACTCGTTCTCATCGAAGCCGATCTGTTGAACGCAGTCGAGCGGCGCACGCGTCACCACGGGATCGCCGAAGTCGTCGAGATGGCGGAAGTAGACACCTCTGCAATTCGCGATCAATTGCTCGTAAAGCGCGATGGAATCCGACTCCGCGCCGGAGAGGTAGATCGGGAGCTCGCCCACGCGGCAGCCTGCAAACCAGGTTTCCGGTTTGGTCCGGGCCTCGGTGTCGGGCGGCTCCTCCTCGAGCCGGGCCGCGGTACGGTGGGTCAACGACAGTCTCAGTCCCGCTATGACATCGCCGCCGACCGGTATCCCGAGTGCCTGCAGTGCGCCGGCTGTCGAAAAGTATTCGGCGCCGTTGAGGTCGAACGGCCAGAGCACGATATCGCGGCAAAGTCGAAATCGGCAGGCGAGGCTTCGTTCTCTCTCGCGGTACGTGGCGTCGAAATACGCGCCGCGCGCGATCTTCTTGCCGTCGCGCAGCGCCGGATCGGCATAGGGTGGCCGCGCCGCGACCAGCATGGCCGATGGAGTCGGGGCAAGATAGTTCGGAACCAGCTGTTCGAGCAGGTTTGCGGTGAATTCAGGAAATTCGTGCTTGAGCTTCAGCTGGACGCGGGCGGCGAGAAACGCGGCGCCCTCCAGCAGGCCGGTGATCATCGGATCCGAGCGATCCCGGATCAGGCCGCCGAGGCGTTCCGCGATTCCGGGGAATTCTTCGGCGAAGTCTCCCGCCTGCTCGTACAGCAGTGACAGTTCACGATTGTAGAAGTCCAGGAATTCGCGGTTCATGCTAAAGTCGGTTGATCTGAATATCGCCGCTGTCGAGCTCGACGTCGGCGACGAATTCCACGGGAACGTTGAGCGGTTCAGCTTTCATGTCGGCGTGAACGATGAAGCGCAGCTTGAGCTGCTCAGGGCCGACCGAGCCGTCACGGCGGACACGGATCGTCTTGCGATCGAGCCTCGGCTCAAAAGTCGTCAGGGTCTCGCGCAGCGCGTCGCTGAGTTCATCGTCCGTGACCTCGTCGATCGAACGATGGGCAATATCGGGAAAGCCATAGTTCAGGATCGACATTCGCACGCAATCCCGGCCGGTCATGTCCAGCGTCGATTCCAGAGCGATCGTATTGAGGAGCGTTTCGAGGTCATGGGAGACCTCGCGCCGCAACAATGTTTCCGAGATCGGATGGCGTCCGGTGCTGCGCCGGCCCGCGATGATCCGTTCACCGGACTGGTCGCGCAGATTGAGCTCCTTGCGCGCATCACGTGCCTCGTGAGCCGCGCGAAAGGCCAGCATGAGCGGTGGAGAAAGCCGATCCTTTTTTGGCGTAAGCGTCATTCCGGTCCCCATGTCGGCCGGCGCATATGCAGCTTCAGGGGCGGCAATTGGCGTCCGGCGTGACCTGCCGTGATCAAACGTCCAGCCCGAAAACCGGGATAGCCCGAAAGGTGCGGGCGGGATCGCGTCGCATGGCACCGGTTTCCGCTATCGGTAACCGGCGCCAGACGAGGAGCCGTAGATCAAGCCCATTCCTTGTTGGCAGGAACGTCCCAGCCGAAGGTCGGCGACGCGCCGGCGGCGCCCTTCTCCGTCTGGGACTTGTAAGTCATCTTGACCTTCGCGAAGTTCAGACTCACGTTCTCGGTGAGACGCTCTTCGCCGTGCGATCCGCCGGTCGACACGCTGGTGACCAGAACGTGCTTCATCTCGATCTTGAGATATTCCAGTGGGTTCTCGCCGGCCTTGCGAACGGTGAGGATCGCGGTATCAATGTGCTTGCCGTTCGCGCAGACCTTGAACAGTTCCGGCGTGGCCTTGTCAACGAAGTGCGTGAAGTGGAGATCCTGGACGCTGACCTTGCCGGCGCCGCCGCCGGATCCGCTGTGGAATGTACCGGTCTGGCTTTCGCCGAAAGACCAGCTCAAGACATCGATTTCGTCAGGATGTTTGTCGTCCTTCGATTCGCCCTTGATCGGATCGAGTTTCAAGAAAATATCGACAGCCATAGCATAATCCTCTCAAAAATCTTGATAGTGACGGTCGCGATGACGTGACGTCAGGAGCTCGGGCCTGGCAGGCGCGAGACGAGGCTGAGGCCGACGTCCATCGCTTCAAGTTGAAAGTGGGGACGGAGAAAGAAGCGTGCGTTGTAGTATCCCGGGTTCTCCTCGTTTGCTATGACCTCAACCTTCGCAGCGGCCAGCGGCTTGCGCGCTTTCTGAGCTTCTGACGACAGGGCTGGATTGGCATCAACGTATTCGTTGATCCAGGTCTGCAGCCAGACCGTCAGCTCATCCTTCTCCTTCATGGATCCGATCTTGTCGCGAACCATGCACTTCAGATAGTGCGCAAAGCGAGACACTGCGAACATGTAGGGCAGACGTGACGATAGGTTGTCGGACGCGGTTGCATCCACGCCTTTCTCGCCGAAATACTTCTTCGGCTTGTAGAGCGACTGCGCACCGATGAAGGCCGCCTTGTCGGTGTTCTTGCGATGGATCAGCGGGATAAGGCCCGCCTTTGCAAGTTCGTGCTCGCGACGATCGCTAATGGCGATCTCGGTCGGGCATTTCAGGTCGACGCCGCCGTCGTCGGTCGGGAACGTGTGCGTCGGCAGGTTGATGACCTCGCCGCCGGACTGCACACCGCGGATGCGCGTACACCAGCCGAACTCCTTGAAGGCGCGGTTGATATTGACTGCCATCGCGTAGGCGGCGTTGATCCAGCCGTATTTGTCGCCGGTATGCCCGTCGGTTTCTTCCTCGAAGGCGAACTCCTCCACAGGCTCGGACTTGGCGCCGTAGGGGAGGCGACCCAGTACCCGCGGCATGCAGAGACCGAGATAGCGTGAGTCATCCTGGTCGCGCAGTCCCTTCCAAGCCGCATATTCCGGCGTGTCGAACACCTTGCCGATGTCGCGCGGATTGGACAGTTCGGTCCACGAATCCATTCCCATCAGCGTGGGTTCGGCCCCGGCGAAGAAGGGGGCGTGGGCCGCGCCGGCAATCTTGCTGAGATCGCGCATCAACTGCACGTCGGTGGGCAGATGGCTGAAGTAGTAGTCTCCGATTAGGCAGCCGAACGGCTCGCCACCCAACTGGCCGAATTCGTACTCGTAGACCTGCTTGAACAGCGGGCTCTGATCCCAGCGGGCGTCCGGGTAAAGCCGGAGGTTGCGATAGAGCTCACTCTTGGAGACGTTCATCACGCGAATTTTGAGATTGGCGTCCGTCTCGGAATTGAAGACGAGGTAATGCAGACCGCGCCAGGCGCTTTCGATCGCCTGGAACTCCGGTGCGTGGAGGATCTCATTCATCTGCGCGGTGAGCTTCTGGTCGATCCGCGCGATCATCTCCTCGATGGTGTCGAGGACGTCGGATTTGATGACGCTGGTATCCTTCAACGCTTCCTGGACGAGCGTTGATACCGCGTTTTCGACTTCGGTCGCCGCGCGTTCGGTGCGAGGCTTGAAGCTTTGCTTCAGCAGGGTCGCGAACTCGTCAGCCTCGACGGTCCCGAGCTGAGTAACGGTTGCTTTCTGACCAGCTTCTTTTGCCATGGTCCCCAGTCCTTCCCTTATTTCTCAACGTCGGGTTCGGTCGGCTGGCCGGCTGCGCGCTCCTGCAGCGCGGCCATCAGTTGCGGGTCGCTGAGAAGCTTCTTCAACTGATCCTCGGCGGCCACCTTGCCGTCCATGTAGCGCAGCAGGTTGGCGAGCTGTTCGCGGGCCTCCAGCAGCTTGGCCGTGGCTGGAACTTGCCGGGCGACCGCCACCGGCGAGAAGTCGGCCATCTTGCTGAAGCGCAGGGCGACGGAAATCTTCTCGTCGGGCGCATCGCCCAGACGATTGGCCACGCGTGTCGTCACGCCGGGTTGAATTGCCGCCATGCGGTTGTCGAAATTGTCCATGTCGAACTCGAGGAATTTGCGCTCCTCGACCTTGGACTTCTCGACGCCGGCATTGTTGCCGGAAAGGTCGGAGAGGACGCCCATGACAAACGGCAGCTCGATCAGCCGCTCGGCGTCATAGGGATCTTCGTATGTGATGTGCACGCGCGGTGCGCGGTTTCGCCGGATGAATTTTTGACCGCTGTCCGTAGCCATGGCTGCCCTCTCTACAAAATCGCTTTGGAAACCGACTTGCGCGACGCAGGCTGATAAGGCGGCTCAACTCGCATTCGACAAGCTTCCTTATGTCCTGTTAGTGCCGTCGAGCGAAAAGCGGGTTCAATGCGATTTGTCGATTGTCTTGAGCGTCCCCTCGGGCAGGACGTCATTCAAGAGGCTGAGGAAGTCTCGCTGCGCGAGATCGCGCGCGCGATCGACCAAAAAAGGGATCGGGCTGGACGGCTCTGCGGCTCGGAAAAATGCCGCCACCTTCGCCAGCAGGCCCAGAGCTTGAGTTCTGTTTTCTGCACAAAAAACAATATCTTGAGATGTGTTCTCGACCGTGGACGAGGGTGTTATGGCGAGCTCCGCCATCCGTTCGATCGGCAGGTCGAAAACCTTGTCGCGCCCGATGTTGATCGCGGCGCTTTCCACGTGGGTGGGCACCAGCATCCGCATCACCTCGATGAATGACTTGCCGACCATTTCCTGCGCCTGGCGCACCAGCAACAGCGCCGGGTTGGACGGTTCCATTCGGGAAAAATAGTCCGCTGCGGCCGCAAGTGCTGCGGTGGCCTGCGCTGACGAAGCCAGCGCGCCGGTCGTTTCCAGTGGCGCTTGCGCGTCAACCGGCGCGGCATCGTCCGGTAGCGCGGCCACTGCGGCCGGATCACGCTCCGTGACAAGCCCCGCAAGCCACGCGGCCATACCGTTTACGACTCCGGAGACTCGATCGAGGCTGATGGGTTGACCCGTGTTCAACTTTTCGTGCCAGATCGCCTTGATGCCTGAAATTTCAGCCGCGACCGCCGAGCACCGGCCACTCACGGCCTTGAGGGTGTCGAGATCCGTATCGCCGATGATGCGCTCGATGGTCGCTAGATCGGGGCCGCCCGCGTCGGGATCGCCGGACGCAATTTCGCCTTTGGCGACCTGATAGGCCCGGTAATTGAGGCTGCCATGCCTGCGGTTTTCGATCAGCGGAAGGAATTGGAGGGGGTTGATCACGGTTGGAAACACATCGATCGCTTCGATCGTGACGGCCCGAAGAGCGTAGTCGTCGTCTTGGGCCCTCGGATGCACCGCTTCCCACTGATCCCTCAGCAGCGTGGTGGTCGCCTTCAGGCAATTCAGAAAGCCGTCGAGATCCCGGTTGAGGATGGAGAACTTGGCCAGCAGCATGTTCAGCCGCAGATCGCGGGTGCGCGCCAGAAGGGGTCGTACGGCCTCAAACTGGCCCGCGATATCGACGGCCTTTGGATCGAATCGTCCGCGCTCTCCATTGGCGTTGACGACCTCGAAATACGACATCGGCAGCAGGGATTCCGCACCTGCGAAAAAATTGAGGTACTGAATGTCGCCGGCGGCGTCGAGATCCGGCCCGCAGGGATCATCGGCCGCTATGGCCTGGGTGAGGGATGCGACGTCGAGCATGCGAGGATCGTCCGTCTCCTGAGCCATCCGCCCCTGTGCCGAAGCCCGTGTCGTCCAGAGGATCGGGCAGGGGAAGATCACGATCTGATTGCCTTGGTAGGTCAGATCGATGATGGCCCTGGTTCATTCCCCAACGATCATGACAGTTTCGCGTGAACCGGCAAGCTCTTGGAGGCGACTATACTTGAGGGGCGAGGTGGTTCTTTGGACGGCTGCCGTGGCGCGTCAGAAGGCCCACCCACCCTCGGGGCGGACTTGCCGGCCCTGTCAGCGGCAGAAGGGATTTCCGTGGTTCTTGCATGACGCCTGATCTGCACTTCTGCCGATCACGCGGACGAAGAGGGAGTTAACGCCCACATGGGCCAGCTTACCCAGGATACCCGCCTCTGCGAGCTCAAGACGCCTCTCGGCAAAGACGTTCTGGTTTTCGTCGGATACGAGGCTTCGGAAGGACTTAGCGAACTCTTCGAATATCGCATCGAGTGTCTCAGCGAGGATGCCGATCTCGACTTCGACCGCGCGATCGGCAAGCAGTGTACGCTGACCATCAAGCTGCACGAAAAGGAACGCGAGTTCAGCGGCATTCTCACGGAAGCCCAATGGCTGGGGGTGAAGAACGACTACTTCAGCTATCGGATCGTGCTGAGGCCTTGGCTATGGCTGTTGTCGCGAACCACCGACTGCCGGATCTGGCAGGACAAGAAGGCGCCCGACATCATCAAGGAGGTCTTCAACGATCGCGGCTTCACCGACTATGAATCCAAGCTGACCGAAGAGGGCTCCTGTCCGAAGCTCGAATATTGCGTTCAGTACCGGGAGACCGATCTGAATTTCGTTTGCCGGCTGATGGAACAGCACGGCATCTACTACTATTTCAAGCACGAGGGCGGCAAGCACACGCTGGTGTTGGCGGACTCCAAATCGTCGCACAGCCCGATCAACGGTCTTGCCACGATACCCTACATTCCGCTGACGGGAGCCGATCGGCGCGGCGAGCAACACATCTACGAATGGGTCGCGGAGCGCCAGTTTCGGACCGGCAAGGTCGAGCTCAACGACTACAACTACCAGAAGCCCAACGCGCAGATGATCAGCGACGCTAAGGGTAACGAGCACTACACGCGGTCGGAGATGGAATTCTATGACTATCCAGGCAAGTTCAAGGAGAAATCCGACGGCGAGCGTTACGCGAAGATCCAGCTCCAGTCCGAACAAGCCATGGACCGGCGGCGGCGCGGCAACGGCGACGCGGTCAACCTGTTCCCAGGCGGACTGACCAAGCTCGAAAAGCACCACAAGGACTCGCAGAACATCGAATATCTCGTGGTGCGAGCCACCCATTCGTTCTCGATCGAATCCTATCGCACTGGCGGCCCGAGCGACGCCGGCCAACACGTCTATTTCGGCAGCTACGAGTTTCTGCCGAGCGATCGGCCGTTCCGCGCGCCGATGCTGACGCCGAAGCCGAGGATCAACGGCGTCCAGACCGCCAAGGTGGTGACCAAGGACGACAATTCCAGCGAGGAGATCGACGTCGAAAATCTCGGCGAAATCTATGTCCGGTTCTTCTGGGACCGGAAGAAAAAGCGGTCATGCCGGTTGCGCGTCGCCCAGGTCTGGTCCGGCAAGAAGTGGGGCGGTCAGATCATTCCGCGCGTCGGACAGGAGGTGGTCGTCGAATTCCTGGAAGGAGATCCGGACCGGCCGCTGGTGATCGGCACGGTGTATAACGACGAATACAAGCTGCCTTACGATCTGCCGTCCAAGAAGACGATCGCGGGATTGAAATCGGACTCCACCAAGGGGGGCGGCGGCTACAACGAGTGGAACTTCGAGGACAAGAAGGGCTCCGAGAAGATCACGGTGCACGCCGAGAAGGACCACGACGTTACGGTCCGCGACACCGAGACGCGGACTATCGGTGAAGCCGCGCTCGGTGGTGACACCCGCAAGACCACACTCGTCAACGGCAATGACAAGCTCGACATCGAGCTGGGCGGCCAGCATATCACCATGACGATGGATCAGTCCGTCAACGCAGGCCTGACCATCACGCTCATGGCGAACGTCAACATCACCCTGCAGGTTGGCCCCAGCCAGATCATCCTGACCCCTGCGGGTATCGTCATCAACGCGCCGACGATCGCGATGACGGCGCAGGGCGCCATGGCACTTGCAGCCGGGGGCCCGCTGGGCGCCCACGGCCTGCCAACTCTTGTCGGCTGACCGCTATGAGCCAGGTTCGGTTCGCTACGGTGCAGGATCTGTTTCAGGCCTATCCCATGGCGCGCCATGACGTCGGCAAGGCCGAAGTCGACAAGCCTTCGCTGGACTTCCTTCAGGACGCCACCGATGCGCGCAATTGGCACGGAGCCGTCTCTTTCTGCGCCTATCTGCTGCCCAGGCGCGTGGCGGTTGCCTGGGGATGCCGCTCGTTGCGACGGATGTTCGACCAGTTCGACGCCAACGACAGCAGGTCGCTGAATTTCGTGGAGACCTGGGTCCGGCAGCCGGACGAGCAATCCCGGAACAAGGCCCTGGCGGTCGGCAATGCCAACGATCCCGAGCAGCCGGCGACATGGCTGGCGCTGGCGGCCGGATGGTCCGGCGGAAGCGTGGTTCCGGCAGAATTTGCGCCGGTCGAGGCCAAGCCCGACCAAGCCGCGCGCGCGGTGCGGGCGGCCCTGCTGATCGCCCTTTGCCGGCTGCCCCGCGAGTCCCGGGACCGGATAATGACGGCATGCCTGGAGGATGGTATTCAATTGGCACGCGGCGAACCGCGCCCTCCGCGCTGATGAGACGATGAGATGGTGCTTCGCTTCAATATCGAGAACGAACCGAACCTTCCGGACGGCGGCCCTGTATCATTTTCGGTCACGGGCAGGCGTTCGGTCGATATTGGCCGGGACCGTCACCTCGACTGGACGTTGCCCGATCCGACACGGATGATTTCCGGAAAGCATTGCGAGGTGCATTTTCGCGACGGCGCCTATTGGCTGCATGACGTCTCGACCAATGGCACTTTTCTCAATGGCACCGACCAGCGCATCCGGGGGCCACACCGGTTGCGCGACGGCGATCGACTTACCATTGGCCACTACATCATCGGAGTTTCACTGGAGGACGAGGCGGGCGGGCGCGTCCCGGACCGCGAGGTGCAACCGCGCGTCTCTCCCGTCCAGCAGCATGCCGGGTACCAGGAGCTTTGGGCGGCCGACCGCGACGTGCCGCCGCCGATCGATCCGCAGCAGCTGAAGAACCCACGCGAGGCGGCGCGGCCGATCAATCCGGAGTTTCTGGATTGGGCCGCGAGCGTCCCGGCGCCGGGAGTGGATCCGTTTCGACGTCCATCGCCGACGCCTCCGCACCAGCCCGATGCGCAGGACGACATGAGCTGGGCCACCGGCCAGGTTGCGACGCCGAGAGCACTGGTCGAGCCACCACCCGCCATGCCGACCCCGCGCCGGCCATCGGTGTGGACCGATGATGGAACAGCGCCCGTCCAGCCGCCGCCATCGCCCGCGCGGCCACCCGTTGAGCAGTCCCGCCCGGCACAAGTGGTGAGCGAAGGGCCAGCCGCGGCCAAGCCGGTCGGCGGCACCGAGTTCGCGCCGCTGGTGGCACGTGCTGCGGGCTTGCCGGACAATTTCTTTGCCAACAAGACCGACGCGGAGCTCGCCGAACAGCTCGGCATGATCTTGCGCATGACCGTAGACAATCTGATGGCGCTGCTGCAGGCGCGAACTCAGGCCAAGCAGCTGACCCGCAGCACCAGCCAGACGACTGTCCAGGCCGTGGAGAACAACCCGCTGAAATTCTCGCCGACCTCGGAAGAGGCCCTGCGCATATTGTTCGGGCCGCGGACGCGCAGCTATCTCGACGCGCAACGAGCCTTCGCGCAGGGCTTCGGCGACCTCAAATCGCATCAGTTGAAGACGTACATGGCGATGCAGCACGCCGTCCACGAGCTCATCGCCGGCATCGATCCGACGCTCATGGCGCGCGAGCTCGAGCTTCAGCGCGGCGCAAACTCCTGGTTCGGCTCGAACAAGGGCAAACTCTGGGACGAATTCCTGACGCGCTGGAAGGCGCATCTCGGCCGCGACAATAGCGCGCCGATCGATACTTTCATGTTGCATTTTTCGGACTATTACGACCGCGCCGACAAGGGCGGCTCAAAGTGACTATCGGCGACCACGCGGTCGCCAAACGCTGCTGAGTGGATGTAGGAATGTCTTGGTACAGCAAGGTTTTCTGGTCAGAAGGACTGTTTCTGCGGCCGCACCATCTGCAGCAGAACGATCGCTATATCGAACATTTGCTGGAAAAGCGCGTTCGCTACACAACGCCATACCCCTGGGGATTCGCCCAGCTCGAGATCGACAAGGACCTCACCGAACAGAGCAAGTTCGCGGTGCGCAACGCGTCCGGTGTCATGCCGGACGGAACGCCGTTCGACATCCCCGCGGACAGCCCGATTCCGGAAGCGATCGAGGTGCCGGATTCTGCCGCCGGCCAGATCGTCTGGCTGATGATGCCGATCGCAGCGCCAAACACCCGCGAGGTCGATGAGGATCGCACCGACAGCGCCAGTCGCTATGTTCGCACGTCCGAGACCTTCATCGATTCGACCTCGGCGCTGCGCATCGAGGAAGAGATCGACATCGCTTATCCGCGGTTGTCGTTCGAACTGCGCAAGACCAGCAAGCCGGGATACATGGGACTCGGCATCGCGCGCATTCTGGAAGTGCGCGACAAGAACATCCTGTTCGACGACAAGTTCGTGCCGCCGATGCTGGTCTGCGCCGCACATCCGATCATCGACGGCTGGCTCAATCGCATCATCGGCTGGGTCGAGACCAAGCTCGACGAGCTGGCACGTTACGCGGTCGATCCGTCGTCCGGGGGCGGGTTGCAGAGCGTCGACTATCTGGTGCTGCAGGTGCTGAACCGGACCATTCCCGTGCTGACCCATTTCCAGCGTTCAGGCAGCGTTCACCCGGAACGGCTGTACGAGGAGCTGCTGAGGTTTGCCGGTGAGCTTGCGACGTTTGCCACACCAGAACGTCGTGCTCGCAACTATCCGGCGTACGATCACGACGATCTCGAGAATATCTTCACACCCCTGGTGAGCGACATCCAGGACTTCCTGAGCGCGCGGCTGGGCCGGCGGGCGATCCGCCTGGAGATCATCGAGCGCGCCCAGAATGCGTTCGTGTCGCCGATCCGCGATCGGGCGCTGTTCCGGAATGCGACCCTGGTGCTGGAGGTCGCCGCACGGCGGCCGCTCGTGGAGATCCAGAACGACTTCCCGCATTTGTTCAAGGTCGGCCCGAACACCAAGATGAACGAGATCGTGCACGCCAACTTGCCAGGGTTGACACTGGTGCACCTGCCGACTCCGCCGCCGCACATCCGGGCCATCACCGATCACGTCTATTTCTATCTGGATCGCAAGTCGCCGCTATGGCCAGAGTTCAGCACGGCGGCCTCGATCGGGATGCATTTCTCCGGCGACTGGCCGGAGCTCGAGCTGTACCTTTGGGCTATCCTGGAAGACAGGCCATGAGCGATAGGGACAAGCCGGTCAATCCTTTCGGTCGGGGCGAGCGGACGATCATTCGTCCCAATCCCGGCGGGAGGTTGCCGCCGGCGCCCACCGCTCAGCCTCCGGCGGGCGAGGGACCCGCAGCACGTCCAAGCTATTCGCCGTCACCTGTGCCGTCTCCCGGCGCGCCCGCGCCGTCCTCGCCGCCATCCTCTTCTCCCATTCCGCAGCGCCCGAGCTACGCCGCTGCGCCGACCAGCCAGCCGGCCGAGGAATGGATATCGACACCCGCGCAGGCACCGGTGCAGCAGGGGATGCTGCCGCCCGGACCGCCGTTGCGCATCGACGATCTGGTGGCGCCAAACGCCAATCCGGTGATGCGTGCGGCCGGCCCTTTGCTGCAATTGCTTGGCCGGTTGCGCGTGGCGCTCATGCGCGCGTCATTCGCAAGTCTGATGGAGCAGGTCGCCGATGCGATCAAGTTCTTCGAGAAGGATATCCGTTCGGCGGGGATCTCCGAGCATCAGGCCAACACGGCGAAATACATCCTATGCGCTACCGCCGACGATATCGTGCAACACATCCCGACCGATGAGCGCCACGTCTGGACGCAATATTCCATGCTGAGCCGATTCTTCGGCGAGCGTGTGGGTGGTGTCCGTTTCTTCGAGATCCTCGACCATTTGAAGGTTGATCCGCTGATCAACTATCCAGTGCTCGAACTGCAGCATGCCTGCCTCGCGCTCGGCTTCCAGGGCATCCACCGTACATCGGCAGGCGGGCTTGCGAACCTGCAGGTGATCCAGCGCAACCTCTACGAATTGTTGCGCCGGGTCCGTCCCAAGACGGTGAGCGACCTGTCGCCCAACTGGAGGGGGCAGGCGCTGGCCGGTCGCCGGCAGCGTCTCCGCGTTCCGGTCTGGCTGGTGGCAGCCGTGGCCGCCGCGCTATTGACGGGGTCCTATTTCGTCCTGCGGACGCTGCTGGCCGGCCGGGCGGAGAACGCTGCCGAAGTCGCTCTGGCGCTGCATCCCAGCGATCCGATCGAGCTCAAGCGCAAGGTCATTGCACCACCGCCACCGCCGCCTCCGCCGCCACCGCCGGACCGTATCACCCAGCTGCAGCGCATCCGCAACGCGCTCGCCAAGGAGAACACCGCCTGTGCCATGACTGCGGACCAGACCGCGAGCTTTATCGTGATCAGGGTCTGTGACCTCGCGTTGTTCTCGTCGGGCCAGGCCACCATCCTCGACGGCTTCAAGCCGGTTGCAGCCCGCGTCGCGGCAACCCTCGACAAGGAGCCGGGACGGATCCGGGTCGTCGGTCACACCGATAGCTCGCCGATCCGAACAGTGCGCTTTCCTTCGAACTTCGAGCTGTCGGTCGAGCGCGCCAAGGCGGTTGCCGCCGCGCTGAAGCCCGGCCTGACCGATGGTTCGCGCGTCGACGTTGACGGCAAGGGAGCGGACGCGCCAATCGCACCCAATTCGACGCCTGACGGACGCGCCAAGAACCGGCGTGTCGAGATCTTCATCGAACGCAGCGAATAAGCAGGCTCCACGGCTCACGCGGTTTGCGACAGGTACCGATCAATGCTTGCCAAGGATATCATCCGCATCATTCTCTACGGAGTCGGGCTCAGCTCGCTCGGCGCCGTGATCTATTTCGCAGGGCCCTTCATTGCATTCGGCGACTGGCATCCGCTCGAGAACCACATCATCCGCCAGATCGCGATTCTGCTGCTGGTCACGGCCGTGGCGGGCTTCGCCGGCTTCAGCTTCTTCAAGCGGCGCAAGAATGCCAAGGAGATCGCCGACGGGATCAGCGCGGCAGATCAGCCCGTCAGCGACGAGCCGGTTCTCAAGGAGCGCATGAAGGATGCGCTCGCCACGCTGAAGACCGCCAGCGGCAACAAATCGAGCTATCTCTACGATCTGCCCTGGTACGTCATCATCGGCCCGCCCGGCGCCGGCAAGACCACCGCGCTGGTCAATTCCGGGCTCAAATTTCCGCTCGCACGCGGCGCGACGCCGGCTGCGGTCGCGGGGGTCGGCGGCACCCGCTATTGCGATTGGTGGTTTACCGAGGAGGCCGTGCTGATCGATACGGCCGGCCGCTATACCACTCAGGATTCCAACGCCAAGGCCGACAAGGAAAGCTGGCTGGCCTTCCTCGACATCCTCAAGAAGAGCCGGTCACGCCAGCCGATCAACGGCGTCCTGGTCGCCATCAGCATCGAGGACGTGCTGACGCTGCCGAAGCAGGAGCTCGCGCTTCACGCCGACGCCATCAGAATGCGCCTGCTCGAGCTGCATCAGAAGCTCAAGGTCAGCTTCCCCGTCTACGCGCTATTTACCAAGGCCGATCTCGTTGCCGGCTTCACCGAATATTTCGCCTATCTCGGCGAGGCCGGCCGTCGCCAGGTCTGGGGTGCGACATTCCAAACCGCTGACAAGACCCAGAATCTGGTGGGACAGATACCGGTCGAGTTCGACCGTCTGCTGGAGCGC
This sequence comes from Bradyrhizobium sp. GW821-FHT13H06, assembly GCF_058803975.1. Taxonomy (NCBI): domain Bacteria; kingdom Pseudomonadati; phylum Pseudomonadota; class Alphaproteobacteria; order Hyphomicrobiales; family Nitrobacteraceae; genus Bradyrhizobium; species Bradyrhizobium sp. GW821-FHT13H06. The sequence goes on along the minus strand of NZ_JBXAPN010000001.1, from coordinate 549,664 downwards.
CTGAGCGAGGAGACACTCGACCGACTGCAGGACGAGCCGACGCCGCAGCACCGCGTGCAACTCTTCGGCTTCCCGGCACAGATGGCGCGGCTCAAGCCCCAGATCCACGACTTCCTCAACCAGATCTTCGAGCCAACGCGCTACCACGTGAACGCGAACCTGCGCGGATTCTACTTCACCTCGGGTACGCAGCAGGGGACGCCCATCGACCAACTGATCGGGTCGCTCGCGCGCACGTTCGGCGCGGAGGAGGTCGGTTCCGGATCCTATTCAGGGACGGGCAAGAGCTATTTTCTCGCCGATCTCATTTCCAAGGTCATCATCGGCGAGGCCGACTGGGTCTCGACCGACCGTGCGGCGGTGCGCCGCGCACTGATTCTGAAAACCGCAGCGCTATCCTTGATCGGTCTGGTCTCGATCGGGCTGATCGCAGGATGGCTGACCAGCTACAAGCGCAATTCCGACTTGATCGCGCAGAGTGTGCAGGCGGACAACGAATATGCAGCCGCCGGGGCGCCTCTCATCAAGCAGACGCTGATCGACGATCATGATCTCGACAAGGTGTTGCCACTGCTCTATCGGCTGCGCAACGCCCCCGCAGGCTACGGATCGCGCAACGAGTCGGTGCCCCTGTCGGCCCGTTACGGGCTCAGCCAGCACGCCCGGCTGATGTCGCCCGCCAAGGCGGCCTATCATGCGGCGCTCGAGCGCATGTTCAGGCCACGCCTGCTGTATCGTTTGGAGGAGCAGCTCAACGCGCGCATCAACGAATCTGCGTTCGTCTACGAGGCGCTGAAGGTCTATCTGATGCTCGGCGGCCTGCAGTCGCCGGACCGCGAGCTGATCCGCTCCTGGATGCAGCGCGACTGGCAGGACAACCTCTATCCCGGTGCAACCAACGCAGAAGGACGGCGCCTGCTCGATGAGAACCTCACGGCGATGTTCGACCTCGAGACGGAGCAGCCCCCGCTTGTCGAGCTGGACGGCCGGCTGATCAAGCAGGCGCAGAATTCGCTCGCGCGCCTGAGCGTGTCGCAGCGCGCCTACGAATTCCTGAAATCCGAGGCTCGCTCATCGACTGCAGGCGACTGGATCGCCGCCCGCCGCGGCGGTCCTGATATGGCGGTCGTGTTCGAAACCACGACGGGGCAGCCTCTGGACGCTGTGCGGGTGCCCCAGTTCTTCACGTATAACGGCTTCCAGCAGAACTTCATCGCCCGGCTGCCGGGTTTGTCGGAGCGCATGAAGAAGGAACGCTGGGTTCTGGGCGATGCCGGCCAGCAGTCGGTCATCGACCAGCAGTACGACAACCTCGCCGGCGACCTCTTGAACATCTATTCCAACGAGTTTGTCACGACTTGGCGAACCGCGCTGGGCAGCTTGCGTCTGAAGAAACTGCTCGCCGACAAGCCGAAATACGAGGTGCTAAGGGCGGTTTCGGCGCCGACCTCACCGATGCGGCAAATCCTGGAATCGGTGCGCGACGAGACGATGCTGACCAAGGAACGGCCGAAGCCGGCGAACGCTGCGACGAACCCGGCCACGCCTGCTGTGGCCGCGCCGCCACTGTTCACCAACGCCCAGGATGGACCACCCGGGACGACGATCGAAGCGCAGTTCAAGCCATATCATGCGGTGCTGGAAGGCGACAGCACCCGCCGGCCGATCGACTCGACCATCGCCAACCTGAACGACATCGCACAGAATCTGACTCTGATCGTCGAGAACCCGCAACTGACCGCGCAGGCGACCGCTTCGCTTCAGAGCCAGGTTGCGGCCCTGCGCAACAATGCCTCGCGCATGCCGCCGCCGTTCTCCGACATGCTGCGCGCGGCCGCCGCGGAGTTCGAGGGCAGCATTGCCGCCTCGACTGCCGGACAGATCCTGCAGGCGCTGCGCGATCAGGTCACGCCGGTTTGCCAGCAGACGGTGACCAACCGGTATCCGTTCGTCCGCGGCAGCAATCAGGAGGTGCCACTCGCCGATTTCGCCAAGCTTTTCAGCCCGAACGGCGTCATGGACAAATTCTTCACCCAGTTCCTGGCATCTTACGCCGACACTTCGCGATCAGATTGGACGTGGCGGAAGGAGAGTCCCGTCGGCCGATCGTTCTCGCCCGACACGCTGAAGCAGTTCCAGAATGCGGCCTATGTCCGCGACGCCTTCTTCCAGACCGGCGGTGGCGTGCCGGCGGTGTCGTTCGCGATCCGGCCGCCCGGGGCGTCCGGACCGGGCGTGACGGTCAAGACCGAGATTGGCGGCACGACGATCACCAGCCCGGTCACGCCGGGCCCGCCCACGGCTTCGTCCATGTTCGGCGGGCCGCAACCTCCGCCACCACCGCCGCAGCCTCAGAGCAACACACCGACCACCATCCTCTGGCCGGGTCCGTCGCCGCGGACGGCAATTTCGGTCAGCAACGATTTCGGGCCGCCATCCGTGCTCGAGCGCATCGGTCCGTGGTCGTTGTTCCGGATGCTAGAGGCTGGATCCTTGGTGGTGAAAGCGGAAACCGCCAGCGCGACTTTCATCGTCGCGGGGCGCGAGCTCAACTATCAGATTTCGACCGGGTCGTTGCGCAATCCCCTCAACCTGTCGGTGCTCCGCGAATTTCGTTGCCCGACCGGAATATGACCATGCGTTGTGGGCTATTCGGCAAGATCGGCGCGAAGCGTGATTTCATCGCGATCGCCACCCCGCGCAGCTTCCTGGAAGCCTGGGAGCCATGGGTGCAGTCTGCGCTGTCGGCCAGTCGTCATCAGCTTGGCCCGGGCTGGCAGCAGGCGTTCCTGACCGCACCGGTCTGGCGATTCTGGCTTGGCGCGGCCATCTGCGGCACGACGGTGGCGGGGGCAATGATGCCTTCGCTCGACGGGGTGGGGCGGTACTATCCATTGACGCTGCATGCGGTGTCGGACGAAAGCGCCTTACTGCCGCCGCCGAGCATCGATCCTCAGGATGAATGGTACGGGCAGGCGGAGGCGTTCCTGCTTTCGACCCTGGATCAAACTTCAACCTTTGAGCAGATATCGGGTGCCCTGGATCGTCTCGCGGTGCCGCGACCGCAGGCGCCGATCGCCGACGGATCGCAAATGATCGCACTGGGCGCAACGACCGTCGGAGCGGTTTCGGCGGATGACGCATTCACCAAGTCCTTTGCCGCGCTTTCCGCTGCCAGTCCGCAGATCTATGCTGCGGCAAGTTTCTGGTGGACCGCGGGTGGCGAAGGCTTTCCATCAATGGCGCTCGCTTGCCGCGGATTGCCGGACCCATTTCACTATTCCACAATGCTGACCGGCGATCTCGGCCGTTCAGCATCCGGGACGGGGTGACGCGCGATGGTGCATGTCCCTTCCTTGTTCGATGTCGGCAGCGTCACTCATGCCGGACGGGTGCGGACGCGCAACGAAGATTCGTGCCTGGTCCGGACCGATGTCGGCCTGTGGGCCGTCGCCGACGGTATGGGCGGTCACGAGGCCGGCGATCTCGCCAGCCGCATCGTCGTGCAGTCGCTTGATACGATCGGCTTGCCGGACTCGGCCGCCGACTTGCTGGCGCAGTGCGAGGAGCGGCTGTTCCACGCGAACCGACAGATCCTGTCGCTCAGCAAGGAACGGCAGGGGGCCACCGTCGGCACCACGGCGGCGGTTCTGCTCGTGCGCGACGGCTATTATGCCTGCATATGGGCGGGCGACAGCCGGGTCTACCTGGTCAACCGGGGCAGCATCAATCAGGTATCGCATGATCACAGCGAGCTGGAGGAACTGATCGCCGGCGGCGCGGTGTCGCGCGAAGACGTCAAGGATTGGCCGAGCAATGCCATTACCCGGGCCGTTGGCGTCGCCGATGATCCGGAGTTCGAGGTCGTGACAGGTCCGGCCGAGCCGGAAGACGTCTTCGTGATCTGCAGCGACGGCTTGACCAAGCATGTGCAGGACGACGAGATCCTGCAGCATGCGATCACGCGGCACGCCCAGGCGGCTTGCGATGACATGCTCGCTTTGGCTCTTGATCGGGGAGGGCTCGACAACGTGACGATCGTGGTTGTGCGGCTGCTGGTGCCGCGATCCTCAGAGCCGACAAGATCGCCGCTGGATCGGGAGCCGCAACCATGACCGTCAACGATCCATTCCCGTCGGGCTACCGCGGTGTGCCGCCCGGCACCCGCCTCAACGGCATCTACGAGATCGAAGCGGTGATCGGCGCGGGCGGCATGGGTGAGGTCTACAAGTGCCGTGAGATCCAGACCGGATCGCCGGTTGCGGTGAAAATGCTGCTGCCCGACATGGTCGACAACGAGGCCGCGCTCGCGCTGTTCCGGCGGGAGGCAGCGGCGCTTCACAATCTCCCGCACGACGCGATCGTTCGCTACTTCCTGTTCACCGTGGAGCCCGTGCTGCAGCGACCGTATCTCGCGATGGAGTTCGTGAACGGCCGTTCGCTCTCGAACATGCTCGACGAAGGGCCGTTGACTTTCGAGGCGCTGGTCAAGCTGATGCAGCGCGTTGCATCGGGACTGGAGGCCGCCCACGAGCATGGCATCATCCATCGCGACGTTTCCCCGGACAACATCATCGTGCCGCTCGACGATGTGAGACGCGCCAAGATCATCGATTTCGGCATCGCCCGATCGACCCAGATGGGTGACAAGACCATCATCGGTTCGGGCTTCGCCGGCAAGGACAACTACGCGTCTCCGGAACAGGTCGGCCTGTACGGCAACGAGATCACAGCGAAGTCCGACGTCTACAGCTTCGGCCTCGTGCTGTTCCATGCGCTGACCGGACAGAAGCTCGACATGGGCGGAAGCCAGTTTCAACTGGTGGAGAAGCGCCGGCGTGTGCCCGATCTCGGTGCGGTAGACATGCGCATCAGACCTTTGCTGGAGCGGATGCTGCAGCCCGATCCGGCGTTGCGTGCGACCATGGCGGAGGTCGCCAAATGGACGCCGACAGGTCCGCCTCAGACATCCACCGCGCCGCTGTCCGGCTTCGATCCGCTGGCGCGGCCGGAAACCGCGGCGCCGGCCTGGCAGGACAGGGCGCCCTCAACCGCGCAGAAGAGGCCGCGCAGTCTCTGGCTCTATGCGAGCGCAGCCGCGGTGCTGCTCATGTTGGCCGGGGGTGGATATGCCTTCTACAAGCTGGTGTGGTCGGCACCTGGCGCGGCGGGCTTGCCGCCGCCTCCGAAACTGGCGGGGACAATGTCGCCGCCGAAAGTCGAGCCCTCTGCACCACAGCCCGGACGTCAGGAGCCGGTGAAGCTGTCACCACCGCCGACGGTGACGCCCACTCCGCCAGCCGAGGGGCAGGGACGAGCCGAGCGCATCCGCAAATATGTAACTCAATATTCCGGCGGCGATTGCTTCTTCATTTTGCCGGTTGCGGTCAGTCAAACCGCCGCCGTGATCGAAGGCTACGGCGCCTCGACGGCCCCGTTCGATACGTTCGACAAGGCGTTTCGGCGGGACCAGGGATTTGAAGCTTCGGTCGGTGTCCGGCAGGTGACCCAGGCCCAGTGCCCGGCCGTCAAGTTCTTGAGCCAGGTGGGAAGCGATCAGATGCGAGTGCCGCGCGTCACCCTGTCAGCGACGGAACTGAAGGCTGGCGAAACCCTCAACGGCACCATCGAGAACTTCGCCAATCGTGTGGTGGAATTGCTCATGGTATCGGATCGCGGTGAGGTGCAGAGCCTGTCTTACCTCCTGAAGCCGGGTATTGACTCGCTGTCGTTTTCGCTCCCGGTCCCGAGCGCGAGCGGTCCGCAACTGATCTTGGCCGTAGCGACTCCGCAGGTTCTGGACTCGTTGCGCCAGCCGCGACCGACCGCTGCCGACACGTTCTTCCTGCAGGCGCTGAGTGACGCCCAGCGCAACCGCGTGACGATCACCGCGGCCGCGCGCTACGTGATGCTTACGAACTGATCGGCGCTCAGAATTTTCCAATGACCAGGATCTTCAGGTCGGTATCCGGCTTGAAATCGCTTGCCGTATATTCAAGCGTGCTTCCGGTCGGGGAGGCCTTGAGACGGCCCTGGCAGAAGCTGACCATGCGGTCGCTGCCACCCGGGTCGATGGTCAGCTTGAACGCCCGGATCGGCCCGGCCCAATTCGCGCCGGTCTTGAGCACGTATGAAATGCGCCGCTCCTGCAGCCTGGCGGTATTGGCCGTGCCGTCGCCGGCGCGCTTGTCGAGCTCGGCAAGGAACCCATCCGTGACGCAATAATCCTTCCGGTAACGCGCGACTTCCGGGCCGAGTGCGTTGCTGCGCCGCAGGCCCGGGCGCAGTATGGTGTCAGCACTGGAGCCGACGCTCGGCCGATACTGGTGTTCGACGACAACGGTGCGCGAGGGCGGAAACACCTGCTGGCGCACGGCAGACGTCCTGGTGACCCAGCCTGGAGCATATTGCTGACGGCCGTTGTCGCTCATTCCGGCGGGCATCAATAGCCCCTCGTCCACAAGTCGGGTTCGGGTTGCTGCCGGGAGGTCGGTCACGCGGATCTCGCGGCTGCCGATGGGCAACAGCGGCAGCTTGAGCTGGCGGAGCAGTGCGCTGACATCCTTGTCGCCAATCATGGCGCGCTGATCAATCGTCAGCGGCGCTGGGCTGCCGTCGATCCTGGTCTCGAAGTCGACGAAGTTCACCGGGTCGTTCGACGGCAGCGCAATGCTATCGGCCTCCGACAAGTCGATGTCGGGCAGCGGAAAGGCCACAGTCAGCGTAACCGGCTTGCTGGTGACGTTGGCGAACTGATAGCGAACAATGATCCTGTCGAGTGCGATACGCAGGTCCTCGCTCTCCATGGCCACATCGCGGGTGCGAACGAACTGGAGCCCTCCGATCGACAATTCGGCGGCCGAGTCGTTGGCCCGTGCCGGCCAATTGGTCGCAACCAACAGCGCGACCATCAAGGATCGGACCCGCAACGACGCGCGGGGCAGCGGTCCGTTCAGCATGCTCGTCTCCATACGGCGTCGCAACATGTGCCGGTCCGCCCGGCAATCAATCAGTCGAGGGCCTGGTACAGATCGCCCCATTCGGGCTTCCAGACGCCGTCCGGATCGCACACCACGATCGCGAGCTTCACGTCATTGGCCAGCCGGATCGCGCCGCGAAAGGCGTCCTGGGCCGGCAATGGGGCGCTGACCTGGTCATTGGACAGCCGCCCGCCGCTGCTGGCAGCCGGCATCACAACCGATCCGGTGGCGCCATCAATGTCGCGTTTCAGGACCAGCGTAATGGCGTCGGGCTGGATCTCGTTGACCTGCTCAAATCTATTCTTGGCCATGGTTTTTGCACCGCGAGCTGAAGACATTCGGGCTATCACCGTCCGGTGATAGAATTGAACGCGATTGAGATTGCTCACCACTAATTGACGCGCCGCATCAACGGCATCTCGGATTAGTCGATCTGGCGCGACAATCGGTTCGGGCACATTGAGGCGAACATGTTTCGTCCAACGAGTTGGATCTGGGTCTTCATCGCCGGTGCGAGCATTTTCGCCACCGGGACGCACGCCGAGGACACCGTCGTGCGGAGCTTTTCGGGCGGCTCGGCTGCCTCCATGGTCGGCATCGTCCCGGCCGGCGAGGACGTGGAACTGTTAGGCCCCCAGGCGCTCAGTGCCGACGGGCAGGGCAACCTGTTCGTGCTCGATCAGGTCAACGGACGCATTCTCCAGTTCGATCCCAAGCAACCGAATTCCGATCCTGACGTCCTCAAGATGCCGAGGGATGTACAGCCGACCGATCTCGTCGTTCATAACGGCGACATCATGGTTTGGGACGGCGGCGTCCGCACATTGAAGGCGGCGCCAGACCAGTCCACGCGCGGGCTCGGTGGCGACGAAATCCAACTTGAGGAAGTCTCGAGCCGCGGCACGGACGACCAGGTCGCCATCTCCGCCTTCGCCCAGATGGGATCGCAGCCACCCGGCAGCGCGACCGAGCTGCTCGACCAGAACACCCGCGCGGCCGTCATCAAAACGGGCCGGCAGCCCGACCGGCAGTACGTCGCGTCCCGCAGCAAGGGCTCGGTCATCGCCGATATCATCCCGGACAAGGGCAATTCCAGCGTGCGGATCGAGATCCAGACCATGGTCACCAATGAGACCATAGGCGCGCTCGGCCTGCGCGTGCGTGACCAGCTCGGTACGGTCGAGTTCCTCGAGATCGACAATAGCGATCGCTTCTATGTGTTGGCCGAAGACATTCCGCCGTCGGGAAAGAACGCATCCACTTTCGTCGTGCGCTATGCCGCCAACGGCCGGCTCGAGGGAATCTACGAGTTGCCTCTCGATAACGCCCCGCTGACGAGGAGGTTCGTCACGGTCTCGGGTGACGGCGACGTCTATTTTCTGCGAACCAAGCCAAACGGTGTCGATGTGGTTGGCGTCGGCTTCCGCCCGCTGCGCAACGCGTCGGTGATCGACGCTCGGCCGTCGCGGCCGGCAACCGCGCAGCCTTCCAACAATGGCAAGTTCAATGCGACAGCGGCGGTGCGGCCGTCAAATCGCCAGCAGGCGATCGAGACCGCGTTTGCGTTCGAGGGTGTGCAGTGGAAGCTGACGCAGGCGAACTATGGCAACGATCCGGACAGCCAGTGCAGCGGATTCAATCGCATTCGCCGCCCATGGTACCTTCAGGGCAAGGTAAACCAGGAGGTTCGCGGCGTACCCTATTGCTGGGGCTGTCACGGCTCGCTCGCAAACTTCCGGCAGCGCATCGAGAGCGGCACATTGGCCGGGAATGTCTGCACCCGCAACGCGCCGCGGCCGGATGTGGCGGGCGTCGACTGCTCGGCGTTCGTCAGCGCCACGTGGGGACTCTCGGTCCACTACACGACCGCCGCCATTCCTGCGATCGCCGCGCCCGTGACGAACCCCTGGGAGTTGAAGCCCGGCGATGCACTCAACAAGCCGGGCTCCCATGTGATGTTGTTCCTGCGGTTCACGCCGGATCGCAAGGCGGAGGTGATGGAATCCTCAACCGGCGGCTGCAACGGACGCGTTTGCCGCAACATCTATCCGTTGGCGAGCCTGCTTGCGCGTGGCTACACTCCGGTTCGCTTCCGTGCCTTCGCCGATGACCAGACCACCGTTTCGGCTGACGCCTACCAGGACTCCGATGCGCCGACGGGCCGCAAATCGGCGGCCGCGAAAACCGCGACCAAGAGGCGCTGAACCATGTGTGTCACTGGCGCTACAGATGGATAGCAAATGCTGTTCGCAGGCTGGATCCGGGACGTTCGGACGAGGTGTCGCCGCCACGTCCGACCGGCGCGGTTCGGGAACCGGCTTGCATGACATCGAGGTGGATCACGATGCGAAGGCCCAGAGGATTTGAGTACAGGATCTGCTGCGCTGCCGCCATCGCGCTTGCTGCGATGATCGGTCTGCCGCTGCAGCGCGTCCAGGCAGCGGAACCACTGTCGATCAGCAATCCGGATGGGGCGGCCGTGCGCGCGCTCGTGATCGGAATCGACGATTACCAGCACGTCCGCAAACTGAAGGGCGCAGTCGCTGACGCTGGAGATCTCGTGTCTAGCCTGAAGACGATGGGGGTTAGCGACGTCGTCGAGTTGACCAATGCCCAAGCGGACAGGGCGAGCGTCTTGCGTGAAATCAGTGCATTGGTGACGCGCACAAGGAACAACGACCTCGTCTTCCTGTCGATCGCCGGCCACGGAACGCAGGAGCCTGAGCGCGTCAAGGGCTCGGAGCCCGATGGGATGGAGAACGTGTTCCTGCTGCCCGGCTTCGAAACCACGTCGAAGGGGTCCGTCGAGCGCATTCTGGGGAGCGAGTTCAACCATTTCATCCGGCAGCTCGAGCTGCGCGGCGCGAAGGTGATCTTCGTTGCGGATACCTGCCATGGCGGCGGAATGGTGCGCGATATCGACCCGCGGGCTGCGGAGATGAGCTTCCGGCAGGTGCCGCGCTACACGTTGCTTGTCGATGAATTGAAACCGGTATCGGACAGCAACGATCCGAAGTCGGAGCTCGATCTCGACCACACGGCGTTCCTCGCCGCTGTTGATCGCTACACCAAGGCGCCCGAAGTACGGATTCCCGGGATCGATGGGCTGCGCGGGGCTCTCAGCTACGCGGTGGCGCGGGCAGTGGAGGGCAGCGCGGACATCAATCGCGATGGCAAGGTGACGCTCAAGGAGCTCTTCGCCAATGTCCGGCAGGTGGTCTATCAGCTCTCGGACCAGCGCCAGAACATCGTGACGATATCGTCACCGGCGCAGGCGCCGGAGACCGCCGTCGCCTTCGAGCTGACGCGCGGCGTGGTGCTGATTCAGGGGCCGGCCGCGAGGACGGCCTCCGGTCAGGCTGCTGATGCACAGGCGGCTGCCCCGCCGGCTGCGACGACCAAGGCTCCGGCGCCGCCGACCCTGGCCGCTGCACCCAATAAGGTTGCGCCCGTCGCCGCTCCGACTGCTGCAGCCCCGACCGTCGCTGCGCCGGCGCCCCTTCGTCTCACGGCACCGATCCGTCTGGCGGCGCTCGACGGCAAGATGAACTATTTCGCCGGCGTGACGCCGAAGGACGCCACCGTGCAGGCCGTTCAGCCGACGGACAATCCCGACCTGATCTGGGACCCCGTCTCTCATGACGTGATCGCCTGGGGCGACGTCGTCGCCTATGGGATGGACGTAGCCAATTTGCCGACGGTCGTGGATCGCACCGCAGCAATGCGCGAGTTCAAGCGAATGGCGACCCGATCGCCGCAGATCATGCGTATTTGGCCGGATGATCGACAGCAGCGCGCTGGTCAGACCATCGAAGTCGAACTGTCCGACGTGGCTTCAAGGGCATTGCTGCTGTTCAATGTATCCGGCGACGGTACCATCCAGATGTTGTACCCGGTGGGTACAGATGCGGCGGTGGCCAAATCGTCGAACTTGCGGCTGCCACTCCGGGTGGGTGAGCCGTTCGGTGCCGAGCAGGTCATTGCTGTAACCTCGCAGCGGCGCATGGTCGATCTCGAGACCGTCCTGATTCAGCTCAATCGGCGACGCGCCTCGGGGCAGTTGATCAAGAACCTCGAGCGCTACCTGCCTGCGGACGCGCGGATCGCCTCGATCGGCTTTTTCAGCGCTCCCTGACATCTGCTTGGGGGAGCCATGTGGCGATCGGAGCTGATCCGCCGTAAACGAGTATGCTTCGCATTCGCCCTGCTGCTGGCGGGAAGCGGGGCCGCGCCCGCGGCGCCGCTGCGGCCGGAATCTCTACATGCGAGCCTGGCGAGCGCACCATGGTTTTGGCGCATCCAGGCGACGCGCGGACAGACCGGCGCCGCACAGAGCAATGCTGCAAGTGTGTCCCTTGAGATCCTCCCCGGCCTGACCGTCGACGTTGGCGGCAAGGTGTCATTCGGCGTGACGGCGAAGAGGGCAGGCTATCTCATTCTGGTGGATGTCGATGCGGACGGACGGATGTCCCAGATCTTTCCGACTCCCGAATTGTTGGAGCAGTCGGACGGCCGCGACATCAATCTCGTCAAGCCCGGCGTGCAATTTGTTGTGCCGACCCCGGCAGGGCGGCAACGTGGCTTTGAATATGTCGTCGCACCGCCGACCGGCTCGGCCGTCATGGTTGCGATCCTGAGTGAACGGCGCGTGCAATTGCTCGATCTGCCGGATCTCCCGCGCAGACTACAGAACCAAGCCGATACGTTGAGCTACCTGTCGGCGTGGACCAGGGAGCTGCGTGTGCCGGACGGCGGCAGCGGAAAACTGATGCCGAACAATTGGTCGTTCGACGTCAAATCCTATTCCATCAAGTGAGCCGTGGCTGTCGGCTGTCTCAGAATTTGAACCCGAGCGTGAGCGTGCCGGCTGCTTCCATCTTGCCGTCGGCCGAGCAGCTCCCGTTGAGCGCAATCTTGACACGCCCGAACTTCGCGATGTCGACGCTGACTCCAACGCGGGAAAAGTCGTTTGGCGAGCTCGGGATGATGAAATTGACGTTATCGAGCGCCCAGAAGGGCAGCTTGCCCTGCAGGTTGGTCTTCCAGAGCAATTCGACAAAGATGTGCCGCAGCGCGTCAGGGTCGACGATGATGGTGCCTTTGCTGTCCGTGACCACGAAGCCCATCTCGTCGATATGGACGTTGCAGATCCGGTTCGACACGGCGCAGTGCACCGAGGTGAGATCCGGCAGGTTCGGTGAATCGCCGAACCGCCCGGAAGCCTTGGGATCCATCGCCGGTCCGGTACGCGGATCTGGTGTTGCGATCGGTCTTTCCTCCGGAAATGTCTGCCAGATTTGCCGAAAGCCGATGCCGTCGGTGGCCAGGAATGAAGCCATGCCGAAGAAATGACCGCGGCCGGATCTCTCCCCGCGAAAGAAGACATTGTTGCCGGCGGGATATTTCAGGTTCGTCAGCACATCGAGAAGACGCTTGTGATCCTTGGCGACGAAATTGATGCCGTCGAGCACGAGCCGCCCCGCCTCCAGGTGCGAGCCGATGTGGTCGTCGAGATCGACGCCGAGACCCTCCACCCGCCGGTGGATCTTCCTGAATACGTCGGTATCTCTCGCGGTGACCACCCGGGCCCGTCGCAGGGCGTCGAGACGGCGCTCCTCGTCTTTCTCCAGGATGTAAATCCGACAGAGCCCGGGCCGATCGATCGCAATGTCGAGATGCACGTGCGGAGCCTTGCCGGTCTGCGTGAAGCCGACGCTCTTGACGCCGGCCTGCAGCCACGGGTCGTAGCCCGGCATGTTGATCTGGTCGGAGCCTAGCCGCGGTGCCTTGCCGGCGGCGTCGAGCAATTGCCGCCAGTTGTCGCACATGAAATCGAAGCCAAGCGGATTCCAGTACGGCACGAGGTCGTGGATCTTGTAGAATCCGTAGAGCTGAATGCCGGCTTCGCGCAGCTTCAGCGCGACCTTGTTCATGTCCGCCCGCATCGCGGAGCGGTCCTGAGCCGAGTTGCCGGCTCTCGGCGCGGTGTTCGGATCGAAAGGTGGTTCCGTCATGTCGTGTTTCCTCGCATCATCACAGCCAAGGTTAAGCAGCGAGCCGGTGACTGGCTAATTCGTGCCCGCCGGGGAGGGGGCCTTTGCGACGCTACAGTCTACTCAGGCGGCTGTAGAAGCCGCCGCGGGCAATCATGTAGTGAATGTCCTTCGGAAAGGGGAAGGCGCCGCGAACGTTGGCAATCGCCTGTTTGAGGAATTCTCCATTGCGCGACGCCGGCTTGTGGCCCAGTGGAGGTTCGTCGGCGACCTGCGGGATCATGAAGCGGTCTACGAAGGCCGGATCCAGATCGTTGACCCTGACCATCTGCCCAAAGGCCGGAAATGCATCATAGTGACCCACGCTCACAGTGAGGTTCTTGAGAGCAGGGCGCGGTGACGGAGGGCGATTGCCGTCGACCGTTGCGAGTCCGCGTCCGACCAGGTCCAGCTTCACCGATTGCGAAAGGGTGGTCGGGCCATAGACAATTTCGAGCGCGCAGGTGCTCTGGCCCGACAACCATTGGTACCAGAACGTGGCGTCGTCCGGTTGCGCTTTGGCGCCGTAGAGGCAATCAAATCCCCAGCAGGCCGACAGATTCGGCTGATACTTTCCGAGGCTTCCGACCAGGTTGCGCATGCCGCTCCCGCCGCCGGAATGGCAGGCGATGACGAGCTTGCCGACCTGGAGCTGGGGTATGCTCCGGGTGCCGTTGCCGGTGCTGGCGACAGGCGCCACGAACTTGGCAAGAGCCCCGAGGATCTCGTCCAGATAGCGTTCGCCCCATTTGGCAGAAGCCAGATCCTTCACGCTGTAGTTTCCGGCAAAGGTGTCACCGACGGCATATTCGTAGCCCAGGAATGGCGCGACAAGCACGACATCCTTCCCCGAATCCCGGACCTGTTCGCGCAGACGCGCAGGATCATTCCGGAACAGGTATTCATGATCCCTGACATAGAAACCGTGGAGCCAGATTACGACATCGAACTTGGTGGCGGCCGTTGCGTGCTTCGGTGGAAGATAGACCGCCGTCGGCCTCATGCCGGGCGCCTGCCGAGTCGTGAAGAGCGTCACACCCGGAAAGCTGCCGACATCTTTCTGCTCCAGCTCGCAGGTTGTCACTCAGGTCACTCCTTCGGACACCTCTTTTGCGTGGCGCTAGTTGCAGACCTCGACATTTCCAGTGTTGCCGCCGGGACCTCCACCGCCCCGGTATTCGAGGCGGCAGCCACGATTGACCTGCCGGCAAATATGCTGGTCACAATAGATGCTGCCACTGCTTCCCTTGGCAGTCGCCTGTCGCCGTGGCGCGGGAGCCTCCGCAGCCGGCGCGAACCTCTCGCGGGCCGGGCGATCCGCGCGGGTCGGGCGCTCGCCCGTGTTGCGGTTTGCAACAGGCTTCTTGCCGCGCCGCTTCTCGCATTCATTGTCGTCATTGAGGAACGAGCCCTCGGCGCAGGTAATCTTGCTGCACTGGTCGCCGTCAGCCTTGTAGCCGCGTTCACAGACCAGCGGACAGACCCGCGACGATTTGAGCTTGATTGCGTCCAGTGCATCGAGACTCGCAAGCTTCGCGTCGAACTTGGTTCCCGCGTGGCGGTTGAAGAGCGAGAGTGAGCGTTGCGAAGCGGCATTCCATTCGCCATCGACCGCACTGGTGAAGCATCCGACGCGGCTCAATTCGCTCTGTACCGACCTGGCGAGATCGGCCTGAGGAATATCGGCCCTGGCCGGATCGGCCTGCTGCTGCGGCCCGGCGCTCAGAGCGGCGACCTTCGTGTCTGTGTCACTCTGAGCGGCCACAGCGGCTGGAGGCGGACTCACCGTGGTGGAATTGTCGATGGCGGCCTTGTTCCGAGTGAGCGCGGTGCTGATCGATCCCTCGGATGTGGTCCGCTTCCGCTCGGCATCGGCCGCTTGCTGTTGCGCCGCCAGTTTTGTTCTTTCGGCCGCAATGCGGGCGTCCTCCGCAGCCTTCAGATCAGCGGCCGCCTTTTCCTGCTCTGCGCGCAGGGCGCCTTCGGAGGCAAGCCGGGCTTGCTGCTGTTGGGCTTGGCGCGCCTTTTCGGTCGCCGCAACCCGTGCCTCCTCCGCCTCGATCTGGTTGAGCTGAAGTTTGGCGAGACTTGCGTAATATCCGTCTGGATGCTGGGTCAGGAATGCGCCCAGAGCGGCTTTATTGTTGAGCTGCAGCGCCAGTTCGTAGTCACGGCGAACCTCCGACTGGGGGTTGGCCGCCGCGGGCGTGGGCTCCACGGCCTTTGGAGCAGGCACGAGCGCAACGTCCTCGCCGCCCAACGAGCCGTAGACGTAAGGCTCCTGCCGGTTGCCCGTGGCTTGCAAGACGTCGTCGCGGACGAACCCAAAGGCCCTGCGCAGGTCGAGGCCCGGCTTTGCGATATACTTGACCAGTGCGGCCGCGTACGGGCTGTTCTGGCTGTTGCCGTCGAGCGCCGTCAACCCGGCCTTCGCGGCGAAGGCGATCAACGTATTGGAGACCGTTGGCTCGACCCTGGCGAGCCCGCGGCTGATCGATCGCGAGGCGACCGTTCGCTTCATCGTGTCGGCAAAAGGATTGTTGCGGCACGCGTCGACGATCACGACCCGTAGCTGCCTTGCCGGCTCGATCGCCATCAAGACACGGTCGAGCGAGAACGCTTCGTCGTAGATGTCCGTATCACGTTCAAGCCTGGCGTCGGTTGGGATCAGATAGTTCGTGCCATCGATCTCGATCCCGTGGCCTGCGTAGTAGACGAGTGCGATGTCGGCGTCGCGCGCCTGATCTGCAAAATCCCTCAGGGCTCGCTTCATGTCCGTCGCTGCGAGGTTGAGCCTCGAGTCGACCACATCAAACCCTGCGGCTCTCAACGTCGCAGCGATGGCGCCGGCGTCGTTGGCCGGGTTGGGAAGCAGGGGAGCGTTTTGATATGTGGCATTGCCAAGCACCAGGGCCACGCGCTTTGTCGCGAAAGCCGGCTGAGCAGTCAGGAACAGCGAGGCAACAAGAAGAAGAGCGTACAACTTGATCTGCGTGTAATTGTTCATGGCGCGACGTCCAACATCAGCCGAAGAATGGTAGCGTCAACGAAGTTGGCATGGCCGCGCAGAATGCTGACTAAACTCATAGCTCCTGGCGACCGCTTGGCTCCGTGCAGGGAACAGTTTCGAGCCCGATCCATTCCTCATGTTGGTCGCGTATTCCAGTGAACGCGTTCAAAGGCCTCGGACGATTGCTGGGAACGGCGAGGTAGGCCCCGACGGCGCTCTTCGCAGTCCGGTCCTTTGATGTAAATTGTTGATATATCTAATTTTTAATAGTCCATTCGATCGCTTGCCCGAAGCGCTGAAGAAGGCCGAAAGTCGGTTCGGATCGAAGTCCGCCGGTTGCGGATCGAGCGGATGTGAAGCGTGGTGTCAGGCGTGCGGATCGACCGCCTTGGCCGGTGCCTGGCCCCGGTCTATCGGCCAATCGCCCGGCAAGTCGGGATCAGAAAAGGAGTTGTCTTGCGGTAGGCGGCATATTCGGGAAATGCCCGCCTCAGGATCCGCTCTTCGTTGATCATCCGCCGGCATTGGATCATCACAATCACGGTGGCGACGAGGACGGCAAGCGGTGAAAGGACCTGGAGTGTCACGCCGACGAGGGCGATCCCCTCGCAGAGATAGAGAGGATGCCGGACGATCTGATAAGGCCCTTCCGTCACAAGACGCCTGGCCTCCGCTTGAATGCTGAAGGATCTGCCGAGCCAGCGGAGCACCACGATGCAGAGCGAGGTACCCACCAGGACCAACGTCGAGGACACAGCCGACCAGACGGGGCCGAGTTCCGCCTTCGGAAGAAATGCGAGGACGATGCTCAAAAAAGTCCCCAGCAAGGCTGAGACCCGCGTCTCGATGCCCTGCGATTTCATGATCGGCGCCAGCCGGGTGATGGTCGTCAGCGCGACGAGGCCGAGGAACAGGATGTTGGCAATTCTGGCCGCAAGCGAAAGCCAGTCGTGGATATTGTCCGGCGGAAGCAGGTGAGGGACGCTGGCAGCGCCCATAAAAGCAGACCCGCCATAGATGATCACGACAACTGCCCTGGCGGTCCAATCCAACAGGGCATTGCCCCCGCGCCCGCCAATCTTCTTCCGGGCTGTTCCCACCTGATCGGGCTTCGCGTCAGTCACGGGAGTGATCTCGCCTGTTCGAAACCTGCCTCATTAAACGGCAGGGTTGCGGTGAGGTCAATTGACCGGCCAGCCAGCGCGGTCATGCCATCCCTGTGGGTTCCACGACCGGATCATGAGATCGCATTGAACCGCTTCTGTGGTGACGACACAAATGATGGAAGAAGAAGATCTAAAAGTAGTACTGCCATGCATTTGCACCGATCTGTCGCATTGCGCCGTACCCT
Source organism: Bradyrhizobium sp. GW821-FHT13H06 (assembly GCF_058803975.1). Taxonomy (NCBI): domain Bacteria; kingdom Pseudomonadati; phylum Pseudomonadota; class Alphaproteobacteria; order Hyphomicrobiales; family Nitrobacteraceae; genus Bradyrhizobium; species Bradyrhizobium sp. GW821-FHT13H06. Next base: position 532,291 of record NZ_JBXAPN010000001.1, on the reverse strand, counting down.
GTTTCTTCTCGCTGCGCTGATTGTCTGTCAGCCGGCATGGGCTGCGAACCGTGTCGCGCTCGTCATCGGCAACTCGGCCTACAAGAACGCCGCAGCGCTTGCCAACCCAGCCAATGATGCTGCGATCGTTGAGGAGACGCTGAAGAGAGCGGGATTCAGCGTCGTCCAGACCCGCACGGATCTCCAGGCATCGGAGATGCGGCGTGCGCTGCGTGATTTTGCCGATGTGGCGCGCGACTCGGATGTCGCCGTCGTCTACTACGCGGGCCACGGGATCGAGCTCGAAGGTACGAACTACCTGATCCCCACGGATGCGACGCTCGAGCGCGATACAGATGTGTACGACGAGGCCTTTTCGCTCGAGCGAGTGCTGCTGGCGATCGAGCCGGCACGGCAGCTGCGGCTCGTGATCCTCGATGCTTGCCGCAACAATCCTTTCGCCGACAAGATGAAGCGGACGGTCGGCTCGCGGGCCGTCAGCCGGGGCCTCGCCAGGATCGAGCCGGCGACCTCGAATACGCTGGTTGCTTTCGCTGCCAAGGCTGGCTCGACGGCGTCCGACGGTGGCAGCAAGAACAGTCCCTATGCCTCGGCACTGGTGAAATATATCGCTACTCCGGGCATGGACCTGCGCAGGGTGTTCGGCTTCGTCCGCGACGACGTCATGAAGGCGACCGGCAACAAGCAGGAGCCCTATGTGTACGGTACGCTTGGTGGCGATGATGTGCCGCTCGTGCCGGCACCGGCCAAGGAAGCGGCCGCCGCAGCGCCTCAACCGGCCCCGCCGCCGCTGCCTGCGACTCCACCGGTCTCGGCGCGTGCAGAAATTCGGCACGACTACGAGCTCGCGCTGCAGATCGGCAACAAGGATGCGCTGAACTACTTCCTTGCCCAGTATCCGGACGGCTACTACGCAAATCTGGCCAAGCTGCAGCTCGCCAAGATCGATGCGGAAGATAAGCGCGCCGCCGCAGCGGAAAAGGCGCGCCAGGCCGAGCAGGAGCAGGCGCGGCTCGTCAACCAGGGCGCCCAGCAGACACAACTGGCCAAAGCCGCCTCCGACTTGAAAGCAGCGCAGGACGCTCGTGCCGAGGCGGAGAAGGCCAGAGAAACCGCGCAACAATTGGCCGCGCAGGCCGAGCAGCGTCGCCGGGAAGCTGAAATAGCCGTCGGGAGAATTGGCGCTCAGGCTGGATCCGACCCGTCGCAAGAGGCCCGCCCGAACTCGGATGCGAAAGTGGCCGCGCTGCCGGCTCCACAGACGTCCGCGCCGGCACCGCCGTCCAAGGCCGAGCTTGCAAAATCGGTGCAAGCCGAGTTACGCCGGGTCGGTTGCTTTAGCGGACCGGCCGATGGCGACTGGGATGCGGCCTCACGGCGTTCGCTCGAATTGTACAACAAGAATGCCGGCACCACGTTCGATGCCAAGGCTGCGAGCACTGAGGCGCTCGACGCGATCAAGCTTAAATCGGCGCGGGTTTGCCCGATAATTTGCGGATCCGGCCAGAAACGCGATGGAGATCGGTGTGTGAAGATCACCTGCGCCGCGGGCTACTTCCTGAATAATGACGATGAGTGCGAGAAGCGCAGGGCCCGTCCGACACCATCCGCAAAGCTCGAGCGCAGGAACAGGGACCCCGAAGAAGCTCCGGCACGGGCTGCAAGGCCGCCGAAACCCGAGGCTAACGCCGGTGGAGGCGGTGGTGGTGGCGGAATCGGCTTCATACCGTTCTTCCTGCCCTGAGAGTGCTCGGTAGCCCGGCGCATGTCCATTCCGCTTAGACTTTATGTCACCCCATTCGCCAACAGGGGCGTCCTCGAGCCTGCGCAATGGGACTGCGACACCGCGAAGAAGGCGCTCGATGTCGTCAATACGATCTGGTCGAAGGCGAAGATCGCCTTCGTGATCAGCGATTGCATCATGGAAAAACCGCTCGACATGGCGCCGAGCAGGCGCAGCAGCGATGAGGTCCTGCTGGGCGTTCTCGCTTCCCGGCACGACGCGGACAACGCGGTCCACATCTTCCTGGTCAATTCGATCGCAAGTCTGAACGCCGGCGGCGGTTCATACCCGAATGGCTCTCCCGAGCCCGCGAGCTTCGTCCAGTGGTATGGCAATGACCACGCCAATGGACGCGCCTGGGCGCACGAGCTCGGCCATCTGATGGAGCTCGATCACGTCGAGATCGACTATTCCAACGAGAAGCAGGCGGCGCAGCGCGTCAAGAACCTCATGGTGAAGGGATTGAGCGCGGGAAGCGACTTGACCAGCCAGCAGATCAGAACGGCCAAGGGCTCAAAGCTCGTCAAGAGATTTGGTGGTTAGACGCAATCGGATTTGACCATCCTCGCTGCGAACCATGATCTTCCAAAGGGGCAGGAGCGATCGATCCCACGCAAGTGACTCCTCGACAATTCGGAGAAGGGCGCGGCGCACCGCGCCAAGCTGCACTCGACCGATCGAATGGCGGACATTGGCTGAACGCGTCCAAGGCGATCATGGCCTGCGGCTCGGTGCGTTGTAGAGGGCCAGACTCAAAATGGCCGAAAACAGACTCGGATTAGGCGAGAGGGTTCAGTGTAATCCGCGTTAGATTTTGGCACTGGAGCCGATTTATCCACATGCTACGTGCCTGAGTTTGTTCGATCTTTTTTTCATGCAGGTAGCAGATTTTGGCACTCAAGACTCAGATTTGGCACTGGCGTCATTTCTGAAACTCCATTTTGGCACTGTTGATACGTCCAAAAGAGGTGGTTTTCCCGGCTCTCGTGATGGCCGTTCCGTTGACTTTCGGGCGCTTTGGGGTCGGGTTAAGAGCGCGGTCTCGCAAAGCCGCAGCGCGCTCGGAAGTCGTGGCGTGCTGACCGACAGAGGTTTGGCATGGTCGACTTTGACGATCCTAACAATCAGCTTTTTCTGACGCGGGTGCTCCAGGCCCTCGCCAACATCAATACCCGCAAGATCCTCGAGACCTTGGCCCTAGGCCCTTGCTCGCGTGGGGACCTGCTGCTGGTCATGGACACCTCCGCCAACCGCATCGGCGAGGCGATGGAAATCCTCCACACAATCGGACTAGTTGCGGAGAAGGAGACGCGGGAGGGCACAGTTTACGTGTTCAACCCCGCAGGGTTAGACCTCACTCGGTCTTGGCTCGAGCGGCTTTACTCGATCGTTGACGGTCGGTCGCCGAAATAGCGAGCCTGATCGACAACACGGGTTCCGTTACGTCGCGGAAAGCTTCAGTAAAGTCGTGACCGAGGTCCAGAAGTTCCATAAGACGCGTCGTCAGGATAGCGCGGGCCTTGAACGAGGGTAGGCGGTCGATGGCGGCCATAACGCCCGCAGCGCCCTTATGGCGCGAGATCGCGTCTCCGGCAGTCAAGTCGGCAGCGGTCGAGGCCCCGAGCAGTTCGAAGACGACCTCATCGAAGGAGCCTGGCCATCGTTTGAGTTGCAAGAATCCCGCAGCAGCGTTTTTCGCGGTGATGCCGAGCAACAGCTCCTGGGGAATAGCTCTAAAGTAGGCCAGCCATCCGCTAAGCTTGAGAATGTCCACCGACGACAGGTCGTCGAGAGGAGCCGGCAAGCCGGGCTTGCAGTCGAGGACGTAGTCCGCCAACGCTTTTGCCGAGGCGACGGTCTCATGCGGGCAGGTTTTTGGCGTCGCAGTCCGCATGTCGAAGCCACAGATCTGGCAGGACCACACGTTGGTGAGATTTCGCCAGCCTAACAGGTTGATGCACGACGGGCATCTGTCGAGCAGCACTTCCCCGCTTTCGATGTCGCAGGAAAAGGCCGAGACGAGCCAGAGGTTCCTGATGCGTGCATCGTTGCCATCCGCTGCCAAACGAGCGGGGGCGACTCTACGACGCTCTGGCAAGAACCACCCCACAGGCAATTCGCGACCGAGGAATTCGATGCGGTCTTTGAATATTTTCCAAGTACCCATCGAAAGCTTTTGGAGATCGAACGAACCCAAGGCCGCCAGTTCGGCGACCGCCTCGGGTTTACCGGCGATCGCCGAGACCGACTCCCAGCGCATGTCGAGATGAAGCCGGAGTAGCTTGTCCGCGTCGATGCGCCCCACCGGGGCCAGCCGGACCGCGACAGACGCGATGGCCTCATCGTCGAACTGACGGACGGTCTTGAGCCACGGCGTGTTCGGAATCATCGTCTCGCTGCCTACTCGCTGGTCGCTTCCTGTTCCACGCTCAGCGGAAACGGAGGAAGTCTGATGTAGTCCTCGTCACGAAACGGGTTCCGGCCGTGCATGATCTCCTGGCTCAGGAAGACACGATCAAAACCCGCGGCGATGTCTTCTTTCGTCAGCTCTTTCGGCTCAGCCCCGCCGGTGCGCATGAAGGCATGAGGTACGGCCGCCTCCACCAGCAACGAGTGTCGTCCGGGCCGCCCGCGTTGGGCGAAGAAAGTCGCACGCAGCATGTGATGATCGTCTTCATTGTCCTTGAACCAGTTCGATTCAAAGGGAAGCTGCTCCGAGAAGGCAGCCACGAACGCGGAGTGGACCTCCCTTTGTTCGTCGTTCGCAATCCCGAAGGGCTTGAGAATCTTGATGCCGCCCGACCTTTGGCCCATCGCGTCCGCCTTGATCATCATTTTCGTCAGGACCGGGGGCCCCACGACGAACAACGGTGCATTGCAGGAGTTCTCGAAGGCCAGGATAAACCGTGCCAGCTTCTTTACGCCGTCTTCGGCGAGATTTTGTCCCTCGTCCAGAATGACGGCGTCGACCGCGTGCTCGTTGAGATTGGTGATGAGAGCGTCTGTTCCTTCTTCCTCGCTGAGGCGCATGCCGAGCCGATCGTTAAAGATCGTGAAGTTGATCTTCCGGGCCAAGATCCGTGGCGTCGACCCACCCATGAGATCGACGTACAGGTAGCGCCTCCCGTTGCCTTGGAGGAGCTGAACCTTTTCTTTGGAGACGGGCCTGCCAGTGCGCTCCGTGAGCATCCGCTTGACGATCTCGCTCTTGCCGCAACGAGACCAGCCGATCAGGTAGGTGCTCGAGTTTTCGCGCAGACGTCTCGCAAACGAGAGCGACAGCAGCAACATCTCCCGCGCTTCTTCCGCTTTTGTGTGTCTGACGAAAATGCCTCGAATAGCGTCGAGCTTGCTTGTGACCAGCGGAGAATTGAGGATGCCTTCAAGATCCGACGTGGGCATGCGGTGCCTGTCCTTACTCGGACCTGTTCAGCGGCGCGTCCACTGCGAAACGCAGCTTCTTCCGCGGCGCTGGAGGGGGTTCGGAAGCGACCGCTTCGGGCGGAGCCGCGACGGCGGCAGAGGCCGACGGTGTTTCGGGAACGGACTTGAACAATCCGGTCTTCTCGATCAACTCGTCGGTGACGGCGAGTGCATGCTCCTCGGCACCGCGACCGAGGACGCCGGCGATACGGGGATAGTAGCCGTTCGAGAGCACGGCTTTCGCCGGAGGCCGCTCGCCGGTCGGCACCGCGCCCATCGCTTTCAGTGCTTCCTCGAGAAGGTGGTTGAATCCGACCGTGTGCGAGGGATGTTCCGTAGGGGCATGCTTCTTCGCGCGGCGCAGTTTGCTCAGCGCCTCCCACTGGAATTTTGAGAGGCCGTGCGCCTCCTCGTCGGTCGACATCACCACGAACTCCTCCGGGAGGTGTTCGTTACCGGGGAAGCGGCTGGTGTGATCGATCACCACGCAGCGGCCTACATTCGCCAGCGGAATGCGCACCGTGACCGGCGTGTTCGCTCGCTTTCTCATTCCCATGCTGCCCGATCGGGCTCGCATCGCCTGGATTTGCGGTGACTGATAGACGAGGTTGTTCCAGAGGATGCCGTCCTTGCCCGCGGTAAGCTTCAACTCCAAACTCGGGATCAAGTCCCACTTCTTCGCTTCGTCCACGGTGAGCGGCTGCGGGCGGCTCGAATCGCTCGACGCACCTCGGAGCCACCGCTCTTCCGGAGTGTCCCAGTCCATTCCTTCCTGCTTGCGCCGGGCGTAGACCTCGATCAGCCAGAGGTGGAACAGCATGATGAAGTCGTCGATCGTGATGCACGCGTCGAGCAGGGGTTTGCGCGCACCTCGCTTTTGCGGACTGGATCCGGTCGATCCCTTGAGCCACGACACGAAATCCGACTCGAGCGTTCCGAAAAACCGCTCCACATAAGGTTTGGTGTCCGGCTGATGGGGCACTGCCATCTCGAACCCGATCCTGACGCGGGCCAAGGCCAGCGCCATCTGTTCCGAGACGAACTCCTTCCCGTTGTCGTACCGGATCTTTCTTGGCTTGCCGTAGCTCAGGAGCGAGCCGCGAATCTGCGGAAATCGCTTATCGACGTAAGTCTTGACCTTGATCCCATGATCGATCGCGGCCAGTGCTGGGTAAAGCCCGCCAGGTTCGAACGATGGAAAGAATCCGACAGGGTACCCGCTGTAGGTATCCAAACCGAGGCAAATCCAGAACCTGTCTATCCCGGCCTTCGACCAGACACGACCGAACGGGGTCTCGCCCAAGACGCCCGCGAAATCGAATTGGTGGTGATCGTACTCGACAACGTCCAGGATGCGTTTCGGACGCTCGAAACTTCCCTGGCCGCCGAACTGGAGATCTGCAGCCTGTACACCTTGCTCCTTTGCGAGCCTGATCCACGCGTCGAAGCGACGGTACTGAACCTGTACCGTCGTCAAACCAACGGTCGGAAGCTCATCGAGCAACCGCCTCTCCGAAAGTTCGCCATTCTCGATGAGCTTTTTGATCTCCTCGTTGCGGATTCGGATCTCCGCGTTGCGGCCATCGATCCTCTGGTTCGCGACCATTTGAATCTTGGTCGGGCCGAACTCGGCCGAGATTTCGACCAGGTAACGGATGGTCGCGGAGATGATGGAAAACACCTCCTTGGGCAGCTTCGGCTCGCGGGACTTGATCGCATTCTTGTGCACGAAGGTGGCCTCCTGCATGCCGTGCACCAGTTCGGCGGCCACCCAGCGAAGCACCGTTCGCGTCGTCTTCTTGGGCTTCTTGATCTGCTTACCCTCGGGCCGCTTTCGGTTCTCGAGGTCGATCGCGCCGTCTACCTGTTCGATGATCGTTTCGGCGTTTGCACGGTTGCGATAGAACGGCTTCCCGGGCGGCGCGATGAGCATCTCGTTGATGAACGCGCCGACGTAACGCCAGATGCCCGCCGCGCGTCCGCGCGGCTTGGCGTTGAGGGTGTGGTAAACCTTGCCAATCAACGCGCGTGTTTCGTCGATAGCCTTCTTCTCGTCGACCAGGGGCGGCTTCCTGAGAGGGTTGTAGTAGCGTCCCTCCTGGAATAGCTCGATGAGCCGGGTCGTTGTTAAGCGCGCGGTCTCGCCGGTATGGTGGTTGATGAGGAGGTGGGGGCCTTCGCCCTCCATCTTCTTGAAGAACTGGTGAGGTTTGCTGTCGATGAGAACAGTCTGGTTGGGCGTCAGGTTATCGAAGAGAAGATAGTCGATAGTGGGACGCGGTTCCTCGTCCACGGGCGTGGACAAGGCGGCGGCCTCGCTCGCATCGAGAATCTTCAGCATGAGATCGCTCCCTTGTGGACGATCGTCTCGGGGCCGATCGGGGCGAACAGGTCGATGTAGACGATGCGCTCCGGGATGCGCGACAGCACGACGCCGCGCGGATGCGGCGCCTCCTCGAAGAGGGCTTGGCAACGCGACAGGGGCAGGGAGCCGCCGGCGTCGTTCAGCGCCGTGACGAGCCGGTCGAGCTCCTCCGGTTCGATGTCCCAGCGGTCGTTGGCCGCGATCTCGTCCACGACGTCGCGGTCTCCCCAACGCAAGCCGATGCCGCGCTCCGTGATGACGCGGAAGGGAAGGCCCGCCCGCCGGTAGGCCTCGCGGATGCGACGGAGACGCGCGCGGAGCAGAACCGCATCATCCCATAGCCTCTGCGCCTTCTCGTCGCCTATGGTCGGCCGCGGCGGGCGAAGTTCGCGCCACTCCTTGATTTCGTAACGCACGAACCCCGTGTCGTGCTCGACGAGATAGTCGGGCGTATAGATCTCGTTCGCGAACTCGGCAAAGATGTTCATCCGGATCGTCTCTGGCTGGGCCCAGATCCGCTTGACGCCGAGCACGTAGTCGCAGACCCGGACGAAACGCTCCTCGATGCCGCCTTCGTGGACGACGTGCCCGTTCATCTTCATCGAATAATGACCGCCGACGACGTGATTGCGGCGGCCTGTGATCACGCGGCGCGTCGCCTCATTGGCCCCGAGGCGGAAGACCTCGACGCCGTCGCAGAGGACGGTCCAGACGCGCTCGATCTTCCTAGGCATCGGTGTCCTTGCCGGGGTGCGGGCGCAGGTCTCCGTAGAGGAGTTCAGCATGTTCTCGCACGAAAGCGTCCAGAGTGATGAGACTGCAGAATTCGTGCGAGTTGTCGAAATAGATGCGCTTCGGAATTCCGAACCTGCGATCGACGCCGCTGAAGATGCGCTCGACGACCGCGGAGAAATTGGGATGGACGGAACGCGCCATGTCGCTGACCTTTCTTGCCTACCAAAGGACTCGCGCAGCGATATGCTGCGGGACTCTTGTTCGGCGGAAAGGATTCAAGAAGGGCTTGCGACTTGGAATCGGACGTGCGATTCTCCTGTCGTCCAAGCGTTCTTCTTGGTCGTTACTGCCGAGCGATGCCGGACTTTCGTCCGGGATTTTCGGACTTGGATCTTTCGGAACGGCTTTGCGGGCGTGGTCCTGAGATCCGTCGATACCTGCGCGACCGGAGTCCGCTCCGGTCGCGCATATTCCTTAGCTAGATCATTCCGCGGTCCCCGTGGTGCCGCCGCTGCGGCGTATCTCATTGAATACCATCGGCCTTCCGGAATCCTAGCGAAATGAATCCCGTGGATTTCTTCGGGCCTTTTCGGAGCATTTCCTAGAAATTCTCAGGACGGCTCTATGTTTGTCGCCAGATTTTGCGCTCTTGCGTTTTTCCTGAATTCGTGCCGCTACGCGCATCACAGCTTCTCCGCCGCGTCGAAGTAGCGCCACGCCGCTGCGACGCCGATGCCCAAGGTCTTTGCCACCACTTCGGGCGCCGCACCGGAGCGGACCAGGTTCGCGGCGAGTGCGTTGCGCAATGAGGTCGGCACGGCGTCCAGACAGACTCCGGTCGCCTGTCGCAGCCGGCGGCAGGCGAGTTGAAGCGATCTCGCGCTGAAGCGGGTTCCCCGCGTCGTGACGAACAATGGTGCGGTCGGCGGAAGCTCGAAGGGCTGTGCTCGAAGGTAGCGCTCCAGCCACTCTTTGGCCTCTGGCGAAACGATGCCAGGCCGCCCATTCAGGTGGGAGCCGGTTACCCTGACCGTCGACAGCCGCGGATTGTAGTCGCCTCGGTTCAACGCGACCAGCTCGGCAGTGGTGAGTCCGGACGATGCAGTCAAGCGAAGCGCGGCGTGATCGCGCGCGTGTGTCCATGACTCGTCGCAATCGCCTGTCGGCGCCGCGAGCAGGATCTCGATGACGTCGTCGCCCACGGCCACGCGGCGGACTCTACCGCACGGCGGGAAGCGGCAGCTCAACAGCTTCGAGCAGTCATAGGAACGCTCCAGACTGAGAAATCGGGCGAAACTTCGCAACGCGGAGAAGCGTCTAAAGATGGTGGACTGCGCTGTTCCGGTCGCAGCCCAGGTGCCTGCGATGCCGTCGACGGCCGACTGGTCGATCCGCACGATCGCGGCTACCTCGTCGGAGCCGAGCACAGCCGCTAGATCCCGAATGTCCCGCGAATAGCAGTCCATCGTCGACGCCGAAGCATCCGCATCTCTCAAGCCGTCCAACCAGGCCGAGCTCTCCGGAGAAAATGGCGACGTCGTGGGGCACCGGATCTTCATTCAGAGCTCCACGAAATCGGCGCTTTCGATGGCATCCACCACCTTGGCCAGCAACGCCCAGATCGACTGCCGTCGGTAGTGGTCGAATACCTTGGTGCTGGCGAGCCGCGGCGGGGTCCCTGCGAGCGGGTTGGCGGTCTCCAGCACGTCGATGCCGTAGTCGGATCGGTCGGCCAGATCGCTCAAATTGGAGATTCGGATGCTCGCGATGGAGCGCCGAAGATGCGTCGAGCCTCCCGGCAGAAGTTCGATCTGGATGCGGATCATGGGGTATTCCTCGGCTTATCGGTCGCGACGGCTGGAATGGGTTGGCGGACAGGCGCCCGCCCCCGGAAGAGATCCCTCGCTTCGTCGCCGCTCACGTAGTGTCGGGCCATGAGAGCGTCCGCGATCCGGACTACGGCGGCCGCGTGCTGCGTGACTATCCCCGTCGTCCGCCGCTCGAGCATTTTCAGTCGGCCGTCGACCTGCTTGGCAAGCGCAGCATCCCTGCTAACCATGGCCAGCGCTTCGCCGTCGGCGCAGCGATAGACGAGCCCGCCGAGCAGTGGCGTGGATGTGAAGGCCGCCGCGAGGAGCCCCGTGCAGATCGCCAGGTCGCTCAACTGAGTGCCACCGGCCCCCGTGGAAGCCGAACCGAGGACCAGTTTCTCTGCACACAGACCCCCGAGCAGAAAGACGATATGGGCTTCGAGACGATCGAGCGTCCATACACGGTTGGCGTCGGAATTCAGGCGGGCATCGCCGCCGATCTGTCCCCGGTTGAGAATCCTGGCGCTGAGGGGGTTCCCTCCGGTCGCGATGCAGGCGACCATATGGCCCGCCTCATGCACGGCCACCCGACGCAGGACCGCCTGGGGAAGTGTTGGCCCGCTACCTTCCCTGACGAGGTCGTCGACGTTGAGAGGCCGGCCGGCACGCCTTGCGGCGCGCCTCGCCGCTCTTGCGACTTCCATCGCTTCGGCCGGGGAAATGCCTTCGAGCAGACGCGTCGCGGATGACAGATCCACTCCTTCGAGAGGCGTACCGCGAAGATGATACTGCAGGACGTTGGCCAGGCCTGCCGCGTCGGGACGAGGAATCTCGATCGTGCGTTCGAAGCGCCCGGGACGCAGGAGTGCGGGATCGATGGCGTCGAGCCGGTTGGTCATTCCCAACACGCACAGCCCGACGTTGCTCTCATTGTCGGACATAACGGAATCCAAACTCGTCAACATCTCTCCTACGACGACCGAAAAAAAGTCGCTGTTGTGCCGCGACATCCGGTTTCTAGATGGCAGTTCATCCAATTCGTCGAATGCCAAAAGACATCCGCGCTGCCCCGACGGTCCAAAACGAGCCGCTTCCGCTCGGGCCTTGCTGAACACTGCCTTGAGCGACTTGACGACATCTCCTAAGTAACCTTCACGTTCGGCAAAGAAATCTGAGATCTTCGCGACGACGAGGCCGGTGCCTGCCGCCAAGGCGAGAGAATTTACGAAAAAATTTTTCCCGTGGCCCGGCTCTGAATGCAGAATCGCGCCGTGGTCCGCTTCCGCCCACTGTATGGATCCTCGTCTCCAATCTTGGACATCCTTCACGAAGTTCAGGCCAAAAATTCGGGCGGCGCCGCCGAACTCGATCGCGTCAGAGAGGATCGGCGCACCTTCGACATGGGGCGAGCTCTGCCGCCGGCGCATCGCGAGGGTCGCAAGCCGCTCCAGCGCGTCGGAAGCCGTCGATCCGCTCCTGAAGATGGAAACGAGATCGTTCAGATCTAGACCTGACGTGTCGGCGATGCGGCTGCTCGGTATGCGTCCCGTCAGTGGCAGCAGAGTTCTGAGAAGGTTGCGGACCGACTTGGCGTCGGGCGGAACCAGTTTCACGGTGACGTCGGCCGACAGCAGGAGGGTGATCGGCAAGAAACGCTGCGGGTCGGTCGATATCCCAACGACGCTGTGTCCGGCGACCAGACACTTCGCCACCTCTTCGTTTCCGACGTGATTGACGTCGATCGACTTGCTCGAGCCGTCACGTGCGATAGTCTTTACGCGGGCCTCAGTTATATATTCGTCGACCGCCTTCATCCATGCCGAGGAGGGCACCTGAACGACGCTCGCGACCGGGCGCCCCGCCGCAATGGCTCGCCTAAGCGACGGAGGGGCGGCCCGCCGAAAGGCCTCGGCAACGATAGCGCCGCGAACCTTTTTCGCATTCAGCCGTGCGCTAGGTCGATCGGAGCGGCGAGCAGGAACATCATCCGGTAGACCTTCGATCGCTGTCTCTAGGTCGGAGACCCTCGGATCGTCTTCCGGAGCGGGCAACAAGCCGTGCCGCAGTTTGGAGAACCCCCCGGTCATGAGCGAGATCTCACGGTCGTCGAGGGACTCAGCGGCGTCGAAATGTCGATCTCGACCTCGTTGCGGCATGCGAGCGATAGCACCGACGCAAACGGATCGCGCGGTCCGGGTACCAAAGTGCAGAGATGATGGAGCGACATCGGCCCGTCCTCCGCCAAGGCCGCGAGCAGCCGGTGTCGCATGTCCAGCGGGACCGAAAAGCGACGGTACGTCCAAATCGCTCGAGCCGTCGAGAAGCGGGGCTCCTTGAGAATATCAGCTCCCGTCAATGTGTAGGGCGCCAAGCCGCGCGCGCGAAGTTCCCGGTCGAAGGCATCGGCTTCCCCAAGCGACCGCAGCGGCCGGGCAACCTCGATGTCCAGATACCGCCAGCCGGCAGTTGTCCGGAAGGTGACCACCTGAAGATCTACCGGCCGCGCTTCGGTCCCCGCCGTCCCGATGAAGTCGATTTCAAGGATTTCGGGGTCCAACGTTGCCTGTAGCAAGGCGTCCCTGACGATCCCGCCAGCGTGCGGAATCGGTCGTGAAGCCTTTGCCGAAACGAAATCGGCAGATCGGGGGCGGATCCTGTGGTCGAAGCGCATGGTTCATGTCCGGTCGAAGGATGGGTCGAGTAGAAGCCGTAGTCGTGCGGCGCGGGCGTGATCTCGTCGTCCATCGCGTCCTCCTAGATGTCGAAGGTGAAGCAGGGATCGAAGTCATCGTTTTCCCAGCGCGAGACAGCGTCCCAGGGGCCGTATCCCTTGCAGTTCGCGATGAGTTTCACGCCCTCGACCTCCAGCTCGAAGCTGACGTGCGTGTGCCCGCTGATGGCCGCGTCCAGACCGAGAGTGAACACTTCGGGGCAACGCGAAGCGTAGGCCGGGCCCAAGAGATACTGCTCGTCCGTGGTCGACGTCGGACGGCTCCGACCGCCGAAAGCGTGGAGGGGATGATGGGTGACGAGGAGCCGCTTCGACGTCTTCGGCCCGCCGAACGTCGACGAGATGAACTTGCGGGTCTTGCGGTGGCGGGCGAGCGTGTCTCGAGGACGGAGCCGCCGGACATAACGATCCGTGCGGATCCGACGGTAGTCGTTCATGCCGGCGGCGGCCGCGAGCATGGATTTCTCCGGTGTGCCGTACAGGTCGAAGTCGGTCCACCCGACCGCGCCGGCGACGAGGACGCCGTCTTCGCCGCCGACCATCTTGGCTTCGTCTTCAAGTACGACGACGTTGGTGCCGAAGGCGGCCTCGCGGGCCTTCTCGATCTCGCGGTCGATGTCCCGCCCAAAGAATTCGTGATTGCCGGCCACCACCACGACCGGATGGTCGTGGATACGCTCAGCCAACCACTTCACGCCCCGCGCGAAGCCCGGCATGAGATCGCCGGCGCAAACGAACACGTCATAGGCAGGCCGTTTCGAAGGAGAGGGCAGGTCCCAGCCCCTCGCGGATTCGAGATGGAGATCGCTCATGGTCCAGATGCGCACCACCTCACTCCTCTGCCGGGAGCGAGTGCGGATCGACCGCGATGAAGGCGTCGGAAATCCGGTCATAACGACCAAGAATTATCGGCCCCGGACGTCTACCGTCAAACGACCGCACGACATGCAGGTTTTCGAAGCCACGCACATTACGCACCTTCACCCCGTTCGCATGCGCCAGACACGCGGTGACGAGTTCCGAACCGACTTGGTGAAGACATCCCTCGCGACCGCACCGCTCGCACGTGCATGCCGAGCCTGCCTCCGCCAGCGCGATGGCGTACTGGATCGCGGCCTCGATATCCGGGAGACGCGCGATCGACGAGGAACGATGGTAATCGAGCCTCAGCACTCCGGATCGCCTGGAGATCGCTGTGATCCTCAGCGGCGAGGTGCCGACCGCCGTCGCGATCCGGGCGATGGCTCGGCAGACGATGTGCTGCCAACCATCATCCACCAGCGAAAGGCCGGGGAGGTGCCCGCCGAACGTGGTGCTGTCGAACAACTCGGGAAACCGGACGATGAGCCGTTGACGCCATTCGCACATTCGGAACCTCAGCGCGGTGTGTTGGAGCGGAGCGGCGGGACTCGGGCAGACCGGCCAAGACGCACGCGGGCGTCGACGATCGGGTCGCGATCGATGTCGATCGCGACGGCGCCCTCGCAGGCGAGCGCGAAGACCCAGTCGCGGAGACCAAAGCCCAGACTGGCAACGGTGCAGTCGCCGTCGTCCTCGATGGCCGCGAAGATCCGCTCTCGGCCATCGGCGGGAACCTGGCGCTTACGGTAGGCCCAGATCAACCTGGCGTTCGATGACCTCGGTAGCGCCTGCACCTCGTCCGGCGAGAGAGGCACGATCATCGCCCGAAGCTCGTCGGCCGCGAGCAGGAGCGTTCCTTCGTCGTCGAGATCGCGAAGCGGAGGTCCGACGTCGAGGATCAACCGCGCTTCGCCGCGCGTCGCAAGCAGAAGATCCAGCGGGTAGGCGACCCCGCAGAGAGTGACCGAAGCGACGTGCTCGATGACCGTCACCGCGGGATCGAGCGCCAACTGAATCAAGAGATCGAGCCGGACCGCGTCGCCGACCGGAATCGGGGTCGGGCTCTTGGCGGTCAGGAAGGGGCGGAGGTCGGACGGATGGCCGGGAATGTCGACGCACATGGCTGAGAAACTCCTTGGACGATGAACTGCGCGATCCGTACCGCCGCCCCGTCGTTCTCTTCGTCGTTGCTCATGTTGATCGCCGCATTTCCACACCGATAATCGCCAAATAGCCGTGCGCCATCGTCAAGTCAAGAGATAGCTAGCTATCTAGAAGTGACGAATAGTGCAACGCCGAGGCGGGAATTGTCCAACGCGGCGAGCCGGCAATGTGTTACGAAGCTGTGAACAAGGGCGTTAAAATCGTCTATTTCGGCTACTCGGGAGCGCGTCTCGATGGTATGCGTATTTTGATAGTCAGCTATCCACGCCTGGCTATTTGCGGAGAACGATGGATGAAGCGGCCCAAGGTTGACGTATCGGAGGCCCGTGAGGGGGAAGACGGCAGGCGGCAGATTTTGCTTTATCTGCCTTGGGACGTCATCAAATCCCTCAAGATGGCGGCAATCGAGGACGGTCAGCCCGCCTACATTCTCGCCGAGAAGGCGCTCCGGGCTTACCTCAAAGCTCGCAAGGTGAAGGCCCGCGCGGCGAAGTAAGGCGCCTCTCTCGTCGGAGGAAAGGGGCCTTCCAGCGGCGCCCCGCGGTTCCTCCGGGCCTTTGCGCGCTCATCGGGCATTGCGTCCCGCAGCGGATGACGGTTTCCGACGACGGCCGGACTTGATGCCGCAGACGCGCGAGATCGCGCAGCACGCACGGGATCTGCCCGCGATTTGGCTAAGGCCAAAGCCTCATGACCTGAGTCCGCGCAAATCCGTAGGTAGCGAACCGAGGACACGCGCAAGGGCAACCTGTGAGTGAACGCCGCACTTCTCAAAACATTGCTTCAGGTGCGTCTTAACCGTCGCCGGCGATATCCCGAGCAATGCCGCGGCCTCGGGGCCGCTCAGTCCGCTTCCGATGAGTACGGCGACGCGGGCCTCGGCCGGAGTCAGGCCGAAGGTGACTTGGACCGCGTCTACAGATACGCGCGATCGCGTGCTGGGGTCGAGGATCAAGACCAACACACGCGCCTGAGGAAGCATTTCCCAGAACACGAATGCAGGAGGTGGCAGCGGAACGGAAAGGACCAGAAGCGGAGCTGCTCCGGATGGACGGGTCAGGCGCAGGGGGTAGCCAAGCTCTTTGCCGGCACCTAGGGCAACGGCCAGCGATAGCCTCAAGGCGCGGTGCAGGGCGTTTGTTTCCGTCGGCAAGGCCGCAGCGAGTCGAAGACCACCGTTCCGCTCTGCCCTGAGGCCGTCGCCGGAGCTAATCAAAGCTTCGGCCGCCGGATTCGCCAAGGTGATGCAGCCGCTGCCGTTGAGAAGGAGAGCAGGAGTGGGCAGTAGCTGCAGAACCCTGCCTAGCTGCCGCGTACCATCTTCGAGATCGCCCAACCGCATGGTGACGTCGAGCGCGCGCCCTAGATGTGGGACGAGCCGCTGAAGACGCCGCAGCGACTCGTCTATGCTATCGGCGCCGCGCGCCGATAGCATGAAGCCGAATCCTCCAACCCCGCCGCCAAGGCGCATCGATTGATGGCTGAATTGGACGGCGTCGACGATACGTTGCGGAGCGAGAACATCGGTGTAGAACCCGGTCTTGCGGATGGCGCCAAGCTCCGTCAAAGAGTTGACGGCGACCGCCTTGCCGGAGGGGGCGCTCCTCATGGCCTCCGACCACAGATTCCATTGATAGTGCTTGTGGTAGGTTTCGAGGGATTCCGGAGACAGTCGACCCATCACGGTGAGCGGACGACCCCGCTTTGGCACCTGGGTAATGAGACCTCCGATGGCGCCGAGGTGATCGGAGGTTCGTGTCAGGACATCGGGCCAGCTCTCGGGATTGGCGATCGCGCCGTAGATCACGTCGAGCAACGCATCGTCCTGCGGCTTCATGACGTCCAGCTCTTCGAAAGCCCGCAGTATTCAAGCGGACTAGGTTAGCGCGGCAGACTTCATTGCAGAATCCATGATCCCCCGATCGGGGGATAACAGCGACACGATGATCATGCCAATCTGCGCAACTGCAAGCAAGTGTGGCATTTGGGGGGCTGGCATGGTCTTCAAACAGCTTAGGGCGACGATGCGTTGGTCGGCGAGCATGGCAGCTTTCATTTGTGGCTTGGTCGCACTCGGACCGCTGTCGCACGCACAAGAGAAGGTGACCTTCCCATCTACCGACGGCGACCTGAAGAACGGGACGCCCACCGCAATCAGCGGTTACCTGTACAAGCCGTCTGGACCGGGCCCGTTTGCCGCCGTTGTCAGCATTCATGGATGCGATGGCGCCACGAACGATAAGGGCGAGGTCCGTCCATTGTACGGGACGTGGGGTGAGGTTCTCTCTCAGAATGGCTACGTGGTCCTGTTGATCGATTCATTTCAACCACGCGGCCATGGCAGCCTATGCGCGTTACTGCCGGTCTTCTCGCGACCCGTCCTTCCGAACCGGGAGACGCCGATGGATGCGTTCGGCGCATTGAATTATTTGAGGACGCGTTCCGACGTCCGCCCCGACAGCATTGCCATCTTGGGGCAATCGTATGGTGGAATGGCAATGATGTTTACCATTGCCGCTGCGAGCTTGCCCACGGCTGTATCGCCTGAAAAGGATTTTCGCGCAGCGATCGCCCTTTACCCGAACTGCCCTCCGGTCGCGGATAAAGATCCCAAATGGCAGCCTCGTCAACCGATGCTGCTCCTGATGGGCGAGGCGGACACGGCCACGCCTGCCGGGCCATGCAAGGCCATGATAGCGCGCGCAAGAGAGGCTGGCAGCCCTTCAATCGAGGCGCACTTCTATCCAGATACAGTTCACGCGTTCGACCATCCGAACCTTCCACTGGCGCCAATGACGAGTCAGAGGCGGCCGGACGGCAGCGCACCCATGATGGGTTCAAATCCGGAAGCGCGCGCCGATGCGATTGGTCGCGTCAATCGGTTTCTGGCGAGCGAAATGAAGTAGATGATCGTTGGGATGATTTGATGAAGCAGAAGCTTCGCCAGTCGAGTCTGAGGCCAGGCTACCGATCACACGTGACAAGAATTCCGAGCTCTAACCCGCATGGGAGAGTGCGATGCGCTTCTTTGGGCTGGTGATTTGCGCTGCGCTCATGTTCGATTTCCTTGGATCACCTCCCGCATGGGCGCAGGATCGACCCGCCGCCTACACCCGTCTTACGGCCGCCGACCTCAAGTGGAATGCTCTGCCGGCCATGGGAAAGGGTGCGCAAATTGCCGTCCTCTATGGAAATCCGGCAAAGCCGGGCCTGTTCGTAGTCCGCGTCAAGTTGCCGGCGAACTTCAAGTTGCCTGTACATTCCCATCCAGACGAACGGGTTCGCACCATCATTGCGGGCACGTACTATTCGGCGATCGGCGACAGCGTCGACAGCACAAAGCTGGTCGCTTTCCCACAAGGCACGTTCTCGCATGTGCCGCCTCGAGTTTGGCAGTTCGCAGAAACGAGAAGTGAAGAGGTCGAGTTCCAGGTGACTGGCATTGGTCCAACCGGGATAGACTATCTGAACTCTACCGACGACCCGCGAAAGGCTCAGTAGGCATCTCGTTGCATCCGGAGAGGCGGGCGCCGATCGCACCTCAGGAATTGACGCAGTGTTATGCCGGACGTCGCCTCGGGTGCGGAGCGTTTGCCCTCATTCGTTGATTTGGATCAATATCGTCGGTGCGAGCGCTCCTATTTGGAGAGAAGAATTCTGCTCTTTGTCGGGAGACAGGTTTGGCAACCGAAATTCACCCTCAGGCTCTTCATAAGCTTCCGTTCTTCCTGCCGGGGGCCGATGGCTCCGACGTGCTCCTGGTGGTGATGGGGGTCTTCTTGGTGGGGGTGATCTTTTCCGTGGGGGTGCTTTACTGGAAGCTGCACAGCCTGCCCGAGCGGATGGCGCACAAGTCACAAAAGCTGCAGTTCGAGTTCGTCGCCGTGCTCGGCCTGATCTCCTTGTTCACCGGGATGCACGCGTTCTGGATCGCCGGTTTGCTGTTGGCTTTGATCGACATTCCTGACTTCGGCACGCCGCTGCGAGGCATCGCCGGATCGGTGGAGCGAATAGCCGATGCGAAATCCGAGGCAGCCGAGACCACCGGCCTATCTCAACCCTCCGAAAAGACCCGGAGCGTCGCGTAGGCTAGAGCTTGCGTTGCAACGCGGAACTCAAAGAAGGCGAAGTGGCTGCAGTAACTTCTTGTAGCCGGGTAGCCGCAGCGAGCGCGGCAACATTGTCGCACCCCGCGTTTTTGCTGAGGACAACCGATCGAGCGACGTGTAGGAGTGCCAAGTATGCCGAGTCGCCCATAGCGACAGCGCCACTTCTGCCTCTGCGGATTTGCCTCGCGTTATGCCGATCGCCGCCACCAGCAATGCTCTCCTTCGCCGGCTACGCGATCTGCTGGTTCTGTTGCTTGCGTTCGGCCATTTGAGCGCCGCCGTCCTCCATAGTGCCCATATCGACCATGTGGCAATCACCGGCTCGACCGAGACCGTCTTTTCGACTGCAGGGCTGGGAAGCACGACGGGTGGCGACAGCGTTCTGACCGAACGGCATTGCCACGGGTGCTTCTCCGTCTCGCCCGCTCGGGCCACGGCAGCCTGGTCGCTCGCTGCGGCCGTGACGAAGCCGGTCGCTATGCCGACGAAGCGACTGACCGGCACCTCCTCCGCATTGGATACTCCCCCTCCAAAGGCCTGATCTGAACGAACCCGCTCGGCGCATCCGTGCGCCTTCTTGCCTTCGTTTGCAGGTCTATTTCCATGTCTTCTGAGATCGCTGCCGCGCGAGAAGCGCGAGCGCATGTATTCGTCGCTTTGCCCATGGGTTTCGAGACGCGGGAGCGGCGTTCGTCGTCGGCCGGTCGATGCGGCTTGGGAACCCTCGTTTTCCTGGCGCTGCGCGACCGCGCCCGCCGCGCAGCGAGAAGCGCGCCATGAAGCGGCTTTTCGCGAACTCGGTCCTGGCAACTATCGCCCTGGCTGCAATCGGCTTCTTCCTGTTGAACTTGCCTCAGCAGAGCTCCGGCAAGCAATCGGAGGCGGGGCATGGCCACGAAGAAGGAGGTCACGCCGACGGCGTCGAAATGAGCGACGACAAGCTCAGGTCTTCCGATATCGAGCTCCTCGTCGCAACGCCCGGCGTTCTTCGCGACAGTCTGCTCCTCAACGGCATTTTGCAGCCAAATCAGGAGGCTCTCGTTCAGGTAACTCCGCGATTTCCAGGAGTCGTCCGCGAGATCAAGGCGAGCGTCGGTCATCGCGTCGAAAAGAACGACCTTCTGGCCAAGATCGAGAGCAACCAGAGTCTCACGACGTATGAGATCCGGGCGCCGTTGGCCGGCACGGTCATCGACCGCCAAATTTCTCTCGGTGAATACGCGTCGGAGCAAAAGGCAGCCTTCACGATCGCCGATATTTCCACCGTATGGGTCGACCTATCCGTCTATCGACGGGACCTGAAGCGGGTGCGGGAAGGCGACAAGGTCGTCATCGACGTCGGCGACGGCGGGGAGCCGATCGAGGCCAGGCTGACCTACATTTCGCCTGTCGGCAGTGCGGATACGCAGAGCGCTCTTGCGCGCACCAGCGTGCCGAACGAGGGGACAAGACTGAGGCCAGGCATCTTCGTCACGGCGCGCCTGATGCTCTCGGACAAGTCCGCGCCGATCGTCGTCAAATCGACCGCCGTCCAAAGCTTCGAAAACCGCAACGTCGTCTTCGTCCGCAATGGCCTGAAATTCGAGGTGCGCGAGGTCGAGCTGGGTGCTCGCGATCGCGAGCACGTCGAGGTGCAGTTCGGCCTGGAGGAGGGCGACCTGTACGTGGGACGGAACAGTTTCATCGTCAAGGCGGAAATAGCCAAGGGAACAGCCGCCCATGAGCACTGAGCAGGGCCCGATCGGCGAGCGGAAGCACGGGGTCATCACCGCGATAATCGCATTCTCGATACGCCAGCGATGGCTGGTCCTCTTTGCGGTGCTTGCGGTCGGGGCGATAGGAGCCTGGAACTTCACGCGCCTTCCGATCGACGCGGTACCGGACATCACCAACGTCCAGGTGCAGATCAACGTGAGCGCGGCGGGCTATTCACCTCTGGAGGTCGAACAGCGCATCACGTTTCCAGTCGAAACCGGCATGGGCGGGCTACCGAACCTCCAGTACACACGGTCGCTGTCCAGATACGGACTAAGCCAGGTCACCGTCGTCTTCGCCGACGGCACGAACATCTATTTCGCGCGCCAGTTGGTCAACGAGCGTTTGCAACAGGTGAAAGACCTCCTGCCGAACGGCATCGAAATGGCGATGGGACCGATTTCGACGGGCCTCGGAGAGATATTCATGTTCGCCGTCGAGGCGAAGAAGGCAGCCAAAAACCCCGACGGGAGCGAGATCAGCCCGATAGACCTTCGCACGATCCAGGATTGGATCATCAAGCCGCAGTTGCGGACGGTGCCTGGCGTGGTCGAGGTCAACACCATCGGCGGGTTCGAGCGGCAATTCCACGTCCTGCCCGATCCTACCAAGCTGATGGCGTATCGGCTGAATTTTCGCGATGTGATGACCGCGCTTGCATCGAACAATGCCAACGTCGGCGCGGGCTACATCGAGCGGAACGGCGAACAATACCTGGTTCGCACGCCGGGGCAGGTGGGCGACGCGAGCGACATCCGAAACATCGTGATCGGGGCGCGGGAAGGGATCCCGGTCCGGATCGGCGACATCGCAGAGGTGATCGAAGGGCGAGAGCTCCGTACCGGTTCGGCAACGCTGAATGGGCGCGAGACCGTCGTCGGCACGGCCATGCTGCTCATCGGCGAAAACAGCCGCACGGTGGCCCAGCGTGTATCGGCGAAGCTGGACGAGATCGCGAAAACCCTGCCCGACGGTGTGGTGGCGAGGGCGCTCTACGACCGCACGCGCCTCGTCGAGGCCACGATCGCTACCGTGGAGAAGAATTTGCTCGAGGGCGCGATCCTCGTCATCGTGATCCTGCTGCTGATCCTCGGCAACTTCAGAGCGGCCGTCGCCACCGCGCTCGTCATTCCCTTGTCGATGCTCATTACCGTGACGGGAATGGTCGAGAATAAGGTCAGCGCGAACCTCATGTCGCTCGGCGCCATCGACTTCGGCATCATCATCGACGGTGCGGTCATCATCGTCGAGAACTGCCTGCGGCTGCTTGCGGAGGAGCAGCACCGCAGAGGGCGCATACTGAGCCGCGAGGAGCGTTTCGATACGATTTTGGCGGGAGCAGGGGAGGTCGTGCAGCCCAGCCTATTCGGCACCCTCATCATCGCGGTCGTCTACCTCCCGGTTCTCACGTTGACGGGCGTCGAAGGGAAGATGTTCACGCCCATGGCCCTGACAGTTCTCATGGCGTTGGGCGGCGCCGCGATCTTGTCGATGACCTTTGTTCCGGCCGCTGTTGCCATTCTGGTGACCGGCAAAGTGACCGAGAAGGAGAACTGGTTCATGCGCGGGGCTCGCTTCGCCTATGTGCCGCTTCTCGATGCCTCGATACGCAATCGACACATGGTCGCACTGGCGGCCGGCGCGTTGGTGATCGTCAGCGGAATTGCCGCGTCTCGCATGGGCGGCGAGTTCATACCCTCGCTCGATGAAGGCGATGTCGCCACGCACGCGATGCGCATTCCGGGGACGAGCCTGACGCAGGCCGTGGATATGCAGATCAAGCTGGAGGAGGCCATCCGGAGGGTGCCTGAGGTCCGTGAGGTCTTTTCCAAGATCGGCACGGCAGAGGTGGCGACCGATCCGATGCCGCCGAACGTCGCCGACACTTACATCATGCTCAAATCCCACGCTCAGTGGCCTGATCCTTCGATGACCAAGGCGCAGCTCGTCTCCAAGATCGAAAAGGTCGTCGCGGAGGTGCCGGGCAACAACTATGAGTTCACCCAGCCGATTCAGATGCGCTTCAACGAGTTGATATCGGGCGTTCGCAGCGACGTCGGGGTCAAGATCTTCGGCGACGACCTGAACACGCTTCTGCAGGTCGCCGGCCAGGTGCAAAGCGTGCTGCAAGGTGTGCAGGGGGCTGCAGACGTGAAGACGGAGCAGGTCTCCGGGCTGCCCGTGCTCACGGTCAAATTGAACCGGCAGGCCTTGGCACGACAAGGCCTGAGCATCTCCGATGTGCAGGGCATCGTCGAGATCGCGGTCGGAGGCAAGAGCGCCGGCCTGGTGTTCGAAGGCGATCGTCGTTTCGAAATCATCGTTCGGCTGCCCGAACACCTTCGCTCGGATATGGAAGCGATCCGCAATCTTCCGATCCCTCTTCCCGTGCGCGAAGGTCAGGCTGGGGCCATCAAGGCGGCTTGGGGAAATTCACCGTTGGGGCAGGTCCGTTATGTCCCGCTCTCCTCGGTCGCCGAGATCGACGCGGCTCCGGGTCCCAATCAGATAAGCCGGGAAAACGGCAAGCGGCGCATCGTGGTCACCGCGAACGTGCGCGGCCGAGACCTCGGCTCGTTCGTTGCCGACGCCCAGCGGCGGATCACCGACGGCGTCAAGGTGCCGGCGGGTTACTGGATCACCTATGGAGGACAGTTCGAGCAGTTGGTTTCCGCAACCAAGCGGCTGACCATCGTCGTTCCGATCGCGCTGCTCCTGATCTTCGTGTTGCTCTTCATGAGCCTGGGATCTTTTGCCGATGCCGCATTGGTCTTTAGCGGGGTGCCGCTCGCGCTCACGGGTGGCATTGCCGCCCTGCTGCTGCGCGACATCCCGCTTTCGATCAGCGCCGGTATCGGGTTTATCGCGCTATCGGGCGTCGCAGTGCTGAATGGCCTGGTCATCATCGCGTTCATCCAGAAGCTGCGATCGGAGGGCCGCCCTGTCGTCGAAGCCGTTCGCGAGGGGGCGCTGACCCGGTTGAGGCCGGTTCTGATGACCGCCCTGGTGGCAAGCCTGGGATTCGTGCCCATGGCGATCGCGACCGGCGCCGGCGCCGAGGTGCAGCGGCCACTCGCCACCGTGGTCATCGGCGGGATCGTATCATCGACCATTTTGACGCTGCTGGTCTTGCCGGCGCTCTACACGCTCTTCCGTCGTGAAGCGGTCACGACGAAGTCGACTTCCGCAACCGCACAAGGAGAAACTGCATGAAACCCGCCGCATTCATACTCGCCGTACTGCTTTCGGTCGTCCCGGCTCACGCTCAACACTCACACGGTTCGAAGGGACCCAATGGCGGCGTTCTTGCGGATGCGGCCGGCGTGCATATCGAGTTCCTGCCGTCGGGAAATGCCGTGACGTTCAACGTCCTCAACGAGGACAACAAGCCCGTGTCGACTAAGGGCTATACGGCCTCCGCTCTGGTCGTGAACGGCGACGATCGCGAGACGATTGTCCTTTCTCCGTCGGGAGAGAACGTCCTGAAGGGTGAAACGAAGAAGCCGATTACGGCATCCACCGCGATCACACTCATGATCAAGACGGACACGGGCAAGTCGGGCCAAGCCAAGTACAAGGGCTGAAGGCTCCATCCGACGACATTGTCGACGGCAAGGCAAAGCCGCGCGCAGTTATGTCGGCTCCAAGCCGAGAACCGAGCGCGCGGCGGATCCCGTCCGCTGCGATCCTCAAACCAAGCAAGCGCAGCGTAAGGGCGACCACCGGCCTCATTCGGCAGTTTGAAAGGCAGTCTTCCAATGTCCGACAAGACCGTCATCGGGCTATCGCGATTGATCACGCTGCAACAGCAATTGGACAAGGTTGCTCGAAACGTTGCTAACCAGACGACGACCGGATTCAAACGCGAGGGGCTTCAGTTCCGCGAATATCTCACGAAGGCGAAGGAAGCCGACGACATACCCTCGGCTCCGATGCGATCGCTTGTGGCCGCCACCGGCTACACTGATTTTTCCGGCGGCCCCCTCAAGGCCACCGGGAACGGGACCGACGTCGCTATCGTCGGTGACGGCTTCTTTGTGATCCGGACAGCTGCCGGAGATCGCTACACGCGGAACGGAGCGTTCACGCTCGACAAGGAAGGCCGCGTGGTCACGTTGTCGGGCGATATCGTGTTGACTGCGACCGGCCCCTTACAGGTTCCGCCACGCGATGGGCCGGTGGGCATCGGAGCCGATGGGACCATCTCGACGGCGAGGGGACCGATAGGACGTCTGCGCCTGGTGAAGTTCGAGGATAATGCCAAGTTGCGCGCCGAGGGAAGCACGCTTTTTTCATCGGAGTTGCCTGCGAACGAGGTGCCTCCGGCGCAGATTCGGCTCGCTACGGGAGCCTTGGAGGGGGCGAACGTAAACGCGGTCCATGAGATGAGCAGTCTCGTTGCTGCTACCCGGGCCTACGATCAAGTTGCCAACACGATCCTGCGCGAAGACGACAAGAACGAACTCAGAAAGTTGGCTGGTGAGGATTTGTAGGCCACGAAGCGCTCAGCGGGCGGCAGCCCGAAGTTGGAACCGTTCGACCAGCGACGCGCTCGCGATTTTTCGCGGATCGACGGAAGGTAGCCATCATGTTAGGTAGCCCCGTTGTCTTCACCAAGTGGGTCATCATTGTCGGTTAGTCAGGTCATATCGGGAACTCGGCGCATCACTGCGTTGCGCGGGATCGTGTCCGCTCTCCTGACCCTGGCGTATGTCCTGTCTGGCGTTCTGCATGGACTCGGTGATGTCGACGTCGCCATTCGCTCCGGATCAGCCTCGGCGATCGTGGCTACGGACGGCAAGAGCTCCCAATCGCCCGAACGAGGTTTGGTGGCCGATCACCACTGTCACGGTTGCTTTTCGGTGTCGGTCCCCGGGCCGGCGCAACAGGCGGAACTCACTTGGATGTGAGGCCCGCTGAGTTGCCGAAATCGGCGGCTCCCCTATACGGGAATGTTCGCGGTCTTGATCCGCCCCCGCCGAAATCTCTGACCTAAAGCGAACGACGCGGGACGCATCGCGCGTCCTGTTTCCGTTTTCCGTCGAACCTCCCTCGCGCCGCAGCGCGATGCTGTCGTCCCTGCCTTTGGGATGGCGACGGCGTCGCTCTCAAAGCCTTTGCGAGCTCAGCCAAGTTGCCGGGGCCGCGAGCATGCAGGCGACCTGGATCGACAGCGCATTTTTCAGAAGCCGCTCTTTCGGGCCATTCCGTTTTGCAGGCGCCGTCGGCGGCCGCATTGGAATTGAAGGATCACGTTATGGAAACCAAGCAAGTTGAAGATTCGCAGACTTCGGCGCCGGACGACCTCTTGCAGCGATTGTCTTGGGAGGTGAAGCAAATTCACGGCTGTCTAAACGAAGTGCAGAAGTGCTGGGCGGCCGGTCTGGGTGTCACGGTGGCTCAATGGAACATCCTGATGGCGATATCGCATCTCGCGGACGAAGAGGGGGTGCGGGTCAGCGTGGTGTCGGAGAAACTGGCAGTGGACGCGTCGTTCGTCACGGCGCAGTGTCAATTGCTCGAGTCCAAAGGACTGATCCGTCGCAAGCCGAGCGCGACCGATCGCCGTGTTGTGCTCCTCGCACTTTCGAGCAGCGCTCGGTGGCAGATAGAAAGCCTATCTAGTTCCATGAACGCAGCGAACGCGTATGTTGCCAATAACGCGAGCGGCAAGGCGCATCGACTTCTCGCAGAACTCGAGGAGCTGAAGAGCGTCCTCAAGCGCGCGAAGCTTCTGACGGCTTCGGACGCTCTCCGCCATTGGCCTCGCGGTCGCGACACCGCATGAAGTTTCTATCGATTTTGGTCGTGGCGGCGCTCAAACCGCTTTACTATCGCTTCGCCGCTGCAATGCTGCGCGACACGTCGTGGCAGGAGCCCTTGTTCGATCTGGTTCCTCCGAAGAGCGGAGAGCGCCTCTTGGCGTTCGGACCGGGAAGCGCTGCGACCGCGATCTCGCTTGCAGAACGGTTCACCGAGCTCAGTATCGTTGTGGCGGATCCCGATCCATCGATCGTCCGAAAGTCAAAGCGAGCTATCGAAAAGCAGCAAATTTCGAATATTACGTTCGTCGACGCACCTTCCATTGCTGCCCTACCGGTCCACACCGGCAGCTTCGACCGCGCGATATGCGTACTGTCTTTCCACCTGCGGGCTCCCGATGAAAAAATCGCCTTGGCGAAGGAGGCTTTCCGAGTCCTGCGGCGTGGGGGCGCACTGTACGCTGCGGACTATGACCGGCCGACCAACCGGGAGGAACGAATCGTCCTCAACCTTGCAGCGCAGATTTCAAGTAGGATCGCGGTTCAGTCCCACGTCGATGGGACTTGGGGCAAACTCTTCAAAAAGGCGGGCTTTGCCGGGGCCAAACTGCAGTCCTCGCATTCGGTGCGGATCGGACGAGTTGCAATGCTATCGTTTAGGAAGCCGTGAAAGAACGTCGCATAAGACGGGTACGGTGCCTCCGAAGAAAAGCCTGCAGCCACGTCCCAGAACTGGGACAGGGTTACCCGCATGCTCGATTCCTAGAAGTTGCGATTGACACGCAACAAATGTTTGGGATTGTTATAATATTGCGGGTCGACGTGAGCCTTGTGCCCATGCTACCTACCAACTCGCGAACGTAGAGTGTGGTCATTGACGATTGGTCGGATCAGATCTGGATTAAGGCATATTCCTGCTTTGCGCGGGATCGTGTCCGTATTTCTGATCGTGACCTATCTGATGTCGGGGGCGCTGCATCGGTGTCTCGACCTTGACGTGACCAATCCAACCGGTTCGCCGGTGGCTTGGATGGTCGATATCAAGTCCGATAGCGGCCCTGAGACGGGTGCCATCGTCGACCATCACTGCCATGGCTGCTTCGCGGTTTCCGTCGCGGCGCCTCCGCAGCAGGCCATGACTGTGATGGAACCCAAGTTGGCGGTCCTCATCCGGGCCACGACCCCTCTCACCGACACCGTGCGCGGTCTCGATCCGCCCCCACCGAAGTTCCTGACCTGAAAATGACCGCTGGGCGCATCGCGCTCTGATTCCGTCTTTCGTCAGGTTTTCATCATGTTTTCAAAGTGCGTCACGCGTTTCGCGTGCGCGACGGCGTTGCTGGTCAGTCCTTGGCTGACGGCGGCGTCGCATTCGCAGACCCTCAATCTCGGGGCGGCGTTGCAACGCGCGCTCGCGACCAGCCCACGCTTGACCGCCGCCGAACGCGACATCGGGATCGCGACGGGCCAGCGCATTCAGGCGGGGGCGCTCCTCAATCCGGAACTGAGCTACGAACAGGATAACTCCTTCGGTTCGGGCATCTATCGCGGGACGAAGTCGGCCGAGACGACGCTGCAGATCAGCCAGCTTTTCGAGCTGTTCGGCAAGCGCGAGGCCCGCATCGCGGCCGGCCAGGCCGGCGTCAACGGTGCGACGATCGAGCGCCAGGCGGTGCGTCTGCAGATTCTGTCGGAAACGGCCATCGCGTTTCTGAACGTGCTCGGGCTGCAGCGGCGGATCCAGATCCTCGACGAGCAGGTCGCCGCCCTTGAGCGTCTGACGCCGTTGCTTCAGCGCCGGGTCGATGCCGGTGCGTCGTCGCCTGCCGAGACCGGCCGCGCCGAAGTCGCAGCGGCCCTGGTGAAGGCCGATCGCGAGCGCACCAAGGCAAACCTGGCCAGCGCGCGCCGCGAATTGGCGGTGCTCATGGGCGACACTTCCCCGAAATTCGGCGCCGTCTCGGGACGGCTCGATGCCACCACGCGCGCGCCATCTTTCCAGACGGTGATCGCCGCCATCGACGCCAACCCGCAACTGGTCCGGTGGAATGCGGTCTATGCGCAACGCAACGCCGAACTGCTGCTGGCGCGGCTCAGGCCTTATCCTGACGTTCGCCTTTCCGCCGGATGGCGACACTACAACGAGACCAACGACGACGCGGTGCGGCTCAGCCTCACGGTTCCGATCCCAATCTTCGATCAGAACCAGGGCAACATCCTCTCGGCACAGCAGAACCTCGCCAAGACGCGGGCGGAACGCGAGGCGAACCGCAACACGCTGATCGTCGTCGCTGGACGGGCATACGACAACGTTCAGGGCTCGCTGCGGGAACTCGCGATACTTCGCGACTCCGGCATCCCGAAGGCCCAGGCCGCCTCCAACGAGATCGAACAGGGTTACGGCGCCGGGCGCTTCTCGCTGCTCGAAGTGTTGGACGCGCAGGCCAACGTCACCCAGGCTCGTCTGCGGGAGCAGGAGGCGCTGCAGAACTACCATGTCGCCGTTGCCACGATCGAAGGACTCGTCGGCAATCCCTTCGCTCTGGCGCGGGAGAGCGCACGATGAAGACTTCGAGCGCAATCGTCCTCGCACTGGTCGCGGCCGCCGCCGGCGCCTTCGGCTATCGCATGCTGATGCCCAAGGACGCGCCCGCCGCGACGCAGCAGGCCGCGAAGCAGGACGCGAAGGAGGAGAAGGCCGGCAACGAGCACGCCGAGAAGGACGAGCATGGCGCCGACCGCATCGTCATCAGCGATGTCAAGTTGGCGGCTGCAGGCGCGACCTTCGCCGAAGCGGGTCCTGCGACCCTGACCGAAACCTTGTCGTTCAACGGCGTGCTACGCGCCAATCAGGAGACCGTCGTCCAGGTCACGCCGCGCTTCCCCGGCATCGCGCGTGCGATCAAGCGCCGGATCGGCGACGTGATCGGCAAGGACGACTTGCTGGCGTCCATCGAAAGCAACCAGAGCCTGACGGTCTACGATCTCAAGGCGCCGATCGCCGGCACGGTGATCGACCGTCAGATTTCGCTCGGCGAATACGTCTCCGAGCAGAAGCCGTCATTCGTCGTGGCGGACCTGTCGACGATCTGGTGCGACTTGTCGATCTACCGTCAGGATCTCAGGCGCGTACGGATCGGAGACGAGGTCCTGATCGATCCGGACGACAACGCCGGCGATATCAAAGGCAAGATCTCCTACTTGGCGCCAGTCGGATCGAGTGAGACCCAGACAGCTATCGCGCGAGTGGTATTACCGAACCCGGACGGAAGGCTACGGCCCGGACTGTTTGTGACAGCCCGTCTGATTCTTGCCGAGCGGAAGGTGCCGGTCGCCATCCATGCCGGCGCGATCCAAACCTTCGAAAACAAGACCGTCGTATTCGTTCGCGAAGGCGACGACAAGCTCGAAGCGCGGCCGGTGGAACTCGGGGACTCCGATCAGAAGTTCGTGGAGGTTCGAGCGGGAGTAAAGGCGGGCGAGAAGTACGTGGCCCAAAACTCATTCGTCGTGAAGGCGGAGATGGGCAAGGGAGAGGCCGAGCATGATTGAGCGCCTCATCGAGTTCTCCATCCGCCAGCGTTGGCTGGTGATCCTGTTCGTGCTTGGGCTTTTGGCCTTCGGCGGCTGGAATTTCACCCGCCTGCCGATCGACGCGGTGCCGGACATCACCAATGTACAGGTGCAGATCAACACGCAGGCGCCGGGCTATTCTCCGCTAGAGACCGAGCAGCGCATCACGTTCCCGGTGGAGACGGCGATGGGCGGGCTGCCCAAGCTCGAATACACCCGCTCCTTGTCGCGATATGGCCTCAGCCAGGTGACGGTCGTCTTCCAGGACGGCACCGACATCTACTTCGCGCGCCAGCTCGTCAACGAGCGGATCCAGCAGGTTAAGGATCAGCTTCCCGTCGGCATCGAAGTCGCCATGGGGCCCGTAGCGACGGGTCTCGGGGAAATCTTCCACTACACGGTCGAAGCCAAACCGGGCGCGAAGGCGCCGGGCGGCAAGGAGTTCACGCCGAGTGATCTGCGGACGATCCAGGACTGGATCATCAAGCCGCAGCTCCGCAATGTGCCGGGCGTCATCGAAGTCAACACGATCGGCGGGTTCGAACGTCAATTCCACGTGCTGCCGGATCCGGGCAAACTGATGGCCTACAAGCTCGGCTTCCGCGACGTGATGACGGCGCTCGCCGCCAACAATGCCAACGTCGGCGCCGGCTACATCGAGAGGAACGGCGAACAATATCTGGTCCGGACCCCAGGCCAGGTAGCCAACATCGCCGAGATCGAGGACATCGTCATCGGTTCGCGAGGCGGCGTACCGGTCCGAGTGAGGGATGTGGCCCAAGTCGCCGAAGGAAAGGATCTCCGCACGGGCGCAGCGACGCTCAATGGGAAGGAGACGGTACTCGGTACCGCGATGCTGCTGATCGGCGAGAACAGCCGCGCGGTGGCCCAGCGGGTTGCGGCCAAGCTGAACGACATCGCCAAGTCGCTTCCCGACGGCGTCGTCGCCCGCACGGTCTACGACCGGACCCACCTCGTCGATGCGACGGTCAAGACGGTCGAGAAGAATCTCGTTGAGGGCGCGATCCTCGTCATCGTCGTGCTGTTCCTCATCCTCGGCAACTTCCGTGCAGCCTTGGTCACGGCCTGCGTCATCCCGTTGTCGATGGCAATGACGGTCACTGGCATGGTCGAAACGAAGGTCAGCGCCAACCTGATGAGCCTCGGGGCCATCGACTTCGGCATCATCGTCGACGGTGCAGTCATCATCGTCGAGAACTGTCTTCGCCTGCTCGCCGAAGCTCAACATGAGAAGGGTCGGCTGCTGAATCTCGAGGAGCGGTTGGAAACCATCCGGAACGGATCGGCAGAAGTCATCAAGCCCAGCCTGTTCGGAACGCTGATCATCGCAGTCGTGTACCTGCCGGTACTGACCCTGACGGGTGTCGAGGGCAAGATGTTCACGCCGATGGCGCTGACCGTGCTGATGGCGCTCGCCGCCGCGGCGCTGTTCTCCGTTACCTTCGTACCCGCAGCCGTCGCCATCGTGGTGACCGGCAAGGTGTCGGAGAAGGAGAACTTCTTCATGCGCGCCGCCAAGCGCGTCTATCTGCCCCTCCTGGACCGTGCGATCGCCTTCCGTGGCGTGGTGGCGGTTTTGGCGGTCTTGATCGTCGGCGCGAGCTTGTTTGCGGCGAGCCGCATGGGCGGCGAGTTCATTCCGAGCCTTGATGAGGGCGACGTCGCTCTGGCCGCGATCCGGATTCCCGGAACGAGCCTGACGCAGTCGCTCGATCTGCAGATGGCGCTGGAAAAGAGGATCCAGCAACTGCCCGAGGTGAAGGAGTTTTTCACCCGGACAGGCACGGCTGAGGTCGCGACCGATCCCATGGCGCCGTCGATGTCGGACGGGTACATCATGCTCAAGCCGCGCAGCGAGTGGCCGGATCCGGAGAAGCCGAAGGCGGAATTGGTCGAGGAGATCGAGAAGGCCGCCAACGACATTCCCGGCAGCAATTATGAGGTCTCGCAGCCTATCCAGTTGCGCGTGAACGAACTGATCTCCGGTGTCCGCAGCGACGTCGGCATCAAGATCTTCGGCGACGATCTCGACGTGCTGCAGGGCGCGGCCAGCCAGGTGCAGTCGGTGATACAGGGAATCCGCGGAGCTACTGACGTCAAAACCGAGCAGGTCGCCGGCCTGCCGATCCTCACCGTCAAGCTCGATAGGCAGGCTCTCTCGCGGTACGGCCTCAGCGTCGGCGATGTCCAGAACATCGTCGAGATCGCAGTCGGCGGAAAAGGCGTCGGGAAACTGTTCGAAGGGGATCGTCGTTTCGACATCGTCGTACGCCTTCCGGAGCGGCTGCGCGGCAACATCGAGGCGATCCGCGCGATCCCGATTCCCTTGCCAGCCGAGGAGCCCGGTTCGGCCACCATCACCAAGACCGCCTTGGTTGGGTCCGTCGGAGCTCAGCCCCGCTACGTTCCGCTGTCGTCGGTGGCGACTGTCGATTCCGCGCCTGGTCCGAACCAGATCAGCCGCGAGAACGGCAAGCGGCGCATCGTGGTGACGGCCAACGTCCGCGAGCGGGACCTCGGTTCGTTTGTTTCGGAAGCGCAGGACGCGGTGACGCAAAAGGTCAAGCTGCCGGTCGGTTATTGGATCGGTTGGGGAGGGCAGTTCGAACAACTGGTCTCGGCGACCAAGCGGCTAACCATTGTCGTTCCGGTGGCCCTGCTGCTGGTGCTGCTGCTGCTCTTCATGAGCTTCGGATCTATTGCCGATGCGCTTCTGGTGTTCAGCGGCGTACCGCTGGCTCTGACCGGCGGGGTGCTGGCGCTACTGCTGCGAGGTATTCCGCTGTCGATCAGTGCGGGCGTCGGCTTCATCGCACTCTCCGGCGTCGCGGTGCTCAATGGCCTGGTCATCATCGCGTTCATCGAAAAGCTGAGACACGAAGGCAGGTCCGTGCTCGAGGCCGTTCATGAAGGCGCGGTGACGCGCTTGCGCCCCGTGCTGATGACCGCGCTGGTCGCCTCGCTGGGCTTCGTTCCCATGGCGATCGCAACGGGCGCCGGCGCGGAGGTGCAGCGGCCGTTGGCCACCGTCGTCATCGGCGGCATCATCTCATCGACGATCCTGACGTTGCTGGTACTTCCAGCCCTATACGTGCTGTTCCGGAAGGACTCTGCGCCAGCACCTCGACCAGAAGACGACGTCGATGGCGCCGCGCAGGGAAGCGACGCATGACCGAGGCTGCTCAGAAGATGAGATTTCGGGTCGGCGGGATGGACTGCGCGGCTTGCGCCACGAAGATCGAGAATGCCGTTTCGCGGATGCCCGGGGTGCGGGGCGTCGAAGTCTCGGTGACCGGCGGAAGCGTATCGATCGATCATGAGGGAGCCGTCCAGCGGAAGGCAGTCATCCGGCAGATCGCAGCCTTAGGGTACGTCGTCGAAGAGGATCGGCCCCAAGGCAAAGAGGGCCCGGCGCACCAGCACGGTCATTCCGATGACCACGATGGTCATGATCACCGTCATGCCGCCGACGGTCAGGAGCGGTGGTGGCGATCGAGCAAGGGCGATGCGACGATTGCATGCGGAACCGCGCTGGCAGTCGCCTTCGCCTTGGGAAAGGCGATTCCGAACATCGAGAGCTGGGCGTTCCTGCTCGCGATGCTCGTCGGGCTAGTCCCCATCGCCAAGCGAGCATTTTCGGCGGCCTTCGCTGGAACACCGTTCTCGATCGAGATGCTGATGACCATCGCGGCCGTTGGCGCGGTCTTCATCGGCGCGACGGAAGAAGCGGCGACTGTCGTTTTCCTATTTTTGATCGGCGAACTTCTTGAGGGGTTCGCTGCAGGTCGCGCGAGGGCGAGCATCCGGGATTTGTCCAAGCTCGTCCCCAAAATTGCCCGTCTCGAGCACTCCGATGGCCAAGTCCGCGAGGTGGAAGCCGAGACGCTATCTGTGGATGCGCTGATCCAGGTTCGCCCCGGCGATCGCATTCCTGCCGACGGCATCATCGTCTCCGGAGATAGCGCCGTCGACGAGGCGCCCGTGACCGGCGAGAGCACGCCGGTCCGCAAGAAGGCCGGGGAGGCAGTTTTCGCCGGAACCGTGAACGGGGAGGCTCTGCTCCGGATCAAGGTCACCGCCGCCGCTGAGGACAACACCATCGCCCGCGTCGTCAAGCTAGTCGAAGAGGCCCAGGAATCCAAGGCGCCCACGGAACGGTTCATCGACCGGTTCTCGCGCTACTATACGCCTGGCGTGGTGGTGGTCGCCACGATCGTAGCGGTCCTGCCGCCACTCGTTTGGACAGGTGCAACCTGGCGCGAGTGGATTTATAAGGGATTGGCTATCCTGCTGATCGGCTGTCCGTGCGCGCTGGTGATCTCGACGCCGGCAGCGATAGCCGCGAGCCTTGCATCCGGAGCGCGTCGCGGCCTGCTCCTAAAGGGCGGAGCCGTCCTTGAGCGCTTGCGCGACGTTACGGTCGCTTGCTTCGATAAGACGGGAACGCTCACCGCGGGCAAGCCAAAGGTCACGGACGTCGTCGGATTTAGTCACGAGGAGGTCGAGGTTTTGTCCATTGCCGCGTCGCTCGAGCGCGGCTCCAGCCATCCCCTTGCGCTCGCCATTTTGCAGGCGGCCTCCGACAAGGACGCTCGGCCGCAGCCGGTCGAGAACTTCGTAAACCTGGCGGGAGAAGGCGTTCGCGCAGTGCTCGGGGGACGAACGGTTTTCCTCGGCTCGCCCGCCGCGGCTGAACGGATCGTCGCGCTCTCTGAGGAGCAAAGAGATCTCGTCGAGGCGTTCAACGAACGAGGAAAAACCGTGTCCGTCCTTGTTGTCGATCAAGAGGCAGCCGGCTGCATTGCCATGCGGGACGAGTTGCGCAGCGATGCGGTCGCGGCTCTGCGTCGCTTGGCCGACTCTGGAGTCCGTTCGGTGATGCTTACGGGCGACAATCCCCGCACCGCTGCGGCGCTTGCGCGCGACCTCGGCATCGACCATCGCGCGCAAATGATGCCGGAGGACAAGCAGCGCGCCGTCGAGGCGTACAAGAACCAAGGCGAAGTCGTCCTGAAGGTCGGCGATGGGATCAACGATGCGCCGGCTCTCGCCGCCGCGGACGTCGGCGTGGCGATGGGTGGCGGCACCGACGTGGCGCTCGAGACCGCAGACGCCGCGGTTCTTCATGGGCGCGTCGCCGACGTGCCGGCCATGATCGAGCTGTCCAGGCGGACGATGGGTGTCATCCGGCAAAACATCTCGATCGCGCTGGGGCTGAAGGCGGTCTTTCTAGTCACCACGATCGTGGGGATCACCGGACTTTGGCCCGCCATCCTCGCCGATACCGGCGCGACCGTTCTGGTCACCATGAACGCGCTGCGGCTGCTTTCGATACCGGGCAGCAGTGGAGTGGGCGAGGGGGCGTCCACATGACGGCCAACGGGGTCCAAGCCGGCGACCGTGATCTGCGCCTCGACGTGTTTCGGGGACTGGCCAACTGGGCGATCTTCGTCGACCACGTCCCGAACAATGCGGTCGCTTGGATCACGGCCCGAAACTATGGTTTCAGCGATGCTGCCGAACTGTTCGTCTTCGTGTCCGGATATACCGTAGCGTTCGTCTACGCGCGCATGGCGCGGGCGAGAGGCTTCCTCGCCGCCGCCCTCGGCATTCTCGGCAGAGCATGGCAGCTCTATGTCGCCTACATCCTGCTGTTCGTCTTCTACGTCGTCACCATCGGATATGTCGCGCAACGGTACGGCCACGCCCACCTGCTCGACGAGTTCAACATTCGACTTCTGATTCGAGATCCGGTCGAGTTCCTCAAGCACGGGCTCTTGCTCGAATACAAGCCGCTGAACCTCGACGTCTTGCCGCTCTACATCGCGTTGATGATCGCGTTTCCGCCGCTGCTGTGGATCCTCATGAGGTGGCCGAACGTCGCGCTGGTGATCTCGGCGGGCGTCTACGTCGCCGCGCTGACCTTAGGATGGAATCTACGCGCATATCCCACCGGGCATTGGTACTTCAATCCGTTCGCTTGGCAATTTCTGTTCGTCATTGGAGCATGGGTCGCCGTCGGAGGAACGACAGCGATAAGGGCGCTCATCAACTCGAAGACCGCCTTCGCCATCGCCGGTTTCATTCTCCTGTTCGCCGCGATCGTTACACTGGCGTCGCGGACCGGTAACCAGGATCTGATCCCCGAACCCATCCGCTCGGCGTTCATTCCGAACGACAAGACGAATCTGGCGCCTTATCGCATCGTCCATTTCCTGGCCCTCGCGATCGTTGTCTCGCGATTGATCCCGAAGGAGGCGCGCTTCCTGTCCGCACCGTGGCTTCGGCCGCTGCGGCTGTGCGGAGAGCGATCGCTTGAAGTCTTCTGCGTGGGCGTATTCCTCGCGTTCGTCGCTTACTTCGCCATCGATCTCATCTCCGACTCGCTCGTCTTTCAGATCGTGGTCAGTACTGTGGGCATCGGCATCATGATCGCTGTCGCCTGTTTCAAAACATGGACCAGAAACTTTCGCGCTGCACCCGACCGGAGAGCGTCGGAGCGCGAAGGAGTTCGGCAGCCGCGATTAGCACAAAGGGAGCGATGAAATGGGTTTCGAACAATATCACGAACCGCCGCAGGAGCTTTCGCAGGAGATCCGGACCTTCGCGAGGATGATCGCGTCCCTGATCGAGGAGGCCGAGGCCATCAACTGGTACGAACAGCGGATGTCGGTCGAGAAGGACAACAAGGCGAAAGCCATCATGGCGAACGCCCAGAAAGAGGAATTCAAGCACTTCGGCATGAACCTCGAATTCCTGCTGCGGCGGAAGAAGGAGTGGCGCGAGGAACTCAAGGGAATCCTCTTCACGCAGGGCGACATCGTCAAACTCGGCGAGAAGGCCGAGAAGGCGGTCGACTGATTTGAAGATTGTCGGAGCGACAAGAATGGAACGACGCGGAGATCAGCGCCGCAGGGTACTCAAGAAGGGATCGATTGAATTCGGAAGCTCCGCCATCGACTGCTCGATCCGCAATCTCAGTGATCGTGGCGCGATGTTGGAGGTGGAGAGTCCGCTCGGTATCCCCCGTGATTTCACGCTTGTGGTGGCGGCGGACGGAACACGGCGCGCCTGTCGTGTCGCGTGGGTCAAGGAGAAGCGGTTGGGTGTGGAGTTCGAAGATTGAGGGCGGCTCAGCAGCGGAGGCGCATATGAAGAAAGACCGGCTCTTCCTGGCGTTAGGAACGATATTGGGTCTGATCGCGGCGGCGAGCACTGCCGAGGGACGGGGCAGCATCGCAAGCGAACGCCCGTATGCCTCCGAGCACATCGATCGGCTTCCGGCCGACATCCGTCACGGTCTGAGCCGCATGGAGCGGCAATGCGGTGGGAAGGCAGCCGCGACGCACTACTTTTCGACCACCATAGAGGCCGGCGGCCTGCACTTCAGGTCGTTGCATTTCGAAAACTTCGCCTGCGAACGGCGAGAAGCGATCTGCCGGGCGGAGCGATGCCTTCATGAAGTCTACCTCGAACAGGGTGGCCATTCGCGCCGTGTCTTCGGCGCATATGTCCACGACATGAAGCTGATCAACGGCGGCGGGACCGCCGGATTGGAACTCGAGGGAGGTGGGCCGGAGATACTACGTTGGAACGGACGCACATTCGCGCCCGTGCATTCATTCGGAAAGGACATATACCGGTGACGTCATCGATCATTTCGCATCTTCACTTCGGTGGCGCCGACATCTCCCTCTGGAAGAGGTTCCGGCTGTTCTTCACCGTAGGCGTCGTCGTGCTGCTTCTGAGCGCGGCGAAGGTTGCGGTCCACTACTTCGGATTCGAGTTCCTCGATCTCAATGGCTTGCTGACTAGCGGCATCGGCGGCGCCGTGTTCATCGTCGGCTTTCTGTTGTCGAGCATCCTCCAGGACTACAAGGAGGCGGAGAAAATTCCCGCCGATCTCAGGAATTCCATCGAGGCGATCGAGGGCGACCTCGCTTGCTTCGCGCAGAACAACGATGCCTTCGACCTGCGGAAGGCGCAGCAGTTGTTGCTGGCCCTAATCGACAGGCTTCGCGAGGGTCTCGGGCACAAAAACGGCCACAAGGACGTTCCCCCCGCCCTGGACGAGTTGGCCAAGCTGACGCCGATCCTGGGTCGGCTCGAGGGCATGGGTATGGCTGCGAATTTCGTAGTTCGTCTCCGAACGAACCAGGACGTGATCCGGAGGGCCTTGCTCCGGATCTACACCATTCAGCGCGTCGAATTCGTGCCCTCGGTGCATGTGCTGGTGCAGACGCTGGTGTTCTCGATCGTACTACTGCTTCTGCTGCTGAAGACGGAAGGCGACCCGGCATCTGCACTGCTGTTCGGCTTCATCACGTTCATGTTTGTCTACGTCCTCTACCTCGTCCGGCTCCTAGAGCAGCCGTTCGCGAAGGGGCACGGTTCGGTGGACGACGTCAGTTTCTTCCTGCTCGACGAGCTCGAGCGCAACCTCCGCCGAGCGCTCGAAGATCCGGACGGCGGCGCTCAAAATACGACCACGACGGGAGATTGACACATGCACGGAGGTGTATCCGTCGGAACGGCCGGCGCTAAACACGCGAAGAAGCTCGCTTGGGCCCTCGCGATGACCGCGACCTACATGATCGCGGAGGTCATCGGAGGACTTGTGACCGGCAGCTTGGCGCTGCTCGCGGACGCCGCTCACATGCTGACCGACGTCGGCGGACTCGCGCTGGCGCTGCTCGCGATCCGCTTCGCCGCCCGCGAAGCGACCCCACAGCGGACCTTCGGCTACCTTCGGATGGAGGTCTTATCCGCGCTGGCAAACGCGGTCGTCCTGCTCCTGCTGACGGTTTACATCCTGTACGAGGCCTATCAGCGCTTCCTGTCGCCCCCCGAAGTCCTGAGCGGGCCGATGCTAATTGTCGCCGCCATCGGCTTGGCCGTCAATCTGGTCAGCATGTGGCTGCTCTCGAGCGGGTCGTCCGAAAGCCTGAACGTCAAGGGCGCATACTTCGAAGTGCTGAGCGACATGCTCGGA
The DNA here is from genome assembly GCF_058803975.1 of Bradyrhizobium sp. GW821-FHT13H06. Lineage (NCBI taxonomy): Bacteria > Pseudomonadati > Pseudomonadota > Alphaproteobacteria > Hyphomicrobiales > Nitrobacteraceae > Bradyrhizobium > Bradyrhizobium sp. GW821-FHT13H06. The sequence continues at coordinate 493,206 of NZ_JBXAPN010000001.1, read as the reverse complement.
TCGATCGGCGTGATTGTCGCCGCCCTGCTTATGATGTGGAAGGGATGGGCGCTTGCCGATCCGATCATCGGCGCTGGCATCGGATTGTTCATCGTGCCCCGGACGTGGTCGCTCCTCAGTCAGGTCACCCACATTCTGATGGAGGGGACCCCGCCCAACGTCGATACCGGCGCGATCGAGAAGAAGCTGCTCGCCATCCCGGGAACTGTCGCCGTCCACGATCTGCATGTCTGGACAGTCACGTCCGGCTTCGACGCCATGAGCTGCCACCTCGTCGTGGTCGACATGTCGGCCGGGCGGGAGGCGCTGAGGGAGGCCCGGAACCTGATGAAGGCTGAATACGGCATCGAGCACACAACGATCCAGATCGAGGACGAGGCTATGAGAGCCGAGGAAACCGTGCTCCATGTCTGAGGCAGATCACCGCAACAATGAACCCGCCGACCATGACCACCGGCATCATGACCGTCACGATCATGGCGGGCTCGGTCACGTCCACGCTCCGGCGAGCTTCGACAAGGCCTTCGCCGTCGGTATCGGGCTGAACACCGCCCTGGTCGTGGCCGAAGCCGTCTATGGCTACCTCGGAAACTCGACGGCGCTGCTCGCGGACGCCGGGCACAATCTGAGCGACGTACTTGGCCTGATCGTAGCTTGGGCCGCGTCGGTCGCCGCGAAGCGAGCGCCTAGCGGCCGGTTTACCTACGGTCTGAAGGGGACGTCGATCCTGGCGGCGCTTGCGAACGCCGTGTTTCTGCTCGTCGCGACCGGCGCCATCGGATGGGAATCCATCCTCCGGCTGTACGAACCGGAGCCCGTCGCCGGTCTGACCGTCATGGTGGTCGCCGCCATCGGCATCGTCGTCAACGGCGCTACGGCCATGCTGTTCGCGAGCGGCCGCAAGGGCGACATCAACATCCAAGGGGCATTTCTGCACATGGCCGGAGACGCCGCCGTTTCGGCGGGCGTCGTCGCGTCCGCAGCGCTCATCCTCTGGACGGGTTGGCTTTGGCTCGATCCTGGAATGAGCCTGGTCATCTGCGCCGCTATCCTGTGGAGCACCTGGAGCCTGCTGCGCGGCTCGATCGCGATGTCATTGAGCGCGGCACCGGCCGGAACCGACATGGATGCCGTCCGGTCGTTTCTGCTGCAACGGCCGGGCGTAGCCAAGATCCACGACCTGCATATCTGGCCGATCTCCACGACGGAAACGGCGCTCACGTGTCATCTGCTCATGCCCGCCGGGCATCCCGGCGACGATTTCCTGATGGAAGCCGCCCGACTGCTCAGGACGGAGCACAAGATCGGACACGCGACCCTGCAGATCGAATCCGACGAGAACAACGCGTGCGCGCTGGCGCCCGACGACGTGGTCTAGCTTGGATGAGCGGGAGGACGACCAGGTCGAGCGACTTCATTGCCACAAGTCGGCGCTCGGCATCGCGATCGACGTAGGAAACGAAAGAGGGAGGGTGGCATGCCCGAACTGTCCGCACGACGGCGACTGGCGAACGGAGCCCGGAGGCTGGATGTTTTCCTGCGAGGAATGCGGTGTGCTCGTCGACGGAAGATTTCCCGCCGGACGCGTCACGAATTGAGTGCGATCGTGACGAAACAGGCTCCGAAATACTATCGATCGGCGGAAGGATCCGACATCGCGATTCTCGGGAGGTGGCTGAGGTTGCTCTTCGCGGCTTGCAGCCTGTTGATGCTTTGCTCGCTGGTTTCGCCGTCGGCCGCCCAGACCGCTCGGGAGTTCGCGCGGGAGGGGTTCGCGGCAAAAGACAGGAAGCAATTTCCGCTGGCCATTCAATTGTTCAACGAGGCCATCAAGCAAGGGCAATTCACTCCCGAGCAGCGCGGCTTTATCCTGTACGGGCGAGGAGTGTCGTATGACGCGCTCGGACTGCGTGAACTCGCCTTAGGCGATTTCGATGCGGCGATAGCGCTGTTGCCCGACTTCCCGAATTCCTATGTGTATCGCGCACTGGCTTGGAACGATCGGCGGGAATTCGACAAGGCGCGTGACGATCTCATGCAAGCGCTGCGGCTGAACCCGACCAGCGCACTCATTCACAACAATCTCGGATCGGTCTACGAACGCAAGGGACAGTTGGACCGGGCTATCGAAAGCTATGGGGAGGCGATCCGGCTCGATCCTACGGCCGCACAGACATTCTACAACCGCGCCCATGCCTTCATCGCGAAGCAGGACTATCGCGCCGCGATATCGGACTATGACCGGGCAATCGACCTGCAGCGCGACTTCGCGGACGCCTACAGCAACCGCGGCGGCATGTATCTGCTGCTGGGCGACACAGACAAGGCGATCGGAGATTTCGACGAGGCGATCCGGCTCAAGGGCACCGATCCGATCTTTTGGTCGAACAGGGCGAGCGCCTACATGACGGTGGGGCGCTACAAGGATGCACTGGCCGATTTCGACCATGCCCAGACGATCGATCCCGGCAACGCAGCTACATATCTTGGACGAGGACGAGCTCGGCTCTATTCGGACGAGATCGCGGGGGCGATCGAAGACCTGCGTGTCGCTGCGCGACTCAGGCCGACGAGCGCCTTTCCCGCCATCTGGATGCACATCGCCCGCATCCACCAGGGCAATCCGGACGGCGAGGAACTTGAGCGCAACGCGGCGAGGGTGGATCGCTCCCAGTGGCCTGCTCAGGTCCTGGATTTCTACTTGGGCAAACTGGACATGGAGCGGGTGCGCGAAGACGCCGACGGCGGTGTGGGCGCCGAACGCGAAAGGCGGCTTTGCGAGGCGGATTTCTTCGTCGGCGAGTTCCTGAGCCACGGTCAACAGAAAGCAGCCGGCCGCCGGATGCTTCGGACGGTCGTGGATCGGTGCCGTCCCGTGGACATCATCTTCGCCGCTGCTCAAGCCGAGCTCCGCGACGACAAAGAGGCGAAGTAGCGGAGGCGCACGTCATCGACCGCGGCGTTCCGTTGATTTCGATGCGAGAGGACGGTTGGGGGTTCGCCGCGATAATGAGAAGAAGGATGGGGACTCCCACCGAATGTCCAAGGTTCAGCGCGTTCTCTTCGTTGTTGGACTATTGGTGCTGATAGCGTTGTCGTCCGGCTCGTTCGGCATCCTGCTGTATCGTGCTTTTCCTGACAGTTACGCGGTCACCCTTGTCTGCCCGCTGGGTGCAGCGGCCACCGTGATCGTCCTACGGAAACTATTCTTAGGCTGAGTTCGGCGCACACTATCGGGTGTTTGAGGAACCAACGCGGCTGCCGTCGCGTCGGCAGCCGAATGGGCGCGCGGTTTGGCGTCTAGCTGGGTCGCCTACCTGCGACCTTCGTGCTGCCAGTGGCTGGTGACTTCGTCGCCGGTTTTGTTGAGGTGAACGTGCTGGTCGACATGGTCGACCCAAGATGCCGGAATGAAATGATGGTGGTCGCCGTCAGGCGAACTCTGCTTCGTCAACTTGATGTTGTCGGTCCCTTCCAGGTGATCGACTTTTCCGACGGTCTTCTTGTCGGATGAAATGACGTCCATGTGTTCCTTGATCTGCGTGGTGTCCGGCATCGCTGGTCTCCTTTGGTTGGAGATTTAAAACGCGCGAGCCGAAGCAAGGTTGCTCCGCGCACAGGCCCATCAGGCGATCGTTAGTCGTGTGTAAATTGGTCGCAACCGGACTCTTCCGCCGAAGGGAACGTCACGATGACGTGTGACTTGGGTAACGACAGATGACAGAGGGACTTGGAACATGAAGAAGATTGGTCTTTTGGTATTCGGCTTGGCCGTCTCGTTCGCCCTGCCGGCTTCGGCGGAGACGGTGATTCTCAAGAAGGGAGGACATCATGGTGGATACGGCGCGCGGGCAGAGATGCGCGGCCACCATGGGGCCGGCATGTACCGCGACATGAGGCACGGAAACCGGGCCGTCGTCATTAAGCGCGGGCACGCCCACCGCTATTGAGAACTTCGCGGAACGCCAGCCTGAGATGTCCTCCCCAAAACTACTCGGCCTGGTGACCGCTCGACGAGAGAGACGCGAAGAAAAGGCCGCCCTCCCGGGGCGGCCTTTTGGTTTTTCTCCCTCGAAAGGGGGGCGCGCGTCGGGATCCGCATTTGGAATTCAAAAATCCGCCTCGTCGGAGAAAACGGCCGTCAGGAAGGTTCCCAGGTCGCTTTCAACAACTAGGACTGTGTTGGTTGAAATAGCGCTCGCCAGCCCTGTTTGCGCCGACACGGTCCAGTCGTTGGCGAGGCACCGTCCACGTGGCCCGTGATGGCCGTCAGAATTGAGAGCGGACGCGCATGCCGAAGATCGACGCCGGACCGCGGTCGCGGTTGTAGGCGGGATTGACGACGAGCTGGTAGTCCAGCGTCGCGCGCCACGACCACAGGGGAAAGCTGTAGTAGGTTTCGATGATCTTCTCGGGACCGGCGTTTGGCAGGCGCCCGTCGCCGACGAGAATGCCGAGACCGCCCGCATCGAGGTAGGTGCGGCGCGCTTGCGAGATGCCGTTCACCACGCCGGCGAATCCGAACGTGTCGTTGGGTCTGTTCCAGGAGGTTCCCGCGAGCGAGAGGCCAGCGGCAACCGTCGTGTCGATGTCGGTGAATTCGTAGGACTCCTTGGCGCCGTCGGCGACGCCGGCCCTCGCGAAGACGCCGAGGTCCTTCGTGATCGCCTGCTCCAGGTTGGCGCTGATGCCGGCCCGGCTCTGGTAGCGCCGGACCAGGGCGGTATCCGCGGCTGCGCCCGTCGCTTGCGCGAGCGCCACGGCGTCGTCAAAGCGGCCCATGCGCCCGCGCGTCAGGAATCCCGTAACCGCGACCTTACCCGGCTTGCCCCAGATCTCATGGCGATGTTCGATCTCGCCGATCCACTGGAATTGGGAGAACGTCGGATCCAGCTCGGTGCTGTTGGGGACGGTCGAAAGATCAAACAAGCCGCCGCGGAAGGTCCAGTCGCCCTTATACCACTCGACGGCGGCACCGTACGTGAAGCCCCAGGCGTCGGCGGCGTAGTCGAATGTGCCAGTGTCCACGATCGACCAGTTCATGAAATCCTTGCGCGGGTCGTGGCCGTATTTGTTGGTGTCGAAGACGTCGGTCACGGCGAATTTTCCAGCCGTCAGGACCAAGCGGTCGCCGCTCTGCGTGCCAGCGAATTGGTTGATGTCGGCGTTGACCTTCTTGGTCTCCCCTCCAAGGTCGAACGTCTGGCGGAAGAAGGCGCGGGGAATGCGGGCGTAGGGCGCCGCGGATCCGACCTTGTAGGCCTCCCCGCTCGGAAATCCGGCCACGCCCAAGGTCGAGCTCAAGCCGAACCCCTGATCGATCTCCGGATTGACCCAGAACTCTCCGCCTTGCCAGGGCCTGAACCCGGCGTAGAGCGTCACGTCCCAGGTCTGTCGGGTCTGGTTCGGAATTAGGCTGTTCGTACCCGTGTACGGCGAGCGGAAAGGCGCCGCGTACTGCTGCAGATACGTCGTCTGACCATGGATGCTGAACTGATCCGTCTCGAAGGGCGTCAAGCCGTCCTGGAGAACCTTCTGCCCATTTTGGCCGAGGCGGTAGTTGAGGCCGAGGCGGGCGGTTTGCACGGAAAGGTCAGAGGAAAGAAGCTGCGTTCCGCCGAACGTTTTCGCCTTCGCGCCGAACTCCGTGTCGAGGTATTCGAACCGCGCCGACCAGTTCGCCGACAAGGCGAGCTCGGCGCCGGCACCCCAGGCGGAGCCGAGCCGAGTAAAACCGATCTTGTCTCCCGCGCTGCCGTCGAACGGACCGAGCGTCGCCTGGTCGTAGCTCCACGCAAGACCCCCGGTGGCGTAGAACAGCCAGGACCCCGACGCGTACCCCAGCCGAGCTCGCAGCGTTCCCGATGTCAGGACGGTTTCCTTGAGGGCTACCGGCCCTTGAACGCCGACGACGAAGTTTGTCCCGGTGATCGTATTGGGAAAGGTGAGGTCACCTTCGATGCCGAGAACCACGTGGGAAGGCAGCAGGTGGTTGTAGCCGGCGCTCAGGCCGAGAGCGTAGGAGCCGGTTCCCTTGAACGCGTCGGGCGCGCTCGTCAGGCCGATCGAGCCGGACGACGGGTCCGATCCCGGACCGCGCAAAGAGTAGTGGGATTCGCCGCCTCCGTAGGCGTAGTGGAAGCCGACGAAGGGGCCGCTCCAGTCGACTGCCTGGCTAGAACCGACCCTGCCCAGGTCGGCCGAAAGTCCCTCGGCCGCGGAGCCGGCCGCCAGCATAATTCCCAGAAATACTCTCTTCATCGCGACGACCGCATCCCCTGCGAGAGTATTCGCCATGGCGATGAAGGCTTGGCAACAGTTTAGTTTTCCAGCGTTGTGATCCCGATGTCACTGAGGCCGGGACCGATGCAGCTCGCTCGGATGGCCCCAAACGGCGGTCCCACAGCGGCCGCGGTCGGCCGCCTCGTTGTCCTCGCGGAGGAACGATCACCTCGGGGCGACAACCTTCTTCGAGGTAGATGAGGTAGCCTGCGAATCCATGGCGCCGAACGCCCTCGATAGCGCCATGAATCCTTGAACCGCGGTCGTCCGGAGACGATATTTCGTAGTCCGCCAAAAGGTAATACAGCTTATGGAACTGCATCTCGCCGCCGACACTAATCTGTTCTTCGAGTTTAAGCCGCTCGAGCAGTTGCGTTGGAGCGAACTCGGTGCGGATCCGGTCGTCATCGTGCTGACTAAGCCGGTGGTCGATGAGATCGACAAGCACAAGAAGAGCAACGGCCGCACGCGCGATCGCGCGCTCGACATCTTCAGCCGCATCCGCGCGATGCTGACATCGGGCGCGACCGAGGTGGAGATCCAGGAATCGGGGCCCCGGGTTCGTGCTTCGGCGCCTGACGAGCGTCGGACCCGATCCCAAGCTCGCGGACCGGTTAGACTACGGCAAACCAGACGAGAAGCTAGTCGGCATCGTCTCCACATTAGCCGGGCAGGCAGTCGGCCATGACATAAAACTGTTCACCGACGACGCTGGCGCGGCGGGCACAGCAGCAGACTTCGGAGTGCCGTTCCAACTGATCGACCCCGCCTGGCGGCGACCGCCCGCGGAATCGACCGAAGCGAAGCAGCTCAAGGAGGCCAAGAAGGATCTGGCGATGTACCGGTCGCTGGAGCCGAGGATCGTAATCCGCTGCGAGACCGCCGATGCGGACGGCATCGTCACGGTCGTCGATAAGGTCGCGACGCCGCTTGCCGAGCCGGAGGTCGACGCGCTGATCGAGGCGCTCCGCGCGAAGCATCCGCCGCGCGCCGACTTCTCGCCGCCGCCGACGTCGACGTCGACGGACGTCTAAGGCGAGACGAAGACGATCGAATATTCGCCGCCGTTGGACGACGACGTTGCGAGCTACCGTGACGCGCGCTACCCGGCCTGGATCGAAACGTGCCGCCAGTCGCTGCGGAGCCTGCATGTTGGCCAAGACGAGGCTGCTCCTCTCGTCCTGCTGCGATGGGCGATGTCGAACGACGGATCGCGTCCGGCGAAGGATGTGCGCGTGGAATTCGAGACGGGTGGCCACCTGGTGCTCCAACGGCCTGATGGCTCTGAGGACAACGAGACCGACGTTGCTCCGTCGAACAATGCGACTTCGGTGACCCGGATTTTGGGGCTGCCAAGTCCGCCGAAGTCGCCGGCTTTCGTCGAAAAGGTGACGCGCACGCCGTCGCCTGCCAGGCAGAACGCTCGCGCGGGCGTCCCGTTGTCGTCGCTCCGGGGGATGTCTTCGCCGGTCACGGCAGACCATCGGCGCATCATGGAGGCCGCCAGCGGCTTCTCTTCGGCGCGCCGACTTGTGGAGCAGGCCCAAGGCGCAGCGGCCGAGTACAGACGTTTACAAAACACCGTCAGGGGCTTGGCCGGCTTCGACGCGACGCTGAGATCGACGCTCGTCGATCCGATCGTGACGCCGCGCGTGGAAATCATCCGTCACTTGGCGCGTCACAACTTCCGCCATCCGGAGCCGCTGAAGCCCGAAGAATTCCTTTACGATTCCTGGCCGACGGAACGCACAGTCCTGAAGGGTGCGTTGACCTGTCAACTCTGGCGGCATCAGACCGAAGAAGAAATCTTCGAGTTCACCGTGTTGTTCGTCAAACCGGGCGCAGCGCGGGGCGTCGTCGAATGTACCGTTCACGCCGAAAATCTCACGGAGCCGGCACAATGCAAAGTTATTGTAGAGCGCACCGTCGAGACCGTCAGCTTGTTCGATCTCGCGAACGCCATGGTTGAGGCTTGCGGCTGATCCGGGTGCCCCGACGAGGCGCGCCCGCCGAGCGGCTCGCCAGCCGGACACGATCGATGCGACGACAAAGCCGAAGTAGGGTGGCTCGCTGCGCTCGGCGGGAACGCCACAGCCCGGCTCACGGCCACCTCCTGTGGAGCTCATCGATCACGAGCGAATGGGCGTGGGTGACGCTCATGCCCCTCCGTGTGCGGATGGTTGGAGGCCAGGTCGGCATGTTGGTGTGGGACCATCTCCGGATCCGCAGCGGGCCAAAGACTGACGGCTAACGCGGCGGCGATCAGAGCCACCGCAGCGAGCGCGAATACGTTGGGGCCCAGTCTCGCTGCGGATCCCAGCCATCCGGCCAGAGGATGCCGTCGTCAGAATGCGTAGAGATCTTTGGTCGTCTCGCCTTCCTTGACTTTCCGCACCGACATCCGGTTGGTCCAGATGCCGACGAAGCAGAGGAGGGGGCGGGTCTCGTCGCGCGCAAACCAAATCTCCGCCTTCGGCCTTGTTGAATTGGCTGAACGAGTTGAACGACAACACGCAGCGGTGCTCCGGACCCAGCCAGCGTCCAACGTTTGCTCTTGACGTTGCGGATGTTTGTCTCGGCCCGCTTTTTCGTCGCGTCCATGAGCGACTTCGAAGACGACGGCATGCCCAGCGCGTGGTCGCAAGCTCCCGACCGTCGACACCAGCCCGGACGACTGGCCCGGTAGTCCGGGAAGACACCGGGCATGGGCTCAAGTTTGCCCGCATACCGGTTGACGACATGGAAGAGCGCGCTGATGGCGGCTTGGTTGGTGGTCCTTACCCGCTGAGGCGCCGTCCGATGTCTCTCGTCGGCGGAAACTGGGTCTCAGCGGGGGGCGGCAAGCAGGTGGGCCTGCCGACGCCGACGCGTCTCGCCCCCTTCGGGCCGTCTGGGACTTCGTCTGGTTCTTCGGGGAGGATGGGCATCAACACCCATGACCAAGTTCATCGCCGATCTGGCAAGCGAAACCCTGCGATGGCCTTGGCGCGCGATCCTGACTCTAACTTGGGCAGCGGGTTCCGTTCTTTTGACTTCTTGGATTATTCGAATTTTACGGACGGAAATGGCGTAATATTCGACTTTTACGGACATTTCGCTTGTTTAGAGTCGATTATTCGACTATTACGGTCACGGTTCCAATTCGACTTTTACGGACAGAAGGCGCTAAATAATCGAATTTTACGGACAGGACGGCCGAAACGCTTCCCTAATTCGAACGATACGGACAAGCCATGCCCACCCACGGCGAGATACTCATCACCAGTAAGGATGACGAAGCCGGTGCCAGGCAGATCCGGCGTCGGGCCCAGGCAGGCGATCTCAGGCAGATCGTCGAGCGCGTCTACACCTCCAACCTCAAGGATCCGCTCGAGGACGTCGTCCGGCGAAACATCTGGTACATCGTCCCGCACCTGTTTCCGAAGACCGTCATGACGTCGAGAACGGGGGCCAAGATGAGTCCCTATCGTCCCGACAAGGGCGGCAAGTCCTACATTTTCTTGACGGGTCCCTATGCGACGCGGACCGTCGAACTGCCGGGAATGGAGATACGCCTCATCGAAGGTCCCTCCAATCTGTCGGGGGACGCCCCCATGTCGCCGAACGGCGAGTTCTTCGCGCCCTCTCGCGCGCGGGCGCTTCTGGAAAACCTCAAGCCAACGCGGACCCGCGGCGGCGTGCAGCGCAACCTCTCGCCCGAGGAATTCGAGGAGTATCTCGTCACACTGCTCGACTCCGGCGGAGAGGACAACTTCAATCACATCCGCGACGAGGCGCGCAAATTGGCGCCGCTTCTGCAGGCGGAACGGGAAATGACGAAGCTGGACCGCCTAATGGGTGGCCTGCTCGGGACTCAGAAAGTCCGGTTCGCCAGCAAGGTGGCCGAGATCCGGCGCGCCGGTGCGGACAAGGACTGCTGCGCGCGGCTTCAGACGCTGTTCGCACATCTGAAGTCCCTGACCTTTCCTGACCGTCCGGCCTCGGCCGACCAGGGCGTCCGACGCGCGAACGCCTTTCTGGAGGCCTATTTTTCGAATTTCATCGAAGGCACGGAATTCACGATCGAAGAGGCCAAGCGGATCATCCTGGAGGGCGTCGCCCCGGTGAACCGTCCCGCCGACGGACACGACGTTCTCGCGACCTACCGCCTCCTCATGGACGAGCGCGCGCTCGTCGCGAAGCCCTCCGACTATCAGACGTTCGAGAACATGCTTCGCGCGCGTCATGCGCTCCTGATGGACGCGCGGCCGGAAAACCAGCCGGGCAAGTTCAAGACCGTCAACAACAAGGTCAGCGGCATCGAGATGGTCCAGCCCGAACTGGTAGTCGGAACGCTGAAGTTCGGCTACGACCTGCTTCAGGGACTGACCGAGCCGTTCGCCCGAGGCCTGTACCTGCACTGCCTGATTGCGGAGGTGCATCCCTTCGACGACGGCAACGGCCGGATGTCGCGGCTTCACTTTACCTCTGAGCTCCTCGGCGGAAATCAGGCTCAGGTCATCATCCCCACGGTCTTCCGCGACGACTACCTCGGCGGAATGAGGGCGCTGACGAAACGCAACGATCCCAGTGCCATCACGCGGGCCTGCCAGCGGGCCCAGGAGACGGTCGCTGCCATCCGCGAGGCCAACGTCGATGGAGCGATCGAAGCATGGGCCAAGACGAACGCATTCGTGAAAGCCGGGGAGAACGCCCGCTGGGAGAAGTTCAGTCCAGCCACCGAGGTGGAATGGCGGGACGGCACGCCGGCTCCTATCACCTACTGGGCGGCGGAAGACAATCCGAGCGGAATCTTCTCCCCAAGCAAATTTGGCCGTTGAAGCGGCCCGCCAACCAAAGCCCAAGGGAGCGTGAACATGGGACATGCACGGCGAACCGCAGATTGCCCACAGGATGAGGCCGACGACCTGACGATCGGCGGCGACGAAGATTTTCTCGCGGAACAGGGCATCTCCGATCCGGATGAATTCCGGGTGCCGCTCTGCCGGGTCACCCGTCTTCTCCGGCGAAGTCCGGGCCTTGGCGCGAGGGAGGTGCCTAACGCGCCGTCCAATGCCTCTCTCGTCGACGGAAACGGGGGTCTCAGCAGTGTTCGGCGAGGAGATGAGTGGTAGGCTTCACCATCGGACATTTCAGACCGCCCCGCGGCCGGACACAGTGACCCGTTCTCTATGGCCAAATCGGAAAGCAAGACGCCTTAGCTTCACATACCTCCGGAGACCACCAAACGGGCACCGAATCCCGCTCTGGTCGCGGATAATCGTGCCGGCCGATCGGGGAGCAGACAGAACGCGGTGGAGGCGGACCCATTTGGATCCGGCCTTCTCCTGATCGCGACCAGAGAGGACTTCTCGGACTTCAACGAGTACCATAGCGATTCTGGATACCGGTTGAACAAAGCTCTCGAAGATATCCGGAAGACGGAGAACGATCTCACGCCCGGGTCGATGCGAGTGCTGGATTAGCCGGCGCAGCCAACGCCCGAAGAGCCGCGCCCGGGGGCGCTGCCGCGCTCCGGAGCGATCCGCGTCGTGAGTCGCTTGAGGTTCGAAAGCAATTGACTTCGGACCTCGCCTTCGTCGACGGCCCATAGATCGGCGAGAACCGGCTCGGCCTTGGCGACGTCCCAAGGAAACAGGGAGCGCCCCTCGATCTGTGCGAAGGGACCGTCCGTCTCGGTCAGTATCCTGTCGCGGGGCATCTCGCCAACCAGGCCGCGTCCTCTCTCGCCGGCGAGCATCGCCGGGCCGACGCTGAACCAGCAACCCTGATCGACCGCGCGTTTGAGCTCGCGGCGCGTCCCGGAAAACCAGTGCAGAACGGCGACGCCTGCATCGGACCGCGACGCGAGCGCATCGAGAACGGGCCCGGCGGCCCGCCTGCTGTGTATCGTCATGATGCGGCCTCCGGCCGCCCCGCACATCCGAAGGATTTCGTCAAAGACGTGGCGCTGCGTTTCCCAGGTCGCCTTCAGTTCCGGGCCGCCGTCCAGACCGATCTCGCCTACGTATCTGGACTCCGGGAGCAACTCGTCGAAAAGCTGAAGTTCGCCCCGTCGTTCGTGAGCCAGTTGAGGGTGCAGGCCGAGCGCGGTGCGGATCTTCGCCGCTCCTCGGGCCAGCGCCGCGGTCCCGGCCCATGCCGATGGTGTGGTCGTCACCGACAGGACGAAGAGGTCTCGCTCTCTGCATTCGTCGGCTGTCGCGACGGGATCATGGTAGAGGTCTAGATGGGCATGAAGGTCGATCACTTGACACCGTATTTCGCGTGCAAGGCGCCGAGTTCGGCAAGTCCCCGTCGTAGCATATCCTTCAGCGCGTCGCGCTCCTCGATCCCCTGCCACGAAAGGGCTCCGCCAAGCCAATCGTCGAACCCCGCACCCTTTGAGGCCGCCAGCGCCATGCCGACCGAGCGGACGTCGTCGAAGCCGGCGTGATCCGGATCGTCCCGACCGAGATGTTCGTAGACGTAGTCGGTCGGATCGTCTTCGCCCCAAGCGAGGAAGGCCGCTCTGCGGACCTGACACGGCACGCACCGTCCGCAATGGCGGTAGTTGTAGCGCTGAAAGCGGCCGCAACTCGTCGAGTTCGCCGCCAGCGTGCGCAACAAGTCTTGGTCCGCGCACGTCTTCAGCATCTCGCCCTTGGTCGTGTATCCATAAGGAGTGTGGATACTCACGCCCAAATTTGCGGCGTCGAGGACGTCTTGGAACCTGGCGAGGAAGTAGGGGTGCGCCGTACGGGTGCTCAAACTTCCGATGCGGCTTCCCGTCAGCGGCGGGTTGATGGCGATGAAGCCGTTTTCGCAGACGTAGAGCGGCAAGCTGCCGCCGGGACGATATGGCTTGAGCGCCGTAGCGACGAGAACGCCGAAGGCAAGGAAAATGATCGAGCGCGCCCGCTGCGAGGTATCTTCGGTGCCCGGAACGCCCGCGTTGTCGTTCAACTGGAAGTGGCGCAGACCGCCGCCGATCAACGACGCGAACCTGATCTGTTTTTCTCCATCGCCCCGGACTGTCTTGCTGATGGCGACGGGTCGCTGTCCGGACGCCGCAAGGTCGATGGCGCCGCTCAAGCTGTCTAGCCCACCCGACAGGAGCACGACGCTGCCTTCGGGCGGTCGGAAAACTTCCGCCGGCGGCTGCGGCGCTGCACCGCCGGCGATGAAACGGAATTGCCATCGGTCGGTCGTGAGAAACGTCAACGCGTCGGCGAGGAGGTCCGCGGACTTGTTCCAGAATGCCGGTTCGGCGACCGCGACTTCCATCTCGAACTCGCGTGTCCAGCCGTCCGGACTTAGGCTACGTCGTCCTGCCGCATCAGCCGCCATGACGGACATCGCGATGGACAGCAGATCCCACGCCCTGCGGTTCGGAGCCAGACGCGCTCTGCGAATGTCGTTGCGCACGGCCGCACCCGCGCTGCCGCGATCATCAGCCCCTGGCTGGCCGTAGAGGACAACCCTGAGCGTGCCTTTCTCCTTTAGCCGACGCACCTCGGCCGGCGCGCAGAGCAACTTCACTCTTCGTACCCCTCGAAGACCTCGAACGTCTCGCGCAACGCAGCCTGGACGACGCGCGCGACGCGTCCGGCGGTGAGCCTGCGTCCCTGTTCCTTGAGTTTGCGGAAGGAGGCGGCCACAGTCTCGGCAATGTATGACCGCATCAGTTTCAGTCGAGCCAGCGCGACGGTCGCGGTGGGCGCTCTCTCCAGCAACGTCTTGCCCACATCCAGCTCGAAGCGCCGTGCCACATCGATGGCCGTGAATTTCTCGATGACGAACTCGCGTTCAGGATCGGACAGATCGAGGAGATCGGCGTCCGGGTATTCCGTCAGCAATTCGGACATCGCGTCGTGGATGGACGCACGTTCGGCTTCCGCATCCTGAGTCCCATCGATCGGTCTGACAGCCTCGATGATCGCGCTCGCGATCTCTTCGGTCGACCGGCCAGCGAGCGCGGCCGCATCGACGGGAGCGTTCGCATCCCCCTGCGCCGTGGAATAGAGGGCATGGCCGAGCGACCCCGCCGTTTGAGCGGTGCCGCCGAACCGCTGCGTCGCGAAATTCGATCCCCCGTAGCCATTGCGGACGTAGTGTCCGAGCCCGCGTCTAAGGTCGCGGCCGTCCCCGGATCGCGCGAAATTGCCCAAGCTCGAGCGAACGCCGCCGAACCGTCGTTCAGGTGCCAACGGCGCCGGCTGCAGGCTTGGCGGTGGCGCAGCGGGAGGCGGGGGCAGGGCGCCATCGGCCGGAGGAGCGTCCGGCGGGACGTCCGGAGATCCGGGCTGGGGTACGGGGGGTACGGGATCCTGTGGGGCGGCCGGTGTCCAGGGAGGGACCAACGGCACGCCTGGGCCGGGACCGTCACTAGATTGCGACGTTCCCATGCTCTCTCGTCTTTCTGATTGCCGTCTTCACCGGGCGCGAAACGTCAGGAGACGAATTCCATGCATCGAGGACACTTCTCGACCATAGACGGTCGCCGATCTTCGGCACGATGTTCGGTTGGATCTGTTGCGAAGGGCGGTCCGCGAGGAATGCAGCGAGACGGGCTCCTTGTGGTGGGTCGGCATCTGCGAGAGCGATGCAGGCGTTGAGGATAGGCGGGACACCCCAGTCCTGCTCCTTTCTGGCGCGCTCGAGCAGGCGATCCATCATCACCGTGACTTCGATACGCGAGACCCGGGTCAGCCTGTCCTTGAGCTGGTGGCCCATGTCGGGGTGCTCGAGCAGGGCCGTGAGCAACTCGGCCGCCTCCGACGACAGGCGGTCTTCGGGCGTGATAAGCGGCGCCTGCTCGCGGCCGACGTAGAGCGCGCCGCGCAGGTCGTGGTCGTGAAGGGGCGGCGAGAGCGCCAACCATTCCTTCACGAAGGGAGCGTTCCACGGCGCCTTCAGATCGAGATCGCGCCCCGCTGTCGCCGCGTCCTCCCATTCTTGGAGGAAAGTAGGCTTTCCCTCACCCGAGGCGCTGACGTTCTTGACCAGTTCGGCATACGCTGCGGTGTCGCCGATGCGCTCGAAAAGCAACAGCTTGGCGAGCACCGCTTCGTCGACGCCAACGCCCTGCGCTTTCGAGATCGTCATCCGGATCGAGAGCGCGTTCAGGAAGCGCTTGATCAGCCGCGGATTTCCCAGAATCCCCGACGCCGTCGTCATGAGCGAGGCGAGCCTCTCGGCCGTGTCGAATTGACCGACAAGATGCTCGGGCAACTTCACGCCAAGCGATTGGACGAAGGCCCGGTCGACCTTCTTTCCCTGCCACGTCCGCTTGAGCTGGCCAATCATGCCAGCGCGGATCTTCTCCTTGTCGTCGTCGGACAACTCGCTGTTGTCCACGAACAGGAGCATCATGTAGGCGCGGACCTCCTGGGTCCCGAGCTGCGGCACCCGAATGGGAACTTGGATGAGCTTGTCGAAGTAGTTGGTGACCAGCAGGTCGTCGCTGACCCCGACGAAGTGCTTCCGGACGGCGTGCTTGATCATGTCGTTGTCGGCCGCGATCACGAAGGCGGTGTTCTTGAGGAACAGAAAGAGGCGGATCGCCTCCAGGGTCGAGATCGTGGTCTCCGGCAAGCATCGGTCGAGATCGTCGATCAGGACGACCAAAGTTATCCCGAGCTCCTCGAGCGCTTGTTCGAACGCGTCGCGCAGCGCCTGAATCTCCTTCGGCGGTGACGTTTCCTCCTTCGGGTTCAGCAGTTCGCCACCTTCGTGCGCCGCGTCCGCCGCAGCTTTCTTGGCGGCTTCGCCGGTTTCCTTCCCGACCCCTTCGGACCAGACCTTCTTGGCGAGCTCGAAGATCTCGCCGACCGCGCCGACCGGGGGCACCCCGAAATAGATCGAGGCGGCCGAGGTCGCTGCGAGTTTCGCGGCCCGGAGCCATTTCACGCGCTTGGCAAGGGACGCGACCTTATCGAGTGCCGTCTGTCGGCTCTCCGCTTCCTTCGCGAGCTTGTCAGCGATCACATCCATCAACGCAGCACGCGCGTCGTCATACCCCTGGTAGAGCCAGGCATTGAACTCGACGAAGACGTACTTGTCGGCGGCCTTCTTCCCGCTCTCGTCCTTCCTGGCGGCGATCGCCGAGCGGGTGAGCTTGATCATCGAGGATTTGCCGATGCCCCAGGCGCCAGACACGCCGATCGAGATCGGGCGTCCCTTGGCCTGCACAATGATCTCGGCCACGGTTTCGGCGACGCCGGAGAAGTTCAGGAAGTCCCGCTCGGTCTCGTTATCGGGCCACATCGGCAATCTCTCGCCTGAAAAAGCTTTTGGAATCGAAATATCTATTGCGCGAGCAGAGGAAAGGCACCGCGACTGCCGAGCGGTGCGTTGTTACGTTCCGTTCTCCGAAAGTGCAACCCAGACCTTCTTCTTACGTCCTATGGTTGCCGCTCTGCACACGCGCTTCAAGTCTCCATCGCTTCGGCCATTATCGCGAAAGTGACCTGCAGGTCGCTGCAAAGAGGCGGGGATGCGGCCGACGGCCCCGCCGGGACCACTGCGACGAAACTCCTAGGCAGTCGCCGCCGAAGCGGTAACCATCTCCGATCCGCTTCGGTTTGCGCCCTTTTTTGTTGCCCACTGCTTGTTTATATTCTGAGGTCCACACGACGGTCGGAAAAGCGGACGGAGAGGCGCTCCACGCGATGGGCGACGGGCTAAATGAAGGCATAGTTGGCGACACCGCGAAGCTGATGATGCATCGGCTGATCGTGCGGATGCTTCGCCGCGACCCTTCATTGGTCGAGAAGGCGAAGTTGGCTCATGAGCGCCAAGCCAGTCAGTTCGCCGGCTGGCCCTTCGTGCGCGAGTGGCAGGAACTACTTGCGCTACCGCCCAAGGAACTAGCCTCTAAACTCATCAGCCGCGACCGCGAGATGGTGCGGCTGCGCAATACCTCGCCGTTCTGGCTCGCCGAGGGAGTCGATTTTGGCGACTACCATGCCCGTGTCCGCTTGAGGAAGGCGGCGAGACGGATCGTCAAACGCAGCCTGTC
Source organism: Bradyrhizobium sp. GW821-FHT13H06 (assembly GCF_058803975.1). Taxonomy (NCBI): domain Bacteria; kingdom Pseudomonadati; phylum Pseudomonadota; class Alphaproteobacteria; order Hyphomicrobiales; family Nitrobacteraceae; genus Bradyrhizobium; species Bradyrhizobium sp. GW821-FHT13H06. The sequence continues at coordinate 475,922 of NZ_JBXAPN010000001.1, read as the reverse complement.
TGCGCAGCCTGACTTCCTTGTTCCGGGAGGTCCTTGATGGCCGAAGATCGCGGCATACGGACCATGGATGACCTTCTCCGGGTCGTCCGAGCCTTGGCCTTCGAATTCAACACTGACAACGTCTTCGTCGTCGGCAGCCAAGCCATTCTGGCATCGATGCCCGATGCGCCGGAGCCGGCAAGAGCATCGCCGGAGATCGACGCTTTCCCGGAGAACGCTAGGATTTGGGAGCTGGAAGAAAATGCCAAGTCGCCGGGCGGCGATCCGAACGTCGCGTCGGAGCACATCGACGGCTTGTTCGGTGAGAGCAGCCAATTCCACCGTACTCACGGCTTCTACATCGACGGGGTCGACGAGACGACGGCCAAACTCCCCGCAGGCTGGCAGGTTCGCGCGATCAAAGTAAGGACCGAAGTCGCAGGACGAAGCGTGTACGGCATAGCGCCGGCTCCGGAGGATTTGATCGCCTCCAAACTTGCGCGACTGGATGACAGAGACAAGCAATTCGTCGAGGCCATTCATGCGCAACGCCCGCTTGACCTAGACCTCGTCGAACGACGGATCCATGAGACAAATCTGGATCCGGCACTCCAGCAACGAGCGATTGCCTATATCAGAAGCTTGAGGCCCGAGAAAAAGCCGGAAGCACCGAAGTTGCCGTAGGTCATCGCGGTTCGAGGGGAGGGCGAAGGGATCAAGTGCCCTACATCTTCCCGATCTTTAGAGTCCGGGCCGCAGCCGACGACCAAAGCAACGGAGTGCTTGGCTCGATGGAGGGCCGTCAATGTATCTTTCGATACCTCCAACGATCTTTTGCGCGGCTCGCCATCGCAATCGAGATGATCTAACTGGGCGAAACGGAAGCAAGTCGAGGCAGCCGACGCCGGCCTTTTGTCGGACCGGCCGGACCGGTGGGCCCAAGGAACATCAACATGCTCGCTATCGTGGTTTGCGTCTGGCACCCGGAGACCGACGAGCTTCTCTTTGAGGGTGCGAGCGCGTCCGTGAGCGTCCAGAACGTTCGCGACATCGTCGGGCCGAGTTTTCCGGAAGATCCGGAAATAATGACAGCGCACCCTGTACCTGCTGTGCATGGGCGCGCGCTTCTTGATTTGATGGGAAAGAAGTTCGACGGCGATGGCGAGTTTCAGGTTTTCCGCGAGCCTTTACGGATTGTCGAGGTCTCCCGATTGTCGCACTAGCGTCCCGAACCGATCTCTCGGCAAGCCCCGTCAATTGACGACGGTACCGGAAATTGCGCGGCACCACTTGCTCGATCGACGGCGACCAGAACCGCGTCAGCTATCCAGAACCTCTCCATCGGCGTGCTTCGCCGCCCAAACATCGTGGATGACGGAAGGGCGAGTGATGCCTTGCTTCTTCAATTCCGGCTCAGGAACGCTTTGCAGGAAAGTGAGCGAGTAGACTCGATGATTGCCGTCGAGGATACTTAGGCCCGTTTCTATCGGCATGGTGACAGGCACGCGGGGGAACTGTCCTTTCACCGCCAGATAGCTCACGCAAGATTCAAAGCGCTTCTTGCTGTTGTCGCCGCCATAGCCATTCTCGATTCCGAGGACCAACGCCTCGAACATGGAATTCATGATCTTGCGGGAATTAAGCGACAGCTCGTCGAAACTACAGTCGCGCGACTCCTTCGTCCACGTGACCTTCTTCCACCACGATACCGGCTTCACGATGATGTACTGCCACCAATGGCCGTTGAAGGGGACCGGTGGGGGCCAGCCCATGCCCTCCTGGTTCGCCAAGTTCAATAGCCATTGATCCACCACGTCGTCCGGCCAATCCGGCAGGTCAGCTTTGATGTCGGCAAGCGCAACCAAGAGCGTCTCCTCGAACGTTCAGGCGGACCCGGTCGACTGTGCTGTCGACTCCACCTGCGGATAGTAGCGTTTGAACTCGTCATGGCTCGCCAGTGCGCTTGGGCGATATGCGCCGACGCCAGCACATTGTCTGACTTCCGGCAGGTCGAAGCGCGTGCGCACGGTCGGATGTACCGGCGCCTGGTGGTTGATCTCGCGGACTTCGACTTCCCAGTTCCTGGTGCCGACGAGGTTTTGCAGCCATCGCCAATTCGGCAGACCGGCGGCGTAGGCGTCGAGCGTGTCGCGCATGCCCGCGATCTCGCAATGCTGAACGCCGTTCGCGCCGGGGAAGACGTTCAGTACCGGTCCGTTGTCATCAGTCTTCGGCATCCTGCTCCCCTCCACGTAGATCGGCCCGGTGATCAAGCCGTCCGGGATGGACGTGGCCTGCTCGCACATCCAGGCGAGGGCGATATCCGACAAACGCGATTCCGGTTCCGGATAAGATCCGCCGATATCCGAGTGGTTCCCTGCGAACCAGAGTTGGATGAGACGCGGAACACCCGGCGTTGCGGGGTGCACAGACGGCTCGGTGCCGCCCCAGCCGACCCGGGCGAAATCCTTGCGCGTCTCGTCGATCGCGTTCGCCGAGCGCGCAAAACGTATATGTTTGCTGAGAAGGCGATCGAAATTCTTGCCCGTCCACTCGGCGGTATGAGAGCGCGGCGGATCGCCCTTGTTCGGGAAGTCGTAGATGGTCTTGAGATTGACCGTCCGCTGCCGTTTCCAGAACCAGATGACGGCAATCAGCATCGCCAGATGCGTGACCAGCCACGCCGGCACGATGAAACCCCATAGCAGGCCGGCCTCCGAGACGATGGCCGTCAGCGCACCGATGATCGCGGCCGGAACGAGCGAAGCGAAGAAGGCGAGGGCAGCGACGCCGAGAGTCAAGCCGGCCTGGATCATCCGGCGTCGCGGACCGCTGGCGCCGAGGGCAGCGACCGTATCGAACACGCCGACGAAATATGCCGAGGCGTTGGCATCCGAGCCGTCGCCGGAGCCGTACTTGGTCTGAAATCGCCGCGCCAGTTCGAGCCTCTCCGCCTCGAACTGCTCCCGCGGGTGCCCGGCACCGTGCTCCAGCACGGTATCCACTGCCTCCCAAGCGATGTCCTTCACGGCCTTGCGGTAGCGCATCAATGGGCCGGCGGGCGTCTTCGTGGGGACGCCGCAGAGCATCAGCAGGTTTGCCAGGCTTCGGACCGTGTAGGCGCCGCGGCTGAACCCGAAGAGGAATATCCGGTCACCGTCTTCGTAGTGGTTGACGACGAATTCGTAGCAGTCGGCGATGTTGCGCTTGATGCCGTCGCCCGCGATGGATCCGAGCATTTTCTGTACGAAGCGCACCGGAGCGGTGAGGGCCGTTGCACCGATGTCCGTCCCAAGGCCCGCGTCGTAAAAGACCACCTGCTTGGACGGATCGATGGCCGTGTCCGAGTGGTCGCGGCTCACCCGGTACATTTTGAAGATGTTGCTGATGCGCTGCTCCGGACGGGCCCCGCCGTCTTGGCCGGTCCCGTCGGAGTAAACGACGATGTTCTTGCTCATCCTGAACCTGTCCATCCGCTGCGAGGACGATCTCCACCCGGAGCAATCCTAGTTCCCCGATCATGCCGCCTCTCGGCTAGAAAACCAAGAACACCGAGTGAACAAAGCCGGTTCCATATGATTAAAACTTGAACAATTTCATATATATAGCGCAATAAAATTAATCTGGTAGCACATCTTGCGTGGCCAAATTGCCATCATATCTTCTTAAGTGCGCCCGTCCGATCTGCAATCGGTCAAGGAGCCGCGACCGATCTTTTGATCGTTGAATCAGGGGGATGGGGATGATAGTTAAAGCATCACTTTTCAAAGTCGACAACGGCGACATGGTGCTGTTCGAGACCGAGTCCGGTCGCCGGATCCTGACCGACATCAACATCCGGGAGGCGGCCGACGACGAGCACGACGACACCCCCAACGTGGGGAAGCAGCTCCGGAACAAGCTCGATCGGGACGATAAGGGGAGGCTGTTCGTCGATGGCTTTCTGAACACCCATCCGGACGCCGATCACATCCGGGGCCTGGTCAAGCACTTCCATCTCGGCGACCCGTCGACCTGGGTGAAGGCCGACGACAAGATCATCATCCGTGAAATGTGGTCCTCGCCGATCGTGTTCCGCCGGGCGAAGGCGAAGGACGAGGATCACGTCCTTTGCCCCGACGCCGAGGCTTGGCGCGACGAGGCCCGCCGCCGCGCCAACAGGTTCAAGAAGGAACGGACCGCCGAGGACGGCAACCGCATCCTGATTCTGGGCGAGGACGTCGACGGCAAGACCGATGACCTGACGGAAATCCTGGTGAAGGTCGACGAGGTGTTCTCGAAGATCTGCGGCGTACAGGACACTTCCTTCGAGGCGCGACTGCTGGCGCCGATGCCTGCCGACGACGAAGCGGAGGAGGAGGTTCTGACGAAGAACAACTCCAGCGTCATCATGCGTCTGGACCTGAAGGTGTCCAAGGTCACCCGCGGGCGCTTCCTTCTCGGCGGCGACGCCGAGGTCGCGATCTGGGACCGCATCTGGGAGCGCAACAAGAAGTGGCCCGAGCGTCTGCAATACGACGTTCTGATCGCTCCGCACCACTGTTCGTGGCACAGCCTTTCCTACGATAGCTGGTCCGAAAAGGGCGAGAAAGCCAAGGTGTCCGAGCCCGCCCGGAGCGCCCTCGGGCAGCCGCTGGATGGCGCGCTGATCGTAGCCAGCAGCAAGACCATCAAGGACGACAAGAACGATCCGCCGTGCATCCGTGCGAAGCGCGAATACATCGATATCCTCGATCCCGTGAATGGAGAATTCAAGTGCGTCGCCGACAGTCCGGGCGACGATCCGCTGGCGATCGAGGTCACTTCGGCCGGACCGCGCATCAAGCGCGCTGCGGTCGCCGTCAGCGTCGCCGCCGGCACCGGTATCGGAAGCCAGCCGCTCGCCCACGGATGAGCCGATGGCGGCGATCTCCGCGGCAGACGACATTCCCATACCCGTCCGACGGGCGCTGCGCCTCATTGAGGCTCACCCGTCCGTCGAACGGGTGACCGCCGAACGGATCGAAGGAAGCGACGCCGTCCGGGCCATCGTGGAGATCCGGACCGAACTCCCGAACGCGTGGAGGGCCGCGGGCGAGAGCCCGTCGGGCGTCCGCGCGGTCGAGCCCGTAACGTTCATCTTCACGGCAGGATATCCCTTGGGGGCGCCGCTTATCCGCCTGCGCGCGGACTTCAATCGCACCCATCCTCACATTCAGCCCTTGAGGAATGGCGGTCCACCCGAACCGTGTCTCGTCGCAGGTTCCCCGCGTGAGGTACTGCGCGTTCGCGGAATAGGCGGCCTTTTCGAACAACTGGTCGACTGGCTGGACAAGGCCGCGATGGCGCAGCTGATCGATCCGGAGCACGGTTGGGAGCCGGTGCGGCGGGACGGGATCGACGACGTGATCGTCGCGGATCCGACCTGGTTGACGGGTCTGCCCACCCGCGACGGCGGCTGCGCTGCCTTCGCGGCCTGGTACTACGCCCCCGATCGCGGCGATCTAGTCACCTATCGCATGGAGGTTCCGCAAGGTGAAAAGTTGCCGCTGCGACCGGAAATGGCCGACCAGTGGTGGTTCGAGCCGGTCGGTGCCCGAGGGAGAAGAGGCATCACCAATGCCTTGGTCGCGTGGTCGGGAAAGCTCCCGACCGGTCGGCCGTTCGTGGCGGATCGCTATCTTCCGGAAACGGTCACGACGATTGACGAGCTCTTGAAGCGGGCGGCCGAGCTGGGCTGCCGCGAATTCCTGGAGCCGAAGCTCGCGATCCTGCAGGAGCGGGTTTCGCAATCGAAATTGAAGGAGAAGCAGCCGATAGCCGTCATTCTGTTGGCGCGCCGCCCGTTCGAGGTGATCGGCACGACTTCGCCGGTCGAGATATGCCCCTACGTCGTGGAATTGCGCGGCGGCGAGGCGCTCTCGTCAGGCAGCGGCAAGCTGGTCAGAACCGCCACGCACCGAGATGAGGTATCCCCCGAATTGCTGCGACGCGCTGCGGGCGACGACGGGCAGGCGCTGCGTCCGTGGACGCTCCTCGGCTGCGGAAGCATCGGATCCAAACTCGCAGTTCATCTCGCCAGGTCCGGACGGGGACCCGCGGCCCTCATCGACGACGGCATCTTGCAACCTCACAATTTCGCGCGCTACGCCACGCTTCCCTCCGACACGAAAGTCGAAAGCTTCTGGTCCATTCCAAAGGCGCACTACCTGGCCGAGGCACTCGCGACCCTCAAGCAGCCGACGGTGCCGCACGTCGTGGACGTCGTCGCGCGCGCATTCGACGACCAATCGATCACCCCTTTGGTCGCCCGAGACAGCTTTGCCGTAGTCAATACGACCGGCTCCGCAAGCGTGCGCGAGGCGCTGGTCTTGCCTGGAGTCACGGTCGACCGGCCCCGGGTGGTCGAGGCATGCATGCTGGGCATCGGAAGCGTCGGCCTGATGTCGGTGGAGGGGCCGGCGGCCAACCCGTCGGCGACCGATCTGATCTGCGAGGCCTATCGCCTGATCCATTCGGATCCCACCCTCAGGAACGAGGTCTTCAACACGCAGGCCGAAGCTATCGCGATCGGTCAGGGCTGCGCGGCCATCACGATGCCGCTGTCGGACGGCCGCTTGTCCTCGTTCGCGGCGCCGATGTCCGAGCATATTCGCCGGCTCCAACGCGACGGTCTTCCCGAGACCGGCGAGGTGCTGGTCGGCAGTTTGGCGGCCGATGGGCTGAACCAGATATGGCATCGCAAGGTTATACGGCCGCGCATCGTCGTAGGCGACGGCACGGACAGCGTCGTGCGCCTTAGTCCGGAGGTCGACGACACGATCCGGCGAGAGGTCGCTGCGCGCCGTGGCTCGGAGACGGGCGGCATCATCGTCGGCCGATATTCGGACGTCGCCAACGTCTTCCACGTCGTAGGCACCATGCCCGCGCCGCCCGACAGCAAATTCTCGCGCGACGAGTTCGTGCTGGGCACCGAGGGACTGGGGCCCATGCTGGAAGATCTAATCGAAGGATCTGGTGGCGCACTCTACGCGCTCGGGACCTGGCACAATCATCTCGTCCCAAGCGGCCCGTCCAGGAAGGACGTGAAGACCGCCGCTCTGCTTTCGATCCGCCAGTATTTTCCGCTGCTGATGCTGATCCATACGCCGGCTGGATACGTCCATTTCACCGCTGAAGCCTTGTCCGGGGCCGCCAGCTCGCACAGCGCCGTAGTCAAGGTGGCAAGATGATGGATCCGAGATCTCCAGACCTGTCGCCGGCCAGGAGCCACGACTGTACAGGGGCGATCCGATGATCGACATTTCGAAGCTCTTCGATCCCTATTCACGACAGGCTCGCCTGTTTCCGGGCTTGCTCACGCTGTTTCCGATCATCCTCACTGCGATCGCGTGGTTTCCTCGGCTGGTCACCTCGAGCTGGGGCGCCACGCTGGTGACCATCGCGACATCCTGCGGGCTCTTGTATGGCTTGAGCGTCCTGAGCAGATCGCGCGGCAAGAAGGTGGAGAAGCGGCTCCTGGCTGAATGGCGAGGTTGGCCATCGACGATCTGGCTGCGCCATCGGGAAGAGCATCTGCCGCCGCCGGTGTTGGCCCGATACCATGCGTTCTTCGCGAAGAATGTGCCATTGTTCGTTACGCCAAGCCCGGAACAGGAGAGGGCGGATCCGAAGGCCGCGGACGCCATGTACGCATCGGGGGTGAAGTGGCTTCAGGAGCGTTGCCGTGGAAAGGCCTATCCGCTCGTCGAGAAGGAGAATGCCGAATATGGTTTTCGCCGGAACCTGCGCGGATTGAAACCGATAGGGGTCGCTGCCTGCTTGGCGGCTCTTCTGATTTCAGTTCTCACCGTCGTCTGGCGCTACGACAACATCATCCCAGCCGTGTCCAGTTTCTCGATGTCGTCACTTCTCACGGCGTTGGCGGCCATTAAGCCCGCAGCGATCGGAGCGATCTGCGTCGATCTGGTCGCATTGACGGCCTGGTTTACCGTCGTACGCGACGAGTGGGTTCGGGACGCCGGCGATCAGTTCGCGCGGGCCCTGCTGGCGTGCTGCGACACGCTTGAGGTGCCGGCTGCCGCCCGGCCCGCGGCGGCCTCATCCGCAAAACGTACGCGGCGGGCATCGACCGCGACCGGCGAAACCAGGTCTCGGCGGGCTCGCTCGGAAGGCGGGGAATCATGATCTCAGACGCGAGGAGGAGATGCATCTCCTCGCGTCGATCCATCGGCTCAATATCAACTATCCGAGGTGGACTCATGCGCTTGCGGAATTTGGAGAAGTATAAGACGGGTGGCTCTGGCAACAACTTGACGCTTGGCATTCCGCTACCGAAGACGCCGGATGGCCGGGTGTACCGGTATTCACCCAACGAAGACGCACATCCGCGCCTCTTTCTTCTGGGCGATCGAGTATCGGATTTCACCCTACCCGAGGCCTTGACGTCTCGCATGACGCACGCACCCGGTACGCCAGGCACAGTCTGTCCGTATAGCGGCGTTCTGGACGACGACGAGAACTTTACGCATCCCGACGACCTCGCGGCTGCCAAGGAAATCGTCGCTCATGCCTTTCACGCCGACGCCGCGGCGGCAATCCATGGCATGTTCGATGACCTCGCCCGGAAGAACGCTGGCAACAAATTTTTCAAGGTGACGACTGGCACACGGCCGTCGCCCAAACCCGCACCGCGGTTCGCTCGAAACGATCTTCTCCGCGAGTTGGTATGCGACGAGTGCGGCCGGGACTACGGCGTCTACGCCATTTCCTTGTTCTGTCCGGATTGCGGAGCGCCGAACATTCACTTGCACTTTGCGCGGGAAATCGCGCTCGTCCGGGAGCAGGTGGAGCTCGCGGGCCAACTCGGCTCGGAAAGGCATGAACTCGCATACAGGATGATGGGCAATGCGCATGAAGACGTACTGACGGCCTTCGAAGCGACCTTAAAGACGGTATACCTGTACAAGGCGACCACTCGGCCGCCCGATGTCGCGGCGACGAAGCCGGTCGCCAACGACTTCCAGAACATCGAGCGCGGCCGCAAGCGCTTCGCCGAGTTCGACTTCGATCCGTTCGGAACTCTGACGGCCGACGCTCTTGCCGTCCTGACGCTGAACATCCAGAAGCGGCATGTCATCGGACACAATCTCGGCGTGGCCGACGCGAAGTTCGCCGAACATGCCGCTGAGGCCCGACTGGGCGAAACCGTGCCTTTGGTCGGCGACGACATCCTGGAATTCGCCGCGATTGGTCAGTTGGTGATCGACGGTCTCGACGGATGGCTCGCTGCAGGCGGAGCTCCGCCGCCGGCTAAAGACAGGCTGAGCATTCCGCTGATCGCGCCGCCAGCAAAGAAGAAGTCCGAGCTGAAGATCGGCGAACTCGGGCCATTGGCGATTCGGATAGGATTGTGGGTATCGGAACAATCCCAAAAGGGCTTCGACTGCTTCATTCCCGAGCAAGACCTCATCGAGGCGTTTCCGGAATCCAACATCGACGATTTGGCGTTTGCCGTCGCCGAGCTCGAAAGCGATGGCTATCTGAGAACGAACTCGATGATTTCCACGCGGCTTCCGCGGATGTTCACCACCGCAGAGCTTTTTATCACGTTCGATCCCCATACCGGGCAAAGCACCCCCGAAACGGACGTGGTTGCGCTCGTCGATCTTGCTCTCGACAAATCTGGGACCGGGACTGTCGATGCGGAAGAATTGCATGCGGCCTCCGGCTGGCCGCTTCGACGCTTCAATCCACCTTTCGCCTACCTGGTTTCGCAGATCGACGATCGACGGGTCCTTCATGGAGGCACGGAAGACTATCCATCACGCGGCTTTCTGATGACCGATGGCGATCGGGTTACGCTTCAGCGCTTCGCGGCCCGTTTGCGCCGATGATGGTCATCTTATGCCGGCCTAGGTCGATCCTATGCGGGGGGGGCGCCCCCAAATCCGCACCCCGCTCGCCCGGCGAGCGGAATTCGCGCTGATGCTCGCGGCCGGGCTCGTCAAGATCTTGCCCGAGACCGGAGCGGCACCGTTCCTGCTCGGGGCACACTATGCGCTCAGCGCATCGCTTTGGTCACTTGCATTTCTGACCTGGCTGATCGGCTTCTTCCCGCTACTGAGGCATCCGCTCCGTGAATCGAATTCGGGGGGCCCTACGCAGGACATGATGCCATAGCGGCGCCTACATGAATGGGGGCGTCAGCCGCTGCGGGAGGCGCGTGCGACTTTCGGAGCCTCGACAACCCCGGGAGTTGGACGCTATATTGGAACATAGTAAGAACTAATGCTCTGGTTGCACTCTTTCGAACCTCCCTCAGTAGCAATATTACCCAGCATATCATTAGTTTAAGGGGCCGACTCGACGAATCCATCGCGATGAAGTCGGTCCAAGGAGCGGCGTCCATTGTCCTTGTTCCGCCACTTACACGACGACGCGTTTCTGGCCTTTTCGCGCGATCACAAGCACCTGTATGCGGCGTGTCTGCTCGACCTCCATGAGCGCTTCTTTTCGGGTGCGCCGGCGTTTCCGACACCTCAACAGGTTGTCCACGCCGTCTATGACGTCATGCGAGCGAACCCTGCGTTGTGGAACGAGGGTGACGATTTTGGCGCGCTACCGGAAATGATCTCGGCGGGCCGCCGCCGCATCCGTAAGGTGGATGTCGCGTTCGCCTCCGAGAAGGGCGACAAAGCCCTCGGCTTGGCACGGCAACTCTACGCCCGGCTAGTCGCCTGGGGATGGCTCGAGGAGGAGGAATACGGCCTCCGGGTCACCGTCGACATGGCGATGGGACCTCTCTTGGTCATCCAGCGCTTGGCGAGTCTCAACAAGGACCTCTCGCAGCGGTTTGGCGGCTTGATCGTCCAGATCCGCCTCAACCTCGAGGCCGTCGAAAAACTCAAGCCTGAGATCACCGACCGCAAGCAGCGCGAAGCCGCACTCGCTGTCCGAGAGGCGCGCAACCAGGCCGACCAGTTCACCAAGAGCCTGCGGGCCATTCTCGCCGACCTCAAGCGCATCCGCCGGACGGTGATGGAATCGAAGACCGTGGGCACTCGCCTGGAGGCCTTCTTCGAAGAGTTTGTCGACCAACTCTTGCTGAAGGACTTCGAGTCCATCCTGACCGTCAACCATCCCTACCGATTCCGCGACGCCATCGTCGACCTCGCCCGACGGATCTCCTACACCCCGGAAACAATGCAGGTGCTCGCCGAGGAATACGTGGCCGCCAGTATGGCATCCGATGTCGAGGACGGGCGAATGGCCGCCGCGGACGATCTTTTGGCCATCGAAAACATCTTCGAGCAGATCGGCGAGATGTTCGATCGGATCGAGACCTTCCGCAGGCAGCTCGAGGCCCGGGTCCGCAACACGATCAAGTACGCCGAACGCGGAGCCCAGGGACTCGTCGGACGGGCTGGCGATTTGGTGCGGCGCCTCGATGCCCTGCTGCGCGATGGCAAGCACGACAAGGCGACCGTCGAGTGGAGCGTCGAGCCGCTGCGCTCGCCGTGGTCGGAGCATCACCAGGCGCCGACGAGGCAGCCGCGCCGCCCCGTCGAGGCAAGGGAGCTCGCCGGACCGCCGTCCGATCCCCTTTACGAACTGCGCAAGCAACTCCGGCTCGAGTACATCGCGCGCGTTGCGCCGCGTCCGGAGGACGTCCGCAGGTTCCTCGAGGGACAGGTCCCGCCCTTCGGAACCAGGGAGGCGCGCTTCCTCGAAATCGCGACGGTCGACGACTTCCTCGCGTTCGACACCGCGCGCCGGTACGCCCTGACCGGTGAAGTGCCGGCGCATGTCGCCGGCAGTTTCGACCTCGAGCCGTCGCTCGATACTCCGCCGCACGACAGCGAATGGCTCAGATGCGCGAATTTCGTGATCCGGCGCGGCGGCGTCCGCAAGGGAGAAGCGCATGCTTAGCGAGTTCGAAAATATCGAGCGCTCGGCGGGTGCCGATAAGGCCGCCGATTTGCGCAAGGCCTTGCACTTCCTGCTGCGCCGGCAGTTCGTGTTCGCGGGCGATCCCCGAACCGGCACCGTCTACAACACGATCATGGACGGGCGCTTCCGCGACGCGGTCGACGGCTTCTTCGACACTTGCGGCTATCGCGTCCATCGCGATCCGGAAGCGCAATGGGCCGGCATCGTCGCCATGGACGAAGACGTGCCGCTGCCGCGGATGAAACTGGACGAAACCATCGTGATGCTGGTTCTCGCCGCGTACTGGCAGCAGGAGATCAACGCCGGCGCGATGGAAGACCGGGCGGTGGTCGTCGCCACCCTCAACGATCTTTTCGACCGCTATCGGGAGATGGTGCAGCCCAACGGCGGCAGCGCCATCTCCGGTCAGCGCTTCCGCGACATCCTCAGAGAGGCTGGCCAGCGCAGCCTGGTCGAGATCGGAGACTTCGATAACGAGCAGCAGGACTGCGAGGTCCGGATCCGCCCCATGATCAAGCTGATCAGCGGCGGCGACGCCCTGCACAGACTGGAGCGCTACGTCCGCAGCGAGGAAGCCCGCTTTCCGCGGGACGCTGGAGGCGAGGCATGATGGAATTGCGACACCTTGCCATGGTGAACTGGCACCTGTTCGACGTCGCCGACATCGCTGTTGCCGGCCACATTGGGGTGCTGGGCGAGAACAGGTCCGGCAAGTCGACCATCCTCGACATGGCGCAGGTCGTTCTCACTGGCGGCAACCGGCGTTTCCTGCGGCTGAACGCCGTCGCCGGAGATAGCGGAAAGTCCCGCAGTGGATCCAAGAGATCCGTCGTCGACTACTGCCTCGGCACGCTCGGCGAAGACCAGCGCCGTCGCGATGAGGCCCGAACCTACGTTGCGCTCGGATTTGAGGATACCGACGGGGAGCGACCGCCGGTCACGATCGGCATGGCTTTTGAGGCGCGAAAGTCCGATAGCAAGGAGACGGTGCTCGCGCTCTTCGTCGTCGTCGGCACTCTGCTGACCACGGAGAACTTCATCGAGCGTCGCGGGGCGCGGCAATTTCCGGCGCAATGGGAGGACGTCCGCGCCCGGATAATCGCCTCCGTGGGCGAGCAGAATTTCATCAATCACCGGGATCGGGCCGGCGACTACGTGCGCGAATACATGCGCCATCTGGTACCACACGCGCCGTACGGCGAGCAGAATGCCAGCGCGTTGCAGAAGTCCATCGTGAACGCGATGACCCTTGACCATAACCAGACCGCCACGCAGTTCGTCCGAGACTACATTCTGGAAGACAGCCGTATCGGCATCAAGGAGCTGCGTGAGTCGATCCAGACCTACCGCAACATCAGCGAGACCATCAGGAAGATGAGGGAGAAGCTCGACGCCTTGAAGGAACTGCGGGCGATCCTGACGAGGATGGAGGCGGTCCTCGAGACGAAATTCCGCGAGGAATGGATCGCCAGGCGAGCCAACTGGCTGGCGGCTAGGGCTGCGAATCGCGACTTCCGGGCCAAGCTGGGCGACGAAAAGGCGCAGGGCCACGGCGACCGCCGAGCTCGCTTTCATCGACGCGGACGTCAAGGCCATCGACAAGGAAATCGAGCGCCTCACGACGGCGATCGCGGAACACGATCTGAAATCCGGCAGGAAGGAATTGGCTCAGAGCGCCATGATGGCCGATCAGGCTGCACAGAGGGCTATGTCCGAGTTCCGGAGCCGGGTCGAGAGTATACAACGGCTCCGTCCGTTGGTCGCCATGTATGGCTGCGGCTTCGACGACTTCATTCCCGCGGTCGAGAAGCTCCTCGGCGCAGCCAAGAACGTCGAAATTCGCGCCGTATCCGACGACCTCTCGGCGGCCGAGCAGGTATTCTTGTCGTCGGCGCCGACGTGGTCGGCCAGGGTCGACGAAGCGAGACAGGCCATCATGGCCGAGACGTCGAAACTACGGGCCCAGCGCGGCGAACTGCTCGAGCGTATCAGCCAGCACGCATCCGGAGGGGCGCGCGCGCATCTCGAACCGGACACCGACAAGCTGTGTCTCAGACTTCGGCAAAGGGGAATGGCGCCGCGTGTGCTGTGCGAACTGATCGAGGTGACCGAGCCCGAATGGGTGGGGGCCGCCGAAGCGCTTCTCGGCCGCGACCGGGATGCGGTGTTCGTCGACCGACCGGACATCGGCGCTGCGACGGCGATGTTCAAGGAAGGTCGCCGCGAATTCCGGAAAACCTCGCTGGTCAGCCTCAACAAGCTGGAGCAGTTCAAGGCCAAGCCGGATCGTGGAACGTTTCCTTCGATCTTCCGTACGGATGATCCGGATGCGTTGTCGTTCATCATGCGGCGCTACGGTTCCGTACGCCTGGCCGATACGCTCGAACAATTCAACAAGCCGGGCCGCGCCATCATGAAGGACGGCCTCTATGACGACGGTTTGGTGCGTACCCATCGCTCGATCGACCCTGCGCAGCACAAGATCGGCAAGGCCGCCCAGGCGAACGCGCTCCGCGCGCTGCAGGACCAGGCGGATGCGCTGCTGGACGCGCTTTCCGGGAAGACGAGGGAGGCGGAGGCGGCCGACGGTGCGTTCGCGGCTCTAAGGTCGCTTTGCGCCGACCAGAACGCCAGCCTGAAGACGTGTGCGGCCGCCTTCTCCGTCGCCGAGGCCGAGAAGGCAGATGTGCAGGCCAGGCTATCGGCCCTAGACGACGCCAGCGACGGCGGTCTTCGCGCGAAGAAGAAGGTGCAGCTCGAGTTGAAGGAACGCCGCCGCGGCGAGCGGGAGACGCAGCAGAAGGCTTTCAACCAGCACGACCGCGAGGTGCGGTTCATCGAAGGAAAGCTGGGCGACGGAGAAAACGTGCCAGGCTCCGAACTCAGCTTGAGGGTCGCCCGGTCGATCTTCCTCAGGAATCGGCCGCTCTACTCCGCGATGAAGGGCCGCGCCGCCTACCGGTCGCGTCTTGATACGCGCGCTCAAAAGAACGAAGCCGAGAAGCATCGCTCCATCGCAGACAAGGCGCTGAAGGATGCCGATTCGTCGGACGCGGAGCGTAAGGGGATCGAGCGCCAGGTACGGGAGTTCCTGGACGGATACTTCGAAGAATTCGGCACGAGCTCTCAAGTCGGCATCGAAAGTGAGCCGCTCCAGGAAGTGAAGCCTTGGATGGAGCAGTTGATCGAGGACATCGAATCCAACGAACTGCGGAGATACGAACGGCAGGCGCGCGAGGCGGCCGAGAAGGCTTCGACGCTGCTGCGCGGCGAGTTCATCAACGCGCTGACCTCCCGGATCGGAAAGATGGAGCGGGATCTGCAGTCGCTGAACCGCAGCCTTCAGGCCCACCCCTTCCACAGCGAGCGCTACTCGTTCCACCGCACCCAGGTCGTGGAATTCCAACCCATCCTGAAGATCATCGAGATCGGCAAAACGTCTCCGGAGGCATTGGACATGCTCTTCCGCGGCAACGTCCCCGACGACTTCCCCCACAAGGACACGATCTTGGCGCTGGAGGCGCTGCTTGAGGATCCGGCGAAGGACTTCACTCAATTCGAAGACTACCGCAACTTCTACACTTTCGAGATCCACATGGAGGACGTCGCCACAGGCCGGTCGACCCGCTGGGAGCAGCGGCGCGGCACCGGTTCCGGAGCCGAACAGCAGGTGCCGATCTATGTCGCCATCGGCGCTTCGCTCGCTGCCGTCTACGGGAGCGCCGAGCGGCGCACCGGCAAGCCCGCCGGCTTTGCGCTCGCCATGTTCGACGAGGCTTTCTCCAAGATGGACGGCAAGAACCAGCGGCAGATGATGAGCTTCTACAAGAATCTTGGACTGCAGTTCGTAATCGCGGCGCCGTTCGAAAAGCGGGTCGCGGTGCTGGAGCACATGGACACCATCGTGGAAGTGGATCGCATCGGCGAGCAGTCGAGAGCAACCGTGGTCGTGCTGAAGGAAAGGGCCAAGCGCGAACTGATGGCAATTGACCCGGACCTGATGTCTGAAGATCAACTCGCCGCGCGCCTTGCGGCTGAGTAGCCATGGCTCCGCGCTTTACCGATGCCGACGAATTGCTGAACGACCTCTTGGACCGTCACGAAGGGGGGGCCGCGAGCCCCATCGCGCATCCGGATTACGACGCGTTTCCTTCCGTGGTGGCTGCCGACACCTTCCTGAAGCAAATTGCGCGCGCCGGCGAGGCGGGCGCGGTCGGTCTCGGAATGGGGAAGGGCGCCAGGCGGGATCAGATCGCGCACGTCAGGCTCCGCTCGGCCGACGCCCTCTATGGTTATCTTGGTCGCGTTCCGGCCGGACGGCTCGCGCAAGACGCCGGCACGCGGCTCGTCGCAGGCCTCGCTTTAGATGCCCGCCTGGTCGGGGCTGTCTCCTTGATCACGGATGCCTGGGGGAGGGGGAAGAGCTGGCACGGATTCGCCTCGGCCGATGTCGACAAACTGCGCGACGGCTTCGCTCTCGCCCAGGCGATCCTGAACAACAAGCATCTCGACGTCGATTACAAGACGTTTTCACGAAGGACTGTGGGCCATAGCAAGACGCTGGAACACATCGAAGGCGTCGTCGTGCGGCTTCTCGGCGGCATCCTCGAATTTCCGCCCGGCGCCCGTCCCAGAGAGGCACTGCGGACTATCGGCCTGGAACGTTTCGCTCCACCTCTTTTGATTTCGGGGCAGATTGATCTGGAGGGAGCCGATCTGTCCCGGACCTACCTCCATTATCTCGGAATTGCGCCCAAGGAGGCGGATCGCATCCGCTTCCGAAAGCCGCCCACCTATTTTCTGACCATCGAAAACTTCGCAAGCTTCAACAGGCACATCGCCGAGGCGGATCCCGGTCGGCTCGGAACGACGATGTACGTGGGCGGGTATCCGTCGCTCGCCACCCAACAGGCGCTGCGGACGATCGCGGGAATGGTATCAGAACGCACGCCGCTCTTTCATTGGTCGGACATCGACCCGGACGGCACATGGATCTTCCATACGATCGAGCGCGCCGTCGGCCGCCGAATTTATCCTCATCTGATGAACGTCGAGATCGCTGAAAGATCCGGGCATGTACCGCAGAGGAAGGCCGCGCCTGCGCGGTCTCCTCCAGGCTCCGGCATTGCGGCGTTGGCGGCGTACTTGGCCAAGGATGGCGCCAAGACGCTCGAGCAAGAGGAGCTCGATCCAGTACTACCGGTGCCTTTCTCGAGCGATACATGAAGCGCGTTGTCGGCGGCCCACTATCGGGCTTTTTTGCAACTTTCAGTCCTAGCGCATCAGCAGAAATTCCAACCCAACAAGGTTAGGCCCATTTCAGCGCCTTGCGACGCGTGCCGTCGGGGTCTTTATCGGATCCTAGACGTAGATTGGCGTTCTCAACGCCAGTGAGGTCCTTCGCGAACGCCCTCGGCCGGAAGGATCAGCATGGTTTCTCCGAGGGGATGAGGACCGGTCGGCGCGATGCCCACCCACTGGAGCGTCTCGTCGAACGCCCACGCCTGGTCAGGCGGGCTTTCGGGTACGAAGTAATGGCAATACACGTACTCCAGAGGTTTTCCCCTCGGATCGAAAGCCTGCGCTCGCTCGATGATCTTCCGATGTCGGGCGCGCTCTACATCGTCTCCTTCGACGGCCTCGAAGCCGATGTGAACGATACCGGGGCGACCCGCAGGAAGTTGGTCGCTGGCTTCCGATAGCTTCGTCGTAATGTCGCGGGCCTTGGCATCGATGGCTTCGGGAGAGGCCGATTCCCAACGGAGCAGCACGGCAAGATCGCACTCGCGCACATATCTCGGGTTTTCCGCGAGCTTTAAGCGGCTCAACTGAATGTAATTGGCGTGCCTCACGTAGCGGCCCGAGAGCAGCTCCAGCATACGTGAGCTCGACGCGAGCACATGGTGATCGTCGAGAACCTCGCGCAACGGATCGAGATCGAGCTCGCCCATCGCGCCATACGATATATCGTCGCTCCAAAGCAGCGAAGGCATGTCGGACCGGAGCCACTCGAGCGACTTCTCGGTCAGATAAGCGGGTGGCACCCGATCGATAGGGATGCGGAAATGGACATCGCAAAATGCGCTCTGCTCATTCTGGGAAAACCCTGCCGCGCTGGGGCGCCATAACTCGCGCATCGCGGCTCGTTCCCGTTCGCCGTATTGGCTCGTTTCCAAGCGCTTGCACTCGACCGCGAAGGAGCGCGAGCCGATTTCGACGTCCATATCGTATGTCCGGCTCAGCCCGCGTCGCTCAGGTACGAATTTTACCCGCGCGCCCGACGAGCGATAGGCGGATGCGACGAGCAGCTCGAAGAGCCCGCCATTTGGTTGACGCCGTTCACTGCCGACCAGGCGACGTGCCCGTTCTTCGACGCCGTCGACCGAAAGAAGCAGATCGAGACCGCGCCCGATCGCCTTGAACACCGGCACTACCCGCGATCCGAACGTCGGCTCGAAATTCCAGACATGATCGATGAAAGCCTCGGCCAGGAAGAGATACCAGCCGAATGCGTCGGACTCATCGAAATATCTGCCGCGGTCGGTCTCGTCGACACGACCCAGCGACGCCGCGTACAGGCGATTGGCCGCAGCATTGCGCCGCTTCTTCCACTCGTCCTGGCCAATAAGGTCGCGAAAGTAGGTCACAGCCCGCCGGACATCCGGCTCATCCGGCCAGTCATCGCTCCGTTTGTCTGGAGGTCGAAAGAGTGTTGCCGGAAATTCCTTTGGGGCGAAGGCGTCTCGACGCTTGCTTTTCATGAGTTAAAGAATGCGCAGTTGCTCGGGTTTCTGATTGATAACCAAGGGCGCGCCGCGCTCTTTTCACGCCGAAAGAGAGCGGGCAGGCCGATTACACCCAAGTATGCCTCCGTTGCCAACGAGGCAACGCAGGTTCAAAGAAGTTACGAGTTCCGATCGCCAAGCAACTCGAGCAGCACTTACTCGCAATGTGACCGTCGGGGGATGAAACGATCCCCGCAAGTCACCTGTCGGATCTTGGCCGGGGAAGACGTCGATACCATCTCAGTCATAGGCTTCCACCCGCGTGGCAAACTCCAGCGTGCGTGCGGGACTGAAGCCCGCCCGATTCGAAACGCCGTGATTGAAAAGAAGTAGGCCCTTCTTCGTGTCCTGGGGTTCGACGCCACGACGCAGGAGAGCGTTCACCACGACTTGTCGCGGATGAGTTTCATCCTCGGGCCCGGCGGAGATGACGCAACCAATCGACCTTCTGGATCCGAACCCCGAGACATTTCCGACGATCCGATTGAGCAATGCAGGGGAGATGTTGTTGCGGCTGCCGTGATGCGGGACCTGGAATACGTTCAGAGCGGTACCGAACTGAAGACCGATGGCGATCCCGTACGACACGGCAGCGTCAAGAGCCCTCAAGCCGGCGTCCGCCGTCAGGAGGATGTTTCGACCGTCGATCTGACCGTACAAGACCACACTGGATTCGTTTTCCGCCGCCGTGATGCCGCCTTCACGGAGCGTCTCGGTGAACAGGTCCTCCGCGATGATGCGCCGAATCTCCGCCGCCACGCGTCGCCCGATTCCTGTGAGCCAATGCCCCAGGAAGACGAGGAGTTGCTGCGCGGGCTTTGGGGTGTCCCGGAATTGGGGGAGGAGGCCCTCGTACATCGCCAGCGTCGGCGAAAGCACCGTGAAGGGTCCGATCCTCGCGCCTTGAAACGGAGGCTGAAGCGACGTGCCCCGCTTCAGAGCCAAGTCTCGGATTTCGCTGACGATCGGGTAGGCGCGCCGCAAGTCCGCAGTGAGACCTTCCAGCGTCCATAGAGGATCGTGGAAGTAATCCATCATATTTTTCGCGTGGTATTCGGGAACGTGCATCCAGAGATTCTGCACATTCAGTTGCGAGATGACTGCGCGGAGACCGCTGATGTGATCGTTATCCGGATGCGTGCTGACGACGTGCTCAACCGTGTTCGTGCCGTACACCGACCGCACATGCTCGACGATTGCTTCGCCGGTTTCCTGGAATCCAGCATCGATGACAATCACGCGCCACTCCGCGCCCGTCCAGTAGCGCATTGTTATCGCGTCGCCGCTGTTGGTCCCCGACCCGACGGGATGAAAATCTATTTCGTAGGCCATAGGGTGGTGTCCAGAAAGCAATGTTGGCTACGTTTGGGGAGAAATGCCGCCGTCCTAAGCGGCACCCGGTCCACGCTTGTTCAACAGCCGGTCGATTTCCTGGAGACGTTTCTCCGTCAATCCGGCTTCTTTTGCATATTCGGGCCAGCGATCTATGGCACGCTGAACTTGTTCGACGAACTGCTCGGCTTCCGTCTGCGGAATCGACGCATTTTGCGCAACCTTTAGAATGTGCTTTTTGGTCGGGTTCTTCCCTTCACCGTCCACAGCTAGATTGTGTTCGCCCCCGGGGCCCTCCGAGAGCGTGAGGTCGTACGCCGGCGTCGGATGCCAAACTCCATCCTTTGCAAGCAGGAAAGCGTGATTTTTCGCGTGATCGTCCCGGTTGTGTGCGAGGACATTGAAGATCATCCGGACGAACATCTGGCGCACGTGACGCTCGTCGCGCGTCAGAAGCCGCGTGACTTTCAGCAGCGTATCGTAGTCGATGGACGGAGCCCGATGATCGGCCTCCAACAGCCCGCTCACCGTCTGTACATGCGCGCTCCCACCCTCGGTTCTGTCGAACCTTTGGACGGCGAAATAGCTGCCCTTCTTGGTTTTGATGAGCTTAGTGGCGGGCATATCGACGCCGGCTGCCTTCGCCATAAGAGAGTAGGCGTACTCTTCTTTTCCTATTTCGGAGTGATCGACGTTCGATTTGAACTTTACCAGCCAAGCTTCGAAGCCTTCCGGAAGCTCGGTGCCGGTATCGGCTACGATCTTACCGGTCTTGCCATTCAAGCCGATCATAATCTTGGGGCGGACGCCGGCGGAGCCACCTTGGATTTCGAGCAGACGATCCACGTCGGCTTCGTCGACCTCGCCTTGGACCGCCTCAGCTTGTGCAGCAAGCCAATCGAGGTCGACGGCGTCGCCGGCGGCTTTGCTAAGGGAATTATCGGGAATGTAGCGCAACGCTCCCATGCCGGTCTGGCCGACGTATGCCAGGCGGTCTAGAGGCGTGAGGAGCCTGAAGTCGTATCCGAGGTTTTGCAGATGACGGTCAAGGAGTAGGCGGCCCCAACCGTCGGGGAGGCTATCGTTGAACATGCCGTGCAGCCCGGCGAACGGCGAATTCGGCGCCGGCTTTGCTCCCTCGCCGACGGGAAGCTTGAATGGAGATACGTTGAGGCGCCTCGCGGCGAAATCGGGGTGGTACTCGAAATACGCCCGGCGTTCCTCTTTGCTCCATGCCAATGTTCCTACCTCGATCTTTTCGCCGTAGAAATCGAGCGACACCCCCAGCTTTTGGATGCCTTGGGGCGGTTTTCCGTTTGGGACCTTCGGCTTCTTCACTTTCTGCGTCCCCGAATTCTGACAGGCTTGGAAATCACGTCTTCGATCGACCTGTGCGGCTTCGGAGGAAACAGCCCCTCGAATTCCTTTTCGGCGCCGAGAGCGAACGCGATGGCTATGAGGAACTCTAAGGAAGATTTGCCTGTGCGCTCGAATTGCTTCAGCGTGCCCAAGCTGACCTGAGCGCGAGCGGCAAGCCCCGACTGGGTTAAGTTGGCCTCTAATCGCCGTTGCTTTGCGCGGTTCGCTATATCGGAGGCAACGTCTTGGGGTGAGCTTAAATTAAGGGATATATCCATAGCCTCTGTTCCCATTATTTGCCAATAATAGATATTATATTATCTCTTATAAGTCAAGATTGGCGGGTCTCCCAGGCGCGTCCTCGCGACCCTTCCCAATGGGATGTATCCTGGCCGCGGAAGGAGAGGGCGCCGATGCCGGTTTTCGTTAGGTGGGTCGAAGGCTATTCGCAGCTCTGCGATCGTCCTTGGACGGCGGAATTCCTTCGGAGACCGCACAGCAGCGCGGTCGGGTCTCGAAATGCTTGAAGGCCTGATCCGCTGGGTCAGCCCAATCTCGTTCCGGAACCTGCGCAATCGGGAGAGACCGTCTCGGTGATCGTTGTGGATCCCGAAACTGGATTGATTGATCGCGCCGAGATGGGACGGACTGCCGCCGGGATTGATCACGTTCTGGGAGGAGCAGCAGTGCCGTTGCTGAATGCTCCCGGCGGCGACGTCGTCTACGGGAAGGCCCAAGAGGACGGCTGACGCTGGAAAAAGGACGACTGCGTGTTTGGTGGCCGCTGCGTGATTGTCGGGAGCGACGCGACGAACACGCCCGCCGAGCCCGTCGCCAGCGTCAGGGTACTTCGACGGGACGTGCGCTTCGGTCCGCCAGGCAGACACTCTGGTTCGGATACGACAAGCATCACATGAGGATGACCGCTCCTCCGAGCGCTTGCCCCTAGGCCGATCCAATCAAGCGCCGCAGCCTGCACAGGCTCAGGGTGCGCCAGCAACAGCCCAAACCCAGTCCCGATGACGGCCGGTAGATCCCGTCGACGAGCGCAGCGTGGCTCGGCCTATCGCAGTGTAAGTTATCCTGCGATAGGCCGAGCTATCGCTCAGTGCCAAAATTGAATCTCGAAGCGCCAACACCGCCGGTGACAGAATTGAGTCTTCCAGAATCAGGGGCCGATCGAGCCGCGACAAGCGTGAAGACGCCGCCGGCCAGAAAGGCCAATTGCATCAGTAGGCGAGTGACAAAATCAACCAGAGGCCCCAGTGACAAATTCAAACGCGAACGACATTCAGCAAGCGGGAACCCCGCGCGCCTTATCTCTAATTCGCATAAGGTATATTATGGAATATCTTTATCTCGAATTAGATCAATAGTTTAGCTGTAATTCCTGCGGCGGCATCTCCACTTGAGCGCCGGTTGCTGCCTGCGCCTCGACCGTCGCCTGAGCTTTTGAAAGCTACTGTGCATGGGGTTGTTTTGCAGATTTTGAAATCGGATCTCCGTGCCGAAAGCCGATATTGCCGTGACGTTGTCCGGCTGCAATAAGCGAGGCCTCGCGAGATCGCAGATGACCTGAAGACCGACCGTCCGTATAGGTTTGCATCTCAGAACAACAACAAACCTTCCGAGGAAGCAGACCCATGGTCTTTTCGACGCGCTTTTCCCGACGCACGCTTCTCAAGGCCTCCGCCGCGACCGCGGTCCTGGGCGGCCTCGGTGCGCCCCATGTGGCCCGCGCCCAGAGCGCCGAGTTCACCTACAAATATGCCAACAACCTGCCCGACACCCATCCTATGAACGTGCGCGCCAAGGAAATGGCCGCGGCGATCAAGAGCGAGACCGGCGGCAAGTTCGACCTGCAGATCTTCCCGAACAACCAGCTCGGGTCCGACACCGACATGCTGAGCCAGATCCGCTCCGGCGGTGTCGAGTTCTTCACGCTGTCGGGACTGATCCTGTCGACCCTGGTGCCGGCGGCGTCCATCAACGGCATCGGCTTCGCGTTCCCGGACTACGACACGGTCTGGAAGGCCATGGACGGCGATCTCGGCGCCCATGTCCGCGGCGAGATCAAGAAGGCCGGGCTCGAGGTCATGGACAAGATCTGGGACAACGGCTTCCGCCAGACCACGTCGTCAACCAAGCCGATCACCGGGCCGGACGACCTCAAGGGCTTCAAGATCCGCGTGCCGGTGTCGCCGCTGTGGACCTCGATGTTCAAGGCGTTCGATGCGGCGCCCGCCTCGATCAATTTCAGCGAGGTCTATTCGGCGCTCCAGACCAAGATCGTCGAGGGCCAGGAGAACCCGCTCGCGATCATCTCGACGGCAAAACTCTACGAGGTGCAGAAATACTGCTCGTTGACCAACCACATGTGGGACGGCTTCTGGTTCCTGGCCAACCGCAGGGCCTGGGAAAAGCTGCCGCAGGACGTGCGTACCATCGTCGCCAAGAACATCAACGCCGCGGCCGTGAAGGAGCGCGAGGACACCGCCAAGCTCAATGCCAGCCTGCAGCAGGAACTCGCGGGCAAGGGCCTGACCTTCAACCAGCCGACTGTTGCGCCGTTCCGGGACAAGCTGCGCGCCGCCGGCTTCTATGCCGAGTGGAAAGGCAAATACGGCGATCAGGCCTGGGACCTCCTGGAGAAGGCGGTCGGCAAGCTGTCGTAACGCGTCGGGGCCGTCATGGCTCATATCGAGGTCGAGGTGACCGAAGTAACGGGCGAGGTGGCTGTGCAGTCCCCTCGCCGACCTTCACTGCTGGGCTTAACTGAGCGCGTGCTCGGCCTCCTCGTCGAAGTCCCGGCGGCGATTCTCGTCGTCGCCGAAATCGTGATCCTGTTCGCCGGGGTGGTCGCGCGCTACGGGCTGCACCGGCCGCTGATCTGGTCCGACGAGCTCGCTTCGATCCTGTTCCTGTGGCTGGCCATGCTGGGCGCGGCGGTCGCCTTCCGCCGCTCCGAGCACATGCGCATGACCGCGGTCGTTGCGAGCGCCAGGCCTGCGATGCGGGCCTATCTCGATCTGGTCGCAACCTGCGCGGCGCTGGCGTTCCTGGCGCTGATCGTCTGGCCGTCCTTCGATTATGCCTACGAAGAGAGCTACATAACCACCCCGGCGCTCCAGATCTCCAACATGTGGCGCGCCGCCGCGCTGCCGACCGGCATCGGCCTCATGGCGGCCTTTGCCTTGCTGCGGCTGCTGCGCGCGGCCGATTACCGGATGGTAGCAACTGCCTTCGTCACCGTTGCTGCCGTAATCGGCCTGTTCTGGCTGGCGGAGCCGCTCCTGCGGCAGCTCGGCAATCTCAACCTCGTCATCTTCTTCGTCGGCGTTGCCGGCTTCTGCGTCTTTGCCGGTGTTCCCATTGCGTTCGGCTTTGGCCTGGCGATCTTTGGCTATCTCGCGCTCGCCACGCGCACGCCGGTCATGGTGCTGGTCGGGCGCATGGACGAGGGCATGAGCCACCTCATCCTGCTCTCGGTGCCGTTGTTCGTGTTCCTCGGCCTCCTGATCGAGATGACCGGCATGGCGCGGGCCATGGTGGCGTTCCTGGCGAGCCTGCTCGGCCATATCAGGGGCGGCCTGCACTATGTGCTGGTCGGCGCGATGTACCTGGTCTCCGGCATTTCCGGCGCCAAGGCCGCCGACATGGCCGCCGTCGCGCCCGTGCTGTTTCCCGAGATGAAAGAGCGCGGTGCCAAGCCTGGCGACCTCGTCGCGCTCCTTGCGGCGACGGGCGCCCAGACCGAGACCATTCCGCCGAGCCTCGTGCTGATCACGATCGGCTCGGTCACCGGCGTCTCGATCGCAGCCCTGTTCACAGGTGGCCTGTTGCCCGGCGTCGTGCTCGCGATCACGCTGTGCATGCTGGTGTGGTGGCGCTACCGCCACGAGGACATGAGTCACGTCCGCCGCGCCACGGCATCCGAGATCGGCAGGACCTTCATCGTCGCCCTGCCCGCGCTCGCGCTGCCCTTCGTGATCCGCTACGCCGTCGTCGAGGGCATCGCCACCGCGACCGAGGTCTCCACCATCGGCATCGTCTATGGCGCCCTCGTCGGCCTCCTCGTCTACCGCCGCTTCGACTGGCGGCGGCTGTTTCCGATGCTGGTCGAGACGGCGGCGCTGTCGGGCGCGATCCTCTTGATCATCGGCACGGCGACCGGCATGGCCTGGGGCCTGACCCAATCCGGCTTCTCGCGCTCGCTGGCTGCGGCCATGACGGGATTGCCCGGCGGAGCGACGACCTTCATTGCCGTCTCGATCCTCGCCTTCACCATCCTCGGCAGCGTGCTGGAGGGCATTCCGGCCATCGTGCTGTTCGGACCGCTGCTGTTCCCGATCGCCCGCGCCGTCGGCGTGCACGAGGTGCACTATGCCATGGTGATCATTCTCGCCATGGGTATCGGGCTATTCGCCCCGCCGTTCGGCGTCGGCTATTATGCGGCTTGCGCCATTGGACGGGTCGATCCGGCCGAGGGCATCAGGCCGATCTGGGGCTATCTGCTGGCGCTGCTGGTGGGATTGATCATCGTCGCGATCTTCCCCTGGATCTCGATCGGATTTCTTTGACGCGATTTGAGGAGTGTGTCGATGAGTGAGCGGCAGAACCCGTACAATATCGGCCTCGACAAGACACCCGCCAACTATGTGCCGCTGAGCCCGCTGAGCTTCATCGCGCGCAGCGCCGCCGTCTATCCCGATCACGTCAGCACCGTCTATGAGGGCCGCAGCTTCACCTGGGCGCAGACCTATGAGCGCTGCCGGCGCTTTGCGTCATGGCTCGCGCGCAAGGGTATCGGTGTCGGCGACACCGTCGCGGCGATGCTGCCGAACATTCCGGCGATGAACGAGGCGCATTTCGCCGTGCCCATGACCGGCGCCGTGCTCAACGCGCTCAACATCCGCCTCGATGCGCCCTCGATCGCGTTTCAGCTCGACCATGGCGGCGCGAAGATCATCCTGGTCGACCCCGAGTTCTCGGGCGTCATCACCGACGCGCTGGCGCAGATGACGGGCCCCAAGCCGCTCGTGGTTGACGTCGACGACGCCGCGTTCAAGGGCGGCAATCGCATCGGCGAGATCGAATATGAGGCGGCGGTCGCCGAGGGCGATCCGAACTTCGCCGCGATCACGCCGGGCGATGAATGGGACGCGATCGCGCTGAGCTACACCTCGGGCACGACAGGCAATCCCAAGGGCGTCGTCACCCATCATCGCGGCGCCTATCTGAACGCCGTCAGCAACATCCTCGCCGGCAATCTCGGCCAGCATCCGGTCTACCTCTGGACGCTGCCGATGTTCCACTGCAACGGTTGGTGCTTCCCGTGGACCATTGCGGCCTCGGCCGGCATCAATGTCTGCCTGCGCAAGGTCGAGCCAACGAAGATTTTCGAGCTGATCAAGCAGCACGGCGTCACGCACATGTGCGGCGCGCCGATCGTGTACAACACGCTGATCAATGCACCCGATGCGCCCAAGGGCAATGCGGCCCGCCGCGTCGTCGGCCTGATCGCCGGCGCTGCGCCGCCGGTCGCGGTGCTGGAAGGCGCCGAACGCATCGGCATCAAGCTGACACACGTGTACGGCCTGACCGAGGTCTACGGCCCCGCCTCCGTCTGCGCCGAGCAGCCCGGCTGGGACGAGCTCCCGGCGGCTGAGCGGGCTCGGATGAAGCGCCGGCAGGGCGTGCCCTACCCGCTCGAGGAAGCCGTCACCGTCATCAACCCGCAGACGATGCAGGAGGTGCCGCGCGACGGCGAGACCATCGGCGAGGTCATGTTCCGCGGCAACATCGTGATGAAGGGCTATCTCAAGAACGAGAAGGCGACCAGGGAAGCGTTCGAAGGCGGCTGGTTTCACACCGGCGATCTCGGCGTGCTCGACGAGCATGGCTACGTCATCATCAAGGACCGCTCCAAGGACATCATCATTTCCGGCGGCGAGAACATCTCCTCCGTCGAGGTCGAGGACATCCTCTACAAGCACCCGGCCGTGCTGTTCGCAGCCGTAGTCGCCAAGCCCGATCCGAAATGGGGTGAAGTGCCCTGCGCCTTCGTCGAACTGAAGGACGGCGCCAGCGCCAGCGAGGCCGACATCATCGCCTTCTGCCGCTTGCACATGAGCGGCTTCAAGACGCCGAAGGCGGTCGTGTTCGGCCCCATCCCGAAGACCTCGACCGGCAAGATCCAGAAATTCCTGCTGCGCAACGAGGTCGGATCGGCGAAGGCGATCTCGGCCTGAGCTGATTGCAGAATACCTTCCGCCCGCGCACCGGAAGGCGGCGGGCGGAAGGCCTCATCCTCACATCTTCTTGTAGGCGTCGACGATCGCCTGACCGTCGGCGCCGGCCTTCTTGAGCCAGTCGGCCGTGAGCTGTTCGCCGATCTTCTGGAAGCCGGCCTTGAGCGCCGGGCTTGGCGGCTCGACGTTCATGCCTTTCGCTTTGAGCTGATCGAGATACCAGGTGCTCTTGTCCTGCCAAGCCTTCCAGCCGCGGGTCTCCGCGGTCGCCGCGGCCTTGAGGATGGCCTCCTGTGTCGGCTTGTCGAGCGCGTCGAACGCGGCCTTGTTCACGAAGGTATAGTCCTTCGGGATCCAGGCCTGCACGTCGTAGAAGTACTTGAGCGACTCCCAGGCCTTCGAGTCGTAGCCCGTGCCGCCCGACGACATGAAGGAGTTCACCACGCCGGTCGCAAGCGCCTGCGGCAGCTCGGCCGCCTGGATCGTGACCGATTGGGCGCCGACCAGCTCGCCGATCCGCGCGGTTCCGACATTGTAGGCCCGCCATTTCAGGCCCTTCATGTCCTCGATCGAGGCGAGCGGCTTGTTGACATAGACGCCCTGGGGCGCCCACGGCACGGCGAACAGCAGCTTGAGACCCTGCGCATCGAGCTTCTTGACGATCGCGGGCTTGGAGGCCTGATACAGCTTCAGCGCGTCCGGAAAGCTGGTCGCGAGGAACGGCACGACGTCGATGCCGAAGAGCGGGTCCTCGTTCTCGTGAATCGACAGCAGCACCTCACCCATCTGCGCCTGCCCGGTCACGACCGCGCGCTTGATGTCGGGTGCCTTGAACAGCGAGGCGCCCGGATGAACCGTGATCTGAAGCTTGCCGGAGGTGGCGGCTTCGACGTCCTTGGCGAACGCGACGAGATTCTCGGAATGGGGATTGTCGGCCGGATATGCCGCCGGCAGATTCCATTTGGTCTGAGCCATAGCGGGCGTCGCGGCGAGCATAGCGCCGGCGATCAAGGATGCGCGGATTAAACGGGACATTATCGGGCTTCTCCTCACAGTCAATTTGAACACTTCGCACGCTCAGTCTGGGAAGGCGAGCTTGGGCAAGAACATTACGATCTGCGGATACTCGGTGATGATGAACACAGCCGCGAGCAGCAGGACGAAGAACGGAAACGCCGCCCGCGCAACGGTGAACGTATCACGGCCGCTCATGTTCTGGAGCACGAAGAGATTGAATCCAACCGGCGGCGTGATCTGCGCCATTTCCACGTGAATGATGAGATAGACGCCGAACCAGACCAGGTCGAGGCCGGCCTGCCTCACCATCGGCAGCACGATGACGGCGGTCAGGACGATCATCGAGATGCCGTCGATCAGGCATCCCAGGATGATGTACATGATGCTCAGATACAGCGCGAGCATGCCCGGCGTGAGCTGTTGACCCTGGACCCAGGTGGCGAGCGCGGCCGGAATGCCCGTATAGGCCATCGCAGCCGTGGTGTAGGCCGCACCTGCCAGGATCAGCATGATCATGCAGGTCAGGCGCGTCGCGCTCATGATGCTCTCGAGGAAGTTCTTGCGCGTGAGCGTACCGCTCCACCACGCCAGCAGCAGCGCGCCCGTGACGCCCCATGCGGCGCATTCGGTGGCGGTCGCGAAGCCCAGTACGAGTGAAAGAAACACGGCCAGGATCAGGAGCAGGCAGGGTGCGAGCTTCGCCGATTCTCGCAGCTTCTGTCGGAACGGCATCGGCGGATCGCGTGGCGGAACCTTCTTGGGATTGAGCAGCGACCAGATGATGATGTAGCCCGAATAGAGCACCATCACGAGCACGCCCGGCAGGAATCCGCCGAGGAACACCTGAAGCACGGAGACGTTCGCCGTGACCGCGTAGACCACCATCGGGATCGAGGGCGGAATCAGGAGGCCGAGCGTGCCCGCGCCTGCGAGCGATCCGAGACTGAGGTTCTTGTCGTAGCCGCGCTTGTCCAGCTCAGGCAGCGCGATTTTTCCGATCGTCGCGCAGGTCGCCGCCGAAGAGCCGGACACCGCCGCAAAGATGCCGCAGCCGATCACGTTGACATGGGTCAGGCGTCCCGGCAGCCACTGAACCCAGGGCGACAGCCCCCGGAACATCTCTTCCGACAATTTGGTACGGAAGAGAATCTCGCCCATCCAGATGAACAGCGGCAGCGCGGCCAGCGTCCATGACGAGCTAGCGCTCCAGGTGGTGGTGGCGAGCACGGCGCCGAGCGGGAGACTCGTCGTCAGCGCCATCGCCACGAAGCCGACAAGTCCAAGCGAGACCGCGATCCACACGCCGCTTCCCAGCAGCAGGATCATGACGCCGAGCAGAACGAACGACAGCTCGATCATGCCGAGATTGGCCATGGTCAACCTCCGCCGCCCTGCGAGATGCGCTCGATGAATTCGTCCGGCGTCTCATCCGGCGAGCCCTTCTCGTAGCTTGGGCGGCCGCCGCCGACGACATTGACCATTTCATCGATAAGCGCGATCGACAGGATCGCAAGGCCGCCGGCAAAGCCGAGCTGTGGAATCCAGAGCGGAAGCGCGACGACGCCCTGCGCCACATCGTTGAAGCGCCAGGAGTCGTAGGTCATCTGCACGGCATAGCGGGTGAAATAGAGGATGAAGGCGGTGGCGATACCGAGCGCCGTGATCTCGGCGATCTGCTTGGTCCGCCCGTGCAGACGCTCCAGCAGCAGGCCGACGCGGATCATCTCTCCGCGCTTGAAGGTGTGCGCGAGGCCGAGGAAAGCCATCGCGGCCATGCACCAGGACGCGAAATCGTCGCCGGCGGGAATGTTGATCGCAAATTGGCGTCCGACCGACATGGCCATCATGATTGCGAAGATCGCGACCAGGAAGACGCCCGCGGCGTAGCCCGCGCCGAGATAAAGCAGGTCCAGAGCGCGTCGCACCGGTCCCCGAGCCGCCACATCGTCCCCTGCCAACGCAATCCCCATTCTCAAGGCGATTCAATCGACCCGTGCCGGTCGCGCCTGAATATCGCCGTGTCCAACGCCTGTCTTTCAGACGTTAGATCAACATGATGGGGTGGGTGCAAGCAAGGAGTATGCCGGCTGACGCCAGAATTTCTACCCCAGGTTCACTGCGTCACCAGCCGCAGCCCGTCATAGGCCGGCACCACGCCGGCCGGCAGCGACTGACGGATGACCTCGTAGTCGACGTCAGCGGTCATGTTGGTGATGACCGCGCGCTTCGGCTTGAACCGCTCGATCCAGGACAGCGCGTCGTTGATGCTGAAATGGCTGACATGGCTGGTGTAGCGCAGGCCATCGACGATCCAGAGGTCCAGATCTTCCAGTGCGCCCCAGCTCTCGCGCGGGATGTCGTTGAGGTCGGGCGTGTAGGCGGCATCGCCGATGCGATAGCCGAGCGCGGGAATGTTGCCGTGCTGCACCAGGAAGGCTGTCATCGTCACCGCGCCGCCCTTCCCCAGGATGGTCTGGCTCTCGCCCGCCTCGATCGAATGCCGAGTCAGGATTGGCGGGTAGTCGCTGCCCTCCGGCGAGATGAAGCAATAGGAGAATCGCGACAGGATGTCCTTGGCGGTCGACTGGTTGAAGTAGGTCGGGATGCGACGGCGCATGTGCATGACGACCGAGCGTAGATCGTCCATGCCGTGGGTCTGGTCGGCGTGCTCGTGCGTC
Source organism: Bradyrhizobium sp. GW821-FHT13H06 (assembly GCF_058803975.1). Classification (NCBI taxonomy): domain Bacteria; kingdom Pseudomonadati; phylum Pseudomonadota; class Alphaproteobacteria; order Hyphomicrobiales; family Nitrobacteraceae; genus Bradyrhizobium; species Bradyrhizobium sp. GW821-FHT13H06. The sequence goes on along the minus strand of NZ_JBXAPN010000001.1, from coordinate 444,590 downwards.
AGGAACACTGCGTCGATGTGATCGACATTGGTCGAGAGCAACTGCTCGCGCAGATCCGGCGAGGTGTCGATCACGATGCGTGTCGTGCCGTGCTCGGACGTCCGTTCGACCAGCAGCGAGCAGCGGCGACGGCGGTTCTTGGGATTGTTGGGATCACAGGCGCCCCAGCCGAGCGCCGGGCGCGGCACGCCGGCGGAGGAGCCGCAGCCCAGGATCGTCAGCGTCAACGTCATGTGGTTCCCAGTCTCAAGCTCTCACCTTCGAGAACAGGCGGAAGAAGTTTTCGGTGGTCTGGCGCGAGATCTCGTCAAACGACACGCCGCGTGTCTCGGCGAGCACTCTTGCCACCTCGACGACATAGGCCGGCTCGTTACGCTTGCCTCGAAACTTGCCGGGCGCAAGATAGGGCGAGTCCGTTTCAACCAGAATACGGTCCGATGGCAGCTCGGCCGCGAGCGCGCGCAAGGCCTCTGATTTCTTGAAGGTTAGGATTCCCGTGAAGCCGATATAGAGCCCGAGCGACACCGCCTTCAGTGCCAGCTCGCGTCCGCCCGTGTAACAATGCAGCACGGCGCGAAACGATCCCTTGGCCGCCTCGTCTTCCAGAATGCGTGCGCAGTCCTCGTCGGCTTCGCGGGTGTGGATCACCAGCGGCAGGCCGGTGGCGCGGGCGGCGGCAATGTGGGCACGAAAGCCCCTCGCCTGCGCCTCCGGCGAGCCGTTGTCGTAGAAATAGTCGAGCCCAGCCTCGCCGAGCGCGACGACCTTGGGGTGCTGCGTCAGGACAACGAGCTCGTCCGGCGCGATGCCGTCCTCCTCGTCCGCGTTGTGCGGATGGGTGCCGACCGAGCAATAGACGTCGTCATAGCGTTCGGCGATCGCGAGCAGATCCTTCAGCCGGCGCACCCGCGTCGAGATCGTGACCATGCGCGTGATGCCGGCCGCTCGCGCCCGCGACACGATCCCGTCGAGGTCTTCCGCAAAGTCCGGAAAATCCAGGTGGCAGTGGCTGTCGACCAGCATCGCGCGAACGCCTTCAGGCCGCCGGCTCGACGTAGCGCGGGAACGCCGGCGTCGGCGCCGGCAAGGTCGAGCCGGGTGCGATGCGCTTGGTGCCGCCGAGCATGGCGAAGTCGCGCTCGGTCTCGGGGATGCCGAGGCTGTCGAGCAGCTTGCCCGAGGCGATCGGCATCGCGGGCTGAGCAAGGATTGCGACCTGGCGCACGACTTCGGCGGTGACGTAGAGCACCGTCTTCTGCCTGGCAGGATCCGTCTTCGCGAGCGCCCACGGCGCCTCGCCCGCGAAATAGCGGTTGGCCTCTGCGACCACGGCCCAGACGGCGTTGAGCCATTGATGGATCTGCTGCGTCGCCATGGCCTCGCGCGACGCAGCGATCATGCCGTCGGCCATTGCCAGCATCGCCTTGTCGTTGTCGCTGAAGTCCCCGGGCTCGGGCAGCACGCCGCCGAACTGCTTGGCGATCATCGAGAGCGAGCGCTGCGCGAGGTTGCCGAGGTCGTTGGCGAGATCGGCATTGATGCGCGCCACGATGGCCTCGTGGTTGTAGTTGCCGTCCTGGCCGAACGGCACCTCGCGCAGGAAGAAATAACGCATCTGGTCGACGCCGTACTGGTCGGCAAGATTGAAGGGATCGACGACGTTGCCGACCGACTTCGACATCTTCTCGCCCCTGCTGAACAGGAAGCCGTGGGCATAGACCCGCCTCGGCAGCCGGATTCCGGCCGACAGGAGGAAGGCCGGCCAATACACCGCATGGAAGCGGATGATGTCCTTGCCGATAATGTGCACGTCGGCCGGCCAGTAGCGCCAGTTCTTGTCGCTCTCATCGGGAAAGCCGACGCCGGTGATGTAATTGGTCAGCGCGTCGACCCAGACATACATCACGTGTCCTTCGTCGCCAGGCACCTTCACACCCCAATCGAAGGTGGTGCGCGAGATCGAGAGATCGCGCAGACCGCCCTTGACGAAGCTCACAACCTCGTTCTTGCGGGAGTCCGGCCCGATGAAATCAGGGTGGTCCGCGTAGAGCTTGAGCAGCTTGTCCTGGTACGCCGACAGGCGGAAGAAATAGCTCTTCTCCTCGACCCATTCGACCGGCGTACCCTGCGGGCCCAAGCGGACGCCATCGTCGTTCACGCGCGTCTCGTCCTCGGCGTAATAGGCCTCGTCACGGACCGAGTACCAGCCCGAATAGGTGTCGGCATAGATGTCGCCGTTTGCTTCCATGCGCCGCCAGATCTCCTGGCTGGAGCGGTGATGCTGCTCCTCGGTGGTGCGGATGAAGCGGTCGAACGACACGTTCAGACGCTCGTCCATTTCCTTGAAACGGCCGGCATTGCGGGTCGCGAGCGCGGCGGCGGACATGCCTTCGCTGGCCGCCGTCTGGATCATCTTCTGCCCGTGCTCGTCGGTGCCGGTCAGGAAGAACACATCCTTGCCGTCGAGTCGCGCAAAGCGCGCCAGCGCGTCGGTCGCGATCGCCTCATAGGCGTGACCGATATGCGGGCTGCCATTGGGATAGGCGATCGCGGTCGTGATGTAGAAGACGTTGTCGCGCGCGGGGGCGGCAACGGGTGCGGCGACCTGTGGAGCAGCGACCGGCTTCGGCGCGCGCGGGGTCTTGGGTTTCGACGCCTTGGGCGTCACAGCCCTCGGCGGCGTGACGACAGGAGACGGCGCTGCGGTCACGGCAGGTGCAGCCGCCTTCTTCGCGACCTTCTTCGCCGGAGCCTTGGCCGGCTTGTTGGCAGCTGATTTCTTCGAAGCCTTCTTGGCGACGACCTGCCCCTTCGCAGCCTTTTTGCCGGCCTTCTTCGTCGTCTTCGCAGCGCTCTTCGTCACGCCCTTCCTGGCGGCGCCCTTCTTGGTCTTCTTGGCGGCTTTGGCCGCGCGCGCCTTCACGGCCCTCACGGCGGCTTTCTTCACGGCCTTCTTGGCAGCCTTCTTGTACTTGCTGCTCTTGCCTTTGACGGTCTTCTTAGCTCGCGTTGCCACCACGAATTCCTTTACGGGCTTGTCCGAAATTTTGGAAACGAACCTGCGTTAGGGTTATTGTTTTGCGCATGATCTTTTCGGAAAACCGCTGCGCACTTTTCCGGATCATGCTTTAGCGCGTTGCGTCCGCCAGCCAGCCGAACACCGAGAAGACCAAGGGCTTGCGCTCCAGATTGTAGGTTTCGGTGTCGCGCGCGGCGCGGACGATCTTTTCCCATACCTCAGCTAGGCGCGCAAGGCGCGGCAGGTTCTGGTTGGCATTGGCCTCATCCGCATGCAGCCGCTCCGCGATCCAGCGGTCGATGCCGTCGATGAAGGCGGCAAGCGCGACGCGGTCGCTGGTGCCGAGCGAATCGCCGAGCGTGTGCAATTCGCGCGGATCGACCTGCGGCAGGCGCGCGAGCAGCGCTGCCGTGCGCTGCTGAAGTTTCAGGGCGTCGCCGCCGAGCAGCGTCAGCGCCCGTGCGACGCTCCCCTCGGAGGCCTCGGCCGCCTCGCGCAACGCGGGATCGTTCGGATCAAGCTCGGCCGCCGAAGCTGCGGCCGCGATCACGTCATCCGTGGCGAGCGGCCGCAGGCGCAGCTTGCGGCAGCGTGACTGGATCGTGGCGAGCACGCGCGCGGGCGCGTGGCTCACCAGAAGGAACAGCGATTGCTGGGGTGGCTCCTCGAGGATCTTCAGAAGCGCGTTGGCCGCGTTTGGATTGAGCTCGTCGACGGTGTCGACGATGCAGACGCGCCATCCTTCGGCTGCCGCGGTCGAGCCGAAGAACGCGATCGTCTCGCGCGTCTCGTCCACGGTAATCACGGTGCGCATCACGCCGCGATCATTGGCGGTTCGCTCCAGCGCCAGCAGGCCGCCATGCGAGCCGGCGGCCACTTGGCGCGCGACCGCGTCGTCAGGATCGATCGCAAGGTTCTCGGCGCGCTGCACGGCGGGCGCGAGCGGCTGAGAATGGCCTAGCACGAAGCGCGCCATGCGATAGGCCAGCGTTGCCTTGCCGATCCCTTGCGGCCCGCCGATCAGCCAGGCATGCGGAATGCGTCCGCTGCGATAGGCCGCCAGCAGCGCGGCTTCGGCCTCTCGATGGCCGAACAGCCGCGATGTCTCACGCGGATGGGGAATGGCGGTTTCTCGCTCGGCCTGACGCGGGCTCATGCCGAAATCACCGAAGCCGGCGTGGGAAGAAGACGATCGCGCAGCGCCGTCCAGACTCGGGCCGCGACCGTGTCGGGATCGGAATTGGCGTCGATCAGTACGCAGCGCGCGGGCTCGTCCGCCGCGATCTTGCGATAGGCTTCGCGGAGGCCCTCATGGAAGCTGAGCTTCTCGGCCTCGAACCTGTCAGGCGTGCCGCTGCCGCGGCGCGCGGCAGCGCGTTGCAGGCCAATCTCGACCGGCAAATCGAGGATGATGGTGAGATCAGGCTTGAGATCGCCGATCGTGACCCTTTGCATGGCGTTGATCAGGCCCTCGGGAACGCGGCCGAGGCTGCCCTGATAGGCCCGAGTCGAGTCGGCGAAGCGGTCGCAGAGCACCCAGGTGCCCTGGTTGAGCGCAGGCAGGATCACGGTGCGGACATGATCATCGCGCGCGGCGGCAAACAGCAGCGTCTCCGCCTCGGGGCCGAGCAGCTTGCCCATACCCGACAGCACCAGGTGACGCATGATCTCGGCGCCTGGCGAGCCGCCCGGCTCACGCGTGACCCGGATGCGCAGCTTTGCCGCCTTGAGGCGGTCAGCGAGCTTCTTGATCTGGGTCGACTTGCCCGCGCCCTCGCCGCCTTCAAAGGTGATGAAGCGTCCACGTCCGGACGGCCGCTGTAACGCGCTCTCACTCATGATCAGAGCTTCTCGGCGCCTGCGCGGAACATGCCGATCACGAGCTCGCTGGCACCGTCGATCGCGCGGCGCATGGTCGAACCGGCTCCGATCGCTTCCGCCGCATAGACCGGCGTCTCGACCGCGATGTTGCCGCTGCGCCAGACCCTGACCACGCCGACCCGCTGACCGGCCTCGATCGGCGCGCGCACCGGGCCGCTATAGACGATGCGCGCAATCAGCTTGTCGCTGCCGTTCTTGTGCACCATCACCTTCACCGGCGTCCTGGCGACGAGCTTGACCGAGGGGCTCTCGCCGCCGAACACCTTGGCGTAACCGACCGGCTGCTCGGCCGGGATCAGGATGCGGGTCTCGAAATTGCGGAAGCCCCATTCCAGCATCTTCTTGGCTTCCGTGGCGCGATCCTCGGGGTCTTCGAGGCCATTGACGACGACGATCAGCCGCGTGCCGTTCTGCACGGCCGAGCCCACCATGCCATAGCCGCCTTCCTTGGTGTAGCCGGTCTTGAGACCGTCGGCGCCTTCCATCGAATTGAGCAGCGGATTGCGGTTGGGCTGGCGGATCTTGTTCCAGGTGAACTCCTTCTCGCCGAACAGTTTGTAGAATTCGGGAAAGTCGAGAATGATGTGCCGGGCGAGCATGCCGAGCTCGCGCACCGTCATCTTGTTGCCGGGGTCGGGCAAGCCGGTGGAATTGCCGAAGGTCGATCTGGTGAGGCCGAGTTCGCGGGCGCGCTTGGTCATGAAGTCGGCCGCGAAGATCCGCTCATTGCCCGCCATGGCTTCGGCAAGCGCGATGCAGGCGTCATTGCCACTCTGGATGATCGCGCCGTGCAGGAGATCGTCGACCGAAACCTTGCTGTTGATGGCCGCGAACATGGTCGAGCCGCCCGAGGGCGCGCCGCCCCGGCGCCAGGCATTCTCGCTGATCCGGTACTCGTCCGTCAGCTTGACGTCGCCCTTCTTGATCGCATTGAAGACGACCTCCGCGGTCATCAGCTTCATCATGCTCGAGGGCGCGCGCAGCTCGTCGGCGTTCTTCTCGAACAGCACGCTGCCGCTGGAGGCTTCGATCAGGATCGCAGTCGGGGCATCGCCATCGAATCCGGCCTCTTCCGCTTTCTTGGCGCCCTGGACGCTCTGGTTGGCGGCATAGAGCGCCCCGCCCCAGCCGATCCCCGCCACCAGGGCCGCAGCGATCAGCCCGCGCACCAGCGTGCCGGCGGTGAGCCGGTTGCGACGAAGCAAAGGAAGACGAAATGCCATGGCGAAGCCCTGAGGGAGGCGTTCTAACAGTTGGAACAGATGCGAACAACACGCGGTTGGATGCTTGCCCGTGAGATTGCACGATTCTCCTCGCGCCCCTATCGTGGCATCTCATATTTGCCGACCAAACCCCTGAAACAAGGCGGAAAAGCGAATGTCCTCAACCCGCATGATCAAGGCCAACGGGGTCGAGCTGTTCGTCCGGGAAGCCGGCCAGGGTCCGCTGGTGGTGCTATGCCATGGCTGGCCGGAACTGTCCTACTCCTGGCGCCACCAGATCCCCGCGCTCGCCGAGGCCGGGTTTCACGTCGTCGCGCCCGACATGCGCGGCTACGGCCAAAGCGCAGCGCCGCCTGATGTTGCGGCCTATTCGATCTTCGATACGGTCGGTGACGTGGTCGGCCTCGTCCAGGCACTCGGCGAGACCAGGGCGATGGTGGTTGGCCACGATTGGGGCGCCCCGGTCGCATGGCACGCGGCGTTGTTCCGGCCCGACATCTTCACGGCGGTCGCGGGCCTCAGCGTGCCGCCACCGTTCCGCGGGCGCGGCAGGCCGCTCGATTTGTTGCGCCAGGGTGGCGTGACCAACTTCTATTGGCAGTATTTCCAAACACCGGGCGTCGCCGAGGCCGAGCTCGAGCGCGACGTCGCCCGCACCATGCGCATCGTGCTCGGCGGACGCGGCCTCGCCGATCCCACCGCGGCCATGTTCGTGCAGGAGGACAAGGGCTTTCTCGGCCATGCGGGCGCCGAGGAGCCGCTGCCCGGCTGGCTCAGCGAGACTGATCTGGCCTATTTCACCGAAGCCTTCCGCAAGTCCGGCTTCCGCGGCGGGTTGAACTGGTACCGCAACATCGACCGCAACTGGGAGCTGACCGCGCCCTGGCAGGACGCACAGATCCACCAGCCTTCCCTCTTCATCGCAGGCTCAAGAGACGCGGTGATCACCGGCCTGATCGGCGCGAAGCGCGTCAACGAGCTCGAGCGGGTGCTGCCCAATCTCAAGGGCAGGCTGATCCTCGAGGGCGCCGGCCATTGGGTGCAGCAGGAGCGGGCCAACGAGGTGAACGCGGCGCTGGTGAATTTCCTGACGGCGAGCGCAGCTCAGTAGAGCCCGCGGCCGCTCAGGATGTTGCGGGCCTCGGCGGCGCCATCCGATGAAGGCGCGCTCTCGGCGAGGCGGCGGTCCTCGTCATAGGACACCGCGCGCGCGTTCTGGAGCGCCCGGCCCCGGCCGCGGCTCGAGGCCGACATTTCCGAGGTCGCATTCAGCGATGCCATGTCGGCCGAGGTGTTGCCGAGATTATAGGGGCGCCCTTCCGGCATCGGGACCTCGCCGCGGATGGAGCCGCGGCTCGATGACGGCAGCTCCGGCACGAACGGCTTTGCCGAGGCGACACGGACCATCGAGGGCGACGGTGCCGGAACGCCGGTGCGCAAGGTGGCCATCAGCTGGCGGTCGTCGGAGCCTTCAAGCGGCGCCCGGCCGACATATTCGACGCGAACCTTGGCGACACCATTGCCTTTGAATTCAAGGAGTTCGGCCGCCTTGTTCGAGACGTCGATGAGGCGATTGCCGTGATAGGGCCCTCGGTCATTGACGCGGACGATCAGCGACTTGCCGTTCGAGACATTGGTCACCCGCGCGTAGGACGGCATCGGCAGAGTCGGATGCGCCGCGGTCAGCGAGGTCATGTCGAACACCTCGCCGTTGGCGGTCAAGCGGCCGTGGAAATCGTCGCCGTACCAGGACGCCATGCCCTCGGCGCGGTAGTTGACGTCCTCCTCCGGCACGTAGGTCCGGCCCGCCACGACATAGGGCTTGCCGACACGGTAGGTGCCGCCGCCCTTCGGGACCGGTTCGCCCCAGGCCACCACCCGCGGGCTCGAGGACACGCCGTATTTCGGATCGACGCGGCTGGCGAATTTGTTCGACGAGGCGCAATTGGCGAGCGCGAGGCAGGTCGCGACCGCCGCAACACCACGCGCGGCCCGCAAAACCGAATCTGACCGTCGGATCCCCATGCGCCCCAAAATACCATTCCGCCGGAGGCGTACCCAACCCGCTTGGTGACGGAGAGCGCTATCCGGTCCTGTGATTCCAAGGCGGCCCACCACCGCGTCGGAAGTAGTAAGGATAACGCAACCCGAACACGGCGGAAATGGGGAGCCCACAGCGATCACGCAGGCATGGTAAACGGCAGGTTCGTTTCTCCCGGCTGATCGACGGAACCTGGCCGCCCGTTCTGTGCCACCGCTGGACAAGCTGTTGCGCCAAATCCTCACCCCACCCCCATTGTCGCGGCGCTCACCGAAATTCTTTTGACTGTGCAAGGCCGCACGCGTTTTCTCGGCTGGCAGGGGCGGATTGGAATTTAACGATGATCGAGACGGTTTCGGCACTGATGGGTCTGGTAAGCGCGGGGATCTTCCTGGCCCATGCGTTTGAAGGTTACCGCACGAGGGCCTAAAGGCACTCGCGCGGGCGGTAAGCGTCACCTCTTTCAAGGCGGCCCGTTCGGACGATTTTGATGGATCCGACCGAGCATCGAAGACGAGAGTAGCAGGTGTCCCATGCGCAACCATGACCTCGTATCCGATGGTTTCCTGGCGTTGACCGCGGGCGGCTTGGTGCTGCTCTGCTCGAGCCTCGTGGCCCTGGCATTTGCCTGAGGGCCCTGCTTCCCGATCTACGACATAACTTCACCGCGGCGCAGCAAGCGCGACTGTCCCGTTCCCATTCAATTGATTGAATTTCTGCGTTCGGCGCCTCGACCAATTGCGAGAGCCATCACCAACGAGGGTGACGCAGATGCTTGCCGAGAAATTCTTCCTGGTCCTGGAATCCCTGATCCGTGGCGACCGCACCTATCCGGATGGAAGTCCCCGGATCACCAGCACCTGCCCGCACGTGCCGATCAAGCTGCCGGCGCAGAAGTAGCTGGCGCGTCGGCAAGCCTGGATCACGTGCCGCTCAGCGCAGACCCAACAGTGAACGGCGATAGAAGCCGTCGCGGGCCTCGCTCAGGCAGACGAAGCTGCCGTCGAATCCCTGGCCATACCGCTTCTGACCCTTGCGGTAGTAGACGCCGTTCCTGAAGTCGAGCCAGACCACCCTGTCATGCGGGCAATGACGCTGCGCCTGCGCCTCGTAGCGAAACGGCGTCAGCGGCGTCGCCGAGACCTCGGCGCCGCCTGCACCAACCAGCATGGCACCCGCGCATGCGACTGCGCCGGACCACTTGCCAAGGCTGCTTCGAGACACTCCCCACCTCCAACTCGCCGGTCGTCACCCGACGGCCGGTCGGCACGGTAGCACGAAACGGCGCTGTCCATGGAAGGCGGCACGGACGCGTCGCGTCTTACGCCGGCCATCTCGGCGGGGTACACGACGGCGAGATCGTCCTTATGCGAGATTGCAGCCTGAATGTCGGTTGAGCCTGAACCCAGAACTGGCCCCCGCCCGCCTTCGCCGCGGCTCGGCCTGCTGGCGACGATCATCTTCGGCTCGCGCTGGCTGCAACTGCCGCTCTATCTCGGGCTGATCGTGGCGCAATGCGTCTACATCGCGCTGTTCCTCAAGGAGCTCTGGCACCTCTCCTGGCACGCCCTCGACCTCACCGAGCAGCAGATCATGATGAGCGTGCTGGCGCTGATCGACGTCGTGATGATCTCCAACCTGCTCGTGATGGTCATCGTCGGCGGCTACGAGACGTTCGTTTCGCGGCTCGACCTCCAGGGCCATCCCGACGAACCGGAATGGCTCGGCCACGTCAACGCGAGCGTCCTGAAGATCAAGCTCGCGATGGCCATCATCGGCATCTCCTCAATCGCGCTGCTCCGCACCTTCATCGAGGCCGGCAATCTCGGCTCCGACCGCGCCGGCTTCACCGAAACCGGCGTGATGTGGCAGGTGCTGATCCACCTCACCTTCGTGGTCTCGGCGATCGGCATTGCCTATGTCGACAAGCTCAGTGAATCAGGCGCACGCAAGCACGCCGAATGAAGCGCAGCGGCCGGTCTCACTGCTTGTCCGCTTCGAGCTGCGCCAGCGCCTGGTGCAGGCACTCCTGAAGCTTCTGAGCGACCTGCTCACGCGCGACGCCCTTGTCTGCGAGATCGCCTGACACCTTGCCGACGATATCGTCGATCGTCCGGCTCTCCAGATGGTCCGTCACCAGCGCGCTCGCGTAGCTTGCCGCGGCATCTCCGCTGAGCCCGAGCTGGCCTGCGGCCCACAGCCCGAGCAGCTTGTTGGATCGCGCGGTGGCTTTGAACATGAACTCCTCGTCGTGAGCGAATTTGGCTTCAAAGCCCTGCTCGCGCTTGTCGAACGTGGTCATGGTCAGCTCCATTCGGGTTCGCTGATGAGGATCGGACTTGCTGGGAGCGAAGGTCTCCGTGCTTCAGGTCAGTTTGGGATCATTTGAAGCTTCCACCCGGAAGCCGAACGCCGTCAAGCCTGCCGATGCACGCGCGGGTGCACGCGACGCACCAGCTTCGCGCCAATCAACCCGGCCAGGCTGGCGATGCTTAGGAACGAACTGCTGAAGGTCGCCGACGATTGTCGCAGCGCGGCCAAAGCGATCGAGGCACAATGACGCCCGCTCGACCTTGGCAGAGGCCGTCCTGGCGCTGAAGCTGGCCCTGAGCGCGAAGGGAATGTCCAAGCAACACAAGCGGCCAAGCGGGTCGCCGGGAGAAACGCTTCAAGGATTGGGCAGCAAGCGCGTCCGCTCAGCCCTTCGCTTCACGCGCCAAGCGCTCGGCCCTCAGCCGTTCCTTGTTGGCGTAAAACGCCTTCTGCGCCGCCTCATGGTCGCGCATGGCCTTCTCGGCCTCGATCCGGCGCGCCGCATCACGCGCCTGGCGCTGTTCGGGGGTCAGGGGTTTGCGTCGAAAGGAAAGGTCTTCAGTCATACCGAATGAACGCGGCGGCAAGGAAAAAGTTCCGTATGGTCCCGCTGAGGGGCATAGGCCCATACCTGAATATATGCGAAAACAACCCCATGCACAGTAGATAAGTCCTGCTGCCACAACGCTTTTTTAAGGGCGCAAGAGCCCGTTCATCCCTCGGCACATCGTCTGAGCGAGTTCCGCTTTTTGGGCCACGGCGAGAGGAGAAATGAAACGGTCCCGTCGCCGGCAAATCAGATCTCGATGTCCGCGATCACAGGCAAATGGTCCGAATAGGCCCTCGCCTCTTCGTCGGTCCAGACTTTCCCGAACCGACTATCGCTCGTTGCATAGATCCGGTCGAGCCGAAGCAAGGGTAAGCGTGCCGGGAAGGTTCGCAGCCGCGTACGGTTGGGGCAGGCCTGCGCGAGCACGCGCCGCACCGATTTCACCCAAAACCAGTCGTTGAAATCGCCGAGGACGACAGTTCTTCCAGGCTTCACCAGGCTCACCAGGGCCTGAGCCTGCGCATAACGCTCGTGGATACTCAGGCCGAGATGAGTGGCGACCACGCGGACGTCGCCAAGAGGCGTCAGCAATCCTGTGGCAATCGCTCGGCGTGGCTCCCGCTCCCGATACGACACGTCGACGATGTCAGGCACGCCGGAGAACGGAAAGCGGCTCAGGAGCATCTGACCGTAGTCACCGTCCTCCGTGACGATCGATTTGGCGTGGACGCGATGATCGCCGACCACACGCGCGAGCTTCCCAAACGGATCGTCCGACCGGGATCGGGAATCCACCTCCTGAAGCGCGACGACATCCGGCGACCACTTGCGAATGATGGAGCAAACACCCTCCAGATTGAATTTCGGATTGAGACTGAACGTGCCGTGCACATTCCATGTCATGAAGCGCATCGGCGCCATCAGCGCCTCCCGGCGAGCCAGGTCGCGAGGAATTGTGCGCCCGCGCAGAACCCGAGCCAGCCCAGAAACGCCAGGGCGAGCAGCAAAACGTTGCTCCAGGACGCATTCCTGGCCAGATCTGCGATCTGAGCTCCCAGGACAGCCATGGCGAGAATCCCGGGCGTGATACCCAGCAGCGTTCCAACCATGAAGTCACGAAGCGGCAGCGTGCTCGCACCGGCGACGACATTCACGATCGAGTACGGCGCGACGGGAATCATCCTGATGACGACGACGGCCAGAATGCCTCTACCCACAATCCGTTCCTGGATGCGCGCTGCGCGTCGTCCAAGCAGATGCTGGAGGCGTTCTCGACCGAGTACCCGTCCGATTAAGAAAAGGACAAGGGCACTGAGCAAGGCGCCAGCCATTGCAGTGAAGAATCCCAGCCATGGCCCAAGTGCAGCCGCAGTTGCGGCAATGAGGACGAGAATCGGAAACACCACCAGCCCGCCGATGACAAACGCTGCGATCGCGAAGAATGGTCCCCAGATGGATTGCGAATAGGCAGACAGGAGCGTCGAAATGCGGCCTTCATCGGCGAAACCGCTCAAGGATGTGTACGTCCAGGCCAGCGCCAACCCAAGAAGCGCCACGACGATCGATACGATCCCGATTATCGTCTTCGTGCTCCACATGCGAGATGCCGCCCGCTCCAAATGAAGTGGCCTCTCAGGGTCCGCCACCGGCTGAACCATCGTGGCCAGTGTACTGGTCAAACCCGAGGACTCCACTTCCCGCAGCGTGTTCGCCCCATCACCTTTCGACACGTCGTCGAGGAGAGCAAAAAGACGATCCTCATTTTGCGCGAGGGTCTGTTCTTCGAGACCGCAGAAATGGGCGATCAAGCGATGGCGAACCGAGGCGATGAAGTCCCGATGCTCCTCGGATGCGGCCTCAAAAATGAGGTCACATTCGCTATCGGCCCCCATCGACCGATTGTTAAGGTTAGCCGAGCCGATTCTCAATATCCTGTTATCGACGATCATGAGCTTGCTGTGCACCATCACGGCAGCTTCCGTATTTCCGCTGCGTGAGACCGGATAGAGAAAGCGAATGCGATCTGCGACCCCGGCCGCACCGAAGCAGTCGATGAAGGCGCCGCGGCCGTTCTGCATGGCCTGGGATTCCAGCCACGAGGAATGCAGTTTCGGAGCGACGATAAGAACCCGAAGCGATGGCGCGCGACGCATCTGCTCCGCCAATTCACGCGCGATCCTGGTGGCGCTGGTGAACTGATTTTCGATGTAGATGAAGCTCGTCGCAGACCGGATCGCTGCAATCAGGGAACGCTCGACCTCCCTGATGGTCGAACCTGCAGGACAGACCACCTCGGTCCTGGCGATACCGACCGGCAAGTGCTCGGCCTCGACCGGCACATTGGTCGGCCACCGAACGCTCTTCAGCGCGCGCCGTTCATCTCTCTGTTGACCTGCCGCACGCCAGCGTGCCTCCGCGAGCTCGAACAGCAATGCCGCGGCATCCCCGTCGACCATGCATTGGACGTCATGAAACGGCAGGTATGGCTTCCCCTGGGGGTCGCAGCGCGATGCGTGATCGGCGCGATGGTCACTCGTGTCCCAGCGCCTGATCGTCAGATCGAGCCCGCCGACGAACGCCAGTGAACCGTCGACACAGACGATCTTCTGGTGTTGAGCCGAGCCAAACGGAAGCGTGGAATCCAGATGAAACCGGACGCGGCCATCTGTTCCGGCAGTAAGTTTTGCCGCGGAATTCCACTCCCTTTCGGAGGCGTAAAGGGAGACGAAGTCCCAGACGAGAATGTTGATCCGCAAGTCGGGCCGGCGTTGAACCAGCGCGCGCAGGAACGGGCCGAGCTGTTCCGGCAAGCCATCATCGGCTCGTCCGGAAGCTCCGACCAGCCGGGTTTCACTATGGATGTCCCACCCGACGAGATAGACGAGATCTTGCGCCTCCAGCAGCGCCTCCCGCAGGGCCGCGAAATAAGCGGCAGCATCGTTCAGAACCGCCACACGCCGCGCTTCGCACCGCCGCCAGACGGTGTCGCCAGGGATCAGGGTCGATGAACTCTGAAGCAGGTGGACCTCGCAATTCGCATTCGCGTCTAAACGCGTTGGACGCTCAAGGGGTTCCCACGATCGCGGTTCGGAGCGCAACGGCCGTTGCCGCATTCCTGCACGACGTGCTCAACCGCAAGCTCGGCACCACGACGCGTGTCGAATTCTCCGATGATGGTCCTTTCCAAGGATGCTCTCCATGTGGTCGAGAGTTCGAACAACAGACCGGACGGGACCAAGTTCCTGAAGCTGAGCAAACGACATCTCGAAGGCGGAGAGCGCCGAAATGGTGAGGATCAAAACCGGAGTATCCCGAACAGGAACAGCAGCGCCACAGTGATCAAGCCGGAGATCAGCAGCGAGCCGAGACATCCCAGCCGGTTCGAGAAGAAGAAGAACATGCGTTGCCCGCTGTGAAGCTTCCGGTCAGGCTAATCTCTCAAATTCGATGGCGTTCCTGGCGCGCTTTTCCTCCTTTGCGCTAGGATAAAGTGCGTCACCGACCGCTCGCCGGCGCTTCAGACCACAAGGTCATTGAGACAGGTCAATACGGGCCAGCCCGAGCTCTGGAATTCTGACCTCGGCAAGTAAACGGAGGCGGCCATGTCACAACAAAGCAGCGTGCATTTTTACCTCAATTGGGCCAAGGAGCGGATCGACGAAATGGATGCCGCATTGGCCTCCTTCGAGGTCAAGGCCGGTGAGGCCAAGGCCGAGTCCAAGGTCAAGATTGATCAACTCCTGTCGGACCTGAAGAAGCGGCGCGATGAGTTTCAGGCCTTGCTCAAGACGCAGGCGGAAGCGGGCGAAGCCGCCTGGGCGGGCGCCAAGACAGACCTGGAAAAGCAATGGGCTGGATTTGAAGCCCAGGTGAAGACCTTCTTCGAAACCGCGGGCAAGCAGCTCGAGCAGCAGCAGGCCACGTTCGGCGACGTTGCGGCGGCACAGGCCAAGGCCTGGCGCGAAGCGGCGGACAAATTCCGCGAGGCCGCGGGCAAAGTGGCCACGGCCCGCACGGCCGACGTCGATGCCGCACTCAAGCAGATGAAATCCGACGCGTCCGAAGCCGAAGCACGTCTGCAGAAGCTGAAGGAGGCCGGCAGTGAATCCTGGTCCGTCCTGAGCGCCGCGCTCGCCGAATCCCGAAAGTCGTTCGATCAAGCAAACCAGACCGCATGGAATGCGCTGAAGGGCGCCAATACGAAGAGCTGAAGTCGCTCTGCCCCAAGTCGCCTGCCGGAAGTGCGGGAGAAGACCTAGGGACAGTTCAAGACCTGGAGCGAAGTCTGCTTCGAGGCCCGCCAATTTACGCTGGCGGGCTTCTCAACATAACTGCGTCTCTTTTGCCAAGCCTGATGTGGTTGCCAGCATCACCCACACGCAGAAGCCAAGCGACAATATCGACAGCTGTCGCGGCCGCACCGAAAAGAGCTGTACCGTCCGGTTGTGCTCCGGCAGGAACGCTCAGCTCAAGCGCCTGATCTTGCTGATTTTTTGGCGGAAGGGGTGGGATTCGAACCCACGGTACCCTTGCGGGCACGCCGGTTTTCAAGACCGGTGCCTTAAACCACTCGGCCACCCTTCCCCGTCAGCGGGCTCAAGCACTTAGCCAATGGTGGCGTTGAACGCAAGGCGAACGAATAATCTGGTCCTGAACCGCGCCGCCGCTCCCGCATGATCAGGCCGAGGCGGGGCAATCCCGTTCTTGAACAGATTGTCCCATCACTGAGACGGATCAACATGCGGCGTTCGCCAGCGCCGACGGAAACGGTGCGCATATCCCCCCAATAGGCTCGATGGCTGTCCCAGGCTGGCACATGAACCCTTGGCACGCGCCATGCAGACCTATCGTTCACCGGGGATTTTGCATTTCCCTCCCTGGGGCTGGAGCAACGCCGCCTGCCATATTTCAAGCAGGCGGCGTTGCTGTTTCCCGCGGCCTGCGGATCGGGCGCATCCGTGTCAGCGATCCTGTTGCGCCGGCGATCACGGAAGTTCTGCCTGTTCGCGCTCCGAAGCAGCACCGGAAAGGAAAGCGGCGCCCCCCGAGGGGAGCGCCGCGTGATGCTCTTCCGCGTCGGTTCAGTAGCCGCAGGACGCGCAGCCCATCTGCACCGGGGCGTAGTAGGAATAGCCCGGCGAGACCATCTCGACGCGCTGGCGCGTGGCGTATTGCGGCGGGATGCGCTCGTACTGGACGCCCGGGGGCGCGACCATCACGGTCTGCGGCACCATCACGGTGCGGTACTGCGCCGGCGTGCGGTGCGCGACCACGGCGCCCGGCGACACCATCACGGTCTCGTCGACACTGCGGTATTGCGGCGGCACGTATTGCTGCTGATAGCAGGTCTGGCACGGCGGCGGTGCGTAGCAATTGTAGCAGCCGGCGGAGGCTGCGCCCGTCATGGAAACCGCGGCGACGGCAGTCGAGAAGACGACGGCGAGAGTACGAGACATTGTGGTGGTGCCCCAGTTGCCCGAAATGGATTTGCGAAGGTGCCGCAGTATACGCCGCAATATCCTCGGCTGCCGAACTTCGTCGAGGCATCCTTAATGCGAACAGCCGGCTTTCGCCGGCCGTTCAGAACTCGTTGACCATCTGCGTGCCGCGCAAACGCAGCGTGCGCTCAGTTCGAGCGGCGCTTGACCTCACGCACCGCGCCGCGCGCGGCGCTGGTGGTGAGCGCGGCGTAAGCCTGCAGCGCGGTCGAGACGTTGCGCTTGCGGCCCGTCGCCTGCCAGGCGGCATCGCCCTTCGCCTCTTCCGCTGCGCGGCGGCTGGCGAGCTCCTCGTCGGAGACCTCCAGCGTGAGGCTGCGGTTCGGAATGTCGATGGCGATGATGTCGCCCGTGCGCACGAGACCGATGTTGCCGCCTTCGGCGGCTTCCGGCGACAGATGGCCGATCGACAGGCCGGACGAGCCGCCGGAGAAGCGGCCGTCGGTGACGAGCGCGCAGGCTTTGCCGAGGCCCATCGATTTCAGATAGCTGGTCGGATACAGCATCTCCTGCATGCCGGGGCCGCCGCGCGGGCCTTCGTAGATGATGACCACGACCTCACCGGCGACGACCTTGCCGCCCAGAATGCCGTCTACCGCCGCGTCCTGGCTTTCGAACACGCGCGCGGGGCCTGAGAATTTCAGGATCGAGGCGTCGACGCCGGCGGTCTTCACGATGCAGCCGTCCTGCGCGAGGTTGCCGTAGAGCACCGCGAGGCCGCCGTCCTTGCTGAAGGCATGCGCGAGGTCGCGCACCACGCCCTTCTCGCGGTCGGCATCGAGCTCATCGTAGCGGCGCTCCTGGCTGAAGGCGACCTGGGTCGGGATGCCGCCGGGCGAAGCACGGTAGAAGGTCCGCACCGTCTCGCTCTTGGTGCGCTTGATGTCCCAGCGCTCCAGCGCCTCGTTCATGGTCGGCGCATGCACGGTCGAGACCGTGGTGTCGATCAGCCCGGCGCGGTCGAGCTCGCCGAGAATGCCCATGATGCCGCCGGCGCGGTGCACGTCCTCGACATGCACGTCGGCGACCGACGGTGCGACCTTGCACAGCACGGGCACGCGGCGCGAGAGCCGGTCGATGTCCTGCATGGTGAACGCCACCTGCCCTTCATGGGCGGCGGCCAAGAGATGCAGCACGGTGTTGGTCGAGCCGCCCATGGCGATGTCGAGCGTCATCGCGTTCTCGAACGCCTTGAAGTTGGCGATGTTGCGCGGAAGCACGCTGGCGTCGTCCTGCTCGTAGTAACGGCGGACCAGATCGACGATGGTGTGGCCGGCCTCGACGAACAGGCGCTTGCGGTCGGCATGGGTCGCGACCACCGAGCCGTTGCCGGGCAGCGCAAGCCCAAGCGCCTCGGTCAGGCAGTTCATGGAGTTGGCGGTGAACATGCCCGAGCAGGAGCCGCAGGTCGGGCACGCCGAGCGCTCGATCACCTTGACGTCGTCGTCGCTGACCTTGGAGTCGGCCGCGGCGACCATGGCGTCGATGAGGTCGACGGCCTTGGTCTTGCCCTGCAGCTTGACCTTGCCGGCCTCCATCGGGCCGCCCGAGACGAACACGGCGGGGATGTTCAGCCGCAGCGCGGCCATCAGCATGCCCGGGGTGATCTTGTCGCAGTTGGAGATGCAGACGAGGCCGTCGGCACAGTGGGCGTTGGCCATGTACTCGACACTGTCGGCGATCAGCTCACGCGACGGCAGGCTGTAGAGCATGCCGTCATGGCCCATGGCGATGCCGTCGTCGACGGCGATGGTGTTGAACTCCTTGGCGACGCCGCCGGCCTGCTCGATCTCGCGGGCCACGAGCTGGCCGAGGTCCTTGAGATGGACATGACCCGGCACGAACTGGGTGAAGGAGTTGACGACCGCGATGATCGGCTTGCCGAAATCGGCGTCCTTCATGCCCGTGGCGCGCCAGAGGCCGCGGGCACCCGCCATGTTGCGGCCGTGGGTGGTGGTGCGGGAGCGATAGGCTGGCATGGCGGTTTCCGTCCTCGGGTTGGGCCGGGGCGGGAAAATCTGGTGCCGCCTCAGGCCTTTGTGGCCGGATAGCGCACGGGGTGGCGGGGCGCAACGGGAACTTGGGCATGACAGGGCTCCCCTGCTCCCGGCGAGGGGGCACAGGCGGTCTCAGCCGTCATGCCCGGGCTTGTCCCGGGCATCCACGTTCTTGGTTTTGCGCGGCAAAGACGTGGATGGCCGGGACAAGCCCGGCCATGACGGAGCATTTACTGCAACGTCGGATCGAGCCGGTCGCGCAGCCAGTCGCCGATCACGGAGACCGCCAGCGTGGTGACGACGATCGTGGTGGCCGGGGCCAGCATGATCCAGGGCGCCCGGGTCAGGTACTCCCGGCCATAGCCGACCATGTTGCCGAGGCTGGTCATTGGCGGCTGCACGCCCAGGCCAAGGAAGGACAGCCCGGATTCCATCAGGATCACTTCGGGGAAGACCAGCGTGGTCGAGACGATCAGGGTCGAGGCGATGTTGGGCAGGATATGCCGGAGGTAAATCCGTGACGGCGTCGCCCCCAGCTGGCGCACCGCCGCCGCATAGCCTTGCACGTTGGCGGAGATGGCGAGGCCGCGCGCGATGCGGGCATAGCGCTCCCAGCCGAACAGGCCCATCAGGCCAATTAGCAGGGGCAGCGAATTGCCGAAGAAGGCGAGCACGGCCAGCGCCATGATCAGGAAAGGCATGCTGGCCTGGAAGTCGGTCAGCATCAGCACGAGTTGCTCCGCGGCCCCGCGGAAATGAGCGGCGAGGAATCCCAGCGTGGTGCCGACGATCGCCGAGATCGCCGTCGCGCCGAAAGCGATCAGCAGCGAGATGCGGATGGAAACCAGCAGCCGCGACAGCACGTCCCGGCCGAGCTCATCGGTGCCGAGCCAATGCGCCGCGTTGCCGGGCGCGGCCAGCCGGTTGCGCAGGTCGAGCTGGGTGAAGCCGTAAGGCGCAATCTTCTCCGCGAATGCCGCGATCAGCAGCATCGCGATGATCCAGGCGACCGCAAGCGCGACGGAGACCGGAATTGCCGGCAGGCCGACACGGCGACGAACGCCAGAGCCCCCTCCGTTCCGATGAAATCGGAACGGGGCTCCAGATTCTAGTTTTGACGCGTTTTCTTTACGCGAACCGGTATCCACTTCGCTTGAAAACGCTTCGGTGTCCTTCAGCGTCGCGTCGGTCATGCGTGGGCTCCTTTCGCGCGCAGCCGCGGGTCGAGGAAGCCGTAGAGGAAGTCGACGATCAGGTTGGACGTCACCATCGTCATCGCGACCAGCAACAGGATGCATTGCACGACCGCGAGATCGCGATTGGCGACGGCGACCACCAGCAGGCGCCCTACCCCCGGCCAGGCGAACACGCTCTCGACCACGACCGCGCCCGCGATCAGCGTGCCCACCATGAAGCCGAGAATGGTGACGGTCGGGATCGCCGCATTCGGCAGCGCATGTGACGTCACCACCCTGCGCCACGGCACGCCCTTGGCCGAGGCGGTTCGGATATAGGGCTGGCCGAGCACTTCGAGCATCGCGCTGCGGGTGAAGCGCGCCAGCACCGCAGCGCCGCCAAGGCTAAGGGTTGCGATCGGCAGGATGGCGTGGCGCCAGCTGTCCTGCCCGCCGGACGGCAGCCAGCCGAGCTGCACGGCAAAGACGAGCACCAGCAGCAGTGCGAGCACGAAGCTCGGCACCGTGAAGCCGGCGACCGCCGTCATCATCACGGCGCGGTCGATCGCCGAGCCACGATGCAGCGCGGCGTAGATGCCGGCGGGAACGCCGAGCGCGACCTTGAAGAAGAAGGCCGGCAAGGTCAGCGCCAGCGTGGCCGGGATGCGCTCCAGCACGAGCTCGATCGCGGGCCGTCCGTCGCGCATGGAGCGGCCGAGCTCGCCCTTGGCGATGGCGCTGAAATAGTCGAGATACTGGAACCAGATGGGATCATCGAGGCCCCAGGCCTTGCGGAAGGCGGCCAGCACCTCGGGCGGCGCCTCCGGCCCCAGGATCATCAGCGCGGGATCGCCGGAGAGGCGAAGCACGACGAAGGCGAAGGTGACGACGAGCACGATCGTCAGCGCCGCGCGCCCGATCCGAATGGCGAAATAGCGTCCCATCAGGCTGCGTCCCGTGTCGCGGCGCCCGCGACGAGATGACAGGCGACCTGCCTGTTGCCGCCGACGACCGCGAGTGTCGGTACCTCGCTCGCGCAGCGCGCGACGGCGCGCGGGCAGCGCGGATGGAAGGCGCAGCCTTGAGGTCGCGCAGCAGGATTGGGCGGATCGCCCGACAGCACGATGCGGCCGGCGCTGCGGCGGCCCGGTGCCGGCGATGCGGAGACCAGCGCCTGGGTGTAGGGATGCTCGGGCCGCGCGAACAGGTCGTCGGCGCTGCCGATCTCGACGATGCGGCCGAGATACATCACGGCAACGACATTGCTGATCTGCCTGACGACGCGCAGATCGTGGCTGATGAACAGCAGCGTCAGCGACAGCCGGGCCTGAAGATCGGCGAGCAGGTTCACCACCTGTGCCTGGATCGAGACGTCGAGCGCGCTGACCGGCTCGTCGCAGACCAGGAAATCAGGTTTGGTGGCGAGCGCCCGCGCCAGCACGATACGTTGGCGCTGGCCGCCGGACAGTGCGCCGGGATAGCGCGCACCATGCGCCGGCGTCAGCTCGACGGCGCGCAGCAACTCGCGGACGCGCTCCTCGCGCTCGGCGGGCGTGCCGAGGCCATGGATGTCCAGCGGCTCGCGGATTTGCGTCGCCACCGGCAGGCGCCGATCCAGCGCGCCGAGCGGATCCTGGAAGATCATCTGCATGCGTGCCCGCTGCGCGCGCCAGGCGGCCGTCCCGGCAGCAGCCATCGGCTTGCCCTGGAAGCGCACTTCGCCCTTATCGGGCGGCTCGAGGCCGAGCACGATGCGTCCCGTGGTCGACTTGCCCGAGCCGGACTCGCCGACGAGACCCAGCGTTTCGCCCTTGGCAATCGTGAGCGACACGCCATCGACCGCGTGCACGGCCGTGCTGCGGCCGAACATTCCGGAGCGCATGGCATAGCTGCGCGAGATCGCGGACACCTCGACGAGCGGCGGGCTCATTCAGCCGCGACCCCAAGCAGCGCGCGGCGCGAGGTCTCGGTGCGGATGCAGGCGACGCTGCGGTCATCCGCGATCGGCGCCAGGCTAGGAGCGGCAAGGCCGCACGGCTCGGCCGCCAGCGTGCAGCGCGGCGCGAAGGCGCAGCCGCTCGGCATGTGCGCCGGATCAGGCACCGTCCCGGGAATGGCGGTGAGACGCCGGCGTGGTCCATCGAGCGGCGGCAGCGCGCCGATCAGACCCTGCGCATAGGGATGCACGGGATCGGCGAACAGCTGGTTGCTGGGCGCCTGCTCGACGATGCGGCCGGCATACATCACCGCGACACGGTCGCAATTCTCGGCGACGACGCCGAGATCGTGGCTGATCAGCACCATCGCCATGCCGAGCTCGCGGCGGACGGTGGACAGCAGCTCCAGGATCTGGGCCTGGATGGTGGCGTCAAGCGCCGTGGTCGGCTCGTCCGCGATCAGGAGATCGGGATTTCCGGCGAGCGCCATCGCGATCATGATGCGCTGGATCTGGCCGCCGGAGAATTCGTGCGGATAGGCTTCGAGCCGCCGCGCCGCGTCGGGAATGCCGACGAGATCGAGCAGCCGGCGCGCTTCCGCTTTCACGGCGTTGCCGGAGAGACCACGATGCAGCGCCAGCGCCTCGCAGAGTTGCTTGCGGATGGTCAGCACCGGGTTGAGCGCGCTCGCCGGATCCTGAAAGATCATGGCAATGCGTCCGCCCCGCACGCGATCGAGCTCGGCGGACGGCGCGCCGAGGATCTCTCGTCCCTCGAGTCGCACCGAGCCGGAGACCTGCGCATGGCGCGGCAGGAGGCCCAGCGCGCCGAGCCATGTGACCGACTTGCCCGACCCGGACTCGCCGACGAGGCCGAGGGCCTCGCCCTTCTCCAAGGTGAGATCGACGCCGCGCAGGACCGGCACGCCGCTGAAGGCGACGCTCAGGCCTGCAATGCTGACCAGCTGCGGCACGTCAGGCCTCGAAATTGCCGGCGCGGAAATCCATCGCGAAGGCGGGAGATGCCTTCCACTTGATCGATTTCGGCTTGGCGGTGAAGGTCGCGTTCTGGTGCAACACCGTGTAGGCGGGGTCTTCGCGCTCGGCGATCTCCAGCATGCGGCGGAACGCCTTCTTGCGCGCGGCGCGGTCGGTCGAGGTCTCCAGGAACTCCGAGAGCTTGTTCAGCTCGACATTGGTCCATTCGCCGATCTGCTGCTGCTGGCCGTTCGGCCCGTGCTGGGCGACCAGCGAGGACACGGGATCGTTGAACGCGGCCGAGTTCGACCAGTCGCGGACGGCACGCGCGGGTCCACGCTCCATGATCTGCGACCAGTTCTCCTTGATCTCGATCTGCACGTTGAGGCCGACCGACTTCCACATCTCGACCAGGATCTGCGCGGTCGCGACCTGGTTGGTGTAGTAATTGTTGAGCAGACGATAGGGAATCGGGTCGCCCTTGTAATTGGCCTGCTTGAGCAGATCCTGCGCAAGCTTGGGATCATACGCGGGCACGCTCCAGTCGGCATTGAACATGTCGCCGTAGAATTCCCACTGCAGGCCCTTCGGCACGCGGGTGCGGCCGGCCCACAGGCTGTCGACGATGGCCTGGCGGTCGATCGCATGGGTGAACGCGCGCCTCACCAGCGGATTGGCGAGCTGGGCGTGGTTCTTGTCGAACACGGTCAGGCGGTGATTGAGGATGGTGCCGCCCTGCACTTCGAACGCCGAATTCTTCTCGATGCCGGCGATCTGGTCCGGCGGGATGTCGCAGGCGAACTGGTATTCGCCCGACAACAGACCATTGATGCGGCTCGCGACTTCAGGCACTTCGAGGAA
Source organism: Bradyrhizobium sp. GW821-FHT13H06 (assembly GCF_058803975.1). NCBI lineage: Bacteria > Pseudomonadati > Pseudomonadota > Alphaproteobacteria > Hyphomicrobiales > Nitrobacteraceae > Bradyrhizobium > Bradyrhizobium sp. GW821-FHT13H06. The sequence goes on along the minus strand of NZ_JBXAPN010000001.1, from coordinate 421,118 downwards.
GCGGATGCGCTTGAGCGGCGGACGGCCACCCCAATATTCGTCGTGGGCTTCGAGCGTGAGCGAGACGTCGGGCTTGAGCTCGACGACCTTGTAGGGGCCGGTGGTGATCGGCTTGCGCGCCCAGTCGAGATAGCTCGCAGACTCATCCCAGGCGCGGCGGTTCATGATGTCCGAGCCGTAGCGCGACAGCCGGCCCTCGATGGTGACGTCGGGCGTCGCGTTGTAGAAGCGCACGGTGTACTTGTCGACGGCATCGACGCGCACGAGGTCCGGCCAGATGCGGCGGGCGACGGCCGGCACATCCGGCGGCAGCTCCTTGCCCGGCCGCGGCGTCGGGATCTTCTCGAACGCCTTGATCGTGGAGCGGTTCTTGGCCTCGGTCTCGCCGAACATGCGTTCGCGGCTGAAGGTGAAGACGACGTCCTCTGCCGTCAGCTCGTCGCCATTGTGGAATTTGACGCCCTGGCGCAGCTTCACCTCCACGGTCTGATCGTCGATGCGGCGCCATTCGGTGGCAAGGCCGGGCACGGCTTCGAGACTGCCACGCCAGTTCTTGGAGATCAGGCCCTCCCAAACCGAGGAGAAGAATACGCGCTCGCCGACATTGGATTGCTCGCGCAGCACGTCGAGCACGTTCGAGTTGGTGACCTTCTGCACGGCGATCGTGACCGACGGACGGTTGTCGCCTTGCGCGATCGCAAAGCGCGGGAGCAGCAGCGTGCTTGCGGCAACGCCGCCGGATTTCAGGATGCTGCGACGGGTGAGCTTGCTCATGATGATGACCCTGCCTTTGTGATGACGGTTATTCGGCGAGGCCGAGCGCGGCGAGATGGGCTGCGCCGGCGCGGACGTCGTCGTGATTGCGGAGTTCGAGGATCAACCGCGGATTTGACGTCAGACGGCCCAGGGCGCGGAACACGGCGACCCACGGGATATTGCCTTCGCCCGGGGCCCAGTGCCGGTCGGCAAAGCCGTCGGTGTCCTGGAGGTGCACATGGGTCAGCATGTCACCGGCTGTCTCGACATAGTAGTCGACCGGCGGCGCTCCGGTGGAGACATGCGCGTAGTTGGCGTGCCCGGTGTCGAGCGAGACGCGGACCTTGCTGCTTTCGAGCGCCCTGGCGAGGCGCACGCGGTCGCGCGGATCCTTGTCCTCGATGTTCTCGATGACGATCTCGCAGCCGATGGTTTCAGCGCGCGCAATCACCTCGGCCAGCGTCGCCTTGACGCGCTCGACGATGTTGCCGCGGCTCTCCGGATAGAGATCGAGATTGTTGTGATCCCACGTCGTGAACGGCGAGTGGATCACCATCTGCGTCGCGCCGAGGAACTCGGCGGCATCCAGGCCCTGAAGCAGGCGCTTGGTCACCGCCTGGCGGATCATCGGATCGTGGCTGTCGATCTTGAAACCCCAGAACGGCCCGTGGATGCCGAGCCGGCCGGTATGGCCGGAAAGCATCTGCTTGATGTCGCCCGCCGTGCTCCGCCAATCGCTGTCGAGCAGATCGGCGCGGAAAAAATCCTGGATCTCGAGATCGCGCTGCCGTTCGAGAAGCCAGTCGCGATGCGCGGGGATCGATTTGATGGACAATGCGGCGCCCAGCACCGGCTTCGACATGGCTTGCTCCTTGACTGTCGGCGATGACGGGAGCAGCGCTAGACCAGTTCAATGACAGGCCCGTGAATGTGTCTTCGGCGGCGCTAACGAGATGTGGACATCCTGCGCATTGCAAGCAACGATGTTGAGCAGCGGTGCTGCCGTCAATGCAGGCATCTGCAGATTCCCGCAGCAGCAAGTTCAATCGTGTCCGTAGTGATCCGGATTTGAATCCTATTCAGATCTCGCGTACATCGCGCGACATCGATCGGCGGCACTTCAAGAGGCATCACCTTCTGATCGCGCACCTCGGGGTTGGGGGACCACATGGGGCGGGGGATCTAAGGCTGGGGCAAGGTGACGAGGTCCGGACTCCTAGGCACTCCGGACCTCGAAACTTTCGACATCGAACGCAATCGCGCCGCCCGGCTGGTTTCCGCCGGGCGGCGCGTTGTCGTTTCAGCGTCGTCGCTGTCAGCGCGTCTGCGGCTCAATCGTCACCGTGCAGTCGCCCTGCCCTTGCGTTGCGACCACGATGTTGCCCGCGGGAGCGCCGAGCGCGATCGGCGCGGACGAGCCGCCGTCAGGCATCTGGACCGTCACGCTCAAGGAATCGGTGCGCGCAGTCGAGCCAACGGTCGAGGGTTCCGCTTGGGCGACATTGCCCGAGGCGTCACGCCGCATGATCTGGCAGTTCAAAGGGCTTCCGCCGGCCGCCGCCATGCTCGACGATGCGCTGCCGCCCATTTGTGCACGCGCCCGCGACGGATCGCGGGGCACCTGGCTGACGATGCGATGCGTCCGGGGCTCGACAATGACCACCTCGTCGTCCGTTGCGAAATATTCGTAGTCCCGATATTCGGGCTCGATCGAGACGATTTCGGGCGGCAGCCGGTGGAGACGTACGCGCGGCGGAATCGTCTCGCCGATCCGGATCGAGATGTTCAGATTGCGCTCCGGCTGCGCGAGGCGTGTCCGGCTCATCGTTTCGGAGATCCGCACCTGCTTCTCGGTCGTCACCTGGGCCTGCTGATTGACCTGCGTGTTGGTCTGGGTGGTCTGATTGGCCTGATTGGTCTGCGTGCCCGATGTGCCGGGCGCGGTCTGCGCATTGTTGGCCGGAGCCGTCCGGCTCGTATCCGTCGCGGTTGCCGGCCGGTTGGTCTGTTGCGCCGGCTGCTGTTGCTCGGCGGCATTGCGCGGCGGCTGAGCCTGGTTGCGCTCGTTCTGGTTGGCCGCAGCTCCCGCGCGCTCGTTCTGCTGAGCAGTTGGGGCGGTCCTGGACTTCTCGGACTCGGCGGTTGATTTCTGCGGCGCTGACTTGTCCTGCTTCGTCTCCGCACTGCTCTTGCCGCTGTCGCGTCCCGGCTTCGCGCTCTCAGCCTCGCGGTTGCGATCGCGTGAAGGTTCACGAGACTCTTGTGCCTGATCCTTCGCCTTCGGTTGATCGCGCTCGGAAGCCGCGGCCGGTTGACGCTTGTCGTCGTTGGCACCGCCCTTCTCTTCGCGTCCCGCTCCCTGCAGTCTCTCTTGAGCGCCCTGCGCGCGCTCTTGAACGCGCTCTTGAGCGCCTTGGGCCGCGCCACCGCGCTGCGGCGCAGCGCCTTTCGCGGGTTCCTCGGTTCGTTTCGGCTCGTCCCTTCGCTCACCGGGCGCCTGAGCGTAGGCGAATCCGGATGCGAGCATGAGTCCGATGGCCGCAGTCGATAGCATCAAGTGTTTATGCATGGTCCCTCTCCTCAACAATTCGCAACAACAGACGCGAACGTTCTGTCCTTGCGAAGGTTCCTGAGTGGGAACGTAGCGTTTCACCAGCGAGCCGATCAGGCCGCGCTCACATCGCATCCTTGAGAGTCAGTCGCGCCGTGAACGTCACGCTGGTCTTGCCGACCAGTGCCATGCCTTCGACCTCCGCACCGCCGGGAAAATAGTCACCGGAAAAGCCGCAGGTGACCTCCCTGCCGCCGAATGCAAGCGTCCTGCCGACCGCTTCGGTGTGCTGGTTGACGGTCATGTCGCCACGCCACTTGCCGTTCCGGAAGGTGTAGCTGCCGGTGTAGTAGAAATAGCTGTCGCCGCCCATGATGCGGCCCTCGCAGAGCACGACCACGCCTCTCGCCCGCCCTCGCTTGCCATCACGCATCTCGATGTCGAAAATGTAGAGGCCGTTGGTGACCTTGGCCCCCTCACTCGTTTGCGTTCGATCCCCGGCCGACATCAGATCGTCTCCCAACAATGCCGATCGGCCGCGCCGATCAGTTCGGCACGTTCCGTTCGAGATCCTCGAGCCAAGCGGCCGCACTCGAATCCGACGGCGCACGCCAGTCGCCGCGCGGCGACAGCGAGCCGCCGGCCGAGACCTTCGGCCCGTTCGGCATGGCCGAGCGCTTGAACTGGCTGAACGCGAAGAAGCGGCGCAGGAACACGTCCAGCCAGCGGCGGATCTCCGGCAGATCATAGGCCTTGCGCCGATCATTCGGGAATGCCGGCGGCCACTCGCCCTTGGCGACGTCCTTCCACGCCTGGAAGGCCATGAAGGCGATCCTGGACGGGCGCATGCCGAAGCGCAGCGTGTAGAACAGGTTGAAGTCCTGCAGCTCGTAAGGCCCGACGGACGCTTCCGTGCTCTGCGGCTTCTCGCCGGGCTGCACCGGCACCAGCTCGGGCGATATTTCAGCGGCCAGGATCGAACCAAGCGTCCGGTTGACGTCGTCGCTGAACTGCCTGGATGCGATCACCCAGCGGATCAGGTGCTGGATCAGCGTCTTCGGCACGCCCGCATTGACGTTGTAGTGCGCCATCTGGTCGCCGACACCATAGGTGCACCAGCCCAGCGCGAGCTCGGAGAGATCGCCGGTTCCGATGACGATGCCGCCGTGATGGTTGGCGAGCCGGAACAGGTAATCCGTCCGAAGGCCCGCCTGCACGTTCTCGAAGGTGACGTCGTAAATCTTCTCGCCCTTGCCGAAGGGATGACCGATGTCCTTCAGCATCTGGGTTGCGGTGGTGCGGATGTCGAGCTCCTGCCAGCTCGTCCGCAACGCCTGCATCAGTGCCAGCGCATGGGTCTTGCTCTCACTGCCGGTGGCAAAGCCCGGCATGGTGTAGGCCAGGATGTTCTCGCGTGGCAGGCCGAGCAGATCGATCGCCTTCGCTGCCACGATCAATGCATGGGTGGAATCGAGGCCGCCGGATACGCCGATCACGACGCGCTTGGTACCAGTCGCGCGCATGCGCTGCACGAGCCCGGCGACCTGGATGTTGTAGGCCTCGTAGCAATCCTGCTCGAGCAGGCTCTCGTCGCTCGGCACGAACGGAAAGCGCTCGACCTTGCGCAGGAAGCCGATGTCAGCGGCTGGCGGCTTCAGCGCGAATGTCACCTTGCGGTAAAAGGCCTCGCGCTGCCGCCGGTTGTCGTCGAACGTCCCCATCAGGGCGCGTTCCTGCCTGAGCAGGTCGAGATCGACGTCGGCCAGCGTGATCTGGCCGCCCTGGCGGAATCGCTCGCCCTCGGCCAGCAGCACGCCGTTCTCGAAGATCGAGGTCTGGCCGTCCCAGGAGAGATCCGTGGTCGATTCCCCTGCCCCGGCGGCCGCATAGACGTAAGCCGCGAGGCAGCGCGCCGACGTGGATTGGCACAGCAGCGCGCGCGAGCGCGCACGGCCGATCGTGATCGGGCTCCCGGAAAGATTGATCAGAACACTCGCACCCGCGAGCGCGAGCTCCGAAGCCGGCGTCACCGGGATCCACATGTCCTCGCAGATCTCGACGCCGATGGTGAGGCCCGGAACGTCCTCGGCGGCGAACAGGAGATCGACGCCGAACGGGGCGTGCAGGCCGCCGAAGGCGATCGTCTCGCCGGCGATGCCGGCGCCGGAGGCGAAATGCCGTCCCTCGTAGAACTCGCGGTAGGTCGGCAGGTAAGATTTCGGCACCACGCCGAGGACGTTGCCGCGATGGATGACGACAGCGCAGTTGTAGATGCGATGACCAAAACGCAGCGGCGCCCCGACGATCAGGACCGTCATCAGCCCCGCGGAAGCCTCAACGATCGCGGCGAGCCCGCGCTCGACGGCATCGAGCAGCGGATCTTGCTTGACCAGGTCCTCGATCGCATAGCCGGACAGGCACAGCTCGGGAAAGACCGCGACCGCCGCCGACTGCTCGTGGCAGGCTTCGGCCGCTGCCAGGACAGCCTTGGCGTTGGCCGTGGGATCGGCGACATGGGACGTGGTGACACAGGCCGCCACGCGCGCAAATCCGTGAGCGTAGATCGAGTGGAAAGTCATCGAGCGCAGTACCCTTAAATCTCTTCGCTGGCGAAGCCGTTCAGCCCCGGATCCTATGTAGCCCATCGACCGGGTCCCGTGCGAGCCATCCCCCGGCATGCATAACGGACTTGCAGGGCGGCCCGCCCGGCGCCGGCGAGCTCAGGCGCTGCGGGCGAGTACGCCGGGCAGATCGTCGCGCAGCCACCCGGCGATCCGGCGCCAGACATGCGCGTGGGTGCGCGCGCCCATGAACAGCCCGAGATGATTGCTCGGCTCTGAAGCCGCCTCAATGAAGGCTGGCGGTGTGCCGACAAGCCCGGCGGTGGCGAGCGCTTGAGCCGCCGGCACCACATCGTCGTCGAGCCCGGCCAGCAGGAAGATTGGCGTCTTGACGTCCTTCAGATGAACCGGGCGGCCGAGCGCGACGAAACTGCCCCCGGCAATCCGGTTCTCCCGGAAAATTCCGTTGACGATCTCGAGATAGTAAGTGCCCGGCAGATTGAGCGTCTCGGCGTTCCAGCGGTCGAAGCGCGCGAGCAGCGCGGCACCCTGCTCGTCCGAGAGATCCCGCTGCAAAGCCGCGACGATATCGTCGCGGCTCGGCGCCTTGGACCAAAAGTGCAACATCTCCTCGCCGCTGACATTGCCGCCGCCGCGCGAGACGAGCTGGTCGTAGACCATCTCGGGCGCGTTGCGGGCGAGGCGGGAGAGCAAGGAATCGATCGACAAGTCCACGGGAGCACCGACCAGGACCAGCCGCCGCACCTTGGCTGGAAAGCGCGCCGCATAGAGCAGTGACAGCCATCCGCCCTGGCAAAGGCCGACGAGATCGACCGGCGCACCGATCTCGTCGATGGCGACGTTGAGGTCGGCGAGATAGCTGTCGATCGAGAGATAGCGCATGCTGGGGGTGGCCGACCGCCAGTCGGTGACATAGACCCTGTCGACACCGCCCTCTTGCAGCGACTGCACCACGCTATGGCCTGACGCAAAATCGGCGATCAGGGCCCGATGCAGCGCATAGGGGGCGCAGACCAGCGCCGGCTGGCCGGACCGGGTCCGCGAGCAATCGCGCAGCTGCATCGTTGCGAGCTCCAGGGCAACGCTGTTGGGCGTCGTCCATGGCAGGCTGCTCTCACCCTGCTTCGCGGGTCCGCGCTCCAGCCACCAGAAACAGGCATCCATCGCGAGCTGCGCCGCCGCAAACGGCCACAGCCGTGGATCGTCAGGGCCATGCCCTGGTCCACGTGGCTGTTTGGCGGTCCTCTCCACCATGGCTACCTCGATATCCTCACAGGAACGCCTCGAGGCTGACGACAGTGATCCCGAGGTCCCTGAAACTTTGATGGGTCGCGGCCACCGAGCCGTCGAGATCGATGCCACGGCAGGCATCCTCGATGACGGCCACCTCCAACCCCGCCTTACGCGCATCCTCCGCCGAGAAGCGGACGCAGAAGTCCAGCGCCAGACCGGCGACAAAGACGGTCTTCAGCTCGCGTTCACGCAAATAGCCAAGCAGTCCGGTCGGCGTCCGATGGTCGTTCTCGAACAGAGCCGAATACGAATCGATGCCACGGCGAAAGCCCTTGCGTACCACGAGGCCTGCCCGCGTCAGGTCGAGATCGCGATGAAATTCGGCGCCCGCCGTGCCTTGCACGCAATGCGCCGGCCATAGCACCTGCGTGCCGTAGTCGAGCTCGATGGCCTGGAACGGCTGCTTGCCCGCATGATTCGACGCGAACGAGACGTGGTCGCTCGGATGCCAGTCCTGGGTCAGCACCACATTGGCGAATTTCTGGGCGATCCGGTTGATGGCAGGGACGACCTTCTCCCCACTGGGAACGGCGAGCGCTCCGCCGGTACAGAAGTCGTTCTGTACGTCGATCACCAGCAATACGTCGCGGTCGGAAATCTTCATTGCAAGGCCCCACTCGATCCGCCCAGCGTCAGGCGCCGGACGCTTCTTCCCAATGTCGATCTTCCGGCGCAGCTTAGCAACCACCGACCGCGTGCGGCGATACCGCGCTGACGGCCAGGATTTGCCCAGAATGCAACGGTTTGACCTTGTCCGTGTTGACTAGGAACAACCAAGCGAGGATTCTCAGACCGTCCGCGGTTTGCGGATCGGATCAGGAACGGAGGCGAAGGTTCCCGAGGGCCGCAAGGCCGCGGAAGCCGCAGGACTATGGGCATCGGCAAGACAGGAACCATTCTTCTCGCCGATATCGGCGGCACCAATGCGCGCTTCGCGCTGAACCGGAACAATCAGACCGGACCGATCGACTACGTGAAGGTCGCCGACTTCCCGACCGTACGGGAAGCCATCGCGGATGTCCTGGCGCGGCGGTCAAGCGGCGAGCAGCCCCAAAGAGCGGTGCTTGCCGTGGCCGGTCCCGTCACCAACAACCGCTGCGTCATGACCAACAGCCCCTGGGTCATCGACGGCAACGAGTTGCAGCCTGCGCTCGGCTTCGACAGCGTGCACGTGCTGAACGACTTCGAGGTGGTGGCCTGGTCCCTGCCCGCCTTGCAACCTGCCGATCTGATCCCGCTCGGCGGAGGCGATGGCCTGCCCGGAGAGCCGTTGCTGGTCGTCGGGCCCGGAACTGGCTTTGGTGTGTCTTGTCTAATCGAACGCCATGGTTCGCGACTGGCCGTCGTCACTGAGGCCGGGCACGCGACCCTGCCGGCGGAGAACGAGCGCGAGGAACGCGTGATCGCCAGCTTGCGCCGGCGCCTCGGCCATGTCTCCATCGAGCGTGGCGCGCTCTCGGGTTCCGGACTGCAGAACCTCTATGAAGCCTTGGGCGAGATCGATGGCGTCCAGGTGCCGCATCGCGATGCCGCCGCCATCACCAAGGCTGCGCTGGAGGGCAGCTGTCCCGTCAGCCGCGCCACGCTGGAGATGTTTTGCGCCATCCTTGGCTCGGTTGCCGGCAATCTCGCGGTGACCTTCGGCGCGCGCGGCGGCGTCTATATCGCCGGCGGAATCGTGCCGCGTTTTCGCGAGTTCCTCGCGGCCTCCGCGTTCCGGGCGCGCTTTGAAGCGAAGGGACGTTTCCAGGACTATCTGCGCGACATCCCGACCAGGCTGGTGATCAAGCCCGATGCGAGCTTCGTCGGCCTGAAGATGTTTGCCGACCACACTGCGAATTGACGGACGATCACGCTCCGCTGCTGGCGTGTTCCAGTAATTCACAGATGATTCAGCACGCGCCCGGTTCCAGGCAGGAACGCGCTTGCGTGCATGTTTCAGATGCGAAACAATCTCCCCGTGTGTGGCGTAGTTGCGGGGGCGTGACATGCGTAAGCAGGATCTGGGTTTCGACTATCACCGCTATCACCGTCTGCTGAGCGAAGCGGACAGCGAAGACAAGCGGTTGGCCCTGATCGAACTCCTGATCGAGGAAAAGGCGCGCGACCGGCTGGCTGCTCAGCGCGCGTCGGATCGCGCTGCCATGACGGCCCACACCATTGCCAAGGTGCTGAGGAACGGTCGCAGCTGAACCGGCTAAATCCCTTGCGGCCGCGCAGGTCGGGCGTGATCGGTCAGCCTGGACTTTTGGTTGACGGCCCGGGAAACATCGAATCGATCATCGCCTTGAGCTGATCCATTGCGATCGGCTTGCGCAGGATCGGCCTGCGCCGGAGCAAGGACGGCAGCAGTTCCGGACCGTAGCCTGTGGCGAACAGAAACGGTTTTCCGCGACGTTCGATCAGGTCGGCGACGGGATCGACGTAGACGCCCATGAGATTGATGTCGAGGATGGCCATGTCGTATTGCGCGGTCATGGCAAAGGCGCTGGCGTCGCGCACATTGTCCGCTTCCGCGACGACGTGGTGGCCGAGTTCCGCCACCATGTCGGCCATCATCATCCGGATCAACGCCTCGTCTTCGACCAGGAAAACGGAGAGTCCGTCCGCCATATCACCCCCGCAGTCAGCTTACAAAGCTAACCATAACCGAATTGCGGGGAGGATTCACGAATTCGTGGCGGGCGCCGTTAATTCAGATGCGCCCGAACCGATTCAACTTGATCAGTCCAGTCCACGCTCGTGACTGAGGCGCACCATCTCCTGAATGAAGGCCTGCTTCTGCTTGTCGTCGAGGCTCGAATAGAGCGGCTCGGCGGCGTCGGCAACGTTGCGCTGGTCGGCGGCGCGATCAATCAGGAACTGGGCCTCGTTGCGCATCTGCTCGATGATGTCGTCGGGCGGATCCCGCTTGGCGCGCGCAACCCTCAGGTTGAGCCGCTCTGCACCATTATGCCCGAGGTAGTGCATCGCGCTCGAGAAGCCGTACCAGTGCTTCTCCTGGTCCGGCGTGAGGTTCAGCTGGGTCTTGATCCGCTCGATGTAGGAATCGCTGTTGGCGACGATCTGTTCGGCGGTCAGTTGCGGCGTGCCGGGCTGGGTGAGAACCGTGACGTCCTTGTTGCCCTTGTCCTGCGGCGCGTTCTTCGCCTCTTTGGTCGCCTTGGCGCTCTTGCCCGGCTTGGCGCTCTTGGCATCCTTGTCCTTGGCTGCGCCTTGCTGCTTGGCGTCCTTGCTGGACTCCCTGGCGGCTGGCGGAGGACTACCGCTGTTGTTGCCGACACCGAGCACGCCCGTGAAGACCCCAACCACGCCGCCGATTGCGCCGCCGAGCACGCCACCGACCGGACCTGCCGCCTTGTTCCCGGCCGCAGCGCCTTCCTGAACGCCTTTGACCAATCCCTGAGCATTCGCCCAAGTCGCTGCGCCGAACAACAGCGCGAGCATGGACCCCAGCGCGAGCCATCGTCGCAGGTAAGGCCGCGCTGGCGGCGCCGCATTGATCATTCTCGTCTCCATCGTCGATCCAATTGGTCTTGGCGGGCGGAAGCAAACCACCAGCTGAACTCTATCGTTTCCAGCGCTGCGCGGTCCAGACACAGCCGAGTGCTGTCCACGCCGGAAAAGTCTGTCGCGCGAAGCGGTTATGCAGGCTCATTCGAAACTGCGGCGTAATTGCGCAACGGATCGTTCCGGGTTGGTCTGTGCGCTGTGTGCGTCGCAAAAATATACGTCCGCGGTTCACGTCAGACGCATGGCCCTGCACGCAGCGATGCGCGTCCTGGGCACAACGTTAGTTTTAGACGAGGAGCCGCTCGGCTTTCTCGACAGACGCCATCAATCATGATCTGATCGCGCTACCAATTTGCTCCGGGCGGCGTGAATTGTCACGTCGGCCGCCGGCATCAATAAGAAAATTCGAGAACAAGAAACTCAAAAGTCTTTCAGAGGAAACTCCAACAACAACACCCAGGCGAGGAAACGAGATGTCACGCAAGACACTGACGCGGCGTCAATTTGTGGCTGCTACTGCAATGTCCTCCGCGGCGCTGATCACGGCGCCCTACGTCCGGGGCGCTTACGCCGCCGGCAAGCTCTCGATCGGATTCTGGGACCATTGGGTTCCGGGCGCCAACAAGGCCTCGACCGATCTGGTCAACGAATGGGCCGCGAAGGAGAAGGTCGAAGTCTCGATCGACTACATCACCAGCAACAACAAGAAGCTCGAGCTGACGGTCGCCGCCGAAGCGCAGGCGAAATCCGGCCACGATATTCTGCAGATGCCGACCTGGTGGCCGCATGCCTATGCGGACAACCTCGAGCCGGTCAATGACGTGATGGAGCCGATCATCAAGCAGAACGGCGAGGTCAACGACACGGTCAAATATCTCGGCCAGGCCGGTGGCAAATGGCTGGCCATCCCGGCGACCGTCGGCAGCCAGATCAAGGGCCCATGCTCACGGATCGACCTGATGAAGAAGCATGCCGGCATCGACGTGCAGGAGATGTACCCGGTCGGCGCACCGCCAAAGGTGGACAATTGGACGATGGAGACCTTCCTGAAGGCGGCCGAGGCCTGCCACAAGGCCGGCTTTGCGTTCGGCATCGGCCTCGGCGAGACCACCGACAGCGTCGACACCGCCGGCGCCATCTTCAGCTCTTTCGGTGCGGACCTCGTCAATGCCAAGGGCGACGTCACGGTGAAGACCGATGCGGTTCGTCAGGCGCTCGAGTTCTACAAGAAGCTGATTGCCGTCCTGCCGCCTGACGCGGCGTCGTGGGACGATGCGTCCAACAACAAATGGCTGATCTCGGGCCGCGGGGCGATGATCCTGAACCCGCCGAGTTCCTGGGCGGTCGCCAAGCGCGACGCACCGCAAGTGGCCGAGCAATGCTGGACCCACGGCTTCCCGTCCGGACCGAAAGGGCGTTTCGCGCCCTTCCTGCCGTACTTCTGGGGCGTCTGGAGCTTCGGCAAGAACAAGGAGGCCGCCAAGAGCCTGCTCGTTCATCTGTCGCAGCCGTCATCGATCGAAAAATTCGTCGCGGCGAGCGGCGGCTACGATCTTCCGGCATTCGCCAACATGACGAAGCTCAAGACCTGGGCCGAGGAAGGGCCGCCGAAGGGCACGCTCTTTCACTATCCCGATCCCTACAAGCACCAGACGATGTCGATCGCGGCGGCTCCGGCACCGCCGAAGATCGCACAGCAGATCTACTCGCAGGCGACGCTGACCAAATTGGCGCTGCGTTATGCGCGGGGCGAGACGATGGAGCAGGCGCTCGCCTGGGCCGAAGGCGAGTGCGAAGGCTTCATGCGGAGCTGATGCCCGTGCGCCACGGCGGCTCACATCCTTGGGTGTGAGCCGCCGATGATTCCGCCCGTCCCGTTGTCGGGGGAAGGCGACCGTTGCGGCCGGCTTCCCCGTTGAATCTTCCGTAAGAAAGTCTGACCATGGCCGATGTCGTCGTTGAGCAGGGTCGCTCCGTCCGCGCCGCGAGCCCGCGCAAACGCACCAGCTTGCACAACGCGCTCAGGCGGAAGTCGACGGTGGCGTTCTTCCTGACGCTTCCGCTGATTCTCCTGATCGCGCTGCTGGTGCTCTATCCCGCCTTCTACTCCGTGCATCTCGCGACGCTGAACAAGTCGATGCAGAAGTTCGTCGGCTTGAGCAACTTCACCTTCCTGTTCAAGCGCGACACGTTCTGGATGGTCGTGAGGCAGTCCTGCATCTTCGCGATCACCGCGGTGTTCTTCAAAGCGTTGCTGGGCTTCATCGTCGCTCATTTCGTCCACAACCTGCCGGCCAAGGGCCAGCGCAAATGGCGCGGCATGCTGCTGGTGCCGTGGGTGATCCCGCCGGCCATGAGCACGCTGGCCTGGCTGTGGCTGTTCGACCCCTCCTACAGCGCCTTCAACTACACGCTGTCGTTCTTCGGCATCGGCCCGATCCCGTGGCTCGGTGATACCTTCTGGGCGCGCTTTTCCGTCATCCTGGTCAACGTCTGGTACGGCGCACCATTCTTCATGATCATGTACCTGGCGGCGCTGAAATCCGTGCCGGACCAGCTCTACGAGGCGGCCGCCATCGACGGCGCCAATTGGTGGCAGCGGATCTGGTACGTGACGTTGCCGATGATGCGCAACATCATCGCCATCACGACGCTGTTCTCGTTGATCGTGACCTTCGCCAATTTCGACATCGTGCGCATTCTGACCTCGGGCGGCCCGCTGGACTCCACGCATATATTCGCGACCTGGGCGTTCCAGGTCGGCATTCAAAGCAGCGATATTCCGCTCGGCGCCTGCGTCTCGCTGTTCATGGTGCCGATCCTTGCTGTCGCGGCAATCTTCATTCTGCGCGACGTCAACAAACGTGGGAACGAAGCCTGATGAGCACGCTTGCAATCGACAAGGGCGGCCCCACGCGCAAGGTCAAATACCGGAGCATGAGCCGGGATCGCACCTGGGCGCTGCGCTGGTCCTACTTCTTCCTGGTGCTGTTCGCGATATTCTCGCTCACTCCGCCGATCTACATGCTGATCACCTCGCTCAAGAGCAGCGCGGAGATTTCGGCGGCGACCAATCCCTGGTGGGTGTTTCATCCCACCCTCTCCAACTACGTCGAGCTTCTGACCTCGAACCAGTTTCTGCGCTTCTTCTGGAATTCTGCCATCGTCTCCATCGTGGTGGTGATGGTCACCATGCTGATCAGCATTCCCGCGGCGTTCGCGCTGGCGCGGATGAAGTTCTGGGGCTCGACGACGCTCGCGACCGGCGTGTTCCTCACCTACCTCATTCCGGACAGCCTCCTCTTCATTCCGCTGTTCAAGATGCTCGCGGTGGTCCAGGACCTGACCGGCATCACGCTGCTCAACCGATGGTACGTGCTGCTGTTCATCTATCCGACGCTGACCGTGCCGTTCTGCACCTGGATCATGATCGGCTATTTCGCCTCCATCCCGAAGGAGCTGGACGAGGCCGCCCTCATCGACGGCGCCTCCTGGCTCCAGACCCTGACGCGGATATTCATCCCGGTCGCCCTGCCCGGGCTGATCGCAGCGACCATCTTCGCGTTCACGGTGTCCTGGGCGCAGTTCCTCTATCCCCTGGTGTTCACGACGTCGGTCGATCAGCTCGTGCTGCCGGTCGGCATCACGACCACGCTGATCAAGGGCGACGTCTTCAACTGGGGGCAGATCATGACCGGTGCGCTGCTGGGCGCTGCGCCGCCGCTGATCATCTACGCCTTCCTGATGGACTATTACATTGCCGGCCTGACCGCCGGCGCGACAAAGGGTTGATGGCTCATGGCTGAAGTTGCTTTGCGGAAGGTAGTCAAGCGTTACGACGATGTCGAAGCCGTGCGCGGCATCGATCTCGATATCGCCGACCACGAGTTCATCGTGCTGGTCGGCCCCTCCGGCTGCGGCAAGTCGACGACGCTGCGCATGATCGCAGGCCTCGAGGACATCAGCGACGGCGACATCATGATCGGCGGCGACGTCGTCAACGACGTGCCGCCGAAGGATCGCGACATCGCGATGGTGTTCCAGAATTACGCGCTCTATCCGCACATGACGGTCGCCGAGAACATGTCGTTCGGGCTGCGCCTGAAGCACTACCCCAAGGCCGAGATCAAGGCACGGGTGACGGAGGCCGCCCGCCTCCTCGACATCACCGACCTGATCGACCGCAAGCCGAAGCAGCTCTCCGGCGGCCAGCGCCAGCGCGTCGCGATGGGCCGGGCCATCGTACGTAACCCGAAGGTGTTCCTGTTCGACGAGCCGCTGTCCAATCTCGACGCCAAGCTCCGCGTGCAGATGCGGATCGAGATCAAGAAAGTGCACCAGAAGGTGCGCACCACCACGGTCTACGTCACCCACGACCAGGTCGAGGCGATGACGCTGGCCGATCGCGTGGTGGTGATGAACAAGGGCCGGATCGAGCAGATCGGCACGCCGAACGAGCTCTACCACAAGCCGGCGACGCGCTTCGTCGCGGGCTTCATCGGCTCGCCGGCGATGAACTTCATCCCGTGCCGGCTCGAGGATGTCGGCGGCACGCTCCAGATCCGCCTCACCGACCGCATCGCCTTCCCGCTGCCGCCAGCCCGCGCCGCGCGTTACAATTCGCTGCCGCGCACCGACAAGCTGCTGCTGGGCCTCCGGCCCGAGCATCTTACCGAGTCGCATGCGCATCTGGAGCCCGGCGTCGAGACCTTCGACACCGTGCTCGACGTCACCGAGCCGATGGGAATGGAGACGCTGGTGTATTTCGGGCTCGAAGGCACGCCGGTCTGCGGCCGCGTCAATCCCAATGCCGGCGCCAAGGACGGGGCACCCATGCGCCTGGCGATGGACCTCAACAACATACACCTGCTAAATGAGGAAACCGGCGTCGTGTTGTGACGCCGCGATCCAAGAAACGCAGGCAGGGGAGCGATGGCGACCAACAAGAAGAAGATATTCGTTACACAAACTTTGTCGCAAGGGGCACGCGCCCTCCTCTCCCGGCGGGACGATATCGAGCTTGTCGAGTTTGCGAACCTGATCTCGGCGAAGGACTTCGAGGCCTTGTTGAAGAGCCATGCCCCCGTCCACGGCGTGGCCCTCGGCGCAACGGCCTTCGGAGAGACCGAGCTCGAAGCCGCCAGGGACATGAAGGTGGTGACCCGGATCGGCGTCGGCTACGACGCCGTCGACGTGCCCGCCCTCTCCCGCCGCAAGGTGCCGCTGATGGTCGCGGGCAGCGCGAACTCGCCCTCGGTCGCGGAAGCGGCGCTGTTCATGATGCTGACGCTGGCCAAGCGTGCGCAGGAGATGCACGCCTGTGTCAGGGACGGCAAATGGGCCGACCGGCTCGGCATGCTGCCGTTCGATCTCTACGGCAAGACCGTCCTGATCATCGGCTTCGGCCGCATCGGCAGTCGCACCGCCAAGCGCTGCCTGGCGATGGAAATGAAGGTGCAGGTCTACGATCCCTTCAAGGACGCCGCCGAGATCAAGGCGGCAGGATGCGAGCCGGTGCCTGACCTCGACGCCGCGCTGCCAAACGCCGATTTCGTCACCATCCACTGCCCGAAGACGCCGGAAACCGTCGGCCTGTTCGATGCGGCGCGGATCGGCCGGATGAAGCCGAAGTCCTACCTCATCAACACCGCACGCGGCGGCATCGTGAAGGAGGCTGCGCTGTACGACGCCCTGGTCTCCGGCAAGCTCGCCGGCGCCGGCATCGACGTGTTCGAGGTGGAGCCGCCGCCGGTCAGCAACGCGCTGTTCGCGCTGCCCAACGTCATCGTCGCCCCGCATGTCGCCGGCGTGACGGTCGAGGCCGTCCAGCGCATGAGCGAGCAGACCGCGCGCAACATCCTGAGTGTGCTCGACGGTGATCCGATCAGGCAGAACGTGATCAACCAGGACGTACTGGGCTGAGCCGAACTCCGGGGCGGGCGTCGGATGCGCCCGCCTTCGGAGTGCCAGAAAGCGTCCCATTTTGGTGCAGATCGAGCCCCAACTCAGCCTTAATCAAACGCGCGTAATAAGACCCGCCGCGGCGGCAGTGGGACAGACTGGCCGGCCGCGTCGAGCTGGAGGATGAGCCCTTGTCAGAGATCGACCCGACCGACCACGCGCTCGCGACCATCGCCAGCATCCTGGAGCACCCCGAGCCCGTCCTCGTCGTTCGTGAGACCGAGACCATCCGGGAGACCGAGATCGTCGTCGTCGGTGAGCAGCCGTCGGTCGAAGAACATCATGCTGTCGACGAGCATCCGATGATCGACGAGCAGCCGCTGGTGCCGGAACACACCGATGCGGATGGCTACAGCAAGGTTGGCCCCGGTCCGATGGTCGCGATCCGCCTCAAATGGACGGTCCATCGCGGCGATGACGGCCAGTTCTACGTCCACGAGACCATCGGCGAGCAATCCGCCCCCGTGGTCAGCGGCCCGATGACGAGCGAGGCCGCCGTGCGCTTCGTTGACGAACGGGAGGACGAGTCACATCGTCGCTTCGAAGAGCTGCGCAGCGAGATCGCCGGCCGAAGCTCGCTCGCCGACTACGAGCGCAAGGGCGAAGCGTAAAGCCGCATCGGAGGTCGCCGTGCACCTCTCCCGCAGGGAGAGGTGTATACCGAGCCCGCCAACTACTTCCTGCCGAGATAATCCTTCTTCACCAGCTCGACGCCGGCGTGCCGCAACAGGTCGTAGGCGGTGGTGACGTGAAAGAAGAACTGTGGGACGCTGAACGTCAGCAGCAGCGTCCGCCCGGTGAAGGGCAGCTCGGTCCCGTTCTTCAACCTGAAGAAGACATTCCGTTCCGCAGCCGCATCGATCTCCGCGCGCGGCAGGCTTTCGATGAACTCGATGGACGTTGCGATGCGCGCCTGAAGCCCGGCCATGTCGTGCTCGAGGGCCGGCAGCGCCACCGGCTCGCACTGCGCTAGCAAGGCGGGCGCGACCACCGCGTGCCGGCAGGCTTCGCCGACCTGCTGCGCCAGATCGTACATGTTCGGCGAAAGGCGCATGCCGAGCAGAACCGTCGGATTGAACTTGCGGGCCTCCGCATCAGCGACGCCCTTGTCGAGCAGCGCGGACAGGTTGCGCAAATAGGGCACGAAGAGGCCGACTGAGGCCTCGTACATCGAGATCGTCACCTCTGGATTCCCTTCAATTCTGCCTCGCCACCGAGGGGCATCTGGTCTAAATCCACCGCTCAAGGGCTGCACAATGACAGCTCGGGCATGGGTGGAAAAGAGATGATCGTTCGGTTCTGGACGGCTTTGGCCGTAGCGTTGCTGGTGAATGTCTCGGCGCAGGCTCAGCAGGCCGCGCCTTCGCGCCTCGACGAGATCGTCAAGCGCGGCACGCTACGCGTCGGCATGACCGGCGACTACAAGCCCTTCACCTATCTGGACAAGACCACGCAGCAGTTCAGCGGCTTCGACGTCGACATGGCGCAAGCTCTCGGCAACGCGCTCGGCGTCAAGGTCGAATTCGTGCCCACGGCCTGGCCGAAGCTGATGAAGGATTTCGAGGCCGACCAATTCGACATCGCCATGGGCGGTGTCTCGGTGACACTCGACCGGCAGAAGAAAGGCTTGTTCTCCACCCCGATCATGCGCGAGGGCAAGACCCCGATCGCGCGCTGCGCCGACGTCGCCAAGTACCAGACGCTTCCGGATATCGACAAGAAGGGCACCCGCGTCATCGTCAATCCCGGCGGGACCAATGAGCGCTTCGCGCGTGCCAACATCAGGGATGCCGAGATCACTGTCTTCGCCGACAACACCGTGATTTTCGACGAAATTGCCAAGGGCAACGCCGACCTGATGATGACGGACGCGTCCGAAACCCGCTACCAGCAGAAGCAGCATGCCGGTGTGCTCTGCGCGGTCCATCCCGAAAAGCCGTTCGACTTCTCCGAGAAGGCCTACTGGCTCCAGCGCGACATGGCGCTGAAAGCCTACGTCGACCAATGGCTGCATATTTCCATGGAAGACGGCAGCTACAAGAAGATCTACGCCGCCTGGTTCGACTAAAGCGCGATGCGATGAGGATGAAATCGTCATCGCGCTTTAGGTTGTTGTTTGAGCATGATCTTTTCGGAAAACCGCTACGCACTTTTCCGGATCATGCTTGAGGCGTTTTTGGCCGCGTCCTCCTGTCGCTTGCCCCGGCCAAACTTTGGACCGGCTGCGGGCCTATTGAACCCGGAACCACCGGAAGACGACTCATACCAACGACAGTGATCTAGATCACTTTTTGCGAGCGAGCCGGCGCGTAAGCGTTGGTCCGGGGACCACCTGTTCAGGAGACGGAAATGAGGAAGCTGTTGGCCACGGCCGCATTCCTTTTGGCGAGCACCGCCGCACAGGCGCAGTACACTTTCGAGTATGGCGGGCGCACCATCCGCATCGATCCGGACCGCGGCACGGTGCAGATCCCCGGCGTCTACGACAACACCGGCCAGGGCAAGCCCAAGAAGGCGAAGAAGAACGAGACGGCCCCGGGCCAAGCGCCGCAGCAAGCCACGGTCGAGCCGCAAACGCCGGCCGCGCCAGCGCCCGCTCCCGTCGCCCCGCCGCCGGCGGCTGCGCAGGCACCTGTGCCTGCTGCACCCGCTGCCGCAACACCACCGCCTGCACCGCCTCCGGCGGCAACCGCCAGCAATGCGCCGGCCGAGACTGCCGTGCTGCCGCCGCCCTCGCCGCCGCCTGCACCGGCCACGCAGCAGGCAGCTCCCGCCATGACACCACCGCCGGCCCCGGCCGTCGCTGCGGCCCCTCCGGCGCCGCCTCCGCCCGCTCCGCCCCCGGCAACCGCCCCAGTCCAGGCGGCTGCCGTCGCGCCGCCTGCTCCTGCAGCGGCGCCCACGCGCGATCTCAATTCACCGCTCGGCGTCTGGCTGACCGAGGAGAAGGAAGGCAAGGTCCGCATCGAGCAATGCGGCAGCAATCTCTGCGGCTATTCGGTCGACAGCAGATCGAACCAGAACGGCGAGCAGGTCCTGATCAACATGAAGCCCGGCAAGGACCAGAAATGGTCCGGCCGCATCCTCGATCCGAACTCCGGCTCGACCTACGATTCCACGATCGCGATGAAAGGCACCGACCGGCTGCGCGTGCAGGGCTGCGCCTTCGGCGGCATGTTCTGCGGCGGCCAGACCTGGACTCGCGTGAACTGAGTTTTTTGCACTCTCCAATACCGAGTCATTCCGGGGCACGCGAAGCGTGAACCCGGAATCTCGAGGTGAACGCGTCCGGTCGCGTCGCCGATGCCGGCAGCATCAACGTCACCCTGAGCACCGGCATCGAGCGCGCCGTCGGCTTCGGCCGGCTGAACGGCATTTCCGGCTCCGGCACGTGGCGCGGCGCCGTGTGCGCGGGAACGTGGACGGCGGAGCGGATGTAGATTGCCGTGTCCCGGACAAGTGGCAACGCGAAGCGTTGCCGCGCAGAGCCGGGACCCAGAACGCTTCGTGACAGGGCAACTCTGGGTCCCGGATCGGTGACGCATCGCCTTAGGGCGATGCGTCTTGTCCGGGACACGAGGCTCTAGCCCAGCGGACCGCCGTACTCCGCGTCGGTGACCGGCTCGAGCCAGGTCGAGTAGACGCCGTCGAGCGCTTCCTGCATGGCGATGTGGCACATGGCGTTGGTCGGCGATGCCCCATGCCAGTGCAGTTCACCCGGCGGAATCCAGACGGTGTCGCCGGGACGGATCTCGCGGATCGGCCCGCCCTTGGCCTGGATGCGGCCGACGCCGGAAATGACGTAAAGCGTCTGCCCGAGCGGATGGTGATGCCAGTTGGTGCGCGCGCCCGGTTCGAACGACACGCGCGAGCAGTTCAGCCGTGCCGGCGCGGGCGCCATGATCACGGGGTCCTGCAAGACAGTGCCGGTGAAGTGTTCCTTGGGCGCGTGGCGGGTCGGCCGCGTGCCTGCAACAGTGATCTCCATCGAAATGACCTCTCTTCTTCCCGGTTACTTCTTGCTCGCGGCGTAGCGCGCCTTGGTTTCGGCATTCATGGGGTAGAGGCCCGGCAGCACCGCGCCGTTGTTCACCTCGTTGACGATCCAGGCCTCCATCCGCTCCTGCTCGACACCCTCGGCGAGGACGTGATCGAGCATCGCCTGCGGGATCAGCACGCAGCCGTCCTGGTCGGCGACGACGATGTCGTTCGGGAAAACGGCAACGCCGCCGCAGCCGATCGGCTCGCCCCAGCCGACGAAGGTGAGGCCCGCAACGGAAGGCGGCGCGGCATAGCCGTCGCACCACACCGGCAAATTGGTGCCGAGCACGCCCTCGACGTCACGCACGACGCCGTCGGTGACGAGCGCGGTGACGCCGCGCTTGACCATGCGCGCGCACAGGATGTCGCCGAAGATGCCGGCATCGGTGATGCCCATGGCGTCGACCACGGCGATGCATCCTTCCGGCATCGCCTCGATCGCGGTGCGGGTCGAGATCGGCGACGACCAGGATTCCGGCGTCGCCAGATCCTCACGCGCCGGCACGAAGCGCAGCGTGAAGGCCGGACCCACCAGGCGCGGCAGGCCCGGGCGGAGCGGACGGGCGCCGCGCATCCACACATTGCGCAGCCCCTTTTTCAGCAGGACCGTGGTGATCGTGGCGGTGGTGATACCGGCGAGGGTCTTGCGGGCTTCGGGGGACAGCGACATGGACGAGAACGAGCTCCGGATAGGCGGGAAAGAACGCGCGCATCTTGCGAGCCGCAGCCCTTGCGTCAAGGGCCAAGAGGGTCCCAATAACGCAGGGCCGCCGAGCTGTTATGCGACGCGATAACAAGGCTTTATCGGCTCCCCTTGCATTAATTTATTGGACTTGCGGGCGCATTTACGCGAAGCAGGGGTGACGCGGAACTCAACGTCGAGCCCGCGCACTTCCAAAAGTCCGATTTCGACAGCTCTTCGACAGCTCAATGGCCGCGACGCTTCCCCCGCCCCGCCTTCTGCCCAGTGGCGACAGCGCCGTCACGGTCGAGTTCAGCCGCACCATCGACGAGGACGCCAACCAGCGCGTGCTGGCGCTCGACAAGGCGCTCGCGGCAAGCCCCATCGACGGCATCACCGAGACCGTGCCGACCTATCGCTCGCTGCTGGTCCACTACGACCCCGAAAAGATCGGTTTCGACGCGCTCGGCGAAAAGATCCTCCCGATCGCCACCCGGCCGCTGCCGCCGGTCACCAAGGCGCGCCGCTGGCGCATTCCCGTCGCCTATGGCGGCGAGCATGGCATCGACCTCGAGGATGTCGCGAAGGCGCTCAACACCACGCCCGACGACATCATCGCCCGGCATGCGGGCGGCGACTACAAGGTCGCCATGATCGGCTTCACGCCGGGCTGGTCCTATCTCAGCGGCCTCGATAAATCGCTGCACATGTCGCGGCGGCAGAATCCGCGGCTGCTGACGCCGGCCGGCACGATCTCGATCGGCGGCATCCAGGCCGGGATCCAGTGCCTCGCCGCGCCGAGCGGCTGGCATCTGCTCGGCCGCACGCCGGTGCGCACCTATCAGCTCCACCGCAATCCGACCTTCCTCACCGAGCCCGGCGATCGCGTGACGTTCTTCGCCATCGACCACAAGACGTTCGCGGACCTGGACCGCGCCGCGGAAGCCGGCGAGATCGTCGCCGAGCAGGTGGACGCATGAGCCGCCTCGTCGTCGCCAGCGTCGGCCCTGCAAGCTCGGTCCAGGATGGCGGCCGCTTCGGCGCACAGCGCTATGGCTTGACGGTCAGCGGGGCGATGGACCGCCTGTCGCTTGCGGCAGCGAACACGCTGGTCGGCAACGAGCCGTTCGCGGCCGCCGTGGAGATCGGCCCGTTCAGCGCCTCCTTCACTGCCCGCGACGGCGCCGTCCGCGTCGGGATATCAGGCGCGCCGCGCAATGCGGACGTCGCCGGAAACCCGGTCGCGATGGACACATCGGTGACGCTGAAGGACGGCGAGACCTTGACGCTCGGTTTTGCCCGCGGCGGCGCCTTTACCTATCTCGCGATCGAGGGCGCGATCAAGGGCGAGCCGGTGTTCGGCAGTCTCGCGGTCAATGCCCGCGCCGGCCTCGGCAGCCCCTACCCGCGCCCCCTCCAGGCCGGCGACGAGTTCAGCGTCGATGCTGCGAGCGGCGCGCCGGAACTACGCATCGAATTGCCGAATCCTGCGACAGGTCCGATCCGGGTCCTGCTGGGCCCGCAGGATGACGAGTTCGACGAGGCCAACAAGGCGCTGTTCCTGGACAGCGAGTGGAAGATCTCGGCAACCTCCGACCGCATGGGCTACCGGCTCGAGGGCCCCGCGATCAAGCATCTGCACGGCCACAACATCGTCTCCGACGGCACCGTCAACGGCAGCATCCAGGTGCCCGGCAACGGCGCGCCGATCGCACTGATGATGGATCGCGGCACCTCCGGCGGATATCCGAAGATTGCAACCGTGATTACGGCCGATGTCGGCCGCCTTGCCCAGACCTCGGCGGGAACCGCGTTCCGCTTCAAGGCCGTCAGCATGGCCGAGGCGCAGGACGAGGCGCGTAAGTTTGCACGGTTGATCCGCAGCCTGCCCGATCGCCTGCGCTCCTCCGACACCGTCGCGCTCAACATCGCGGCGCTCAGCGATGCCAACGTTGCGGGCTATGCGGTGAGCGCCATGGACGCAGGGACTTGGCAGGTCGCGGCCGAGCCGTAAGCTACAACGAGACCAGAGGCGGAGAGCACCCATGAAGACAGTCGATCTCAATTGCGACCTCGGCGAGGGTTTTGGCGCGTGGGAGATGGGCAACGACGCCGCCATGATCGAGCTCGCAAGCTCGGTCAACGTCGCCTGCGGCTTCCATGCCGGCGACCCTGATATCATGCGGCGGACGGTTGAGCTGGCGAAGGCGCGCGGCGTCTCGGTCGGCGCGCATCCCGGCTATCGCGACCTGCACGGCTTCGGCCGCCATCCGATCGCGGGCCTGAAGGCGTCCGAGATCGAGAACCTCGTCGCCTACCAGATCGGCGCGCTGCAGGCGATCGCGACCGCCGCCGGCCACAAGGTGACGCATGTGAAGGCGCATGGCGCCCTCTCCAACGTCGCGTGCGAGGACGACATGACCGCGACGGCGATCGCCGCCGGCATCAAGGCGGTCGATCCCAGCCTGATCTTCGTCGTGCTCGCCAATTCGAAGCTGGTGAAGGCCGGCGAAGCGGCCAATCTGCCGATGGTGCACGAGGTCTTCGCCGACCGCGCCTATGAGGACGACGGCAACCTCGTCTCGCGCAAGAAGCCCGGCGCGGTGCTGCACGATGCCAAGGCGATCGCCGACCGCGTGGTGCGCATGGTGCAGGACGGCGCGGTGGTCTCGGTCACCGGCAAGGTCATCAAGATGCGCACGGACACGGTCTGCATCCACGGCGACACGCCCGGCGCAGTCGACATCGCGCGCGGGGTGCGTCAGGCGCTGAAGGATGCGGGGATCGAGGTCGCGCCGTTCAAGCGCGGGTGAGGTACGACAGGTGCCGTAGGGTGGGCAGAGCGAAGCGTGCCCACCAAACCGAAGTCGTATATTGAGAGTTGGTGGGCACGGCGCGAAGAGCGCGCCCTTGCCCACCCACGAGAGCTCTAAACGAGAGCTCTAAAACGGATGCACCGAGAGCGTCCCGAACACGATCGCCGCGATGACCGCAAACGCGCTGTAGAGCGCCAGATGATGGGCGTTCGCCCGGGTCTGCCGCGAGAGCGAGCGCGCGTAGAAGTGCAGCCTGGCTTCCGCCGATAGTTCGCGCATGGTCGATCTCCAACGCCCCATTTGCGGGAGTATGAGGGATCAACCAGGGCGGGAGGCAAGATGGTGGCGCAAATAGCGATGCGCCTCCTCCGAGGCGGCCGTCTCGCAGACGTAAATTCTCTCAAGGCTCGGGTTCCGAGAATCTTATTCGTTCAAATCCGAGCCAGTCGGAACCGGCTCGGATAACGGCGAGCGGCAGCGGTCAGTACACATCCGCCTGGAAGCGGCCGCTCTTCTTCAGCTCGGCGACGAAGCTGACGGCTTCGTCGGTCGAACGCGCGCCGAACTGGGCGACGATATCGACCAGCGCGCGCTCGACGTCCTTGGCCATGCGCTTGGCGTCGCCGCAGATGTAGAAATGCGCGCCGTCGGCAAGCCAGGTCCACAACTCGCGGCCGACCTCGCGCATGCGGTCCTGCACGTAGAACTTCTTCTCGCCGTCGCGCGACCAGGCAAGCGACAGGCGCGTGAGCACGCCCGATGTCTTCATGGCGTTGAGCTCGTCCTGGTAGAAGAAATCGCAATCGCTGCGCTGATGGCCGAAGAACAGCCAGTTCTTGCCGGGCGCGCCGGTCGCCTTGCGGTCGAGCAGGAAGGCGCGGAACGGCGCGATGCCGGTGCCGGGACCGATCATGATGATCGGCGTCTTCGGGTCCTGCGGCAGGCCGAAACCATGCGCCTTCTGCACGTAGACCTTGAGCTTGTCGCCGTCATTGATGCGCTCGCCGAGGAAGGTCGAGGCGACGCCGAGCCGCTTGCGCTTGCCGATGACGTAGCGCACGGAGTCCACCGTCAGCGACAGCCTTCCGGGCGTCGCATTGTGCGAGGACGAGATCGAGTAGAGCCGCGGCTGCAGCGGCTCCAGCGCCTCCACGAAGGCCTCGGGATGCGGCCGCATGCCGGAAAACTTCTGGAGCGCCGCCATCACGTCGAGGGTGGCGGCATCGCCGTCGGGATCCTCGCCCTGCGCCAGCGCCCGCGCCTTCTCGCGCGCCGCGCCGCCGGTGATGAACGAGATCAGCTCGAACAGCGTGTCGGGTGCCGGCGACAGCGAGACGTCGTCGATCAACACCTCGCGCAGCGTCTTGCCATTGACCTTGGTCGTGTGGGAGGCGCCGAGCAGCGCGATGATCTGGTCGACGAGGCCGACATCGTTGCGTGCGAACACGCCGAAGGAATCGCCGACGACGTAGTCGAGCTTGCTGTCGGAGAGATCGAATTCGACGTGATAGGTCTCCTTCTCCGACTTCCCCTTGTTGAGAAGGCGGCGCGACAGGAAGGTTGCGGTCACGGGATTGTCGCGCGAGCGTCCCGGCTCTGCGATCGTCACGGTCACGGCCGGCGCCGCGGCGTCCGCCTTGTCGGCCGATTTGGCCACCGGGGCCTTGTCGAGCTCCTCGTACAGCGACTTCAGCATCCGCGCGGTTTCCTTGCCGCCGGGAACGCAGAGGTTGAGCCGTGCTTCGCTGCGGCTCGCGATCGCCTCCGAATAATCGTGGCAATTGTAGCCGCACTGGCCGCAATCCTGCTGCGCCATCGCCGCCATCATCTTGCGGCGCACCGGCCGTCCCTCGGCGAGCTTTATCCGCTCGGCAATCGGCATGGTCTGGTCGTGCCACGGCGCCTCGCCGTCGTCGCCGTCACCGGCTTGCATGACGGCCGCGCCCTGCTCCGCCGACAATGGTGTTGCGGCGTCAGGCGACAGCAGGCCGGCGAAGAAGCCGTTCAGCCAGGAGCGCTGCGCGTCGGAGAACGGCGCGCTGGGTGGGATGATGTCGAGCTTGGGCGGAGGGGTGATCTGGTTCATGCGGACACCTGTGCATCGGCAAGCTTGCGCAGCGTTTCGCCGTCATGGCGGCGCGCAAAAGACAGGAACGTTTCCTCGGGCGAGGAGCGATGGGCGATGTAGGCCTTGAGCAGCGCTTCGACCGTCTTCGGCGCGTCCTCGGCCTTGAGGTCGTGATAGACCTCCTGCCCGACATCGGCGTCGGGCCCGAACCCGCCGCCGGTGAAGAGGTGGTAGCCCTCGACCGTGTCCTCTTCGCCGACCGGGACGCGGGCTCCGATCAGTCCGATGTCGCTGATGTAGTGCTGGGCGCAGGAATGGTGACAGCCGGTGACGTGGATGTTGACCGGCTTGTCCATCGCGACGCGCGGCTCGCACCAGTCGCCGATCTCGGCGGCATGGCGCTTGGTGTTCGCCGCGGCGAAGCGGCAGCCGGCATTGCCGGTGCAGGCGATCAGCCCGGCGCGGATGTGCGAGGCTTCCACGGCGAGCCCGATCTGCTTGATGGCCGCGACCGCTAGCTCGACATTCTCGTCGCGCACGCCCGGGATCAAGAGGTTCTGCCAGACCGTGAGGCGGATCTCGCCGTCGCCAAGGTCGCGCGCGACCTTGGCGAGGCCCCGCATCTGATCGGAGGTGAGCTTGCCGAGGGTCAGCGACACGCCGATCCAGTTGAGGCCCTCCTGCTTCTGCTTGTGCACGCCGACATGCGCCATGCGGTCCGCCGCGGGCCGCGGCGCGAACGCCTCTTCCGGCACGCGCGTGAACGGCGCCTTCAGCCGCTCCTCAACCAGCTTGAGGAAGCCGTCATGGCCCATGGCGTCGAGCACATATTTCAGCCGCGCCTTGTTGCGGTTGGTGCGGTCGCCATGGTCGATGAACACGCGCACGATGGCGTCGGCGACGGCGGTCGCCTGCTCCGGCTTGACGATGATGCCGGAATATCTTGCAAAGTCCTTGTGGCCGGTGATGCCGCCGAGGCCGAGGCGGAACCAGACGCCGGGCTCAACGCCGAACCTGTCCTTCACCTCGTAGGCGGTGAAGGCGATGTCGTTGGTCTCCTCGAGCACCGCGATCCTGCCGGCACCGTCGAAGGCGACGTTGAACTTGCGCGGCAGGCCGTAGAGCGAGCGATCGTTGAGGATGTGGTAGTGCCATTCGCGCGCAAAGGGTCGCGTGTCGAGGATCTCTTGCGGATCAATGCCGGCCGTCGGCGTCCCTGTTACGTTGCGGATGTTGTCGGCGCCGGAGCCGCGCGAGCACAGGCCGAGCTCCTGGATGCCCTCGAGCAGCTTCACCGCATGCTTCGGCGGTATCTCGCGGAGTTGGAGATTGGCGCGCGTGGTGACGTGGCTATAGGGGCCGCAGAGCTCATCGGCAAGATCGGCAAGGCCCGACAGCTGCCAGTGCTTCATGATGCCGTTCGGAATGCGCAGGCGGCACATGTAGGAATCCTGCGTCGGCGCGACGTAGAAGATTCCGTAATAGCGCCAGCGGAAATTGTCAGCCGGGCTCGGCGGCGCGTTGTCGAGCGCCTGCTGGCGCAGCCGCGGATACGCGTCGAACGGATGCTCGTCGCGCTTGAACTTCTCCTGGTCGGCGAGCTTCCTGCCCGACGCGATGACCTTGTCCTGCGCCTTGATGTGCACGGCATCGGGACCAATAGGCTCGGCATTCGCCTTGCCGGCACCCGCGCCGAGACCGCGGCCGACCCGGCTGATCTGCAAGCCGGTCGTGAAGCCTTCGAGATAGCGTTTCTGCTCGTCGGTGAAGTCGACTGAGAGCGTTTCGATTTTCATGGTCGGTAACGAAGCTCCTGCGGCCACCAAAGTGGCTTCGACGGGAATTGTGCGACCCGCGGGAAACTCGGCCGGCTCGAGAGCCCGCTTCGCAACCCGACGGTCCATTCAGCTTCGTTGCTGTGGGACTTGGCTCAGCAGGCACCTATGACAAGCTGGCCGCAGTGCAACATTCAAGTTGCGTGCCAGCTCGGTCGAAATAAAAAGTCTCTTAATATCAGACGATTAGGATACGCCCTGGAAAATACTGGTCCGAGAGCTCTCCCGAAATTCGAGCAGTCAGCCCAAACATTAGCCAACAAACTTACGTGCTCGAAAACGAAGCAGATCCGAATCAAGTCTTCCAACGCCCGACCTCGAAGGCCTCGAGATGCCCCCGGATGTTGTCGGGATCGAAGACGGGCCCGGCAAAGGCGCCGAACGCCGCTGGAGCTTCAATGGGCGCCCTGCTGCCAAGCGCCGCGTCGTAGAGGTCCGGCCTGAACACCGCCATCGCCGTCTTGACGCCGTCGGGGGTCAGCGCCGTCTGCCCCCAGCGCACCATCTGGGCATAGAGCCAGGCTGCCTGGACCGGATCGGGGCGCCCTGCCCCTTCGCGCCCAACGAGGAGGTAGCGGCCGCTTTCACGGAAGGTACCGTCGGGCGAGATCTTGAGGCGTCCGGTGAGGGTGCGCTGAATGACCTCGGCATCGACGCCGATCCGCTCCGGCTGGGCCAGGATCTGCGCCGCCTCCGTGCGGTTCTCGGGATGCTCGATGAACTCGGCGGCTTTCACGGCCGCGCGCACCAGTGCTGCAACCACGTCCGGATTCTTGTCGGCCCAGGTCTGGCGGACCGCCAGCACCTTCTCCGCCGCACGGACCAGGATGTCGGAGACGAAATGCAGGATATGCCCGATGCCGAGATCGACCGCGACCGAATTCCAGGGCGCGCCGACGCAGAACGCATCGACATGGCCGTTCTTGAGGCTGTCGACCATGAAGGGCGGCGGCAGCACCACGAGGCGCACGTCCTCGTCGGGATCAACGCCCGCTGCAGCCATCCAGAACCGCAATTGATAATTGTGGGTGGAGAACGGGAAGGTCATGCCGAAGGTCAGCGGCTCGGCCCCTGCCTTGCGCCTGATGGCAACGACCTTCGCCAGCGCCTTCGCAGTCGCCATCGGGTCAAACCGATCGCCGTCGATCTCCTCCATCAGCGCGGCATGGAGCGCCGGCGACACCGTGATGGCATTGCCGTTGATGCCGAGATTGAAGGGCGCGGCGATCGGCACCTTGACGTGACCGAGCCCGAGCGAGGACGCGATCGCCACCGGCGCCAGCAGATGCGCGGCGTCGAACAGGCCGATATTGAGCTTGTCGCGGACGTTGGACCAGGACACCTCGCGCACGAGCTCGACGTCGAGCCCTTCGGCTGCGGCAAATCCCTTGTCGACGGCGACGATCAGCGCCGCAGCATCGACCAGCGGAATGAACCCGATGCGGAGGGGAACGGTCATTTCAGCATCTCCGACGCGGTGATGATCGACTGCGCGATCTCGCCGATTTTCTTCTTCTCGCGCATCGCCGTGGAGCGCAGCAGCACATAGGCCTCGTCTTCGGTCAGGCCCTTCACCTTCATCAGAATGCCCTTGGCGCGCTCGATGACCTTGCGGTCCTCCAGCTGCGACTTGGTCCGCTCCAGTTCCTCCTGGAGCTTGGCGAAGGCGTTGAAGCGGGACACGCAGAGGTCGAGAATCGGCTTGATGCGCTCCTTCTTCAGCCCGTCGACGATATAGGCGGACACCCCCGCCTCGACGGAGGCCTGGATCGAAGCTGAATCACTCTGGTCGACGAACATGGCGATCGGCCGCTTCACGGCCCGGCTGACCTGGAACATCGCTTCCAGCACGTCGCGGCTGGGGTTCTCCAGGTCGATCAGGATGATGTCGGGATCGACCGCGTAAATGCGGGCGAGCAGGCTCTGCATCTCACTGATATGGACCACCTGCGTGAATCCGGCCTCCCGCAATCCCTCCTCCAGGATCGCAGCCCGGATCGGGCTTTCGTCGACGATCACGATTTTGGGCGACTGTTCGGCGCTCATGGCTCACTCGCGGCGGGTGATTCATCCATAGCACGCCGGTACGCCCTGCAAAGGGTTGTAATTATGGCAATTGGGACTAGCTCAGGCCGGTCAATCAGGCAGTTCAGATATGGATCAGACGGCTGCGCCCAAGGTCAGCTTCGTGTCGCTCGGCGGCGCCCGAGATGTCCCTCGCGCACCCATCGGGTACCTTCACGCGTAGCCTGAACTCCGGACACAAGCGTTGCCGATCTTAGACATGCATAGTCTTGTCGACTTCAGCCCGCACCGGAAACATCATGCCACAGGAAAAGCTAACCAAGGCCATGCCGAGGATGAAACCGGCTCATCGCAGTTTTGCGTACACGGTGTCGAAGCGACAGTTCAAGATCAAGGCGCGCCCTTTTAAAAAAATGGCGGCTCCTCGAAGAATCACGAGGTTGGCGTGATCGGTCACGATTGCTGATCGACAATCGCTTTTCGAGCATCATGTGCCGCAGAAGCGGCTCTCAATGGTCGGCCTTAATGCTTGGATCAAGCGCTTCGCACGCCAAGGACGGATGTCAGAGTGCGATGTGAGGCAGCTCTGTGGCGCTCTCCTATCTAAGAATCGAACTTGATTGCAGGCCCGATGATCGCGTCGGTCGAGTGGTGGATCGCCCACGCCAGCTTGTCGATGAACTCGAACTCGAACAGAGCTTCCGGATCATCCCCGAAGTGATATCGGGTGTTGCGCAGGAATGCGAAGCCCTTGTCGCGCAGTTCGTCTTTCCACGCCGGATCCCGCGTGCCTGCATACGCATATCCAATGTCGACGGCGTAGTTCTCGACGGATTCGGCCAGCTTGAACATGTCGCCCAGCTTCAGCATCCCGGCCGCATCGCCCATGCCCTGGAGGCGGAAGCTCGTCATGCGGTTCTTGGAGTTCGCGTCGAGCTCGGCTTCCGTCCAACGCATGATGCCGGCGGCGACGCCGCGGGCGAAGCCTTCCTTGATGAACTTCACCTGGATGTTCCGGAGCGCCTGCTTCGCCGCGGCGCGGTCGGCGAACTTGAGGATGACGTCTGGGATCATGGAGGCGATGCTGGCCGCCGAGAACGCTCCCTTCAGGCCGGCCTTGAACATCGCGCCGCGAGTCGGGGCGCCCGTCGCCGGCGAGACCGAGGACTTGGGCTTGGTCCCTCCCCCGCCGCCGTGCGCTGCGATATGCATCTTCGGTCTCAGGGCGACCGGCTCGAACTTCAGCGCGTTCACCCCCTGCAGCCGCATCTTAGCAATGTCCTTGGTGTTCTGGCTGAGGAGCACGGGATTCCTGATATTCCGGACATGCGCGCTGGCGCGGACATGGGCGACCATCTTGGCGTCCCCATGCCCAAGCCCCGCGGCAGTGGCCTGATCGGTCCACGCCCGCACCTGGGCAAGAGGGACCTGCGAGGCCATGGTATCGACCTGGAGGCCGAAGCGCTGCAGGAAGGCTTGCCGCTGCGCCATGTTCTGCGCACCAGCCTTCGAGAAGAGGAACTCGGTCTCGACATGCTTGGGAAGAAGCATCTTGAAGCCGTCCCTCTGCATGCGCGCCAGTTCGTCGAGGCCGCCCTGGAGCGCGCCGGACTCGATGTCGATAAGAAGGCTGGTGTCGAACCAAACGACGGTGCTCATGGCGAAGCCCTGTTAGAAGAGGATTTGAACTGTGTATGTGTCCGGGCCGCTCGGAGGGCGATAATCTTGAGAAAGCGGGCTTCGTGGGGCACGCTCGATTGGCATGGCTCTTACTCCGAAGCAGACGAGCAAATTGTAGTTCTTTGTAGCAATCGCTGGACGACACGTTCAAAAGCATCGTCGGCTAAAATAATCCGGCGGAAATTCTCCAGTCGGGGTTGTCTCGCACTCGTCCAGCTTGCTTCCATACGCGTATGGCTACGCGGTAATGAGGCCACGTCCAGCTACTGCCAGATCGCGTCGCAATATATGCGCGAGCGCTGCCGCATGGAGCACGTTAGTTATTGAATTTCGGCATTGGATCAATTAGTTGGATCGCGTATCCGAACAATCCAGATGTAGGCTCCAGGCGATTACATGGACAGAGCGCCGCGTATTTCATTCACGTCACTCGGGTGCCCCAAGGCATTGGTGGATTCCGAGCGCATCATCACGCGGCTGCGCGCGGAGGGCTATGAGCTCGCCCGCAAGCATGACGGGGCCGACATCGTCATCGTCAACACCTGCGGCTTCCTCGACAGCGCCAAGCAGGAATCGCTCTCGGCGATCGGCGAGGCCATGGCCGAGAACGGCAAGGTGATCGTGACCGGCTGCATGGGCGCGGAACCGGAAGCGATCGAGCAGGCCTATCCCGGCGTGCTCTCCATCACCGGCCCGCAGCAATATGAGAGCGTGCTCGATGCCGTGCACCGCGCGCTGCCGCCGGCGCACAATCCGCATCTCGACCTGGTGCCGCCGCAGGGCATCAAGCTGACGCCGCGCCACTACGCGTACTTGAAGATCTCCGAGGGCTGCAACAACCGCTGCACCTTCTGCATCATCCCGAAGCTGCGCGGCGATCTGGTCTCGCGCCCGGCCAACGACGTGCTGCGCGAGGCCGAGCGCCTGGTCGGCGCCGGCGTCAAGGAACTGCTGGTGATCTCGCAGGACACCTCCGCCTACGGCGTCGATCTCAAATATGCCGAGAGCCCGTGGAAGGACCGCCAGGTCCGCGCCAAATTCCTCGACCTCGCGCGCGAGCTCGGCGAGTTCGGCGCATGGGTCCGGCTGCAATACGTCTACCCCTACCCGCATGTCGACGAGGTCATCGCGCTGATGAACGAGGGCAAGGTGCTGCCCTATCTCGACATCCCGTTCCAGCATGCGAGCCCCGAGGTCTTGAAGGCGATGAAGCGTCCGGCGGCGCAGGACAAGACGCTGGCGCGGATCAAGCGCTGGCGCGAGGAATGCCCCGATCTCGCTTTGCGCTCGACCTTCATCGTCGGCTTCCCCGGCGAGACCGATGCTGACTTTGCCTATCTGCTCGACTGGCTCGATGAGGCCGAGATCGATCGTCTCGGCTGCTTCAAGTACGAGCCGGTCGCCGGCGCAACGTCGAACGCGATCGAGAACCCGGTACCGGAAGAGGTCAAGCAGGCGCGCTACAACGCGCTGATGGCGCGGCAGCAGAAGATCTCGGCACGGCGGCTGAAGCGCAAGGTCGGGACGCGCCAGCAGATCATCATCGACGAGGTCGGCCCGACCGTCGCCAAGGGTCGCTCCAAGGCCGACGCGCCGGAGATCGACGGCGCGGTCTATCTGACGAGCCGCCGCCCCTTGCGCGTCGGCGAGATCGTCACCGCCAAGATCGAGCGCGCGGACCAATACGATCTGCACGGCAGCGTCGCGGGGTTCTGAGAGGCACGGCGTCAGGCCAGCCATTCGGTACCCAGCGCTGCGGCTTGGGTGCGCGGAAGAGATCGCATGCACTGACCAATGCTGCCGAGCAGAAGAGGGTTTGAGGCGAGGTGGTCATGTCGCTTCTCCAGACGCCCGCTGTTCGTCATGCGCGGCGAACACCTCCTTGGCTGCGAATAGCCCGTTCAGCGCAGCCGGGAAGCCCGCATAGACGGCCATCTGCATGATGATCTCCACGATCTCGTCGGGAGAAAGCCCGACGTTCAGACCCGCCTCGATATGCACTTTGAGCTGAGGCGCGGCATTTCCGAGCGCCGTCAGCGCGGCGATCGTCGCGATCTCTCGATCGCGGAGGCCGAGGCCCGGGCGGCAGTAAATGTCGCCGAAGGGAAACTCGATCACGTATCGTGCGAAGTCCGGAGCTATATCGGCGAGCGAAGCGATGACTTTTTCGCCGGCACTGCCGTCAATGCGTGACAGGGCCCGCTGGCCGCGATCGAAGCGGCTTTCGGCTTGTGTTTGGGCGTGCGTCATTTTCCTTCGTCCTCTGTTCGTCGCCGGCGTAGCCGGCAATCTTGGTATCAAGGACGAGCAGGCATTCCTGGAGTTCGGCAATCTGCGTGCGAACCTGTTCTCGATGGATTTCCAGCATCTGCCGCCGGGCTGGCCCGGTGGCGTCGCCGTCGTCACGAAGCGCCGCGTAACGCAACATGTCCCGGATTGGCATTCCGGTGGTCTTGAGCCGACCGAGGAATGCGATCCATGTCAGGATTGATGCGTCAAAATCACGTTGACCGGAGCGATCCCGGTCAGCGTATGGAAGCAGCCCGATGCGCTCATAGTAGCGCAGCGTGTGGGTCGACAAGCCGGTTCGTTTTGCAAGGTCGCCGATCTTCATTTGTGCCCGTTCTCGTACTGACGCACGTACAGATACCCCTTCGAGCGCGCTCTAAGTCAAGAGGGATCGAAGGGGCCGCGAGGTCAAGCAAGAGCTACGGCGCGGTGTACCTCACGAGCCGCCGCCCCTTGCGCGTCGGCGAGATCGTCACCGCCAAGATCGAGCGCGCGGATGCGTACGATCTGCACGGCAGCGTCGCGGGGTTCTGGCGCGCTTGCGCGGCGACTACCACTCCATCACCGTCATCCTGAGGCGCTCGTTCTGCGGCGCAACCGCGCCGTAGAGCGAGCCTCGAAGGACGACGGCCCGGCTGCATCCCGGCCGCTCATCCTTCGAGGCTCCGCTTGCGATGCGTCGGCATCGCAAGCCTCGCACCTCAGGATGACGGGGCGACATGCGGGTTCGCTACACTCAAAACGACGATGTGGATGCAGTTAGGCCAGCCATTTCGGCACCCAGCGCTCCGGGCGCGGAGCGCGGGCGAGATCGGCCTTTGCCTCGGAGAGCAGCGCCGGCTCGCCGTCGATGGTCGGCCGCAAATCGTATTCGAAATTCGGCATGATCCTGCCATCGGCATGGAGCCCGAAATGCATCGTGTACCACAGTCCGAGCGCGGGCTGCGCGCGGCGCATCTCCTCGCGCAGGTCGCGCAGCAGGGACTCGATCGATGCGGCCTCTTCGAACGGCTGCGGCCCGCGCGAAAGCACGCGCGCCTGGTATTGCGCGCCGACGATCGCGATCTCGAAGCGGGTCTGGTCCCAGGGCTTCTTGCCCTTCGGCAGATGCGCCGCCAGCCGCCAACCGAGCTCGGCCATCAGCCGATGATTGGCCCAATAGTCCTCGCGATCCCGGCTCCACTTTTCGACGAAGCCACGGAAGTCGGGTAGCTCCGACGATGCCTCATCGGGCGCCGCGGCTTCGCCATGCGGCCGTCCGGCGAGCCATTGCGCGAGCTCACCCGTCTGGGCCTCAACCTCGTCGTGTGGCTTCAGATCGCTCCAGGCGTTGTCGAATTGCTGCGACGTCAATTTTGCGAGCAGCCCGTCGAGGCTCGGTGCGAGCAGTTCGTAGTCGCCCTCCGATCCCAGCCCCACGATCGGCGGATTGTCCCGGTCGAGACCGGCACCATACCAGCCACCCACGGCCGAGCCATCCGGCAGACGCATGAACAGCGAGAACCTGTCGCGCAGGGGACTGCCGTCGACGATCGGCGCATGATCTGCGAACTGACCTTGCAGCGCGAAGCAGCCGACGCTGCCCCAGGGGCGCCCCTCGAGCCAGCCGGCAAAGTCGACCAGCAGCCGCGGCGTCTCGATCCCCGGCGGAAATGCGCCGCGAATGCTGTCGAGGTCGATTGGATAAGGCGTGTCGGACAAGGCTGAAACTGTCTCGTTGGTCCCGCCCTCTTGGTCTGAGCCGCCGTGCGTCCGGTTCGAACCAATTGGCGTACCTCGATCACAAACGCGCCAGCGCCTCGATGGTTTCTGCGGGGCGACAATGAAATGGCGGGAAACCAGCGGTATTCCGGAGCGGACTATGCGCGCGCCGGTAACCGCGTCGGCCTCATTCGCACGCTTCGTCGTCTCGGCTGCCGCAGCGCTACGCGCGAGACAGCCAGCGGAGCGTATTGTGACACTATAGTGCATTCACGCAGAGGTCACGGACTCGGCCTAACTCTGCCCGCGCTTTTCAACGCGAGCGAGGAACGAGGATGAGCCTCTCGGGTATGCTGCGCACACAGCGCTTCGACGATTACCGCTTCTACCACCAGAGCACCGTCAACCAGACGCTGCATCTCTTCAGCGCCGTGATCTTCCTGTTTTGCTACGCGCTGCTGTTCGTAGACCCCGCGCTCGCCGGCATCGTCGGCTGGCTTGCAATGCTGACGCGGCAGACCGGGCATTTCTTCTTCGAGCCGAACGGCTATGACGCCGTCAACGACGTCAGCAACGAGTACAAGGAAGCGATCAAGGTCGGCTACAACCAGACCCGCAAGATCATTCTGCTCTTCGTCTGGGGCAGCGCGCCGATCGCGCTGTATTTCTATCCGACGCTGTTCGGACTTTTCGATGCGCCGGCCGGGCGTCTCGACTTCATCCGGCATGTCGGCACGCTCTGGCTCGCGATCGGCATCGGCGGCGGACTGGCGCGCATGCTCCAGCTCTTCGTCACACGCGACCTCACGACCGGCCTGGTATGGGCGTTCAAGGTGCTGACCGACCCGTTCCACAACATCGCGCTGTACTGGAATTCGCCGCTCAAGCTGATGCGCGGCGAGCTGATCGACACCGCGATTGCGGACGCGGATTGGGGCGACGAAGACGCCGAGGAAGCCGCTCACCTGACCTGACCGATGCACGCCAGGCGGGTGTTCGGCAAAACGCCCGCTTGACAAGCCCCCGCAATCGCATGTATTGCCGCGCCCCATGATCAACCGGACCAACCAGCGCACCGCAATGCTCCGTCGTCGCTCCCGCGACGATGAGAGGGTGCGCCATGTCCGACGACGCCGCTGAACCACTAGAATTCAGCTCAAGTCTTCGAGAAGGCCGCACCCGCAAGGTGCGGCCTTTCTGCTTTTTGCGCCCGTTTCCCACCCGCCTCCAGAGGAGATCGACATGACCACGCATCCGTATGACGCGCTGATGGACATCACCGCACGGCCCAAGACCGTGTTCGTCCGCGGCGCCGGCTCCTACCTCTGGGACGACAGCCGCAAGCGCTATCTCGATTTCGTGCAGGGCTGGGCCGTGAACTGCCTCGGCCACTCCCCACCCGCGGTCGCTGACGCGCTTGGCGCGCAGGCCAAGCGGCTGCTGACGCCGAGCCCGGCCTTCTACAACGAGCCGAGCCTCAAACTCGCGCAGGCACTCGTCGAGAACACTGCTTTCGATCAGGTGTTCTTTGCCAACTCCGGCGCGGAGGCCAATGAAGGCGCGATCAAGCTCGCGCGCAAATTCGGCAGCGTGCACAAGGGCGGCGCGTTCGAGATCATCAGCTTCGAAGGCGGCTTCCACGGCCGGACGCTGGCGACGATGTCGGCCTCGGGCAAGAAAGCGTTCGAGCCGCTGTTCGAGCCGAAGGTCGCAGGCTTCAAGAAGGCAAGGCTCAACGACATCGCCTCGGTCGAGAAGCTGATTAACGACAACACCGTCGCCGTGATGCTGGAGCCGATCCAGGGGGAATCCGGCGTGTGGCCCGCGACCGACCAGTTCCTGCAGCAATTGCGCGCGCTCAACGAGGCGCACGGCCTGCTGCTGATCTTCGACGAGATCCAGACCGGCATGGGCCGGACCGGCAAGCTCTTCCACTATGAGCACACCGGGATTGCACCCGACATCATGACGCTCGGCAAGGGCATCGGCGGTGGCGTGCCCCTCGCCGCGCTGCTGGCGACCGAGCGCGCCTCCTGCTTCGAGCATGGCGACCAGGGCGGCACGTTCAACGGCAACCCGATCATGTGCGCGGCGGGGCTCGCGGTGCTCGAGGAGGTCGGCAAGCCGGACTTCCTGAAGGCGGTCACCGAGGCAGGCCTCCTGCTCGAAAGCGAGTTGCAGAAAGTCTCGGCCCGGCACGGGCTCGGCGGCGTACGCGGACGTGGGCTCCTGCTCGCGCTCGATCTCAAGCTGCCGATCGCGCCGGGCATCGTCGCGCAGGCGTTCGAGGCCGGCGTGCTCCTGAACGCGCCGCAACTCGACACGCTGCGCTTCATGCCGGCGCTCAACGTCACGAAGGCAGAGATCGCCGAGATGATCGATTGCCTCGACGGCATCCTGACCAAGGCCGGCGCGGCACGGCGGGTGGCGTAAGGCTGTCTCGTGCCCCGGACGCAGCGCAGCGCCACTTCGGCGGTGCGCTGCAGAGCCGGGGCCCATCTCTGCGCATCGTGCGGTGCTTCTGGGTCCCGGCTCTGCGCCGCAACGCGTGCGCGTTGCAGCTTGTCCGGGACACAGATGCGGATGACGACGGAAGTCCTACGGCTTCAAGATCGACGCGCCCGTCGTCTTGCGGCTTTCGAGATCGATATGCGCCTTGGCGGCGTCCTTGAGCGCGTAGGCGTGGTTGATCGGAACGTGCAGCTTGCCGTTGATGACGGCGGCGAACAGCGTGTCGGCACCCTCCAGCAGTTCCTTGCGCGTGCCGACATAGTCGTTGAGCTTGGGCCGCGTCGCGAACAGCGAGCCGTGATTGTTCAGCTCGGCGATCGAGAATGGCGGCACCGGACCTGAGGCATTGCCGAAGGAGACGAACATGCCGCGCGGTTTCAGGCAGGACAGCGACCCCGGAAAGGTGGCCTTGCCGACGCCGTCATAGACGACGTCGCAGCCCTCGTTGCGGCTGATCTGCTTCACGCGGGCGACGAAATCCTCCTCGTTGTAGAGGATGACGTGATCGCAGCCATTGGCCTCCGCAAGCTCGGCCTTCTCGCGCGAGCCGACCGTGCCGATGACATGGGCGCCGAGCGCCCTCGCCCATTGGCAGGCCAGCAGGCCGATGCCGCCGGCGGCTGCATGAATCAGCACGCGGTGATGCGGCTCGACCTTGAAGGTCTTGTGCAGGAGATACCAGACCGTCAGCCCCTTCAGCATCAGCACGGCGCCCTGCTCGTAGGTGATGTGGTCGGGCAGCTTGACCAGCTTCTCCCAGGGGATGTTGCGCTCGCCGGTATAGGCGCCGAGATTGTGATAATAGGCGACGCGATCGCCGGGATGAAAATTCGTGACGCCAGGCCCGACCGCGACGACCTCGCCCGAGGCCTCGTTGCCCGCGATGAAGGGCAGCCCCGGCGCCTTGTAGAGGCCGGTGCGGTAATAGACGTCGATGAAGTTGAGGCCGACCGCATGCTGGCGGATGCGCACCTCGCCCGGCCCAGGCGCCGGCACGTCGACGCTCTCATAGACCAGGGCCTCGGGGCCTCCGACCTTGTGCACGCGGATGGCTTTGGTCATCATTTGACCTCCTCTTCTCGCGACTGAGCGAAAGCCATCGCGCCAGCCTTGTCAACTCGGGGCCGGCCGCAACGATCAAGCAGACGACTTGCCGGCCTTCCTGCGGTTGCGCTTGGCCAGCACGTTGAAGAATTCCACCGCCGCCGAAAACGCAATCGCGAAATAGATGTAGCCGCGTGGAATATGAAACGCCAATCCGTCCGCGACCAGCGCGACGCCGATCAGCACCAGGAAGGCCAGCGCCAGCATCTTCGTCGTCGGATGCTCCGCAACGAATCGCGACACCGGGCCGGACGAAATGTACATGATCAGGCATGCGATCACGACGGCCGCGACCATGATCTCGATGTCCTGCGCCATGCCGATCGCGGTGATGATCGAATCCAGC
The DNA here is from genome assembly GCF_058803975.1 of Bradyrhizobium sp. GW821-FHT13H06. Lineage (NCBI taxonomy): Bacteria > Pseudomonadati > Pseudomonadota > Alphaproteobacteria > Hyphomicrobiales > Nitrobacteraceae > Bradyrhizobium > Bradyrhizobium sp. GW821-FHT13H06. Next base: position 381,364 of record NZ_JBXAPN010000001.1, on the reverse strand, counting down.
GAGAACACGATATCGATGACGATGATCTGGACGATCACCCAGAAGAAGGCGTTCCGGCCGGACTTGTGGTCGCCCTCGCCTTCATCGGCCTCGACCTCGGCGTGAATCTCGTGCGTCGCCTTGGCGATCAGGAACAGGCCGCCGCCGATCAGGATGAGGTCGCGCCAGGAGAAGTCGTAACTTGCAAACGAGAACACCGGCGCAGTCAGGCCGATCAGCCAGACCAGCACGCTGAGCAGGAGGATGCGGAACACCAGCGCCAGCGCGAGCCCGATCTGGCGGGCGCGGTACGCCTGGTGCTCCGGGATGCGCGAGACGATCACCGAGATGAAGATGACGTTGTCGATGCCGAGCACGATCTCGAGCGCCGTCAAGGTGAGAAGCGCGGCCCAGGCTTCCGGGCTGGTCAACAGGTGCATCACGCGAAGGATCTCGCCAGGCGGATCAAGGCGTCGCTGAAGCTGATCCAGAGCGCGATGGCGCAGAGCACGATGGTCACGCCGGCGCCGACGCGGAAATCCATCGCCAGCGTGTAGACGCCCAGCACCGCCCAGATCGCGATCAGCGACATCGTCAGCCAGCGCAGCCGCACGACGCGGACCGGATGCAGCACGTGGAACGGCACGAAGGTCAGCACGACGAGCGCAGCCACCAGCAGCGTCGACCAGAGCGGCGGCCAGTGCAGCAGGAACAGGTAGAACGCCACCGCATTCCACAGCGCCGGGAAACCGCGGAAATGATTGTCGTCGGCCTTCATGCGCAGATCGGCGAAATATAGTGCGCTGGTGACGATGATGGCGACGCCGAGCAAGGGAGCTGCGACCGGCAGCAACAGCCCGCTCGCCACGATCGCGTAGGCCGGCACGAAGACATAGGTGACGAAGTCGACCACGAGGTCGAGCACGTCGCCCGACCAGTTCGGCTGCACGTTCTTGACGTCGAGCCGGCGCGCGATCGGCCCGTCGATCGCATCGATGATGAGGGCGACGCCGAGCCACTGAAACATCGCGGACCAGTGCTCGCGCACGGCCTCCAGCATCGCCAACAGCGCGATCGCCGCGCCGAACGCGGTGAAGATGTGCACCGAGAGCGCCGCGGCGCGGATCGCCGGTCTCGGTTTCAGGGAATCCTGCTGGCTATCCATGGCTTCTGCTATCAGAATGGGACCGGTTTGCACATCCGCCATTGCGGCGCTCCGTCGCACAATTCGTCATAAAATCAGGCAAAAATCAGCGGGCTTGAATTCGCCGCCGGCCGTGTCCAATGTCGTTCCATGACAGACGCATCGACACTCCATGACACAGCCGTGATCGGCGGCGGACCCGCGGGACTTGCGGCGGCCATCGCACTAGCGCAGGCGGGTGCCCGGACCGCGCTGGTGGCACGGCGCGTGCCCTACGCGGACAATCGCACCACTGCGCTGCTGGGTGCCTCCGTCGATCTCCTGGAAGGCCTCGACGTCTGGCCGCGCTGCAAGGACAAGGCGGCCGCGCTCGAGGTCATGCGCCTCGTCGACGACACCGGCCGGCTGTTCCGCGCGCCGGAGGTGCGATTCTCCTGTCACGAAATCGGACTCGACGCGTTCGGCTACAACATCGACAATCGCTCGCTGATGCTGGCGCTGGAAGGGCGCGCAGGCGAGCTGCCCAACCTCGTCCGCTTCGACGACGAGGCCGAGAGCGTCGTCATCGAAGCCGACGACGTCGCAGTGCGCACGGCCTCCGGACAATTTCTCTCGGCCCGCCTGGTGGTCGGCGCCGACGGCCGGCACTCGCTGTGCCGCGAGGCCGCCGGCATCGAGGTGACGCGGCGCGAGCTGAACCAGACCGCACTGACCTTCAACGTCAGCCACGCACGGCCGCACCGCAACGTCTCGACCGAGTTCCACACGCCGCACGGGCCTTGCGTGTTCGTGCCCCTGCCCGGCGACCGCTCCAGCGTCGTCTGGGTTTCGGCGCCCGCGGAGGCCGAGCGCCTTCGCAGCTTGAGCGACGAGGAGCTGTCCGGCGCAATCGAGAAGCAGTCGCATTCGATCCTCGGCCGCATGACGGTGGAGCCCGGGCGCAACCTGTTCCCGCTCGCGATCGAACGTCCAAGATCCTTCGGCCGCGACCGCATCGCGCTGGTCGGCGAAGCCGCCCATGTGGTTCCGCCGATCGGCGCCCAGGGCCTCAATCTCGGCCTGCGCGATGCCGCCGACATTGCACGGCTCGCGAACGATGCCATCGCCTCGGGGCAGGATCCCGGCGCGGAGGAGATCCTCAAGCGCTACGACCGCGCGCGGCGGCCGGACATTTTGAGCCGCACCTTTGCGATCGACATCGCCAACCGCTCCTTGCTCAACGATTTCCTGCCGCTCCAGCCGGTCCGCGCCGTCGGCATGCACCTGCTTGGCGCCATCGGCCCGCTCAGGCGATTTGCAATGCGCGAAGGCTTGACGCCGACCTGGCGGCGATAAGCCTCCTCACGGAAACGCCAGCCGCCCGCTCTGGATCGCCCACATCACGCTGGTCAGCGTGACCACCGAGGCGAAGGTGCCGAGCAGCACTGCCACGGAGGCGGATTCGATCCAGGCATCGTTCTGCCGGGCGATCACGAACACGTTCAGCGCCGGCGGCAGCGAGGCCATCAGCACGGCGGTGGCCGCCCAGGGCTGTGCGAACGGACCGAACGCCAGCATCAGGCCGAACGCTGCGAGCGGATGAATCAGGAGCTTGACCGCGATCACGCCCGGCACTTCCCACGGCACCCGATCGAACGGGCGCAGCGCCACGGTCACACCGAGCACGAACAGCGCGGTCGGAGCGGCTGCGTTCTGGAGGAAGGTGATGGTGCGATCCAGCGCGACCGGCAGCTCGATATGCAGGGCGGCGACCGCGGCGCCGAAGCAGGCGGACATGATCAGCGGGTTGAGCACGATCTGCTTCAGCACGACGCCGAAGGCGTGCACGAGCGAGGGATGGTCGCGGTCGGAGAGCTCGATCAAGAGCGGCACGATCGTGAACAGGAAGATGCTGTCGCAGCAGAAGATCAGCGCAGTCGGCGCCGACGCCTTCGGCCCCAGCACTGCGAGCGCCAGACCCGGCCCCATGTAGCCGATATTGCCGTAGCCGCCGGACAGACCTGCGAGCGTCGCCTCGCGCAGCGTCAGCCGGCCCAAGACCTTGCCGACGACCAGCGCCAGCGTGAACGCGGCAACCGTCGACAGCGTGGTCGCGACCAGGAATGGCGGGTTATTCAATTCCGAAAACGGTGTCTTCGACATGATCGCGAACAGCAGCGCCGGCAGCGACACGTAGAGCAGGAAGAAGTTCATCCAGGCGAGGCCCGATTCCGGGAGGGATTTGACCTTGCCGCAGGCGAAGCCGACGAAGATCAAGCCAAAATAAGGCAACGCCAGATTGAGGATATCGACCATTGATGAAGTGTTTTCTGAAGGCTTGGGGGCTATCCGCCCCGGAAACGAGGGTTAATTCCAGACGAGGGCACTAGCATCGGCCACAATCCTGGTCTATCGACGGGGAATGATTAAAGCGCGGACCGCGAAATTCCAGATCGGACAGGTCGTTCGCCACCGGATCTTCTCGTTCCGGGGGGTGATCTTCGACATCGATCCGGAATTCAACAACACCGAGGAGTGGTGGCTGTCGATCCCCGAGGAGGTGCGGCCCAACAAGGACCAGCCGTTCTATCACCTGCTCGCGGAGAACGCGGAATCGGAATACGTCGCCTATGTCTCGGAGCAGAACCTGTTGCCGGACGATTCCGGCGAGCCGGTCCGGCATTCCCAGGTCGCCGAGATCTTCATCAAGGACAAGGCCGGCGGCTATCGCCCCCGCAACTCATCCCTGAACTGATCGTCGCCGGTTGGCGGCCAGCAAAAAAGGCGCTCGAAACGAGCGCCTTTTTCATATCGAAATCTCGCCTGATTACTTCTGGCCGGTCGGAGCCGCGCCAGCGGCGCCGCCCTGTTGCTCGAGCTTCTTGCGCTGCTCGTCGGCCTTCTTCTGAAGCTCTTCCTGAAGCTTCTTCTGGGTTTCCTCGAACACCTTCGGATCGGTCGGCGGACCGTCATAGGCCTTCTGGAATTCGCCGGCGAGCGGCAGCGGCAGGGTCAGCGGCGCGCCGTTGGCATTGATCGCCTGGACAACGAGATTCTGACCCTTCTTCATGTTGTTGATGAGCTCGGGCGTGGCCTCGTAATCCGACATGCAGCCGTTCTGGAAGCAGATCACATAGGGCTGCTGCAGCGGTGGGTTGTTGTCCACGATGATGCGGGTGCCGTGCACGAGCTGCATGCCGAGCGGCAGCGTCACGCGCAGGATCTTCTTGGGCTCGCCTTCCGGCTCGATGATGACGGCCGCGATGACCGGCTGTCCCGACTCGATGCGGCCGTCCTTGCCGGTGAAGCAGACTTGCTTGGCGTTGGCATCCTGGCCCTTGAGACAGAACTTGGTCCAGGGGGCATAGATCAGCTGGATCTGCTGGTCAGCGGGCTGGGCCGCGCCCTGCTGCCCGGGAGCGCCCTGGGCGGGAGCCTGCTGGGCCTGCGGAGACGCTGCCGGTGCCGGAGCCTTGGGGGCAGCCTTGGGAGCCGCTTTCGGGGCCGGAGTCGCCTTGGGTGCGCCCGGGGCTGGCGCAGGGGTCTGGGCCTCGGCGGCAAACGGAATGGCCAACGCCGTCGCCGTCAACAGGGCGAGAAGTCGCCCGCGCGGCCGGACGGACGCGGCCAAGTAACGGAAATTCATTGCGGAAAACCCTTTCTGAACGGGAAGTGCCCGAACCGCTCCGAAGCGCCGAACCTGGCCGCCTTGGGCGCGGCTCTCTCCCCGTCAATTGAGGCGGATAGGTGACGGGCTCGACGCTCTTGCGCGATTGCCCGCCTTTTAACGTGGCCGACGAAAAGATCAATGCCGACAACCGCCTTTGGCCGGCTTGGCGCCAACGCCCCACCAAATTCCCTGTGATAGGATTCAGGCCCGCCGGTCGTCGAATCACCGTGTGCCGATGTTCATGTTCCAGCGCCTTCTCGAAGGCTTCGGCGTCCGCCTCTGCGTCCTCGCCCTCGCTGTGGTCACCGGACTTCCGGCAGGCGGCGCCCGGGCCGAGGAGGCTCATGCCATCGCCATGCACGGCAAGCCGGCGATGCCGGCCGACTTCACCCACATGCCCTACGCCAACGCCGACGCCCCCAAGGGCGGCCGCTTGACCTGGGGTATTCTCGGAACCTTCGACAGCCTCAATCCCTTCATCGTGAGAGGATTGGCCGTGCAGCAGATGCGGAGCTACGTGGTCGAGAGCCTGCTCGCACGCGGCAATGACGAGCCGTTCACGCTCTATGGCCTGCTCGCCAGGACGGTCGAAACCGACGACGAGCGGAGCTTCGTCACCTTCCGCCTCGATCCGCGCGCCCGCTTCTCCGACGGCAAGCCGGTAGCGGCCGAGGACGTGCTGTTCTCCTGGCAGCTGCTGCGCGACCACGGCCGCCCCAACCTCCGGCAGTACTACGCCAAAGTTGCCAAGGCCGCGGCGCCCGATCCCCTCACCGTCCGCTTCGATCTCGCGGGCGCCAACGACCGCGAGCTGCCGTTGATTCTCGGCCTGATGCCGGTCCTGCCGAAGCACGCAGTCGACGTCGCGGCCTTCGAGGAGACGACGCTGACGGCGCCGGTCGGCTCGGGCCCTTATCGGGTCGCGGCCGTGAAGCCCGGAGCCAGCGTGACGCTGACCCGCAATCCCGACTATTGGGGCCGCGACCTGCCCGTCAATCGCGGGCTCTACAATTTCGACGAGATCCGGCTCGATTATTTTCGCGAGGCCAACGGCCAGTTCGAAGCCTTCAAGCGCGGGCTCTACGATTTTCGCATCGAGCACGAGCCGCTGCGCTGGCACGACGGCTACGATTTTCCGGCCGCCCGGAGCGGCGAAGTGATCCGCGACACCGCCAAGCCCGGCGTGCCGCAGCCTTCCGAATTCCTGGTGTTCAACACCCGCCGTCCGATCTTCGCCGACATCCGGGTGCGCCAGGCCCTGACGCTGCTGTTCGATTTCGAGCTGGTCAACCGCAATTACTTCTTCGGGCTCTATTCGCGCGCTGCCGGCTATTTCGCCGGCTCGGACCTGTCGGCCTATGGCCGCCCGGCGGATGCACGCGAACGCGAGCTGCTCAAGCCGTTTGCCGCACGGATTCCGCCCGATATCATGGATGGCAGTTATCGCCTGCCGGTCACCGACGGATCGGGCCGCGACCGCACGACGCTGCGCGCCGCGCTGAAGCTGTTGTCGGAGGCCGGCTATGATCTCGACGGCACCGTGCTGCGCAATCGCGCGACCAAGACGCCCTTCACCTTCGAGATCATGGTGACGACCCGCGACCAGGAGCGCATCGCGCTCGCCTTCCAGCGCGACCTCAAGCGCGCCGGCATCGAGCCGACCGTTCGCTCGGTCGATCCCGTGCAGTTCGACCAGCGCCGGCTCGCTTACGAGTTCGACATGATCCAGAACCGCTGGGACCAGTCGCTCTCGCCCGGCAACGAGCAATATTTCTATTGGGGCAGTGCTGCCGCGGACAATCCCGGCACGCGCAATTACATGGGCGCCAGGGATCCCGCGGTGGATGCCATGATCGCTGCCCTGCTGGAGGCCCGTGAACATACGGATTTCGTCCCGGCGGTGCGGGCGCTCGACCGCGCTCTGATCGCGGGCTTCTACACAATCCCGCTGTTTAACGTATCGGAGCAATGGATCGCGCGCTGGAATCGGATAGAACGGCCCAAGGCCATCTCGCTCTCGGGCTATTTGCCGGAGACCTGGTGGGCGAAGGGGCAGCCGCAAGCTCATCAGGCAAAGTGACGCCGTGAACCAGCCAGCAATATCGCCGACGCTCGACACGCTGTTTCAGCGCACGCTGATGCGGCAGCCGCACGCGCTCGCTCTGCTCGATCCCCTCAACAAGGCGCGCGTGACCGGGCACCAGCCGCGGCGGATGACCTATGCCGAGGCTGATACGGCCATCGAGGCGCTGTCGGCGCATTTCGTCGAATCGGGCCTGCCGGCCAATTCCGTCATCGCGATCCAGCTGCCTGCTACCGTCGAGTTCGTGCTCACCGTGCTGGCGGCCCATCGCGCCGGCCTCGTCGTCGCGGTGCTGCCGCTGCTCTGGCGGCATGCGGAACTGACCGCCGCGCTCAACCGTACCGCGGCGCGCGCCATCGTCACCATGAGCACGGTCGACGGCGTCAGCTATGCCGACCTCGCGATGCATGCGGCCGCCGAAGCCTTCTCCATCCGTCACGTCTGCGGCTTCGGAGGCGACCTGCCCGAAGGCATGGCGTCGCTCGACGACGTCCTCGCCAGCCCGCCCGGCCTGACGCGCGCCGTGATCCAGGACGGCCGCAAGGCGGCGATGATCTCCTTCGACGTCACCGCCGAAGGCTTCCGTCCGGTGCCGCGGCCGCATTTCAGCCTGATCGCCGGGGGGCTCGCCATGTCGCTGGAAGCAGACATCCGCCAGGGAGCGACCGTGATGGCGGCGTTCGCCCCGATGTCGTTCGCGGGCCTCGCCTCCTCGCTCGCGGTATGGCTGCTGTCGGGCGGCACGCTGGCGCTGCATCACCCGTTCGAGAACGAGGTGCTGGAGCAGCAGATCAACGAGCACGAATGCGAGGTGCTGATTGCGCCGGCGCAGCTCGCGCTGCGGCTCGGTGATGCCGACCTCGCGGCACGGCTGCCGACCGTGCGCAACGTCATCGGCCTGTGGCGCGCGCCCGAGCAGGTCGCGGCGAGCGATGCCTGGATCGCGCCGCATGCGCCGCTGACCGACGTCTATCTGTTCGGCGAGGCCGGACTGTTCGGCACCCGCCGCGGCGAGGACGGCATGCCGGTGCCGGTCATGCCCGGGCCGCACGGCGCCCCGCGCGAGCAGTCGGGCTCCTCCATTGCCGGCGAAATTCTGCTGACGCCGAAGGGCACGCTCGGCCTGCGCGGCGCGATGGTGCCGATCGCGGCCTACGCCCCGCCGCTACCGGTCGGCGAGACGCTGACCGCGCAGCCGCCGCGCGACTATGTCGACACCGGTTACGCCGCGCGGCTCGACCGACCGAGCGGCGCGATCTGCATCACTGCGCCGCCCTCCGGCATCATGGCCGTCGGCGGCTATCGCTTCCTCTCCAACGATCTCCAGGAATGGGCGCGCCGGCTCGGCCAGGGCGCCCTGCTCACGGCGCTGCCCGACCGCCTCTCGGGTCACCGGCTGGCCGGACGCGCCCAGGACAACGCCCGCGCCCGCGAGGCGCTCAGCGAGCTCGGGCTTAACCCCCTGATGGTCGAGGCCTTTCGCGACCGCTCCGGGTCGGTCTAGGCATAGTTTTGCCCGTTCCGTTGACGCTGCATTAAGGCGGCCGAACTAGGCTGCGCGGCATCTGTCGCGTGATCAGAGTTTGTCGATGTCCCAGGCGGGCCCGATCCTGTTTGTGTCCGATGCCGAGCGCCCCGCCTTCGTGGCCGCGCTGGACGAGGCCCGGCTCTTTCCCGTCGTCGACACCGATTGGGCCAGCGCGGCGCGCGCGGTCGACGAGGTGCAGCCGGCCGCGGTTCTCGCTGCGATGCATGCCGAACACGAGCCGCCTGTGACGGCGCTCGCAAAGAAGATCGCCGACCAATCGCCTTACGTTCCCTTCGTGACCCTGGATGCGGCGGGCAGGCTGCCGCACAACGCGCTGCCCTTCTCCTCGCACGGCGGCAAACCCGAGCGCCTGATCGCGCGGCTCCGTGCCGCGCTACGCGTGCGCACACTGCATGCAACGGTTCTGCGCCGGCTGCCGGAAGCGAAGCTCGCGCTGCCGGAGGGCGATCCCGCACGCGATGCCACCGTGCTCCTGATCGGTCGCGGCGCAGCCTATCCCGCGCTCTCCGTCGCGCTGGGTGAGCGCTTCGGCGTGGTCGGCGCGCTCTCGATCGAGGCCGCCGCCAAGCACCTCAACACCCGCGACCTCGACGGCGTCGTGCTCGCCGAAGGTTTCACCCCACGAGTGACCGATGCCTTCCTCACGGTGCTCGCGGAGGACACCCGCTTCCGCAGCCTGCCGGTGGTCCTCACCGCGCATCAGCTGACGCAGACTTATGATCTACCCAATCTCGAACTGATTGCCGGCGAGCCTGCGAAGGTCGCCGCCAATGCGCTGCCCTTGATCCGCCAGCACGCGATGGAAGCGCAGCTGAGCCGCACGCTGCGCTCGATCGATGCGGGCGGCTGGCTCGATCCGCGCAGCGGCCTGCTCACGGTCGAGGCCTTTGCCCGCGATTTTGCCAAGGCGGTCGAGCAGGCGCTCGCCCGCGGCGGCGGTCTTTCCGTCGCGCGCTTCGCTTTCGATCCCGGCAATTCCCGTGCCCAGCTCGATGCCGCACGGATTCTCAGCCGCCTGATGCGGCAGATGGATTTCGGTGCGGCGCAGAAGGACGGTTCAGTGATCGTCGTGTTCGCGGAGACCGACTTCCGCACGGCGCACATGATCGCCCGCCGCCTGTCGGCGGTGATGCGGCACACGTCCAATGGCAAGCACGAGATGCGCAGCGATCCCGTGGTCAGCGTGGATTCGCTGTCCCCGTCGGATACGGCGCGGTCGCTGCTGGCGCGACTATCGGCGGATGCGTCGCGGGCGGCATCCTGAAGCGCGATGTGATTACGTCGGCGGCATCACGAGCCTGATCTCGCCGTTCTCGACCTTTCCCAGCGCGAGAGCGTCGCGGGCCATCTTCTCGACGACCGGCCAATTCGCAAGAAGATATCGCTGCGCCTGCACCTTGGTCGGCAAGTTCGTCTGCAGGATGCAGTTCTGCCGCATATTCCCATCCGCGATTTGGAAGGCCACGGCTTGCGGGCCCTCGCTCAGCTCCTGTTCGGTAGGATCGGGAAACTTGCGCATGCAGCACCTGCTCCCGGTCAGCGAACCGCCGGAAGGACCTTGAACGCCTGATTGGAAACAGACGGGCCTTCGGCGCTCGTCGGCGCCTTCGCCTGGTTTCGGTCAGGGACGGGGCGCGTGTTGCGGACCGCTTCGGTCAGCATCTCGCGGAGTTCGGCCTTGGATCTGGGTGCTTGTCGCGGACTGGACTTCTGCCAATGTGTCATACCCCTATATGGGTATCACCCGGGCTAAACGCCACCCTCCGCTTTCGCCTGGGTCGACAGAGCGGGAGCCGCCAGGAGCAAGCCGACGGAATCGTTCAAGAGCTCGTAGGCACGGTCGACAATGTCGTCCAGCGATATGGTCTTGACGAACATGCGCTGGGCTTCAGCCAGCAGCTGGTCGCGCGTCGGCATACTGGACAGACGCTCGCCGGCACGCTGCTGCAACAGAGCGAGAGCATCACGGACCGACAATTCTGTCTCATGGATCGACGTCCGGATCGCGAGCGCGATGCGCTCGGAATCGAAACGGGCGGCGAGCTGTTCTGCCGCCTGCCTGACCACGCGTGATCCCAACCGTTGCTGATTACGCAGAACCTGAGCGGGAGGCATCTTCAGGTCCCGGACGATTCCGAACCAGGACAGGACCACCAGGACGTAATAGGTCAGATCGATCTCATACCAGTAGAATCCCTGACGGGCGCTGGCCTGATAGGCGTGGTGGTTGTTGTGCCACCCCTCACCCATCGTCAGCAGGGCCAGCAGCCAGTTGTTGCGGGAGTCGTCACCGGTCACATACCGCTTGCGTCCGTGAACATGCGCCAGCGAGTTGATGCAGAACGTGGCGTGATACAGCAGCACGGTGCTCCACAGGAAGCCGACCACGAGTCCGGACCAGCCGGCAAGGATAAAGCACAGACCCGCCAGCACAACTGCCGGCAGCAGTTCCAGCCTGTGCAGCCACATCAGTTCGGGATACGACGCGAGATCAGCCACTTTGACGAGGTCGGTCGCATCGTGCCGACGGTAGAAGATCCAGCCGACATGGCTGTAGAGAAAGCCCTTGTGCCGGGGCGAATGCACATCCTGCGCGGTGTCCGAGTGAAGGTGATGATGGCGGTGCTTGGCGGCCCACCACAGCACGCTCTTCTGGGCGCTGCTCTGGGCAAGGAAGGCAAGGACGAACTGGAACACCCGGCTTGTCGCGTAGGCCCGGTGCGAGAAGTACCGGTGATATCCGGCCGTGATCGCAAACATGCGCAGCCAATACAGCGCGATGCAAAGCCCGGCCGCCTGCCACGAAACACCCGACCAGATCGCCGCGACACATCCGATGTGGATCAACAAGAACGGCAGAACCTGCGGATACATGACGTCGTCATGTTCCTCATCTGACTCGATATTCGCAGACACGCTCGAACCTCAGCTGTTGCGGTGGGCGGACCACCGCGCATCAAGTGCAAAAAACCCGCGGCCGGTAAACCAGTCGCGGGTCGCAAGAACCTGAAGCTCTGCCAATACATCCATGGTCAAAGCGACAGGCGCCGGCTGCGGCAGCTTATGCGGCGCGCAGATTGTCCGCAGCAGACTTGCCGGTGCGGCGGTCTGCAACGACGTCGAAGGAAACCTTCTGACCCTCGTTGAGGGAGCTCATGCCGGCACGTTCAACCGCGCTGATATGAACGAAGACATCCTGGCCTCCCTCGTCCGGCTGAATGAAGCCGAAACCCTTTTGGCTGTTGAACCACTTCACAGTTCCCGTCGTCATGGGGAGCGTCCTTTGAGATAGATAAGTCTTTAGAGCCGCACAGAGGTGCGGTCAGCGAATTCGAGATCTGGAGGGAGGGTCATCAGTCAGGCGCGGAAATAGCGGCGAGGCCAAGTCGTTCGGCCGAAACTCGAAGATTTGAACATGGCTATTTATTGGTCATTCCGCAAGTGACGATATGTCGCCCCTTCGGGCGCAAGTGCGGTGCGCTGCGCCGCACTTGGCTGAAGTAGCCGCTTACGCCGCCTTCTTGCTCTCGGCGAGCTGCGCCAGTTGCCGCATGATCTCCGTCGTGCCGGCAAGGCGCTCTTCCGGGGTTTCCCAGTCCTGCAGGAACACAACCTTCATGTCGGGCCGCACCTTGGCGGCCTGGCCGTGGCTGCGGATGAAGGTCACGAGGCGGTCGGGATAGGCGAAGGAATTGTCGCGGAAGGCAATGACGGCCCCCTTCGGACCGGCATCGATCTTCTCGACATTGGCCCTGCGGCAGAACGCCTTGATCGCGGCGACCTTGAAGAGATAGCGGACCTCGTCCGGCAGCACGCCGAAGCGATCGCGCATCTCGGCGCCAAAGTTCTCGATCTCCTCCTCGGTGTCGAGATCGGCAAGGCGCCGGTACAGCGACAGCCGCACCGAGAGATCGCTGACATAGTCGTCCGGAATCAGCACGGGCATGCCGATGGTGATCTGTGGCGACCAGCGGTCGGCAGCGGGCTCGGAGACGCCGGCCTTGAGGTTGACGATCGCCTCCTCCAGCATCGATTGATAGAGCTCGAAGCCGACCTCCTTGATGTGGCCGGACTGCTCCTCGCCCAGGAGATTGCCGGCGCCGCGGATGTCGAGGTCGTGGGAAGCGAGCTGGAAGCCCGCGCCCAGCGTCTCCAGCGATTGCAGCACGGTGAGCCGGCGCTCGGCCTGCGCCGTGATCTTCTGCTGCGCCGGCAGCGTGAACAGCGCATAGGCCCGCAGCTTGGAGCGGCCGACGCGGCCACGGAGCTGGTAGAGCTGGGCCAGACCGAACATGTCGGCGCGATGCACGATCAGCGTGTTGGCGTTGGGGATGTCGAGGCCGGACTCGACGATCGTGGTCGACAGCAGGATGTCGAACTTGCCGTCATAGAACGCGGTCATGATGTCCTCGATCACGGCGGGCGGCATCTGGCCGTGCGCGACCGCAACCTTCATTTCCGGCACGTTCTTGTCGAGGAAGTCCTTGACCTCGGCGAGGTCGTCGATGCGCGGCACGACGTAGAAAGCCTGGCCGCCGCGATAGCGCTCGCGGAGCAGCGCCTCGCGGATCATCAAGGGATCATGCGGGGCGACGAAGGTGCGGACCGCCAGGCGATCGACCGGGGGCGAAGCGATGATCGAGAGTTCGCGCACGCCGGTCAGCGCCAGCTGCAGCGTGCGCGGGATCGGCGTCGCCGACAGCGTCAGCACATGGACCTCGGCGCGGAGCGCCTTCAGCCGCTCCTTGTGGCTGACGCCGAAATGCTGCTCCTCGTCGACGATGAGCAGGCCGAGATCGCGGAATTTGATCGCCTTGCCGAGCAGCGCATGGGTGCCGACGACGATGTCGACGGAGCCGTCCGCGAGCCCCTTCTTGACCTCGTTGAGCTGTTTCGTGGGGATCAGGCGCGAGGCCTGGGCCACATTGACCGGGAATCCCTTGAACCGCTCACTGAACGTCCGGTGGTGCTGGCGCGCGAGCAGCGTGGTCGGCACCACCACCGCAACCTGCTTGCCGTCGAGCGCGACCGCGAAGGCGGCGCGCAGCGCGACTTCCGTCTTGCCGAAGCCGACGTCGCCGCAGATCAGCCGGTCCATGGGGCGGCCCTTTTCGAGATCCTTCAGCGTGGATTCGATCGCCCCGAGCTGGTCCTCGGTCTCGTCATAGGGGAAGCGCGCGCAGAACTCGTCATAGAGGCCCTGCTGCACCGGCAGTTTCGGCGCCTCGTGCAGCATGCGCTCGGCAGCGATCTTGATCAGCTCGCCCGCGATCTCGCGGATGCGGTTCTTCAGCTTCGCCTTGCGGGTCTGCCAGCCCGCGCCGCCGAGACGGTCCAGCTCGACGTCGGTCTGGTCAGAGCCGTAGCGCGACAGCAGCTCGATGTTCTCGACGGGGAGAAACAGCTTGGTCTCGGCGGCGTAATGCAGCTCGAGGCAGTCATGCGGCGCGCCCGCGACGTCGAGCGTCTGCAGGCCGATGAAGCGGCCGATGCCGTGATCGACATGCACGACGATGTCGCCGGCATTGAGGCTCGTCACCTCCGAGATGAAATTGTCGAGCTTGCGGCTGGCCTTGCGCGGCCGCACCAGGCGGTCGCCGAGGATATCCTGCTCGCTGATGAGCGCGATCTCGTCGGTCTCGAAGCCGCTTTCGAGGCCGAGCACGGCGAGCATGGTCTCGTTGCGCGGGGTCGCCTGCACCGTGCGCCAGCTGTTGACGCTGGTGGTGTGGGTCAGCTTGTGATCGCGCAGCATCGAAGTCATGCGGTCGCGCGAGCCTTCGGTCCACAGCGCGATCACGACCTTCTTGCGCTGGGCTTGCAAGGCCATCACGTGCGCGACGACGGATTCGAACACGTTGACGGCGGTGTCGTTGCGCTCCGGGGCGAAGTCGCGGCCCTTGCGCGCGCCAGCGTCGACGACGCTCGTGCCGTCGGTCGGTACCGAGAACGACGTCAGCCGCGCCAATGGAATGTCGCCGAGGCGCTTGCCCCATTCCTCGTCGGTCAGATAGAGCCGATCGGGCGGCAGCGGCTTGTAGATGGCGCCGCCGCCGGGATGCTCCATCGCCTCGCGCCGGGCCTCGTAATAGTCGAGGATCTGCTTGAAGCGTTCGCGCACGGCGTCTTCGGCCTGCGGCTCGATCGCGACGGCTGCCCCTTGCAGATAATCGAACAGCGTATCCATCCGGTCCTGGAACAGCGGCAGCCAGTGCTCCATGCCGGGATGGCGACGGCCTTCGCTGACGGCCTCGTACAGCGCATCGTCCCGCTCGGGCGCGCCGAACTCGGCGACATAGCCCATGCGGAAACGACGGATGGTGTCGGTGACGAGCTGGAACTCGGACACCGGCACGAGGTCGAGCGAACGCATGTCGAGCAGCGTGCGCTGGGTCTCGGCGTCGAAGGACCGGATCGATTCCAGGCTGTCGCCGAAGAAGTCGAACCGCACGGGCTGCTCGAGGCCGGCCGGAAACAGATCGAGGATGCCGCCGCGCACGGCGTATTCGCCGGGCTCGCGCACGGTCGAGGAGCGGTTGTAGCCGTTGTGCTCGAGCCAGGCGACGATGGTGTCCATCGGCACGACATTGCCGGGGGCGACCGACAGCGCCTGCGCCGCAACCAGCTCGCGCGCGGGCACGCGCTGCACGACGGCGTTCACGGTCGTCAGCACGATCAGCGGCTTGTCGCTGCCGGTCAGCGAAGCCAGCCGCGCCAGCGTGGTCAGGCGCTGCGCGAGAATGCCGCCATGCGGCGAGACGCGGTCATAGGGCTGGCAATCCCAGGCCGGAAAGGTCAGCACCGGAAGATCGGGCGCGAAGAAGCGCAGCGCCCGCTCGAGCTGCTGCATGCGCCCGCCATCGCGGCAGACCACGGCGAGGCTCACGGCCGGCTTCTTCGGCCGCGCCGCGATCGCGCGGGCGAGATCGGAGACGACGAGGCCTTCCGCGCCCTCGGCGACGTTGGCAAGCGTCAGCGCGCGGCCGGGCGTCAGCAGCTCGGCCGGCGATTTCATCCCCTGCTTCATACGTTGCCGTCCGCGACCGGAAACGCCTTGATGCGGGCAAACAGCGCGCCGGTGACCTCGGCCGGCAGCACCTTGTCGCCGGTGATGGCGGCATAGAGATCGGGATCGTTGACCTCGAGCAGGCGCTCGAGCTCGCCGAGCTCGGCGTCGGACAGATTGCCGATCTCGGCATCCGCGAAGCGGCCGAGGATCAGGTCCATCTCGCGCGTGCCGCGGTGCCAGCAGCGGAACAGAAGCCGCTTGCGGCGGTCGTCCAGCCCGCTGCTCGATCGTGTCGTTCCCGTCATGTCTCAAATCCAGTCAAACGCAGAAAGCCCGGACGTGCCGGGCCGGGGTGATATAGCCATTCGAGCCGCCCGTGTCAGCCCTTTGTTGCGACAAGTCGCTCATCCCGTCCGTCATGGCCGGGCTCGTCCGGCCATCCACGTGGGGCTGCAAAAAAGACGTGGATGCCCGGCATAAAGCCGGGCATGACGGCCAGGAACAATCTTAGATTCCACTGATGCGCCCCAGCCTGCTCAATCCGCTGTTTGCTCCCGTGACCAGTCTGCCCGGCGTCGGTCCGAAGCAGGACAAGCTGTTGCAGTACCTGCTCAGCCGCAGCGAGACGCCGCGGCTGGTCGACCTGCTGCTGCATCTGCCGAGCCAGGTCATCGACCGCCGGGCCCGGCCGAAGATCCGCGATGCGGCCGTCGGAACCATGGTGACGCTGGAGGTCACCGTCGATCGCCACCGCCCGCCCCCGCCGCGCAATGCGCGCGCGCCGTATCTCGTCTACGCCAGCGACGACACCGGCGATGTCGTGCTCACGTTCTTCCGCGCCAAGCCGGGCTATGTCGAAAAACTGCTGCCGGTCGGCGAGAAGCGTTACGTCTCCGGTACGCTCCAGATGTACGACGGCATCCCGCAGATCGTGCATCCGGACCGCGTGCTCGACGAGGAGGCGATCTCGAAACTGTCGGGCATCGATCCGGTCTATCCGCTGACCGAAGGCCTCGCGCTCGGCTCGCTCCGCCGCGCGATCGCGCAGGCGCTGCAGAAGCTACCCGCCTTGCCGGAATGGATCAGCCCCGAGGTGCTGCGACGCTGCCACTTCCCGCCGATCGCGGAAGCGCTTAATCGCGTGCACCAGCCGGTCGAGCTGACCGACATATTGCCGGACCAGCCGTTCTGGTCGCGCCTCGCCTTCGACGAGTTGCTCGCCGGCCAGCTCGCGCTGGCGCTGATCCGCGCACAGCTGCGCCGTCCCGCCGGCGTCCGCAATGCCGGCGACGGACAGCTGCGCAACAAGATCATCGACGCCCTTCCTTACGCGCTCACGCCATCCCAGCGCAGCGCTGCGGCCGCCATCGCCGAGGATCTGAAGCAGCCCGTCCGCATGCTGCGGCTGCTCCAGGGCGACGTTGGCTCGGGCAAAACGGTCGTAGCGCTGCTCGCAGCCGCCGCCGTCGCCGAGGTCGGCAAGCAGGCCGCGCTGATGGCGCCGACGGAAATTCTGGCGCGTCAGCACATCAAGACCATCGCCCCGCTGGCCGAGCGCGCCGGCATGCGCGTCGCCATCCTCACCGGCCGGGAAAAGGGCAAGGAGCGGCGCGAGATCATCGCCCGGCTCGCCGCAGGCGAGATTGATCTGCTCGTCGGCACCCATGCGCTGATCCAGGACGATGTGATCTTCCATGATCTCGCGCTCGCCGTCGTCGACGAGCAGCACCGCTTTGGCGTGCGCGAACGGCTTGCGCTGACGTCCAAGGGCGAAGCCGTCGACGTGCTGGTGCTGAGCGCGACGCCGATCCCGCGCACGCTGGTGCTGACCTATTTCGGCGACATGGACATCTCCGAGCTGCGCGAAAAGCCCGCCGGCCGCCAGCCGATCGACACCCGCGCCGTCGCCATGAGCCGGCTGGGTGAGGTGATGGACGGTGTCGGCCGCGCGCTCGAAACCGGCAAGCTGGTCTACTGGATCTGCCCCCTGGTCGAGGAATCCGAAGCCGAGGGCACCGAGCACCTGACCAATGCGACCAAGCGTTTCGAGAGCCTGCAAAAACGCTTCGGCGAGCGTGTCGGCCTCGTCCACGGCCAGATGAAGGGCACCGAGAAGGATCGCGTCATGGGCCAGTTCGCCGCCCACGAGATCGGACTTCTTGTCGCGACCACCGTGGTCGAGGTCGGCGTCGACGTGCCCGCCGCGACCATCATGGTGATCGAGAACGCCGAGCGCTTTGGCCTTGCCCAGCTTCACCAGCTGCGCGGGCGCATCGGCCGCGGCTCGGAAGCCTCGACCTGCATTCTGCTCTATGGTGAGCCGCTCGGCGAGATGTCGAAGGCACGGCTGAAGGTGATCCGCGAGACCACCGACGGCTTCCGTATCGCCGAGGAAGACCTGAAGCTGCGCGGCGAAGGCGACGTGCTCGGCGTACGCCAGAGCGGCCTGCCCGGCTACCGCATCGCGCGTTCGGAGGTCCATGGCCAGCTCATCACCCAGGCCCGTGACGAGGCGCTGCGGATCCTGAAGGACGATCCGAAGCTCAAGGGCGAGCGCGGCGAGGCGCTGCGGTGCCTGTTGTACCTCTATGAACGAGACGAAGCGATCCCGCTGATCGGGGCGGGTTAGCCTGCCGCCCTTCGCCGCCCGACTTCGTAAGCCGCCACATGCGCCCGCGCCAGATCCAGCACCGGCGTGTCGATGCCGAGCGCACGGGCGCGATGGGCCATGTCGCCCAGGATGTGCTCGGACTCGGTGACCGAGCCGCGCTCGATGTCGCGCAGCATCGAGGCCTTGAGCGGCGAATCCAGGGTGGTGAACAATTTTCGGTCAAACTCGATGAACGGCGCGCGTGGCTCAAAGCCTGAAGCCGTCGCGACGGCGCAGCATTCCGCAAACAGGCGGAAAATCGACTGCTCACCGTCGGGCACGGCCAGGATGTCGCCGATGCTCGCGCGCATCAGGCAGGTGATGCCGGCGAGCGTCGAGAGCTGGACGAATTTCTCCCACATGTCCTGCATGATGGCTTCACTGGCGCGCACGTCGATGCCGGGGACCTGGAGCAGCGTCTCCAGTGCGAGCGCGCGTTCGCTCAGTGCCCCCTCGATCTCGCCGAAGACGATCGTCTGATTGGCCATGAACTGAACGACACGGCCGTCTGCATCGAGACCGGCACTGACATTGGCAAGTCCGCCGAGGACGCATCTCGCGCCGAACCTGGCGGTGAGAGCGTCGATGTGCTTCAACCCGTTCAGGATCGGCAAAATCATCGTGTGGGGGCCGACGGCCGGCGCAAACTGGCTCATCGCGTCGTCGAGCGAGTAGGCCTTCACGCCGACGAGCACGACGTCGAAGGCCTCCGTGAGATCGCCGGCCAGAAGGATCTTCGGCTGCACCACGAAGTCGCCGTGCGGGCTCACGACACTTAGTCCGTCTCGGCGCAATTGCTCCGCCCGCGTCCCGCGCACCAGGAAGGTCACGTCGCGGCCTGCTCGAACCAGGCAAGCTCCATAATAGCCGCCGAGCGCGCCAGCGCCGATCACCAGCACTCTCATTCGAACTCCCGTCTCAGAAGAACCGCAAATACAATAGCAGGTGTGCTCCGCACCGTCTCCTCCCCGTCATTGCGAGCGCAGCGAAGCAATCCAGAGTCCCTCCGCGGAAAGATTCTGGATTGCTTCGCTGCGCTCGCAATGACGGGGAGGATAGAGACCCGCACACCGCAACCGCAAACCTTGCGGGAGCGTACGTGGGCACGTCAGGTCTTCTTCCGCGCGTTCCCCGCGGCAAATGCCTTCATCAGCTCCGCATCCACCGCCTCGCCCTTCGCATCTCCTGCAAGATGTTCGAACCAGCGGGCAAAGCCCTCATAGATCTGGCTCGCGGGATGATCGGGCCCGAGAAATCCGGAAATCTCCCGCATCTCCGCAACCCAGCGATAGGCCTTCGGAATCATATCCGGCAGCGCCACTTCGAGTCGTGCCAGGATCGCCGGCTGGCTGAGCGCGAGCTCGTCGCGCAGCGCATCGGCCGCGCCCGCCTTCGTTGCCGCGATCACCATGGCCGAGCCGATCCCGGCGAGGCCCTTGACGATGCCGGCATAAGACATCTTCAGCGCCGACGCCGCGCCGACCGGGCCTGCGACGATCCGCACGTCGAGGCCGAGGTCCTTCAGCACCGCGACCTCCTGGGCGTGCTCGCCGGACATGTAGAAGGCCGGGCTCTTGCCGCCGGGCTGCGGCGGAAATCCGATGATGCCGGCGTCGACGAACGGCGCCTGCGCCGAGCCGATGATCTCCTCGATCCTTTGCACCGTATCGACATTGACCGCGTTGCAATCGACGACAACAGGCTTCTTTGCGCGCCGGACGATCAACGACGCCAGGCGTTCGGCCAGCGCGACAGCTTCGCCCGGCGGCACGATCGAGAGGATGATGTCGGCCTCAGCGATCGCCTCGTCCTCGGCGCCGACCATGCCGGCGTCCATGGCCCGCTTCAAGGTCGCCTCGCTCCGTCCCTTCAGCGACGTCAGCACGCGCGCTCCGTTCTCGCTGAGACGCTGGGCCACGGCGCTGCCCATGGCACCGGGGGCGAGGATCGCAATGGTCTTTGACGTCATTTCGGGCATCTTGCACTCCAGATCGAATTCCGGGCGGTGGGCTCGGGTTCAACCAGAGAATAGCAGAGGACGAGAACGCCTGCGTGAACGCGGCCATCCCGCGGGGGAATGGCCCTACTCCGCCTTCGCAGGTTCGGGCTGGAGCTTGGAGGCATTGGCGATACGCGCGGCATTCGCCACGCCGGCAAGCGCCGCCGCCTTCTTCGGATCTGGGGCCGAGCCCGGCTGCACCACGCCGGCCGACATGATCAGCGTCGCGGCATCCTCGGCGGTGAGATCGACCTCGATGATCTTGCTCTTCGGGACATAGAAGAAGAAGCCGGTGGTCGGGTTCGGCGAGCACGGCAGGAACACCGAGACGTGCTCCTCCTGACCCGGCAGACTGCGCGCGATGTCCTCGTTCGGCGATTGCGAGATCAGCACGATCGACCACATGCCCGGCGAGGGAAACTCGACGAGGCCGACTTTGCGGAAGCTCGAGCCCTTGCCCGAGAACAGCGTCTCGAACACCTGCTTCAGGCCGCGATAGATGGCGCGCACCGCCGGGATCCGGCCGAGCAAGGTCTCGCCCACATCGACCAGCGTCCGGCCGATCAGATTGGCCGCCAGGAAGCCGACCAGCGTCAGCGTGAAGAATGCGACGACCAGTCCCCAGCCGGGAATGACGTAGGGCAAATAGGTTTCAGGCCGGTAGGCCAGCGGCACGAAGGGCCGCACCACGCCGTCGACCCAGGTGACGAACCACCAGACCAGATACAGCGTGATCGCGATCGGCCCGGTCACCACGAGCCCGGTCAGGAAATAATTGCGGAAGCGGCCCATCAGGCCGGTATGAGGTTCCGGGACGGGATCAAGAGGCGCAGGCGCGTCGTCGCGGGGGGTCATTCGGGTTCCAGGTCGGTCGCTAGCAACAAGCTAGGGTCTTCTAGCAGGTTTTGGAAGACCACGAAGCGACCGACCGATGTCCGTTTTGCCTATTCCACGGTCACCGATTTGGCGAGGTTGCGCGGCTGGTCGACGTCGGTGCCCATGACGACAGCCGTGTGATAGGCCAGCAGCTGCACGGGGACGGCGTAGACCATCGGCGTGAAAGCCGCCGCCATGTCGGGCATGACGATGGTGACGAGTGACTCGACCGTCGCCTCCGCGGCGCCCTTGGCGTCGGTCATCAGGATGATGTTGCCGCCGCGCGCGGCGACCTCCTGCATGTTGGAGACGGTCTTTTCGAACACCCGGTCGTGGGGCGCAATGACGACGACCGGCATGGTCTCGTCGATCAGCGCGATCGGCCCGTGCTTGAGCTCGCCGGCGGCATAGCCTTCGGCGTGGATGTAGGAGATCTCCTTCAACTTCAGCGCGCCTTCGAGCGCCAGCGGGAAGCTGGTGCCGCGGCCGAGATAGAGTACGTCGCGCGACTTGGCGATCCGGTGCGCGAGCTTTTCGATCTGGGGCTCGATGGTGAGCGCGTCTGCCATCAGGCGCGGGACCTCGACGAGGCCATGGACCAGCCTGGTCTCGTCCGCGTCGGACAATTCGCCTCTCGCCTTGCCGGCCGCGATCGCAAGGTTTGCCAGCACCATGAGCTGGCAGGTGAAAGCCTTGGTCGACGCGACGCCGATCTCCGGTCCCGCCAGCGTTTGCAGCACGGTCTCGCTCTCGCGCGCGATCGTGGAGGTCGGCACGTTGACGACGGCGACCGTGTGCACGCCTTGCGCCTTGGCATAGCGCAGAGCGGCCAGGGTGTCGGCGGTCTCGCCGGACTGCGAGATGAAGATGGCGAGATCGCCCTTGCGCAAGGGCGCCTCGCGGTAGCGGAATTCGGAGGCGACATCGACCTCGACCGGCACGCGCGCAAAGCGCTCGAACCAGTACTTCGCGACGAAGCCGGCATAGCTCGCGGTGCCGCACGCCGTGATGTTGATGCGCTGGATGGTCTTGAAGTCGAACGGGAGCTTGACCGGCAGCGCGACGCGCTCGGTCGCCATGTCGACGTAGCGCGCCAGCGTGTGGCCGACCACTTCCGGCTGCTCGTGGATCTCCTTTGCCATGAAGTGGCGGTAATTGGCCTTGTCGACCAGCGAGGTCGAGGCGGCGTGCCTGATCTTGTCGCGCTGGACGGTATAGCCGTCCTTGTCGAAGATCGTCGCGCTCTTGCGGGTCAGCACCACCCAGTCGCCGTCTTCGAGATAGCTGATCGTGTCGGTGAACGGGCCGAGCGCGATGGCGTCGGAGCCGAGATACATCTCGCCGTCGCCGTAGCCGATCGCCAGCGGCGGTCCGTTGCGGGCCCCGATCATGAGGTCGTTGTCGCCGGCGAAGATGAAACCGAGCGCGAAGGCGCCGCGCAGCCGCGCCAGCGTCAGCTTGACGGCTTCGACCGGCTTGTTGCCGCGTGCGAGCAAATCATCGACGAGATGCAGCACGATCTCGGTGTCGGTCTCGGTGTGGAACACCGTGCCGTTCTTCTCGAGCTCCTCGCGCAGCTCGCGGAAATTCTCGATGATGCCGTTGTGAACGACTGCGACGCGCTCGGTCGCGTGCGGATGGGCATTGTTGACGGTCGGCTTGCCGTGGGTGGCCCAGCGCGTGTGGCCGATCCCGGTGGTGCCCTTCAGAGGCTCGGCTTCGAGCCGCTTCTCCAGGTTCTTGAGCTTGCCCTCGGCGCGGCGGCGCTCCAGGTGCTTGCCTTCGAGCGTGGCGACGCCCGCAGAATCATAGCCGCGATATTCAAGACGTTTGAGCGAATCCACCAATTGCTCTGCAACCGGCTCGCGCCCGAGAATGCCGACAATTCCGCACATGCGGATCACTATCCCCCAAATCGTCGAAAAATCGCCTAAACGACGCGCTCAGTTTTTAGCGAAATTCCCGACGAACCAGATACTCAATAATTATTGCCGATTGAGACAGGACCGGGCGCCCTGCACTTCGCCTGCGTCGAATTGGCCGGCGTTAAACCGCGCGCATTAACTTGTTGTCAACTGGTTTAGCCAACGATTTCCATCCAGGAGATCCAAGATCATGAAGGGCTCGTCCGACCGCAAAGGCCTGTCATCGATGTCCGTCCGCGCCAGCGAGACCACGGGCACTCGCCTTGCGCATTGGCCGCCGCCCATGCGCGGCAAGGAAAGCAAGCCCGTCTTCGTCAAGCATGCCGAAGGCGAGCCGGTGAAGCGCGCCAAGCCGCGCGGCTGGCGCCTGACCCGCGCCATCTTCTCCGAATTCGCCGACGACGAATAGCGCCGCTTACTTCTCCGGCTTCTTGCCGCCCGTCTTCAGCTCGCGATAGCGCGCCGCGCCGCCTTCCCTGATGATCTGCTGGCTGCGCTCCAATGCCATGGCGTCGTCGGGTACATCCTTGGTAATCACCGAGCCGGAGCCGATATAGGCGCCATGGCCGATTGTCACGGGAGCGACCAGCGAAGAGTTGGTGCCGACGAACGCGCCCTGCCCGATCACCGTCTTGTGCTTCTTGAAGCCGTCGTAGTTGCAGGTGATGGTGCCGGCGCCGATGTTGGAGTTTGCGCCAATGGTAGCATCGCCGATGTAGGAGAGATGGTTGACCTTGACGCCGGCCTCCAGCGTCGCCGCCTTGGTCTCCACGAAATTGCCGATGCGCGCGCCGTCGCCGAGCGAGGTGCCGGGACGAAGCCGCGCATAGGGGCCGATCGAGACGTTCTTGCCGAGCGTGGTCTGCACGATGTGCGAGAAGGAATGGATCACGGTGCCGTCCGCGATCGACACGCCGGGGCCGATCACCACGAACGGCTCGATGGTCACGTCCTTGCCGAACACCGTGTCCGCGGAGAGATAAACTGTCTCCGGCGCGATCAGTGTGACGCCGGCCTCCATCGCCGCCTTGCGCAAGCGCGCCTGGATCACGCCTTCCGCTTCGGCGAGCTGCGCCTTGGTGTTGATGCCGCGCACCTCGTCCTCGCTGGTCTCGATCACAACGGACTCCCATCCCTTTTCGCGGACGATCTCGACTGCGTCCGTCAGATAATATTCGCTTTTGGAGTTCGCATTGCCGATTTGCCCGAGGATGTCGAGCGCGCGGCGGCCGTCGATCGCCATCACGCCGGCGTTGCACAGATCGATCTTGCGCTCATCCGCACTGGCGTCGGCCTGTTCGCGGATCGCGACCAGGCGGTCGCCCTCGACGATGAAGCGGCCGTAGCCGGTCGGATCGGCGGCGCGAAAGCCGAGCGCGGCGATCGCGGCGCCGCTGGCGAGCGGCGCGCGCAGCCGCGCAAAGGTCTCGGCCGAGATCAGCGGCGTGTCGCCGAAGGCGATGAGCAGATCATCCACGCCGCGCGCAATCGCCTCGCGCGCCGCCAGCACCGCGTGCGCGGTGCCAAGGCGTTCGTTCTGCACGAAGGTGAGCACGTCGGGGCGGATGCGCTTCGCCTCATCCGCGACCGCCTGGTGATCGGGGCCGATCACGACCGCGAGCGAGGTGCCGGCTCCCTTCGGTGCGGCGGCGAGCACGTGGGCGAGCAGTGTCTGGGAAGCTACGGGATGCAGCACCTTCGGCAGGCTCGATCGCATGCGCGTGCCTTCACCGGCGGCGAGCACGATCGTGAGGCTGGAACGGGCGGTCATCGAAATCCTGTCAGATATAGCCGAATCAATTGGCGCGACGGGCAGCGAGCGCCCTCGGAAGGATATCGCCTTGCTACCCCCGCAAACGCCCGGAATTCAAGTGCGAGGCGCTTTTCCTGTTAATGTTCCCTGATTGATTCGGGGAAGCCCGGACCGGGGCTGGGCACTTAACGTACATGGCAAAGGATTCCGACCGACTGGCGGATGCCTTCGGCACCAAGGAGACCGGCGGGCTGTTCTCCGGACTTTTGGCGGAGGAAAGCGCGTTCGACCGTCGCATGATGTGGCGGTTGGGCTCGTGGGGCGTAGCGGCCGTGGGCGCGGTCGTGATCGCGGTGATGGCCAACCAGGCCCAGTTCGGCTGGCGGCGCGACCAGGCAGCCGCCGCCGATTTCGCGCGCCAGGCCGACCGGCTCCAGATGCTGACCAAGGAGAGCCAGAACGAGGCCCGCCGCCTCGCCGCCGCCATCGAGACGCTGAACACCGATCGCGACCGGCTCTATTCGCGCGTCACCGTGCTGGAGCAAGGGCTCGATTCCGTCACCGGCGCCATTGCGAAGCAGGCCGCCACGCCGCAGCAGGGCGCGAAACCGCAGGAGCCAGCGCCCGCAGCTCCCAGCGTCGCGCCGGTCGCCTCGACCCCAGCTCCGGCGAACGACAAGCCGCGCACGGAAGCCGCCAAGGATTCTCAGAAGGACGCTCCGAAGGAACCGCTCAAGGAGCCGCCGAGCCCACCGCCGCAGACCGCCGCCGCCTCGCTCGTGCAACAGACGCCGGCAATGAACTCGGCGCTGCCGGCCATTCCGCTGGTGCCGTCCAAGCCGCTCATGGCGCCGCCGGATCCGTCCGCATCGAAACTGATTCAACCCGAGGCAGCCGAGAAGAAAGCCGAGCCGGCGCCCGCCTCGGCCGAGGTCGTCGCGGCAGCGATAAAGCCACCGGAAGCAGCCGAGAACGAATCTCCTGCGATCGCGATTCAGCAGACGCGTTTTGCGATCGATCTCGGCGGCGCCAACTCGATCGACGGCCTGCGCGCGCTCTGGCGCGGCCTGACCAAGTCCCATCCGGAGATCGCGGCGCTGCGGCCGATCATCATGATCAAGGAAGGCACCACCGGCCTCGGCATGCAGCTCCGCTTGGGGGCCGGCCCGCTGGTCAACGCCGCCGTCGCCGCAAAATTCTGCGCGAGCCTCGCCGAGAACGACCGTCACTGCGAGACCACCGTGTTCGATGGTCAGCGCCTGTCGATGCGTGGCGGCCAGGAAAAGGGACAAGAGAAGGGCCAGGAAAAGGCCCAGGAAAAAGCGCAAGAGAAAACCCAGGACAGGGTTCAAGAGAAGAGCCCGGAGAAGAATCAGGACGCGGTGCCGCAAGCCGAAGCTGCGCCGGCCGCAAAGCCCGAGAAGCCGCAGCGCCGCCGCAGCTATTCCTCGAAGCGATCCAAGCGCGAGGAGCCCGCGCCCGCTCCCGCGGCGCAGCCTGCGCCGGCGCCGGCGAAACCGGAGGCAGCATCGACGTCTGCGGGATCGACGCTGTCGTCTTTCTTCAGGCGCTAACGCCTCCCTCCCGGACGGAGGCTGCGGGCATGCGACCAACGGACGCTTGGACCTGAGCCGCGCTTCGCAGCAAGTTCGCGATCACGTCCGACGAGCTCCGAGCGTCGCCCCTCCTGAAACGCGCGTGGGTTTTCATGAACGAGCTGGATGATGTCCTGAGGCTTCTCGTCGCGGCCGGAACTGGGCTGCTGATCGGCATCGACCGCGACATGAACGACAAGCCGGTGGGAATGCGAACCCTGGCGCTGGTGGCTCTCGGCTCCGCGCTGGTTTCGATCTCCGTGATCGAGTTCCAGAACCTGCGCGACCACCCGGATGCGATCTCCAGGGTCATTCAGGGCGTCGTTGCCGGCGTGTTGACCGGTGTCGGCTTCATCGGGGCAGGTGTCATCCTGCACGACGCCAAGGCAAAGACAGTTCACGGCCTCACCACGGCCGCAACGGTCTGGATCGCGGCCGGCCTCGGCATTGCCTGCGCGTTGGGAGCCTGGCTGCTCGTCGGAGCAGCCATCGCGGTGACGTTGCTCGTGCTATTCGTGCTGGGCTGGGTCGAGCGCCGGCTGGGGCTGAAGTAATCCCGGCGTCGGCAGGACACGTCCGCCCATATCGGATCGACAGAAACGTCGCCTGCCCTGTTGCCTGACCGCGCCATCCCGACCATATTGCGCCCATGACAAAGAAGCCCTTTCGCCTCACGCCCTACCAGGTGCAGTTCCTGATCGTCGTCGGCTTCGTCTCCGTCGGCTATGCCAGTTACTTGCGCTATCTCGGCATCGAGCTCTCGACGGTCGCGCTTGCCTGCGACGCCGGCCTGCAGACCGCGATCTGCAAGGCGCGTTCGGTTGCGACCGTCCTGTTCAAGAATTCGGTGTTCGGCATCGTCGCACTGGTGGTGGCGACGCTGAACCTGATGCGGCCGTCGATCGTGCTGCTCACCGTCGGCATCGTCGCCGCCGGCCTCGGCATCGTGCTCTACAACGTCGTGCTGTCCGGCCTTGCGATCGGCCTGTTCATTCTTGGGTTTGCTCGGCCCGCGCCCGCCACAGCGTGAGGGCGAACAACAGATAAATCGCGCAGGTCCACAGCGACTGCCAATTGTCGCGGCCTTCGTTGACCAGCACATAGGCGGCCGAAAGCGTCAGCACGCCCGCGAACACCGCTTCGGCGATCGGACGCTGGCCGATCTGCGGCCGGTTCAGCATCAGCAGCGCAAACGGCACCACCGCCATCGTCAGCGCGGCGTAGGGAAAATCCTTGTAGCGCGGGTCGAACACGAAGCCGAGCGCGGTCTGCGCCGCGATCACGGCCGTGACCGCCAGCGTCAGGCCGAGCACCGCGGTGAGCTTCGACCATTTCCGCCCCTCGCGCGGGCCGAGCAGATCGAGGAAGGTCGGAAGGCTGCGGCCGATCACCATCGCCTGCGCGCAGAAGATCGGCGACAGGATGCCGGCGAGCAGCAGCGCGCCCCACAGCAGCCAGCCGCCGATGCCGTAGCTCTCGTAGTACATCTTGTCGATGCCGATACCGAGCAGGCTGCCCGCCGTCGTCGCGGAGATGCCGACGCCGAGCCAGGCCGAGAAGCGCGGCGTCCATGGCCGCCGGCGCAGCGTGATGAACGCGACGGCGAACACCAGCACGCTGAGGCCCATGCCCGCGCCCATGTACCATTTCCAGTACGGGAAATTGCTGATCGGCTGGCCCGGCGGATATTTCAGGTTTCGCCGCACCGAATCATACAGGCCCCAATAGCCGCCGACGGTGCCTTCCAGCTTGCGCTTCCAGGGCTGGTCGTAGGACTCGATCAGATTGACGCGAAACTTGTTCGCTTTGGCAAGGCCGAGGATTTCCGAGACCACGCGGGCCTGATTGGTCCGTGACGGCAGCGCGGCGTCGCGCATGCGCCCCTCGCTCGGCCAGCCGGTCTCGCCGATCAGGATCTCCTTGCCGGGGAACGCCACCACCATGCGCTCGCGGATCGTCTCGACATGGGCGGAGGCGAACTTCGCCTTGACCGGGAAATCCTCCCAATACGGCAGGATGTGGATCGTGACGAAGTCGACCGCGTCGGAGACCTCGCGGTTCTTCAGCCAGTACTCCCAGACGTCGGCATAGGTGACGGGCACGCTGACCTGCGTCTTCACCAGGCGGATGATGGAGACGAGATCCGCCGTCGTCATCTCGCCGCGCAGCAGCACCTCGTTGCCGACGATGAGCGTGGTGATGATGTCGGGGAATTGCTTGGCGAGGCGGATGGCGAGCCCGGCCTGCTCGTAGTTCTTGGTGCGGTTGCTGGAGAGCCAGATGCCCTGCAGCACTTTCAGCCCGCCGACCCTGGCGGCGATCGCCGGGACCTGGTCGAGCCCGTTCTCCATCGAATAGGTGCGGACGCAGTCGGTGATCTCTTTGAGCTGGCGCAGATCCTGCTCGATCTGCTCGGCCTCGATATGGGTCCACGCCTCCAGCGGCGTCTGCTCGCCGCGGAACGGCGCGTAGGAGACGCATTGGACCTTGTCGGCAGGGTCGATCGGGGCGCGCGCGAGCGTGATCGGCGTGGCAAGCCACCACCACACGGCAGCGATCGCACCCAATGAAACGAGCAGAAGCGCCAGTGGCGTACGAAGAGAAATCGGTTCCGTCCTCCGCGAAGGGTCCGTCGATTACCTGCTCGCACGCCTTCTGCCAAGGGGTAACAGGCGACCGACCCGCTCCTCACCCTGCGGAATTTGGCTGCGGCTGTTCGGCCTTGGGCTAGTATCGTGACTTTGCTGGACAAAATTCGAAATACAGGTCATGGGATTCGACGGGAATTTTCCGCCGCATTGGAGACCCATTTGGACGCCATCAGCTAGCGCGTCCGCGAGGTCTCGGCGCGGACGGTCAGCGGATATATTGGGGAATTCATGCGGCAACGGGTGTTCGAGTTACGAAATGCGGTCCTGCGGCAGTTCGCCGCCACCTTGGCCGTCTCCTCCTTGCTCGTTCTGATCGGTGTCGGCGGCGCCTCCGCCCAGAGCGGCACGCCGGCCCCCGACCAGGGCAAGGCGGCTGCCCAGCCCGCCGACGCCGCCAAGGACGCAGCCCAGAATCAGCGCCGCACCGACGAGTTCGCGGAAGCGGCCCAGGTCATCAACGGCCCGGCCGGCAACCCCGAATGCGTCTGGCTCGGCCGGCGCGTGGTGCGGCTGATGTGGCGGGACGACCTCGATACCGCGTTCCGCCATCTCGACCTCTACGACCGCTTCGGCTGTCCCGGCGGCCACATCCAGGCCGCGTTCCGCTGCCTGACCCGGTTCGGCGGCCAGATCGATCCGAAGGTGGCCGAGACCCTGGACAGCCGCGTGCACGCGTGCTGGATCAACCCGAACGCCCAGCCGCAGCAGGCGGCCGCGGCCTCCCCGCCGGCGGCGCCGGCCGCAGGCAACTCCCCGGCACCGCAGCCGGCGGCGAGCCCCTCGCCTGCGGCAAGCCCGTCCCCGGCCCCCTCGAAATAGCCGCGATCGTTTCAGCTGCCGTTCAGGAACGATCGGCGATAGAGACGGTTGGCACTGCCACGCATCCCAAAAGGCATGCCCTCATAAGGACATGAGGCCATGACAGTTGTGAAACCGCGCGGCAGAGGTATGCTCCCTTTGCCGCGGACTCGGTCGGATCTCGGGGTCGGATCCGCTTCCCTGCCACCTCAGCCCCTTTTGGTTTAGCCGCGATGCGCGTAGTCGCCGCCGTTCTGTTGCTCGTGTCTGCGCTCCATGCAGGAGTCTGGGGGGTCTTGCGCGACAAGGAACCCGCGCCTGACTTCAAGGGCCTCCTGCCCAGCGTTTCCTACGCCCCGTTCGAAGGCTCGGCCCATCCCGACATCGACAACATTCCGACGGTCGAGAAAATCCGCGCCGACCTGAAGACGCTGTCGACGATGACGCGCGCGATCCGCCTCTATTCGTCCACGGGCGGCGTGGAACTGGTGCCGCCGATCGCGGCCGAGTTCGGCCTCAAGGTCACCGTCGGCGCCTGGATCGACAAGGACAAGGATCGCAACGAGCGCGAGATCAAGGCCGCCATCGAGCTCGCCCGCAAGAACAGCAACGTCGTCGGCGTCGTCGTCGGCAACGAGGTGATCTACCGCGGCGAGCAGAAGGTCGAAGACCTCATCGACATGATCAAGAAGGTGAAGGGCGCGGTCCGCGTGCCCGTCACCACCGGCGAGATCTGGAACATCTGGCGCGACAATCCCGACCTTGCCTCCAACGTCGATTTCATCGCCGCCCACGTGCTGCCCTATTGGGAAAACTTCCGCTCGGACCAGGCGGTCGACCAGGCCGTCGACCGCTACAACCTGCTGCGCAACCTGTTCCCCGGCAAGCGCATCGTGATCGCCGAGTTCGGCTGGCCGAGCCAGGGCTACAATCTGCGCAACGCCGATCCGGGCCCGTTCCAGCAGGCGCTGATCCTGCGCGACTTCGTCACCCGTGCCGAGGCCATCGGCATGGAATACAACATCGTCGAAGCCATCGATCAGCCCTGGAAGTTCTTCGAAGGCGGCGTCGGTCCGTACTGGGGCATCCTCAACGCCAGCCGCGAGCCGAAATTCGCCTGGACCGGCCCGGTGGAGAATCCCGACTATTGGAAGCTGATGGGCATCGCGCTGCTGGTCGGCGTCCTGCTGTCACTGCCGATCCTGCGGATCCAGAAAGCAACCGCGAAGCAGGCCTTCCTGCTCTCGGCGACCGCCAACGGCGTCGGCGCCTGGGCCGCGACCGTGTTCGCCTTCTGGAACAGCCACTACTTCATCTTCGGCTCGGCCTTCGCGCTGACGCTCGGCATGATCCTCCTTGTTCCTCTTGTTCTCATTGCGATGGCGCGCATCGACGAGATCGCCGCGGTCGCCTTCGGCCGGCCGCCGCAGCGGCTTCTCGCCAGGAGCAAGCCCGTCGAGAACGCGCCGGAGAGCTATTATCCGAAGGTCTCGATCCATATCCCCGCGTACTTCGAGCCCGTCGACATGCTCAAGCAGACGCTGGATGCGCTGTCGCGGCTGAACTATCCGAACTACGAATGCGTGGTCATCATCAACAACACGCCGGATCCAGCCTTCTGGCAGCCGATCCAGGACCATTGCCGCGCGCTTGGTGAACGCTTCAAGTTCATCAACGCCGAGAAGGTGCAGGGCTTCAAGGCCGGCGCGCTGCGCATCGCGATGGACCGCACCGCCGCCGATGCCGAGATCATCGGCATCCTCGATGCCGACTATGTCGTCGAGCCCGACTGGCTCAAGGACCTCGTGCCGGCCTTCGCCGATCCGCGCGTCGGCCTCGTGCAGGCGCCGCAGGAGCATCGCGACGGCGACCTGTCGATCATGCACTACATCATGAACGGCGAATATGCCGGCTTCTTCGACATCGGCATGGTCCAGCGCAACGAGGCCAACGCCATCATCGTGCACGGCACGATGTGCCTGATCCGCCGCGCCGCGATGGACATGGCCGGCGGATGGTCGTCCGACACGATCTGCGAGGATAGCGATCTCGGCCTTGCGATCCAGGAGCTCGGCTGGGTCACGCACTACACCAACACCCGCTATGGCGCAGGCCTGTTGCCCGACACCTACGAGGCCTTCAAGAAGCAGCGGCACCGCTGGGCCTATGGCGGCCTCCAGATCGTCAAGAAGCACTGGCGCCGCTTCCTGCCCGGTGCGAGCCGGCTCACGCCCGACCAGAAGCGCGAATATGGCCTGGGCTGGCTGAACTGGCTGGGCGCAGAAAGCCTCGGCGTGGTCGTGGCGCTGCTCAACCTCATCTGGGTGCCGATCGTCGCCTTCGCCGACATCGCCATTCCCGACAAGATCCTGACGCTGCCGATCATCGGTGCCTTCGTCGTCTCGCTGGCGCACTTCCTGTCGATGTACCGCGCCCGCGTCGCGATCAAGCCGGGCCAGATGCTGGGCGCGATGATCGCGGCGATGAGCGTGCAGTGGACGGTGTCGCGCGCGGTGGCGCAGGGCCTGATCACCGAGCACATCGCGTTCGCCCGCACCTCCAAGGGCGGCCTCAGCAGGATGTCGATCGAGTTCCAGGCGTTCTGGGAAGCCGTGATCGGCGCCCTGCTCTTGATCGGCGCCGGCGTGCTGGTCGCCTCCAACAGCTTCCGGCAGATCACCGAGATCTACATCTTCGCCGGCGTGCTGGTGCTGCAGAGCCTGCCGTTCCTCGCCGCCGTCGCCATCGCCATCCTCGAGCTCAGTCGGATCAACTCCTTCCAGTTCTGGCGGGACAGCGCGATCCGCACCGCCGAGCTGATCGGCCTGCGCCCGGTCGCCCTGCCCCCGGTCGGCGCGCCGCAAGCCGTGCCGAGCGAGGTGCGGCGGGAGACGAACTGACGGGCGGGAGGCCATCCTCGCTGTTCGGCGTGGATGGCGGCCCGCCAATCAGGTTGAGATTCCCGACCTAAGCGGCGGACAGCACGGGCGAATCCCGGCTCCTGTCGCGATCTTCGGCAGCCACCCGCACTATTGACCTCCGCAGCCACTGCCCCTACACAGCGCGGGCCGAGAGCATGATCCGGAAACAGCCGGTTTTTCCCCGCGACGCAAGCTTAAGAAGCGCAGCGGCAAGACATGCTTCTCGAATGTCCGAGCACGATGGCGATCTCTTTCGAAGCCATCAGCGGCCATGGGAGCGCGTAGCTCAGCCGGTAGAGCACGTGACTTTTAATCACGGGGTCCTGGGTTCGAGCCCCAGCGCGCTCACCAACCAAATCAATAGCTTAGGAAGAAGTGCCGGATTTTAGTTTTGTGCGCGGGGCGCGCAGGGGCAATGACTGAAACTACCTGGCTCGACATTTTCACGCGCTATGTCATTCCGCCGCTTCTCGGCGGTGCTGGAGGCCTCGTCTGCATTTGCGGCCGGTGAGTACAGAGAAGCGCCGCAAGAGACTTGAGACACGACGCGAACTTGTCGCCGATGGCGAACCCACAAAATCCATCCCCTTCCGGGGGCGCATTCGCGCGCGTTGTGCTATGTGGGCCCCATGGGGATGACTTTCAGCCTAGACAGATCAAAGAACGATACATCCGTGACACTCGACTTGCTGCGCGCCGTTGCCGCTCAGATGGTCTGTGTGGGACACGCGTATGTCTTCTTCATTGGCGATTGGCCGAATCGTCTCCCGTACATTCAAAACACCGGCGTTCTCCTGTTCTTCCTGCTCTCGGGATTTCTGATTACTCACACACTCGTTTCACGGTCGGCAAAACCGAGTTATGGATTTCTGCAATTCTTCATTGACCGCTTCGCCAGGATCTATTCGGGGCTCATCCCGGCCTTGCTGTTCGTCGTCGTCGTTGACGGTTTCGTGCTTTATCTGACCGCCGAGCCGACGATTGCGCGCTACTACACATTGAAGACCTTCATCGCCAATCTGTTCATGCTGGAGGGCTACCGCGGCGTGTATCCCGACACGCTGCAATGGTCGGCATTCGGGTCAGCCAGCCCGCTTTGGACACTGGCGATCGAGTGGCATATCTATATGTTCGCCGGGTCCGTGTTCTTCATGTGCCGGAATCTGAGAACAATCCCACTCCTGGCACCCGTGGCATTGTTCTTTGGTCAAACCCCGCTTCACTTCCTGTTCGGCGCCTTCCAAAGCGACGGCGTCGGCCGTGGCCTGTTCTCGCTCTGGCTTGCCGGCTCCGCAATCTATGTCCTGGCAAGATTGCCTTATCGCCTCCCTGCGACAGCCATCTTGGCTCTCGTGAGTACCGTTGTTTTTATCGCAATCACACCCGCCGGCGGAGAATACAGCTTCGTTGGGTATCCATTATTGACAGCGGTCGTGTTCGGCATCGTCGAAGCGACGCAACGGAGCCACCGGATCACTTCGGAGAAGGTGCAGCGAGCGATCTGTTTTTTCGCCGACTATTCTTTTTCGCTATACCTGATTCATCACACAATCATGGTTGGCATTTGGCTGCTGTTCCCAAATCGTGGGGCGCTTGTGTTCCTCCTCGCGGTGACGCTCTCCAATGTGGTCGCCATTGGCCTCGCCTCCATCGGTGAGAACAGGCACAAGGTAATTGCCCGCTTTCTCACCGGGAAGTTTTGCCTTCAGTCGCGGCATGCCGCACATCCAGCTTCTTGATCAGCCCGTAGGATGGGTTGAGCTCTTGCGAAACCCATCACCCGTTGCGATCAGCGCCGCTGCGATCCGCGATCGATTATCGGAGCAATCCTCGAAGGACCGCGGAGTCGCCGACCGAATTGCCGGCGATGGGTTTCGCAAGGGCTCAACCCATCCTACGCACTGACAGTGCACTTGATGCAGAGCGATATCGACGTCAATTAAGTGCACTGTCGCCGTTCGTAATGTCGTTGCCGGCGATGGGTACGCAAGAGCCCAACCAATCCTACGTGCTGATTGTCACTGCGAGGGTTATGGGCGACCCGGTGGCTGGGTATTGGTGTCGTGGCGTGTGCGCCACCGGGCCTCGCCGATCCCGAGCCTGGGCTGGGCCGGAGATCGACTACCAATAAGGTATGTGGCTTGTTCACCTGCGATTTGCGATCCGTCAAGTTCTATCAAGCCCGTAGGATGGGTTGAGCTCTTGCGAAACCCATCGCTCGTTGCGATCAGCGCCGCTGCGATCCGCAATCGATTATCGGAGCAATCATCGAAGGACCGCGGAGTGGCCGACCGAATTGCCGGCGATGGGTTTCGCAACAGCTCAACCCATCCTACGCGCGGACTGCGCTCTTGTCCTGACCACGCCGGTAACCTTGTCGCCGCAATGGCTGTATCCTTAACGTCCCCCCGCCATGTAAACTGGCCTCTTTCGGGCAGGCCATTTGATGACCAAGACGTTAGGTTCCGCGCTTAAGAGAGCCGAAGACCGGCCCTCCGGATTCGATTATCTCCGACTGAGCCTCGCGGTATCAATTGTTGCATGGCACACCATAGCGGTCTGCTACGGCCCGCAAGCCGAAGCGCCACTTTGGACACAGTGGTTTCGGCCGCTGCCCTTCTTCATCATCCCAGCCTTCTTTGCGCTGAGCGGCTTCCTGGTTGCCGGGAGCCTTGAACGCAATTCCATCGGCGCATTTGTCGTCCTACGTGTCATCCGGATCGCGCCAGCGCTCGCTGTCGAGGTGCTGGTTTCAGCGTTGATCATCGGACCTCTCGTCACGAGGTTTGATCTGTCGGCATATTTCCAGGACCATCTTTTTCAGCGCTATTTTCTCAACCTGTTCGGCTACATCCAATATTTCCTCCCCGGAGTGTTTACCGATCAGCCCGCGCCGTGGGTCAATCTGCAACTCTGGACGGTTCCGTTTGAGCTGGAATGCTACGTCGCGGTCACGATTCTTGCGGCGTTGGGAGTCACGCGGCGACCTTCGGTTCTGCTATTGGTCGCAGTTGCCGCAGCGTTTGTCTTGACGGTGAATGCCGTATTCAGATCGCCGCCCACCATGGAAGGAGCAATCCCCGGCCGCGGACTTGTGGTCGCATTTCTCGTCGGCGTTGCTCTCTACAGAATGCGGGAGGTTGTGCCTTTCAGCCGGGCTGCGTTCTTGGCGTCGCTCATCGCGTATATTGGCCTCTGCCTCTTTCCACAGACGCTCTTTCTCTCGGTCATCCCAGCGGCCTACGTCACCGTTTATGTCGGGCTGCTCAATCCTCCGCGCGTGCCGCTCGTGAAGGGGGCGGACTATTCGTACGGAATTTTCCTGTACGGATATCCAATCCAACAGACAGTCAGCTTCTTTCTTCCCGAGCTTCGTTTACCCCTGTTCAACTTCATGATGACGCTGCCGGTGGTGTGCTTGCTGGCTTGGATGTCCTGGGCTTTCGTCGAGTCGAAGGTTCTGAGCCAGAGGAAGGGCATTATCCGATTCATCGAACAATCTGCCGGGCTATGGCGAACGGCAGCGTAGAAGCCATGTAGATGATTTGCGCCAACAACTATCAGGGCTCGATGACGCGGACGGGAAATCGGCGCAAGCCTGACGTCGCGTGGGGACAGTACTCACGAGTTCCGTTGAACCGGAATGGCCGAGGCCTGGATGATCGCCAAAAGCGTGCGGTCGGCGCGGCGCTGATGTTTGGCCGGATTGGGACGGTAAGCCCCCGAAGTACCTCGCAGCGACCGACCACATGAATCGACAGCGCAATGGGAAAAGCCGCAGCGTGGTTCCAGCCCCCACTGCGGCATTCCCGGCAGAAATAGAACCAAGTACTTAAATCGCGCCGGTGTTCTTTCTATAGAACACCCCGTTCCGAAAATGGATTCCGTATAACTACCGGAGTGCGATGTTCTACGCATTGCCGCCCGGATGCGAATGTGGCACGGCTCGGGTTCCAGCCCCCAAATGCTCCCGGCTGCCGATCCAATTGCGGATCAGAGCGCCGGGAGTGCCGGGCGGGATGAGGGTGGCCGTCCGACCTCCCGTCTCCCAAAAGGAAAATCCCACGTCCCCGATGCGACTCGAAGCCGCACAGCGACGGCTCTGCGCCTCGAAGCTGCGCTGATGCCCATCATCGTTGAACGCGTTGGCGCTCGCCCCACCAGTTAAACTCCGCGCCTCGTTGGGATGCGGACATCGCGTCAGCAACACAGATTCCTGAAAGCACGCCGGGGCAGCTATGAGGGCCCTCCCACCCCAAAAATCGGAAGACACCCCGCCGGAAACGTGTACGCTTCACCAAAACCGGAGGGACAGCATGTTTGAAATCAACGGTTTCGACACGGCGGGCGTCGTCAAGCTCAAGCGGCCGTCACTCACCGCCGCCCTCAAGAAGGCCAAGGAGCTTGTTCAGGACGGATGCTGGGACGTTCGGGTCGTTGATCCCGGCGGCCGCGTCTACACCTCGTTTGAAGAGCAGGCCGCCTAGTTCCGAGCGATCACCCGCGCCTGTCGCCGCTATCCGCCTCGGCCGACGTTCGACGAGGCATTGTCGAGCCAGCGCCGCGTTGCTTCGTCACTCCAGCCGGGGACCGCGAAGCGCGCCGGTGGCGTCACATTCGTGCGCGGCCGGTCCACCGCAAGTGGGCGTGCGCGCCGGTGATGCACCGTTGCTGCGTCTGCGGCGGTGCACAGGACGAGCGACAGACCCATGAGACCCACGGCAAAAAGAGAGCGCATCGCATCAGCTCCTATCGAGCAATCGTTCCGTTATGTGTTGCACCTGTCGGCTCGCCACAATCGACCGCGCCTTCACAAGCAGGCGAGACAAGCGCGGGCTCTTGCGGCGGCGCCGGCAATCGGTGACACGCGCGCGCTGCCATTGCCAGTCGACTCGTTTGGGCGCACGCTCTGTCCAGGCGCTTCAGACGCCGCACGGGAGAGACACATGAAGGAACCGGGCCTGGATGGTCGCCACCGCGACAAGGACGGCCAGATCAGCAAGAAGCACGGCAACGCGCTGGTCGGCACATTGCGCAAGATCTACGGAAAGGGTTTTGCGGCCGGCTATCCCGATGCGGCGCAGCTCAGCGAGGTCCTGGCCCAGCTGAACGACACGTCGCTGAGCCAGTTGCGTCGCGATCACGACACCGGGCATTTGGGACACAAGATCGATCACGCCTTGAAGTGACGCCTCGCGGTGAGAGCCGCCATCGAAGGCGCGTATCCAGCAGCGGTTACTGGCGTTCCTCGTACTTGTTGCAGCGGCCATCGCCCTGTTGGACCCGGCTGAGCTCCTGAAACGGCGGATCACAACGCAGGAGCGTGTACACCCTGTAAGAGGGCGGCGGGACACGCCAGCAGAGATTCTGGCCCGCCGGGATCTGGTACGTGTCCCCGTTCGCCAGCGTATAGCTGCACGAGGCGTCCGGGCCGCTCACCTTCCCCTCCGCGTGGACCTGGGTCAGCGAAGCCAACGCGAGGAACATCACCAACAGTCTGCGCATCTTGTCCTCCGCACATCTGATCGCACACCAGTGGAACTGGGATGCGGACATCGCTTCAGCAAGACACAGATTCCTGAAAAGCACGCCGCGGCAGTCATGAGGGCAATTGGCGGAGCCTTAACATGGCCTGGGCATTGAGAATGTCGCAGGTGCGCGAGGGCGATCTCAGCCCTGACTGTGCCCGAAACCAGGCCAGGCGCGGATATGAACGATCTTCCGATCTTCAGCTTTCCGGCGCAGAAACCGTCGCCGGCACGCTCAGCGGAGCTCCTCCCACCGAAACCGGGCCCAAGGACTTCGACGGCCGGACCAGCCGTTTGCGCATCGCTGCGGACAGTCCATAGCGAGCATTCGCGCGCCGGATCGAGGACGTGACGTCCGACGTCATCACGTTTTGCAGCGAGTCGACCTTCGCGATCAGCGTGGACAGCTGCGAAGATATCTTCTTCACATCGACCCGTTCGTCCGTGATGCTCTGCCGCAGGGACAGCAGCACCAGTGAATCCTGCTGCAGCAGGGCCGCATTCTGCTGCAGGGCGTGGTTGTTCGCCTGCAGCGAAGCCGTGTGTTGCTGCTGGGCGGATTGAATGTCCTTCAAGGCAGCGACGACCGGATCCGGTTTCGGCGCGGGCGCTTCCTGGCGCGGAAGCAACTCAGCCAGGCTGCCGACATTCAGCGACGGCAAGCCGGACGGCGACGTATAGATCGCCGCCGCGCCGTTGATGGCCAGGGCACACACCGCCAGGAGCAGCACCGTTTTCCGGCCGGGCCGCGTGAGCGGCACTGGAGCTTCCGGGGCCGCGGGATCGTGCGCGGCTGCGGCGGCTGCGAGGGCCACCGCGTCGAGTTCTTCGGCGAAGCTTGGCGTTTCCAGGGACGTGGTCATCTGCGTTGACCCCAATGAGCGAGCAACAGGACGCCGTCGCCGGAACGTCCTCGTGACGGCTCCTGTACGCAGCACCCATCCAACTGCCTAGAATTGTGGGCTTTTCGGATTAATTCCACGTTAGCGGCCTGACCGGCCGACGGGCTCGCCGCCCCCGGCCGATTACGGGGCTGTGCGCTGCGCACTCGTTCTCGAGCACCGGACACGCGCCCGCAGCGTCGGCTTCCTCCTAACGGATTTTCCGAAGTTGGCATCATGCCACTGTTTTGCCCGACAGGTCAAACGGGCCTTTTGCGCCTGATGCAGAAGGCGTTGCGGCAGAAGCACTTGGCTACTGTGCATGGGGTTGTTTTCGCGTTTCTTGAGTTCACCCCTCGTCGAGCACCTCGAACAGCGCCTCCACCCGCTCGAACGGCGCGTTGCGCATCGCACTGTGATGGACCACCCGATCGCCGTCGCGTTGCAGCGACTTGCCTCTCGATTTGCGCAAGCGCCCCGGCAGGAACGTCGCAGCCACCGCCTCGGGACCGACATCGAGGCGGATGATGCCTCTGCGCTTGCACTCGATCCTGAGCCTGGCTGCGGCGAAGAAATCGCGCGCCACCTTCGGCAAGGGTCCGAAGCGGCGGGAGGTTTCCTCCTCGAGGTCTTCGAGGTCGTCCTCGCCATTGCATCTTGCGGCGCGCGCATAGAGCTCGAGCCGCACGGGCTCGGACTGCACATAGGTCTCGGGCAGCATGTCTCCGACCGGCAGGTTCAGGTCGGGCACCCACACCGCGGCGCGCTCCTCGTCGGCCTTCTCCGAGGCCATCTTCAGGAGGTGGCTGTAGAGCACGGGCCCGAACACCTGGACGTGGCCGGACTGCTGCTCCGAGAACAAATCGCCCGCGCCCCTGAGATCGAGGTCGCGCTCGCTGATGGCAAAGCCGGCGCCCGGCCGGCTGAACTCTTCGAGCACGGCCAGCCGCTTCTCGGATTGTCCCGACTCCGTCTCGGTCAAGAGATGGGCGAAGGCGCGGATGCCGCTGCGGCCGACGCGTCCGCGCAGCTGGTGCAGTTGGGCAAGGCCGAACTTTTCCGGCCAGCACACCACGATGGTGTTGGCGCGGGGAATATCGAGGCCGCTCTCGACGATGTTGGTCGCGAGCAGGACGTCGGCACCGCCCTCGACGAAGCTCATCATCCGGTCGTCGATCTCGTCGGCAGGCAGCTTGCCGTGCAGACAGACGATGCGCAGGTCCGGCGCCACCGCCTGCACCCGCGCCAGCATCGGATCGAGATCGTGGATGCGCGGACAGATCAGGAAACTCTGCCCGTGGCGGCGCTGCTCGCGCAGCAGCGCGTTGGCGATGGCGGCATCCGACAGCGGCGCAATCCGGGTTGCGACCGGCAGCCGGTGCACCGGCGGCGAGGCGATCACGCTGAGGTCGCGGAAGCCGGCAAGCCCGGCGGCGAGCGTCCGCGGGATCGGCGTCGCGCTCATCATCAGCACGTGGACGTTCTTGGCGAGGCCGGCCAGCTTGGCCTTCTCGGCCGCGCCGAAATGCTGCTCCTCGTCGATGATGACGAGGCCGAGATCGTCGAATTTGACGTCCTTGCCGGTGAGCGCCTGCGTGCCGATCACGACCTTGATCCGGCCGCTGCGCAGGCCCTCCCTAGTCTCCCGCAGCTGCGCGCCGGATGTTGCCCGCGACAGGTTTCCCACCTCGATGCCGAACGGCGCAAAGCGCTTCTGGAACGTCGCGACGTGCTGCCTTGCCAGCACCGTCGTCGGCACCGCGACCGCCACCTGCTTGCCCGACAGCACCACCGCGGCCGCCGCGCGCAGCGCCACCTCGGTCTTGCCAAAGCCGACGTCGCCGCAGACCACCCGGTCCATGGGATGACCGGATGCAAGATCGTCCAGCACGTCGCTGATCGCCTGGGCCTGGTCGATCGTCGTGAAGTAAGGGAAGCGCGCGACGAACTTCTCGTAGGCCGATCCCGGCGGCACCAGCTTCTCGGCGCGCCGCCGCCGGCGCTGGCTGATGTGCTTGGCCAGCACCTTGCCCGCGGCCTGGATCTCGCGCTCGGCCTCGCCGCGGCGGGCCCACCATGTGCTGCCATCCGCCTTGTCGAGCGCGAGCTTGCCGAGCTCGGTCGCGTAAGGCCACATCAAGGCGAGATCGGCCGGCGGCACCAGAACCGCATTGTCGCCTGCGAACTTCAGGCGGATCATCTCACGCATGGCGCCGCCGCCGGTGTTGACGGTCTGCAAGCCGTCGAGCACGGCAAGGCCGCGCTGGAGGTGGACGACCACCGTGCCCTGCTCGGGCACATCGGCATGGTCGAAGGCCGCACTCCAGGCGCGCGCCATCGGCTGCGGATGATGCGCGCGGCTGCCGAGCACGTCGGACGCCGTCACCACGACCAGGGGCTTCTTCCCCGGCACGACGAAGCCGGCATCGAGATCGGCCAGCAGCGTCGCCTCGCCGCCCCGCCCGCGCGCCGCCTCGTCCCAGTCGTCGCAGCGCTCCGCCTTGACGCCGCTCATCCGCTCCATCACGCGCAGATCGTCCTCGTGCGCGGCGACGAGAATCAGTCGCGATCCGGCCCGGCGTGTCTCCTCGACGAAGCCGCGCAGCGCCTTCCTCGAGGACGTCAGCTTCGAAAACTCCGGGATGTGCTGGAAGGGCGCCGTCCGCGGCAGCACCTTCATGCTCTTGGAGAGCTGCTTCCAGTCGCGCCGTGCGAGATATTCACGCTCCCGCTCTGATCGGCCTGCGGCCTCCTCGATCGTGTCCAGCCAGGCGTCGGCATGCAACGGGACGCCGGCGTCCGCGATCCATTTGGCGACCCCGCAATAGTCGAACAGGCTCGCGCGCTTGCCGCGTTTGCCGGCAAGGCCGAGCCGCTCCGACATGGGATCGACGAGCAGCTCTTTGGTCTCGAAGATGATCCTGTGCTCGTTCGGGTCGAAGGCCACGATCCGCCTGATCGCACGCTCCGAATGCTCGATCCGGAACGGCCCCAGCGCGCCTGCGGGAAATATCTCGAAGGTCTGCCCGTGGAACAGCGCGCCGCCCGGATAGTCCGGCTCGTCGTCGAGATCGTATCCGAGGGCCTGGAGCCGGGTCTCGAGGTCCCGCTCGGAGAACGGGCCGCCCACTTTCAGGCTCAGGCTCAGGCGCGACAGGCTCGCCGGCGGCGGCAGGCGCTCCATCACCGCTTCCGCGGTCGACACGAGAAACAACGGCTTCCTGGATTTTGCGAGGCGGCTCAGCACCGAGGCTCTGCGCCCTGCGAGCTCGTGCGACGGCTCGAGCTGGTCGAACGGCAAGGTGTTCAATCGCGGAAACACCAGCACCTCGCAGGACGGGTCGAGCGCGTGAATGACGCTGCCTAGCCGCTCCGCCCTGTTCTCGCTCTCGGCGAGGAAGACGATCCCGCTGCGTCCGGACTGCTTCCATTGTGCAAGCAGGTGAAGAGCCATCATGCCGAGGGGCGACGAAGACGAGATCGTGGCGCGCTGCGATCCTTTGCTCTTCTTCGGCGCCTTCTTGGCCACCCTCGTCTTTCTCGAAAGCCTCACGTGAACCCGTTTCTGGTCTTGCATTGTAGCCAACAGAATGCGAGCCGCCCTCATCTCGAATCGGCAACTCGCCGCCATGCATATGGGATTTGCCCCGCAAACGCACCCCTCGTGGCAACGTTCAAAGGCGGCGCCGCGATCCCGACAATCTGGCTGTTTTGCTAGGCCTGCAGCGCGGAACTCATGCGGCCCGAGATCAGCATCGCTCGATGCGAGCATTGCGACGATCGAAGACGTCGTGCGCGCATGCAGCCACGAAAAAGCCCCAGCGCTTGGAGCCACACTGGGGCGTTTCGGTCAATATGAATAGCTTAAGCAATGACGTCTTCATAGCAGCGGTTTCGCCGTGCGCTTGTGAACTGGTTCACACGCTCTGCCCCGAGCAAACGACCTCAACGCGAGAGGCCCTGAGGTCGCCAACCTTTATGGGTAAGGTTTTCTCGCGGCCCGGGGGCTTTGGGGCTTGGGGATGGGCCGTGAGCCTCGATTCGACGCACGCCACGCAGAGTCGTTCCAATGATCGACGACCAACCTGCTGGGGCGCTCCAATCATGCCGGAACGGAGTACCTCATCCCCTGGTTTGAGTGCGCACGCGCCACGCGTTAGGATGCCCGTTTTTACGGAGGCTCATTTGAGGTCATTCATTTTCATCGGCGCCATCGCACTGCTTGCGACGGCCGCCCACGCACAGACGCTGGTCGATCCCAACAAGGTTGCTCCCGAATACCGCGAGGCAGCCGAGAAGCGCCGGGCCGAGCAGTTGCGCCAGCGTGAATGCGCGCTGAAGGCCGATCTCGAGAAGGTGCTGCCCAGGGATCGCACCGCCTTTCTCAACCATTGCCTGGAAGCGATGGCGGCCAAGCAATAACGGCTGACCGTTCCAACCCGCGCCTTGGCGCAATGCGCGCACGGTCCGCGGTCATTTGCCGGGCGGTGCGAGAGGACCAAGCTCAGCTCCGCCGCCGCTTTCGCGGAAACAGGCGGTCGCGGATGTAGCGCGAGGTCGGCGTCAGGCGGATGCCGCGGGGC
This sequence comes from Bradyrhizobium sp. GW821-FHT13H06, assembly GCF_058803975.1. Classification (NCBI taxonomy): domain Bacteria; kingdom Pseudomonadati; phylum Pseudomonadota; class Alphaproteobacteria; order Hyphomicrobiales; family Nitrobacteraceae; genus Bradyrhizobium; species Bradyrhizobium sp. GW821-FHT13H06. The sequence goes on along the minus strand of NZ_JBXAPN010000001.1, from coordinate 337,791 downwards.
TTCTGCCAGGCCGCGCGGTCGATCTCCTTCTTGTCGCCGATCGCCAGCCTGCCCTTGGCGGACTTGGCGATGAAGATCGCGTCATTCATCTTGCGGCCGGAGCGCTTGTTCCTCGTCTTCACTTCTTTCCAGAGGGTGATCCTGCCGAGCTTCAGCTTTGGAAGCTCCTCCTTGATCTCCCGCCGCAGGCAGTCCTTCTCCGACTCGCGCGGACGCTTGCGGCCGCCCGGAAACATCCAGAGGCCATCCGACCGGCGCCTGACCAGCAATACCTTGCCGCGCCTGGCGGCAACCAGCTTGGAAGATTTCGCCATTGCTGCCGTCATCAAAAACAGAATCGACCCGATCGTAACTTGTCTAGTCGAACAGACAAGTTCGCGGCGCGCTTTGATCACAGGCCACAAAGCCATCGGGTCCTGGCGCGGCACGGCCGGAAGACCGCACGTTCGGGGGCGCGAGATCAGCCCTCGCCCGCCTCCGCCTGATCCTCGGTCCTGATCCAGGCCATCATGATCTCCCAGGCCACCGATAGGATGATCGGCCCGATGAACAGTCCGACGATGCCGTGGGCCAGCGTGCCGCCGATCACGCCGACGAAGATCACGATGGTCGGAGTGGTCAGGCCCCGCCCCATGACGAGCGGCTTCAGCATGGTGTCGATGAAGCCGACGAGGACGAGAAACACGGTGAGCAGCAAAGCGGTGGTGACGTCCTTGGCGGTCCAGATCCAGATGATCACCGGCAGCAGCACGAGGAAGGCACCGATCTGCACGATCGAGAGCAGCAGCACGATGAAGGCGAGAAGGCCCGCACTGGGCACCTCGGCGAGCTTGAAGCCGATGCCGGCGAGCAGCGCCTGCACGATCGCGACGCCGATCACGCCCTGAGCCACGGCGCGAATGGTCGCACCCGCAAGACCCAGGAAATGCTCGGTCTGCTCGGGCACGATGCGAAACAGGAAGCCGCGGCCGGCCGCGACCAGCCTCGGCCCGTGCGGAAACAGGAATCCGGCCACGAACACCGAGACCAGAAACTGGAGGGTGCCGACACCGGCATCGCCCGCGAGCGAAAGTAGCGGGCCTGCCAGCGGCTGGAGATACGGCGCCACCTCGCGCACCACCGCCCGGACGTTGTTGTAGGCTTGGTCCCAGAGTTCGTAGAGCCAGGGCCCGACGAGGGGCCACGATTTGAGCTGCTCCGGCGCCGACTGGAGCGCAAGGTCGCCGGTGCCGAGCTGGTTCGCCAGCTCGCGCACGCCGTCCACCGCGCTGATGCCGAGCCAAGTCGCCGGACCAATGACGATGCCGAGCGTGATCAGGGTCAGGATCGCTGCCGCAGTCTTGGGCCGGCCGCCCAGGATCTTGGCGACCCAGCTGAACGCCGGATAGAACGCGACCGCGAGCACGCCGCTCCAGGCCAGGATCGGCACGAACGGGCGGATGATCAGGAAGGTCCAGATGATCAGCAGGGCGAGCAGGCCAAGCCGGATCACGAGCTGGATGACGTCCTCTCCCGTCAGGAGCTGACGGAGACTTTTCACGGGCACGGCTTTCCTTGCGGCATGAACGCAACTTCCGGCGCTTGCACGGCCCGGCCGTTATTGCCAGCAACGCATCCGGCGTCAAGACGACCGGAACCGACCGCGCCTCGATCAGGCCCCTCTCGGGCCATCCGGCATTGCGCGACGATGACGCACCATCCGGCGTGCGCCCCAGCCCGGCTTGGCTAACGCCCGTTAACCGGATTTCCCCGCGCCGGTTTACGCCGCTGCAAACGCTGGCGGCTATGGTGGATCGAGGTCACCGAAACGCATTCTGTGCAATGGCCAATAGCATCTGGACGATCGAAGAGTTCACCTGTGCGGGTTGCGGCATGAACTACACCGCGACCAGGGAGGAGCACAGCGAGACCCATACCGGCAGTTTCAAGTGCGGCATCTGTAGCGGCGTCGTGCACGCCTGGTCCGGCAAGCATCATTTCTTCGGCTGGCAGGCCGTGAAGACGAGACCGCCGGTGTTCGGGAGGCGCTGGGCGGGCGTCGGGTGGTAAGCCGTCCGCGGCGTCGCAGGATCCGCCCAATTGCACCGCCGCCGTTTGCACTCCGTTCACCGGTCGGCGCTAGATCAGCATGGATCCTCCGCGCCAAACCCCAATCATGGCCGACCTCAACGCCGTCCTGACCAGGCTCAACGACCGTCTGCTCCGCCTCGAGGGCGAGCTGTTCGTGCTGCGCTCGCTGGCACGCGCGACGCTGACGGCCGGCGACGACCATGCGGCACGCATGCGCAAGCTGGTCGAGGCCGCGAAGGTCGCGCTCGATGATGAGGCCAGGCGCCCGCTCGACAAGCCGACGCGCAAATATGTCGATGCGGCAACCGCGCTGGTGGAGGAGCTGCTGGTCGAGCCGACCCCGGCGCGGCCGTTGTTCACGGTCATCGACGGCGGCCGTCGCGACTGAGCGACAGACATTTTAGACCCGCCATCGGTCAGCGCGCAGACATGCCGGGCGCGCGCAGCAGACCTCTAGGTCGCCGTAGAGTTCTCCGCCTTGAGCCGGCTGAGCCCCGCCTCGATGATCGCAATCTCCTCGTCGATCTGGCCGATCGGCAGGCTGAAATCATAGCCGGACCTGCTCTTCAGATCGACCGCGAGCCGCTGCCTGTGCATCATCAGCTCGTCGAGTCCGCGGCGGTTCTTCAGACGCACATAGGCGTCGACGATCTGCTCGATTGCGCTCGGCATGAAATCTGTCCCGTGAAAAGGCCCGGCGGCGCGCCCACGCCGGCGGACGTTTTCGGTGTCGCGGTACGCAATACAAATCCGCGACGGCTTCGTCGATACGCCAAGCTGGTTGAGATCGTGTTACCGTCGGACGAATTCGTGATGGGTGGCACGAGAAAAGGCCGCCGGCGATCACGCCAGCGGCCAAAGCCGGGTTCGAAAATGGATGCGGGTTGAAATGTCGCCAGCCCCGGTCGGTGCACGTTACCAGCCAATCGGGGGCATCTCTGTTAAAAACGAGACACAGGAACCCCTTGGCGGTCGCTTATCGTCCGACCGTGGCGGCGCAGCAACGCTCGTCCGTGACGCACAAATAGGTTCACCGGCGGCTGGCGCCCGGCGCATTGTTGATAACCCACGCAAACGCTGCGCGGGTGGTGACAGGGTGTGCGGACGTGTTATCGGGGGATGACGCAGTTGCGAAACGGATCGGACACCCATGCGCATTACCCTCGTCGGCTCCCGCCATTTCGGCGTGACCACCCTGAACATGCTCCGGGAGCATAGCGTCTCGGTCGTCCGGGTCGTGGTAGCCGATGCCGAGGATCGCCTCGCCGCGACCGCGAGGGCCGCCGGAATCGAGGTCGTGGTCCAGGCCAATCCGAAGCTCGTGGTGGCTTCCGAGATTGCCCCCGACACTGATCTGATCATCACGGCCCACAGCCACGCCCGGATCGGCAAGGACGCGCTCGCCGCCGCCAAGCTCGGCGGGATCGGATATCACCCCTCGCTGCTGCCGCGCCATCGCGGCAAGGCCGCCGTGGAATGGACCATCAAGGAAGGCGATCCGATCGCCGGCGGCACGATCTATCATCTCGCCGACCGTATGGACGCTGGCGCCATCGCCGCCCAGGACTGGTGCTTCGTCAAGAAGGGCGAGACCGCACGGGAGCTTTGGGAGCGCGCGCTGGCGCCGCTCGGGCTCAAGCTGCTGGCCGATGTGATCGACTACGCCAAGGTCCACAAGGCGCTGCCTGCCAAAGCCCAGGACGAGCAGTTCGCGACCTCCGCGCCGAGTCTCTCCTGACGTTTACCCTTAATGTGAGCCCGCGTTGATTCTGCTTCGAAAATCGGAGTCAGAATCTCAAATAAACCATTGTACTAACAGGAACAATTTTCGATTTGGCGTCGCAACAAATTTCCGTCACATTTCGTCCGAATAAGCGTCAGCATATCAGACAAATTCAAGGATGGAATTTATGCGTTTTGATCGCATTGCGGTGTTCTGTGCCGCTTCAGTTTTCGCCGGCACCCTCGCCGCCCCCGCCTTCGCCCAGAGCCCCTATGACGGCAATTGGCAGGTCACGATCGTGACCAAGAGCGGCTCGTGCGAGCCGACCGCGAGTTCCATGCTGACGGTTGCCGATGGCAAGATCACCGCGCCCGGCGCTAACGTTTCCGGCACCATCGGCCGCGAGGGACTTGTGAAAGTTTCGATCAATGGTGCATATGCCAACGGTCAACTCAACGGCAACGCCGGATCGGGGAAGTGGAATGGAGCATCAGCAGGCATACCTTGCAGCGGGCGCTGGGAAGCATCGCGCCTATAAACCAACGCAGGTTCGTGCCCGGAATCGGCGGCTGTTGATCGCGGCCGCCGTCTTGTTTGCGGCCGCAGCCGCCAATTCCGAAAGCAAGGCGCAATCCGGTCCATTCGCTCCGATGGCGGGAAGCTGGAACGGCGCCGGCACGGTCAGCCTCGAGGACGGATCGACGGAACGCATCCGTTGCCGGGCCAAATACGCCCCCGTCGGCCCCACAATGGAAATGACGCTGACCTGCGCCAGCGACGCCTACAAGTTCATCCTCTCCGCCAACGTTCAGTCGGCGGGAAATGCCATTACGGGAAGCTGGAGCGAGGCCAGCCGCAACATCTCCGGCTCGCTCCAGGGCCGCGGTGGCGGCGGAAACTTCGAAGTGGTCGCCTCTGCCGCCGGCTTCAACGCCAACATCGCGCTGAGGACGCACGGCAACAAGCAGACCGTCACGATGCGCGCGGACAGCCAGTTCCGCGGCGCCAACATCTCAATGTCGCGCTAAGGCCGACGACCCTTCTGACAATCGGCCCGGCGAGTTCGCCGGGCTTTTTTTACGCGGCCGGCACGAACGCCGTGACCTCGATCTCGACCTTGGCCCGGTCGTCCACGAGGCCACCGATATAGAGCAGCGTCGAGGGCGGGAAATTTCGTCCGAGCGTTTCCTTCCAGGCCGTACCGATGCCAGCACCGGCCGCTTCATACTCGTTGCGGCTGGTCAGGTACCAGGTCAGGCGGACGATGTGCTCGGGGCCGGCGCCAGCCTCGCCCAGGAGCTTGATGATCCGCTTCAGCGCAGTCGCGACCTGCACTGCCATGTCGGGCGCGTAATTGCCGGCCTCGTCGCCGCCGGTCTGGCCGGCCAGAACCACCCAGCGCCCCGGCCCCTCGACCACTACGCCATGGGAAAAGCCGCGCGGTTTTTTCCACTCGGCCGGCTGCAAGATATGCATGAGCGACGCTCTCCCGATCTTCTCGTTATCCCGAGATGCCTAGCACGCACCCTGCATCGCTGCATCCGCAGATTTGGCCGTTGCAAACGCCGGTGATGTCGCCGATACCGGCCGTCCCTTCGGGTTTCCTTCCTCCGGCATCCTGCCCCAATGAGCGCGACACCATCCAGAACGATGGCTGCACTATGGATGGCCGGCTGGCTGTCGCTGATGCTGGTCATGGCGGTCGCCGGGCGCGAGACGACGCGCGAACTCAATGTTTTTCAGATCATGGAAGTGAGGTCGCTGGTCGGCTTCGTGTTGCTCTCGCCGATCATCTACCGCGCCGGCGGCTTGAAGGTGCTCAAGACATCGCGCCTGCCGGAGCATGTCGGGCGCAACCTGGTGCACTATGTCGCCCAGCTCGGCTGGTTCTTCGCGCTGACGCTAATTCCGATCGGCCAGGTGGTGGCGATCGAGTTCACAATGCCGATCTGGACGGCGATCCTCGCGGCAAGCTTCCTGTCGGAGCGGATGACGCCATGGAAGATCGCCGCCATCGTGCTCGGACTCGTCGGGGTGATCGTCATCGTCAGACCCGCGACCGGGGAGATCAATCCGGGCCAGCTCATCGCGCTCGGGGCCGCCATGGGATTTGGCGTGTCAATGGCGCTGGTCAAATCGTTGACCCGCACCGAAAGCGCGCTCTCGATCCTGTTCTGGATGCTGGTGGTGCAATCGGCCGCAGGCTTCGTTCCGGCACTGTTCGCCTGGACCTGGCCATCGGTCTATGTCTGGGCCTGGGTCGGCGTGATCGCCGTCTGCGGCACATTTTCACACTATTGCCTCGCCAGCGCGATGCGCTACGCCGACGCGACGATCGTGGTTCCTATGGACTTCCTGCGGGTCCCCCTGACCGCGATCGCCGGCTGGCTCCTGTATTCCGAGCGGCTCGACGCCTGGACCGTCCTCGGCGCGGTGCTGATCCTTGGCGGTAATCTGCTGAATTTGAAGCCCGCTTCGCCCGTTGCCGCGCGCGCGCAGTGAACCTCGCGCCGCCTCGCGCGACAAAACGAAGTGGCCGTGTGATCTGGATCACGTTGGAGGGGCACTCCATCGTGCACATTCGGCCACACAGCAGCGGGTTGACGCAACGAACCGGCCGTTTTGGTGGCGCGACGTCTGGCACTTCGTGTAGGTTCGTTGCCAATTTGTTGCTGCCTGCAATTCGATTCTGGGGATTTCAGAATGCGCTATCTCACCCTCCTCACCTCGCTGGTGTGCATGGCACTGTCGATCAGTGCCGCCAAGGCTGACCGCCGCGTCGCCTTCGTCGTCGGCAACGGCTCCTACAAGAACGTCGCGCAATTGCCGAACCCGCCGATCGACGCCAAGGCGATGGCGGCCACGCTGCGCAACGTCGGCTTCGAGGTGATCGAAGGCTCCAATCTCAGCCGCGACCAGATGACGGAGAAGCTGCTCGATTTCGGCCGCAAGGCGCAGGGCTCCGACATCGCGCTGTTCTATTATGCCGGCCACGGCATCGCCGTGAGCGGCACCAACTATTTGCTGCCCGTCGACGCTGACATCAAGTCGGAGATGGACGTCAAGTTAGGGGCTGCCATCAACATCGACCTGACGCTCGAGCAGACCATGGGCGATGCCAAGGTCAAGCTCGTCTTCCTCGATGCCTGCCGCGACAATCCGTTCGCCGCCAAGATCAAGTCGAACTCCGCGACCCGCAGCGTCAACGTGCAAAGCGGTCTCGCCGAGATGAAATCCGGTGAAGGCACCCTCATCGCGTTCGCCACCGGCCCCGGCCAGACCGCGCTCGATGGTCAGGAGGGCAACAACAGCCCGTTCACGCGTGCGCTGATCGACAACATCACCAGGCCCGGCGTCGAGATCCAGCAGGCCATGACGTCGGTGCGCGCCCAGGTCAATGAAGAGACCCGCAAGGGCCAGCTGCCCTGGGGCCACACCAACCTGACCGGCTCCGTCTATCTCAACCAGGCTCCGACGACCCAGGTCGCCAATGCGGCGCCGACCGCGGCCGGTATCGTGCCCGCTGCGACCGGCGGCTCGGACGGCGTCGAGCTCGAATATTGGCGCTCGGTGAAGGAGTCCAACAAGCCGGAAGAGCTCAACGCCTATCTCACCGCCTACCCGAACGGTCAGTTCAAGGCGCTGGCGCTGGCACGCCTCGCCGCGATCAAGAGCGGCCCCTCGACCGCGACCCGCACCCTCAACGCCGGCGTTGATCCCGCAACCTTCACCGACGAGGCCACTCAAGTCACCGAGGACCAGATCGGCCTCGACAAGAACAAGCGTCGCGACGTGCAGCGTCGCCTGACGGCGCTGGGCTTCGACACCAAGCAGAGCGGCGCGTTCGACGACGAGACGCGATCGGTGCTCAAGCGCTGGCAGACGGCGCGCGGCTATCCCTCATCTGGCTACCTCAACAAGCTTCAGCACAAGGCTCTGCTCTCGGAGATCGTGGCTGCCCCGGCGACCGCGAGCGACAACAGCCAGAAGGCGGCGCGGCGCGCCAGCGCCCCCCCTCCGAGCAGTGCACCGGCGCCGGCTCCTCAGCGCAGCAATCCCGGCGATGCAGCCGGTGCGGCCTTCGTCGGCGGTGTCGTCGGCGGCATGATGGGCGGCATGTTCCGCCGCTGAGGCGAGGCCTGACTCCAACTTTCAAGCAAAAAGCCCGGCTCACGCCGGGCTTTTTCTTTGGTCGTCCTCGCAGTGGTGTCGAGCTGGTGCCTACTTCCCGGCCGCCTTGCGCAGAGCCTCGTTGATCCGGTCCTGCCAGCCGGGGCCGCCCTCCTGGAAGAACTCCAGCACGTCCTGATCGATGCGCAGCGTGACCTGCTCCTTGATGCCGGGAACAGCAGTTTGTTTAGGCGGCGCCGCGGCGACCTTGGCCGTCACCTTCTTGAACGCTGCCTCTGCTTCCGTCCTCGCATCGCCTAGTGTACGCGGCCGCCTCGGTGGTTGCTCCGCCATGTCCTAGATTCCTTCAAACAAAGCCGTCGAGAGATAGCGCTCGGAGAAAGACGGCACGATCGCCAGGATGGTTTTTCCCGCCGCTTCCGGACGCTTGCCGATCTGCAGCGCGGCCGCGATCGCCGCACCCGAGGAGATGCCGCCCGGAATGCCTTCATGCCGTGCCAGCGCGCGCGAGGTCTCGATCGCCGTCGTCGAGTTGATCTTCACGATCTCGTCGATCACGGCGCGGTCGAGGATGTCAGGGATGAAGCCGGCGCCGATCCCCTGGATCTTGTGCGGGGTATGCTGTCCTCCCGACAACACCGGGCTCTCCTCCGGCTCGACCGCCACAACACGCAGCGAGGCCTTGCGTGGCTTGAGCACCTGGCCGACGCCGGTGATCGTTCCGCCGGTGCCGACGCCGGCCACGAAGAAATCGATGTTGCCGCCGGTGTCGTTCCAGATTTCCTCCGCGGTGGTGCGGCGGTGCACCTCGGGATTGGCGAGGTTCTTGAATTGCTGCGGCATCACCGAGTTCGGCGTCGTCTTCACCAGTTCCTCGGCGGCCGCGATCGCACCCTTCATGCCTTGCGCTGCCGGCGTCAGCACCAGTTCGGCGCCGAGGAAAGCCAGCATCTTGCGCCGCTCGATCGACATCGACTCCGGCATCACCAGCTTGAGCCGGTAACCGCGCGAAGCCGCTACGTACGCGAGCGCAATACCGGTATTGCCGGAGGTCGGCTCGATCAGCACGGTGTCGGACTTGACGATGCCCGCCTTCTCCATCGCGATGATCATGGCCGCGCCGATGCGGTCCTTCACACTTGCTGCAGGATTGAAATATTCAAGTTTTGCCAAAATGGTCGCGTTTACGCCGTGCATGCCGGGCAGCCGGCGCAAGCGCACGATGGGCGTGTTGCCGAAGGCGTCGACGATCGAGTCATAGATCCGGCCGCGGCCGGCTTGGTGCGCTGCACCCGTAGCGGAAGATGCGTCCATGATGAACTCCCTGTGGCAACGACCTGCACTTCCGTCGCGACCATTGCGCAGTTACAGACAGCCTGCGGCGACACGCAAGCGACAATGCGGCACATGTTAAATACGCTGCATCGCAAAATCACGTGAGCGGTAAAATCAGAAAACCTACGCATTTGTGTTGCGACCTCGTCAACCGCTTCTGCTTATGTTAGGCTCATATCTCAAGCAGGGAGGTCACCACGATGTCAGCAATTGCTGAAGTGTTGCCGACCGTCGCGTCGAGCCGCGATCCTCGTTGCAGCGAGCTGCCGACCTGTCCCGTCTGCGCCGACTCCATGGTCGCCGCCGAAGCATCTGCCTACGTCTCGGACCACATGATCAGCTATCTCTGGACCTGCGACAATTGCGGCTATGGCTTCGTGACCAAGCACGCCCTGAAGCAGCGCTTCACTTGCAACTGATCTAGCGCGGGGCGATGTCGCCCCTCGCCCAGTCCTCGCGCGTGCGCTGATAGAACTCCTCGAATTTTCCCTGCGCGATCGCACCTCTGATGCCCTGCATCAGGAACTGGTAGTAAGCGATATTGATCTCGGACAGCAGCATCGCGCCCAGCGTCTCGCCCGCCTTGACCAGATGGTGCAGATAGGCACGCGCGTAGTTGCGCGCCGCAGGCCATGAGCTCTCTTCGTCGAGCGGACGCGGATCGTCGGCGTGGCGCGCATTGCGCAGATTCACCTGGCCGAAGCTCGTGAAGGCGACGCCATGCCGGCCATTGCGCGTCGGCATCACGCAATCGAACATGTCGATGCCGCGCTTCACGGCTTCGAGGATGTCGTCGGGCGTGCCGACGCCCATCAGGTAGCGCGGGCGCTCTCTCGGCAGCAATGGTGCGGTCTCGTCGATCATCGCCAGCATCACCGCCTGCGGCTCGCCAACCGCAAGACCGCCGATCGCATAGCCATGGAAGCCGATCGCAACGAGACCTTCGGCGCTCGTGTGACGCAGTTGGGGGATGTCGCCGCCCTGCACGATACCGAACAGCATGTAGCCGTCGGGGGCGTTCTCGAAGGCGCGCTTGCTTCGCTCGGCCCAGCGCAGCGACAATTGCATCGCGCGCTCGATGTCGGCGCGCTCGGCCGGAAGCCGCACGCATTCGTCCATCTGCATGGCGATGTCGGAGCCGAGCAAACGCTGCACCTCGATCGAGCGCTCCGGCGACAGCTCGACCTTGGCACCGTCGATATGCGAGCGGAAGGTGACGGCGTTCTCGCTGACCTTGCGCAAATCCGCCAGCGACATCACCTGGAAGCCACCGGAATCCGTCAGCATCGGTCCGTTCCAGCCGGTGAACCGCTGCAATCCGCCGAGCGCGGCGATCCGCTCCGCGCTCGGACGCAGCATCAGGTGGTAGGTGTTGCCCAGCACGATGTCGGCGCCGGCATCGCGCACCTCGCGCCAATGCATCCCCTTCATGGCACCGGCGGTGCCGACCGGCATGAAGGCCGGCGTCCGCACCACGCCATGCGGCGTGGTCAGCCGCCCTGTGCGCGCGGCCCCATCGGCGGCGAGCACTTCAAAGTGATTGGGGAGATCATTGTCCGGATTCATGGCGGTGCTTATTGCGTGTCGAGGCAGGCCGATCAACCCGCCAGACCGCGCTCCCGCCGATTTGTACTCCAGACCGGGACATCAATTCGCGCCAGGGATCAGCGCCCTCCGCTCTTGCCAAACAAAACGATACCGTGTAGTTTTGTCATGGGGACTGGACGGGATGCCGCGGCAAATTTGCCGGCGGTCGTACATGCGTGATCGCCAGCCACCGACAATGCCCACCCCCTCATATTCGACCGACGCATCCGTCTCCTCGTGTGACCGGATCAGGCAGACAATTGTCCGCCTGACCGGATCGCTGGTCCTGGTGTGCAGCCTGGCACTCGGCGCATGCACCTCCCTGCCCCGCACGCCCTATACGGCCGCCGAAGCCAGCACGTCGCGCGTGCTCGATATCGACGGCCTCCGGCGCTACGCCGACGATCCCGTCACGAAATTCAGCTTCGAGAAGGACAACAGCACCGCGACGAGATCCTATCTGGCGCTGTCCGGCGGCGGTGCTGACGGCGCCTATGGCGTCGGCGTGCTCAACGGCTGGACCGCGGCCAGAACCCGCCCCACCTTCACCGTCGTCTCGGGCGTCAGCACCGGCGGCCTGATCGCGCCGTTTGCGTTCCTCGGCCCGCAATATGACGACACGCTGAAGGAGGTCTACACCAGCGGCATCGCGGAGAGCCTCCTGAACGACCCCAGCATCATGCGCGTGCTGTTCGGATCCGGCCTGTTCGGCAACACGCGGCTGCGCGAGCTGGTCGCGCGCTATGTCGGTCCGGAGATCATGGCGCAGGTCGCGCGCGAGCATGCGAAGGGTCGGAAGCTGCTCGTGGTGACGACCGACCTCGACACCCAGCGCACTGCGATCTGGGACATGGGCAAGATCGCCGCGGTCGGAACGCCCGAGGCCCTGAAGCTGTTTCGCGACGTGATGGCGGCCTCGGCCAGCATTCCCCTGGTGTTTCCGCCGATCATGATCGACGCCGAAGGTCAGGGCCGCAAGTTTCAGGAGATGCATGTCGACGGCGGCGTGACGGCCCCGGTGCTGACATTGCCGGAAGCCCTGCTGTTCCAGAGCGGCCGCATGCCCGGCAGTGCGAAGATCGACATCTACATCCTCGTCAACAAGAAGATCGAGCGCAACTTCGAGCTCGTCTCCAACGGCACCATCGACGTTGCCTCACGCAGCCTGTCGGCAATCACCCAATCGCAGACGCGCTCGATCATCTTGTCGACTTACGATTTCGCCAAGCGCAACCGACTGGGTTTCCATCTCTCCTACATCGCGCGCGACTACCCCGCCCCGCCGTCCGAAGGGTTCGATACCACCTATATGCGGGCGCTGTATCAGTACGGATACGAGAAGGCCGCATCCGGCCAGGCCTGGACCTCGACGCTTCCGTGAAGCCGCGTGACGGAACGAGGCCGTGTCGAGACCGTTGACGATGCGGCCATTTCGGCCAGATTCGCGATGACGCCCCGGCTGCTGCGCGTTATAGAGCAAAGACGACTGTCAGAAACGCGCAGGAATCATTGGGCATGGGATTGACTGCGACCAGGACAAAACCGGCAGCACCACGGCGCGAGATGCCGAAATCCCGCGGCGGCCGGCCGACGAAAACCGCCGCGATCGAGCGCGACCAGCGGCTGATCGAGGTCGCCACCCGCCTTTTCCTGGATCGCGGCTTCGAGGCGACCTCGCTCGATGCGGTCGCGGAAGCGGCCCGGGTGAGCAAGCCCACGGTCTATTCGCGCTATGGCGACAAACGCGGGCTGTTCGCGGCCGTACTGAGGCGGGAGATCGCGCGCTGGCTCGCGCCGCTGTCGGCCGCGGCAGAGACCCAGCTGAGCAGCGCCGCCGACATCTCGGTCGAACAGCGGCTGGTCGAGATCGGGCGCGAGATGCTCTCATTCACCTGTGGTCCCGACGCCGTCGCCTTCAGCCGCATGATGACGTCGCAGGCCATCAACTTCCCTGACGTCGCCAAGCTCGGCAAGGAGGAAGGCTGGCTCAAGGCCGTCGCCACCACCGCGCGCTTCTTCGACCATCTGGTGGCGCAAGGGGCGCTCGATGTCGAAGACACCACCATCGCAGCCGAGGTGTTCCTCGACGTCGTCGTCGGACACACCCACCGCATGGCGACGTTCGGAACGGCGCTCGAGCCGAAATCGGCCGAGAAGCGCATGCGCATCGCGATCAAACTGTTCCTTGCCGGTGCCCTGGGTCCTGCCGACCGGGTCCGGGACGCCGCAAAGGGCCCGGCGCGCCGCCGCTCCTCCCGCTGACGATTCCGTGAACTGACGCTCTTTCCCCAAAGGGGCCGACGCAACGGCATTGACCAAAACAAAACGATACGGTATGGTTTAGTTCTAAGTTGGTACGGGCCGCTTTTTCACCAGCCCCAAAGAGGTCCGGACCGCTTCGATCGTCACGGCAGGTACAGCCCGCCGCGGCGTTCCGCGGCCGGCCTTGCCCAGGGCCGGCCGCGAATTCTTTACGTTCATCCGGCACACTCGCAGGCCGAAGGTTTCGAGCATGACGACAGCCAGACGACGGACCTTGCAACTGCTTGCGATCGCCTTGCCCGCGCTGCTCTTCGCCGCGCCGTCGCAGGCGATCGTGACCGCGGACACGCCGACCGCGCTCCACAACGATACAGATGGTGATGCCGAAGCAGACCGCCAGGCAGTCACCCGCGAGATCGAACGCTTCCGCAGCTCGTCGATCACGATCAGCCAGGCCATGGCGATCGCGGAAGCCCGCCATGCCGGCGCCACCACCGCCGACGTGAGTTTCGACGGCGCTTCAGGCGTCCCGGTCTACCGGGTGAAGACCCTGCACAACGACCGGATTTGGCGCCACACCATCAATGCCGCGACCGGCGAGCTCGTCGGTGGCGAGGCCGCCCTGCCCCTCAGCGAGCTCGACAACGAGGACCGCAGCAACCTCGCAGCGCTCGGTGCGATCAGGCACCGCCTTGCCGATGCCGTGCGCGTCGCCGAGCGCGCCGCCTCGGGCAAGGCCATCAGCGGCGGCCTCGTGCGCGAACGCGGCCGGCTCAATTTTGCGATCGTCGTGATCAGCGGCGACGACCTCAAGGAGGTCATCCTGGAGCCGCCGGGCGCCCGGGCCCGATAGCGACAGATTTTCCCCCGGTACCGACCGGGGCGAAAAGCCATTGACGGCCGCAAGACTCTCCCCCATAAGTCGCCGCCATGTCCACGACCACCAAACGCACGACCAAAACCACCACGGCCTCAGGGGCCCGGGGAGGCGTGCGCGCGTAGTCGTCGACGAAAACGCATCAGCTCTACCGAAGCCCCGCCCTCGATGGTCCGGGGCTTTTTTGTTGTCTGGATTTCAAAAGCAATGGAGGACAAAGTGAGTAACGATCCCGTCGTCGCGATTGTCGGCGTCACCGGTGCGGTGGGCGCCGAATTCATCGCCACCATGGACAAGCGCGGCTTTCGCGTCGGCAAGCTCAAGGCGCTCGCCAGTGCCCGCTCGGCCGGCAAGACGGTGTCGTTCCGCGGCAAGGACGTCGTCATCGAGGAGCTGACCGAGCGGTCTTTCGAAGGTGTCGACATCGCCCTGTTCTCGGCCGGCGGCGGCATCTCCAGGAAGTTCGCGCCGATCGCGGTCAAGGCCGGCGCGGTGGTGGTCGACAACTCCTCTGCCTTCCGCATGGACCCGAACGTGCCGCTGGTGATCCCCGAGATCAACGCCAGCCGCATCCGCGACCACAAGGGCATCATCGCCAACCCCAACTGCGCGGCGATCACCGCGCTGGTGCCGCTGTGGCCGATCCACCGGCAGAACCGCATCAAGCGCGTCATCATCTCGACCTACCAGGCAGCCTCCGGCGCAGGTGCCGCCGCCATGGAGGAACTCGTCGAATCCACCCGCGCCAACCTCAACGGGCAGGTCTATACGCCCAGGGTGATGCCGCACCCCTACGCCTTCAATCTCTTCAACCACAACACCGCCGTCGATCCCGACACCGGCTACAACGACGAAGAGACCAAGGTCATCAAGGAGACCCGCAAGATCTTCGAGGACGACACCATCGCGGTCGGCGTCACCTGCGTCCGCGTGCCGGTGCTGCGCGCCCATTGCGAGGCCATCACCTTCGAATGCGAGAGGCCGATCACCGAGGATCAGGTCCGCGCCATCATGGCGCAGGCGCCGGGTGTGAAGGTCGTCGACGACCGCGCCAGGAACTACTTCCCGATGCCGATCGACGCCTCGGGCCAGGACGACGTCCTGGTCGGCCGCATCCGCAAGGACCTCAGCGACGCCAGCGGGCATTCGATCTCGATGTTCGTGGCGGCCGATCAGCTGCTCAAGGGCGCAGCGCTGAACGCGGTGCAGATCGCGGAGCTGCTGCCGCAGCGCGTGATGGCGTAACGCAGGTGCGTAGAGTGGGCACAAAGGCGCAAGCGCCGTGCCCACTACTTCTCCACGCGCACAAGAGATGGTGGGCATGCTTCGCTTTGTCCACCCGACTGGTTGACGCGCAGTCAGGTCAACGCCGCAACTATATCTGTCCTGGCAAAGTCGGCTCCTTTGAAAAGGAGCGGCTGCGAACGCGCTTTCGCCAGAGCGTAAACCGCGCAATCAACGATGTTGACTGTGCAGGATGTCCTCGCCCCTTGCCGAAACGCTCAAACGCCTCGAACGCGCCTTTCGCCAGCTCGGCGTCGAACGGCACGACGATAATCCCGGCAGTCTCCAGCAACTCGTCGAACAACGTCACGGCCGCCGATCCGAAGCGAGCAGAGAGAACGATTTTGGTTTCCAACACGGCTACTGCCGACATCGACAAGCTGTCGGCACCCAGCATGGCTGTCCGGTAGCGCTCCCCGTCTGGCTCGTTGGATACGGTCGCGACGATCGCAGAGGTATCCAGCACCATCAGGACGGAAGCCCGAAGCGGTCATAACCGAGGATTTCTTCAGCAGACCGGGAATCCAGAACAGGCAAGCTCGCGGCCCGCTCGAAGAAAGAAGTCAGGGCGGCCCTTCTATCACCGACCGGCGAGCTGACACGCGACAACCGCTCCTCAATGGCGCGTTCCAACGCCGTCTCGATGTCTTCCCCCGTCAGGCGGGCGAGGCGCTGGACAAGCTCGTCGACTTTCGCGGAGCGGATGTTCATCAACTACTCGATCTACCAATTCAGGGGCGACAGCATAACACAAAAGAACTGCCGGGTCACTCTCGGGCCCGGAACAACAGGCACGCATCACCGTACGAGTAGAACCGGTAGCCGTTCGCGATGGCGTGCGCATAGGCCTGCTTCATAATCTCCAGCCCGGAGAAGGCCGAGACCAGCATGAACAGCGTCGATTTCGGCAGATGAAAATTGGTCATCAGGACATCGACGGCGCGGAAGCGATAGCCGGGCGTGATGAAGATCGCGGTCTCGGCCGCGAAAGGCTGGATCGTGCCGTCTTCACCCGCCGCGCTTTCCAAGAGGCGCAATGACGTCGTGCCGACCGCAACGATGCGGCCGCCGTTCTTTCGCGCCGTGTTGAGGCGCTCCGCGGTCTCGGCCGAGATCGTGCCCCACTCGGCGTGCATCTTGTGGCCTTCGGTGTCGTCGACCTTCACCGGCAGAAACGTCCCTGCCCCCACATGCAGCGTGACACGGTTGATGCCGACGCCGCGCTCGTGCAGCGCCTGCTCCAGTGCCGGAGTGAAATGCAGCCCTGCGGTCGGCGCCGCCACCGCGCCTTCGTTGGCCGCGAACATGGTCTGGTAGTCGGCGAGATCCTGGTCGTCAGGCGAGCGCTTGGAAGCGATGTAGGGCGGCAGCGGCGGGCTGCCGAGATCGGCGATCGCCTGGTCGAGCGCCGGGCCGTGGAACGAGAACGACAGCGTCACCTCGCCCTCGCCGCCCTTGGCCTCGACCTCGGCATCGAGATGGCCGAGCAGGCAGACCTTGCCCTCGTTGCCGAAACGGATGCGGTCGCCGGCCGTGAGCTTCTTCGCCGGTTTCACCAAGGCCTGCCAGCGCGAGTCGTCGAGGCGCTTGATCAGGGTCGCCTCGATCTTCGGCTCAGTCTCGCGACCGATGCGGCGGCCCTTCAATTGCGCCGCGATCACCTTGGTGTCGTTGACGACGAGCTGGTCGCCAGGCTCCAGCCATTGCGGCAGGTCGGAAATGACCTGATCCCTCAGCGCGCCTTTCTCGACCACCAGCATTTTCGCGGAGTCGCGCGGGTTCGCCGGACGCAACGCGATGCGCTCGGGCGGCAGGTCGAAGTCGAAGAGGTCGGTGCGCATGTGTCACTAGCGCCGTCATTCCGGACGCCGCGCCTCGAGCGCGGCGATCCGGAATCCCGAGATTGTGGCGCGAGATTCTCGGGAGCCCAATTGCGCACCATGGTTCACGCCAAGGTGCGCCCCGGAATGAGTGACTATTCCTTGTCGGCCGCCATCCGCGCCCTGACGATCTTGTCCGGATTCATCACGGGCTCGCCGCGCTTGATCTTGTCGACGTTCTCCATGCCGTCGGTGACCTTGCCCCAGACCGTGTACTGGTTGTCGAGGAAGCGGGCATCGTCGAAGCAGATGAAGAACTGGCTGTCGCCGGAATCGGGGTTGGCGGCGCGGGCCATCGAGGTGGTGCCGCGCACATGCGGCTCCTTGTTGAACTCGGCCTTCAGCTTCTTGCCGGAGCCGCCGGTGCCGGTGCCGTGCGGGCAGCCGGTCTGCGCCATGAAGCCCTCGATGACGCGGTGGAACACGATGCCGTCATAGAAGCCCTCGCGCACGAGCTCCTTGATGCGCGCGACGTGGTTCGGCGCGAGGTCGGGCCGCATCTCGATGGTGACGGGGCCCTGCGTGGTCTCGAGGATCAGGGTGTTTTCGGTGGCGCTCATGCTCGTCTCTCTTGTGTTGGGGGTGAAGTCTTACGGCTGCGGAACTGGATCGCGAATGGACGTCCTGCGGCGGCGCCGCCCATTGCGTCGGTAAATGGCATCGGCGTGCAGCGTTGCAACGCCTCCATCACCGCGATCCGGTATTGCAGCCGGTCACTGTCGGAGGCCTCCGCGGATTCATAGGTAATCCTCGGATGGCCCAGAATGTTTCCGGCCCGGTTAAAGCTCACCACGACAGTGATGTCGAGTGGGCGCGCCTGGGCCGGCGACGGCGGCCTCCAGCAGGTGCGCAGGTGCCGGAAGATGTCCTGGATCGTGTTGACCTGCGCGTCCTCGGCGGCCGCACTTGAGACGCCGAGCAGCAGCATCGCGGCCACCAGCAGGAGCTTGCCACCGCGGCGCGCCATGACCGCTCCTATTTGATGTCGGAGGCGACCTGAACCTTCACCATCTTGTCGGGATCGGTGACCGCGCCGCCTGGCGAGCCCGGAGGCGCCTTCTTCAGCTTGTCGACAACGTCCATGCCCTGCACGACCTCGCCGATCACCGTGTACTGGCCATCGAGGCTGCCGCCATCGGCGAACATGATGAAGAACTGGGAGTTGGCGCTGTCGACACTGTCGCCGCGGCGGGCCATGCCGACGATGCCGCGGGCGAAATGCACCTTGGAGAATTCCTGCTTCAGGTTCGGATATTTCGAGCCGCCGGTGCCGTTGAAATTCTGGCCGTCGCCCGTCTGCGCCATGAAGCCGTCCATGACACGATGAAACGGCACGTTGTTGTAGAAGCCCTCCCGCGCGAGCTGCTTGATGCGCTCGGCATGCTGCGGCGCGATGTCGGTCCTGAGCTTGATGACGATGCGACCCTTGGTGCTATCGATGACGATGGCGTTGGCCTTGTCGAGGTTCGCCGGCAATTGCTGCGCCACCGCCGGCACCGCGAACAGAAGCGCGGCAAGAACTGCGAGAATTCGGATCATGACAACTCCGGTCAGGATGAGAAAGGAAGCGGGCCGCTATCCGGCGAATTTGGCCTTGAGCTGTGCCGCGACCTGCGGCGGGACGAAGGCCGAGACATCCCCGCCCATGCCGGCGATCTGGCGCACCAAAGTGGCGGTGATCGGGCGGACCATGGGAGAGGCCGGCAGGAAGACCGTATGCACCTCGGGCGCCATCGCCTCGTTCATGCCGGCGAGCTGCATCTCGTAGTCGAGGTCGGTGCCGTCGCGCAGGCCCCGGATCATGATCGTCGCGCCGTGCTTGCGCGCCGAGGTGACCGACAGATCGTCGAAGGTCACAGCCTCGAGCACACAGCCAGCCTGGGCTGCCACGGGCCCGCAGACGTCACGGAGCATCTCCAACCGCTCCTCGGTCGAGAACAGCGGCTTCTTGCCCGGGTGCACCCCGATCGCGACCACGAGCCTGTCGCACAGCGAAGCGCTGTGCCGGACCACGTCCAGGTGGCCGTTGGTGATGGGATCGAAGGAACCGGGATAGAAGGCAATGCGCGGCATGGCTCCCTCCTACCGCGCCCGGCCCGGCCCGGCAAGCCGGGCAGGTTCCTTGCCCGTTTCTTGCCCGTCCCCCGGAAAATCTCTCGCGGACGTGTCGGCGACGGCCGTTATGTTTCGTCCCCGGGGCAGCCACGAAACAAAACGGAGCGAGAACGAAACCATTTCCCGCATCGGCGAAGACGTCCGGAAACTGGCCATGGTTACTAATCCGGTCAACGAATGACGGGCCGCACACCGGGCGTGAGCGGCCGCATCACAGGGGACCGTCAATGATCAAGACCCTTTCAGCGATCGCACTCTCTGCATGTGTTGCCGCGGCCCTCACCCTCCTGCCCGGCTTTGCCCCCACCGTCGAAGCCAGCGTGCCGCAGCCGCTGGCCAAGAGCGACCGGCTCGACATCCGCAGCGTCGGAAAGGACTGCTCGCAGCAGGCCTGGCCGAACTTCGAGGCCTCCTGCCTGCGCACCGCCGGCACGAAGACCAATGTCCGCGAGGCGCGCCTCGTGACTGCCGATCGGACCCCGTAGTCGGGGCCTGACGATTTCGTGTCAGCTGAGCGGTTCGCAGCCCGGATCCAGCGCCGCGCAGTCCGGGCTACCGGGCTGAACGTTACTCTCCGTTCGCGCCGTTGCTCTCCGCCTCTTCCGTGATGTGCTCGACCGACACCACATGCTCGTCCTCGGCGGTGTCGAACACGATCACGCCCTGGGTCGAGCGGCCGGCGATGCGGATGCCTTCGACCGGGCAGCGGATCAGCTGGCCCTTGTCGGTGACCAGCATGATCTGGTCGGCATCCTCCACCGGGAAGGAAGCCACCAGATTGCCGTTGCGGTTGTTGACGCTCATGGCGACGATGCCTTTGCCGCCGCGGCCCGTGGTGCGGTACTCGTAGGACGAGGTCCGCTTGCCGTAGCCGTTGACGGAGACGGTCAGCACGACCTGCTCCTGCGCCGACATCTCGGCATAACGCTCCTGCGACAGCTGGAAGCTGCCGGAGGTCTCCTCGGCCTCTGCATCGGCCGGAACCTCTTCCGCCGCGGCTTCGCCGGCCACCGCTCGGCGCATCTTCAGGTACGCCGAGCGCTCGTCGGACGCGGTCTCGACATGGCGCAGGATCGCCAGCGAGATCACCTTGTCGCCCTCGGCAAGCGCGATGCCACGCACGCCCATCGAGGTTCGTCCGGTGAACACGCGCACGTCGGTAACGGGGAAGCGGATGCACTGGCCGCCGGCAGCCGTCAGGAGCACGTCGTCGCGCTCGGTGCATATCTGCACGTCGACGATCGCCTCGTTGTCGTCGAGCTTCATCGCGATGATGCCGGAGCGGCGGACGTCGACGAAGTCGGACAGCTTGTTGCGGCGGACGTTGCCGCCGGTGGTGGCGAACATCACGTCGAGATTGCCCCAGGTCGATTCATCCTCCGGCAGCGGCATGATGGTGGTGATGCGCTCGCCCTGCTCCAGCGGCAGGATGTTGATCATCGCCTTGCCGCGCGCGTTCGGCGCAGCCATCGGCAGCCGCCAGACCTTTTCCTTGTAGACCTGGCCGCGCGAGGAGAAGAACAGCACCGGCGTGTGGGTGGAGGCGACGAACAGGCGGCTGACGAAATCCTCGTCGCGGGTCTGCATGCCGGAGCGGCCCTTGCCGCCGCGGCGCTGCGCGCGGTAGGCCGACAGCGGCACGCGCTTGACGTAGCCGGCGTGGGAGACGGTGACGACCATGTCCTCGCGCTGGATCAGGTCCTCGTCCTCGACCTCGCCTTCCTGCTCCATGATCACGGTGCGGCGTGGCGTGGCGAACTCCGCCTTCACCTCGGCGAGCTCGGTCTTGATGATGCCCAGCACGCGCTCGCGCGAGCGCAGGATGTCGAGATAATCGGCGATCTCGCTGGCGAGCTTGTCGAGCTCGTCGCGGATTTCGTCACGGCCGAGTGCGGTAAGGCGCTGAAGGCGCAGATCGAGAATAGCTCTCGCTTGTTCCATCGACAGCCGGATCGTGCCATCCGCACTCATGCGATGACGCGGATCGTCGATCAGCGTCAGCATGTCCTCGACGTCCCGGGCCGGCCAGTCGCGCGACATCAGGGTGTCGCGGGCGGTAGTCGGGTCGGGCGAACTCCGGATAACGCGGATCATCTCGTCGATATTGGCGACTGCGATCGCGAGACCGACCAGGATATGCGCCCGATCGCGCGCCTTGGCGAGCAGGTACTTGGTGCGCCGCGTGACAACCCGCTCACGGAAGTCGACAAAGATCGCCAGCAGCTCCTTCAGATGCATGATCCGCGGACGGCCGCTGTCGAGCGCCACCATGTTGACGCCGAAGCTCGTCTGCAGCGGCGTGAATCTATACAGCTGGTTCAGCACCACATCTGGCACGGCGTCGCGCTTCAACTCGATGACGACGCGGTAACCTTCGCGGTCGGATTCATCGCGCAGGTCGCCGATGCCCTCGATCTTCTTTTCCTTCACCAGCTCGGCGATGCGCTCGACCATCGTCGCCTTGTTCACCTGGTACGGAATCTCGGTGATGATGAGCGCCTCGCGCTCCTTGCGGATGGTCTCGATCGCGACCTTGCCGCGCATGACGATCGAGCCGCGGCCGAGGTGATAGGCGGCGCGGATGCCCGCACGTCCGAGAATGACGCCGCCGGTCGGGAAGTCAGGTCCCGGCACGATGTTGATGAGCTCGTCAATAGTGAGCGCAGGGTTGTCGATCAGAGCGACGCAGGCGTCGATGACCTCGCCGAGATTGTGCGGCGGGATGTTGGTCGCCATGCCGACCGCGATGCCGCCCGCGCCGTTGACGAGAAGGTTCGGGAACTTGGCCGGCAAGACCGATGGCTCGGTCTCGTTGTTGTCGTAGTTCGGCTGGAAGTCGACGGTGTCCTTGTCGATGTCGGCCAGCAGAGCCAGCGCCGCCTTCGTCAGGCGCGCTTCGGTGTAACGATAGGCGGCCGGGGGATCGCCGTCGACCGAACCGAAATTGCCCTGACCGTCGATCAGCGGCACGCGCATCGAGAAGTCCTGCGCCATGCGGACCATGGCGTCGTAGATCGACTGGTCGCCGTGCGGGTGATACTTACCGATGACGTCGCCGACCACGCGGGCGGACTTGACGTACTTCTTGTCGGGCGTGTGCCCCTGCTCGTTCATCGAGAACAGGATGCGGCGGTGTACCGGCTTCAGGCCGTCGCGCGCATCGGGCAGCGCACGTGCCACGATCACGCTCATGGCGTAGTCGAGGTACGACTTCTTCATCTCCTCGAAGATGGAGACGGGGCGAATGTCCGAGGGTTGCGCCGGCTGGTCGCCGGGCTTGTTGTCGTCGTCAGCCAAGGGGGAATCCGGTGAGATTTTGTCTGGGAATCATATAGCGCATCGGGGGGCGGATAACCACCCTCGCGGAGGGCCGAGAAGCGCTTTTTCCGCTTATTTTTCCAATGGCTTACGGCTTAGAACAGGATATCTCGGACAGCCCCGGAAATGGCTCCGCGGAACCGCCGCCATGCCCCAGAATCCGCGCAGCCAGGGAGGCCCCGCGAGCCCCGTTCGCAGCAGCCGGGAGCCGCGATCGGCCATCCCCTCGATGTCGCAACGATTTGAGTTCAAGCCGAACATGAAACGGGCCCGGAAAACCCGAGCCCGCTCCATCGATTAGGCAGAACTGCTGATACGAAACGCCAAGCTCCGTCCGCTCGGCGTCTCTCGATCCTCGTCCTCAGAACGGGATATCGTCGTCCATGTCGCTGTTGCGGCCGCCGCCGGCGGCGACGGGACGGCGCGGTGCGCTGCTGACGGGACCGGAGGAGCCGAAATCGCCGCCCGGCTCGTCGCCGAAGCTGCCGCCTCCTCCGCCGCCACCGCGGCCATCGAGCATCGTCAGCGTCGAGTTGAAGCCCTGGAGCACGACCTCGGTCGAGTACTTCTCGACGCCGCTCTGGTCGGTCCATTTGCGGGTCTGCAGCGCGCCCTCGATGTAAACCTTCGCGCCCTTCTTCAGATACTGTTCGGCAACCTTGCAGAGCCCTTCATTGAAGATCACGACGCGGTGCCACTCGGTCTTCTCCTTGCGCTCGCCGGTCGCCTTGTCACGCCATGTCTCCGAGGTGGCGATGCTCAGATTCGCGATTGGCCGCCCGTCCTGGGTACGGCGGATTTCAGGATCCTTGCCGAGATTTCCAACCAGAATGACCTTGTTGACGCTTCCCGCCATCGCCGCTCTCCACTCCGAATGCCACTGAATTCCAAAAGGGCGAATCCCGCTGCCCGCGTTCCTCTGCGCCCCGTTGACGCGACCCTATACGCTTGCGGACGCCGATCAGCCCGCCACCCCCAAGGTTATCCCCACATATAGCATCCCGTCCGGCTACGTTCCAGATTTGTTCTTCGCGCCAAAAGCACTGAACAGATACTGGTCACACGCCGATTGCGCGGAACCCGGATGGAACTTTTCCGGGTTCCCGAGAAGGACGAAAACCGCTTAACATTCATCAAGTTAGAGCCAATTCAATCAGTAGGCGAGTGTGGCATTTCGGAGACGGATTTTGCCCTTTCCTTGGGCTATCGTTGCCTTGGAATTAGTTCATATGGGCGTCGCGCCTGATCAGCCCGCTTCGGGGACTTCGAGAAGCGGGCGAAACTGGGGAGACTGCAATGAATAAGATTCTTTTTGGTGCAATCAGTGCAATGGCGTTGGGGCTGGCGGCCCCCGCAAGCGCGGCCGATCTTGCCGCCCGTCCCTACACCAAGGCTCCACCGCCGATCGCCGCCATCTACGACTGGAGCGGCTTCTACATCGGCATCAACGGCGGCGGTGGCACAAGCCGCAAGTGCTGGGACTTCGTGACTCCGGCGACCGGCGTTCTGGTCGGCGAGGGCTGTCACAATGCGACGGGCGGCACCGTCGGTGGCCAGGTGGGCTACCGCTGGCAGTCGACGAACTGGGTGTTCGGCTTCGAAGGCCAGGGCAACTGGGCCGACTTTACCGGCGACAACATCAGCGCGGTGTCCGGCCTTCGCAACCAGTCCACGATCGACTCTTTCGGTTTGATCACCGGGCAGATCGGCTATGCCTGGAACAACGTTTTGCTCTACGTGAAGGGCGGCGCCGCCGTCGTCGGCGATCGCTATCGGACCTACGATGTGGCGACCGGCCTCGAGTTCGACCGGGCCAACGAGACCCGTTGGGGCGGTACAGTGGGCGTGGGCGTCGAGTTCGGATTTGCGCCGAACTGGTCGGTCGGCTTCGAGTACGATCACATCTTCCTGGGCCACCGCACGATCGACTTCACCGGATCCGGCAATTTTGTCACGGCTCCGCTCGGTGTTTTCACTGCCTCCAATCGCATCGGCCAGGACGTCGATATCGGTCTCATCCGGTTGAACTATCGCTGGGGCGGCCCGATGATCGCAAGGTACTGATATCTCGCTGATATTGTTGGAGAACAAAGGCCGGCCTCGCGCCGGCCTTTCTGCTTTGGG
Source organism: Bradyrhizobium sp. GW821-FHT13H06 (assembly GCF_058803975.1). NCBI lineage: Bacteria > Pseudomonadati > Pseudomonadota > Alphaproteobacteria > Hyphomicrobiales > Nitrobacteraceae > Bradyrhizobium > Bradyrhizobium sp. GW821-FHT13H06. The sequence goes on along the minus strand of NZ_JBXAPN010000001.1, from coordinate 313,085 downwards.
CGCGCACTGATCGCCGGGAAACGAGTCAGTAACCATTACCTTTTGCGTCGTTGTGGCTTTTCGGAGACACAACTTGCGGCTTTGGTGGTGTAAGCACAACCTCAGTTGGGCCGTTGAGTCCGCTGCCCTTCCGGTCACGGAAGGCAATAACAGAAACTGGGACTGGGATTTAGTTGAAGATGAAAAAGGTTTTGTTGGCTTCGGCCTGTTTGTTCGCTCTCGCCGCTCCGGCCTCGGCCGCCGACCTTGCGGCCCGCCCCTACACCAAGGCTCCGATCGCTCCGGCCGCTGTTTACAACTGGACCGGCTTCTATCTCGGTGTCGTCGGCGGCGGCGCTTGGGAAGAGTCCTCGACCGATCCGAAGATGAACGGCGGCTTCGTCGGCGGTACCGCCGGCTACAACTGGCAGACCGGCAACGTCGTGTTCGGTCTCGAGGCCGACGGCGCCTGGGCTGACGTCAGCGCTTCGGTCACCGGCGCGACCGTCGTCCCCGGCTTCGGCGTTGCCACCGCCACGCTGAGCTCGAAGACCGACGCCATGGGCACCGTGCGCGGCCGCATCGGCTGGGCCGTCAACAACATCCTGCTGTACGGCACCGGTGGTTACGCCTGGATCGACAACAAGGTCACCCTCAGCGCGCTCGGCGTGAGCGTCTCCGACAGCAAGTGGCACTCCGGCTGGACCGTCGGCGCCGGCGTCGAAGCGTTCTTCGCGCCGCAGTGGTCGGTCAAGGGCGAGTATCTCTATCGCAGCCTCGGCAGCGAGACCTACTTCTCCAACCTTGGCGCTCCGCTGGCGTCTGGCACGATCAACTTCCACACCGTCCAGGTCGGCGTGAACTATCACTTCGGCGCCCCGGTCGTCGCCAAGTACTGATCTGAAGTACCGATCGCGACCGACGTCATATCGTCACGAAAGGCCGGCGCCAGCGCCGGCCTTTTTGTTTTGCCGGACACTTCGCGCGAAGTTTCCACTCCCCGCTGCTGCCAGATGCCGCCAGCGCGCCAACAATCCGTTGACGATTCGCAAGTCGCACTGGAAATCCGCCGCCGTTCTTCCTACGTTCGCTGCCATACCCATCGGCGCCGTTCCCGGTTCCGGGCGAAGCGCGCCTTCAACATTGGCGCGATCGCGCGTCTTTGGATTCCTTAAGGACCAGCGGGATGGACGAAGTGATCAAGGCGAAGCGCCAACAACAGAACGCGGGCTCCAGCCTGCGCGCAATTACAATCCGTGGCGCGCGCGAGCACAATCTCAAGAACATCGACGTCGAGATCCCCCGCGACAAGCTGGTGGTGTTCACCGGCCTCTCCGGTTCCGGCAAATCCTCGCTCGCCTTCGACACCATCTACGCCGAGGGCCAGCGCCGCTACGTCGAATCGCTGTCGGCCTATGCCCGCCAGTTCCTCGAGATGATGCAGAAGCCCGACGTCGACCAGATCGATGGTCTGTCACCGGCGATCTCGATCGAGCAGAAGACGACGTCGAAGAACCCACGCTCCACGGTGGGCACGGTGACCGAGATCTACGACTACATGCGCCTGCTCTGGGCCCGCGTCGGCGTACCCTATTCGCCGGCCACGGGCCTGCCGATCGAGAGCCAGACCGTCTCCCAGATGGTCGACCGCGTGCTGGCGCTGCCCGAAGGCACCCGCCTCTATCTGCTCGCGCCGGTCGTGCGCGGCCGCAAGGGCGAGTACAGGAAGGAGCTTGCCGAATGGCTCAAGAAGGGCTTCCAGCGCGTCAAGATCGACGGCACCTTCCATGAGCTCGCGGAAGCGCCGACGCTGGACAAGAAATTCCCGCACGACATCGACGTCGTCGTCGACCGCATCGTCGTACGCGCCGACATCGGCCAGCGCCTCGCAGAAAGCTTCGAGACCGCGCTGAAGCTCGCCGAGGGCCTCGCCGTCGTCGAGTTCGCCGACGCGCCGGCGTCCGCGCCTGCCGAAGAGAAAGAGAAAAAGAAGACCGCGAAGATCCACGACAAGAGCGGTCCCGAACGCATCCTGTTCTCGGAAAAGTTCGCCTGTCCGGTCTCCGGCTTCACCATCCCCGAGATCGAGCCGCGCCTGTTCTCGTTCAACAATCCCTATGGCGCCTGCCCGGCCTGCGGCGGGCTCGGCGTCGAGCAGCATGTCGACGAGGACCTCGTCATCCCCGAAAAGGACCTGACGCTGCGCAAGGGCGCGATCGCGCCCTGGGCCAAATCCTCATCGCCCTATTACGTGCAGACGCTGACCGCGCTCGGCAAGCATTACAAGTTCACGCTCGATACCAAGTGGAAGGATCTGCCGAAGAAGACGCGAGACGCGATCCTCTACGGCTCCGGCGACGACGAGATCAAGTTCTCCTACGAGGACGGGGTCCGCTCCTACGACACCAAGAAGCCGTTCGAGGGCGTCATCACCAACATCAACCGCCGCTATCGCGAGACCGAGAGCGAGTGGGCGCGCGAGGAGCTGGCGAAATATTTCCACGACGTCCCCTGCGAGGGCTGCAAGGGTTTTCGCCTCAAGCCCGAGGCGCTCTGCGTCAAGGTCGGCGGCAAGCATATCGGCGAGATCTCGGAGCTGTCGGTCAGGAAGGCCGGCGAGTGGTTCGAGACCGTGCCCGGCGCGCTCAACGCGCAGCAGAACGAGATCGCCGGCCGCATCCTGAAAGAGATCCGCGAGCGCCTGACCTTCCTGCTCGATGTCGGCCTCAACTATCTCACGCTGTCCCGCTCCTCCGGCACGCTGTCCGGCGGCGAGAGCCAGCGCATCCGCCTGGCCTCGCAGATCGGCTCGGGCCTGACGGGCGTGCTCTACGTGCTCGACGAGCCCTCGATCGGCCTGCACCAGCGCGACAACGCCCGCCTGCTCGACACGCTGAAGCGGCTGCGCGACCTCGGCAACACCGTGGTCGTGGTCGAGCATGACGAGGACGCCATCCGCCTCGCCGACTACGTCCTCGACATCGGCCCCGGCGCCGGCATGCATGGCGGCCACATCGTCGCCGAAGGCACGCCCGCCGAGATCATGCGCAACCCGAAATCGCTGACCGGCAAGTATCTGACCGGCGAGCTCGAGGTCGAGGTGCCGGAGCGGCGCCCGCCCAACCATCGCCGCACCATCAAGGTGGTGAACGCGCGCGGCAATAACCTCAAGAACGTCACCGCGGAGATTCCGCTCGGCCTGTTTACCTGCGTCACCGGCGTGTCCGGCGGCGGCAAGTCGACGCTGCTGATCGACACGCTCTACCGCGCCATCGCCCGCAAGCTGAACAACGCCAGCGAGGGCGCCGCGCCCCACGACCGCATCGAGGGCCTCGAGCACATCGACAAGATCATCGACATCGACCAGTCGCCGATCGGCCGTACCCCGCGCTCGAATCCGGCGACCTATACCGGCGCCTTCACCCCGATCCGCGAATGGTTCGCCGGCCTGCCCGAGTCCAAGGCGCGCGGCTACGAGCCCGGCCGCTTCTCCTTCAACGTCAAGGGCGGCCGCTGCGAGGCGTGCCAGGGCGACGGCGTCATCAAGATCGAGATGCACTTTTTGCCCGACGTCTACGTCACCTGCGACGTCTGCAAGGGCAAGCGCTACAACCGCGAGACGCTCGAAGTCCTGTTCAAGGGCAAGAGCATCGCCGACGTGCTCGACATGACCGTCGAGGAGGCCGCCGAGTTCTTCAAGGCAGTGCCGCGCGTCCGCGAGACGTTCCAGACCCTGCACCGCGTCGGCCTCGACTACATCCATGTCGGCCAGCAGGCGACGACGCTGTCGGGCGGCGAAGCCCAGCGCGTCAAGCTCGCCAAGGAGCTGTCCAAGCGCGCCACCGGCCGCACGCTCTACATCCTGGACGAGCCCACCACCGGCCTGCACTTCCATGACGTCAAGAAGCTGCTTGAGGTGCTGCACGAGCTAGTCGCGCAGGGCAACACCGTCGTCGTCATCGAGCACAATCTGGAAGTCATCAAGACCGCCGACTGGGTCATCGACCTCGGCCCCGAAGGCGGTGACGGCGGCGGCGAGATCGTCGCCTGGGGTCCGCCGGAGGACATCGCGAAAGCGCCGCGGAGCTACACGGGCAAATTCCTGGAGCCGGTGCTGAAGAAGGCACGGAAGCCGAAGCGAAGGAGCACGAGCGAGGCGGCGGAGTAGGTTGCGCGTTTGGAACGTGCCGACGCACATGTCTGAGGGAGAATGAGCTTTGCCTGCCGGACTTGTGCAAACCTATCGCGCGTTCGCCCATAACAATGCCTGGGCAAACCATCGGCTGCTCACTGCTTGCGCTGCTCTGCCTCAAGCTGATTTCGAGGCCAAGCGGACCGGGTTCTTTCCAAGCCTGCAGCGCACGCTAAACCACATCCATGTCGTCGACCTCTTCTATGTCGATGCGCTGGAGGGCGGTTGGTTGGGTCCGGCCGCCTGGAAGAACCAGGTGCCGTACCCTTCTCTAGCCGCGCTCAAGCAGGCACAAGCCGCAGTCGACAAGCGCTTGGTCGCTGTCTGCGATGCATTGACGCCGGAGATCCTCGACAGCGTTGTGCGGATCAACCGCGACACGGCCGCACAGACCGAGCGACGCGACCGGCTGCTCATGCATCTGTTCCAACATCAGATTCATCATCGCGGACAGGCGCATGCCATGCTGTCCGAAACGCGCGTCGCACCGCCTCAGCTTGACGAATTCTTTCCCGAGGGAGAAGCATCGCTCCGCGCCAGCGAATTCGCCGAACTAGGTTGGACCGAAGAGACTGTGTGGAAAACCTAGTTCGATAGCGGATGAACAAACCAACATCCCTTCACGTGCCCTACGCCCTCGCCATCTTCGACCTCGACGGCACCCTCGCCGACAGCTTTCCGTGGTTCCTCCGCACCATCAACGACGTCGCAGATCACTTCAATTTTCGCCGCGTGAAGGATGAGGACATCGAGGAGCTGCGGCATGCGTCGAGCCGCGAGATCCTCGCCCGGCTCGAAGTGCCCTTGTGGAAGCTGCCGGCGATCGCGCGGCATGCGCGTCGGCTGAAGGCTGAGGCCGCCGCGGAGATCGCGCTGTTCGACGGCGTCGAGGCGATGCTGCGGACGCTGGCCGGAAACGGCGTGCAGCTCGCGCTGGTGACCTCCGACAGCGAAGCCAATGCGCGCGAGAAGCTCGGGGACGTCGCAGCGCTGTTCGCGCATTTCGACTGTTCTGCGTCGCTGTTCGGCAAGCCCGCGAAATTCCGCCGCGTCATCCGGCGTGCGGGCGTAAGCTCTGAGCGAGTGATTGCGATCGGCGACGAGGTTCGCGACATCGAGGCCGCTCGCGCCGTGGGTATCACCTGCGGCGCCGTATGCTGGGGCTATGCGGCACCCGCAGCGCTGCGCGCGCATGCGCCGGACCACACGTTCGAGCAATTGGACGAGATCGTGCGGGCGTTGTGCCCGGTGCGGTAGCCCGGATGCGCAGGGCGACATCCGGAGCAAATCTCCAGGTCACCCGGCGTCGGAAAGTTGCGGAGCGAGCTGGACTAGCCAGCCTCCCGCTGACGCACGTCGCAGGATCGGCCGTCAGTCCCGCACGAGTCAGTCTTGTGCAAGCAGGCCCCTTCCAATTTCCTGGTCCAGGCACGCAAAAGCCTCTCTCAGGCAAATGGCGAGAGGTCGCTTCCCCTGGTCGCGGTTCCAGTTTTCGATCGCAAGACGGAATGCGCCGACCGACATCATGGCGACCATGCGGAGCGCGGGTTGCTGCCTCGGCTGCGGCCACATCTGGCAGAGCGCGTCGAAGACCGCTTGTTCCTTCTCTACATATTTCGCCTGCTGCCGTATGCGAAGCGACTCGTTCGCGCACATCAGGCGCTCGATTGCCTTGGTCTGCTTGTAATCGGCGGGAAAGCGGGCCGTCAGCTCCAACAAGGCGTTCTTTACGGCAGTGAGAGGCGACTGTTTGGTCGATTGCTCCAGCACGGCGGCTCGCAGGGTCTCGCTGAAACCGCCGTCCTGCCACGCCAGCAGAATCTCTTCCTTGGACTTGAAGTAGTAGAAGAACGTCCGCCGCGAGATCCCGGCGGCCTCCGCGATCGCGTCGAGCGTGGTGGCCTCGTAGCCGTGGGTCAGAAACAGTTTCAGGCCTTGCTCGGTGATGCGATGCAGCGTTTCGCGCCGCTTCCGTTCGCGCAGGCCTTCCTCCTTTCGAGACGAGCTTTTCATGGCCTGTTCTGGCACGAAATGAATCCGCTTGCAAAATTGCACTAAGTGCAATACAAAATTACACCCAGTGCGAATTGTGTTCAAGGTGTGTTCATGGCGAACAGGGTTGGCGGCGACACTCCCTCGTGGCATGTTTCATCCGCGCCCGCACGTGGCGGGGGCAACGCAATCGCGCCCCCCAACATGACACGACGGCGCCTCGGTGCCATGCTGCTCGCCGTCGCGGTCACGGCCGCCGTTCCGGCGCCTCCAGCGCAAGCGCAGTCCGCCCCGCCCGCCTTCGTCGACTTCGACTGGGTCGATCCAGCACGTTCGCGAGCCGTTCCGGCGCGCCTGCATTGGCCGACGACTGTCGCGCCGGGATCGCGCGTACCGCTCATCGTGTTCTCCCATGGCCTGGGTGGCTCCCGCCGGGGGTACAGCTATCTCGGGCGATATTGGGCGGCCCGTGGCATTGCGAGCTTGCATGTTCAGCATGCGGGCAGCGATTCGTCGCTCTGGCGAGGCAATCCTCTCACCGTCGTGGACCGTTTGCAGCGGGCGGCTCATGAGAGCGAGGCGCTGGCGCGGGCCAGGGATCTGCACTTCGCTCTGAACCTTGTGCTGTCGAGCCCCTACGGCGCCGAGGTCGACCGCCGGCGCATCGTAGCAGCCGGACATTCATATGGCGCGAACACGGCCCTTCTTGCGGTTGGCGCCCGCGTGATGCGTGAAGGGCGGTGGGTCGAGGCCCGCGACCCGCGCTTTTCGGCGGCCATCGTCATCTCTGCGCCGCCGTTCTACGGCGAGTCCGATCTTGCCTCGGTCCTGGGCAAGATCGCCGTTCCGAACCTGCACGTGACGGCGACAAACGACGTCATCGAAATCCCCGGATACCACTCGCCTGCTGCCGATCGATTGGCTGTCTTCAACGCCATTGCCGAACCGCGCAAGCTGCTTGCCGTGTTCGAGGGCGGCTCGCACAGCATCTTTACCGATCGCTCGTTCACGGGTGGTCCGGCTCTCAATCCGAAAGTGAAGGCTGCGACGGCCGAGCTCACTCTGGCTTTCCTCGACCTGGCCTTCGACGGCAACGAGACGACGCTGGCGCGTTGGAATGCGACCTGGCAGCCAATCCTGGCATCGGCGCCCGGCGCCGCGCCCTCTCCCGTTCCGGCCGCGCGTTCCCGGCGCATGGTCCAGAGGGCGGAGATCGGTCTTGCTCCCACGCCATGAGATGGTGTGTCGCAGCGGCCTTGAGCTTGATGGCTGCAGGTTGCGCGACCGCACCGCTGGAGCGGTCCGGGTCCCTGGCCTCTTACGACGATCTGACGCCGTCCGATGGTGTTCTGACCAAGTCGCAGGTTCGGATCAGCAAGGCTGATGTTCTCGCCGCGAAGACTGCGCGTATCGAGCCAGCTGCGTTCGCGGCAACCGCCGCAAGCCAGCCGTTCTCCGACCGGCAGCGCAGCCTGATCAAGAATGCGATAAATAGAGCGATGTGTCTTGCGCTGAGCGAGCGCTTCCGGATCGTAGCACCGACGGAAGCCGCGGACTTGAATGTTCGGGCGGTCGTTACCCACATTGCGCCGACCGATGCGACGGCAGCCGGCGTCTCCAAGGTCGCGAGCGTTGTACCCTCCATCGTTGCTCCCGGTGTGCCCATCCCTGTCCCGCGGCTTCCGATCGGACTTGGGAGCCTGTCGGTAGAGGCCGAAGCCCGTGACCGCAGCGGCAACCAAAAAGCTGCCATGATCTGGGCGCGCGGCGCGAATTCATTCACCAGCGCTCCGCGCGCATCGAGCGACGGGGATGCCTATGATCTCGCCGGCGCTTTCGGAGACGATTTCGGGAAGATGCTTGTGACCGGCGAGAGTCCGTTCGGAAAGGTCTCGGCGCCGCCATCCATCGGCCGTCTGCAGGCCTCTCTCGGCGGCGCGCCCAAGGAGGCGATCTGTGAAACATTCGGGCGAGCGCCGGGACTGATTGGAATGGCCGGAGAGAGGATTGGGCTGCCGCCGGATTGGACCGACCGGGGTGCGCCGGCCAGCGCGGTCTCGGAAGCGGCGGTTACCGATCAGGCTGGCCCCCCGCCAACTGATCAGCGCTGACGGGTACTACTGAATGAGCGATCGGCAGCAGCTTCATGCAGCGTCGTCGCTTGCGAAGCGGCCGCGGGTCTTGGCGAACTACTCCGTCCTGCGCAAGAACATCCCGAACGCGCGCGGGCCGTCGCCAACCTTGACCTCGCCGATCACCTTCAACTCGGCAACATCGATGATGCTGAGCGTGTTGCTCTCCCAGCAGGCGACGATGATGCGCTTACCGTCGGCGGTTGCGGCAATGCCTTCGGGATAGTCGCCGACCGTGATGCGCTTGATCGGATTCAGGCTCGCGAGGTCGAACACGCTGACGGTGCCGCCATATTGGTCGGTGACGAAGCCGCGGCCCGGCGTCAGCGCCACCGCATAGGGCCGCATCCCCACCGGCACGCGACCGATCTCGCGGCCGGCGGCGATGTCGATCACGGAGACATCGTCGGAGCCGACATTGGCGGTGTAGGCGCGCTTTCCGTCGGCATCGATGGTAACGCCGAACGGGCGGGTGCCGACCTTGATCATGGCCCTGCGCTGGCGCGTCGCGGTGTCCACCACCGAGACGCTGTCGTCGTCGCGGTCGGCCGAGAGCAGCAGCCTGCCGTCCGGCGTCACGGCGAGGCCCGATGGCGAGGCGCCGACCGCGATGCTGGCCGTGACGCTGCGCGAAGCCGTATCGATCACCCGCACCGCAGCGGCATACCAGTCGGCGACATAGACGGTGCGGCCATCGGGCGCGACGGCAATGCCGAGCGGCCCGCCGCCGACCTCGATCCGCCCCGCGACTTGCCGCGCGGCCGCGTCCACCACCGTGACCGCCTTGGCATCGGGACTCGTCACATAGGCAAAGCGCCCGTCGGCGCTGACGGCGACACCGGCCGGCTTGCCGCCGATCGGAATGGTCGCAACGCTGCGCGACGTCGCGAGGTCCACGACCATCAAGTCTTCGCTGAGCTGGTTGGTGACGAACGCCTCCTCGGCGAACGCGCCGCCAGGACCGACGAGGCAAAGGCTGGCGGCGAGTGCCGCCAGGACCAGCGCCCGCACTATCAGCTTCCGCTCTCGATCTTCTTCTTGAGCGCCTCGAGCCCGGCCTTGTACAGCCCGCTCACGGCGGTCCTGGCGGCCTCGTCGCTCAGCTCCGGCGGCGGATCGTTGTTAGGATAGCCGCGATAGAACGCGCCGGCCCATTCCAGCTTCGCCTTGCCGTCCGGCGCCGGCGACACCGTCAGTGTCGAGGAATAATTGGTCACCGGCAGCACCTTCACGTCGACCTTGGTGATCCGGTACGAATAGCTGAGCATGTCGGGCTCGTATTTGTAGAGCTCCTCCTCGACCGTTGCGCCGCCCGTGAGCGTCAGCGTCCGCGTCGCGCCGATCTCGTTGCCTTTCTCGCCCGTGGTCTTGGTGACGGGCTGGAGCCAGCTCATGTCCTGAAAATTGCCGATCACCGCCCATACCTTGGCCGGGGCCGCGTTGATCTCGATGGATTCCCTCACCTTCTGCCGCGTCGGCCCGTGCGCCCAGACCGGCTCGAACGCCGTCGTCAGTGCCATCCCCGCCACCGCCAGCGCCGCGACCCCGGCGATCGCCGGTCCCATCGTCATCCTCATGTCGTTTCCTCACTTGATCCTGCGCGACTTGAAGCGCGCTGGAAGCATCGTAGCGCATTTTTGGACGGTGGGGAGACCGGTTCGTGGCGCGGCTGTGGCGGCGCGCTCCCCACCATCACACCATCCGTTGCGGTGCCTGACGGGCAAAACACGCCAGACCACGGTCAACTCCTGCGGGCGAAAATAATTCGCTTTACTCGAATTCGGAATTATCGCATGTTTTGGCCACCCCAGCCCGGGCCGAGGGGCGGATCGCGATCGTCACGAACGCGGGATGGGAATGTGGTGGACGCAGGCAGCGTCGCGCGCAGGCCGTTTGCAGGGCGGATCACTCCGTGAGCAGACGAGGCGCGCACACGACGGGCGCAGCCAGCGTACGGCAAAATCGTGTGGTCCTGGCGCCCGGGGTCTGTGCGCCAAGGCTTGCGGTGACGTTGCGGCCCGACCGGGTTCGCACCGTCGCTCATCCGCAAGGCGACGGGGGCAATAGTGCATCGCTCCCCGAGGAGATCACGACATAAGCCGTAAACCACTGCGCAGGGAAGGCCGGACGTTTGGCTTCACCTGTATGCCGCTGTGCAGTGTTTTTAGCACACGCTTTCGCACAGTGGACCGCGGGTGCCAGCCGGCACCCGGCCTTCCCTGCGCCCTCGGCACTTTTGAGGGCGGCGATCAACACAAAGCTCGGACACGATGTGCCGCGAGAACGGGAAACTGCGCGTATAATGCGGGTAGCAATGCTAGAGAAATTCGGGCTCTCGTGCCCCGGACGCAGCGCAGCGCCCCTTCGGCGGTGCGCTGCTGAGCCGGGGCCCATGGGCAGCACGACGCGCGAGCTCCTGGGTCCCGGCTCTGCGCCGCAACGCTCACGCGTTGCAGCTTGTCCGGGACACGAGTGTGGGGCGTCGGGTGCGCCCCTACTCCGCCAGCGTCGCTTCCACGAACCCGCGTGGATCAGTACAAAACTCCCGCATCACCCGGTAATGATCGGTCTGCTCGACCGTCGTCGGCTCCAGGCCGTATTTCCCGAGCCGCAGCAGCCGCGCGTCGGGATAGGCCATCAGCATCGGCGAATGCGTCGCCATGATCACCTGGCAGATGCGGGACTCTTCCATGCGGCGCAGCAGCTTCAGGAATTCGATCTGGCGCGCCGGCGACAGCGCCGATTCCGGTTCGTCGAAGATGAAGATGCCCTGGCGTTGGCAGCGTTCTTCGAAGAAGCGCAGGAAGCCTTCACCGTGGGAGTGCGAGAGGAAATCGGGACCGACCTGGCCGACGTCCCGCGCCGCCTTGTCCAGATATCGCGCAACCGAGAAAAAGCTCTCCGCACGGAAGAACCAGCCATTGGTGATCTTCGGCAGCCAGCTTGCGCGCAGCGCCTTCGAGAGTTGGCCGCCCATCTTCTCGCGCGCTTCGGAATGATCGACCGGCCTGTAGCCCTTGCCGCCGCCGGCATCGTCATAGCCGGCGAGCGCCGCGATGCCCTCGAGGATCGTCGATTTCCCGGTCCCGTTCTCTCCCACGATGATGGTGATGGCCGCGTCGAAGATGAGCTCGAAATCATCGGGAAAGATGGGCAGGCAAAACGGATAGACCTCGCGATCGTGAACTTGCGAGGGATCGAGCCAGACCCGCTTCAGATACGGCGCAGGCAGGTTGATCGTCCGATTGCCTTTTCGTGCCATTGCCCGCCCCTGAGACCATCACCAGAACATAACAGGAACAAGAGAGCTGTAAAGGCTGTACCCCGCCCGCGCAGGCCTGACCAGCTACGCCAGCGCCTCCAGCACCAGCTCCATGGTCATCAGCACGGGATTGTCGCCGCGGATCAGGCGGCCCTCGGCGATGCCGCCGGTGTAATCGATCAGCGCAACATCGAGCGCGGCCTGCAGTTCACCGGAAGCGCCCGGCGCGATCGCACCGGCCGTGATCGCCAGCTCGGTCGCGAACGGCTCGGTGACGCCGCCATGGGTGAAACGCGCGCCGATGGTCGAGCCGACGCCGCCGTGGATTTTCGCACGCGCAATGCCATGTGCACGGCAGAAGTCCTCGAGGCCGCCGGCGAAATCCTGATTGGGCCGCAGCCGCAATGCGAAGCTTCGGCTCGTCGTGCGGGCGCCGGTGCTCGCGACCGCGACGGGCCCGAACAGCTTGAAATTGGTCTCCGGATCGGGTTCGGCGGTGAACATCGCGCCATCGATGCCGAACGCCTCGACCTCGAAGGGCTCGGCCACAACGGTCTCGTCCGGCAGCATGTGGCCGCCGCCTGCCTTGCCGTCGGCCTCGGTCCAGAGCCCATGGCAATGAAAGAACGGCGCGCCGTCCCGCACGCCCAGCGTCATGCTGCCAAGCTTCGTGCGCGTCACGCCTTCGGGCCGATATGTCTCGCTGTAGAATGCCGCGTTCTCGCCGGTCTTCGACAGCGCCGGCATGACATAGGCGAACGGTTCGAGCGCACCGCGGCCGAAATTGAGCACGCCGCAGGTAAATCCCTCTGCCGCAAATCCGCGACGTGCAGCTTCCAGCAGCGGCAGTCCTGCCTGAAGCGTGAAGGAAAAGGCACGTCCCCTCGCCTCCACCCATTGAATGCGTTCGGCGACGGGCGGGCCCGGCTGCTTGATACTCCGCATCACCTGCGCTCAGCCTGCCTTGGTCTTGTCGAGATCGAGCAGCCCGCGCGCCTCGAGCTCATCGCGCACCATCCGCTTTGGCACCTTGCCGTACCCGGACTTCGGCAGCGCCTCCCAGAAGAAGAACCGCTTCGGCATCTTGTAGCGCGGCACCTTTGGCGAGAGGAACGCCGCCATCTCCGCTTCGCTCACTGGCTTCGCGCCTTCGCGCGCAACGCAGACAGCTATTCCGACCTCGCCCCAGGTCGCATCGGGCACGCCGAGCACGGCCACCTCGCCGATCTCAGGATGCGTCAGGATCTTCTCCTCGATCTCGCGCGGATAGATGTTGGAGCCGCCGGAGATGTACATGTCGGAGGCACGTCCAGTGATGTAGACGAATCCCTCCTCGTCCATGTGGCCGAGATCGCCGGTGCGGAACCAACCATTGCGAAATGCCTTCGCATTGGCTTCGGGATTGTCGTAATAGCCGGCGAACACCGCAGGCCCGATCACGCAGATCTCGCCGCTCTGGTTGGCGGCAAGCTCCCGTCCCTCGTCGTCCTGGATCGAGACCTGCATGCCGGTGCGCTCGAAGCCACAGGTGCCGATCTTCGCGTGCGGGCCGTCCTCGGGGTCGTGCAGCGCGGCCGGCAGCACGGTGATGTTGCCGGTGACCTCGCCAAGGCCGAAATACTGCACGATGACCTTACCGAGCTTCTTCAGCGCGGCCTTCTGGTCCTCGCGATACATTGGCGCGCCGGCATAGATCACCTGACGCAGCGAGGAATGATCGTATTTGTCGGCGGCGGGATGCTCGACCATCATCTTGAGGATCGTCGGCACCGTGAAGAGATTGCTGACGCGATGCGCCTCGATCAGGCGGAACGCCTCGTTGATGTCGAATTTTTCGGTCGGCAGCAGCACCGTGCATGCGCCGCGCGCGGTCTGCATCAGCTGATGCACGCCGGCGCCGTGCGACAGCGGCGCCACCACCAGCGAGGCATCCTGCTCCGTCACGCCTGGCGTCAGATCGGCAAGATGATTGGTGACGACGAACCCCATCTGGCCGTGGGTGAGCACGGCCGCCTTGGAACGGCCGGTGGTGCCGGAGGTGAAGAAGAACCAGCAGGGATCGTCGTGTTCGACAGCGACGTTCTCGACTGCCGTTCCTGCCCGCGAGGCCATGGCATCGGCAACCGACATATCCGCGAATGGTGCCTTGCCGTCGATGCTCCAGGTGAACTCAAGCGCGCCGCCCTTCACCGCCGCAGCGTGCTCGGGGAAATCGACATGGCACAGAAACGCCTTGGCGCCGGAGGCCTGCGCGAGATAGCTGACCTCGTCCGGCATCAGGCGGAAATTGGTGGGCACCCAGACCGCGCCGAGCCGGAACGCGGCGAACATCGAGACGAACATCTCATCGCCATTCTTGGAATGGACGAGAATGCGATCACCCCTGGCGATGCCGCGTGCGGCGAGCGCCGCAGCCAACGCCGAGACCTGTGCATCGATCTCGCGCCAGGTCCAGGACTTGTCACCCCAGACGAAGCCGGGGCGCGATCCATGCCGCCGCGCATTCTGGGTCAGCATGTAGGCAAGATTCATGACGCGGCGGGACATGCGCAGGGGCTGCATCGGGCTTCCTCTTCGACGACGGGCGGCGCACAAGCTGCCCGCTTATTGCCGCCCATTTATCGCCATCGCCAGCGCCCCTGCAAGGCCGGCGGCTGCGGACCAGCTCTACGGCTGCTTGAACGCAAACGGCGTCGCTGCGATGGTCTTCTGCTTGATGCAGGTCTGCGGACCGAAGCCGCCGCAGAAGCTGCCATGCAGATCGAAGCGGATGGTGCGGGCGGCGCCGCGCTTCGACGGCGGCGCCATGATCTTGTAGCGGAGGACATGGCCGCCGAACACCTCGCGCACCCTGCCCTCCGGCAGTGTCACCAGGATCTTCATGACGCAGCCGCCGGTTCCGCAATACGTCGTCTCGCGATCGCCGCATTTGGTGTCCTGGAAATCGACGATGTAGTCCTCGCGGCCATCGCCGGTGAGGTCGATCTTGCGCACGGTGTTTGGCGCGAAGGTCACCTCGCCGCCCTCCTGGGCGTCGCATTCCTCATTGGCGTAGCGCAGCGCGGTCTGCACGCCCGGTGGATAGTCGGCCGGATTGAACGGCTTTGCGTCGTCGGCGCGTGCGCTTGCCACGAGCAATGTGAGCAGGAGGATCAGATATCGCATTGGCGTTGGTCGCAGCCACAATCGCAATTGTTCAGTGAATTTTAAACATGATCGGCGCACCCTTCATCCGTCTCCGCGTACAGAGTGCATTCCATGATCAAAGCGCCCGCCGTCATCCTGCTCACGCTGGCGCTCGCCGGATGTGCCGTTGCGCCACAGGCGCATCTGGCTTCCGATCCCGCCTTCAAGCCTGCGCGTTATGCCTGGGATGGCGCCGGCGAGGATCCCAACCGGCCGCGCGCTGCTTCACAACCAACGCACACCGCTGCCCACGCCGAGCGCAACAGGTCGCAAGCCGGCGTTCAGCCCCACTCGAAGGAATGGTGGCAGGCGCAGGACGGCATCGAGGCCGAGCAGGACGCCAGGGTCAACCGTTCCCTGATCATCTGCCAGGGTTGCCTCCGCCAGCCGCCGCAGCCCGAGGATTCCAGGCTGGCCAAAGCGACCGATTGAACCGAACGACCGCAACATCGGAAACCTGCCGACCCGACCGCGCGTTACGGTCTCGTGCGCGAGGCTGGCAGTTGGAGGGGCCACGACATGAGCGACGTTATCAACAACAAGGCGCAACACCGCTACGAGCTTGCGGTGGAAGGCCATCTTGCGACCGAGCACTACAAGCTCGATGGCAACGTGATCACATTCGAGCATACGGACGTGCCGAAGGAACTTGGTGGCAAGGGCATTGGCTCGAAGCTGGTACAAGGCGCACTCGACCACGTCCGCGCCGCCGGATTGAAGCTGATCCCACAATGCCCGTTCGTGAAGGCGTGGATCGACAAGCACCCGGACTATGCAGATCTCGTAACAAGATGAGTGCACAGGCCCGCCGCCCGTGGCCGGCGGGCCTGCCGGCATCTACGGCCTATTGCCCATGCTTGAGCAGGTCCTGGTCAGTCTGACCCCAGTCCTGCCACAGCTGGAGTATGCCGAGCAGCACCACCACCGCACCGAGCGCCGTGTGGTAGACGCGGAGGAAGCCGTCGGCGGAATAACCGATCACGTAAGGCGAGGCGATGAGCCACAGCCCGACCAGGATCGTGGTCACCTCTTGCCACCGCTGCAAGGCCACGTATTCGAGCTGGCTGATGCCAAACACGATCAGACCGATCGCGACGGTATTCAGGATGGCCGTCTGGTGTCCGGTGACCGCCTGATCCTGGACGGGGAACCACGGCGAAGCGACGATCGCCGCGCCAAGCAGCATCCCGCACCAGTCTTCCCATGTTCGATGAGTCTTCAAGAAACCAGAGTCCGACATCGTACCCTCCTGCAAAAGAGGCATACGTCTGCGGCTGGCGATCACGACACTCCGAATATCTGGCGACCCTGCCGGCCGCATTCGGGCGTATGTCCTTTCCAGGACGTGGGAACCGAACTTCGGCTTGCAAGAGCTGTATCGAGGAATATTTGCGATCGCCGGGCCATGCTCGCAGAGCGCGATGTCCATACTGCACTGCGGTCACAGCGGCGCGCATTTGCGGATATCTCCTCTGCACCAACCTGCCTTGGTCTCACCTTGGCAAGGGCGGAGGCAGCCTCCTAGATCAGGAGGCAATCTGCATTTCAGAAGGATCCCTCATGGCGGCATCGGTACGCGACAACAAGGACAGGAGCCGCTTCGAGCTCGATGTCGACAGCGACATCGCCTTCGCCAACTACCGGCTGACGCCGTCCGCCGTCATCATCACCCACACCGAGACGCCACGCGCGCTGCGCGGCCGCGGCATCGGCTCCGAACTGGTCAAGGGCGCACTGGACCTGATCCGGCGCGACGGCAGGAAGGTGATCGCCGGCTGCAGCTTCGTCGTCGACTATCTCGACAGGCATCCGGAGGATGCAGATCTGGTCGCCTGAAAGCAAAGGGGCCCGCGAGATCGCGGGCCCCTCCGGCACGACCCGGGGCGGGTCAGTGCTTGATCTCCGGCGGCAGCTTGCCGCCGTTTGCTGCGAGCTTGGACATCACCTGCTTGTGCAGCCAGACGTTCATGCTGGCCGAGTCGTTCATGTCGCCGCCGTAGCCGAGTTCCTTGGCGAGATCCTTGCGCGCAGCGAGGCTGGAATCGATGTCGAGCGCCTTCATGAGGTCGACGATCGAGGTGCGCCATTCCAGCTTCTCGCCCTTGTGTGCGGCCGCCGCCTTGTCGACGATCGCCGCCACGTCGACGGCAGCCATGGGCGCGGCGGCCGGCGCCGAAGCGCCTGGCGCGCTTGCGGGCGCGCCGGGCGAAGCTGTGCCACCGGCAGGCGCGGCGGAGGCCGGCTGGCTGCCGAAGATCGCGCTCATGATTTTCCCGAAAATGCTCATGTCTGCTCCCCGAAAAGGAATCCGTTGGAAGGGCCTTGAGTGGCACTTATAGACGAAGTTGCCGCGCCGCGCCCGCAACTTCCGCGGGCTAACAGCAGCATCAGCTTATCTGCGGCGAAATGACGACAGAATGACGTCGTTGTGGTTGCGCCGCGGCATCGAATTTCACCCGAGCATGAGGGACAGGGCTTGGACTTGGGAGTATGGTTGGCATTCAGCTCGCGATGCCAGCCGGAATTCGCGTGTGGTCGGGATCGCGAGATTTCAGAGAATGGCGGCCGCTTGCGCCGTTTGCCGGCGCCGGTCTTGGCTGCCTGGCAAGGGAGCTAGCGACCATGGCCACACTCTACCAGGGCAATGTCCCCACGATGGCCCAGCCCGCGGATACGGCTGGACCGGTGATCCGAACCATCCGACTGTCCGATCTGCGGGACGCGCTCAGGCGCGGCTGGGAAGACTTCAAGGCCGTTCCGAGCCACGCCATCATCCTGTGCGTGATCTACCCGGTGCTCGGCCTCGTCCTCGCCCGCGTGGTGATGGGCTATTCAGTGCTACCCCTGTTGTTTCCACTGGCTGCCGGTTTCGCGCTGATCGGGCCCTTCGCGGCGCTCGGACTCTACGAACTCTCCAGCCGGCGCGAGCGCTATGAACCGGCCAGCGCCTGGGATGCCATGGAGGTGCTGCGCTCGCCTTCGTTCGGTGCGATGCTGGGCCTCGGCACATTGCTGCTCGCCCTGCTCGTCACTTGGGTCGCGACCGCGCAGGCGATCTACATCGCAGCGTTCGGCTACGAGGGCGTGACCGGACTCTCGGACTTCGTGACGCGTGTGCTGACGACTCAGCAAGGCTGGTGGCTGATCGCGGTTGGCTGCGGCACCGGCTTCCTGTTCGCGCTCGCCGCGCTCTGTATCAGCGTCGTGTCGTTCCCCTTGATGCTCGACCGTCATGCCGGCGCATTCGAGTCGATGGTGACGTCGCTGCGGGTCGTCGCAAGAAACCCCGTGCCGATGGCGGCGTGGGGCTTCATTGTGGCGGTGCTGCTCGCGCTCGGCACAATACCGGCCTTCCTCGGCCTTGCCGTGGTGATCCCGCTGCTTGGCCATGCCACGTGGCACCTCTACCGCAAGGTGATCGTCTCGGAGCCCGGGGCGCGCCCGGTGCCGCCCCCGCCGCATCGGCCGCGCAAGCCGGCCGCCGACTTCCCGGCCAACCTCTTCCCCTGGCGCAATCGGACCGACGCCTGACGATATCGTGACATGCGATCCTGCCTTGCCCTGGCTCGGGCAGGATCGCACGCTGCTGTGCGCCTTGCTTTGGCCGCGGTTCCAACCGAGATTGCGCCCACCAGATCGCTTCACGGAATTCATTTACTCGAATGACCCCGACGATTTCTCGTCTTGCTCTCGCAGCCTTCGCCCTCTCCGCTTCAATCCTGTCAGCCCAGCCAGCGCTCGCTGCTGTTGCCTGCGGCTCGGGCAATTTCGACGCCTGGCTTGCGGATTTCAAAACCGACGCTGCGGCGAAAGGCATCTCGCAGCAGGCCATCGCCGCCGGGCTTGCCGGCGTGACGCTCGATCAGAGCGTGCTCAACCGCGACCGCTCGCAAAAGGTCTTCACCCAGTCCTTCGAGGAATTTTCCGGCCGCATGGTGCCGCCACGCACGCAGCGCGGCTCCAACATGATGAAGCAATACGGCTCGGTGCTGTCGCGCATCGAGCAGGCCTATGGAGTGCCCGGCGAGATCTTGGTTGCGATCTGGGGTTTGGAGACCGATTTCGGCGTCAACACCGGCAAGTTCGCGACGATCCGTTCGCTGGCAACGCTTGCCTATGACTGCCGCCGCTCCGAGCAGTTTCGCGCCGAGTTGATGGACGCGCTACGCATCGTCCAGCGCGGCGATCTCGCCCCAGCCGATATGAAGGGCGCCTGGGCCGGTGAGCTCGGCCAGACCCAGTTCATGCCGTCATCCTGGATGAAATATGCCGTCGATTTCGACGGCAATGGCAAGCGCGATCTCCTGCATAACGCGCCCGACGTGCTCGCCTCCACCGCCAACTATCTCGCCGGCTATGGCTGGCAACGAGGCAAGGATTGGCAGCCGGGCAGTCCGAATTTTGCGGTGCTTCAGCAATGGAACAAGAGCGAGGTCTATTCCAAGACCATTGCCTATTTCGCCACCCAGCTGGCGCGCGCCCCTTAAGCCCCCGGACAAGCGAGCAAGGGCCGATCGCGCGGCGATCGGCCCTCTCTTTGGTGCGCTGACTTCTCAGTTTTTATTTGGTCCTATTTGGCCATGGTCGCCTGCATCGCCTTGTTCAGATGCGCACCGCACACGCCCATCTTGCCGTTGAGCAGCGCGTCCTGTGCCGACGCGATTTCCTTCTGCGCGACGAACTTGCCGTCGCCGTCGGCCATGTTCTCGATCGCGGTCTCCGTCTTCTCCAGATTGGCCCCGCTGCAGCCGCCCGCGGCGTGCTTGGCGGCCTCAGCCGGCGCGACGGCGAACACAACGGCAGCGATTGCGATAACCCCGAGTAACTTCGACATGACGTTACCTTCCTTCTTGTCCTTGCACAGACCAGCGACATTGCCGGATTCTGCGGCACGACTTTCATCTAGGCGCGTCAACTTGTCGCAATAAATTCTCTGCGAGAATTGCGTGATGCTGCACATGGCGCAGAGCGGCATGCAGAAATGCTGTCTTTCATAACAGGCCTGTAACGAATGCTGCACGCAAAGCGTGCACTCAGCGTGCAGGGGCGTTCACCGGTCGAACAACGACAAACATCTAGGGCGATCCATAGCAGATATGAATGAACTAATATTCATATCTTTTGTTCCTGACTCATGCGAATCGCGCATGTATGACTTGGGTTCAGTAGCTAGTTCGGGTCCTGGCGGGCCGAGGAAACGCAACATATTTCCCTGACGCATTACAGCTCACTCTGACACGATAAGTCCGTGAATTCACGGACATTTGTTACGCCTTGCACGAGACCGTGCCCGTTGCTTGGGCGGGAGCGCCCTCAGGTTAATCGTCCGTTACAGACGCTATGCACTCTGCGCTTAGCTGCATCGCAACATAGGAACTTTCGCACTGCACTACTCCCATCTATATTCACTTCAACGATGAGGCTCGGGCAAGAGCTGAATCGAACTACAGGAGACTACCAATGCTGCTCTCGCTCATCCGCATGATCCAGGCCTTCCGGGACTATCAGCGCAATGTTGCCGAGCTGTCCCAACTCAGCGATCGCGAACTGGCCGATATCGGCCTCGATCGCTCGGACATCCCGCGCGTTGCCGCCGGTCAGTATCAGGGCTGATCATTTCAGCCCCGACCGGACGACCCGATAGCGCCCGCCTCGTGCGGGCGTTGTCGTATCTGGTGGCAGAAAACTCGATCTCGGCGATTCCACTCTCCGCCGAAAAGCGCTACCTGTCCGCCCCATGACAGGACCCCAATCCAACATCGTCCACGTGATCGGCGCCGGCCTCGCCGGTTCTGAAGCTGCCTGGCAAGTGGCGAAATCCGGCGTGCCGGTGGTGCTGCACGAGATGCGACCGACCCGCATGACCGAGGCGCACCGCACTGATGGGCTTGCTGAGCTCGTCTGCTCCAATTCGTTCCGCTCGGACGACGCCGCCAACAACGCCGTCGGCCTCCTGCACGCGGAGATGCGCCGGCTCGACTCGCTGATCATGCGCGCGGCCGATACCAACCAGGTGCCCGCCGGCGGCGCACTCGCGGTCGACCGCGACGGCTTCTCGGCGGCCGTCACCAAGGCGCTGAAAGATCATCCCCTGATCGAGATCGCCCGTGGCGAGGTCGCGGGCCTGCCGCCTGCCGACTGGAGCAACGTCATCGTTGCCACCGGCCCCCTCACCTCAGCGCCGCTGGCCGACGCCATCCGCGAACTGACCGACGAGAACGCGCTCGCCTTCTTCGACGCCATCGCGCCGATCGTGCACCGCGAGTCCATCGACATGTCGGTGGCCTGGTTCCAGTCGCGCTACGACAAGGTCGGCCCCGGCGGCAATGGCGCCGACTACATCAACTGCCCGATGACAAAGGAGCAGTATGACAGCTTCGTCGCCGCGCTGATGACCGGCGAGAAGACCGAATTCAAGGAATGGGAGACCAATACGCCCTATTTCGACGGCTGCCTGCCGATCGAAGTGATGGCGGAGCGCGGCCCCGAGACGCTGCGCCATGGTCCGATGAAGCCCGTCGGCCTCACCAATCCGCACGATCCCGCCACGAAGGCTTATGCGATCGTGCAGCTCCGTCAGGACAACAAGCTCGGCACGCTCTACAACATCGTCGGCTTCCAGACGAAATTGAAGTACGGCGAGCAGCAGCGCATCTTCCGCACCATTCCCGGTCTGGAGAAGGCCGAGTTCGCCCGACTCGGCGGCCTGCATCGCAACACCTTCCTGAATTCGCCGAAGCTGCTCGACACCCAGTTGCGGCTGCGCGCACAGAAGCGGCTGCGCTTTGCCGGCCAGATGACGGGCTGCGAGGGCTATGTGGAATCCGCCAGCGTCGGCTTGATCGCCGGTCTCTATGCGGCAGCGGAGGCGCGCGGCGAGACGCTTGTCAGTCCGCCGGGCACGACTGCGCTCGGATCGCTGCTCGGCCACATCACCGGCGGCCATATCGAGACCATCGAGCCGGGCACACGGTCGTTCCAGCCGATGAACATCAATTTCGGCCTGTTCCCGCCGCTCGCAACGGTGCCGACGAAGAAGCCCGACGGCACGCGATTGCGCGGCAACGAGAAGACGGTGGCCAAGAAACAGGCGCTGAGCGCACGGGCGCTCGCCGATCTCGATCGCTGGATCGCCGATCACCTTCGCATTGCCGCCGCCGCATGAGTCTTCGATGAGCCTCCCCAAAGACGACGCCGCAGAGCTGTCGGCGCGCTGGATCGAAGGCGTGCTGCTCAAGCGCGACGTGTTCTCGACCGTCGAGCGCGGCCGCTTCCGCGCCGAGAGCGGCGAGACCGATGCGGTGCTGCGCCGGCTCGACGAGGTGCCATGGTGGTCGTTTCTGCTGGCACGCCATCTGTTCGCCCGCGAGAAGCATGCGCTGGTGCGCGCCAAAGGCCTCAACGTCGGTCCCGAACTGCTGTGGGCCGGACGCCGCGCGCTGGTGCGCGGCTTCGTCGACGGCGTCGCGCTGCATCTGGCAAAACCGTATGGCGATCTCGCCTATTTCCGCTCGGCCAAGGCCGCGCTGCGCCGGCTGCGCCGCGCCGGTATCTGCCACAACGATCTCGCCAAGGAGCAGAACTGGCTGGTCGGCCGCGACGGCCGCGCCTACGTGACCGATTTTCAGCTTGCCGCGTGCTTCAACCGTCGCGGCCGGCTCTATCGCATCCTCGCCTATGAAGACCTGCGGCATCTGCTGAAGCACAAGCGCTCCTACGCGCCGGAGGCGCTGACGCCGCGGGAGCGGAAGATCCTCGCGAAGAAGTCGTTCGCCGCGCGCCTGTGGCTCGCCACCGGCAAGAAGGTCTATCGCGCCATCACCCGCGGCCTGTTCAACTTCACCGACCGCGAGGGCGGCGGCCGCAGGCTCGTCAACGACGCGCCGGTGCTCGCCGAGCTGATCCGCCGGAATCCTGCCGTGCGCGACACCGCCATCGTCGCCTTTGCCGACCGCCGCTCCGGCGTCGGGCTCTATGCCTTCGTCGAAGCCGATCAGGCCGCGCTCGAAGGCCAGCTCCGCAGCGAGCTTGCCGCCGCCAAGGGACCGAAGCCGCCCGAGCACATCCAGATCGTGCACGCCTTGCCGCGCAACGCGAGCGGCGCGCCGCGCACCGAGGTCCTGCAACTGGTGGCCATGAACCAGCTCGACCTGATCGAGCCGATGATGAAGAACGAGCAGGACCGCGCCTTCCTCAAGGACATCCTGGAGCAGCGCAAGAACCTGCGCGACCGCTTCAATTTCGAGGCGAAGCTGCCGGCGAGCTAGCGTTGCGGCGTGCCTTGAAGCGTCCACATTGGCGATAGAGAAATGCTTGGATAGCGCAGGGCTGGCAAAGATCATGGGCACTCGGGGGACGATGATGCATCGTGTGATTGGCGGGATGATCGCCGGCCTTCTGCTGCTGGCAGGCGCGCCCGCGATGGCTGACTCGTCGGCCGAGCTGATCTCCAGCTTCCGTCTCAAGCATGGTGAGGCCCCCGTCGTTCGCGATGCCACCCTCGACCGCATCGCCATGGATCAGGCCCGCGCGATGGCGGCGAAGGACGACCTCAGTCACGACGCGCTCGGGCCCTTCAACCGCCGCGTCGCGCCGGCGGGCGCAGGCCGCGCCGCCGAGAACATCGCCTACGGCTACGACAATTTCGAGAAGACGCTGGGACAGTGGATCGACTCGTCCGGGCACCGCAAGAACCTCCTGCTGCACAACGCCTCCCGCGTCGGCATCGCCAGCGCCAAGAATGCCAACGGCAAGCGCACCTATTGGGCCATGGTGATCGCCGGCGATTACGAGCCGAAGGGCAAGGGTAAGGGCAAGAAGGACAAGGAGCCGCTGGTTGTCGTGAAGCGCGAGGCGGCGCCCGCAACCAAGCCCAAATCCAGCACCTGTACCATCAAGCTGCTCAGCCTCTGCATCTGAGCCAGACTGCGCCGTCTTGCTCGCAGTCCTCGACGCGTCTAATTCATGCACGAAGATCGCGAGAAGCGGAGGCGGAGGTGATCGACATCGACCGGATACGCGCCGACACGCCTGCCGCCTCCCGGCTCGCATACCTGCACAATGCGGGTGCGGCTCTGATGCCGGCGCCGGTCGTCGCGGCGATCAAGGGACACATCGATCTGGAAAGCGAGATCGGAGGCTATGCCGCCGCCGACCGTGAGTCCGATCGGCTCGACGCGGTGTATGACTCGGTGGCGCGCCTGCTCAATGCCGCACCCGACGAGATCGCCCTGGTGGAGAACGCGACGGTTGCCTGGCAGATGGCGTTCTACGCGCTTCCCTTCCGCAAGGGCGACCGCATCCTGACGGCCGAGGCCGAATACGCCGCCAATTATGTCGCCTTTCTTCAGGTCGCGAAGCGAACCGGCGCGACGATCGATGTCGTGCCGAGCGATGCCAGCGGCGAACTCGACGTGCACGCGCTCGAACGCATGATCGATGAGCGCACAAAGCTGATCGCCATCACCTGGGTTCCGACCAATGGCGGGCTGGTCAATCCCGCCGCGGCGATCGGCAAGATCGCGCGGGCACATGGTATTCCCTATCTGCTCGACGCCTGTCAGGCGGTCGGCCAGATGGCCGTCGACGTCGATGCCATCGGCTGCGACATGCTGTCGGCCACGGGGCGAAAGTTCCTGCGCGGCCCGCGCGGCACGGGCTTTCTCTACGTCCGCCGGGCTCTACTGCAACAGCTCGAACCACCGATGATCGACCATTTCGCCGCACCCTGGGTTTCGCGGGATGAATATCGGCTGCGGGACGATGCACGCCGTTTCGAGACCTGGGAGAACAATTATGCGGCCCGGCTCGGGCTCGGCGCTGCCGTCGATTACGCACTCGATATCGGCATGGGTTCCATCGGGCAGCGCTGCCGTCTGCTGGCGGACCGCCTTCGGGGCGGCCTTGCGTCCGTCCGCGGCCTCGCCATTCGCGACCTCGGCCGCGCGCCGGGCGCCATCGTCAGCTTCACGATGGACGGGTATGAGGCGGACGCCATCGTGGGCAGCGCCGCTGCCGCCGGCATCACGATCGGCGCGTCGGATCCATCAAGTACCCGCATCGATGCCGAGCTCCGCTCGCTGCCGCCGCTCGTGCGGGCATCGCCACACTATTACAACACCGAAGCCGAGATCGATCGGCTGATCGGTCACCTCGCGGCTCTGGCGTCGCGGTAGCGGCATGCCCGCGCACCGCTCAGGTGCAGCGCGCGCTCAGTCCGGATGCGCTCAGTCTCGCCATCACCTCGTCGAGATGCGCGCTGTCGCGGGTCTCGATGACCAGCTGCAGCAGCGTCGCCTTGGCCGGAAGATCTGAGAAGGTCCGCTGATGCGAGACCTCGATGATGTTGGCGCCGGCTTCGGCCAGCAGCGCGGCCACGGCGGCAAGCTGCCCGGGGCGATCAGGAATATCGAGCGACAACTGCGTCAGCCGCCCCTCGCGCGCCAGCTCTCGGGTGAGGACGGAGGCAATCAGCCGCGTGTCGATATTGCCTCCGCTCAGCACCAGGCCGACCTTCTGGCCGGCAAAGCGGGACGGATCGGACATCAGCGCGGCGAGGCAGGCGGCGCCGGCGCCCTCGACCACCGTCTTCTCGATCGAGATCAGGGTTGCGACCGCACGCTCGAGCTCGGCTTCGTTGACCAGCGCGATGTCGTCGACGAGACGACGGACGATTTCGGTGGTGATCTTCCCCGGCGATTTCACCGCGATGCCTTCGGCCAGCGTATCGCCGCGCGCCGGCAGATTGCCGTCATGGATCGCGTTGTACATCGATGGATACAGCCAGGCCTCGACGCCCAGTATCCGCAGCGATGGCTTGATCGATTTCGCGGCAATGGCAATACCGCTGATCAACCCGCCGCCGCCGATCGGAACGACCAGCGTGTCGAGATCCGGTACCGCCTTCAGCATTTCCAGCCCGATCGTGCCCTGCCCCGCGATGACAAGCGGATCGTCATATGGGTGGACGAAGATCATGCCGCGCGCTTCACCGTGGCTGCGCGCGAAGGCGGCCGCCTCTTCCAGCGTCGCGCCCGTGACCACCACCTCGGCGCCGTGGTGCCTGGTGTTCTCGATCTTCACCATGGGCGTGCCGATCGGCATTACGATGGTGGCGGGAATGCCGAGCCGCTTGGCGTGGTAGGCGACGCCTTGCGCGTGGTTGCCCGCGGACATTGCGATCACGCCCCGCACGCGCTCTTCCGGCGTCAGCGCGGTGAGCCGGTTGAGCGCGCCGCGCTCCTTGAACGAGGAGGTGAACTGGAGGTTCTCGAATTTCAGCCAGATGTCGCAGCCGCAGATACTGCTCAGTGTTCGGCTATGGCTGCAGGGCGTCTCGACGACGGCGCCGCGGATGGTCTCGGCGGCGGCAAGAATGTCGCTTGGTGCGACCGGAAAGCCGCTGAGATCGGACGTGCTTCGGGACAAGTCAGCCATAGGACAGCATAGAGCATTTGGCCGGCTCAGGCGATAAGCCAGCCGCTATTTGGTAAATTCACGCGATCGCGAGGCGCGCCACAATGTCCAGAGCGTGCGCAGCCGCGACGACGGCTGCAGCGTAAACGGGTTGCGTCCCGGACGCGACAGGCGCTCGAGATCGGCCTGCGCCTGGCTCAGCGGCAGAAACGCCGGCCGCATGGACGGTGCCACCTGCGCCAGCAGCGACGAAGCCGTCGTCAGATGCTGCCGGGCTTCACCCGCAAGCTGCTCCAGCACCGCATGGAGATGGGGTGTATCCGTGCCGGCGAAGACATCCTCGATGCTGCAATTGTGCCTCTCCATCAGCTGCTGCGGCAGGAACAACTGCCGATGCGCGGCATCGCGTGGCAAGTTGGCGATGACCTGCACGATGCCCTGCGCCAGCCCGGCATGGCGGGCGAGATGCTCGACCGCCTCGGACGGCGGTCCCAAGACCTGCGCCGCCAGACCGAACAGCGCCGATGAGGTCGCGGCCAGATAGCCTTCCAGCGCGGCCATGGTCGGCATCGGGTCGTTGTAGAGATCGAACTGGTGCTCGTCGGCAAGCAGCGACAGCGGCTCGACCGGCAGGTTGAAATCACGGATCGCGCGGAGCAGCTCGGCTGCCACGGGATTGCCCTCGGCGCTGCCATGGACATGGCCCGACAACATGTCGGTCCACCATTGCAGGCGGATCTCGCCGGGCAAGGGCTGGCTCACCTGGTCGCGGACGCGGACGATCTCGACGTTGAAGGCATACAGGGCCAGCAACGCACGGCGCTCGGCGGCCGGCGCGAACAGGGTCGCGGCGTAACGCGGAAAGTCATGGCTGCGCACCAGATCGGCGCAGAAGGCAACGGAATCGGGCGGCGGCGCAGGGCTGCTCATGGCACGGCGATCAGCGCAGCGGCAACCCGCCGCCGTTCGCCGATCATGATGTTGTAGGTGCGTACGGCGGGTCCGGTCTGCATCGTGTCCAGCACCACCCTCACCGCCTTGAGCGCCTGACGCAGCTCCGGCGGCGGCAGCCACAGCCCGGTTCCGGTGCCGACCAGGAGCGTGTCGATGCTGTTGGCCGCCGTGAAGACCCGATCCAGCGAATAGCGGTCGATCTTCGCGGGGTCCGTCACGTCCCAGGCCCAGACCGCGTCCGGCAGGCAGAGCAGCGAGCCCCGATGCGACATGCCGGCAAAGGCGAAGCCGCCCTTGCCATAGGCATCGATCGGCGCCGAGCGCGGGAAATGCGGAGCATTGGGATCGCCGGCCATGAGCTTCGTCCGAATGGGCTTACTGCCCCCGCAAACTCCTGCGAGGGCACGAGGTTCGGATCATGCCTTGTTTTTCTTCGCCGGCGTAGTCGCTTCCACCGCATCTTCGCGATGCTCGCCGACGCCGAGGTAGATCAGGATCGGGGCCGCAATGAAGATCGAGGTGTAGGTACCGACCAGCACCACGCCGAACATCATCACTGCGGTAAAGCTGTGGATCGCGTGCCCGCCGAACAACAGCAGCGCGAGCAGCGCCAGCGTCACCGTGAAGTGAGTGATGATCGAGCGCGAGAGCGTCGAGTTGATGGACTCGTTGAGAAGCTGCGGCATCGGCATCTTCTTGTAACGCCGCAGCATTTCACGGATACGATCGTAGATGACGACGGTGTCGTTGAGCGAATAGCCCAGGATCGTCAGCAGTGCGGCGATGCTGGTCAGGTCGAAATCGACCTGGCTGATCGACATGAAGCCGATGGTCAGCACGATGTCATGCACGTTCGCGATCATGGCGCCGAGCGCGAACTGCCATTCGAAGCGGAACCAGAGATAGACCAAGATGCCTAGGATCGCGAGCATCAGACCGAGCATGCCATAGGCCAGCAGTTCGCCTGAGACGCGCGGGCCGACCACCTCGACGCGGCGATATTCGACGGAATCGCCAAGCGCGGCGCGAACCTTCTGCACGGCCTCCTGCTGGGCAGCGTCGCCGCCCGGCTGCTCCGCGACGCGGATCAGGACGTTCTCGGGTCCGCCAAACTGCTGCAGCTGGACTTCGCCAAGACGCAAGCCATCCAGCGTCGTGCGCATCGCCGCGATGTCGGCGGCGCCGGACTTGGCCCGCACTTCGAGCAGCGTGCCTCCCTTGAAATCGATGCCGAAATTCAAGCCATGGGTGAAGAACAGCGTGATCGCGACGATCGACAGCAGCGCCGAGATCGGGAAGCTGATGCGGCGGAAGCGCGTGAAGTCGAAATGCGTATCGTCAGGGACGATGCGCAGCGACGGCAGCCAGCCGAACACCGAGACCACGGTGAGGATGGCAATGAGGACGCCGAGCCCGATGAGAACGGTGTGAGTCACGATCAGGCTCCTAGATCGGCACGCTCTGCGGCCGCTTCCACCGCACCCACCAGGCGACGATCAGCCGGGTCATGGTGAAGGCGGTGAACACCGTGGTGATGATGCCGATGCCGAGCGTCACGGCAAAGCCGCGCACCGGGCCGGTGCCGATGTAGAACAGCACCGCGGCGGCAATGAAGGTGGTGATGTTGGAATCGAGGATGGTCGCGAGCGCCCGCTTGAAGCCGGCGTCGATGGCCGAGATCGCGTTGCGGCCGCCGCGCAATTCCTCGCGGATACGCTCGTAGATCAGCACGTTGGAGTCCACCGCGATGCCGACGGTGAGCACGATGCCGGCGATGCCGGGCAAGGTCAGCGTGGCATTGAGCAGCGACAGCAGGCCGAAGATCATCGCGACGTTGATCGCCACCGCGATGTTGGCGAACACGCCGAACAGACGGTAGGTCAGCAGCATGAAGACGATGACGAGGATCGAGCCGACATAGGCCGCAAGCTCGCCCTTCTCGATCGAATCCTGGCCGAGGCCCGGACCGACGGTGCGCTCCTCGACCACCGTGAGCGGCGCCGGCAGCGCGCCGGCGCGCAGGAGGATCGCGAGATCGTTGGCCGATTGCACCGTGAAATTGCCGGAGATCTGACCCTGGCCGCCGGTGATCGGCTCGCGGATCACGGGCGCCGAGATCACCTTGTTGTCGAGCACGATCGCGAAGGGCAGTCCGACGTTCTCCGTCGTGGCCTGCGAGAACTTGCGCGCGCCCGAGGTGTTGAACTTGAAGCTGACGACCGGCTCGCCCGTACGCTGGTCGAAACTCGCCTGGGCGTCGGTCAGGTCGCCGCCGGCGACGAGCACCTGCTTCTTGACCACGTAGGGCGTGGGCGGCGGCGATGCGCTCATCAGCAGCTCGGATTCCGCCGGCAACCGCCCCTGCTGCGCCTGGTCCGGCGGCACGGAGGTGTCGACCATGCGGAATTCCATCTTCGCGGTCTTGCCCAGCAGTTCCTTCAGGCGCGTCGGGTCCTGAAGACCCGGGACCTGCACCAGGATGCGGTCATTGCCCTGGCGCTGGATCACGGGCTCGACGGTGCCGAGCTCGTTGACGCGGCGTTCGACGATCTGGATCGACTGCTCGATGGTCTTGCGCATGCGGTCGAGCATCGCGGCCTGCGGGATGCTCAAACGGATCACACCGCCGCCGGCATCGGCCACCTCGAGGTCGCGCTGACCGCTGGATCCCATGAGGCCGCCCAACGGCTGGGACAGCTCCCGCAGCTTGGCGAGTGCAGCCTGCGCATCGGATTCCTTGGTGATCCGAACCTCGACCGCGTCGTTGCGCACGGTGACGCCGCCGGTGAAGCCGATCTTGGCATCGCGCAGCGTCCGGCGAACGTCGTCGCGGACCTGGTCGAGCCGCTCCTTCTTCACGTAGTTGGAATCGACCTCGAGCAGCAGGTAGGAGCCGCCCTGGAGGTCGAGGCCGAGCACGAGCCTGCGCTGCGCCCAGGCGGGCCAGGTCTTGACCTCCGCCTCGGGGAAGAAGTTGGGGATCGCGCAGAGGCACACGATCAGCGCCGTCAGGATAATCCCCAGCGCCTTCCACCGCGTGAAATACAACATCGACTGGACCTGTCAGATCAGGAGACTTGAGAGACTCGCGCGAGCGCTCACTTCGCCGCGGTGTCGTCCTTGGCGCTATCCTTCGAGCTTTCTTTCGCCGGCTCGCCCTTGGCTCGCACGCCGGAGATCATCTGGCGCATCTGCCGCACGCGCACGCCGTCGGAAATCTCGAACTCGATCTGGTCGTCGTCGACGACCTTGGTGACCTTGCCGACGAGGCCTCCCGAGGTCACGACGGTGTCGCCGCGGCGGATGTTCTTCACGAGCTCGGCGTGGTCGCGGACCTTCTTCTGCTGGGGACGCAGAATCAGGAAGTACATGATCACGAAGATCAGGGCGAACGGCAGCAGCGACATCAACATGCTGTTGGTGTCGCCGGCGCCCGCGGCCTGGGCATACGCAGGGGTAATCAGCATTCGGACGATCCTCGTGAGAACGGGGGAAAGCCGGTCAGGCCCTCGAGGGCGACCGGTTCGGTCAAATTCGCGCGGACTATAGCGGCCATTGCCCCAATTGCAACGCTGCCAGACCGCCCTTTTGGGCCACCTTGCGGCGCGCCGTGAGGCCCGATAAGGCTGCGTTCTCAGGAACTTCGGACATGCCCAAAAAACCAAGCAAAAGCCCGGCCGGCAAAGGCCCCCGCACCCCTGCCAAGAAGCGCGCCCGCGTCGCGGCAAAACGCCCCACGGCAGCCTCCAAAGCCATCGCCAAGGCAGCCCCAGACCTCTCGCAGGAGCGCATCGTCCGCGCGCTGGAGACGATCGCGGCGCACCTCTCCGCCCAGGGCATGCCGGCCGTCGAGCGCGAGTCGTTCGAACGGGCGGATGCCTATGTCTGGCATCCCGACGGCCGCCTTGCGGCCGTGCCGCGGGTCAGCCGCGTCGAGCTGTTCCTGCTGAAGGGCGTCGACCGGATGCGCGACATCCTGATGGAGAACACCGAGCGCTTCGCCAATGGCCTGCCGGCCAATAACGCCCTGCTCTGGGGTGCGCGCGGCATGGGCAAGTCGTCGCTGGTGAAGGCAGCGCATGCCAGCATCAACGCGGAGCGCAAACCGGCCGACAGGCTGAAGCTGATCGAGATCCACCGCGAGGACATCGAGAGCCTGCCCGCGCTGATGGATCAACTGCGGGCCTCGTCCTTCCGCTTCATCGTGTTCTGCGACGACCTCTCCTTCGACGGCAACGATGCCTCCTACAAGTCGCTCAAGGCCGTGCTCGAAGGCGGCATCGAAGGCCGGCCCGAGAACGTCATTCTCTACGCCACCTCGAACCGCCGCCACCTGCTGGCGCGCGAGATGATCGAGAACGAGCGCTCGACCGCGATCAATCCGGGCGAGGCGGTCGAGGAGAAGGTGTCGCTGTCGGATCGCTTCGGCCTCTGGCTCGGCTTTCACCGCTGCAGCCAGGACGAATATCTCGCCATGGTGCGCGGCTATTGCGGCCATTTCGGCGTCAGGATCGACGACGACGCGCTGGAGCGCGAGGCGCTGGAATGGTCCACGACGCGCGGCTCGCGCTCGGGCCGCGTCGCCTGGCAGTTCGTGCAGGAGCTGGCGGGACGGCTCGGCGTGAAGCTGACGGCGAAGTAGTCGAAACTGCCACCACACAAGCCACGGTCATTCCCCGCGAAAGCGGGGATGCCGCGCTTCCCGGCAAGAGCACAACTGTCTCTGGAATACTGGATCGCCCGCTCCAGTGCGCAATTGCGCACAGGGCGGGCGATGACACCGTTCGTACAGTGAGAGCCTGGCGAAGCCTCACGCCCCGTTCAGGAATTGAAGCGGATCAACCGGGCTCGATCCCTTGCGGATCTCGAAGTGGAGCTGCGGCGACGCCACCTCCCCGGATTGACCCGACTTGGCAATGACCTGGCCGCGCTTGATGGTGTCGCCGCGCTTCACCAACAGCTCACTCGCATGGGCATATGCGGTGACGTAGCCGTTGGAGTGCCGAACCAGGACCAGATTGCCGTAACCTTTCAGCTCGTTGCCGGAATAGGCGACGACGCCGTCTTCAGCCGCCTTGACCGGCGTCCCTTCGGGCACCGCGAGATTGATGCCGTCATTGGCCTTGCCATTGGTCTTGGCGCCGTAGCTCGTGACCACCTTGCCGCGGACCGGCCAGCGGAAGGTCGGCAGCGCGCCGGTGGCTTCCGCGGCCTTCGCCGACGTCTCGGCGGGTTTCTCTTCGACATTGGCCGTCGCCTGGGCCAGGCGCGCGCTCTGCACCGGCGCGGCCGCCGCCATCTTGGTGGCAGGCGCGGGAGCAGCCGCGACGGGCTGGAGCGTTCCCGCAACGGGCGCAGCTGTGGCCGGTGCTGCAGGCGCCGCGACGGCGGCAGTCTTGGCACCGGGCACGGTCAGCCTGGTGCCGAGCTTGAGTTTTGCAGACGGATCGAGGCCATTGGCGCGGGCGAGTTCGGCCGCCGAGACGTGGTTCTTCCGGGCAATGCTGGCGAGCGTGTCGCCGCGATTGACGAAATGGGTGCTCGGCGGCGCAGCCATGGCCGCGACCGGCTTGGCCGCGGGCGCTGCCGCAACGGGCGCCATCGCCGGCGCGGGCACCGGAGCAGCGGCCGTCGCCGGATGCGGGATGATCAGCTGCTGGCCGGGCGAGAGCGCGCGCGGCCCCTTGTAGCCGTTGGCGGCAAGGATCGCCTGCGGCGTGACGCGATAGCGCTTGGCCAGCACGTCCAGCGTATCGCTGGTACCGACGATGATCTTGGTCCCGCCGGCTGGCTGGGCGGCCGCAACCGAGCGCGGCGGCACGGTGGCCGTGGTCTCGAGATGCGGCTGCGCCGGAGGCGCATAGGAACCGACGCCGCGTCCGCCACCGGACACTCCCCCACCCGACGCGACGGGATAGGATTGCGGCGCGGACACTGCCGGCGCCGGCAGGGGCTGCGACTGATAATAGCCGGGCTGCGTCTGCGGCCGCGTATATTGCGGCAGCTCACGCTGCGGCGGCGGCGCCTGCTGCACCGATCCCGTGGATTCCGAGGCGAAGGGATTGGAGAAATTCGTCTGGGACAGACGCGACGACATGTCGGCGCTGCACCCTGCAAAGCTGAAGGAGATCAGCGCCAGCGCCGCGACCTGCGGCACGCGGCGCGAGTAAAGCAACTCGGCGACAGCGGACATGGTTACTCACTCGTACGCAACAGAACTGGTGTTTTAAGTAAACACCTGCCGAGTAAATAACGGCTTAACCCTCCCAATAAGGTGTTGGCGGCACAGCCGATCCGGGGTTCTACAGTTCCCGCGCCACCCCGGGCAGTGCCGGTACGAAGCGGACCTCGACGAGTTCCCTCCGCTCGATTCCGGTCTCGCTGCGGGTCAGGCGGGTCAGCGTCTGCACGCCCTGATGCGGGCCAACCGGGGCGATCAGGATGCCCCCGACCTCCAGCCGCTCGATCAGGTTGTCCGGAATCTGCTCCAGCGCGGCGGTGACGATGATGCGGTCGAACGGACCGATATTGGGAGGCAGATTGAGACCGTCGCCGAGCATCACCTCGACATTGTGACAATCGAGCTTTTCGAGTCGGGCGCGTGCCGTGTCGGCGAGCTTGCGATAACGCTCGACGGTCAGCACCTGGCCAGCGAGCCGCGACAGCACGGCAGCCTGGTAGCCAGACCCGGTGCCGATTTCGAGCACCCGGTGCTGCTTCTTGAGCTGGAGCTGCTCGGTCATGTAGGCGACGACGAAGGGCTGGCTGATGGTCTGCCCGCAGGCGATCGGCAGCGCGCTGTCACGATAGGCGCCGTCGCGATCGGCGTCCTCGACGAAAAGCTCGCGCGGCACCTCTTCCATGGTCCTCAGCACGGCCTGATCGCTGATGCCCCGGCGCCTCAGCGTCAGCTGAAACATCATCTTTTCCGGTGGGTGCTGATGGGACGTCATAGCTGCTGTTGCTCATCTCGTCTGGCGCATCGCGTACTGCACCGCAAGAACCCGAGACGAGAATCTTGTTCCGGCTCAGGAACTCATGATAGCCTTTCGGCGCAGCATTTGACCACAACCGGGCTTTCAAAGCGCTAAGCCGTTTGCGGGTTTGCGTTCGCCGAAACGCGCATTGCGTCCCCTATCGTTATCTGCGAACGTTCATGAGAATGGGCAAGGACTCACCTATGACTGCGACAGGGCTTTCGGGCCGCTCTGTTTTCCTCGTCGAGGACGAGGTCATGATCAGAATGATGGTCGCGGACATGCTGGAGGAGCTCGGCTACAAGGTTGCCGCCGAAGCGGGCGACATCACCGAGGCCATGCGGCTTGCGCAATCCACCGAGTTCGACCTCGCCATCCTGGACGTCAACGTCAACGGCAAGGTCATCTCGCCGGTGGCCGACGTCATCATGGCGAAGGGCTGCCCGTTCATCTTCGCCACCGGTTACGGCTCTTCCGGCCTGCCCGAACAATACCGCGATCGGCCGTCGCTGCAAAAGCCGTTTCAGCTCGATGCGCTCGGCAGAACCATCGAAGCCGCGCTTCGCGGCGGCTAGAGCGTTTTCGAGCGAAGTGGACACCGGTTCGCGTCTTAGAAAACGCGTCAAGAACAAGAATCTAGAGCCCCGTTCCGATTCCATCGGAACGGCAAAGGATCGAGCCCTATTTCAGCGTGAGGCTCAGCTCTTCCGAAAACGCCTCGTTGGTGCGATCGAGCCTGAGCGGCGTGACGGAAACGTAGCGCTCGCGCAGCGCCGCGAGATCGGTGCCGTCGGCAGGCGTATCCATCATCGCGGTGCGCTCGAAGCCGATCCAGAAATAGGGATTGCCGCGGCCATCCCTGCGCTCGTCGATCTTGAGGAAGCCGAGATTGCGCTTGCCCTGGCGCGTGACGCGGACGCCCAACACATCCTCGGGCGCACAGGACGGGAAGTTGACGTTGATGACGGTGTCTTTGGGAACGCCGGCAGCGATCGCCTTGCGCAGGATGTCGGGCCCGAATTTGCGCGCGGTGTCCCACGGCGGCCGTTCACGGGTCTCGACACTGAATTCCTGCGACAGTGCGAATGACGGCAGCCCCAGGATGGTGCCCTCCAACGCGCCGGCAATGGTGCCGGAATAGACCACGTCCTCGGCGACGTTGCGGCCCTTGTTGACGCCGGACAGCACGATATCAGGCAGCTTGGCACCCAGGATATGGCGGGCCCCCATGATGACGCAGTCCGTCGGCGTGCCGCGCACGGCAAAGTGCCGCGGGCCGACCTCGCGCAGGCGCAAGGGATCGTTCAGCGACAGCGAATGCGACACGCCGGACTGGTCGAGCTCGGGCGCCACCACCCAGACGTCGTCCGACAAGGCGCGCGCGATCTCCTCCACGACCTTGAGGCCGGGAGCATGGATGCCGTCGTCATTGGTGCAGAGAATGCGCATGCGATAGGTCGATTCCGAAAACCGTTTGATCTGTCATATCCGGCCGTGGCCCATCAGGCAAACCGGCAGATCAGGGCCCGGCAGCAGGTTCCCGGCCTGGTCCCGCTAGCGGCGAATGCGCCATTGCGGCAGGAAACGCGCGAGCCGGCCCTCCGCACGCAGTTGCATCGCCGGCACGACCGGATTCACGACGGGAGCCTCGATCACCCCGAGCGCCTCCAGCTGCGCGACGAACGGGTCAGGTGTCGGCGCCTGCGGAAACCGTTCGCGTGCCACCGTCAGCGCCTTGTCGAAATCCGCAGCATTCACTCCGGGCTTGGCTCGTCGGCTCTGCATGAGATCATCGTCCCAAAGCCGCGCGATCTCGATGTCCAGGACGCCGCGGAGACGCTGATCGATGGCCTGGATCCCGGCACCTGTCACAGCCCATTGTCTGCCGATCCAGAAGATGTCGCGGTGCAAGGGCATGAAGGATGGGGTCGCGTTGAGGGGCCGGCAGGATAGCCGGCCGTCCGATCTTCGCAACGCGATTCTCGTCATGCCGCGTTTTCGGACGCGAACCGGTGCCCACTTCGCGGGAAAACGCTTTAGTCGCGCGCAATCACCTTCAGCCCGCCCATATAGGGCTGGAGCACGCTGGGGACCGCGATCGAGCCGTCCTCCTGCTGATAGGTCTCCATCACGGCGATCAACGCGCGGCCGACCGCAGTGCCGGAGCCGTTCAGCGTGTGCACGAAGCGCGGCTTGCCATCCGGCCCGCGCGAGCGCGCATCCATGCGGCGTGCCTGGAAGTCGCCGCACACCGAGCAGCTCGAGATCTCGCGGAACATGCCGCCGTCGCCCTGCCCGGGCATCCAGACCTCGATGTCATAGGTTTTCTGCGACGAGAAACCCATATCTCCTGCGCAGAGCGTCATCACGCGATAATGCAGGTCGAGTTTCTGCAACACCTGCTCGGCGCAGGACAGCATCCGCTCCAGCTCGTCCTTGCTGGTTTCCGGCGTGGTGATCGAGACCAGCTCCACCTTGGTGAACTGGTGCTGGCGGATCATGCCGCGCGTGTCGCGCCCCGCCGCGCCCGCCTCGGCGCGGAAGCACGGCGTCAGCGCGGTGAGCCGCATCGGCAATTGCTTCTCGTCGAGAATCGACTCGCGCGCGAGATTGGTGAGCGACACCTCGGCGGTGGGAATCAGACCGAGGCGCTCGGTCTTCAACCGCTCAAGGTCGGGCGAGGCGAGCAGTTCGCCCTTGATCGCCCAGAACTGGTCGTCCTCGAATTTCGGCAGTTGCCCGGTGCCGAACATCACCTCGTTGCGCACCAGGAGCGGCGGATTGATCTCGGTGTAGCCATGCTCGGTCGTGTGCAGGTCGAGCATGAACTGGCCGATGGCGCGTTCGAGTCGTGCCAGCCCCTTCTTCAGCACGACGAAGCGCGCGCCGGAGAGTTTGGCCGCCGCCTCGAAATCCATGTAACCGAGCGCGGTGCCGAGATCGTCATGTAGTTTTGGCGCAAAGCTGTAGTTGCGCTTGTTGCCGAACACGTGGTGCTGGACGTTGCCGTGCTCGTCGACGCCGTCAGGCACTTCGTCGAACGGAATGTTCGGGATCGCCGACAGCTCTTTTGTCAGCTCCTCGTCGGCAGCCTTGGCGGCGGCTTCGAGCTGCGGCATCGTGGTCTTGAGGTCGGCGACCTCGGCCATCAGCTTGGCGGCGCGCGCCTCGTCCTTGGCCTTCTTGGCATCGCCGATCTCCTTCGAAGCCGCATTGCGCCGCGCCTGCGCCTGCTCGGAGGCAAGGATCGCCGCACGCCGCCTCTCGTCGATCGCCAGCAGCGAGGCCGACATCGGCTTCAAACCGCGCCGTGCGAGGCCGGCGTCGAAGGCTTGCGGATTGTCGCGGATCGATTTGATGTCGTGCATGGCTGTCTTCCCGTCATGGCCGGGTTTATCCCGGCCATCCACGTGTCTGCCGCCTTAGACCAAGTCGTGGATGCCCGGGTCAAGCCCGGGCATGACGAATCATGGGCTGAGCAGTGCGATGATAAAGCGAAAGTGCCCTACTCCGCCGGATTGGCCGGTGTCGACACGTCGGTGCCGGTGGCAGCCTGCGAAGCCGCTGCCCTCTTCTCCACCATACCGACCGCGATGATCGAGCCCTCGTAGAGCGCCATCAGCGGAATGGCCAGGGAGCACTGGCTGAGCACATCCGGCGGTGTCAGCACGGCCGCGATGACGAAGGCCATCACGATGAAGTAGCGGCGCTTCTCGCGCAGCATCTTCGAGGTGACAATGCCGATCCGCCCGAGCAGCGTCAGGATCACCGGAAGCTGGAAGGCGATGCCGAACGCGAAGATCAGCGACATCATCAGCGACAGATATTCGCCGACCTTGGGCAGGAGCTGGATCTGCGCGGTCTCGTCGCTGCCGGCCTGCTGCATGCCGAGCGAGAAGCGAACCAGCATCGGCAGCACGACGAAATAGACCAGCGCCGCGCCAAGCACGAAGAAGAACGGGGTGGCGACCAGATACGGCAGGAAGGCCTGCTTCTCGTGCTTGTAGAGACCGGGCGCCACGAACTTGTAGATCTGCGTCGCCACGATCGGGAACGAGATGAAGCCGGCGCCGAACAGCGCGAGCTTCAGCTGTGTGATGAAATATTCCAGCAGCGCGGTGTAGATGAACTTGGAGTTCTCGGGCCCTGCGACCCACACGAACGGCCAGACCAGCACGTTGTAGATCTGCTTGGCGAAGAAGAAGCAGAAGATGAAGGCAATGCCGAAGCCGAGCAGCGCCTTGATCAGCCGCGAGCGCAGCTCGATCAGATGGTCCATCAGCGGGGCTTTGCTGGCCTCGATATCGGCGTCGGTCATGACGCTTTGGCGTCCTTGATCGCCTCGGACGGCGCGGTGTCCTGCGCAACCGGTGCCTGTTCGACGTCACGGGTGATCGCGAGCGGCTCGTTCGCGGCCGCATGCGCTTCGGCTTCCATGAAGGTCGCAGGCGTCGGCGTTTCCGGTGCCGTCGGTGTGACGGGCGGATCGATGGCGGTGGCGGCAGGTGTCTCGGCCGGCTTGTCCAGCGCATCGACGCGGAGCGCGTCGCTGACGTCCTTCTGCAGCGAGGTCAGCGGATTGTTGCTGGTAAAGCCGGTCGCGGCTTCCTTGACCTCGTCAAAGCTCTTCTTGAGGTCGGCCATCTCGGCCTCGCGCATCGCTTCCTGGAACTGGCCCTGGAACTCCGCGGCCATCTTGCGGGCCTTGCTCATCCATTGCCCGACCATGCGCAACACGCCCGGCAGCTCTTTCGGGCCGATGGCGATCAGGGCCACGACCCCGATCAGGACCAGTTCACTCCACCCGATGTCGAACATGAGGTCTTCCGTTCACGCCAGCCGGAGCCGGCCCAATCCTCGCGCGCAGGATCGGGGCCGCTACCCGTGTCTCGCGTGCTCTCTGGCTCAGACGGCCTTGCTGCCGACGTCGGACCGTGCGGCAGTCGGCGCACCATTGTGCTCGATCGACTTGGCCGGCTCCGGCTTCTCGGCGGGCTTGTCGTCGTCCTGCATGCCCTTCTTGAAGGCCTTGATGCCCTGCGCCACGTCGCCCATCAGATCCGAAATCTTGCCGCGGCCGAACAGCAGCAGGACCACTGCGATCACCAAGATCCAGTGCCAAATGCTGAGTGAACCCATCCTGCAACCCTCCAAACGCGCATGGCCGGGGACCCGGCCGATCTTCACCGAAACCTAGGCTTGGCAGGTCTCAAAAACAAGGACCAAGGCAGCGCCAATTCGCTGTCGCCACTACGCAATCTTGCTAGTGTTAACTGGTCGCAGGGCCCGTAAGCGGACGGGCATCACTCCTCGGTGCCGCCTTCGCTGCCGCCCTCATTGCCGCCTTCCGGCGTCTCGGGCTCGACCGCAGGCGCCAGCGCGAGATCGAGGTCCTCGCCCGGTTCCAGCGGATCCTCGTCCTCGCGCAGAGCCGGGTCGTCGGACGGCGTCGGCACGCTAAATCCAGTCGGCAGCCGCGAATCCAGCAGGCCCGTGCCCTTCAGCTCTTCGAGGCCCGGCAGGTCGCCGAGCTGTTCCAGGGTGAACTGGGACAGGAATTCCTCGGTGGTTCCGAAGGTCAAGGGGCGACCGGGCGTCTTGCGGCGGCCACGCGGCTTGATCCAGCCGGTCTCCAGCAGCACGTCGAGCGTGCCCTTTGAAGTCACGACACCGCGGATCTCCTCGATCTCGGCACGTGTCACCGGCTGGTGATAGGCGATGATCGCGAGCACCTCGATCGCCGCACGCGACAGGCGGCGGGTCTCGGTGGTCTCCCGCGTCATCAGCCAGGCGAGGTCGCCGGCCGTGCGGAAGGTCCATTTGTTGGCGACACGCACGAGGTTGACGCCGCGCGAGGCATAATCGGCCTGGAGCTGCTCAAGCGCGGCCTTCACGTCCACGCCCTCGGGCATGCGCTTGGCCAGCGTCGCGGTATCCAGCGGTTCACTCGACGCGAACAGCAGCGCTTCAAGCAGCCGCAATTCTTCAGGACGTGCCTGAGATTCGTTCTCCATCGGCTCGGCCTCTTCTACCCGCACTTCAGCCAGGCTTGCCATGGCAGATTCTCCTTCTTGCACTTAGGCGACCGGCGCGTCGGGCGCAGGAGCTGCGTCCGGGACCGGTTTTGGGCGCCCCTTCCGGAAATAGATCGGCGCAAACGCCTCTTTCTGGTTCAGCTCGAGCTGACCTTCGCGCACCAGCTCGAGGGCGGCAGCAAAGCTCGAGGCGAACACCGTTGCCCGCTGCGTCGGATCGGCGACATGCCGGATCAGAAAATCGTCGAGCACGCCCCAGTCGTCCTGTTCGTTGAGGCTGCCGACCAGCCGCTCCAGCGTGGCACGCGCCTCGGCGAGCGACCACACCGTGCGCTTGGCCAGATGCACGCTCGCCAGCACGCGCGACTGGCGCTGTGCGGCGTAGGCGGTGAGCAGGTCGTACAGCGTCGCGGTGTATTTCGGATGCTTGATCTCGGCGATCTGCTCGGGCTCGCCGCGCGGGAAGATGTCGCGCTGCAATTGCGGCCTGTTCATGAGCCGGTTGGCCGCTTCGCGTATGGCTTCCAGCCGGCGCAGGCGGTTGGCCAGTGCCGTCGCCATCTGCTCGGCGCTCGGGCCTTCCGCACTCGGCGGCTCCGGCAGCAGCAGGCGCGACTTCAGAAAGGCAAGCCAGGCCGCCATGACGAGGTAGTCGGCGGCAAGCTCGAGCCGGATCTTCCGCGCGGCCTCGATGAAGTGGAGGTACTGGTCGGCCAGCGCCAGGATCGAAATCTTGGCGAGGTCGACCTTCTGCTGCCGCGCCAATGCGAGCAGGAGGTCGAGCGGGCCCTCATAGCCCTCGACGTCCACCACCAACGCCGGCTCGCCCTCGGCGAGCTCTGCAGGCCGCCCGGTTTCGAACGATAGGATTTCTGCGGTCATGCCGATGCCGTGTTTGCCCGTGCGATCAATGCGTCCAGTTCCGCGCGCGCGGCGGCCCGGTCGAGTGGCTGCGGCGGCTTGCGTGCGGCGAGCGCGGCTTTCGCCCGCTCCAATGCCCTGCCCGACAATTCAGGTGTCTGGCCGGCAACGTCGCGCATCTCCTCGATGTTGCCGTTGCAATGCAGGGCAACGTCGCAGCCGGCCGCGAAGATGGCGCGGGTCCGCTCGGCGATATTCCCCGACAGCGCGTTCATCGACACGTCATCACTCATTAACAAACCCTGGAACCCGATTGCGCCGCGAATCACGTCAGCAATCATTGTCGCAGATGTCGTCGCCGGATGGGCGGGGTCGACCGCGCTAAACACAACATGTGCAGTCATGGCCATCGGCAGATCCGCGAGTGACTTGAACGGGGCGAAATCCGTGCGTTCCAGCTCGTCGCGGGGCGTGTCGACCGTCGGAAGCTTGAAATGGGTGTCGGCGGTGGCGCGGCCATGTCCGGGAATATGCTTGAGAACCGGCAGGACGCCGCCCTGCTCCAGGCCCTCGGTGACCGCACGGGCAATTGCCGCGACCTTGCCCGGCTCGGTGCCATAGGCCCGGTTCCCGATGACGGCGTCGGCACCCGGCACGGGCACATCGGCCAGCGGCAGGCAATCCACTGTGATGCCGAGATCAGCGAGATCGGCAGCGATCAGGCGGGCGCTGAGGCGTGCCGCGGTGAGCCCAAGCGCCGAATCAGTGTCGTACAACGTCGCGAATACGGCGCCCGGCGGATAGACCGGCCAATGCGGCGGGCCCAGTCGCTGCACCCGTCCGCCCTCCTGATCGATCAGGACCGGAGCATCGGGAGCATTGGCAACCGCCCGCAATTCCGCAACCAGTGCAGCAACTTGGGCTGGTGTCGCGACGTTGCGTTTGAAGAGGATGAAGCCCCATGGGCATTCGGCACGGATGAACTCCCGCTCGGCGGCGGTCAGTTCTGTTCCGGATACGCCGGTAATGAAGGCCCGCGTGCTCATAACGGCCGATTAACCCTGCCCCGCGAGGGGGTCAAGGAAACGGCCGTTAATTCCTCTGGATGAAGCAGGCGGACAGGCCGGCAGACTTCAGGCTGTTGCAGGCCTGCGTCGCCTCCTCGGCCGAAGCGTAGGGACCCGCGAAGGCGCGATAGACGATCCCCTTGCCCTTGTCGGTCAGATCGACCCGCTTGATCACCGGCGAGCGGGAGCCGAGCACACTGCCGTACTTGCTCTGAAGCACGCGGTAGGACGCCGCGGCGCTGTCTTCGCTTTGCTGCGAAGACACCTGCACGATGTAGCCACCACCGTTGCTGGCGGGGGCGATTTGCGTCGGGTTGGTGGCAGCCATCCGGTGCGCAGGCTCGGCCGCCGGTCCCGACTGCGGCGCGAGCGAAAGCGGCTGGTTGAGGCTAGCATTTGCCGAGGTCGGCGAATTGTGCGGCGCCGCCGTCGCAGCGGGCGCGGCAACAGGCTTGGGCGCGGCGGTCGTCGGCTTGGCGGCGGCCGATTGCGGCACGGTGCCGTCGGTCTGGTCGCCCTTTACGGCGACCGTCCGGATCGGGCGCGGCGAATTGCTCGGCAACGTCCCGTTGCTTGGGACCGGTCCCGTGCTGGGCGACGGAACCGCGGATGGCGAGACGCTGGCCACCGACGGCGGGTTCGCATTCTGGTTCAGCGGTGGGAACACGACGCGGGGACCGCCCGCCTTGGCGTTGACGTCGACGGGCGCCTCCTCGCGCGGCACGATCTTCTCGGTGCCGTCACCGCTGGCCATGCGGTCCGGCACCTTGGCCGAGGAGTCCGTCGGCGCCGGCACGATCTTGGTCGGCGTGTTGTCGGCCTTGATGATCGGCGGCTCGCCACTGCGGGGCGAGCCCATATAGGTCTTGTAAGCGAAGGCTGCACCCGTGCCGACCACGGCGAGCGCGAGGATCGCCGCGACCGTCATCATGCCACCGCGCTGCTTCTTCGGCTCTTCGATTTCGGCGTCGTCGGGGTAGTCGCTTTGGAACGCGTAAGGGTCGTCCGGATAGGCGGGATCGCGCTGATAGTCCTGCTCGCCTGTCTCCAGCCGGCCGTAGAGCGCATCGTCGTAGCGCGAGGGATCGGGCTGCGCGTACGGCTCCTGCTCGGCCTGATCCTGGTAAGCCTGGCCGTGCTGCTGGTAGGCCTGACCTTGATATGCCTGATCCTGATAAGAGCCATCCTGATAGGTCTGAGCCTGATGAACATCAGGTTCAGGCACTGCAGGCTTGGCCGAATAGCGATGCAGCGGATGAACCGGGCTGACGGAGACGGGATAGTCAGGCTCCGGCGCGGGTGCGGGCTGCACGTTGGCGCGTCGCATCCATGAGGGCGGCCCGGGCGGCGGCGGGGCCTGCTCGGCATAATCCTGTTGATCATCGTCCTGGCGATAATCGTCTGGCTGATAGCTCCGGGCCGGCGTTGCCGGCGGGCGCGCGGTCGGCCGGCCCTGCGCTGCAAACGGATCGGTTTGTCCGATCAGACGGGCGAGCTCGGCCAAGGGATCATTTTCCGCCTTCCCATGCTGATCGCCACCGCGACCATAGTCATCGGAAGGAAACGGTCTGTCCTGATATCGTTCGGCCATCGTAATGATGCGTCCCTTCGGGAAAGCCGCGCGCCCCTCGACCAAGGCGCGGCCTTCGACCCACAAGGCTTTCAACCAAGTCTAAGCGATCCGGCTTCTGCCGGTTACCCCCGAATTCCCCTTAAGTAGTTCGCCCCAAACTACCGCATCTCGTCCGGGGCATGGACGCCGAGGATGGCGAGGCCCGATGCCAGGACCGAGACGACGCCCTGGACCATGGCCAGTCGCGCCTTTGTAAGATCTGCATCATTATTGATAATGAAGCGTAAATAGGGCAAATCACGCCCCTTCGTCCAAAGTGCGTGAAATTCGCTCGCTAACTCATAGAGATAAAAGGCAATTCGGTGCGGCTCGTGGGCCACGGCGGCGGCCTCGAGCATGCGCGGATAAATTGCGAGGCGCTTGAGAAGATCGAGTTCGACCGGGTCCGACAGCCGTTCCACGGCCGACTCACTGAGCCAGGCGATCCGTTTGCCGGTATCCTCGGGCAGTTCCGAGAACACCTCGGCGCGCGCGTTGCGGAAGATCGAGTGGCCGCGGGCGTGACCGTACTGGACGTAGAACACCGGGTTGTCGCGCGACTGTTCCATGACCTTGGCGAGGTCGAAGTCGAGCACCGCGTCGTTCTTCCGGTAGAGCATCATGAATCGGACGGCGTCCTGACCGACCTCATCCACCACCTCACGCAAGGTGACGAAGTCCCCGCTCCGCTTCGACATTTTGACCGGCTCGCCGTTGCGCAAGAGCTTCACGAGCTGAACGATCTTGACGTCGAGCGCCCCCTTTCCGGAGGTGGTCGCCTTTACCGCCGCCTGCATGCGCTTGATGTAGCCGCCATGGTCGGCGCCCCAGACGTCGATCATTTCGGCGAAGCCGCGGTCGAACTTGTTCTTGTGGTAGGCGATGTCGGAGGCAAAGTAGGTGTAGGAATTGTCCGACTTGATCAGGGGACGATCGACGTCGTCGCCGTAGGCGGTCGCCTTGAACAGCAGCTGCTCGCGGTCTTCCCAATCCTCGACCGGGGCGCCCTTCGGCGGCGGCAGGCGGCCTTCGTAGATGTCGCCCTTGGCGCGCAGGAAATCGATGGTCTCGGCGACCTTGTTGTTACCCGCCTCGATCAGCGAGCGCTCGGAGAAGAACACGTCGTGACGGATGTTGAGGGCGGCGAGATCGTCCTTGATCTCGTCCATCATCATCGCGATCGCCTTGGCACGCACCGGGGGCAGCCATTCCGCCT
Organism: Bradyrhizobium sp. GW821-FHT13H06; assembly: GCF_058803975.1. Taxonomy (NCBI): domain Bacteria; kingdom Pseudomonadati; phylum Pseudomonadota; class Alphaproteobacteria; order Hyphomicrobiales; family Nitrobacteraceae; genus Bradyrhizobium; species Bradyrhizobium sp. GW821-FHT13H06. The sequence continues at coordinate 268,205 of NZ_JBXAPN010000001.1, read as the reverse complement.
CGCTCATCGCGAGGAGCTTGTCGCCGTGCTCCTTCGCCAGCGCCTGCCCGACCGGCTTGAGGTAGTCGCCGGGATAGAGCCCTTCGGGAATGGCACCGATGTCCTCGCCGAGCGCCTCGCGATACCTCAGGAACGCGGAGCGTGCGAGCACGTCGACCTGAGCGCCGGCATCGTTGATGTAGTACTCGCGCGTGACGTCGTGGCCGGCGAACTGGAGCAGGCTCGCCAGCGCATCGCCGAACACGGCACCGCGGCAATGGCCAACATGCATCGGCCCGGTCGGATTGGCCGAGACGTATTCGACATTGACCTTGGAGCCACCGCGGACGCGGCCGTAATCGGCGCCTTCGCGCAGCACGGTCCGGAGCGCCTCGGCCCAGGCGGCCGGCTTGAGTGTCAGGTTGATGAAGCCGGGACCGGCGACGTCGACCTTGGCGATCAGCGCGTCGGCACGGAGCCGCTCGGCGATCTGCTCGGCGAGATCGCGCGGCTTTGCCTTTGCCTCTTTCGCCAGCACCATGGCAGCGTTGGTCGCCATGTCGCCATGGGAGGCATCGCGCGGCGGTTCGACCACCACGCGTGAGAAATCGATGCCCTCCGGCCAATCGGCGTCCGCCGCAAGCGCGCGGCAGGCGGCGTGCACGCGCGCGAGCACGTCGGCGAACAGATGCAGGGATGAGGGTGTCTGGGGCATGGCCGCCGCCTAACGCAAATCCGGGGTCGAGTCAAAGAGCCGCTGGTGCTCGGTGAGTGCGAAACGATCCGTCATTCCGGCTATGAAATTGCCGATCCGCCGGGCGCGGTCGCCCTCGTCGTCCGCCTCCGCGCCGAGCAGCCATTCCGGCGGCAGCTCGCCGGGGGATTTCAGGTATTTTGCGAACAGGTCGAACAGGATCTGCTCCGCCTCCCCCATCACCCGCATCACCCGCTTGTGGCGGTACATGTGCTGGTACAGGAAGGCCTTGATGGCGGCCTCTTCCTCCGCGACCTCGGCGGGGAACGCGATCAGCGCCCGGCTCTGCTGGCGCACGTCCTGAGCCGATTGCGGCTTGGTGGCGGCGAGGTTCTTCTGTGCCTCCGCAAACACCGCCCCGATCAGGTGCGAGATCAGCTCGCGCACCAGCTCGGCGCCCCGCCGGACGTCTTCAAGGTCAGGATAATGCGCAGCGATCCCGGCGATGATCTCCGCGGTCAGCGGCATCACCTTGAGATCGTCGAGGTGAAACAGGCCGGCGCGCAGGCCGTCGTCGATGTCGTGGGCGTCATAGGCGATGTCGTCGGCGATCGCGGCGACCTGTGCTTCCAGTGAGGCGAAGCTCCACAGTTCGAGGTCGTAGGTCCTGATGTAGTCGGCGATGCCGACGGGAATGCCGTGCTCGCGATAGCGCCCGACCGGGGCGCCGCTGCCGTCGGTCAGCGGACCGTTGTGCTTGACGATGCCCTCCAGCGATTCCCAGGTCAGGTTAAGCCCGTCGAACTCGGGATAGCGGTGCTCGAGCGAGGCGACGACGCGGAGCGTCTGGGCGTTGTGGTCGAAGCCGCCGAATTCCTTCAGGCAGGCGTCCAGGGCCCGCTCGCCGGCATGCCCGAACGGCGGATGACCGAGATCGTGCGCGAGCGCGAGGGTTTCAGTGAGGTCCTCATCCAGCCCGAGCTGCCGGGCCAGCGCGCGGGCGATCTGCGCCACCTCCAGCGAATGGGTCAGCCGGGTGCGGTAATGGTCGCCTTCATGGAACACGAACACCTGGGTCTTGTACTTCAACCGGCGGAAGGCGGTGGAATGGATCACCCGGTCGCAATCCCGCCGGAACGGGCTGCGGGTCCGGCTCGGGGGTTCGGGGACCAGCCGGCCGCGGCTGCGATCGGGATCGCAGGCATAGGGCGCACGGGGGGCTGCCATTCCGACAGACACGGCGAATTTAGTCCCTATCCATTTGATTCTGCGTATGGTGGCACTTAACTATGTCGGGCGCGGGATACCAAATGAATTGGGTATGACTGCGGGACTATCGGAGACGAACGATGACGACTGACGTGACCATCAGCGACCGGGCCGCGCGCCGGATTGGGGAGATCCTCAAGGGCGAAGGTTCCGGTGCGATGCTGCGCATCTCCGTCGAGGGCGGCGGCTGCTCCGGCTTCCAGTACAAGTTCGACATCGACCGTGCCCGCACCGACGACGATCTCGTGATCGAGCAGGACAATGCGGTGGTGCTGGTCGATTCCGCCTCCCAGCCGTTCCTGGCGGGATCGCAGGTCGATTTCGTCGACGATCTGATCGGCGCCTCGTTCCGCGTCAACAATCCCAATGCCACAGCGTCCTGCGGCTGCGGCACGAGCTTCTCGGTCTGACCGGCTACGCGCCCGTCATCTGCCTTTCCTCCTCCGTCCACTCCACCTCGACCGGCGTCAGGCCCGGCTGGAGCGGTGCGTCCTCCGACATGACGTGGCCGTCCAGCGCACGCAGAAGTGTCGCGATCAGCGCCGGCTTGCGCAGCGGCTTGGCGAGGAAGTCCGACATGCCGGCCTCGCGACAGATCTTGATGTCCTCGGGGAAGGCATTGGCGGTGAGCGCGATGATCGGCAAGGCTTCGAAGCGCCCACCTTGCGCGCGGATCGCGCGGGTGGCGGCAAGTCCGTCCATGTCGGGCATGCGCACGTCCATCAGCACGATGTCGTAATTGCCCTCGGATGCCGCCGCGACGGCCTCGGCGCCGTCGGCGACGACGCGCAGCTCGACGTCGAAGGATCCCAGCATCTTGCTCACGACCATGCGGTTGACGGCATCGTCCTCCGCGACCAGCACCTTCAGCGGCCGGTCGAGGCCGGCAATGCGGGCTTTGAGATCGTCGGCCTCGTCGCGGCCGTCTGCCCGATCGGGCGTCTGCGCCTGGCTCCAGGGCAGCACCAGCGTGAAACGGAAGGTCGAGCCTTCGCCCGGCGTCGAGGTGACTCCGATGGTGCCGCCCATCTGCTCGATGATGCGCCGTGAGATCGCAAGACCGAGGCCGGTGCCGCCGAAGCGACGGCTGATCGAGGCATCGGCTTGCGCGAAGTCGCTGAAGAGCTGGCCGAGCTTTTCGGGAGCGATGCCGATGCCGCTGTCGGTCACCGTCCATTCGACGGTCGCCAGCAGGTCGCGTCGCGCCTGGCAGGTGACCGAAATCGTCACCTCGCCTTGGTCGGTGAACTTCACCGCATTGGACGCGAGGTTGAGCAGCACCTGGCGGATGCGTGCGACGTCGCCGCGCAGGGTCGGCGGCAGGTTCGGATCGAGTTCGACCTTGACCGTCAGCCCCCTGTTCTTGGCGCTCGCGCGAATAACGGTCGCGACAGCCTCGACCAGCGCCTGCGGGGCGAAGTCGATCGCCTCGAAGGTGAAGCGCCCGGCCTCGAGCTTGGACAAGTCGAGAATATCGTTGAGGATGCGCTGGAGATTGTCGCCGGAGTCGCGGATCGTGGTGACGGCTTCGCGCTGCTCCGCGTCGAGCTTGGTTTCGAGCAGCATGCTGGCGAGCCCGAGCACGCCGTTCATCGGCGTGCGGATCTCGTGGCTCATCACCGCGAGGAAGTCCGACTTGGCGCGGCTCTCGGCCTCGGCCTTTTCCGCGCGCCAACGCTCGGTCACGTCGCGCCCGAAGCCGCGATAGCCGAGGAAATGTCCCTCGCGATCATAGGCGGGCTTCGCCGTCAGCGACCACAGCCGCGCCTCGCCGCCGGCAACGACCTTGAGGTTCATCTCGTGCAAGGGCTCGTTCTGCTCCATCAGGCCGACAACGTTGTAGGCTGCGCTCTTGTCCTCGGGGCAGAGCATGTCGAGTACGTCGGCGAAATGGGATCCCTTCAACAGCGGAAGCGGCAGCTGCGCGACGTCCGCGAAGCGTTGGGGCACGTCGATCAGATGCCCGTCGGCGTCGGTCTGCCACAGCCAGTCGCTGGCGTTCTCCTGAAAATCCTTCAGAAGCAGCGAGATGATCTCCGTCTGGCGCTCGAGCTCGAGCTGGGCCTTGAGATTGCCGAGGAACAGATTGCCCTGCGAGACGATGTTGCGCGCCATGAAGAATGCGAACAGCAGCAGGAACACCGAGGTCACGAGATAGGGCCCGGTGCCGCACAGCAGCAGCGCACCGGCGCAGGCGACGGTCATGGTGGCGAGATAGACGAGGCCCGCGCGCGGGAAGGTCGAGAGCGTGAAGGCGCCGCCCGACATCATGCCGACCATCAGGCAGGCCAGGATGAGCTGACTGGTCGGCTCGATGCGGCTGAACAGCGCGAGCGGCAGCGTGCCCCAGATCGCGGCGAGGAAGAATGCCTGCCGCAGCATCTGCCGTGCGGCGCGGGGCGAAGCCTCTTGCGGCGGGTTCTGATGCGACCGTTGCCAGGAGCGCACCGCGAGCGAGGCGGTGACGGCGAGCGTCAGGCCCCAGATGGCGAGGAAGTCGTTCCAGCCCCTGCCCCAGAACAGGATCAGCACGATGGCGACGTTCAGCATCGTCACCGCCATCGTCACCGGCATCAGCCGCGTCACGGCGTCGATCTGCTTGGCGCGGATGCGGCGGATCTCGCGCTCGCTGAGATCGGCCGTCATGCCGTCCTCGATCTCGAAGCCGCCAAGCCAATACAGGAATGCGCCGATCAGGCCGTCACGCGGCTCAGTTCGCTTCATCGACTCGTCCGGCCAACCCATCCGCGGAACCTTTCGATGATCAATGGCCCGCCGCCTGCTTAGACCGGGTTAATTTTGTGGGAGATTTTGCGGCGTCCTTGACGGGCGCGTTTGCAGTTTGTTCTAACCATGGCCCCGCCCGGAGCCCCTCCCTATGTCCATCAGAGTAGCAACCTGGAACGTGAACTCGGTCCGGCAGCGGATCGATCTCCTGCTGACCTGGCTGAAGGAGTGCCAGCCCGACATCGTCTGCCTCCAGGAGATCAAATGCGTCGACGATGCCTTTCCGCGGCTGGAGATCGAGGCGCTGGGCTACAACGTCGTCACCCATGGGCAGAAGACGTTCAACGGCGTCGCCCTGCTCTCGAAGCTGCGATTCGACGAGACCAAGTCGGGGCTTGCCGGCGACGACGAGGATACGCATGCCCGCTTCCTCGAGGGCGTGGTCACGCTCAAGCGCGGGGTGCTGCGCATCGCCTGCCTTTATCTGCCCAATGGCAACCCGGTCGGGAGCGACAAATATCCCTACAAGCTCAAATGGATGTCCCGGCTTCTTGAATATTCGAAGGAGCGCCTCAAGGCTGAGGAGCCGCTGATCCTTGCGGGCGACTTCAACGTCATCCCGCATGCCCGCGACGTGCACAATCCGGCCGCCTGGACCGAGGACGCCCTGTTCAAGACGGAGACGCGCGAGAGCTTCCAGTCCCTGCTCGGCCTCGGCCTGACCGACGCCTTGCGCGCCGTCACCGACGAGCCCGGGCTCTACACCTTCTGGGACTACCAGGCCGGGGCGTGGCAGAAGAACCAGGGCCTGCGCATCGACCACCTGCTGCTGTCGCCACAGGCCAGCGACCGGCTCGCCAATGTCGGCATCGACAGCTATGTGCGCGGCTGGGAGAAGCCGTCGGACCACGTGCCGGTGTGGGCGGATCTGGATCTCGACGCGGCGTGAACGCCGATCGGGCGGTGGGCACGGCGCCAAGGCGCCTTTGCCCATCCCACGGGACCTAACCTAGTCCCGGCGGCCCTGCACCCACTGCTCCAGCATTTGCAGGCACATGGCGCGGTCGTCGTCGGAGGCCTTGGCGAAGGCGCGGTTGTAGCTTTCCTTGATCCAGGTCTCCTCGGCGCCGGCGCTGTCGCGCGCCAGGGTCAGCCACATCAGGCCGCGCGCGGCCTGGCGCGGCAGGCGGTCGCCGTTGAACAGCATCTGGCCGAGCAGCGCCTGCGCCTGGTGCTGGCCCTTCTGCGCGGCGAGGCCGAGCCAGCGCGCGCCATAGCGGAAATCCTCGCGCGAGGCGTCCGGGGTCTTCAGGTACAGCCGCGCGAGATCATATTGCGCGTCGGCGTTGCCGAAATAGGAGGCCGCATAGGAGAACATCTCCCGCGCCCGCTCCGGGTCCGACTTGATCTTCGAGTTCGGGATGCCGCTGAGATAATAGCGGCCGAGCGCGACGAAGGCATTGGCCACGATCTGCGCCTGCGGCGCCGACGGGCTGTCCTCGGCATGCGCGTTGGCGATCCGGCTGAAATATTCGAAGGCACGCAAATCGTCCTGGGCGACGCCGTCGCCGTTGGCGTACATGCGGCCGAGCTTCCACTGCGCGATGGGGTGGCCACCCTCGGCGGCATATTGCAGCGCGCTGAGCGAGGTTTCCTGGGTTGCGACTGCCGGCGGAACCTTGGTGCGCACGGCGCCTGCGGCGCCGGGCAAGGTGGTTACGACCGGGATGGCCGCGTCCTTGGGGTTGACCGGCGCGCCGTCGAAGGCGAGCGCCGGCGCGGCCAGCGCAGCCGCCCCCAACACAAACGCAACTATCGCACGCCTAGATGTCCGCATAGCACTGTTTCTCGTGCGCGCCGCCTGGATGGGTTACCGCCCCACCGACCGCCGGTCCGACCTGCTGAGCATATTTCCAGAGCACACCCGACGTATGGTTAGTCGCGCGAGCGCTCCATTTGGTCTTGCGCTGGGCGAGCTCGGCGTCGCTCAATTTTACGTTAAGGGTACCGGCGACCGCGTCGATCTCGATGATGTCGCCGTCCTCGAGCAGCCCGATCGGGCCGCCGATGGCGGCCTCCGGCCCGACATGGCCGATGCAGAAGCCGCGGGTGGCGCCGGAGAAGCGGCCGTCGGTGATGAGCGCGATCTTGCCGCCCATGCCCTGGCCGGTCAGCGCAGCTGTGGTCTGGAGCATTTCCCGCATGCCGGGGCCGCCCTTCGGCCCCTCGTAGCGGATCACGATGACTTCGCCTTCGCGGTAGGTGCGGTTCTGGACCGCCTCAAACGCATCCTCCTCACGGTCGAAGCACCTGGCCGGACCGGTAAACCTGAGGTTGGACATTCCCGCGACTTTCACGATCGCACCTTCTGGCGCCAAATTGCCCTTCAGACCGACCACACCGCCTGTCACGGTGATGGGCTTGTCTGCCGGGTGCACCACGTCCTGGTGCGGATTCCATTTCACGCTCTTGAGGTTTTCGGCGATCGTGCGGCCCGTGACGGTAAGGCAATCACCGTGCAGGAAGCCATTGTCGAGCAGCGTCTTCATCAGAAGCGGTATGCCACCTACTTCAAACATGTCTTTGGCGACATAACGGCCGCCTGGCTTCAAATCCGCGACATAAGGTGTCTTTTTGAAGATTTCAGCGACGTCGAACAGGTCGAACTTGATGCCAACCTCGTGTGCGATCGCCGGCAGGTGCAGCGCAGCATTGGTCGAGCCGCCAGAGGCTGCAACCACGGCAGCGGCATTCTCCAGCGCCTTGCGGGTGACGATGTCGCGCGGCCGGATGTTCTGAGCGATCAGGTCCATCACCTTCTCGCCCGCGGTCATGCAGAACGCGTCGCGAATTTCGTAGGGTGCCGGGGCACCGGCCGAGTACGGCAAAGCGAGGCCGATCGCCTCGGAAACGGTCGCCATGGTGTTGGCGGTGAACTGCGCGCCGCAAGCGCCCGCCGACGGGCAGGCCACACGCTCGATCTCGTCGAGGTCCTCGTCCGACATGGCGCCGACCGAGTGCTTGCCGACCGCCTCGAACATGTCCTGCACGGTGACCTGCTGCCCGCGGAAATTGCCGGGCAGGATCGAGCCGCCATAGATGAAGATCGAGGGCACGTTGAGGCGGACCATCGCCATCATCATGCCCGGCAGCGACTTGTCGCAGCCGGCAAGGCCGACCAGCGCGTCATAGGCGTGACCACGCACCGTCAGTTCGACCGAGTCGGCGATGCATTCCCGCGACGGCAGCGAGGAGCGCATGCCGTCATGGCCCATGGCGATGCCATCGGTGACGGTGATGGTGCAGAATTCGCGCGGCGTGCCGCCGGCCGACGCCACGCCCTTCTTCACCGCCTGGGCCTGGCGCATCAGCGCGATGTTGCAGGGAGCAGCCTCGTTCCAGCAGGAGGCGACGCCGACGAAAGGCTGGTGGATCTGATCGGTGGTCAGCCCCATGGCGTAGAAATAGGACCGATGGGGCGCACGCGCAGGGCCTTCCGTCACGTGACGGCTCGGCAGCCTCTGCTTGTCAATCTTTGCGACCATCGCAACCAGTTTCCCCGGCCAACCCTTTCAGACCCGAAAAATCAGAGCCAAGATTTGAATCGACCTTGGGACTTTCTCGTCGCCTTCGAAGACCGCCACTGCCTTAAAACATTAGAGTGATTTTATTCATGTTCGGGTGTGGCCAAAAAGCGGCGACGACGCGAACCGCCGATGGTGAAGGTTAAATGCGGCATGAGTGTTGCGAAGACACAACAATCGTGGCGTAGAAGACACGGATAAGGCTACTTTGATACCTCCGCCGAGGAGCCATCTGACAACTTCAGATTTCGCAACGGACACAATGCGCCCATTTCTGCCCCGAGAACAACGCACCCTGGCGGCTGAGTCGGCTTGGGCATTGGCTGCAATCTGCCGCGGCCACACGGTATGCGACACGGCGGCATGGGCCCCGGCTCTGCAGCGCACCGTCGAAGGGACACTGCGCTGCGTCCGGGGCACGGGAATGGAGTTTGGCGCACGCTCTCTCCTCCGCGTCATTGCGAGCGAAGCGAAGCAATCCAGAGTCTTTCCGCGGAGGGATTCTGGATTGCTTCGTCGCTACGCTCCTCGCAATGACGGTGGATGTGGCTGCGGACATGCCGTCGCGTTCTCGCGGCTGAATTCGCCCGAGCTTTGCTTCGTCGTTCCACCCTCTTGAGCCAAGAGGGCGCAGGGAAGGCCGGGTGCCGGCTCGCACCCGCGGTCTGCTGCGCATAGAGCACACGCAGAGAACCGCACAGCAGCATACAGGTGAAGCCCAACACACGGCCTTCCCTGCGCGATGGTCGGACGGCTTATGCCGTGCTCTCCCGGGAGCCGAGTTCGTTCTGGCCTCCCTCACTCTCGCGAAATCCACCGGCGCCGCGCCGGTTGACGCGACTGCCGCCTCCGCAAGAGCTTGACCGTAGCAACGACGGCCAGGACCACACGGTTTTGCCGTACGCGCGGTTCGTTGGCGCCACAGGGTTCGACGGCGTTGTGCACTTTGCCGCCGAAATGCTGGCACGACGAAGCCTAGCAGCGCCGCTCGTCCACACGCAGCTTCGGGCTCACGGAGAGCAATCCGCCCGGCCCTTCACCTCTCGTGCACGACGCTGCCGCGTCCACCGCAAGCCCGGCTCGCGACAATGACGACCACATGATCGCCCCTCAAGGATGAACCGGGATGGGCGACACATACGACAAAACCGAATTTCGGTAAAGTGGAATATTTTCACGATGGTGGATTGACAGAGGGCGACACAGGCGAGGCGATGCAACCCGGATGGCCGTAAGCGTAATCCGGGGAGGTGTCGCGCTATGGAACGATTTGTCCCGGGTTTCGCTGCGCTCCATCCGGGCGACGAGAGGACTCCTCAGGCCGACATCACTCCCTTGCGCCCGAACGGATCGAGCAGGCGCACGACCTCGCAAACGGCGACGAGGCCGGCGAGCCAGGCGAAATTGGTCAGCCCGATGCGCGTGACAATGGCTGCGGTGAAGGCGGTCTCTCCGCCCAGGAACGGCGTCGCGGCGAGCAGCGCGAGCTCGTAGGCCGCATAGGCGGCGACGAGCGTGAGCGCGAGCATCAGCATCGTGCGGCCCTGCGGCAGCATGCGGAGCAGGGCCGACGCCACTGCGGTCGCCAGCAGCGCAGCCGCGCCGATGACGAATCCCCAGGCGATGGTGCTGCCATCGATGGGATAGTGCAGCGCGCCGAAACCGATGCTCTGGTTCACGAGCCAGGCGCCGGTGACGACGAGCAGCGCCGGTCGCAGCGGCAGCATCGCGGCCGCGACCACGGCGAAGGCCGCAAACGGCGTCGCACAGGCGAACGCAAGACTTGCGAGCGCGCACGACACCGTCAGCAGCGCGAAGCCGAACATCGGCGCGAGACGCGGCGCCACCGGATGGAGGCGGAAACCGTCGCCGCCGGACGGCAGGATATTGAGAGCCATAAGTGATCTCCTTCTCTTCGAGTTCTAGTCCATTTGGGGGCCTGTGACAGCCCCATTGAAATCAAAACGTGGCGCCGGCCTTGAGCAGATAGGTGCGACCGGGCAGCGGATAGGCGCTGAAGCGACCGTCCGTGAAGGTGCTTGCGACGGCGTAGTCGTAGTAGAGCGCGTTCAGCACATTGTTGACGTTGAGCGACCAGAAGTAGCGCTCATATTGGCCGCTGAGCTTAAGGTCGATCGTGCCATTGGCGGGAATCGGCTTCTGGGTTCCGGCCTGGTCGTTGTCCATGCGACGCTCGCTCCAGAAGCGCGCGGTGGCGTCCAGCACCAGATAGTTCTGCCAGATGTTCCAGGTGAGGCCCGCACTCGCGGTGTAGCGCGACACCAGCGGCACGTCGTTGCCCGCCCAGACGCCTTCGCGGAAGACAGCCCGTGTATAGGCCATGCCGGAGCGCACCAGCAGGGCGTCGTTGATGCGATAGGAGACGCTGGTCTCCGAGCCGTAGCGGCGGGTCGGATCCAGATTGGTGTTGTAGAACAGGATCGGATTGAAATGGATCTCGTTGGCGAGGTCCATCAGATAGAGGCTGCTCTGCATCTGCAGTCCGCCTCCTCTGATGCGCAGCCCGCCCTCGATGTCCTGCGAGGTCTGGGTCTTGAGCTGGAACGTTTGCGGGAGCGGATTGAAGAACGGGTCGAATGAAGGGCCCGACGACACCCGCTCGTCGACATCAGGCGTGCGAAAGGCGCGCGCAACCCGGCCGAACAGCGCGACGGTGTCATTGAGGCGATGCTCCGCACCGAGGTGCAGCGCATATTGCGTCTCGTCGCTCCTGAGCGGGAGCGCGCCGACGTCGGCGTTGAACGGAGCCGCCGGGTCGAAATTGTCACGTGCCGAGAGATTGGTGTTCTGCACCCGGGCGCCGTAGGAGATATCGGTCGCTGGCGCGACGCCGAGCGTGTGCTGGACATAGCCCGCAACCGTCCGCTGCCTGAGATCGTAATTGTGCCAGGGAGCGAGACCCTGGCCGGCGCCGCGGTTCTGCTGAAAGCTCGCATCGTAGTAGTCGACGCCGGTCAGCAGCTGCGACGGCATTCCGAGCAGAAGGCTCTTCACGCTGAGCCGCGGCGTGATCGACCATGTCGCAAGGTCAGCATCGACATAGGTCGACGTGAAGAAAGCCGGGACCGGCGCCGGGCTCGAGAAGAACGCACTCTGCTGCTTCTTGTCGCGCACGCCGCCGTCGACGATGAGATCGACGCCGTTGACAAGGGTTTTCGTGAAGCCCGCGGTCGCGCCAAAACCCTGCTGATTGGCGTAGTTGAAGGGCGTGCTGGTCCCTCGCCGGCTGGTCGCGAGCTCGTCGACGCCGATGGAGGGATCGACGGTGCGGCCGCCCGGCAGTCGCAGCTCCTGATTGTCAGCGGTGACGGTCAGGAAGGCGGTCAGGCCCGGCGTCGTGTAGTTCAGATTGCCGACGCCATTCTCCTGGGAATAGCGATTGTTGTCGCGATAGCCGTCGGTCCTGACGGCATTGCCGTAGAACGAGGTCGACCACGGACCGGAATTGATCGCGGCCGAGACGTTGCCGAGCCTGGTATTGAACGAGCCGAAACCGGCCTCGATGCGCGCGGTCACGGGCGGGCCGCCGACGCCGTTCTTGGTAACGATGTTGATGACGCCGCCGACCGCATTGTCGCCATACAGCACCGCACCGGAATTGCCGCGCGTGATCTCGATGCGCTCGATGGCATTGAGCGGGATGGTGGAGAGGTCCACCTGCGCCATATCGATGTCGTTCAGCCGCCGTCCGTTGACCAGCACCAGCGTGTTGGCCGTGGCGAAGGCACCGAAGCCGCGGAGGTCGACACTGGTCTTGGCACCGATCTGGCCGCCATAGAACGTCGTGATCTGGGCGCCCGGCACTTGCGTCGCGATGATCTCGGCCAGCGTCTGCGACGGCGCATGAGCGATGTCCGCGGCCGTAATGACGGTCGTAGCCGCGCCGACGATACCGCCATTGCCGGCGGCAGCCTCGTTGCCCGAGCCGGACGAGCCGGTCCCACTCCGCGCCCCGTCCGGCGCCGCTCGGCGCCGCCCCGTCTCGCCATCGCCGATCGCCCTGGCACGCGTACGGTTCTGATCGTCGGATCTGGTCACTTCGACCGGCGGCAGCTGCTCGGCGACGGACTGCTGGGCGTGGGCGATGGAGAGATCGAGCGAATACAGCGAAACGGCCGCAACGATGCCGGCGCGGCGGCGCCTGGCGGCAGTGACAATACGGGACACAATTATAACCTCGGCATGACGTCAGTGGCACGTCACAGCGAACGAGGCCTTACGGCGGAGCGATCGATGGCTCCGGCAAAGCTAATGTCTGTACTCCCCGACCGACATCTTCGCGTGTGACCACGGCTGACGGCAGGTCTCCTGGCTCGCGGGTCGTTACCTCTGCGTCGCCTTCCCAGGACCGAGATTCCCAGTGGCATAGGACGAGAGATTCACCGCTTACAGTTGCGGGGGCAGCCATGGCATTGAGAAGATCCCGCCCTTGGGACATCTCGCACCACGTTCCCTTTTGATCTCCATGAGGAGAACCGTCAGCGGCCAATCTACGGGGCGTCCAGGCCGGGAGTCAATCGACCGCTGGCATCTTGGGCGCAGACGCGATCGGCCGGCTCCACAACGAATCGAGCAATGCCCTGCGCCGCCTACGTTCGCCCCCGCGGGCGCTGGGCCTGAGCCCAGGCGACAGCGACATCCCGCGGCGGAGCGTCGAGGCGCTTGATCGGCGTCAGTTCGCCGGACGCCGAGACGATCGCGGTCTCTTCGCGCCGGCAGCGCGTGCAGACGAAACGGACCTCATGCGGGGATGCCGACCAGCTTGAACGTTTCACGTTGGCGGCCATCGGCCAGGCATCGCAATGCGAGCACGATACCAGGAACCGGCCGGGATCGAGCATACCCATTCCATTGGACTCCGCGTCCTGCCCACTGCTTCCAATGACTATCCTATGTGAATCGTTCCGGTGCCTCGGCACCGTCGACGCCACGTTCGCTGGAAGCCTGCGCGCTGCTCGCCGTTCCCGCGAGACCTCCGGCGTTGTCGATTTCAAGGCTTGCGAATTTCATCCGATGTCCCCCTGCTCCGACCAACCCTATCAGGTCGAGACGGCGAGGACGATGGGGAGCCGCGCCTCGCAAGGCAGAAGGTAATCCGTTCAGCGAGCCCCCTTGAGGGTGCAGGATGTCGTGCAGGTGACCGTGGTGCCGCGATCGCACGATCTGCAGGCGTTGACGCACTGGTTCATGTCGCGTGGATTGTAGCTGCTGTAGTTTCGTATCGGACAGCTCGGCGTCGTCGAGCCGGTGATGTCCCGCTCCTGGTCGCAGGCCGCCGTCATGAGCGCAAATATGATCACGGCAACGAGGCGCATGGGACTTGCCCTGTCAGGCACAGCACGATGACACTCGCGAGGTGCGCTGCATTGCAACGAACCCCGGCCTTCCCACCACGAGCCACCGCCGATCGGCGATGCCCGCGTGCTGCGAGAATGCGCGCTAAATGTTAAGAACGGATTTCAGCCGGCCTCAGGCCGCAGCCGTGGTCGCGATCGCCTGCCGAATATCCACCGCCAGCTGGCGATACTGTTCCCCGAGCCTCAGATAGAACTCGCGCTTGGTGCTGTCGGTGGCGAGCTTGGCGATCAGTTCGCATTCGGCGGTGAGCGTCTCGAACCGTTCCAACCTGTCCTGAAGTTCTGTCATCGGCGTGTCCCCGTCAAACGCCACAAGGACAGCTAACCTAAATCCGGGAAATAGGTCACGGCGAACATCGTTATGGGGTAGCATCAATTATTCCGCGGCAGCCTATTTCTGCTCGAGTCGCCAGGCGCCGTCCCAAGCGGCATCCGGCGGATTGGCCGCGAACTGCGCGATGCGGCCGAGCATCGTGCGCGAGGGACCGTCGCCGGGGACCGCCTCGAGCGCCGCGTTGAAGGCAGCACGTGCGTCGTCGAAGCGCCGGGCACGATACGCGGCGAGACCATCGACGTAGTGCGTGCGCAGGCTGACTTGCGCATCGGTGAGTGCGCCCGGTCGCGCCATCACCTCGAAGATCGCCTGCGGCGCGCTTTGGCCCGCGACCGCAAGACGGTCGATCTCGCGCAATTCGAGGCGAGATCCAATCGCGTCCGCAGTCGCCTGCGAGACCAGGATGCGGGTGCCGTAGACCTTGTTGACGGCCTCCAGCCGCGAGGCGAGATTCACGGCGTCGCCCATCACGGTAAAGCTCATCATCAGCTCGGAGCCGATGCTGCCGGTCAGGACCTCGCCGGTGGCGATGCCGATCCGCAGATCGCACGGCGCGGGCATGGCGCGGATACCGAGCAGATCGGGCAGCTGCTTCTGCAGCGCGGGCACCTGGTCGGCCATCTCGATGGCGGCAAGGCCGGCGAGCAGGGCCTGCGCGTCCTCTTCGACGAAGGGCGGTCCCCAATAGGACATGATGGCGTCGCCGATGTACTTGTCGATGACGCCGCGATTGCTCCTGATGGGGCCGGACATCAAGGTGAAATAGTGGTTCATCACCTTGACGAGGCCACGCGGGGTCATGCCCTCGCTCATCGAGGTGAAGCCGCTCATGTCGCAGAACATGATGGTCATGACCCGGCGCTCGCCGTCGATGGCGACCTCCGGCCGCTCGATCAGTCCCTGCACCACCTTGGGGTCGATGTAGCGGCCAAAGGTCTCCCGGATGCGCTCGTTGTGCCGCAACTGCTCGATCATGCGATTGAAGGCCGCGGCGAGCTCGCCGATCTCGTCCTGCGTCGAGACGGCGATGGGCTTGTCGAACCGGCCCGCCTCGACCTCGCGGGCGCCGGCCAGCAGCAGCCGTACCGGACGCGTGATGCCGCTGGACACCAGCAGCGCAAAGGCAAATCCGACGATCGCCGCGAGCAATGTCACGACACCCGAAACGATGATCGTCTGATGCTGGCGGCTGATCACCTGCGACGTCGAGAAGAAGACCTGCGCCAGCATATCGCCGCGGATCGTATCGATCTTCCGGTTGAACTGGTCGCGCAGCACGTCGATGTGTTCCAGCGTGCCGCGCGCCTCGGTCATCTGTCTGGCGTCGACCTGCTTGAGGAGCTTCGCATGGCTCTCGCTCAGGTCGCGGCGCAGCTCGGTAACGGCGGTGTCGATGCGGATATCGATTCGCGCCAGCGCGGCATTGTCGGAATACGTCCTGGGGTCGTCGATGATCGCGTTGATCAGCTTGCGCGCGGCCTCGGCCTCCTCCTCGATCCTGCGGTCCGATTCCTCGAATTCGCGAAGGCGCGCCGCATAGGCCTCCTCATCCGACGGCGCCTCCATCCGGGTCATGACCATCCGCCGCAGCGCCAGCGCCCGCTCCAGCGAGCGAATGTTGGCGCGCGCCAGATGGCTGTAGGCCGGGATGTAACGGTTGGTCAGTTCATCGAGCAGGATGCCGACCTGGCTGGACATCACCATCGACAGGATCGAGGTGACCAGCATCAGGACGATCAATCCGAGGGCGATGCCGACGATCTTGCGCCGGATCGACTGGTTGAAAATCGGCATAGGTGCGGAATGCAAAGGCCAAAAGGACGGAACGAGGGAACTGCATACACCGGACTGGTTGCGGGAACACGCGCAATCTTGGCCCTCCTGGCGTCCTGTACCATGCAACCGTCGCGCGAGCCCGGTCGTTAACGAAGGTTAACAGCCCTGCTCTTTTCTCCTTTGCGGAAGTTCCCGTCGCGCATCCGCTTTTCGCCGCATTGTTGCGACAGCTTGAGGAACGCGGGACGATGCCTGGGCATCGTTCGGTATTTTGATTCTCAAGCCGCATGTCGTCGCGGACCTTGGTTTGTAGTGTGGTTTCGCAGGGGGGGACCATCGAATGAACCAGTGCCTACGCTCGCTCGCGTGTTTCGTTGCCGTGGCCGCGATGGCCCTCCTTCCCACGGAACTGGCCGCGAAAAGCAGCCACAAATCGGCCGCGCCGAAGAAGACGCATGAGGCGAAAGCCGGCAAGCACCGCCATGCCTCCGCCGGCAAGGCGCGGCACGGCAAGCATGCCGAGGCCAGGCGCAAGTCGAAGAAGACGGTCGACGAGCCCGCGGACAGGCCGGCACCGCCGCCGCTGACCGGCGACCTCGCCGCGCTGAAGGACGCCATCGATCTTGCGCGCAAGGGCAAGACGGATGACGCGAGCGCGGCGCGCGACCGCATCGCCGATCCCGCCGGACAGAAACTGGCCGATTGGTTCATGCTGCGCCATTCCGAGAGCACGGCGAATTTCAAGCGCTATGCCGCTTTCCTCGCCGCCAATCCGGACTGGCCGAGCAGCGCCCTGCTCCGCCGCCGTGCCGAGGCGCGGCTGTGGCAGGAGAAGGCCGACGCCGCCACCGTGCACAAGTTCACGATGGACCGGCCGACCAGCGCCAAGGGCAAGTTTGCGCTCGCCCGCGTATTGCGGGCTGAAGGCGACACCGACAGGGCAGCCCGGTTCGTGCGCGAAGCCTGGCGCGCCGACGAATTGTCCGAGCGTAGCGAGGAGGAGTCCTACGAGGCGTTTCGCGACCTTCTGTCCACGGACGATCACCGCGCGCGCATGGACAAGCGGCTCGGCGCCAAGGATTACGCAGGCGCGAGGCGCGCCGCCAAACGGCTCGGCGAGGATGAGCTCGCGATCGTCAAAGCCTGTGCCGCGGTCACCGGCAAGGAGAGCAAGGCCAAGGACTATCTCGAGGACGTGCCGGCCGAAGCGCGCCGCGATCTCGGCTATGTGCTGTGCCGCGCCCAGTGGCATCTTCAGAACGACCGCATCGACGACGCGGCCGAGGTGATCCTGGCCGCTGCGCCCGGCATGATGCCCGCCCAGGACACCGATGCGTGGTGGCGCGAGCGCCGCATGCTCGCACGCAAGCTGCTCGACCAGGGCAGGTTCAAGACCGCCTATGACGTGGTGCGCACGGCCGCGGTGCCGGAAAAGGAAGTCTATCGCGTCGACTATCACTTCATGTGCGGCTGGATCGCGCTGCGCTTTCTCGATGATCCCGAAGCGGCCATGGTGCACTTCGCCGCCATCGACGAGGGCTCATCCAATCCGATCGCGCTGTCGCGCGCCCATTACTGGCGCGGCCGCGCCGCCGAAGCCATGGGCGCCATGGCCGATGCGCGCATGAGCTATCGGGCGGCGGCACGCTATCATACCGCCTATTACGGCCAGCTCGCCCGCGCAAAGCTCGGCCTCGACCGGATCGAGCTGCGTGCGCCCTCGCCTGTGCTGGCCTCGGCCGACACGCCCCCCGAGGACGAGCGCGTGCGCGCGGCCGACATGCTCTACGCCATCGGCGAGCGCAGCATGGTGTTCTATTATGCCGAGGACTTCGCCAAGGAGAGCAGCGATGTCGCAGCACTCGAAGCCCTCGGCGAGGTTGCCCGCCGGCGCAACGATGCGCGCGTGATGCTGGAGGTCGGCAAGACGGCGCTGGCGCGCGGGCTCGCGCTCGACCACTACGCCTTCCCCACCATCGGCATCCCCGAGCACAAGCAGGTCGCGCCCGCGATCGAGACCAGCGTGATCTATTCGGTGGCGCGCACCGAAAGCTCGTTCGACCAGCGCGACAAGTCCCATGCCAACGCGGTCGGGCTGATGCAGGTGACGCCGGAAGCGGGCCGCGACACCGCCAAGCGCTTCGGCCTGACCTATGACTGGGGCAAGATGGTCTCCGATCCCGTCTACAACACGCAGATGGGCGCGGCCGAGCTCAGTGCGCTCTTTTCGGAATACCGCGGCAACCAGATCATGACCTTCGCCAGCTACAATGCCGGCCGTGGCCGCGTGCGCGAATGGGTGCAGACGCGCGGCGATCCCAGGGACCCCAATGTCGATCCGGTCGACTGGGTCGAGCGCATCCCGCTGTCGGAGACCCGCAACTACGTCCAGCGCGTGATGGAGAACGTGCTGGTCTACCGCACAAGGTTCGAGGGCAGCGGCATGGTCGCCGGCAAGAGCGACCAGCGAGTCGTCACGCAGGAGGCCGGCGCAACGGCACCCGTGGCGGCCGCAGCGCCCGCTCCCTAGGCGACGTCGCCGGGGCTGGACACGGCGCCTGCCAGGTTGCGTCGCTGCGGCTTCCACGCGAGCGCCGTCGCGTAGCTAGGTGTCACCTCCTTCCATCGTGATCGGTTCGCGACCGTACAAGTATGCGCCGGTCAAGGTTCTTGCGAAGGTCCAGGCGTGGATCGTGTAGCTCCAGCAGAAGACGGCACCCAGGACCGCAAACATCTCGATCGCGTTGCGAGCGGCGACCTCGACGTTCCTGGAGGCCGGCAAGTTGCGCCCTGGCACCGACCATTGCGTGAGCAGCGTCACGAGTTCACCGCGCCGGTAGCAATCGTAGTCACAATAGAGGCGCTGCGTCCGCACATGCCGGACATAGCCGGACCGGATCGACCGCGAGCAGGTGCTGCACGTGGCCGCGCACAACGGGGGCTCGTGATTGACCACCATGAATTTCATGAAGCCGCCCTCATGCGATCTTTCGCAAGCGCCTCGCAGAACAGCGCGTAGCACTGATGATCGCAGTAAGGCAGACGGGTCGCGATCTCGCGGAGATAGCTGCCGCTGATCGGCTCGCAGCACTGCATGCACCAGGCCTGCCGGAACGGGGTCCGGCCGTTCACCAGCACGAACGCGAATCTCATGTGGCACCTCCCAAAGCGAAGCAGTAAACGCTATCCAGCGGCGACAGTGTGGGTGGCGGAGCGCAAAGATGGTTTCGGCCGTCCGGATTGTCCCTGTTTCGCTCCACCTTTTGCGGTGGAATCAGAATGTATCTCCCGTCCTCCCGGCGCCGGGCATAGATCTGGTCGTCGATGTATTTGATATCGGTCGGATAGCAGTCAGCACTGTTGCAACAACTGACGCTCGGATTATCCGGCATGTGCCAGGTCGAATAGAATTTCTCGTGCAGCGCCTGGTCCTGGGGTGGGTGCCGGCGATGTACGGCATCGTGTCCCGTCTCCTGTGCCCGGACCGTCGCGGTGGAGCCGAGAAGAACCATCGAGCACAACAGCCTGCATGAACGGTTCAACGTTCGCTCCCGGATCAGATCCTCGGACGATGTCAGCTCTCTAATTCGGCCTCACGCGGCCTGAACCCGGAACAACCACCGGTGATCGCGCTCGCGGCGTGTGCGGAAGCGATCGACACACTTCTTGGAGCAGAGCGCGGTGCGCCAGGAATAGTAGCGGACCAGACCAAACTTGCCGCCACACACCGCACAGCCATTGTCTGAAGAGCAACATTCGGACTCGGATCGGCCACGCTCAGGAAGCACCGATGTCACGCACATTGTCGTCTTCCTCCCTTGCTCGCGCTTTGCCAGTTCGTTTCCTTCGGTTCTCGTGCGCTCGCTGCGATACGCCCGATGGTCATGAGGCTATTCCTCAGGGCACGAGACGCTCAATTGTACGGAGGTAAATGACCGATATGACTAGGAATGGAGGAGCTATACCTAGGTTTGTCCGTACTCGCCCGGGGGGCTCCCCGCCGGCTCATGTGCAACGAGACGGCGCACGATGCTCCGGCCGCACGGTCACCGTGAAAAACTTGCCGGCATGGCATACGCAATGCGCCGCCCTGGACAGGGCGGCAGCGGTCAAGTCACAGGCGTACGTGATGACTGCCCATCCGACCTTGGCGGGAATTGCTCGTCTCGTTGCAACGTGCTCTACTCGTATTCACGCAGAGAGCGCCGGGAGCGTCTGCGATGAAGCCTGGCCGAGCAGCGACATTCGGGAAGTCAGCCGCGCAATTCCTCGCCGGCTGCGTAAGGCAAACCGTCACCGCCAAGCCGCGCAGCGAGCCCGATGGTGACGACTTGCTCGAGGCGGTCAAGCAGTGGCAGCAAGTGTTCGAGCACACCCCGGTCATGTACTTCATGGTCGATCCGGCCGGAACCGTGATCAACGTGAACACGTTCGGCGCCGCGCAACTGGGCTATGCCGCCGCGGAGCTGATCGGCCGATCGGTGCTGGATGTCTTCTTCGAGGAGGATCGCAACTTCGTCCGCGCGTGTGTCACGCTGTGCC
Source organism: Bradyrhizobium sp. GW821-FHT13H06 (assembly GCF_058803975.1). Classification (NCBI taxonomy): domain Bacteria; kingdom Pseudomonadati; phylum Pseudomonadota; class Alphaproteobacteria; order Hyphomicrobiales; family Nitrobacteraceae; genus Bradyrhizobium; species Bradyrhizobium sp. GW821-FHT13H06. The sequence continues at coordinate 247,922 of NZ_JBXAPN010000001.1, read as the reverse complement.
TTGAGACCGTCGACCAGTCTCACACCTGGGAGATCCGGAAGATACGCAAGGACGGCTCGGTGCTATGGGTGCGCGAGAATGCCAAGACCATGCTGCGGGGCGATGGTGGACCAATCGTCCTGGTCGCCTGCGAGAACATCACCGAGCGCAAGGAAGCCGAGAATGCGCTGCGACAGAGCGAGGCTTATCTCGCCCAGGCGCAGGAACTGAGCCACACCGGCAGTTTCGGATGGAAGGCCGCAACCCGCGAGATCACCTGGTCCAAGGAGACCTATCGCATCTTCCAGTGCGACGAGGGAACCAAGCCGAATATCCCGTTCATGCTCCAGCGGATCCACCCGGACGACCGGCTCGCGGTGCAACAGACCACGGCTCGGGCCGCACGAGAGGGAAAGGATTACGATCACGAATACCGGCTCGTGATGCCCGACGGCTCCATCAAGTACGTCCGGGCGGTGGCCCGCGCGATGCGGGATTCGAACGGGTGCGTGGAGTTCGTGGGATCAGTGACCGACATCACGGCGACCAAAGAGGCAGAGCGCAGACTGCGCGCGAGCGAGCAGCGCTTCCGCGACTATGCTGAAACCGCCTCTGACTGGTTCTGGGAAACAGGGCCAGACCATCGCGTCACCCAAGTATCGGAGCACTCTGATACCATCACCGCTCCCGCCGGCCTGATCGGACTCACGCGCTGGGATATCGCTCCTGACGCCGATCTCGAACCCGAGAAATGGCAGCAACACCGAGCGGCGCTCGACGCCCACGTCCCCTTCCGCGACCTGGTGTATCGCAGCAAGGATCGCAACGGGCAGCCGATCTACGTCCGGACCAGCGGCAAGCCGTTCTTCGACGCCGACGGCGCTTTTCTGGGCTATCGCGGCGTCTGCACTGACGTAACCGCGGCCATCCGGGCCAATCAGGCCGAAGACGCACTGCGCAAGGCCCAGGCCGAGCTCGCCCATGTGACGCGTGTCACGACTCTGGGTGAGCTGACCGCTTCCATTGCCCACGAAATCAATCAGCCGCTCGCCGCTGTGATCGCAAACGCCGACGCCTGCCTCGCCTGGCTGCAGCGCAGTCCGCCCGACCTCCAAGCGGCCGGCCGCTCCGTCGAGTGGATCATCGAGGATGGCACGCGTGCCAGCGATGTGATCCGTCGCGTTCGAGCGCTCGCCAAGCGCTCCGACATCGACATGGCTCCGCTCGACGCCAATGTAGTCGTACGGGAGTCGGTGGCGCTGGTTCAGCGTGAGATGGCCAGCCACGCCGTGTCGGTGCGAATGGAGCTGTCGTCGGCACTGCCGAAAATATTCGGCGATCGAATCCAATTGCAACAGGTCCTGATCAACCTGATCATGAACGGGATCGAGGCCATGGAAGACGTCCATGATCGCCCGCGCGAGCTGGCGATCCGTTCAGCGGCGAGCGGCGATGACGCGGTGCTGGTGAGCGTTTCCGACTGCGGGGGCGGCATCAGTGAACAGGCGATAGACCGCCTGTTCACGCCGTTCTTCACCACGAAGTCCACCGGCATGGGCATGGGGCTGTCGATCTGTCGATCCATCATCGAGGCGCATGGTGGACGGCTTTTCGCCGCACCCAACCAGGAGCACGGCGCGACTTTTCAGATCACCTTGCCCCTCCATCGAGAGGAAACTTCGTGACCGAGCGCGGGGAACCTCCGCCACCGCAGAAGGAGGACGGCGATCAGCCAATTGTCTTCATCGTCGATGACGACGCGTCCATGCGCCGTGCGCTCACCAATTTATTCGAGTCGGTCGGCCTCAAGGTCGAAGCATTCGGCTCGGCACCACAACTCCTCCACGCCAAGCCGCCGGAAGTCCCCAGTTGCCTCGTGCTCGACATCCGCCTTCCCGGAGCCAGCGGCCTTGACCTTCAATCCGATCTTGCCAAGGCGAATATCCACACGCCTATCATCTTCATTACCGGTTACGGTGATATTCCCATGACGGTTCGGGCCATGAAGAGCGGCGCGATCGACTTCCTGACCAAGCCGGTCCGCGACCAGGACATCCTGGATGCAGTCCAGGCCGCGATCGAGAGAGACCGCAAGCGGCGCGACCTCAACAGGACGGTCTCGACCGTGAGATCCCGCTTCGAGTCCCTCTCTCCGCGGGAGCGAGACGTATTGTCACTGGTGACGGCCGGCCTGATGAACAAGCAAGTGGCCGCCCAGCTCGGATTGGCGGAAATCACCGTCAAGATCTATCGCGGCCAGATCATGCGGAAAATGGGCGCGAAGTCGCTGGCCGATCTGGTGAGAATGAGCGAGGCGATCGGGATAGGGTCCAACAAGCCCGACGCACAAACCTAAGTATGAGTTTCCAATCGCAACCGGCAGGTCCACCTTATCGGTTTATGTATAGCCGTGGCGACGGCGAGCGTGATGCCGGGTGGGGAGCGGACGTCTTGTCAGCGGCTTCGGTCATTTCGGTGCTTGACGACGACCCTTACGTGCGGGCCGCTATCAACAATCTCCTGGAATCGCGCGGGTACGTCGTCCACACATTCGCCTCAGCCGAGGAGTTCTTGAGGTCGTCCGATTCGAATGGCACCTCGTGTGTGATCGCCGACGTGCAGATGCCGCTGATGACGGGAATCGATCTGTTGACGCAGATGCGCGCGCATGGTTCGGCGACGCCGTTCATCTTCATCACAGCCTTCCCGGACGAGAGCGTGCGGGTGCGTGCCCTCAAAGCCGGGGCAATCTGTTTTCTCGGCAAGCCGTTCGCCGCCTCGGATCTGATGCAGTGCCTGGACCGTGCGCTGGCGGCAGGTCACGAAACCTTGCAGTGAGCGCCAGCTTCAATCCACCTTGATGTTCGCCGCCTTGATCATCGGCCACCATTTTGCGATCTCGGCCTTCTGACGGGTGCCGAGCGCTTCGGGTGTGAGCTGATCCTTGGGCGTCATCTCCAGGCCCTGGCTTTCGAGCTGCTTCCTTACTCCGGGATCGTTCAGCGCTTCGACGGCGGCTGCATTGAGCTTGGTCACGATCTCCTTCGGCGTGCCCTTCGGAACCCACATGCCCGACCACAGCGTCATATTGAAGCCTTTCAGGCCCGCCTCCTCCGCGGTCGGAATGTCGGGCGCCGAGCGCAGGCGCTTGTCGTCGGTGACGGCATAGGCGCGGATGGTGCCGGCGCGGACCTGGTTGATGGAGTTGGAGGTCTGGTCGACGATGAGGTCGATCTGGCCGGCGATGAGGTCGTTCAGCGCGGGCGCGGTGCCGCGATACGGCACGTATTGCAGCTTGATGCCGGAGACGTTCTCGAGATAGACGCCCGCGATATGGCTGCCGGAGCCCGCGCCGGCGGTGCCTGCGGTCGGCGGCGACGGCCGCGACTTCAGCCAGTCCAACAGCTCCTTCAGCGAGGTCGCAGGTACCGCGTTCTTGCTGACGACGATCATCGGATTGCTCGGCAACAGCACCACCGGCTCGAGGTCGGCGACGAGATCGTATTTGAGCTTGTAGACGGCACCGTTGGCGACGTGGGTGCCGAGGTGGCCGAAGGAGATGGTGTAGCCGTCCGGCGGCGATTGCACGGCGCGGCCGACGCCGATCGAACCGCCCGCGCCGGTGACATTCTCGATCACCACGGGCTGCCCCAACGTCACCCGCATCCGGTCAGCGAGGACTCGCGCCATCGCATCCGACGGTCCGCCGGCCGCGAAGGGCACGATGACGGTGATGGGACGTGAGGGATAGTCGTCGGCGCGCGCGGCGCCGGTCACAGCGAGAATAGCAATCAGCGCAGCCCAAGCGGCCTTCTTCATTGTCTTCTCCCCAGCGATGTCGTTGTTGTTCTTTTTGGCCCTCCGCCCGCGTACGGGAAGAGGGATCATTCGTAGTCTGGCACCGCGCTAGAGCGCGATGCGATCAGGATGAATCGTCATGGCGCTTTAGATCGTTGTTGAAGCATGATCTTTTCGGAAAACCGCTGCGCACTTTCCGGATCATGCTTTAGAACTGCGCGTAATCGATCGGCTTGTGGCGATCGAGCGTGCGGGTGACCGGCGGCAGCGGGTACTTCAGGCCGGTCGCGCAGTTGAACAGCATCACGCGATCGGTCTTGCTGACGCGGCCGTCGGCGAGGCTCTGCTTGTAGGCGGCGTAGGTGGCGGCGCCCTCGGGACAGAGCAGCAGCCCCTCCTCGCGCGCAACCTCGTTCAGCGCCGACGAGATCTTGTCGTCGTCGACGGCGATCGCAAAACCCTTGCTCTTCCGCACCGCGCGCAGGATCAGGAAATCGCCGATCGCCTGCGGCACGCGAATGCCCGAGGCAATGGTGTGAGCGTCCTCCCAGCGCGTAGCGTGCTCGGTCCCGGCTTCGTATGCGCGCACCATCGGCGCGCAGCCCGAGGCCTGCACCGCAACCATGCGCGGGCGCTTGCTTCCGATGAAGCCGATCTTCTCGAGCTCGTCGAAAGCCTTCCACATGCCGATCAGGCCGGTGCCGCCGCCGGTGGGATAGAAGATCACATCGGGCACGTCCCAGCCGAGCTGCTCGGCGAGCTCGAGGCCCATCGTCTTCTTGCCTTCGATGCGGTACGGCTCCTTCAGCGTCGAGGTGTCGAACCAGCCGACCTTCGCCTTGCCCTCGCCGACGATCTTGCCGCAATCATCGATATAGCCGTTGACGCGGTAGACGGTCGCGCCCTGCAGCTCGATCTCGCTGACATTCACCTCGGGCGTGTCGGCCGGGCAGAAGATCGTGGTCTTGATGCCGCAGGACGTGGCATAAGCGGCGAGCGCCGCGCCGGCATTGCCGTTGGTCGGCATCGCCATGTGCTTGATGCCGAGCGCCTTGCCCATCGAAACCGCCATCACGAGCCCGCGTGCCTTGAACGAGCCGGTCGGCAGCCGTCCCTCGTCCTTCACGATGATCTCGCCGCCCCCGAGCTTTTTCCCGAGCTTCGGCAGCCGGATCAGCGGCGTCGTGACCTCGCCGAGCGAAACGATGTCCTCGCATTTGCGCACCGGCAGCAGCTCGCGGTAGCGCCACATATCGCCGGGGCGCTGGGCCAGCGCATCCTTCGTCAGCGCCTTCTTCACGCCGGCGAGGTCGTAGCGGACAAGAAGCGGCTTGCCGGCCTTGGAGAGGTTGTGGACCTGGTCGGCGGCGTAATGATCGCCCTCCATCGCGCATTCGAGATGGGTGACGAAAGTGGGGCGTTCGATGGTGAGGTTGTCGTTGTCGTGCATGGGTTGATTTCCTTCTTATTCTGCGATCGGTTCTCTCTGCTCGTCATTGCGAGCGCAGCGAAGCAATCCAGAATCTTTCCGCAGAGGCTGTCTGGATTGCTTCGCTGCGCTCGCAATGACGGCGGTGGGCGACGATGGGCCCGTCAAATATTCAACACCCTTCCATACGCATCCAGCACGGCTTCCTTCATCATCTCCGACAGCGTCGGATGCGGGAAGACCGTGTGCATGAGCTCTTCTTCCGTGGTCTCCAGGTTCATGGCGACGACGTAGCCCTGGATCAGCTCGGTGACCTCCGCGCCGACCATGTGGGCGCCGAGGAGCTGACCGGTCTTCTTGTCGAAGATCACCTTGACCAGGCCCTGGTCCTCGCCGAGCGCGATGGCCTTGCCGTTGCCGACGAAGGGGAAACGGCCGACGCGGATCTCGCGGCCGTTCTCTTTCGCCTTGGCTTCGGTGAGGCCCACGGACGCCACTTGCGGATGACAATAGGTGCAGCCCGGGATCATGTTCTTGTCCATGGGGTGCGGGTTGAGGCCCTTGATCGCCTCGACGCAGATCACGCCTTCATGCTCGGCCTTGTGCGCGAGCATCGGAGGGCCGGCAACGTCGCCGATGGCATAGATGCCGGGGATGTTGGTCTTGCCGTAGCCGTCGACGACGACGATGCCGCGGTCGGTCTTCACGCCGAGCTTTTCGAGGCCGATGTTCTCGATGTTGCCGACGACGCCGACCGCCGAGATCACGCGCTCGAACTCGGTGGCGACGGGCTTGCCCTTGCCGTCGTCGATGGTGGCGAGGACGCTGTCGGCCTTCTTCTCCAGCTTGGTCACCTTGGTCGAGGTCATGATCTTGATGCCCTGCTTCTCCAGACGCTTGCGCGCCAGGCCGGCAATCTCGGCATCCTCGACGGGGAGGATCTGCGGCAGCACCTCGACCACGGTGACGTCGGAGCCCATGGTGTGGAAGAAGGAGGCAAACTCGATGCCGATCGCGCCGGAGCCGACCACCAGCAGCGATTTCGGCATCCGCTCCGGCACCATCGCCTCGAAATAGGTCCAGACCAGCTTCTTGTCGGGCTCGAGTCCCGGCAGCACGCGCGGCCGCGCACCGGTCGCGACGATGATGTGCTTGGCCTGGTAGGTGCCCTCGCCCAACGCCCCCTTGGGGGCCTCGACATCGGACTTCTTCACGGTGACCTTGCCGGGCGCGTCGATCGAGGCCGCGCCCCAGATCACGCTGACCTTGTTCTTCTTCATCAGGAAGCCGACGCCGTCGTTGAGGCGCTTGGAGACGCCGCGCGAGCGCTGCACCACGGCCTTCGGATCGAACGAGACCTTCTCCGCGGACAGGCCGTAATCCTTGGCGTGCTGCATGTAGTGATAGATCTCGGCCGAGCGCAGCAGCGCCTTGGTCGGAATGCAGCCCCAGTTCAGACAGATGCCGCCGAGATAGGATTTTTCGACGATTGCCGTCTTGAAGCCGAGCTGCGCGGCACGGATCGCGGTGACGTAGCCGCCGGGACCGGAGCCGATGATGATGATGTCGAAGGATGTGTCGGCCATAGCGGCTCCCGTTCAACTCAAGAGGCGCCGCGGGCGCGGCGCTTGACCAAAAGAGACCTCACCAGCCATTCGAGCACCACCACCAGGACCATCACGGCCAGTGCGGTGAGCACGATCGGCTGGGCGATGTTCCGCGCCAGTTGCTCGCCGGCAAAGAACGCAGAACGAAGAAAATCGAGCCCGATCGGATTGAGCGCGACGACGGCTCCGAGCAGCAGCGATATCCATGGCCAGCGGGTCCGGACATGCAAGGTTGCCCCCTCTGCCGCCGCGTCAGACCATCATCATCACGGGGTTTTCGATCAGCTGCTTGAAGGCGCCGATCAGCTCGGCGCCGAGCGCGCCGTCGATGGCGCGGTGATCGCAGGACAAGGTCACGCTCATCATGTGCGCGACCTCGATCTTGCCGCCGCGCACCACGGGACGCTCCTCGCTGGTGCCGACCGCAAGGATCGTCGCATGCGGCGGGTTGATCACGGCGGTGAAGTGGCTGATGCCGTACATGCCGAGGTTGGAGACGGCGGTGGTGCCGCCCTGGTATTCCTCGGGCTTCAATTTGCGGGACCGTGCGCGCGCGGCAAAATCCTTCATCTCGTTCGAGATGGTCGAGAGCGTCTTGGTCTCCGCCTTGCGGATGATCGGCGTGATCAGGCCGCCGGGCATCGCGACGGCAACGCCGACGTCGGAATGATGATGCTTGACCATGCCGCTTTCGGTCCAGCTGACATTGCAGTTCGGGATCCTCTGCAGCGCCACCGCCATCGCCTTGATGACGAAGTCGTTGACCGAGATCTTGTAGAGCGGCTTCTTCTCCTTGTCCTTGGGAGCCGCCGCATTGATTTCCTCGCGCGCGGCGAGCAGCTTGCCGATATCGCAGTCGATGGTGAGATAGAAGTGCGGGACGTTCTGGATCGATGCGGTCAGGCGCTGCGCAATGGTGCGGCGCATGCCGTCATGCGGGACAATGTCGTAAGAGCCGGGCTCGAACAGCGACAGGATCTGCTTGTCCGACATCGTCGGCGCGATCGAAGGCGCGGATGACGGAGCAGCAGCAGGTGCCTTGAGGCCCTTGCCCGATTTGGCCTGCTCGACGTCGCGGGCGACCACGCGGCCATGTGGACCGGTACCTGCAATCATCGAGACATCGATGCCGGCGTCCTTGGCCAGGCGCCGCGCCAGCGGAGACGAGAACACGCGGCCACCATGGCCGTTGCTTTGCGCAGCCGGCGCTGCCGCCTGCGGCGCAGGTGCAGCCGCGGGCGCCGGAGCGGCCTTGGGCGCGGAAGCCGGTGCAGCAGCAGGAGCCTCGGCGGGCTTGTCTGCCGTCTTCTCAGCAGATTTGGGCGGCGCGGCCGAGGCGCTGGGCTTGGCGCTGCCCGCAGCCTTCACGTCCTCGCCTTCGCCGGCGAGCACGGCGATCACGTCGTTGACCGGGACATCCTGCGTACCCTCGGGCACCAAGATCTTGGCGATCGTGCCCTCGTCGATCGCCTCGACCTCCATGGTCGCCTTGTCGGTCTCGATCTCGGCGATGACGTCGCCGGATTTGACCTTGTCGCCTTCCTTCTTCAGCCACTTGGCGAGGTTGCCCTTCTCCATCGTCGGCGAGAGAGCGGGCATCAGGATGTTGATGGGCATGCTGACCTCACGAAGAACTTCTCAAAAACGTCGTCCTCGATGCGAAGACGAACAGACCAGGTTTAGTTGCCGATGTCGCCCTGCCACAGGCGCTCATTGGCTGGGATGGAACGCCAATTCTTCATCATGGTGATGGAGCGGTCGTCGGCAAGGTCGATCCAGGGAATCCCGAACTTGTCGAGGATGTCCTTGGAGCCGGGGAAGGTGACGGATTCTCCGATCACCACGAGCTTGACCTTGAACAGCGCGAGCGCGCCGGCGCACATCGAGCATGGCGACAGCGTGGTGTACATCACGGTATCGTGGAACTTGATCGCGCCGGCTTCGCGCAGGCAGCTCATCTCGCCGTGCAGGATCACGTTGTTCTCCTGCACGCGGTTGTTGTGGCCGCGGGCGATGATCTTGTTGTCGCGCGTCAGCACGGCACCGATCGGCAGACCGCCCTGCGCGATCGAGGCTTCCGCCTCGCGGATCGCCTCGAGCATGAAATCGAAGTGGTAGGATTCGATCGCCATGGTCAGTGCCCCTTGCCGCGTGGCGTCGTGGTGCCGGTGTCGGTAGGACGCTCGATCTCGGCCTGGAACATCTCGAGGATCCGGTTCAACGCGTCCTCCTCGGTGTATTCGCTCTCGCGCGCATAGGCGCGCGCAGCATGACGGGCGAGATCGACGAGCAAGAGGCCCCACATGTCGGGTTCCTCGAAGGCGCGCTGGAACGCCATCGACAGCCCGCCGTCCAACACGAATACGCGCAGGATCTCGACCGCGTCGTCGCGGCTCATGACGTCGGGCGGCAGTGGCTGCTCCTTGGGGCCCGCCATGATCTACCTGTAGCAGACGGCTTTGGCGGCCTCGACGACTTCCGCCGCCGAAGGCAGCGCGAGCTTCTCCAGGTTCGCGGCATAGGGCATCGGGACGTCCTTGCCGGAGACGCGCGCAACCGGCGCATCCAGATAATCGAAGGCGTTTTCCATGATGCGCGCGGCGATCTCGGCGCCGACGCCGCTCTGTGCCCAGCCCTCTTCCACCGTGACCGCGCGGCCGGTCTTCTTGACGGAGTTGACGATGGTCTCGGTGTCCATCGGGCGCAGCGTGCGCAGGTCGATCACCTCGGCCTCGATGCCGTCTTTGGCGAGCTCGTCGGCGGCCTTGAGCGCATAGGTCATGCCGTTCGACCAGGAGATGATGGTGACGTGGCTGCCGGAACGCACGATGCGCGCTTTGCCGATCGGGATGATGAAATCATCCAGCTTAGGCACTTCGCCGGTGTGACCGTAGAGCACCTCGTTCTCGAGGAAGATCACCGGATTGGGATCGCGGATCGCGGCCTTGAGCAGGCCCTTGGCGTCGGCTGCCGAATACGGCGCGACCACCTTCAGGCCCGGGATGTGCGAGTACCAGGACGAGTAATCCTGGCTGTGCTGGGCGGCAACGCGCGCGGCCGCGCCGTTGGGTCCGCGAAACACGATCGAGCAGCCCATCTGGCCGCCGGACATGTACAGCGTCTTGGCCGCGGAGTTGATGATCTGGTCGATCGCCTGCATGGCGAAGTTGAAGGTCATGAACTCGACGATCGGCTTCAGGCCGGTCATCGCGGCACCGACGCCGACGCCGGCAAATCCGTGCTCGGTGATCGGGGTGTCGATGACGCGCTTGGCACCGAATTCCTGAAGCAGGCCCTGCGTCACCTTGTAGGCGCCCTGATATTCGGCGACCTCTTCGCCCATCACGAAGACGTCGGCGTCGCGGCGCATCTCTTCGGCCATGGCATCGCGCAGCGCTTCGCGGATGGTCTGCGTCACCATCTCGGTACCCGCGGGCACTTCCGGATCCGGCTCGGCAACGGCCTGCGGGGCGGCCGGCGCGGCCTTCGGCTGCGGCGCCTCGGCCTTGGCGGCGGCCGGGGGCGCCGACTCGGCAGCCTTCTCCTGCTTGGCCGGCGCGGACGCCTTGCCGAGATCAGCCGCGCTCTCGCCGTCGGCGAGAATGGTGGCGATCGGCGTGTTCACCGCAACGTCGGCGGTGCCCTCGGGGATCAGGATCTTGCCGAGCGTGCCTTCGTCGGTCGCCTCGACCTCCATGGTCGCCTTGTCGGTCTCGATCTCGGCGATGACGTCGCCGGACTTGATCGTCTCGCCCTCTTTCTTCAGCCATTTGGCGAGGTTGCCCTTCTCCATCGTGGGCGACAGCGCAGGCATCAGCACTTGAATTGGCATATCGGCTCCAAAAGAAAGCTTGCGCGCGTTCAGCGGTAAACGTCGGTCCAGAGCTCGGCGGCATCCGGCTCGGGATCGTGCTGGGCGAAATCGGCGGCGGCGTTGACGATGTCGCGCACTTCGGCATCGATCGCCTTCAGATCCTGCTCGCTGACCTTCGCCGCCAGGAGGCGGTTGCGCACCTGCTCGATCGGATCCTGGTCGTGGCGGACCTTCTCGACCTCCTCGCGCGTGCGATATTTTGCAGGGTCGGACATCGAGTGCCCGCGATAGCGATAGGTCTGCATCTCCAGGATGAAGGGCCCCTTGCCGGCGCGGCACCAGGCTGCCGCCTCCTCGCCCGCCGCCTTCACGGCACGGACGTCCATGCCGTCGACCTGCTTGCCGGGGATGTTGAAGGAGACGCCGCGCTTGGAAAAATCCTGCTGCGCCGAGGCGCGCGAGACCGATGTGCCCATGGCGTAGCGGTTGTTCTCGATGACGTAGATCACCGGCAGCTTCCAGAGCTCCGCCATGTTGAAGCTCTCATAGACCTGGCCCTGATTGGCCGCGCCGTCGCCAAAATAGGTGACGCTGACATTGTCGTTGCCGCGATAGTGATTGGCAAAGGCAAGCCCGGTGCCGAGCGAGACCTGGGCGCCGACGATGCCGTGGCCGCCATAAAAGTGCTTCTCCTTGCTGAACATGTGCATGGAGCCGCCCTTGCCCTTGGAGTAGCCGCCGCTGCGGCCCGTGAGCTCGGCCATGACGCCGTTGGCATCCATGCCGGTGGCAAGCATGTGGCCGTGATCGCGATAGCCGGTAATGACCTGATCGCCCTGCTTCAGCGCCATCTGCATGCCGACCACTACGGCCTCCTGGCCGATATAGAGGTGACAGAAGCCGCCGATCGCGCCCATGCCGTAGAGCTGGCCTGCCTTTTCCTCGAACCGACGGATCAGGAGCATGTCGCGGAGCGCCTTGAGCTCCTGCTCCCTGGTGAATTCCGGAGGCGAACCGCCGTCGGTCTTATCCTGTGGAGGGCTTGCGGCGGCTTTCTTGGGGGCGGCCATGGGAATTCCGGGTCAGAGAAAACTTTCGCCCTCTCTAACCCAAGTCAATCGCGTGCGAAAGCACCGCGGCGGCATGACACGCCTTTCATTATGCCGCACTGCAACGTGATCGAAATATTGCAAAATCTTTGGCGCTGATCGGGTAACAAATCTATGCGCGCATGGGCGCGCGCGGATTCGTGAGCAGATCAAGAACTGCGAACCAACAGAATCCTGCCGGTCGAAAACTCGTCCCACGAATGGGGCGCTGCAGCTTCCGCGACGTCATGGCCGGGCTCGTCCCGGCCATCCACGCCTTGCCCCGCGGCACGGAGGACGTGGATGCCCGGGACAAGCCCGGGCATGACGGCCTCCTGAGCGGGACATCCCTCATCAGAAGAAACCGAGCTTCTTCGGGCTATAGCTGACCAGGAGGTTCTTGGTCTGCTGGTAATGATCGAGCATCATCTTGTGGGTCTCGCGCCCGACGCCCGACTGCTTGTAGCCGCCGAAGGCCGCATGCGCGGGATAGGCATGGTAGCAGTTGGTCCAGACCCGGCCGGCCTGGATCTCCCGGCCGAAACGGTAGCAGCGGTTGGCGTCGCGACTCCAGACGCCGGCACCCAATCCGTAGAGTGTGTCGTTGGCGATCGCGAGCGCCTCCTCGTCGGTCCTGAAGGTCGTGACCGAGACGACGGGGCCGAAAATCTCCTCCTGGAAGATTCGCATCTTGTTGTGGCCCTCGAACACGGTCGGCTGGACGTAGAAGCCGCCGGCGAGATCGCCCGCGAGCTCGGCACGGCCGCCGCCGGCCAGCACCTTGGCGCCCTCCTCCTTGCCGATGTCGATGTAGGAGAGGATCTTGGACAGCTGCTCGCTGGATGCCTGAGCGCCGATCATGGTCGTGGGATCGCGAGGATCGCCCTGCTTGATCGCGGCGACGCGCTTCAGCGCCCGCTCCATGAAGCGGTCATAGATATCCGCGTGGACCAGCGCCCGGCTCGGACAGGTGCAGACCTCGCCCTGGTTCAGCGCGAACATGACGAAACCTTCGATCGCCTTGTCGAAGAAGTCGTCGTCTTCGGCGATGACGTCCTTGAAGAAGATGTTCGGCGACTTGCCGCCGAGCTCAAGCGTGACCGGAATGAGGTTCTGGCTGGCGTACTGCATGATCAGCCGGCCCGTCGACGTCTCGCCGGTGAAGGCGATCTTGGCGATGCGCGGGCTGGATGCCAGCGGCTTGCCGGCCTCGAGGCCAAAGCCGTTGACGATGTTGAGGACACCGGGCGGCAGGATATCCGCGATGAGCTCGGCCCACACCATGATCGAGGCCGGCGTCTGCTCGGCGGGCTTGAGCACGACGCAATTGCCGGCGGCAAGCGCAGGCGCAAGCTTCCAGCAGGCCATCAGCAGCGGGAAGTTCCAGGGGATGATCTGGCCGACCACGCCGAGCGGCTCGTGGAAATGATAGGCGATGGTGTCATGGTCGATCTCGCCGATCGAGCCTTCCTGGGCGCGGACGACGCCGGCGAAATAGCGGAAGTGATCGATCGCGAGCGGCAGGTCGGCGGCGCGGGTCTCGCGGATCGGCTTGCCGTTGTCCCAGGTCTCGGCAATCGCAAGGCGCTCGAGATTCTCCTCCATGCGGTCGGCAATCCGGTTCAGGATCGCGGCACGCTCGGCGACGCTGGTGCGGCCCCAGGCGGTTTTGGCGGCATGCGCCGCGTCTAGGGCAGCCTCGACGTCCTGCGCGTCGGATCGCGCGATCTTGCAGACAACCTGGCCGGTCACCGGCGAGGCATTGTCGAAATACTTGCCGGAGATCGGCGCCACGAACTTGCCGCCGATGAAATTGTCGTAGCGTTCGGCAAAGGGAACTTTGGTGACGCTGAGGAATTCCACCTTGTTCATTGATCACTCCCGATGTTTGCTGCTTGCTTGTCGTCGTGTGTTCACGACTTGCGCCGACGATGATGCGGGAGGCGTTTTCTGTCAGCCCGGGCGGGAGCGATGGTGGGGCGGACCTGTCGCACTTCTGCGACAGGTGGGGCGGCTGCCCGTCATTGCGAGCGCAGCGAAGCAATCCAGAGTCCCTCCGCGGAAAGACTCTGGATTGCTTCGTCGCTTCGCTTCTCGCAATGACGATTCTTAGGAAACAACGCAGCTCAGTGGTTCAGCTCGAACCGCTTCAGCTTCCTGTGCAATGTGGCGCGGCTGACGCCGAGGGCCTTGGCGGCTGCCGAGACGTTGCCGCCGGCGCGAAGCAGCGCCCGCTGCAACACCGCGCGCTGGCCTCCGGCAAGGTGATCGCGCGCGGTATCACCGCCGAGAAGGTCGGCGGCAGGCACCGGCTGCAATGCCCGGCCGGGCGCGATTCCGAGCGCCACCCGGGCGGAGCGGGTCGCGCCGATCACGAGATCGTCCGCATCGACCGCAACGAGGCCGCTGCAACTTCCGTCCGCAGCTTGCGTCAGCACGATGCGGGCATCGGCAAAAGCCTTTCGAAACAGGTCGGCCTCGATACGCCTGGCCGCCTCGCCCGTCGCGAGCGCGATCAGGCTGGCGAAGCAGTCGGTGCGGTCGGCGCGGCAGGAGGAGACGTCGAGCACACCGACAAGCGCGGCCTCATGGTCGTGGATCGGAACCGCGGTGCAGCTCAGAAGCGTATTGCGGGCAAAGAAATGCTGGTCGCGATCGATCGTCAGCGGGCGCTGCTCGACGAGGCAGGTACCGATGCCGTTGGTGCCCTCGTGCTCCTCGCTCCAGAGCGCACCCGTCCACAGGCCCCAGGACTGAAACGTCGCGTCGTCCGCCACCGTGCCGCGGCGATCGACCGGCACGCCATCGCCGTCGGCGAGCAGCACGCAGCAGCCCGCGGCGCCGACGGCCTGATACAGCCGGTCCATCGCGCCTTGCGCCGCGGCCAGAAGCGGCGCGACACGTTCGCGCGCCCGGTGCAGTTCGGCTTCGGTCAGCCGCATCGGCGCGGTGCGGCCGCCGGGATCGAGATGATGCAACCGGGAGGAACGACGCCACGAGGCCACGAGCGCGGACCGAGCCGCCTGGCCTGACGTGATGGCAGCCTCGACGCGGGCCGCGTGATGCCGGGGCATTGACCCATTCATCACTGTTTCCTCCGGATGGCAGTCTAGAAACTGCCGGTGCTGCCCGGTTGATCTGCGTCAACAAAGGCGCCGGAAGCCATGCGCCCGTTGCGGCGCGGCCGTCAAGGCGGCCGTCGGGTTCCAGGCCTACGACTTTCGCTGGAATTGGGACACGCAAGTCGGTTTCGGCAGCGGCTTTCGGTGCCGCTTTCGAAAGCTGCGGATGCGCTACTTCGCCGGGATCATCCGAACGAGATCGCGCGGATTGACGTAGTCGAGCTGGAAGCGCGCTCGCTCGTCCAGCATGTCGGGGTCGATCTTCTCGGACCGCAGCAGAGATACCCGCTGTTCGCTCCTGGCGCGCTCACGCTTGAGCTGGGCCAGCTCGCTGGTCAGCGCGATGATCTCCTGGTCGAGCTCCTGGCGGGCGTTGAGGCCGTATTTGCCGGTATAGGCGTTGACGCCGAAATAGCCGACGATGGCCGCCGCCATCGCATAGAGGGCAAGACCGGTCAGGATCGATTTCAGGCGCGCGCGCGAGACCATCTTGGGAAGATGGGACAGGTTGGTTAAGGGAGTGCTAATTGCCGAAACGAGGCACACTATACCGTCATGGCCGGGCTTGTCCCGGCCATCCACGTACTTTGCCTGCGATAACGAAGAACGTGGATGCCCGGGACAAGCCCGGGCATGACGGAGAGTCGAGCAGCCTTGGCTTAGACGTCAACCCTGATGTTTCGCCACATGCGCGGCGAAGGCATCGATGAATTGCTGCAGCACCGTCTTGAGGGAGTCCTTGGTCAGATTGCCGTCCGCGTCGAAGGCGTCGCCGACGCCGCTGAGGTAGATTTCCGGCTGCTGGAGAACCGGACCGGAAATGCCCGGCAGAATGTTCTGCAGATGCTTGGCCGCGCTGACCCCGCCGAGCAGCCCCGGCGAGTTGGAGATGATGCCGACCGGCTTGCCGAGGAACGAGCTCTCGCCGTAGGGCCGCGAGGCGACGTCGATGGCATTCTTCAGAACGCCCGGGATCGAACGGTTGTATTCGGGCGTGACGAACAGGACGCCGTTCGACTTCTGGAGCTTTTCGCGGAAGGCGAGCCAGTCCGCGGGCGGCGCGCCCTCGAGGTCCTGGTTGAAGAACGAAATGCCTGCCGGCGTGACGACCTCGAGCTTGAGCGAGCCAGGCGCCAGCTTGGCGAGCGCATTGGCAATCTTGAGCGAGAAGCTGTCCTTGCGCAGGCTGCCGGCGATCGCGACGATGTTGTAGGCCATGGAATGTCCTCGAGGGCTTGAGCGGGAGTGCCGGGACGGCACTTAAGCCAACCGGACCAATGGATGCAAGTGCATGAACTGGTCCGATTTGGAAACGCTGCGTTTCGCGAATGCAGCCCAAACAAATCGGGCCGCCAAGTGGCGGCCCGGTCGTTCGCGCAAACGCCGCGTGCAGATCAGATCGTCGGATTCCACGCCGACGGGATCAGGCGATATTTGGCGCCGTCCTTCTCGACATGGCCGACCGAGGGGAAGGCGAAGTGGAAGCCGATCACGGTCGCCTTTTCCGCTGCCGCCATGTCGTAGAACTTGTGGCGCGTCGCCTGCGCCATCGCGGCGTCGTTGTCGAACACCACGTGCCAGTCCGGATTGCGCAGGAAGAACTCCGGAATGTTGGTGACGTCGGACTGGATCAGCACCTTGGCGTCGCCCGAGGCGACTGCGAAGGAGGTGTGCCCGGGCGTGTGGCCGGGTGTCGCGATGGAGGTGATGCCGGGCGCGACCTCCTTGCCCCATTCGTACTTCGTCACCTTGGATTCGAGGCCGGCGAAGGTCTTCTTCACGTTGGCGAAGTAGTTCTTCATCATCGGATTGGCTTCGGCCTTGGCAGCGTTGTCCTCGCTGGTCCAGAACTCCCAGTCCTTGCCCGGCACCATGATCTCCGCATTCGGGAAGGCCAGCGCGCCGTCGGCCAAACGGATGCCGTTGGTATGGTCGGGGTGCAGATGCGACAACAGCACGACGTCGACGTTCTTGGGGTCGACGCCGGCGGCCTGAAGGTTTTGCAGCGTGCGGCCGACCGCGCCCTTGCTCGCCTCGAAATTCGCAATGCCATTGCCGGTGTCGATCAGGACCAGCTTGGAACCGGTGTTGATGAGCTGCGGATTGAACGGCACGGTGACCATGCCCTTCGGCATGTAGGCCGCCTCGCCGGCCGCCAGCGCCTCCTCCTTCGGAATGTTGACGACGAACTTGTCAGGCATCGGGAAGGTGCGCGCGCCGTCGTTGATCGAGGTGCACTCGAAGCTGCCGACCTTGTAACGATAGAAGCCCGGCGCCTGCGTCCCGGCTTGCGGCACTGAGGCATTCGCGGCGATGGGCCCGAGCCCGGTGACGGCCGCCGCGCCCATGGCGGCGGCGCCTGCGAGCAGGTGACGGCGATTGAGATCGGTCATGGAATGTCCCTTCTGAGCGCCTTGCGGTTCGTCCGCTTGAAATGGCGGCGGAATAATCCCCCGCGTCGCTCAGAAGGCAAGACCTTCTTTCGGTGACGTGCCGTCGCACGTCACGATTATTTATTTGGGGCGATGGGGAATTTTTTCGCCGGTGGCCTGTCCACGCCAGTATCGCTTCGGTGCATGGCCGTAGATTCGTTTGAAGGCATGCCCGAAGGCGCTTTCCGACGAATATCCCAGTTGCGCGGCGGTTGCCGAGACGGTCGCACCGCGTCGCAGCTGATCGCGCGCAAGCCGCATTCGCCACCGAAGGAGGTAGTCGAGCGGCGCCAGCCCCACCAGGGACTTGAACCGCTTCGAAAATGCGGATCGCGACATTGCGATCGCGTCGGCCAATGCTTCCAGGGTCCAGGGGTGAGCAGCGTCTTCGTGCATCAGCCTGATTGCCTTGCCGATCCTGGCATCGACCAGCGCGTTGATCCATCCAAGTCCCTCGCCGGCACCCTGATCCAGCGCCGCGCGGAGCACCTGGACGAGCAGGACGTCGGCGAGCCTGTCGGTGAGTACGGCCATTCCGATTCCCGTCCCCCTGATTTCAAGGTCGAGAATGTGGAGCGTGGAATGAATGACGGCTGCCGAGCGACTGCGCGATGGTATGAGCAGAAAGCGAGGCAGCGCATCGAGCAGCAATTCGGCGTCCGATGCCTCGAAACCGAAACTGCCGGCAAGCAGAACGGTATCGCTCCCTGCGCCACGCGCGACATCAGACTGCTCCCAATCGAACGTCGCTATTCCGTCTTCGGGAGCGAGGCGTCCGTCGTTGGCCAAAACGTAGGCTGGTGCATTGGCGAGAAGAAAACAGTCGCCGGTGTCAAGCCGATGATGGGCTTCGTCGCCAAAATCGATCCAGCAATCGCCTCGGATGACCGCGCCGAACTTCAGGGCGGGTTTTGCCGGGAACCGATACGACCAATGGCCGCCCGCCTCGAAGCTCGTGCAACGCGCAGCGCGAACGTCCAGGAGTGAGAAGGCCTGGGACAGAGGGTCCAAGGTCTTGTCCAACTCTTTGCCCAAGTGCTTGCCCAAGTGCCTGTCGAAGCGCTTGTCGAAGCGCTCGTCCGAAAGTTTGTCCAAGGCTTGATCCGATCTCGACGATTTTCGAGCATTTCAAACATAGATCATCCTCGCTACCGATGCGAATTTCATCGCGTAACGAATTGGATGGAACATCTATGACAGGCATCGCAGGCAAGGTCATCGCCATTACGGGCGCCAGCAGCGGAATTGGCGAAGCCACTGCCCGGCATCTCGCAGAACGTGGCGCCATCGTGGTCCTCGCCGCACGGCGTTCCGAGAGGCTGGAGATGCTGACCGCGAGTATCACCTCGAAGGGCGGAAAGGCGTCGTATCTCGTCACCGACGTCAGGCAGCGCGAGGATGTCGCCAGGCTCGTCGGTCTCGCAACGGACCGATGCGGAAAGCTGGACGTCATGATCAACAATGCCGGGATTGCACCGATTTCCCGTCTTGACGATCTGAGGGTGGACGATTGGGACGATATGATCGACGTGAACGTGAAAGGCGTGCTCTACGGGATCGCCGCGGCCCTTCCCGTCTTCCGTCGTCAGGGCTTTGGCCACTTCGTCAACACCCTGTCGACCGCCGGCATCAAGATCGTTCCGACAATGGCCGTCTACGCGGGATCGAAGAACGCCGTCAGGGCGATTTCCGAAGGTCTTCGTCAGGAGGCCGGCCCGTCGCTTCGGGTGACGACCATCTCCCCCGGTTATGTCGACACCGAGCTTCCATCCTCCATGACGGATTCCGCGCTACGGGATGAGGGGCTGGCGAGCATGAAGGCGCTGGCCATTCCGGCGAGCGCGATCGCAGAAGCCATCGCTTTCGCGATAGCGCAACCAGATAGCGTGGATGTCGGCGAGATCGTCGTTCGCCCGACTGCTCAGGCATGAACATGTCGAGCGAGCTAGGATAGGCCGGCGCGGCCGGCCCCTGCCCCCGGGGTCACGCGCCGTCGCAGGTCACGATTTATTCGGGTTGATGAGGAATTTTTCGCCGGTGGCGCGTTTGGCGTACACCGCGATGTTGGCGGGATCGAGTACCTCGGGAAGCGACACCACCCTGGTGTAATGACTGGCGAAGGTGGTCTTGAGCTCGGACGCCACGCGCTGGCGCAGGCGGCCGATCTCGGCCGGGCCGATCTTCTGGAGGAACGGCGTCAGCAGCCAGCCGCCGACGCCCCAGGTCAGGCCGAACGACCGGCTCAATTCGGTCGGCCGATTGTCGAGGCTGCCGTAGATATAGACCTGCTTGTACACGTTGGAGCCGTAGCGGCTGTATTCCTTCGCGGTCTTGTTGGCCGCAACTTCCATCGCGGTCAGAATCTGGCTGGCCAGCTTGCCGCCACCGATGGCGTCGAACGCGATCGTGGCGCCGGTCTCGACCAGCGCATTGGTGAGAGCGTCCGTAAAATCAGGCGCGCTGGAATCCACGATGTACTTGGCGCCGATCTTGCGCAGGATATCGGCCTGCTCCTTGCTCCGGACGATATTGACGAGGCCGATGCCGTCCTTGATGCAGATCTTGTTGAGCATCTGGCCGAGATTGGAGGCCGCCGCGGTGTGCACGAGCGCCTTGTGGTTCTCGCGCCGCATCGTCTCGGTCATGCCGAGCGCGGTCAGTGGATTGACGAACCAGGACGCGCCGTCGGCGGCCGTGGTGCCCGCCGGCAGCTCCATGACGTCGCGGACCTTCAGCACGCGGTACTGCGTGTACATCGCGCCGCCGATCATCGACACCGTCTTGCCCATCAGGGCCTTCGCAGCGTCCGACGACCCGGCCCCGATCACGGTGCCGGCGCCCTCGTTGCCGACCGGCAGCGACTGATCGAGCCGGGCTCCCATCATCCGCATCGCCGCCTCCGGCATCGTCGCGGTGATGACGGGCATCTCCTTCGTGCCGGAGGCCTTGGCGGCCGACATGTCGGCGGGCCCGATCAGGAGCCCGAGGTCGGAGGGGTTGATCGGCGTCGCCTCGACGCGAACCACGACCTCATCGTCGGCCGGCTCCGGCGTCGGGACGTTCACGAGGGACAACTCCAGCTCGCCGCTTTTCTTGAGCAGCGAACGCAGCTGCAGTCCGGACTTGCCGTCGCTCATGTCGATCCTCCCCTGTCCGTCTTTGCGCGGCGCCGGCTTATGCCAGCGCCTTCAGTGCCGCCTTGCCGCCGTAGAGCGCCTGCTTGCCGAGCTGCTGCTCGATGCGCAGGAGCTGGTTGTATTTGGCGGTGCGATCCGACCGCGCAAGGGAGCCGGTCTTGATCTGACCGCAATTGGTGGCGACCGCGAGGTCGGCGATGGTGGAATCCTCGGTCTCGCCGGAGCGATGCGACATTACCGAGGTGTAGCCGGCCTTGTGCGCCATTTCGACGGCGGCGAGCGTCTCGGTCAGCGTGCCGATCTGGTTGACCTTGATCAGGATCGAGTTGGCGCGGCCCGCCTTGATACCTTCGGCGAGGCGCTTGACGTTGGTGACGAAGAGATCGTCGCCGACCAGCTGGCACTTCTTGCCGATGAGATCAGTGAGCTCCTTCCAGCCCTCCATGTCGTCTTCCGACATGCCGTCCTCGATGGTCACGATCGGATAGCGCGAGACCAGATCTGCAAGATACTTCGCCTGCTCGGAGATCGAGCGGGTCTTGCCCTCGCCTTCATAGACATATTTGCCGTCCTTGAAGAACTCGGTCGAGGCGCAGTCGAGGCCGAGCACGATGTCGGTGCCCGCCTTGAAGCCGGCCTTGCCGATCGCGTTCATGACGAAGTCGAGCGCAGCATCCGCCGATGGCAGGTTCGGCGCGAAGCCACCCTCGTCGCCGACGTTGGTGTTGTGGCCGGCTTTCTTGAGCTCCGACTTCAGTGTGTGGAACACCTCAGCGCCGTAGCGCAGGCCCTCGGCAAAGCTCGACGCGCCGACGGGGAGGATCATGAACTCCTGGAAGTCGATCGGGTTGTCGGCATGCACGCCGCCGTTGATGATGTTCATCATCGGCACCGGCAGCAGGCGCGCAGAGGTGCCGCCGACGTAACGGTAGAGCGGCATGTCCAGCGAGTTCGCGGCGGCCTTGGCGCAGGCGAGCGAGACGCCGAGGATGGCATTGGCGCCCAGCCGGCTCTTGTTCGGCGTGCCGTCGAGGTCGATCATGATCTGGTCGATCTGGGCCTGCTGCTCGACGTCGAGGCCGCTCAGGGCCTCGAATATCTCGCCGTTGACGGCGCCGACCGCCTTCGAGACGCCCTTGCCGAGATAGCGGGCCTTGTCGCCGTCGCGCAGTTCCACGGCCTCGTGGGCGCCGGTGGAGGCGCCCGACGGTACCGCAGCGCGGCCGAGCGCGCCGTCCTCCAGCACGACATCGACTTCGACGGTGGGATTGCCCCGGCTATCGAGGATTTCGCGGCCGATGATGTCGATGATGGCGGTCATGATGTCCACTTCCGTTCGTTAGGGCTGATCGGTGCCGCGGGTCTTACACGGGCCGCAAGCAAATGTGAACGCTTGGAAGAGCCGCTTCGACTGACGCGTGAAGCGCCTCGGACTATTCTCGACCGCATCTGGTCCGCGTGCCCAACCTCAATCTGAAACAGTCGGGGTAACGCCATGAATCGCCGCCAGTTTCTTGCTTCGAGCGCCGTTCTGCTCACCGCCCGCCCAGGGTTTGCGCAGGAAGCCCCGTTCCGGACAAAATACTACCCCGTCAGCCCGGGCATCGGCCTGCATGATCTCACCCCCGCGCCTGACGGCGCGGTCTGGTTCACGGCGCAGGGCAAGGGCCTGCTCGGCAGGCTCGATCCGCGGGATGGCAGTTTCAAGACGGTCAGCCTCGGCCAGGGCGCAGCGCCGCATGGCGTGACCATCGGCCCCGACGGCGCGCCCTGGATCACCGAGGGCGGCCAGAACGCGATCGCGCGGGTCGACCCCGGCGATCTCAAGGTCACGCTGTTCCGCCTGCCGGAAAAGTTCGCCTACGCCAATCTCAACACTGGCGTGTTCGACAAGCAAGGGACCTACTGGTTCACCGGCCTGTCCGGCTATTACGGCCGGCTCACGCCGAAGACTGGCGAAATGAATATGTTCAAGGCACCGAAGGGCATCGGTCCGTACGGTATCACGGTCACGCCCAAGGGCGATGTCTGGTACGCCTCGCTTGCCGGCAGCTACATCGCGAAGATCGACCTTGCGAGCGGCAATGCGACCGTGGTCGAGCCGCCGACGCCGAACCAGGGCTCGCGGCGGGTGTGGTCCGACTCGAACAGCCGGATCTGGGTCAGCGAATGGAATAGCGGCCATGTCTCGGTGCACGATCCCGCCGATGGCTCCTGGAAGACGTGGAAGCTGCCGGGCGAACGCCCCCGCGCCTACGCCGTCTACGTCGATGACAAGGATAAAGTCTGGCTCACGGATTTCTCCGCCAACGCCATCGTGCGCTTTGATCCCACCACCGAGCGGTTCAACGTGTTCGCCAGCGACAAGGCCAACGCCAATGTGCGCCAGCTCGATGGCAGGCCGGGCGAGCTCTGGGGCTGCGAGTCCGGCAACGACCGGATCGTCATGATCCAGACGACCGCGCACGGTTGACGACAGCGGCATTTGCGTCCATCCCGGCACCCGAAACAGGATGTGACGACGATGGCGAAGAAATCCCTCCAGCTCGGCCGGGCGGTCGAGTGGCCGCAGACGCCGGAAGAAGCCCAGCTCGACCGCGTGCCCAATCCGCAAAAGGGCACCGACTATCTGGTGCGCTTCACGGTGCCGGAATTCACCTCGCTGTGCCCGGTCACGGGCCAGCCTGACTTCGCGCATCTGATGATCGACTACGCGCCGGGTGCGTGGCTGCTGGAGTCGAAGTCCCTCAAGCTCTACATCGCCAGCTTCCGCAACCACGGCGCCTTCCACGAGGACTGCACCGTGATGATCGGCAAGCGTATCGCCAGCGAGATCAAGCCGAAATGGCTGCGCATCGGAGGCTACTGGTATCCGCGCGGCGGCATCCCGATCGACGTCTTCTGGCAGACCGGTCGCGTGCCGAAGGGCCTGTGGGTGCCCGAGCAAGGCGTCGCGCCCTATCGCGGGCGGGGCTGAGCCTCTCGCAAGTCCAGGACGGGGCGCAGCTTCCAACGGTGCTCCGCTGAGCCAGAACCCCAGCACTGCGATGGCGTCCGGACCACCACACGGCGAAGTGCGGCGCGCCGCGCTGCATCCGTGGAACAGGCATAAGCACCAATGGCCGATCAATAGGCGCTGAGCAAATCCACCTTCGCATTCGCGAGCACCAGCCGCCGCGCCAGGATCGCGGCGAGATTGCGCATGATCTTCAATGCCGTTTCCGGGTGCAGGCGGCGGTAATCGGCAAAGCTGTCCAGCGGCAGTTCGAGGCAGGCGACGGGGGTATCGGCAAAGACATCGGCGCTGCGGCGTCCCTCCAGAATCGCCATCTCGCCGAACTCCATGCCGGGGCCGAGGGAAGCCAGCCTCACACCGCTCGGCAGCTTGACGCTGACCATGCCGCTCTGGAGGAAGAACAGCGAATTTGCGGGCTCGCCGGCCGCGATAATGCGCTGGCCGGCCGCGTAACGCCGCGCGGTCGAGAGCTTGACGATGGCGGCGATCTCGTCGGCGTCGAGCTCGGCGAGCAGCACCTGCTCGTGGAGATGCGTGCTCTCCTTCACGTCGGTGAAGCCACCAAAGCGGTAGATCACCTGGTCCTCGGCCCATTCGATGGCGTCGTCGAGCAGCGTGAAGCGCCGCAGCCGGCGCGAATCCGCGGCGCGGGCGGAGATCGCGCGCCAGACCGCCGATGTCTCCTCGAGGCCCGACAGGATCGCAATGACGCCGCCGCGACCGAGCGCGGTCAGCGTCTCGCCGAGCAGTTCGGCGCCGGCCGCGGTGATGTCGGGCACGCGCCGGAAGTCGATGATCAGAAGCGGTGCGTCCGGCGGATCGCTGCTGAGCTTTCGCGTCACATAGTCGATGGTGGCGAAATTCATCGCGCCGACCAGTTCGAGCACACGGACGTCGCTGTGGCGATCATCGAGGATCTGCTGCTCGTGCGGCTGGCGGCTGCGGCGCGAGGAGATCCCGTAGATGTCGTAATCCGCCATGATGCTGGTGCGGACGTCGGCATTGCGGTTGAGCATGTGCAGATCGTAGCGCGCCGACAGCGCCTCGCATACTTTCAGGCCGCGCACGCTGTTGAAATGGTCATCGAGCAACGGCGAGAAAGTGCCGAGCCCCATCTGCGAGGGCAGCGCCGCGACGATGCCGCCGCCGACGCCACTCTTGGCGGGAATACCGACGCGATATGTCCACTCGCCGGCATAGTCGTACATGCCCGAGCTCGTCATCACCGACAGCGTGCGCGCGACGATGTGCGGCGTGATCACCTGCACGCCTGTCACTGGATTGATGCCGCGGTTCGCAAGCGTTGCCGCCATCACCGCCAGATCGCGCGCGGTGACGAGGATGGCGCACTGGCGGAAATAGACGTCGAGCACGGCGTCGACGTCATCCGGCAGCACCGCGTAATTCCGAAGCAGCCAGGCAATGGCGCGGTTGCGATTGCCGGTCGCCGTCTCTGAGGCATGAACGGCATCATCGACGCCGAGCTGGCGGCCCGCGAACTCGCTGAGCTTGGCCCGGACGCGCTCGAAGGCGCCCTTCCCGTCCACCTCGTAAATCAGGCCCGAGCAGGCGATCGCGCCGGCATTGACCATTGGGTTGAAGGGACGGTTGTCGTTGGTGAGCCTGATCGAATTGAACGCTTCGCCGCTCGGTTCGACCCCGATGGTGGCCGCGACACGCTCTTCGCCGACCATCTCCAACGCCAGCGCAAAGACGAACGCCTTCGACACCGACTGGATCGTGAACGGCACCGCGCTGTCGCCAACCTCGTAGACATGGCCGTCGATGGTGACGAGCGCGATACCGAAATGATCGGGGTTGGCGCGCTTCAGCTCGGGGATGTAGTCGGCAAGTTCGCCGGAATGATCGAGCCTGAACTCCTCGTGGCAATCGGTTAGGAAGCGGCGGAGCGGAGGCCTGGTCGAATACCCGGTCGATCCAGGCGTGCCTGCTGGGCTGGGCAAACGGTCGGGCTGCGCATCCACGGTCCACACCTCGATTTGCCCAGATTAAAAGCAATTCGTGTGCCATGCATACGCGACTGCCGGTGTCATGGTGGGGCGACGGCCCACTCGAGGGCCCCCTGGACGTCAGCGCGCGTCCGCCGGCGCGCGCTGCTTGAGCAGTCGGGCGCAGACGAGGCCCAGCACCACCATGATCGCGGCGCTCACAAGCAGCGTCGGCATCTTGCCGGCGTGCTGGAGGCCGAAGCCATAGGCGAGCGGCCCCACGGTCTGCCCCATGAAGAAGAAGAACGAATGCAGCGACAACGCGGTGGCGCGCGCCTCGACCGAAAGCTCGCTGGCGAAGACCTGGAGACAGCCATGGGCAATGTAGAACCCCCAGCCCATGACGATGAGGTTGAGCGCCTGAACCTCCCAGCGTGGGCCGAAGGCCACGGCGACGAGCTGCGAGGCCACCAGCGTCATGCCCGCGATCATCATGCCCTTGACGCCCAGCCATGGCAGCAGGCGCGACACCGTCAGCGTGTAGAACAGGCCGCCGACCGCAAAGCCGGCGATGACGATGCCGGCGATCGACAGCGAGGTCTGGCCGAGCTCGAACAGGAACGAAGCGATGTAGGGAAACAGCCCGAGCACGCAGCAGCCTTCGATGAACACCGCCGAGTAGCAGACATAGGCGTTCGGATTGGTGAAGATGGTGCGATAGCCGGCCTTCAGCGCCGACAGGCTCGTCTTCGGCGGATGCTTGACCTTGGCGCCGCGGAAGCCGGCCGCAACGGCGATCGAGGCGACGATCACGAGCGCGCCGAGCACCGCCAGCACGCCGCGCCAGCCGAGGAAATCGCCGATCAGGCCGGACGCCGAGGCGCCGAGCAGATTGCCGGTCATGGCGCCGGCGAGCGTGCGGCTGATCGCGACCTGGCGTTTGTCGGGCCCGACGAGATCGCTGGTGAGGCTCAGCGCCACCGGAAACACGCCGCCGGAGCCGATGCCGGCGAGAATGCGGGTCGCGAACAAGACCGAGAACGAGGACGAGAGCGCGCCCAGGATGTTGGCAAGGCCGAGCAGCGCGAGACAGCCGATCATCAGCCGCGTCTTGCCGAACAGATCGGCGGCGGCGCCGATGATTGGCTGGATGATCGAGAACGTAAAAGCGAACACCGCGGCAAAGCCCGCGGCAGTGGCGATGCTGACGCCAAAATCCTCGGCGACGTGCGGCAGCACCGGATCGAGCGCGCGTGCCGAGAGTGCAGCGGCGAAGCTCGCGCCTGATATGACGTAGAGCGCTGTCGGCAAGCCGTGATCGTGCGGCCGCGCCTCGCCTTCCTGCATCAGCGCGGATTCTTTGCGAGCGCGTCGAACGCCATCAGCCTGGCGATCAGCGCCTCGAACTCGCGCAGGGGCACCATGTTGGGTCCGTCCGAGGGCGCGCGGTCGGGATCGGGATGGGTCTCGATGAACACGCCGGCAACGCCGACCGCAACGGCCGCGCGTGCGAGCACCGGCACGAATTCGCGCTCGCCGCCCGAGGAGGTCCCCTTCCCGCCGGGCTGCTGCACCGAATGGGTGGCGTCGAAGATCACGGGCGCGCCGGTGGTACGCGCCAGGATCGGCAGCGCGCGCATGTCGGAGACCAGCGTGTTGTAGCCGAAGGACACACCGCGTTCGGTGACGAGCACGTTGGGATTGTCGGCGCCGGTGATCTTGCTCACCACATTGGCCATGTCCCAGGGCGCCAGGAACTGGCCCTTCTTGACGTTGACGACCTTGCCGGTTGCGGCCGCGGCCAGAAGGAGATCGGTCTGGCGGCACAGGAAGGCGGGGATCTGCAAGATGTCCACGGCCTGCGCCACCTCGGCACATTGCGTGGCCTCGTGCACGTCGGTCAGCACCGGCAGGCCGAGCGAGGATCGGATCTCGGCGAAGATCGGCAGCGACTGGGCGAGGCCAAGCCCGCGCGCCGCCGACGCGCTGGTGCGGTTGGCCTTGTCGAAGGAGGTCTTGTAGACGAGGCCAATGTTCAGCCGCGCGGCGATCTCCTTCAGCGCGGAGGCGACCTCCAGCGCATGCTGACGGCTCTCGAGCTGGCAGGGCCCGGCAATGATCGAGATCGGCAGATCGTTGCCGAACTTGACCTTGCCAATGGTGACGACCGGCGCCGCCGACTTCGAAGAGCTCAAGGCAAATCCCTCGTTTCGGCGCGACCATAGCCGTGATGAGGGTCGGATCAACCCTCTTCCGCCCGGGCCGTTCGAATATCAGGGTTGCGCCAGGGTTCCCCGCTGCGGCAGGCAGCGCTACTTCACCGAGGAGAAGGCGGTCGGCGCCAGGATCTGGCTGACGATGTTGGCGACGATCTGGCCGTCCGCTTCCGACTTGGCGCGGGCCTCGATCCATTCCGGATCGGTCATGAACGCGCCCCACTTCTTCTCGCGCTCGGCGAGCGACTCCCAGGCCAGGAAATAGGTGAGCTCCTGGTTGGATTCACCGATCAGCGTCGTGAAGAAGCCGGCCTGCTTGATGCCGTGCCTCTCCCAGATCTTCAGCGTGACCGTGTCAAAGCGCTTCAAGAGCGCCGGCAGACGGCCGGGC
This sequence comes from Bradyrhizobium sp. GW821-FHT13H06, assembly GCF_058803975.1. Taxonomy (NCBI): domain Bacteria; kingdom Pseudomonadati; phylum Pseudomonadota; class Alphaproteobacteria; order Hyphomicrobiales; family Nitrobacteraceae; genus Bradyrhizobium; species Bradyrhizobium sp. GW821-FHT13H06. Next base: position 219,944 of record NZ_JBXAPN010000001.1, on the reverse strand, counting down.
ACGCAGCGATACTGACGCATTTCATAGATCATCGGAGCTCACTCCCTGGATTGTTGTTCTTGCGGTCGGAGTTGTCGCAACAAACGGCGCGATCGTCAAAGGCCCGGAGCGCGCTACACGAGCCGGCTCTGCTTCGCCGCCGCCTCGATGAACGAGGCGAACAGCGGATGCGGCTCGAACGGCCGCGACTTCAACTCGGGGTGAAACTGGACGCCGATGAACCAGGGGTGATCCTCGTACTCGACGATCTCAGGCAGCACGCCGTCGGGCGAGAGCCCTGAGAACTTCAAGCCGTGCTGCTCGAGCCGATCCTTGTAGGCGGTGTTGACCTCGTAGCGATGGCGATGACGCTCGGAGATCTCGGTCGCGCCGCCATAGACCTGCGAAACCCGGCTGCCGCGATTGAGCGCGGCGGGATAGGCGCCCAACCGCATCGTGCCGCCGAGGTCGCCGACCTGCGAGCGCTTCTCGAGCTCGTTGCCGCGCAGCCATTCCGTCATCAGGCCGACCAAAGGCTCCCTGGTGGGGCCGAACTCGGTGGAATTGGCGTCCTCGATTCCGACGAGGTTTCGCGCCGCCTCGATCACCGCCATCTGCATGCCGAAGCAGATGCCGAAATACGGAACGTCGCGCTCGCGCGCGAACTGCGCCGCCTTGATCTTTCCTTCCGCGCCACGCTGGCCGAAACCTCCGGGCACCAGGATGCCGTTGACGTGCTCGAGGAACGGCGCAGGATCTTCCTTCTCGAAGATCTCGCTCTCGATCCAGTCGAGATTGACCTTCACCTTGTTGGCGATGCCGCCATGCGAGAGGGCCTCGATCAGCGACTTATACGCATCCTTCATGCCGGTGTACTTGCCGACGATGGCGATGGTGACGTTGCCTTCGGGGTTGCGGATGCGCTCGTTGATCTCTTGCCAGCTGCGCAGCTCCGGCGGAATGCGCGAGGCGATGCCGAAGGCCGCGAGCACCTCGTCGTCGAGTCCCGCGTTGTGATAGGCCTCGGGCACGGCGTAGATGTTGTCGACGTCGCGCGCCTCGATCACGGCGCTTTCGCGCACGTTGCAGAACAGCCCGAGCTTGCGCCGCTCCTCCTTCGGGATCTCGCGGTCGGTGCGGCAGAGCAGGATGTCCGGCTGGATGCCGATCGAGCGCAGCTCCTTCACCGAGTGCTGCGTCGGCTTGGTCTTGAGCTCGCCGGCGCTCGGGATATAGGGCAGCAGCGTGAGGTGGATATAGACGGCGTGATCGCGCGGCAGCTCGTTCTTGAGCTGGCGGATCGCCTCGAAGAACGGCAGCCCCTCGATATCGCCGACGGTGCCGCCGATCTCGACCAGCACGAAGTCGTAATCGTCATTGCCGTCGAGGACGAACTCCTTGATGGCGTTGGTGACGTGCGGAACAACCTGGATGGTCGCGCCGAGATAGTCGCCGCGGCGCTCCTTGGAGATGATGTCCTGGTAGATGCGCCCCGTCGTGATGTTGTCGGCCTTGGTCGCAGGCCGCCCGGTGAAGCGCTCGTAGTGACCGAGATCGAGATCGGTCTCCGCGCCGTCGTCGGTTACGAACACTTCGCCGTGCTGGTACGGCGACATCGTTCCGGGATCGAGGTTGAGATAGGGGTCGAGCTTGCGGAGGCGGACCTTGTAGCCCCGGGCCTGCAGCAGGGCACCGAGTGCCGCTGAAGCCAAACCCTTGCCGAGCGAAGAAACCACGCCGCCGGTGATGAATATGTACCGCGCCATGGGACTTAACCTCTAATCCCCTAAATTCGATTCGCCAAAGCGATTCGTATTCCGCCCCAAAAGATTTCGCGGGCCTGTGGGTGAGCCAGAACTAAGAGTGGTGACAGTGTCTTGATGGGGATTGTTGATGCAGGACGGTAGCAGCCGGCCTGCATGGCCCCCCTGCTTTATTGCGAGCGCGGCACCTGCGGACCTGATGGCGCCTGGTTCTGCTGCTGCTCGTCGGCCTTCTTCAGCGAATCCAGGATGCCGCCCGAGGTCGGCGGCGCGATCGGCGATCCGCCGGCCGGCTGGGTCTGCGACGCAGGCGTGCCAATGATCGATGACGGCTTGCGGTCGTAGCCGGCGTACCAGGACAGGAACAGGCTGGTGAGAAAGAAGCCGACGGCCAGGATCGCGGTGGTCCGCGTCAGAAGGTTCGCAGTGCCGCGGCTCGACATGAAGCCGGCGCCTCCGCCCATGCCGAGCCCGCCGCCTTCCGACTTCTGGAGCAGGACGGTGCCGATCATGACGGCGACGATCATGAGGTGGATGACGATGACAACGGTCTGCATAATATCCTTCCGTCACAAGCGGACGGCGCCTGACGGCGGCCGATCGCGCTTCGCGGTTTTCCTGAAGTTGCGCGGTGTTACACGATCGGGAGGGGTATTGCCACCCCCGATCGGACCCGAACCCAACGGTTTGAACGAGCCGGGCAGCGCTTAGCTAGGGCAGCCCTTGGCGATCGCAAGGAAATCGGCTGCTTTCAGGCTGGCGCCGCCGACCAGCGCACCGTTGACGTTTTTCACCGCCATCAGTTCGGCCGCATTCGAGGGCTTGACCGACCCGCCGTAGAGGATGCGCATTCCGGCACCTTCGGCTTTGAACCGGGAGATCAGGAGTTCCCGGATAAAGCCATGAATCTGCTCGACATCCTTGGTTGTCGGCGTCAGCCCGGTGCCGATCGCCCAGACCGGCTCGTAGGCCACGACCAGATTGGCTGTGGTGGAGCCGTCTGGCAGTGAACCGTCGAGCTGGCTGCGCAGGACGTCCAGGGTTTGGCCGGCATCGCGCTGGCCTTGCGTCTCGCCGATACAGACGATCGCCGTCGCCCCGGCGCGCCAGGCGGCTTCGGCCTTCTGGCGGACCAGAGCATCGCCCTCGCCGTGGTCGGCGCGGCGCTCGGAATGGCCGACGATGATGGCGGTTGCGCCCGCATCCACCAGCATCTCGGCGGCGACATCACCGGTATGGGCGCCGGAGACCTTGGAATGGCAGTCCTGGGCCCCCACCGCGACCTTCTTGCCGCGCGCCTTGTCGGCGAAGGCGGCGACCAGGGTCGCCGGCGGGCAAACCAGCAGGTCGGCCTTGCCAGCCACGTCTGCCGCACCGTTGAGCATGGCGTCGAATTCGGCAGCCTGGGCTTTCAGGCCGTTCATTTTCCAGTTGCCGGCAATCAGCGGTCGGATGGCGTCGGTCATGTCAGGGTCCAGCGAAATGAGGTTTGTGGATGCGCTAGCAGAGCTGTCGCGGCAGTTCCAGATTCTTGTTTTGACGCGTTTTCTTGAAGCGAACCGGGTCCACTTCGCTGGAAAACGCTTTGGGGCCTTTAACCGCAGTCTCGAGCGGCCGCGTGAGGCGAGGTTGCGGGGGGAAAGCCGCCACTTTATGATGATCTATCAATTTGGTGACGCGCTTTTGCGGAATCTGCATTAAGACGCGCTCCGTTCCCCTCCTGACCAAACAAGTTGGACCAAATGCTTCGAGGAATGCGCAAGGCCTCATCAAACTGGCTCGGCAAGACCATCATGGCCATTGTGATGGGCGTGTTGATCATCAGTTTCGGCGTTTGGGGCATCGCCGACATCTTCAAGGGCTTCGGGCAGTCCACGGTGGCCAAGGTCGGCAGCACGGAGATTTCGCTCAACGAGTTCCGCCAGATCTACACCGACCGCCTGCAGCAGATCAGCCGCCAGTTCGGCCGGCCGTTGACGCCCGACCAGGCCCGCGCCTTCGGCCTCGATCGCCAGGTGCTCCAGCAGACCATCGCGGAAGCCGCCCTCGACGAAGAGGCGCGCCGGCTCGGGCTCGGCCAGACCGACGACCAGATCCGCCAGGTCATCATGAACGATCCCAACTTCAAGGGCGTCGGCGGCAATTTCGATGCGAACCGCTTCCAGGCCGTGATCCGCAATTTCGGCTATACCGAGCAGCGCTACGTCGCCGAGCAGCGCAAGGTGTCGCTGCGCCGCCAGATCACCGGCACGATCGGCGCCGGCCTAGAGCCGCCGAAGGCCATGATCGACGCGCTCACGCGCTTCCAGAACGAGCAGCGCTCCATTGAATTCGTCAAGCTCGACGCCGCGCAGGCGGGCACGATCGACGCGCCCTCACCCGAAGCCCTCGCCACCTATTTCGAGGATCACAAGGTCCAGTTCCGCGCGCCCGAATACCGCAAGATCGCCTTCGTCGTGATCTCGCCGGAAGACATCGGCAAATGGACCGAGGTCTCCGACGAGGACGCGAAGAAGGTGTTCGAGCAGCGCAAGGACCGGCTCGGCACGCCGGAGAAGCGACAAATCCAGCAGATCGTGTTTCCGAACGTCGCCGAAGCGCAAGCCGCACGCGAGCGCCTGGTCGGCGGGCTGTCGTTCGAAGACCTCGGCAAGGAACGTGGGCTGAGCGCCTCCGACATCGACCTCGGGCTCGTGACCAAGTCTTCGCTCACTCCCGCGGTCGGCGATGCCGCCTTCTCGCTTCCTGCCGGCGAGATCAGCCAGCCGATCCAGAGCGGACTTGGCGTTGCGATCGTCAAGGTCGACAAGATCGAGCCGGGCAAGGAAGCGGACTACGCCAGCCTTGCCGGCGAAATCAAACGCGAGATCGCCACCGAACGGGCCCGCGTCAAGGTCGCAGATCTCCGCGACAAGATGGAAGACGAGCGCGGCGGCGGCTCCAGCGTGATCGACGCGGCGCAGAAGCTCGGCCTCACCGCCGTGACCATCGACGCCGTCGACCGTTCCGGCCGCGCCCCGAACGGCCAGCCGGTCGCCAGCATCCCGCAGGGTCTCGACGTGGTGTCGCAGGCCTTCAACACCGACGTCGGCGTCGACAACGACGCGATCTCGTTCAAGGGCGGCTATGTCTGGTACGACGTGCTCGCCATCACGCCCTCGCGCGACCGCAATCTCGACGAGGTCCGCGACCAGGTCGAGGCGCGCTGGCGCCAGGACCAGATCGCGGCCAGGCTGAAGGCCAAGGCGACGGAGATGGTGCAGAAGCTCGAAGCAGGCGGCAAGCTCACTGACGAGGCCGCCGCGATCGGCGCCAAGGTCGAGACCGCGACCGGCTTCAAGCGCGACGACTCGCCCGCCGGCGTGCCCGCCACCGTCGTGTCGGCCGCCTTCCGCACCGCCAAGGACGGCGTCGGACAGACGGCCGTGAGCGGCGGCAGCGAGGTCATCGTCTTCCGCGTCACCGACATCGTCGATCCCGCGGTCGATGTCGCCTCCGACGAGGTCAAGAAGCTGAAGGAGAGCCTCGACCGGGCCCTGACCGAGGAGCAGGTCGCCTCCTACGTCAACAAGCTCGAGACCGACATCGGGACCACCATCAATCAGGCCGCCTTCGCGCAGGTGACCGGCGCGAACCAGTGAGTTGAAAGCACGCGATGGACGACCTGAAATCGATCATTGGAAAAGTGGCGACCGGCGCCAGCCTGTCGCGTGACGAAGCCGCTTCCGCCTTCGACGCCATGATGTCGGGCGAGGCCACGCCATCGCAGATGGGCGGCCTGTTGATGGCGCTGCGCGTGCGCGGCGAGACCGTGGACGAGATCACGGGCGCCGTTTCCGCGATGCGCTCCAAAATGCTGACCGTGACGGCGCCGCCCGAAGCCGTCGACATCGTCGGCACCGGCGGCGACGGCTCCGGCTCGGTCAACGTCTCGACCTGCGCCTCCTTCATCGTCTCGGGCGCCGGCGTGCCGGTCGCCAAGCACGGCAACCGCGCGCTGTCGTCGCGCTCGGGCGCCGCCGACGTGCTGGCCTCGCTCGGGGTGAAGATCGACCTGAAGCCGGAGCAGGTCGGACGCTGCGTGCGCGAATGCGGCATCGGCTTCATGTTCGCCCCCGCCCATCATCCCGCGATGAAGAACGTCGGCCCGACCCGGGTCGAGCTTGCGACGCGCACGATCTTCAACCTGCTCGGCCCCCTGTCCAATCCGGCCGGCGTGAAACGCCAGATGGTCGGCGTGTTCTCCAGGCAATGGGTGCAGCCGCTGGCGCAGGTGCTGAAGAACCTCGGCTCGGAATCCGCATGGGTCGTGCACGGCTCCGACGGCCTCGACGAGATCACCCTCACCGGCCCGACCTTCGTCTCCGCGCTCCACAATGGCGAGATTCGGAATTTCGAGGTGACGCCCGAGGAGGCCGGACTGTCGCGTTGCGAGGCCGGTGCGCTCAAGGGCGGCGACGCCGATGCCAATGCGATCGCGCTGCAAAGCGTGCTCGACGGCAAGCCGAGCCCCTATCGCGACGTGGCGCTGATCAACGCCGCCGCCGCGCTGGTCGTGGCCGGCCGCGCCAACGACCTCAAGGAGGGCGTCGCGATCGGCGCCCGCTCAATCGACAGCGGCGCGGCCAACGCGAAGCTGAAGCACCTGGTCACAGTCTCGAACAGCTGAATTGCGCATGTCCGACATCCTGACCAAGATCGAGACCTATAAGCGCGAGGAGATCGCGGCAGCGAAGCGGACGCGTCCGCTCTCCGCCGTGGAGGCGCAAGCCAGGGCCGCGTCCGCGCCGCGTGGTTTCCTGCGCGCGATCAAGAGCAAGGTTGCCAACGGCGACTACGCGCTGATCGCCGAGATCAAGAAGGCCTCGCCTTCCAAGGGTCTCATCCGCGCCGATTTCGACCCGCCGGCCCTCGCAAGAGCCTATGAGGCGGGCGGAGCGGCCTGTCTGTCAGTGCTGACGGATACGCCCTCGTTCCAGGGTCATCTCGACTTCCTGGTGGCGGCGCGCGCGGCAACGTCGCTGCCGGTGCTGCGCAAGGATTTCATGTTCGACACCTATCAGGTCGTCGAGGCGCGCGCGCACGGCGCCGACTGCATCCTGATCATCATGGCGGCGCTCGATGATGCCGCCGCGAGGGATATCGAAGACGCCGCCATCGCCTATGGCATGGACGTCCTGATCGAGATCCATGACCGCGCCGAGCTCGAGCGGGCGCTGAAGCTGCGGTCGCCGATGATCGGCGTCAACAACCGCAACCTGCGCACCTTCGAGACCACGCTTGCGACCAGCGAGGCGCTGGCGCCGCTGATCCCTCGAGACCGGCTGATGGTCGGCGAGAGCGGTATCTTCACGCCAGAAGATCTCGCCCGGCTCGAGCGCGTCGGCATAGCGACGTTCCTCGTCGGCGAAAGCCTGATGCGGCAGGCCGACGTCACTGCGGCGACGCGCGCGCTACTCGCGCGCAGCACGACGGGCACGCGCTGATATGGCGCGCAAGCCAGCCAAGACGAAGCCGGCCAAATCCAAGGCCGGCCCCGCCCTCACCCATATCGGCGCCTCCGGCGAGGCGCGGATGGTCGACGTCTCGGACAAGCCCGCGACCGAGCGGCTTGCTGTCGCGGAAGGCCGCGTTGTCATGACCAGGGCGACGCTCGACCTGATCGTGTCGGGCAACGCCAAGAAAGGTGACGTGCTCGGCACCGCGCGCATCGCCGGCATCATGGCCGCCAAGCGCACATCGGAGCTGATCCCGCTCTGCCATCCGCTCGCGCTGTCGAAGGTGACGGTCGACATCGAGCCTGACGTGAAATTGCCGGGCTGCCTCGTTCGGGCCAGCGTGAAGGTGACGGGCCCGACCGGCGTCGAGATGGAGGCCCTCACCGCCGTCTCGGTCGCCTGCCTCACCATCTACGACATGATCAAGGCGGTCGAGCGCGGCGTGCGCATCGAAGACATCCACCTGGTCGAGAAGCTCGGCGGCAAATCCGGCCACTACCGCGCCTGAAACCGCTTGCTGCGGCGAACCGCCTCTCGCGCGGCTCACATCGATTGCTTTTGAGCGCGGCCTTTCATGTTGCGTTAACCGCGCTTCCTAACTTTGCCTCCACACCGTTCCCGTAAACCAACGGGTGTTTCCAGGGCCAAGAATTGATCCTGAGGTGTGCCCGGCAATGATCCAGCATGATGACGAAATTCGGCAGTCGCCTCTTTGACCAAGCCTTCGTGCGCGGCGGTCCGATCCGCTGGCTGGTGGTGGGCGGCACGCTGCTGATCGCGGCCATCGCCATCGGCTCTGTCCTGATGGCGCAGAATTTCCGCGAGCGGGCGCTACGCAACTCCGGCCGCGAGCTGGAAAACACCGCGCTGCTGCTCGCTCATCATTTCGATCAGCAGTTGCAGGATTTCGCGGTCATCCAGAAGGATTTCGTCGACCACGTCCGCTCGAGCGGAATCACGACCGGGGAAGACTATCGCAAGCGCCTTTCGGGCGAGGACGTTCACCGGATGCTGCGGTCGAAGATCGAGGCGCTGCCCTACATCGGCGGCGTCAACGTCACCGATGCCGAAGGCAATCTGATCAATTCGTCGACCGCATGGCCGGCTCCGAAGGTGAACGTGGCCGATCGCGCCTACTTCCGCACCTTCAAATACGATCCCTTTTCGCCTGATGTCCTGATCGAGCCGCTGCATAGCCGCGTCTCGGGCGCATGGACCATCCTGGTGGCCCGGAAGATCGTCGGGCCAAGCGGCGAGTTCCTCGGCGTCGTCGGACGCGGGATCGAACCCGCCAACTTTGAGAAATTCTTCGCCTCCGTCGTGCTCGGCGACGGCGCGACGATCTCGATGCTGCATCGCGATGGCACGCTGCTCGCCCGCTATCCCCATTCCAGCGAACTGATGGGACGTAATTTCAAGACCGGTTCGTTCGCCCATCAGAGGATTTTCGGCCTCGATCACTTCGCCGGCCGTTTCACGAGCCCCGTCGACGGCGAGGACCGGCTGATCTCCGCGCGTGCCCTGCCGCACTTTCCGATCCTGATGATGGCCAGCACGACGCGGGCGGCGGCCCTGGCGGACTGGCGCGAGCAGATCGGCATCCTGATCTCGGTTGCGGCCTCTTCCGCGCTCGCCATCGCAGGCGTGCTGATTGCGATCGTGCGCAAGCTGCTGGAGCAGCACCGCCTTTCGCGCGAACGGCTGACCCTGGAGAAGCAGCGGCTCGACCGCGCCGTCAACAACATGACGCAGGGCCTCCTGCTGTTCGACGCCGAGCAGCGGCTCGTGGTCTGCAACCAGCGCTACATCGAGATGTACGGATTGTCGGCCGAGATCGTGAAGCCCGGTTCCAGCTTCCACGACATCATCGCCCATCGCAGGGCCACCGGCTCGTTCACCGGCGACGTCGATGCTTACGTCGCGCTCGTGCTGAAGGACATCCATGTCCGCAATTCCATGGTGGTCGATACTTCCGACGGCCGCTCGATCCACATCCTCAACGAACCGCTCGCGGATGGCGGCTGGGTCGCGACCCATGAGGACATCACCGAGCGCCGTCGCATCGAGGAGCGCATCACCCACCTCGCCCATTACGACGCGCTGACGGACCTGCCCAACCGCACCATGTTCCACGAGCATCTGCGCGAAGTGCTGGCCGCGGTCCGCGACGGCGAACAGATCGCGGTGCATTACATCGACATCGACGAGTTCAAGGGCGTCAACGACGCGCTCGGCCATCTCGTCGGCGACGAGCTGTTGAAATCGGTAGCCGCGAGCCTCCAGCGCTGCGCAGGCCCGGCGGACTTCGTGGCGCGACTCGGTGGCGACGAATTCGCCATCGTGCAGAGCGCGGTGACGTCGCCGGACCAGGTCGACGAGCTCGTCGCGCGGGTCTTCGAAGCCATCCGCACGCCGTTCGACTGCATGGGCCATCATCTCACCACCGATGCCAGCATCGGCATTGCGCTTGCGCCGGAACACGGAACGGTGCTGGACCAGATCCTCAAGAATGCGGACATGGCGATGTACGCGGCGAAGTCTGCCGGACGCCGCACCTATCGCTTCTTCGAGCCGGACATGGATGCCAGGGTCCGCGAGCGACGCCAGCTCGAGAGCGACCTGCGCCACGCCATCGCCCAAGGGGGGTTCGAAGGCGGGCTCGAGGTTCATTACCAGCCCTGCCTGGGCCTGAAGGACGACCGCATCACCGGCTGCGAGGCATTGGTGCGCTGGCGCCATCCCGAGCGCGGCATGGTCTCGCCGGGCGAGTTCATCCCGATCGCCGAAGATACCGGCCTGATCAACGAGATCGGCGAATGGGTGCTGGCGACCGCCTGCCGGGACGCGGCCACCTGGCCCGACGACATCCGCCTCGCCGTCAACGTCTCGCCGGTGCAGTTCAAGAGCGGCACGCTGGCGCTGAAGATCATGGCGGCGCTCGCTGCGTCGAACCTGCCGGCGAGCCGGCTCGAGCTCGAGATCACCGAAGCGGTCCTGATCCGCGACGACGATGCAGCGCTCGCGATCCTGCACCAGCTCCGAGCCATCGGCGTGCGCATCGCGCTCGACGATTTCGGCACCGGCTACTCATCCCTGAGCTATCTGCACCGTTTCCCCTTCGACAAGATCAAGATCGACCGCTGCTTCGTCGACGACATCGCCCGCCCCGACGGCTCCGCCAGCATCGTTCAGGCCGTCGTCAACCTGGCGGCCTCCCGCCGCATGACCACCACGGCCGAGGGCGTCGAGACCGAGGAGCAGCAGCGCCTGCTTCGCACGCTCGGCTGTTCCGAGATGCAGGGCTATCTGTTCAGTGCCGCCAAGCCTGCCGACAAGATGCTGGAGCTGTTCGCGCTGCATCGCAGCCGGCTTGCCCGACGCGAAGGCAGCGAGGGCCGTCGCCGCGAGGCCGGTTAGGATTTCGGCCGGCCCGTCAAGGCTTGACGACTGCGGCCGGCCAACCTATTCCTCATCTTGCAGCTGCCGAAATGGCGCGGCCGTAGGCGTTACCGTCATCCAACGCGTCCTTTGTCGAGAGGATCCCAGCAGGGAATTCTCGATTCACGAGACGCCACGGTCATACCATCACTCCCCCTGTCAGCGGATGTTCACCCGTTCAAGACAACGAAGCCGCGCCGGCGGCTGTCTTGCCGGATCGCTGATCAAATGGAATTGCAGGATTGCCGTGGCCTTTCTCAATCGAAAGGCACCACCATGAAGATGACTGGCAACACGATCCTCGTCATAGGCGGCACCAGTGGAATCGGCCGCGCGTTGGCCGAGGCTTTCCACAGCCGCGACAATCGCGTCATCGTAACGGGGCGACGGCAGGCCCTGCTCGACCAGATCGTGGCCGAACGGCCCGGCCTGATCGGCCTGCCGCTCGACATTGACGATCCCGCAAGCCTGCAACGTTTGTCGGGCCGGCTCCGGAACGAGTTTCCCGAGCTCAACGTGCTGATCGCCAACGCCGGCATTTCGCGGCCCGAAGACATGACCTCAGACGTCTGGGATGCCTCGGATGCAGAAGCAATCGTCAGGACAAACATTCTGGGTGTGCTGCGCGCGACGGCAGCGCTGTTGCCGATCTTGAAGCGGCAACCGGGCGCCACGATCATCGCAACCAGCTCGAACCTCGCCTTCGTGCCGCGCGCCGACTTTCCGACCTACTGCGCCAGCAAGGCGTTCCTGCATTCCTGGCTGCAGTCGCTGCGGCACCAGCTTCGCAAGCGACCCGTCGCGGTACTGGAGCTCGCGCCGCCCTACGTCCAGACCGAGCTGACCGGCGCGCAGCAGGCCAGCGACGCGCGCGCCATGCCGCTGGCGGCTTACGTTGCGGAGGTCATGCAATTGCTGGAGCTGGGGTCTCACCCCAATGGTGAGGTACTGGTGGAGCGTGACCGCGCCCGGCGCTGGGCCGAGCGCGACGGCCGCTACGAGGTGACATTCGCGGCGATGAACCCAGCTTGAGGTGGCGCGCCCGAACGAAATCGCCCGGGAGCGGCAACCCACTCCCGGGCGATTGTCTGGACGTCGCGAAGCTTTAGTTCGGAACCGCAGCCTTCGACGCGGGTTTCGAAGCGACGGCATTCGCGGTCACGCCGTGGAGGAAGTCGTAGGCCGCATGCAGGGCCTTGTCGTCCTTCTCTTCCGGCGGGACATAGGACTGCGATCCGGTCTGCTCGGTGCCGTCGGCAGCCGACAGATGGCCGCGCATCTGGGATTCCGCCATGGTGTCCATCCGGCCCTTCAGCTCGGGCGGCACGTCCTGCAGGATCTCGATGTCGGGCGCGATGCCCTGGGCCTGGATCGAGCGGCCCGACGGCGTGTAGTAACGCGCCGTGGTCAGCGCCAGCGCGCCGTTGCCGGAGCCGAGCGGAATGATGGTCTGCACCGAACCCTTGCCGAACGAGCGCGTGCCGATCAGCGTCGCGCGCTTGTGGTCGTGCAGCGCGCCGGCCACGATCTCCGAGGCCGAGGCCGATCCGCCGTTGATCAGGACCACGAGCGGCTTGCCCTTGGTGAGATCGCCGCCATGCGCGGTGAAACGCTGCGTCTCTTCCGGATTGCGGCCGCGGGTCGAGACGACCTCGCCCCGCTGCAGGAAGGCGCTCGACACCGATACGGCCTGATCGAGCAGTCCGCCCGGATTGTTGCGCAGATCCATCACGTAGCCTGCGAGCTTCTCGGCCGGGACCTGCCTGGAGATCGACGCGATCGCCTTCTTCAGTCCGTCGGTGGTCTGCTCGTTGAAAGAGGTGACGCGGATATAACCGATGTCGCCGTTCTCGACGTGGAAGCGCACCGGGCGCACATGGATGATTTCGCGCGTGATCGAAACGTCGAGCGGCGCGTCCGCGCCCTTGCGCACGATGGTGAGCTTGGTCTTGGTGTCGACCGGGCCCTTCATCTTGTTGACGGCCTGCTCGAGCGTCATGCCCTGCACCGCCTCGCCGTCGATCTTGCTGATGAGGTCGCCGGACATGATGCCGGCCTTCGAGGCCGGCGTATCGTCGATCGGCGAGACCACCTTGACGAGGCCCTCCTCCATGGTGACCTCGATGCCGAGCCCGCCGAACTCGCCGGAGGTGGTCTCCTGCATCTCGGTCCAGGCCTTGGCGTTCATGTAGCGTGAGTGCGGATCGAGCGAGGTCACCATGCCGGTGATCGCGCCCTCGATCAGCTTGGCGTTGTCGGGCTTCTCGACATAGCTGGCCTTGACCCGCTCGAACACCGCGCCGAACAAATTGAGCTGGGAATAGGCATCATCCGCGCTCGCTGCCGCCCGCGCCGCCCATACTCCGCTGTGCGGGCCGGCTACCAGAAGAGTCAGACACGCTCCGGTGAGCGCGCCGAGGGGGAACAGCAGGGTTTTCCGCATGGATGACGTAGCCTTTTGCTTGGCGGTTCTCTTCGGCTTGGGAGCGCCATGCAAATGGCGATCCAGCCCACTTCTCACAATACCATTCCGGTTTCTTCATGGCCGGGATGCCACGCTGGCGGGTATACCGAAGAAATCCCTTCGCCTTGGACTAAACTTTTGGCAACGTTCCGAAACTGTTTCGCGCAAGCGCAAACCGGTCGGGCCGCCCACGCCTCGCAGCTATGCGATTTTAGGATGGTTTTGGAGGGCCGGACGCGATAGGCGATGACGATAAGACTTCAAATTCTCGGGAGGACAACAATGAACGAAGCGCCCCGCATCCGGCCTGAAAGGAACGTCGAACTCGGCGCCAGCAGCGAGCCGTTCCAGAACCTGCACGAGTTCATCCGGAAAGCGCGCGCCAACCTGAACCAGAACGCCTGGGACTACATCGTCGGCGCGGCCGAGACCGAGACCACGATGCGCCGCAACCGCATGGCGCTGGACGAGATCGCCTTCCGCCCGCGCGTGCTGCGCGATGTCCGCAGGGTCGACGGAGGGGTCGATCAATTCGGCCGCAGGATGCGCCTGCCGGTGGTGCTCGCCCCGGTCGGCGCCCTCGAGATCTTCGATCCGGATGGCGCGGCAAGCGTGGCACGCGCCGCCGGCACTTTCGGTGCGGCGCACATGCTGAGCTCGGTATCCGAGCCAGGACTGGAGACGACCGCCGAAGCCGCACCCGACGCGCTGCGACTCTATCAGCTTTATGTCCGCGGCGACGATGCCTTCGTCGCCGATGTCGTCAGCCGGGCCGAGCAGAACGCCTATGCCGCCTTCTGCCTGACCGTCGACACCGCCCACTACAGCCGTCGTGAACGCGACATCGCCAAGCGCTACGTTCGCGAGAGCCGTCTGCGCGCCACCGGCGGCGATTTCCAGAAGGGTCTGGAATGGCGGACCGTGAAGATGATCAAGGACAAGTTCAAAATACCGCTGATCCTCAAGGGCATTGCCACCGCCGAGGACGCGCTGATCGCGCTCGATCACGGCGTCGAGTGGATTTACGTCTCCAACCATGGCGGCCGCCAGCTCGACCACGGCCGCGGCGCCATGCATGTGCTGCCCGAGATCGTCGATGCCGTGAAGGGCCGCGCCAAGATCATGGTCGACGGCGGCATCTGTCGCGGCACCGACATCGTCAAGGCGATCGCGGCGGGCGCGGACCTCGTCGGCATCGGCCGGCTGCAATGCTGGGCGCTGGCGGCGGCGGGCGAAGCCGGTGTCACCCGGATGCTGGAACTGCTCGAGGACGAGGTGCTGCGCTGCCTTGGCCTCCTGGGCGCCACCTCATTCGCCGAGGTCGACAAATCCTGCCTCCATCCGGCGACCGCCACCAACGCGCCCAGCGTGTTCAGCGCGTTCCCGCTGTTCGACCATGAGCCCTATCGCTACTGACTGGCCGATACTGAAGTGAAAAGGACGCAATGACATCGCTTACTCCCGGCAGCGCGGATGCGCTTCTGTTCGACCTCGGGCGCGTGGTGCTCGACATCGACTTCTCCAAGGCGATCGCCTGCTGGGCGGGACATGCCGGCTGCCAGCCCGAGGCCATCGTCGCGCGCTATGTGCGTGATGAGGCCTACCGGCTGCACGAGATGGGCAAGATCAGCGACGAGGACTATTTCGCCTCGCTGCGCGCGTCACTCGGAATCGGCATCTCGGACGCGCAGTTCCTGGAAGGCTGGAACGCGATCTTCGCAGGCGAGATGCCCGACATCGCCGAGCTGTTGCCGCGCGCGGCGAAGCAGATGCCGCTCTATGCCTTCTCCAACACCAATCGGCCGCATGTGGACTATTTCTCGAAGGAATATGCCGGCGTGCTCGGCCACTTCCGCGAGCTGTATCTGTCGTCCAGCATCGGCCTGCGCAAACCGG
The DNA here is from genome assembly GCF_058803975.1 of Bradyrhizobium sp. GW821-FHT13H06. Lineage (NCBI taxonomy): Bacteria > Pseudomonadati > Pseudomonadota > Alphaproteobacteria > Hyphomicrobiales > Nitrobacteraceae > Bradyrhizobium > Bradyrhizobium sp. GW821-FHT13H06. Next base: position 204,906 of record NZ_JBXAPN010000001.1, on the reverse strand, counting down.
ACGCGGAGGCGTTCGACCACGTCGTCGCCGCGATCGGCGTGCCCGCCGGTCGCATCGTATTCTTCGATGACCTCGCCGAGAACATCGAGGGCGCGCGGGCGCGCGGCTTGAATGCCGTGCACGTGACGTCGCCAGGCGACGTCGGGAACGCGTTGAGGGCGCTTGGCATCTGAATGCCAGGCAGTCGCCGCGACAGGTCATGCCCGCGGTTCCCGGAGCCAAATTTGCAGGAGATGAGGAACCGAGCCGCTTTGTGCATTTTTGTACGGAGTTCCGGGAACGGAGTACCACCCTTCGGACTCATGAGTCCGTTGGGACTTCTACATCGGATTGATCGACGTGCTGGGCAAAACCTATCTCACCAAGCAAGCCTCTCTCCTGCTTGAATTCGCCAGAACCACCTCGGATTCTGACCTTTCCGCCAAGCTGATCAGCAAGGCGGCCGACCTGAAGTCCCTGGCCGATCCGCTGCCTGACAAGGATCCGAATCCCAGAGCTCCCGACGTCGCACCGGACGTCGGTCCGAGCGATCCGGCAGGACGTTGACCGATGTCGGCCGTGGCGCTCGTCATTCTCGTCCTCGCCATGGCCATCCTCGTGCCGGTCTGTCTCGCCTTCAGGATCATGCCGCGACGGACTTGAACTGCCGCCGCCGCGACGGAAATCGCGCCGGATAAATCATCCTGCGTGCTGCTTTGCCTCGCGCCTGCACTCGGCTAGAACTCTCGCCAACGATTTGCAGGAGTTTCCGCCCGTGGCCCTCATGCCCGTTTCTGACGCGCTTGCCGCGGTGCTGGCGGATGCAGAGCCGCTACCTGAAGAGATGGTTTCCCTCGATGAGGCCTATCATCGCGTGCTTGCGCGCGACGTCGCGGCGCGGCGCACGCAGCCACCGCAGGCCATGTCGGCGATGGATGGCTATGCCGTGCGCGCGGCTGACGCGGCAACGGTCGATTCCAGGCTGACGGTGGTCGGCGAGGTCGCGGCGGGTCGTCCGTTCGCGGGAAGGGTTGGCCCCGGCGAAGCCGTGCGGATCTTCACCGGCGGCGTCGTTCCCGACGGGGCCGATGCGGTCGTGATCCAGGAAGACACTGTCGCGGAAGGCAAGCTCGTCACGATCAAGGAAGCCGCGATTTCCGGGCGGCACATCCGTTCCGCCGGCGTCGACTTCCGCGAGGGAGACGTGCTGCTCCGCAAGGGAAGCCGTCTCACGGAGCGCGATCTCGCGCTGGCCGCCGGAATGAATCACCCGCATCTCGCCGTCTGCCGCCGTCCGAGGGTCGCGATTCTCGCCACCGGCGACGAGCTGGTGATGCCCGGCACCACGCCCGGTCACGGCCAGATCGTCTATTCCAATGGCTATGCCCTGCACGCGCTCGCCCGCAGCGCGGGCGCCGAGACCATCGACCTCGGCATTGCCGCCGATACGCTGGAGGCCACTTCCGCCGGCATCCGTCGCGCCCGGGAGAGCGGCGCCGACATCCTGATCACGACCGGCGGTGCCTCGGTCGGCGACCACGATCTGGTCCAGCAGGCGCTCAAGGACGAAGGCATCTCGATGGCGTTCTGGAAGATCGCGATTCGGCCCGGCAAGCCGATGATGCACGGACGGCTCGGCGCAATGCGCGTGATCGGCCTGCCCGGCAATCCCGTGTCGTCCTACGTGTGCGCCTTCCTGTTCATGGTGCCGTTGATTCGCGCCCTGTCGGGCCGTTCAATGATTCATCATCGCCGCGAGCGCGCCGTGCTGGGCCGCGATCTCGGTGCCAATGACCAACGCGAGGATTATCTGCGTGCGCGCCTGGAACAGCGTGACGACGGCACGCTCGTCGCCCTTCCCGTCAGCCATCAGGACTCCTCTCTGCTTGCGAATCTCGCTGCGGCGCAGGTACTTCTCGTGCGCGCACCGTTCGCGCCGAGGGCCGAGGCCGGCACGCCTTGCGAGGTGCTGCGCCTGCCGGTGTGAGCTGCACGGCCACACGCATGGCGCGAGCTTCGCTCTGTTCACCGTAAATTAAGCAGTTGCGGAACACATATCGAACATATAGTGTCCGTTCATGATTTGTTTCGAACGTGTAGCAGCTTATCGCTGACTTCCTCGTCTCGGAATTGAACGACATCAACCGGGGGACTTTGGTCGAGATGTTGACGCGCAAACAATACGAGCTTCTGCGATTCATCAGCGAACGTCTGAAGGAAAGCGGCGTGCCGCCGTCCTTCGACGAGATGAAGGATGCGCTCGACCTGCGCTCGAAGTCAGGCATCCATCGCCTGATCACTGCGCTTGAGGAGCGCGGCTTCATCCGCCGCCTGCCCAACCGCGCCCGCGCCATCGAGGTGATCAAGCTGCCCGAGTTGCAGGCCGCCGCCGGCAGTCGCCGCGGCTTCACGCCGAGCGTCATCGAGGGCAATCTCGGCAAGGTCCGCACGACCTCCAGCCCGCCTGTGGACGAGGGCGAGCGTCCCGTCGCGGTGCCCGTGATGGGCCGCATCGCGGCCGGCACGCCGATCGAGGCGCTGCAGACCCGCAGCCACACCATCAGCGTGCCGCCTGACATGCTCGGCTCGGGCGAGCACTACGCGCTCGAAGTGCGCGGCGATTCGATGGTCGAGGCCGGCATCCTCGACGGCGACATGGCGCTGATCCAGCGCAACGAGAGCGCCGATACCGGCGACATCGTGGTGGCGCTGATCGACGACGAGGAAGCCACGCTCAAGCGCTTCCGCCGCCGCGGGGCCTCTATCGCGCTCGAGCCCGCCAATGCCGCCTATGAAGTCCGCATTCTTCCGCCGAACCGCGTGAAGATTCAGGGCAAGCTGATCGGGCTTTACCGCAAGTACTGAGCGGTCGTTCGATATCTATTGGAGCGGATCACTGTCCGCTCCGGCTGGATGGTTTTTCCGGTTCTGCTCAGATTGTCCGGCCCCCTCTTTCGGCGCCATCCTCGACACGCCGCACGACGCAGCATCGCTTCGCGGGCCTGAGAGTTCGAGGACACGTGATGCGCCAGACTTTCCATGGACGATGTTGCGGCGCCGATCGCAGCATCAGCGACGTAAGCCGTTGCCATACAATCGCACCGCCATTCGGCAAGCGAGCTGGCAATGCTCTGGCTGGTCGGCGCCGCGAGGCGCCGACACGCGCCTTCCGAATACACAGGCGTCGGCTTTGTTCCTATCGAATCCGGGAAAGATAATGTGATCGCGGCTTGCGGCGTCCAGCCGCAGATTTGCCTACAACGAAGCAGAGCGTTGCGTGCTTCCACCCTGATAGAGGCCTGCGCCTCAAAAAGAGGTGCGGGTTGCTATCTTCGCATGAGGAGCACCCGATGTGTGACTACAGCCTGCATGCTGTCGCGACGCGCCCCGCCGAAGTCGGCGAGACGATCGTCACGACGACCTTCCGCGGCACCTCGACGCGCGGCTTCGCCTCCGAAGCCGATCTCTCCGTCGCGGTCTGCTTGCTGCCGGGAACGGAGCTCGCCTTCGCGGACAACGTCCGTTACGACAATCGCTGGATCTGGACGCGCACCGTGAACTCCCGCGTCGGCAAGTTCGGCAAGATCGACCCGCACATTCCCGATCGCCATCATGACGCGATCGAATTCCCCGACGGCAAATACGTGCTGGTGACACAGCTCGTCGAAGGCCAGCGCGCGACCGTGCTGCAACTGCCGGTGACCCAGCCGGTTGGCGAACGCGAGCACAAGCCGCAGATCGTCGCCGACACGCGGTCCACGATCACGCGCCTGCCGATCGGCTGACGTCGTCGCCCCCGGCCGATGGTCGTGGGCCAGGAATGAAATGCCATCGCCGGCCGAGGCCGGCGAGATGGTATGGTTTGCGTCCTGCTGCGAGATCCCGACCGACCTCTCCCGCATCGCTCCTCAATCGTCCGCCTGCAAGTCCGTCTCCGATGGCGTTGCGTCCCGGTTGCGGGGCACGGCCGTCTTCGGCGCAAGGCTGCCGTCGAAATCCCCCTCGCCGGCGCCGGCCGGCAGCCAGGGGCGGCTCGTGCCTCTCGCCCTCACCGCCCGAACCGAGAAGCCGTCACCGCTCTGCGTCAGAGCCAGCGCGCCCTGACTGGCGAGCCGCGGCCTGTCGACCACCATCGCCGCGCAATCGGGCGGCGTGGGCCGCGCCGTCACCACCAGCGCGGCGCGGCTGCAATCATCAGCCAGAGCGTCGATGCGCAACGCCAACGCGACAAGCCGTCCGTCCGCGAGCGGCGTCACGCAGCCGGACTCGTCACACGACACACCGTCGGCCAGCGAGGCGCTGCCGGCATCGCGCGGATCGGCATCGGCAGCCAACCACTCCCTCAGCAGGAAGCCATCCTTGCCGGCGCGGATCACATGCAGCCGCCCGTCCCGGCCCCGCACGGCGACGCTCGCGCCATCCCCGGCAATCAGGATATCGGGCTGCCGCACCGACATCGCCCAGAGGATCGCGGCAAGCAGCACCAGGGCACCGGACCAGCGCAGGGGCGTGCGCAACAGCCCCATCACGATGATCCCGAGGCTCGCCGCGATCAGCGGCGCGATCCCGAACGCGGGAATGCGGCCGACTGCACCGGGCAGAGCCGCCACCCAGCGCGAGACCGCGACCATCCACTCGATGCCGATCCCCATCAGCCACCAGAACGCGCCGTCGAGCCCGAAAGGCGCTGCGAGCAATCCCAGCAGCCCCGCCGGCATCACCAGCGCCGAGACCACCGGCATCGCGCCGAGATTGGCGAGCACGCCGTATGGCGTCACGCGGTGGAAGTGGAAGGCGGCATAGGGCGTGGTCGCAAGCCCGGCGATCAACGAGGCCAGGAACAGCATCGCGATCTCGCGGCCGCCCCACAGTGCGATCCGCGCCGTTGCGGAATGATCGGGCGATGCTAGCAGGTTCGGCATGCCGATCTGCACCAGCGCCACCAGCCCGAGCGTTGCCGCAAACGACATTTGAAAACTCGGATGAACCAGCGCCTCGGGCGCGACGGCCAGCACGATCAGCGCGGCCACCGCCAGCGTCCGGAACGTGATGGCGCGGCGATCGACCATCACGGCGATCAAAACCACCGCCGTCATGAAGAACGATCTCTGCGTCGCGACCTCGGCGCCGGACAGCAGCAGATAGAACGCAGCCGCCACCATCGCCGCGGCCGCCGACCATTTCTTGATGGCGAAGCCGGCCGCCAGCCCCGGAATCAGCGCCAGCAGCGCGCGCACCGCGAAGAACACGACGCCGGCGACGACCGCCATGTGATAGCCGGAGATCGGTCAAGAGAAGATTTTTTGTAAGCGTTACAGAGCTTTACTACGCCTGTGCTTCCCACGATTCCGACAGGGGAAGCAGGCGGGAAGCGGCTTCGGACGCAAAGGCGCCAGCTTGCCCGCACCGCTCTGCTGCGCTTCAATTGGCTGCGATTACTTTTTTGGGGGGCGAGGCGTGATGACCATTCCGCAATCCATCTTGGCCGGCGCCGCTGTGATCGGCGCATGCATTGTCGCGGCTCAGCTTGTAGCCCCTTACCAGATGGCGAGCGGACCGGCGCTGATCTGGCGCGTCAATCGCGTCACTGGCGAAGTGCGGGAATGCCTGCGGGGCATGGATTCGCGCCAGGATCAGATCGTGACAGACTGCAAATAGAGGCCGGCGTGACCCAGGACAGACGTCGAGCTCGTCAATGTATGCTGATGCTGCCCCATGGCGTCGATGAGACCGCCAAATCTTCACGTCAAGGCTCAGTGGATTCGGAAGCGTCCATCCGGTGAAGCCCGGTGTTGAGGTCGCCACTTCGTGATGCCGTACATAATCCGATTGAGGCACAATCGTCGTGCTCGGTGCTTCATCGGCGCTCTGCCCTTGGTTCGCCATGGTTGGCTCTGACCAATGCGGAGCTCGGTGAAAAGCAAAAGGCCGGCGGTTACGACGCCGGCCTTCGCATGACCCACCGAGTTGGCTCCCCAGGGGGCGGTCCGGAGTGCACCTCCGGGCCGCCTTCAGGATCGCATGAGCCGCCGCTACCCGCAACGACACAATCTCGCGAGGCATCCGCAGAATCACGGCCCGGTTTCTCGCTTTTCCACACCCACGATGCGCGCGCTCCCTGCCCCAAGGGATTGATAGTTTGCGAGATACTTACGATCCCGCTTTGACGGCGACATGCCTCGCCCTCGACGCCACACGCCCACCCACGCCGACGGCCGGCCGCTCAAGATCACCTTCGGTGAGATGCGCGGCATGGGCGTTCGTGGCGTGCTGGTCTATTGCCACTGTGGCCGTCACGTTGCCCTCGACGCCGGCCGCTGGGGCGATCAGGTGCGGCTGTCTGATATCGAGCCGCAGTTCGTCTGTCAGGGATGCGGAAGCCGCGGCGCCGACATGCGGCCTGACTTCGATCGAGGCAACCCACGGCTGGCGATTATAGGCACGAAAGAGGCCGCCGACTAAGGCGGCCTTACTGCCTTGTGTGGTGCTTCAATCGGGTGACGTGCCGCGCTCGGTTCCAGACATCAAGATCGTGCCCATCGAGCAATTGAGCGGCCTTCTGCTTAGCCTCTTCATCATTGGCGCAGTCCAGCTCATGCACGCCGGTGATGCGCCCCTCATCGTCTAAGACGTAAGCGCGGTAGTCCATGGCAGTCGTTCCCAGAACGGAACGATTATAGCACCGTCCAAATGACAAAAAGCAAATTAGGACACTACAGAACTCAACTTATAACCACCAAGCTGACGCGGACCTTACAGGGTGTTCCGCTTATAAATACACGCAGAAAGAACAAAGCGGGTGCGTTATTCCTCACCATTTGTTCTGGGCCGGAGAACTACTGGCTTACTCTTGCCCAACAAAAGGCCCGCCAGCGCGAACCGGCGGGCCCAGTGGATTACTTGCCGCCAGGCCTACGATCAGCGGCACGATCGCCGCACCGCGAACCATCGGACGCGCGGTCGGAAGAGGTGTCGCATGGGCCCGCGATCGCGCTAACGGTCGGAGCTACGAAGGTCAGTGCGAGAGCAATCAGCAAAATACGTGTCATTTCAAACCTCCCAAAGTTGAGCAGACGGACAATACTCGCTTTTAGGTGATGGGGACGGTAGCAGCCCACCATGCCACAACCTTTTCTTGGTAAGCCCGCCGGTGCGACCAGCGGGCCTCATTGTCAGCGCCTCAATCGCCGGCGGTGCGTCGTCAGCCGCTGTCGGTCGCGCTTCCGGTGCGGTTAGAACGCGAACGTCAGGCCGTCAGGTGCTCCCTACTGGCAATTGCAAGCAGGTCCTCAGCTATCGATTCCGCAAATCCGCCGACCGAGATCAGTTCGTGACACCGCGCTTTGGCGATCATGCCAGCCAGCGTCACTGCTCGCGTCTTCAGAATGCGCTCCTCGATTGCGGTGCAACGCCGAAACGCTTCATTGGTGGCATGCTCGGCGGCGCGGAAACCGTTCGGTCGTCTCCTCGATCGTCGATCCCAGCTGATGTAGGCGGCGATGATCTCGTCAGCACGGGCTCGCGCTTTTGCCGATGGCTCGAAGTGTCGGACTGACAGCGTAAAGTCTCCGTTGTCTTCCGTGGCCCTTGTAATTCGGTACCATTTGTCGGCGCGCATCTGTTCGATTTCGCGTGATCCATAGATACTTTCATTGGTCGGTTCGGGAAGTCCAAGGTCAGCGTCGCCGTTGTCGACCTTTAGCGTTTCGGGGACAGGAATACAGCGTAGACCATCCATCTCATCTGAAATCTTGTTGAGCCGGCTCCATTCAGCTTCGGCCGCCCGGAATTGCCCGCTCAGCGCGATCAGTTCTGCATCATCCGCAGAAATGCCCGCAGAGGAGTCCGCGGCACATCTGCAAATCAGGCCGGCGGGATCTCCGAAGATCACCCAGTCAAGGGATTGATTGTACCGAGCGAAGAACGAAACAACGTCCGAGTGGAACACTTCGCCATCTTCCTCGAGGTCCTGCTCCTCTTCGACATTGTGAGTGCGGAAGTAGTTAAGCATTCGCTCCGCAGCGTCTTCGTCCAGCTTCCAGTTCGTGGTGACAAACCTTGAGCGAAGCACGTGGACGATCTGCTCTGCCCGCGCCAACGGTGCGTTCGACTTTGTCGGCGCGATCGACGCGGCCGCGATAGGCGTTGCGGAGGCGATAGACGGCGATGCGATTGGAACGGCGGCGACGATTGGAAGGGTGACGATCGAATTCATGATAAAGCTCCTGCGTGTTGTCGAAATCGGCTCTTTGCTGGCCGGCGCGCTCTGATCACATGCGGAGGAGGTCGGCGGGGAATTTCCGTGCGTTAAGGTTTTCATAAGAATTGCTCACTGGTTCTCGGCCTCTCACAGCCGCGCTCCGTGACAGACGGAGCAGCCGGGGGGTGAGAGCCTGCCAGTGAGACAGGTGCACCGCTTTTAAGGGCCGAAGCCCTCTGGACAGAACGGCACGCCCCGGCCATAAAGGTCCGGTCGGTACCGCGCCGCCAAGCGCGTCCGTTGAGCCTCAAAGGGCTCGGTCAACCGCCGCCCATCGCTTGCAGGCGACAGGGCAATTCCTTGCAGGGAAAGCGGTCGATATCACTGGTCCGGGCTCTCACACCCAACCGGCATCATCCGCTGATTTGCGTTAAAAATCCATCCCATTTTGGGGGCGCTTCCGTCCGTCCAAAGGATGCGATACCGTCCAGCGACCAGAGGGCGCCTGATGTTTGAAAACCGGGACATAACCGACATCGTCAGGATTGTGGCGGCCGGCGGCGGCTTCAGAATGGATGGATCTTACCGATCCACAGAGGATCTGGTCCGCATCGCTGCGGCTAGTCGTTCAAAGGGTGCTCGCTTAGAGTTTGCTGGCCTTGAAGGCCGGAACGTCCTTGATCTCGTTCGAATTGCTGCCGCCGGCGGCGGCAACGTAGTGTTTGTTTGATCATTGTATCCTAGCCTGTCGAGACCCTACTCGAATCGAATCTGGACCAGATGCCCCTCTTTGCCGTGATCAGCCGCGCTCCAAACGACCAACTGGCCGCGACCGTTGAAAGCCTCTATCCGGCCGAGCTCCACTACAAATACAACGACACCACCTGGATCGTTTCAGGAAAAGGCACGGCGCAGGAAGTCTCTGAATATTTGAACATCAAAAAGGATGGCATAGCCGGGGCTGTCGTTTTCATGCTGACAAACTCATACTTCGGCATGAGCACCACTCCCTTCTGGGCATGGCTCAAAGCGCGCATTGAGGATGATCGAGATGGCTAGAACGCCGGATCGAAAGGGCCGTACCCCTGCGGACGAGTCACCACCGACCAGCTACGCGCAAACCACGCCCGAGTTTGCGCAGCCGGGTCACGATTTCACGCTGCAAGCCGTGATGCAGCTTCAAAAGTCAGTAGGCGAAATAAGCGCAAAAATCGATGGCATGGTGACGAGCATCGCTGGCCAAAAGACGAAGCTCGACGAAATCGAGAAGGTCGTAGATCGCGTCAAAACTGGAGCGATCGTCGCGGCAGCGATCATCTCTGCCGTAGCCGTGGTTTTCTGGTGGGCGATAGGCGACCGCATTACGGTTGCCGTACGTTCGGCACTCGCGAGCCCGCCCGCAACCATTTCGACCCCATCCAAGTGAAACTCTCTAATGCCACGCGCGGACATCACGGCGTAGCCGTCGCGGTCTGCAGCGCCTTCTCGCTGTCCTTCAGCATCTGCCTCCCGCCCTTGCCGATCTCGATCATGTTGAAGTAGAGGCTGTCGATCAGCTGGCGCTTTTCCTCGGGCTTCACGGTCGGGTTCTTGTAGATGTCCCGCACCAGCTTGGAGTGCTGCGACAGGGTGTCCTTGATCGCGTCAAGCCGCATGAACATCATGGGGCCGCCGGCCGCCTGGATGCGCGACATGGCGTCGACATCGCCTTCCCGGGCCTTCGCCAGCCATGTGTCGTAGTAGGCCTTGGTGGTCTCGTTCTGGTCGTAGAAGTCCTGAAGCGACTGCGCGTTCGCCGACGGGTAACGCACCACGAACGCCTTCACGACCGGGATATCGGCCAGCGTGTCGGTCGGCTTGACAGGGTCAGGCAGTGCGCCGGCCTTGCGTAGGCTCGCATCGGCCGCCTGCAGGGCGTACATGCCAAGGCCGCCGGTCCAGGCACGGATGTAGTTCTCCATCAGGATGGGCGACGTCGTGGCGCGCGCGATCGGCCCGAACGGCGCGCCGGGCCCGACGGCGGTCGAGCGCATGCCGGGGAACGCGCTCACGATCTGGGAAAGCCGCTTGGCGAGCTCGGTCGTGTACGGCGTGTACTGGTACTCAGGCAGGTGTTTTTCCTGGTCCGCGGGAATCAGCGTCCGGTCGGTCATCGTGGACCGGTTGGCATATTGCTCGAGCAGCGGCTGAGCGAAGGTCGGAACCACGCCAGGGGTCACGATGTCGATGATCGACTTGCCGAACTTGTCGAACGCTTCCGGATTGTTGCCGACGGTCTGATCCAGGATGCGCTCGACGCCGGAGCCAAACACCAGGCCGAGCTCGAACGGTTTCGGGATCCTGTAGATGTGATCCTTCGTCATCACGATCCAGAACAGATCCTTCTGCCAATGCGGCAATTCCTTGTAGCGGGGGTCGTCGTGGTTGGCCCACCAGAGCAGGACCGATGGCAAGGTGATGCCGCCCACGACCTTGGCCGTGGTGTTGAAGGGGTGGTCGACGAAGGCGCGGCCGACCCGGTCCAGGCCCTGGACCTGGGCGTTCATGAAGGCGGTGATCATGTTCGCCGCGCGCATCGAGGCGCCGATCCGGGCGAAGTCGAGGGTGACCTCGCGCGAGGCGAACGCAGCACCCTGAATGGCCGCCTTCCCCTCGCCGCGCATCTTCTTGAACTCGGCCAGGCGGGTGGCGTTCTCGGCCAGCTCGGACACCATACGCAGGCCGCGGATCGGGCTGGTCACCACGTTCCACGAGCGCTCCATCAGGCCGGTTTCGCCGGATAGTTTGGCGAGGCTCTCCTGCATGTAGCGGCGGTCGAGCGCGACCATGGTGGCATTGGCGCCGCCGCCCTTCATCCAGTCCTGGAAATCGGCATCCTTGCGGATCGCGCTGATCAGGCCCTTGGCGGTGTCGACTGGCGTAAACAGGCCGCGGCCGCTGTTGACGAAGGCCGTCGCGAAGTCGCGCACGATGTTGCGGACCATGAAATCCGGCGACAGCGTGGCGCCGGCGCGCAGGCCCTTGGCCGGCAGCGCCAGCACCCGCGTCAGCAGGTTCGCGCTGTCCTGGTCCAGCCCGCGGAAGGCGCGCACGAGCTCGGGATCATCGATCTTGACCGTCTCCTTCACGCCGTTCCGGAAGGCGCTGAGCGTCTCGCCCTCCTCGGGAATGGCCGTCTTGACGAAGTCGATGATCGCCTCCGGCTCGGTGATGCCGTTTTCTTTGAGATACGTGATAAGTTCTGCGTCAGATCCAGTCGACTTTGCAGGTGCTTGGTCCTTGTCCAGCGGGCGGATACGCTTGCTCATATCTTCAGAAAGCTGCCCGGTAGAGCGCACCATCCCGTTGATGTCATCCCATAGGCCCTCCGCCTTCATTTCGGCATCGGTGAGATCGATATAAGAAACCTTGTTTGGACCGCCTCGGTAATTCCTAGCGTAATCCTCTTTTTTCGCTACCCAAGCGCCATACGATGTAGGATCGGCGGCTTCCGCATGCCCGTGATAGAACCTCGTCGTTCCAGGCGCAGGAGATGGAGTACCGCCTGTAGATTTAGCGGCCGGCTTTTGAGGGTTCACCTTGACCTCGGCACCGTCCTTCTTCAGCGCGTCGATCAGCTTGATGCCGACCGCGTTCCGCTCCGCCACCGAGATGTAGGCGTAGGTGTTCTTGATCACGGATTCGAGCGGGTCGACGATGTCGCGCTCGGAGCCCTTCAGGCGCTTCACTGGGTTGCCGGGCCCGAACGACTTGCCGGCCGCGCCGCCGCTCTCGGGCTGGATCACCCGGTAGAACGGGATGTAGTTCTTGCCGGCTTCAGCCATGGCGCCGAAGGCCTCATCGGACAGGACGCCGCTGTCCTTCAGGTAGGTCAGCACCTTGTTCTGGTACTCGACCAGTTCGGCAGAAGCCCTGCCATATTTCCCCTCGCCGTCGGCCGCGACACGCGCCGCCGCCTCTACGTCCATGCCGGACGTGCGGCCGCTCGCCTCGATCTCGAGCGCGCGCTTCGACGCCAGGTAGGCCCGGAAGCCGTCCAGGTCCTTGGCCACCGGCTCGATGATCTCGGCCAGCGGCTTGCCGTTGTTCTTGTAGGTGGCGAAGTCGAAGGTTCCGTGCTCGATGAAGTGCTCCGCCTTGCCGAACTGGCCGCGGGTCAGCCGCGCCAGCTGATAGGCGTCCTCGTCCACGGCCTTGAGCGGGTGCAGGTTATCCACAGTCCATGTGTACAGCTTCTTCCAGGTCAGGCCCTCCCCCGTCGCTCGCTCGCCGATGCTGATCTTGGCGAGAATTTTCCTCTGGGCTTCCTCAAACGATCCAGAAGGCGGCTCCGGCGGCTTGCCAGACTCGCCTGGGGGCTTGGGCGGCCGCGGCGGCTCACCACCCGGCAACACGCCCGGATCGCTGCTGAGAAGCCCCTGGGCGATTACAGGATTGGTCTGGGCGTCGTGTGCGAGCTCCGCCGGATGCAGGCCGCGTTCGGTATAGGCCGCCAGCAGCTTTTCTTGGACTGCGAGGGGAGCCTTTTCGCCGGCCACGATCTCGGCCGCGGTGACGAAGTCCTCGGACCGGGCGATCGAGCCAATCGGTTCCGGGATGATCTCGCCGGTCGGCGTGCGGGTCCGGCGCGCGGTGGCCTGGCCGCCCATCAGCAAGGTCGCGATCGTCGCCATGTGCGCACCGTCCCGCCGGGCGCGCGCCTGCTCGGCCTCGTTGCCGCCCGTGACCTCGGCGGCGACCTGCCCGCCGACCGCGCCAGCGGCGTAGACCGCCGCGTTCAGCCCGCGGAACGTCGCCTCGACCGCGTTGTAGGTCGCCCTGATGCCCGCCTCGTTCAGGAACCGGATGCCGCTGGTGATGTCGCGCGGCGCGTCCGGATCCTGGAAGATGCCGAGCTTCTGCAGCCTCTTGGTGTCCTCCGGCGACAGGCCGGTCGGCGCATCGCCGAATCCGGCGGCGCCGCCCTCGTAGATCGCGCCCAGAACGCGGGCGGCCAAGTTCGGGCCGGCCGTCTTTTCGAGGTTCTCTACAGGGTCAGGCTCGATCGAGAACCGGCGCAGGAAGGCTTCCGGAATGTGGGTCGGCGCCTCGACGCTTTGCCGCACAGGCTCCCAATCATCAGTACCGGTTGTCCCGAAAACTTCAGCGTCGGACATCTCGCGCTGTGGGACGACCTTGACCCAATCTTCGACCTGGGCGCCGAAGACCTCATCGTCCGTCATCTCCGTCACGGCTTCACCCTCGTTCCGGTATAGACGACCCTATCGAGATAGCCCTTGCACCGGATCCGCATACGATCCTCCATTACCAAGCATGTGGATCAGGGGTGAACACGACGTCCGTTGCCGATGGAGACGTCATGTGCGTGGTGGCGCCCGACTGGCCGTTCGTGACAAGTCGGGTGCAGCCGTTGACGGCCATCGGCGGGCTGATCATGAAGTTGCCGATTGTGTTGCCGTTTGGAAGAGTAAACAGGCCGACGCAATCGACGCCGCCGATCACGCTGCGAGCGCGCACCATGCCACTGGCGACGCCGCCAGGGATGTTGATGGTGACAGGATTTAAGACCTGCTCGGCATGGAGGCCGCGGATATCGACGAAGCCGCCAACGACTGCCAAGCCAAACTCACGCGGTCCGCCGGATCCGGAGGAAAGCCCACCCAAGTTCAGGTTGTCGATGAGCACCTGAGTGGTTCCGTAGTTGATGTAAACTTGGGCCCCTCCAGACGACCCACCTGCGAGGCAATTCGCAGTCGACTTACCACCCTTGAACTCCACGCTATCGAGTAGGATGTATGTCGCGCCGCCGTATCCCGTTTCGTAGGTTGACGCCCGACCGCACGCGCCAGGATAGATCGCCATGCGGCGCATGCCGGATTCGTGCTGCGCGTTGTTGGTGTAGACGGTAGACCTGCTGGAATCCCCGACGATGTCAAACTGATTGAAAATCTGGAAATCTTCAAGCAGCGACCCGAAGCATGCTAGATGCGAGAATGAATTGCAGAGCTCCCATTGATTGATACTCGCCGGGAACGTGTTGCACATCTTGATCACGCTGGCGTAGTTGCCTTGCCCCTTCACCTTGACGCCATAGGGCACCATGAGCGGCGTTGTTGCCGAGCAGCCGATCATTGCAGTCTGCTTCGTCAGCAGAACTAGGCCGCCTTGCGTGCCTCCAACATCGATGCTGGTGCTGGTCTTGTACCACGCAAAGCTCAAGGCATTCTGAAGCGTGGTGAAGTTGTCTGTTGCCGTGCCGTCCGTTCCGTCCCAGTCAAACTTCACGCCCATCGCGCGCGCGTCGAGGCCGGCAGCCGGGAAGACAATCTGCCACTTGTTTCCGACGGCATCGGTGAAAGAGCCGGTCGGTGTGGTGACGCTGGAGACGGTCCATGTCACGGTCGATGCACAGCCAGGCACGGTCACCGAGAGGACATCGCCGGCAGTATAGCCGCCGGCCATGGCCCCGTTATAGCCGCCGACATTGGCGATAGAAGTGACCACATTGCCAGAAACGGTGATGACGCCCGTAGTGCCGCCGAGCTCGCCGCGTCCATTGCCCCCGTTGAATGGAAGAGTGTAATAGGTCCCGTTGGTGCAGCCTGAGGTGCCGTTTGCGGTAATCGTGCCAGATAGAACACGCGTGTCGAGGAAGTTGCCGGCGATCTTCTTGAACGTAGCCCCGCCGCCATCGCCTGCTGAAGCGTAGCCTGCTGTCACCAGACCGTCGAAGTCCGATAGGTTCAGCGTCTGTGCCAGCGCGCGCGAGGCAAGGATCGGAGATGCCGCAGCGGTGCTGGTAGCACAGGTCGGACAACTAATGATGCCCGTGACGGCATCGAGCAGGATCGGAGAGGTTGCCGTGGTCGGCACCGTGCCGGATTGTGTCGGCCATTTGATCGTCGGCGTCCCCGCTACAGCCTGCGCGCTGACGGTTGCCTGTCCGCTGGTCGATCCCTTGTAGACAACAGAATTGACGTTGACCGTGTTGAGATCGAGCGAACTCGACAGCATCGACGCGATGAGCTGCGAGAATGGGATCGCTTGTGCGGGCCCGGAGCCGATCGCGGTTCGACCGATGACGGTGCCGGAGGGCACGGTGGGGAAGGTCTGGGCCGCGGCGAGCGCCGGCAACAGTAGCGACGCGACGATCGTCGCAGCGAACTTGAGGCTCCGAGTAAGCATGTTTGGCCGATGAAATCTCGACGGTGCCACTGCTGGTCACCGTCCGCCTCGGCCTTATCCTCGTCGGGGGGCCGCCTTCTCCTTTCTGCCTTGTCCCTTTCGGGGGGCGCTTACTGATCCGGCCTTGTCCTTGCGGGGGCCGTACGCGTTACGCAATTTTGTGGCGGTTCAGTCTCCCCAGGCGAACCGCCAAGCCTGGATGAAAGGGCGCACGCCAGCCCTTGGAGCCTCTCAAAGTTTGACGTCCCTCATGCTGCTTTGACCGGCGACGTGAGAACGATGTCCATCAGCATAAGGTCGCGCCTGTGCTGACCATTGCCGGCCAGGAGTTCTTTGACCCAGGCCTGATCGCGCATCCGCTCAGCCTTCAGCCGTGAAACGGCCTCGTATTCCTGAGGGGTGACCTCGCGATTGGTCAGCGTCTCGCGGATCACTTCGTCCCGGATGCCGAGATCCCGAAGCATTTCCGTCGCGCCGATCATCTGGAGACGACCGGTTGACTGAAACGGCGCATCGTCAAGCAGGCCGGCCATGGCCATGTCGACCTCCGGAGCACCTCCGCTATCGATCTTGGCCTGCAGGTCCCGCATTTCCTTGGCGTGACGGGGATTGCCGCCTAGATACTCTTCCCGCCAACCCGGGTCTGCCTTCAGTGCACTCAGCCGCGTGGCCGCTTCCGCACCGGTGGCCGGGATTTCGGGAGGCGGCGGTGCCGCAGGTGCTGGCGGTGCCGCCGCGGTCGCATGCGACACGATCATGTCACCGAGCGTTGTGCCCGGATTCCCCCAGCTGCTCATGCGGCCTCTCCTTGCTCTTCGCCTTCGTCATCACCCCGCTCGATCGCCTGGATTGCGGCGCGCGCGCCGTGCTGCAGATCGCGCAGAACCGAATCGTTGAAATATTCGTACGGCAGGCCCCCCTTGTTCGGATGGCAGCACCGGCCGACTCCGGGCCCGATCATGCACTCAGCGGCAGAGCATCCTGTGCAGCAGCCCTTCGCGCTGATGCCGGCGAGCAGCTGATCCATGTTCGTGCTGCGCAACTCGAGCACCCGGGCGGATGCCGCCATGCGCTCAATTTCCTGCGCCCGCACCTGCGCTGCGCGAAGTTCTTCCACTGCGGTTCTGGCGGCTGCGATTTTGGCGCGATGCTCGGTCAATTTCTCGGTCGCACCAAACCGCCGCTCGACCGCTGCCAGGGTCAGATCAGCACCCTCGGTTTCGAGTGCGGCAAGGATTGCCAGGGCGCCATCGAGCTTCTCGGCTATGCTGCTGTTGATCTTTGGGGGCACACTCCCGCCCCTCAGTCCAAGCGCTGCCATGATCCACCTCACGCCGCTTCGCTGGGCTGCTCGTCCTGCCGGCGCGCCGCGGCGACCGCGTCCTCGAGCCGGCACCGGATCCAGTCGGAGACCGTGCGCCGATCGCGTGCAGCGATCTCTTTCACCTGCTCCTCAAGATCAGGCTTGATCCGCGCGCCGATCATCTTCGTATTTGCCATCATCGACCTCTGTCAGGTTCGTGCTGACGCCATCCAGCATGATTTGCGGATTGCTAACAACGCACCGAGACGCTGCACGCTTCTTCGGTGTCGGTGACCGCAGGCGCGGCTTCCATCTGCCCCGGACGCGCTTCGCGAGCTCCTCGTCCTCGACGATCACACAGACCGCAACCCGCAGCGCCAGCGCGTCCAGGACCGCCTGGAGCGACATTTCGCCAAAGCCGCGCATTGGAGGGTCCGAGAGCAATTTGCTTACGTAGCCGTTTTGCAATCCCGTGATGCCGTCGAGCGTCTCGTGCGAGAGGTCGAGCTCGTCCCTGCGATCGCGGACCATTTCCAGCAGCTGTTCGCGTGATGAGATGAGGCGCGGCTTCATGTCAGACATTGCTCAACAGTGTTTGCAGTTGGTGGCGCCGGAATTTCTGAACCGGGCCGCGAAAGAGAACGAGGACATGAAATCTGCGAAGGGCTCGGGATTTTCCCCCACCCCCCTCGATCCAGATTTTGCTGCAAGCCTGGCTGACCATCTGCCCCGCGCGGGCGATGGCTTCCAAGAGTGTTGAAGTTCACGAGAGAGCGCGCGCGAAAACCCTTCCGCGGCGAACGCCACATGATTGGGACAAAGCGGCTGGCAGTGCTGCGGACCGAGTGCAATCAATCGCTTGCGGCGAGATGGCAAGGCGGGACAAGAAACCGGGAAGCGCCTGGGAAGCAACCATGCCCTCCCGGTGCCGAGGGTAACTGTTACTAACCCGTTAGCCTGTCGGCCGGACCAGTGCATAATGCAGCTTCGATCAGCAGCAATCAGCCGCGATCGCGGAGTTACTTCATGCATGCTGATGGGCAGCTCCTTTCCGCCCTTCCTTCCTTGAGCGGCCGGAACGCCTAGCCGCGCCCCAGCGGCGTTGGGCGTTTCCAACGCTGGGGGGTATGGGGGGTTGGAGAACAGGCGTTGGCAGTACCGTTGGCACCCGTTGGCAGGGGCGTTGGCAGTCCAGTTGGCAGGGGCGTTGGAAGGCTCGGAGGAGCGTTGGTAGGGGCGTTGGAAGGTCATGCCGACACCCGCTCGATGTGCTGGCGGCGCTTGCTGGGCGATCCTGTCTCGACGGTCCTGATGGCGCCGCGGGCAAACAGGCGCTCCATCGCCTTGCGGAAGGCCTCCGCGGTGATGCCGCCGGCTTCGGGGTCCAGGACGAATTCAGCCGGCGCGCTCCCCTTGGCGGTCTTGCCGTGGACTGGGCGGCCCTGGGCGTTGCGTCGGTCGAGCAAGCGAAGGAAGACGTCCTCGACATCGCGATCGGCCGCGGCGCGGTACGGCGACGCCTCGCCGGCCATAGCGGTGGTGAAGGTCAGCCCTTCCCATCGGAGCGTCACCTTCTCGCCGATGCGGCCGTAATTCGATTTGGTGACCGTCAGTGTCCGGGCGTCCGGGTCGTCCTTATCCGGGTCGCTGAGGTGCAGCATGGAGCGCACCGAGTTGCGCCAGTCCACCGAATTGGCGGTACCGCTGCCGTCGGCCATGCCGCGGACGCTGGGGTGGTCGAGCAGGACGATCGCGGTGTCATGCTCCCTGGCGATCTTTCGAAGCATCGCAAGGAACGCGCGCACCTGCCGGCGGGCGATCGCCTCGCCATCAAACACCGCGGCGACGTTGTCGACCACGACTAGGCGCGGCTGGTGCTGAACGATCCAGGCCTCGAGCCAGTCCAGCAGCGGTGCCCGCGAAAGGCGCCCATCCTTGTTGGCGTGCACTAGCCACGTGCTCTCCAGGTCCGGAAACACCATGTGCAGGTCCGGCAGGCTGTAGGGATCGATGCAGCGGTGCTTGCAGACGCGCTCGACGCGGTCGCGGATGTTGTGCTCGGGCTCCTCGCAGCTCAGAAACAGCGCCGGGCCGCCCTCGATCGTGCAGCCGAGCCAGTCCTGAAGCCCGGCCGCGACGTAGACCAGCAGCTGAGTGATGATCTCGGTTTTGCCGCTGCCGCCGTTTCCCGACATGATGGTCAGGTCGCCGCTCGGGACGCGCCCGGACGCCAGCCAGCGCTGTTGCTCCGGCTCGGTGCCCTTCCATGCCGCCGGGGTGATCGCCGCGTAAGCAGCCCTCTGTGCAGGCTTCCCGCCGTCGTTCGCTTCGGTCTGCCTCTCGTCGTTCGAAAAACCTCCGAATTCCTCGAACGACGAGACAGGCGGACGGTCATCGTGCGGCGGCTCTTCCATAGGAGCCATCACGTGCCCCATATCTTTGAGCGCTTGGTAACCTACCTGAAGCGCCATCCCGCGATTTGCGGAGGTCAGCATCACGCGGCCTCCAACATCTGAAGGAGAGTGGGCACATCGTCAGGATGATTTCGGAACCAGGCCGCCAACCGATCGGGATCACCCTGGTTCACCACATAGTGGAAAGCGTCTATCGTTGATTGCGCCGTGCGGTAAACCGGCCTTTGGATTGCCTCGGCCGGCACCACAGGCGGCAGCTCGCCAGTCCAGCGATGGCGGTCCCGTTCGTCGGACATCTCCCAGTCGCGAAGCAGCCGCGCCGCATAGTCCGGCGGTAAATCGTCGGCCCCGGCTTCGTCAACATCGGCCAATGCTCTCGCCCAGATGAAAGCGGCTGCGATCAGATCCTGGACTTTGTCCTGCCCCAGCTCGACCACAAGGCCGCGCTGCTCGGCGAAATTTTGGAGCATATCGACGGCCCACTGGATTTCCATCTCGCCCGACACGCAGCACAAGGCGTACTTCTCAGCGCAGGCTGTGAGAATTTTGATGGGTGCCGGCGCGCTCATTCTTCGTCGCCCCCATCGAGCAGGCCAAGCTCGCGCGCTTTTTCCACAGCCTTGTTGATCGCCTTGGCAAGGTCAGGCAGCCGCGTGACTTTGATGGCGATGCCCTTGGGCGTTGGCTTGAGCTTGCCGTCTCGATGCATAGCGTGCTTGCGCACGTTGACGAGGTTGTGGCCCTGATAGGTCGAGAGGTCGACGACGATCGCGTCGTGGCGACGGTTGGCCCAGAACTGGTCAACGATGACCGGCGCGGCCAGCTCGGGTTTGCGCGCTCCCATGATCAGGCCGCCGTCTCGGTCATGCGAGATGCAAGCCAGCGGCGGTTTTCGCCGATCGTCACACCGATGCGACGAGTGGAGATCCTGACAAATTGGGGGCCCTTTCCATCACGCAGCAGGCGTTGCCCTGTGCTGCGGCTGAAGCTGTTGAGGCGGCACCACTCGTCGAAAGACAGCATCCGGAGATCGGATAGCGCGAGGTCGTCGGTCACGAGAACACTCCCTTGAGCATCTAAGATGCCAAGGGACTATTCAGCGTTCGGCGCGTGTCGCTATTTGTCGTTAGCCGGCTATTTCTCGACCGGTTTCGACACTCCGCCAGATATTGCAGCGATCCGGGCCTTTCGCACCGTCTCACGTGAGGCGTGATAGCGCGCGACAAGTGCTTTTTCAGCTTCGTTCCGCAGGCTATCGACTGTAATTTTGCCGTCGATTAGATCTCGCCGCATCTCGGCCACCACACGATCCTGTATGCCGGACTTTGGTCCGCGCTTAGCCTTCGGGGCATCGGCGGACGGTCGCGGTGGAATTGAGGCAAGGAACGAGCTGAGACTGTCGGCAGCTATGAAAATTTCCCGGGTGCACCCTTTGGCGGTGCGCCCATCGGGCACCGGCCGCCCATTGTCGTCGATGAGTGGCAACTCGAGATCGACGGTGCCTTGCTCAAAAAAGTCGCGCCAGCGCTGACGCCACCAGATTTTTGGATCTAGCTCATCGGCACCGCCATCCCATGTGCGATAGGCTGCCTTTAGCCGCCCCGCATGACAGGCTTCCGCGATCTCGCGCTCAGCATCAGCTTGCGGTGGAAGCTTCGCCCGTATCAGGTCCAGGGCAATTTTGAGGGGAGTGAAACCGATAGGCGGCACGAGCATGGTCAAGCCTCACTACGCCGCAACGGGATGACGTTGTCGGCCGCTTCAACGATCGCCAGCAGATGCGCTTCCCACTTACGCAGGGCCTCTCCGATCTCCGCCTCGTAGGTGTGATGGTCGTAAACCCCGCCGATACCTGACTTGTGGCCGGCATGGTTGAGGACCAACTCAGCGATGTGCGGGAGGACGCCCAGCTTGCCCAGACGCGTCCGAACCGTGCGGCGCAGGTCGTGAAGTCGCCAAGGCGCCAGGCTCTTGCCGGCCGCGGTGGTGATCGCGGCGTTGACCCGGAGGGTGTTGTAGCTCCAGGCATTAAAGCCGTTCGGGCCGCCTCCAAAGACGGTCTCCCGGCCGTGCCGGCGGGGCATCTTCCGTAGGATGTCGCGGGCGGTCTCCGGCAGCGGCAGGACAAAAGGCCGCTTGCTCTTGATGCGCTCCTTTGGGAACGTGATTTTGCCAGCATCCAGATCGAGCTCCGACCAGCGGAGCGCGCCGATCTCATCGCGCCGACACGCTGTCAGCAGCAGAACGCGCACGATCCGGCCGAAGTCGTCCTCGCCGCAATGGCGCCAGATCGCGCGAATCTCGACGTCGGTCAAAACGCGATCGCGCGGTTCCTTGCCTTCGATCGGGTTCTCGGTCCCGATGACTGGATTGGCCTTCACCTTCGCCTGACGCATCGCCCAGACGAAGAACGCGCCGAGTGTTCCGCGCGCCCGAGCCGCCGAGGTTGGGCCGTGGTCGCGGACGAGGTCGCGCAGCAGCCCCGCAACGTCCTCGAAAGTCACCTTACCGACGCCCTTCTTGTGCAGAGGGCGGCAATGGTCGAGCAGATATCGCTTTGCGGCGATGTAGGTGTTGGGCCGCATCTTTGACACGCGGGTCTCTAGGTACTCCTCCGCCGCCTTCAGGAAGGTATGGGCCTCGGCGGCCTGCTCCGCTTCTAGGCGCTTCCGATCCGCGACCGGATCAATGTGGAGCTCGACTTGCGCAAACCGCTTCCGGGCTATTTCGCGGGCGTCCTTCAGTTCCAGTTTCCGGACGTCGCCGAGGCTCTCGCGCCGCTGCTTCCGGCCGATCCGATACTGAACCACGAACGAGCTTCGTCCTCCCCGGAGCCGGACGCCGAAGGAAGGCAGTTCGGGATCCCAATGAATGAAATCTGCCTTGCCGGCCGGCGCTACCAGTTTGCGGACCGAGGCATCGGTCCATTTATTTGCCCTATCCGAAATCATGGGAAGCAGTCCTCGCTTTTGGGAAGCACGGGGGACGTATCAACTTGACTATTTGTGAACCATGCTGAGGCCGACAGTCACGTGCTAGTGTCGCCTAAGCCGTTGATATCTGTGGATGTTGAAGCGCCCTGAATGCTCGTGACGCTTCACGCTATCTGATAGCCGGAGATCGACAGCACATGGCCGAGCCCCGAGACGAACATCGCGTCATTGACGGGCGCGGTGATCGCGTCGCGCCGCCCTGTGAGCAGCGCGGTCGCAATCGCGCGATTGTCGCCTTCGAGCGTCGCACGGATGCGGGCATCGATCGCATCGCGCAAGCCTTGCATGAAGGCCGCGTAGCGCAGCCGCGAGCCGACGGCATCCGGCGGCGGTGCGGCCGTGATCGCGCCCATCACGAAGCCGGAGGCGCCGATGCCCTGGAAGAACATGTCGCGCGAGAAATCGTAGCTGCCGGGACGCACCGGCGAGATCGGCGGCAGCAGCCGCGCCTTCAATTGCACGAAGCTGCCGACCTCCGGTGCAGTGCCCTTGCGCACCGACAGGCGCACGCGCTCGAGCTTGACGTCGCTGCGCTGCGCCTCCATCGCGCTGACGCGCAGCACGAAGCGATCGGTGCGCTCGCGGATGTCGCGCGCCTCCACGAAGCCCGACAGCGACACCGAATAGAGCGGCTTGGCCAGCACGGTGTGGGCGATGCGCGCCGTCTTCCAGGTTGCGACGGCAAAGCCGGCCGCACCCGCCGCGATCATGATCGCCAGGGCAAACAGCCGGCTCCGTCGCAGCAGGACCGCGCCAAGCGCGAGAACGGCCGCCGTGGCGGCAACGACCCACAGCACCGGCTCATGATCGGCGGCGAAATACAGCGCGATGCCGCCACCAAAGGCGACCGGCACCCAGGGCAGCAGCCGGCCAGGGCCGGCCTCGGCGCGGGCCCATTCGCGCAGCGTTCCGACGATTGCCGGCCAGATGCCAAGGCCCGCCGGCGCAAAGCCGCCGGCCGGTGCGGCGCGGCCGACCGGCCACGTCCCCGCAACTCCCTGGGAGCGCCCTGGCCGGCCCGCCTCCGCCATTCCCCTGCACCTTACGATACGCGACGGGTGCGGAGGCTACCGGAACGCGCGACCGGGCGAATAGCGGTACAGATCAGGAACGGGCGGAGCGGCGCCCTACTTTTCCTCTTCCATCGTCACCGCGACCGAGGCCTTGGCTGACAGCCGGACCTTGTTGCCCTCAACGTCGGCAACGAGGCTCTTGTCGATGAAATGATGGTGCCCCTTGTGGCTGCCCTCGCCGCTGTCCTTCTTGGTCAGCTTGATGCGGTTGCCTTCGACGCGATCGACGGTGCCGATGTGGACGCCGTCGGCGCCGATGACTTCCATATGCTCTGCGATGTTCTGCATGGCGGAATCCTTAGTTGGAGCCACCTCAACGCGCGGAGAGAGCTTCGGTTCGTATTCTTCTGTCATTCCGGGGCCCGCCACCTGGCGCGAGCCCGGAATGACGAAACCGGTTGGTTAAGCGCGATAGCTAAATCAGCGGTGCCTGCGACGAGGCGTGATGATTGACGATCTTCCACTCGCCGTCCTCGCGGATGAGGACCCAGCTCATCTTGACGACGAGAGCGGGGCGCTCGCCGGCGAGATCGAACGCGATGGTCGCGGCCATGTTGATCAGGTCAGGGCCGGCCTGCGCCGCCTGCACGTCGGAAAAGGCCGCGCTCGGCTTGCGCCACCGCGGCAGCCCGTTGAAATAATCGGCGACGCCGTCCCTGCCCCGATAGAGTTTAGGGTTGGAGCCGAAGAAGAACGCGTTCGTCGCGTACAGCGACGACAGCGCCACGGCGTCGAGCTTGGCAAAGCCGGCGCACCATTTCGCGATGACGTCGGAAACGATGGCGTCGGCTTCGCTGCTCATTGCGCATCAACCTTTCGCGACTTCCTTCGCGAACGTGTCGCGCAGGCCGATGGTGCGCGAGAACACCGGCTTGCCGGGGGTCGAGTCCTTGTCGCGCACGAAGTAGCCCTGGCGCTCGAACTGCATCGGCGCGGTCGAATTGCTCTCCGCAACGGAAGCCTCGACCCGCGCGTCGGAGAGGATCTCCAGCGAATTCGGATTGAGGTCGGCCGCGAAGTTCGAAGCGTCCGGGCTCGGATTGGAGAACAGCTGGTTGTAGATGCGGATCTCCGCCGGCTTCGAGGTCGCCGCCGCCAGCCAGTGCATGGTCGCCTTGACCTTGCGGCCGTCGGGCGCGTTACCGCCCTTGGTTGCGGGATCGTAGGTGCAGCGCAGCTCCACCACCTCGCCCGCGTCGTTCTTGATCACGCCGGTGCACTTGACGAAATAGGCATAGCGCAGCCGCACCTCGGTGCCCGGCGACAGGCGGAAGAACTTCTTCGGCGGGTTCTCCATGAAGTCGTCCTGCTCGATGTAGAGCTCGCGGCCGAACGTGATCTTGCGCGTGCCGGCCGATGGATCATCCGGGTGATTGATCGCCTCGAGCTCCTCGGTCTGCCCTTCCGGATAGTTCTCGATCACGACCTTCAGCGGCTTCAGCACCGCCATGCGCCGCTGCGCCGTGCGGTTCAGCTCCTCGCGAATGCAGAACTCCAGCATGCCGACGTCGACCACGCTGTTGGCCTTGGCAACGCCGATGCGCTTGACGAACTCGCGAAGGGCGGCCGGCGGCACGCCGCGGCGGCGCATGCCCGCCATGGTCGGCATGCGCGGATCGTCCCAGCCCGCGACATGACCGTCACGGACGAGCTGGGTCAGCACGCGCTTGGACAAGAGCGTGTAGGTCAGGTTCAGCCGTGCGAATTCGTACTGGTGCGGCTTGGACGGCACCGGCAGCTTCTCGATGAACCAGTCGTAGAGCGGCCGGTGGTCCTCGAACTCCAGCGTGCAGATCGAATGCGTGATGCCTTCGATCGCGTCCGACTGGCCATGCGCGTAATCGTAGCTCGGATAGATGCTCCACTTCGTACCGGTGCGCGGATGGTGCGCATGCAGGATGCGGTACAGCACGGGGTCGCGCAGGTTGATGTTGCCCGCGGCCATGTCGATCCTGGCCCGCAGCACGCGCGCGCCGTTCGGGAATTCGCCGGCCTTCATGCGGCGGAACAGGTCGAGGTTCTCCTCCACGCTGCGGTCGCGGAACGGCGAGTTCTTGCCGGGCTCGGTCAGCGTGCCGCGCGAGAGGCGGATCTCTTCCTGGCTCTGGTCATCGACATAGGCGAGCCCGTCGCGGATCAGCTGCTCCGCCCATTCGTACAGGCGATCGAAATAATCCGAGGCGAAGAACAGGTTCTTGCCCCAGTCGAAGCCGAGCCAGCGCACGTCGGCCTGGATGGAATCGATGTATTCCTGCTCTTCCTTGACCGGGTTGGTGTCGTCGAAGCGCAGATGGCAGCGGCCCGGAAACTCCTGGGCGATGCCGAAGTTGAGTGCGATCGACTTGGCGTGGCCGATATGCAAATAGCCGTTCGGCTCCGGCGGGAACCGGGTCACGATCTCCTTGTACCTGCCCTGATCGAGGTCGGCCTGGATGATGTCACGAATGAAATCGCGCCCAACCTCAGTCGCCACCGGTTCTGTCATCACGAAAATCCTGTAGGGAAATCAGCGGCCCTTCTGCCAAATTCGCGTGGCTGAGCCAAGGCCTAGCATGTCCGCCGTCGGGCTTTAGTTATGCTCCGGTCCTGCTATACACCACCGCCTCCAATGCATAGGCCCTGCCAAGAATGTCCGATTCCGTCGTCACCCGCTTCGCTCCCTCGCCGACCGGCTTCCTCCATATCGGGGGGGCCCGCACGGCGCTGTTCAACTGGCTCTATGCGAAGAAGCACGGCGGCAAGATGCTGCTTCGGATCGAGGACACCGACCGGGAGCGCTCCACCGAGGCCGCCATCGCCGCCATCCTCGACGGCCTGAAATGGCTGGAGCTCGGCTGGGACGGCGAGGTCATCTACCAGTTCGCCCGCGCCGCGCGCCACCGCGAGGTCGCCGAGCAGCTGCTGGCCGACGGCAAGGCCTACCGCTGCTACGCCACGGCCGAGGAACTCGCCGCCATGCGCGAGAAGGCGCGCGCCGAGGGGCGCACGCGCCTCTATGACGGCATGTGGCGCGACCGCGATCCCGCGACGGCCCCCGCCGGCGTGAAGCCCACCATCCGCCTGCGCGCGCCGCAGACCGGAGAGACCGTGATCGAGGACCAGGTTCAGGGACGCGTGGTCTGGCAGAACGAGAACCTCGACGATCTCGTCCTGCTGCGCGGCGACGGCAACCCGACCTATATGCTCGCTGTGGTGGTCGACGACCACGACATGGGCGTCACCCATGTGATCCGCGGCGACGATCACCTCATCAACGCCGCGCGGCAGAAGCAGATCTACGATGCGATGGGCTGGGCGCTGCCGAGCATGTCCCACATCCCGCTGATCCATGGCCCGGACGGCTCGAAGCTGTCGAAGCGCCACGGCGCGCTGGGCGTCGATGCCTATCGCGCCATGGGATACCTGCCGGCTGCGCTGCGCAATTACCTCGTCCGGCTCGGCTGGAGCCATGGCGACCAGGAGATTTTCTCGACCGAGGAGATGATCGCGGCATTCGACCTCGCCAGCGTCGGCCGCGCCGCCGCCCGCTTCGATTTCGCCAAGCTGGAGAACCTCAACGGTCACTACATCCGCCACGCCGACGATCAATCGCTCGTGAAGATGTTCGAGGACGTGCTCGACCACGTGCCCGGACGCAACGAGCTTAAGGCCAAGTTAAACGACACCACGCGCGCGCAGCTCCTCAAGGCCATGCCGGCCCTGAAGGAGCGCGCCAAGACGCTGATCGAGCTGATCGACGCCGCCCATTTCATCTTCGCTGACCGGCCACTGGAGCTCGATCCCAAGGCGCAAGCGTTGCTGACACAAGAGAACCGCAAGCTGATCGGCCAGCTTCATTCCGCGCTGGAGAAGGTCGAGACCTGGAGCGGCACCGCCACCGAAGCCGCGCTGCGCGCCTTTGCCGAGGAAAATAGTCTCAAGCTCGGCGCCGTTGCCCAGCCGCTCAGGGCGGCGCTCACCGGACGAACGACGTCGCCTGGTATATTTGAGGTTTTGGACGTCCTGGGACGCCAGGAAACCCTGGGCCGCCTCAAGGACCAGTCTACGACGTAAGTCGACCATGCGTGCGGCGATCTTGCAGCGCACACAGCAATAATATACCCATCTCCCCCGTACATTCTGGAACATCCGGCCTGCCCCCTGATCTGCCTCGGGGCCTCCGGCTTCGGCCCGTTTCACCACACATCGGGGACTACGATGGACGCAAAACCAAGCAACAAGACCGCCACGCTGACGGTAGGAAACAAGAACTACGAGCTTCCGATCCTCAGCGGCAGCGTCGGGCCCGATGTCGTCGATATCGGCAAGCTCTACGGCCAGTCCGGCCTGTTCACCTACGATCCGGGCTTCACGTCGACCGCGAGCTGCCAGTCCAAGATCACCTATATCGACGGCGACGCGGGCGTGCTGGAATACCGCGGCTACCCGATCGAGCAGCTCGCCGAGCACGGCGACTTCCTGGAGACCTGCTATCTCCTGCTCTACGGGAACCTGCCGACCGCCACGCAGAAGAAGGATTTCGACCACCGCGTCACCCATCACACGATGGTGCACGAGCAGATGGCTCGCTTCTTCCAGGGCTTCCGCCGCGATGCTCATCCGATGGCGATCATGGTCGCGGCCGTCGGCGCGCTCGCCGCGTTCTATCACGACAGCACCGACATCAACGATCCGAAGCAGCGCATGATCGCCTCCATGCGCATGATCGCGAAGATCCCGACGCTGGCGGCGATGGCGTACAAGTACACCGTCGGCCAGCCCTTCATCTATCCGAAGAACTCGCTGGGCTTTGCCGAGAACTTCCTGAACATGTGCTTCGCGGTGCCTTGCGAGGACTACAAGGTGAGCCCCGTGCTCGCCGACGCGCTCGAGAAGATCTTCATCCTGCACGCCGACCACGAGCAGAATGCCTCGACCTCGACGGTGCGCATCGCCGGCTCCTCCGGCGCCAACCCGTTCGCCTGCATCGCGGCGGGCATCGCCTGCCTCTGGGGCCCGGCGCATGGCGGTGCCAACGAAGCCGCGCTCAACATGCTCTACGACATCGGCACGGTCGACAAGATCCCCGAGTTCATCGCCAAGGTGAAGGACAAGAACTCCGAAGTCCGCCTGATGGGCTTCGGTCACCGCGTCTACAAGAACTATGATCCGCGCGCCAAGATCATGCAGAAGATGTGTCACGCCGTGCTCAAGGAGACCGGCCATGGCGACGATCCGATGCTGAAGGTGGCGATGGAGCTCGAGAAGATCGCGCTCAGCGACCAGTACTTCATCGATCGCAAGCTCTACCCGAACGTCGACTTCTATTCGGGCATCACGCTGAAGGCGATGGGCTTCCCGGTCTCGATGTTCACCGTGCTGTTCGCGGTCGCCCGCACCGTCGGCTGGATCAGCCAGTGGAGCGAGATGATCGAGGACCCGCAGCAGAAGATCGGCCGTCCGCGCCAGCTCTACACCGGCGTCACCAAGCGCGATTACGTGCCGATCAAGGATCGCAAGTAAGATCGGCCAACACGGCTTTCGACACGGCGCCATCTCTCGATGGCGCCGTTTTGTTTGCACGACATTGCAGGTGGGCAAGGCGAAAGCGTGCCCACCTTCTCGTCTCGCAAGCGAGAGAAGGGATACCCTTCTCGCTTGCCTACCCTAGCAGTCGTCGCTTACCGCCGGCCCTTGCGCATCGTCGCGAGCACGATGTCGGCGGCGAGCGCGCTCGGCGACTTGTTGCCGGTCGACATGATCTGATCGAGCTGGGCGAAGGCCTCGACCTGCTGCCGGCGGAGCGGCGAATCCGTCAGGAGTTCGGCGAGCGCCGCCGACAGCTTCTCCGGCGTGCAGTCCTCCTGCAAATACTCGGGAATGACATCCCTGCCGATCACGAGATTGGCAAGGATCACCGAGGAGACGCGGATCGCGCGGCGCAGAATGAAGGCCTCGATCGCGCCGACGCGATATGCCGTCACCATCGGAATGCCCGAGAGTGCGAGCTCCAGCGTCACCGTCCCGGATTTGGCCAGCGCCGCGTGCGCGATACGGAACGCAGCCCGCTTCTCGTTCTCGCCGATCACGATCACCGGCTTGACCGGCCAGTTCGCGATGCCCTCGCGGATGGCTGCTTCGAGATGCGGCATGGTCGGCAGCATCAGCTCGAACGCACTCCCCTCCGCCTGCAACCGGCCGAGCGCCGCGCCGAACACGTCGAGGTGATGCCGGATCTCGCTGCGGCGGCTGCCGGGCAGCACCAGCAGCACCGGCGGCTCGCCGTCGCGGCGCGTCTGCTCCTCTGCGTTCGGCCGCAGCGAGGACAATTGCTCGATCAGGGGATGGCCGACATAGCTGCAGGGCGGCCCGCCGAGCTTGCGGTATTCCTCCGGCTCGAACGGCAGCAGGCCGAGCACATGGTCGACATAGCCGAGCATGGTCCGTGCGCGGCCCGGTCGCCACGCCCAAAGCTGCGGCGAGACGTAATCGATGACCGGGATTCCAGGACTGCGCGAACGCACGCGGCGGGCGACGCGATGGGTGAAGTCGGGGCTGTCGATGATGACGAGGGCGTCTGGCGCGGCCTCGGTCACGGCGTCAGCGGTCTTTCGGATCAGCCGCAGGATCTTCGGCAGTTGCTGCACCACCGCGGCAAAGCCGACGATCGACAGCTCCTCGATCGGAAACAAAGATTCGAGCCCCTCGCGCGCCATGGTGCGGCCGCCGACGCCGACGAACTGCACGCCGTCGCCGAGCCGCTGGCGCAGCACCTTCATCAAGGCGCTGCCGAGCCGGTCGCCGGATTCCTCCGTGGCGATCAGGAATATCTTGCGCATGGGATCGCGCCCCTGCATCACGCGGGCAGGCCGATGACGAAAAGATATTTTGCGTCGGCAAGTGCGATCATCGCTTGCGGCTCCGCGGCGATGGTGTTGCCGGCGATGACGGCGATGCCCGCAAGGCCGGCGGCCGCGACGCCCTCGATCGTGCGCGGGCCGATCGTCGGCAGGTCGAAGCGCAGATCCTGGCCGCTCTTCGGCGCCTTCACCAGCACGCCGCGGCCCGTGGCGGCACGGATGCGGCCCTCCTCGCGCAGCCGCGCGACGCGGGCGAGCAGCGCGTCGGTTCCCTCGATGTCCTCGACCGCCACGACATGACCGTCGATCACCACCGCGGCCTGGCCGATGTCGAACGGACCGAGCGCGGTCAGCACCGCGCGCCCGCGCTCGATGTCGGCCTTGCTGGCGTCGCTGGGCCAGGCGCGACTGATGCAGCCCTCGGGCATCAGCAGATCCGGCGCGACGTCCTTGATGCCGACCATGCGAAAGCCATCCTGCTCGAGGAGGCGGCCGACACCGGACAACAGATGATCGTCTCCGCCGCGAAAGGCGCGGATGACGTTGCCGAGCAGGCGCAGCGTCTTGACGTCGAAACGGATCTCCGACAGCGAGGGCCGCACCAGCGTGCCGATGAAGATAAGGTCGCGGCAGCCCTCCTCGCGAAACAGCCGCATCGCGCGGCCGAGCTGGCCGACCGAGATCCAGCGATGGCGGAATTTCTCCACCCGCACGGGATCGCAGGCCCCACGCAGCGGAAACAGCACCGGCGTGATGCCGTGCGCGGCGAGCGACTCGGCGACCGCGAACGGCATGGCGCCGCCACCGGCGACGATGCCGACCGGTGACGAAACCTGCGAAGCCGCCGATGTCATGTCCGCGGCCATCCCGAACTCACTTCGCGATGGCGGGAAGACAGAGCGGGCGCTTGCCCTTGCCGATGAAGTCGAGGATTTCGGCGATCGCGGGGTCTTCGCCGGCGAGCGGACGCGCCGCCTCCAGACGCTCTGCGAACGTGCCGGGCCCGTGGAAGAGCTTCTGGTAGAACGCACGCACGGTCGCGAGCCGCTGCTTGGTGAACTTGCGACGCTTCATGCCGATCAGGTTGAGGCTCTCCAGCACCGCGTACTGTCCGTTCACGAGCCCATACGGGATGACGTCGTCGCGCACACCGCAGACACCTCCGACCATGACATAGGAGCCGATGCGGGTGAACTGGTGCACCGCAGACAGGCCGCCGATGTAAACGGCGTCGCCGATCTCGCAATGCCCGCCGAGTGTTGCCGACGTCGCGAAGATCACATTGTCGCCGACCATGCAGTCATGCCCGACATGGCTGTTGTTCATGAAGTAGCCACCGCTGCCGACGCGCGTCAGTCCGCCGCCCTTGATGGTGCCGACATTCATCGTCGCACCTTCCCGGATGGTGCAGCCCGAGCCGATCTCAAGCCGGGTCGGCTCGCCCTTATAGCTGAGATCCTGGGGCGCACCGCCGAGCACCGCGAACGGCGAAATCACGCAGCCGTCCCCGATCGCGGTATGGCCGATGATTGTGGCCTGTCCGATCAACCTGCAATTGGCGCCGATCACGACGTTCGGGCCGATGATGCAATAGGGTCCGATCTCGGTGCCCTCGCCGATCACGGCGCCGTCCGCGATCCGTGCGGTGGGATCAATCTTGCTCATCAAGCCAATCTTACTCGTCAAGAAGGTCTGGTTATGTGTTGAAGTCGCTTGGTTTTCCGGTGGTTAGCGCGACTTTGCCCGATCTGTCCAGTGACGTATCATCTCGGCGTATTTCAAGTGCCGGATGAAGCGGTCCGGCCGGCCCTCCAACATATTCATGCGGAGCTTCAACTACCGTGGTCAGGGCTCTGGTCCTTCTGCTTGCGCAGCTCGCCGGTACATCGATCGTGTCCGAGACGATCGAGACCGGTGAACGCCAGCTCGTCGATCTCGGCACGTTCGAGTGCCGCGACATCACGAGGAGCACGGTGCTTCAGCGGGTCTGTTACGATCGCGCGCGGCAGGATCTCGTCGTCGCAGCTGACGGCGCCTATGACCGCTATTGCGGCGTGACGGCCGACACGGTCGAACGCCTCCTGGGCGCGCCGTCCATGGGCCAGTTCTTCAACCAGAATATCAGGCGAGAGACGGCCGGCAGCCGCTACGATTGTCCCGCGTGAGGCCCCTGTGTGGGAGCGCTTGGGCGCTCAGTCCGTCAGCATGGCGCCGACGTCGGCCTCCGCGACGACCTGCCCGTTGACCTTGGCGTCGCCGTGAAACCACCACATGGCCTTGCGGCGCCCGAGCGAGCGCATGTGATATTCGATGGTGTCGCCGGGCAGCACCGGCTTGCGGAACTTGCACTTGTCGATGGTGAGGAAATACACCGCCCGCGGCTTCTCGGTGCCTTCGACCGACTTGATGCCGATCACGCCCGCGGTTTGCGCCATCGCCTCGATCATCATGACGCCGGGATAGACCGGGCGCTCGGGGAAATGCCCCTGGAACGCCGGCTCGTTGAAGGTGACGTTCTTGATGCCGATGCCGCTGTAATCGGCGCGGATGTTGATCACGCGGTCGATGAGCAGCATCGGAAAACGGTGCGGCAGGGTCTGGAGGATCGCGTTGATGTCCACCAACTCGAACTTAACAGGTGATTCCGCCGTCATTCCCGTCCCTCGTCCTTCGGATCGGCCTTGCTGTCGCGTACCAGGCGCTCCACCGCGATGATCTCCTTGAACCACTGCTTGGTCGGCTTGGCGAAATGCCCGCCCCAGCGGCCGCCCGGCGGAATGTCGTCCTTGACCGCGCTCATGGCGGTGACCTGAGCCCCGTCGCCGATCTTGAGGTGATTGTTGATGCCAACCTTCGCTCCGAGCGCCACGTTGTCGCCGATGGTCAGGCTGCCGGCGAGGCCGATCTGTGCCGCCAGCAGGCAGTGCCGGCCGATCGTCACATTGTGGCCGATCTGGACCTGGTTGTCGATTTTGGTCCCCTCGCCGATCACGGTGTCCCGCAAGGACCCGCGGTCGATCGTGGTGTTGGCGCCGACCTCGACGTCGTTCTGGATCAGCACGCGTCCGGTCTGCGGCACCTTCAGATGGCCCTCGGGGCCGAAGAAGATGAAGCCGTAGCCGTCCTGGCCAATCGAGCAGCCGGGATGGATCAGCACGTTGTTGCCGATCAGGGCGCACTGGATCGCCGTGCGGGCGCCGACGTTGCAGTCCCGGCCGATCTTGACGCCGGGGCCGATCACCGCTCCGACGCCGATCACCGTGCCGCTGCCGATCTCGGCGTCCGGGCCGATCACGGCCAGGGGATCGACGATCACGCCGTCCTCGAGCCGGGCCGAGGGATCGATGATCGCCGAGGGCGCGATACCGTCATTGCCGACCCAGGATTGCGGCCGCAGCGCGTCGCCGTGCCATTCCCGCGCGATCCTGACGAAGGCGCGGAACGGCTGCGCCACCCGCAGCACGGCCACATGTGCGGGCACCTCCGCCTCGAAACGCGGACTGACCAGGCAAGCACCCGCCCGGGTTGCCTTGAGCTGATCGGCATATTTGAGGTTGTCGAAGAATGCCAGATGCATCGGACCGGATTCGTCGAGCGAAGCCAGGCCCGTAATGAGATGGCCGCCCCTTGCGGGGTCGACCAACTGCGCCTTGGTCAGCGTGGCGATATCGGCCAGCGCTGTGGCAGGCGGCTTTGTGAAGAAGATCGGCTGCGCCATTCCACCCCGTCGCGGTCCGGCTTCGGCATGAAGCGGTCTGGCCGCATCATGCCCCATGTCTTGGATTGGCACGATCCCTTTCGGAAACCGGCTCCAGTGATCCGGATCGTGCCGTGCTGATCGAACTAGAACGTGGTGCCGCCGCCGAACCGGAACTCCTGCGTGCGGTCATACTTGCCCTTGGTAAGCGGCACGGCGTAGTCGAAGCGCAGCGGGCCGAATGGCGACTGCCAGATCAGGCCGACACCGACCGACGTGCGGACCACCTTGCTGTCGTCAAACACGAGGCCGGTGCAGGTGCCCGCTGATGACGGATTGATCGTCGACGGGATACAGCCGGGCGCATTGACCTCGTTGGTCGTGGTCCAGCTCGTTGGCCCTTGGTAATCAAAGAGGCCGCCGGCATCGGCATAGACCGCACCCTTCAGACCCACTTCCTTGGGCAGGAACCAGAACGGCATCTGCAGTTCGAGCGAAGCACCCCAGTACTTGGTGCCGCCGAGCGCGTCCTGGGTACCGAAGGGATTCAGGTCGCGCGGGCCGATGCCGTTCGGGGCAAAGCCACGGACGAGGTTCGGGCCCATCTGGAAGTGGTCGAGCATGCGCAGGTCGCTGCCCACCTTGGTCAGAATACCGCCCTGGAGACGGACGATGCCGACAATGTCCGACACCAGCGGAGTGTAATACTTTCCGTCCGCCACGGTCTTCAGATAGGAGACGTCGCCGCCGACGCCGGCGAAATCCTGCCGGAAGTCGATGAGCAGACCGTCGGTGGGGTTCTTGTTGTTGTCCAGCGTGTTGTAGGTGAGCGTGTAGCCGAGCGCCGAGGTCAGGGTCTTGCCGTTGGCAAGCTCCTTGCGCACCGGCAGCGAGGCTTCGCCATCGTTGTAGCAGCCCAGGCCGTTCGTCGACGCAAGGTTGATGCCGTTGGCATTGGCAAAGGCCGGGCTCGGATTGAACAACGGATTCGCGCTGCCATCGGGCAGGAACTGCACGTTGTTACAGTTCGCCAGGTAGCTCGGCAGCGTGATTTCCTGCTGGTAGATCGAGTAGCGCAGCTGGAGCGCCAGATCTTCACGCAGGGAGAAGCCGAGGCGCGGCGAGAAGCCGAGCGTCTTGGTGCCGTAGGAGATGTAGCTGTTGGCCAGCTGCTGGCGCTGATAGAGGTCGAGGCCGAGCGCGACGCGGTAGTCGAGCAGATACGGCTCGACGAACGACAGCGAGTAGCCGC
This sequence comes from Bradyrhizobium sp. GW821-FHT13H06, assembly GCF_058803975.1. Taxonomy (NCBI): domain Bacteria; kingdom Pseudomonadati; phylum Pseudomonadota; class Alphaproteobacteria; order Hyphomicrobiales; family Nitrobacteraceae; genus Bradyrhizobium; species Bradyrhizobium sp. GW821-FHT13H06. The sequence goes on along the minus strand of NZ_JBXAPN010000001.1, from coordinate 169,971 downwards.
GGGCGTATTGGCCGTAGGTCACCGACGCCTTGGCGAACAGGCCGCGGCCGAGCAGATTGCGCTCGGAGACCGACACTTCGGCCAGCGCGCCGTCGGTGGTGGAGTAGCCGCCCGAGATCGAGAAGTCGCCGGTCGATTTCTCTTCCATGTCGACGATCAGGATGACGCGATCGCTCGACGAGCCCGGCTCGGTCGTGATCTTCACGCTCTTGAAATAGTCGAGGTTCTTCAGGCGCCGCTCGGCACGGTCGACCAGCGCGCGGTTGTAGGCATCGCCTTCCGAGATGTCGAACTCGCGGCGGATCACGTAGTCGCGCGTGCGGGTGTTGCCGCGCAGGTTAATGCGCTCGATATAGGTGCGCGGGCCCTCGTCGATGTTGAAGACGACGGACACCGTATGCGCCTCGAAGTTGCGGTCGCCGCCGGGCCGGACCACGGCGAAGGCATAGCCGCGGCGCGAGGCCTCGATCTGCATCTCCTCGACCGACTTCTCGACCGATTCGACGTTGTAGAGCGAGCCGACATTGACGCGCGAATAGGCGCGCATCGAGGTTGGATCGAAGTTCGGAATGCTCGAGCGGAAGTTGACCGCGCCGACGCGGTATTGCGCGCCTTCCTCGATCTTGAAGGTGACGTTGAAACCCTTCTTCTCCGGGTCGTATTCGGTGAGCGCGGCCACGACCTGGACGTCGGCGAAGCCGTTCTTGAGGTAGAAGCGGCGGATCAGGTCGCGGTCGGCTTCGACGCGGTCGGGATCATAGATGTCGCCGCTGGCGAGAAAGCTCAGCAGGTTCGATTCGCGCGTCTTGATGACGTCCCTGAGGCGGTAGGACGAGAACGCGCTGTTGCCGACGAACTCGATCGACTTGACGCCGGTCTTGGCGCCCTCCTCGATCGTGAAGATGAGATCGACGCGGTTGTTCGGCTGCTCGATGACCTCGGGCGTGACGCGCACGTCGTAGCGGCCGGAGCGGCGATAGATTTCGGCGATTCGCAGCGTGTCGGACTGCACCATGGCGCGGGAGAAGGTGCCGCGCGCCTTGGACTGGACTTCAGCGGAGAGCTGCTCGTCCTTGATCTTCTTGTTGCCCTCGAAGGCGAGGCGCCCGATCACCGGATTTTCCACCACGGAGACGATGATCTGGCCGCCGGCACCGCGGTTGATCCTGACGTCCTGGAACAGGCCGGTCTCGATCAGCGCCTTGAGGCCGTCGTCGATGGCAGCCTGATCCAGACGGCCGCCCGGGCCCGGCTTGAAATAGGAGCGGATCGTCTCCACCTCGACCCGGCGATTTCCCTCGACGGAAATCGACTGGACGGTCTGAGCGAATGCAGACGAAGACACGAAAACAGCCCCAACCGGGGCAATCACCGGCGCGCCGAACATGATCAGGGTTGCGAGCAAGCCCCCCCGGAGTCGCAGTCCAAACTTCATCGCGCAACGCGCCCTTATCATTCCCTGCCAGACCCAACCCCAACGCCGGTCTGGAGATTCCCCAAGTTCAGGCCGCTTGTAGCCAATTTCGCCGACGGCGCAAACGGCCGAAAGCGCCGTGATTTCAATTTCATTCCAGGACGTTGCTGAACAGCAACGCCACAAAAAAGCCTCTATCAGGAAGCGGCCATCCGCAGGATGTCGTTGTAGGTCGCAAACACCATCAACATCAGGACCAAGCCGAGTCCGATTCGGAACCCCATCTCCTGGGTTCGCTCGGACAAGGGCCGGCCACGGACCACCTCGGCCGCATAGAACATCAGGTGGCCGCCATCGAGCAGCGGGATCGGGAACAGGTTCAGCAGGCCGATCGAAACCGACAGCACCGCGCAGAGATTGATGACAAACTGGAACCCGGCGCTGGCCGCCTGCCCCGACATCTTCGCGATTCCCAGGACGCCACTGACCTCGTTCGGATTGCCTTGCCCGACGAACAGCGAGCCCAGGAACTTGAAGGTGCTGGTGATGATGAACCAGACCTGCTCGACCCCGATCTTGAGGGCTTCACCGACGCCGACCGGCGCGGTCGAGGCCTCCCCGGCCTGCGACTTGTGCTCAATACCGAGCACGCCGAGACGATGGCTGTTTCCGAACGGATCCTTGCGCTCCAGCAGCGCCGGGGTCGCGGTCAGGGAGACGATGGCGCCGTCGCGCTTCACCTGGAACGCAAGCGCCGAACCTGCGTTCATCGCAACGATTCGCTGCATGTCGGCAAAGCTCTCGATCGGCTTGCCGTCGATCTGGATGACGACGTCCCCGACCTTGAAGCCGGCCGCAGCCGCCGCGCCATCGGCGACGACGCCGTCAACACGCGCGATCGTGCTCGGCTTGCCGTAATAGAGGGCCATGCCGGCAAAGATCAGCGCGCCCAGGATGAAATTCGCGATCGGTCCGGCCGCGACGATGGCCGCGCGCGGGCCGACCTTCTTGTGGTGGAAGCTGCCGGCGCGCTCCTCGGCCGTCATCGCCGCGAGCGTCTGTGACGACGGTGTCGAGGCCTCGCTCTCGTCGCCGAAGAACTTGACGTAGCCGCCGAGCGGGATTGCCGAGATCTTCCAGCGGGTGCCATGGCGGTCGTTGAAACCGACCAGCTCAGGTCCGAAACCGAGCGAGAAGGTCAGCACGCGAACACCCGCCCAGCGCGCGACCAGGAAATGGCCAAGCTCGTGGAAGAACACGACGATGGTCAGGACGAACAGGAAGGGAATTGCGTAACCGAGGAGCCCATGGCTCAACGTATTGAAACTATGGACGAAAAAGTCGATCATCGATTTCCCTCACCCAGCGCCGCAAGGCCCTGGCACCGAACCAACTAGGATGCCTTTAAGGCAATTTGAGGCAATAGGGCGGCAGCCCTATTTCGCGCAACATGGTCAACGGAAATTGCATCGTCGGCGGACGTCAGGGGTGCCTGGTTCCCACCCTTGACCCAATCGTCAAGGGTCGCCTCGACCAGCCGGGCAATCGCGCCGAACCGGATCTTGCCGGCGATGAAGGCGGCGACGGCGACCTCGTTGGCGGCGTTGTAGACAGTGGTCGCCCCCTTCCCGGTCCGGAGCGAATCGTAGGCCAGCCGCAGCCCGGGGAAGCGCTCGAAGTCCGGCGCTTCGAAGGTCAGCTGGCCGATCTTGGCGAGGTCGAGCCTGGCCGCCGGCCCCTTGATGCGATCGGGCCAGCCGAGGCAATGCGCGATCGGCGTCCGCATGTCGGGCGCGCCGAGCTGGGCCACGACGGAGCAGTCGGAGAACTCGACCATGCCGTGAATGATCGACTGCGGATGAACGAGGACGTCGATCTCGTCGGGCGCGAGCGCGAACAGATAGGATGCCTCGATCACTTCGAGCCCCTTGTTCATCATCGAGGCGGAATCGATCGTGATCTTCTGACCCATGCTCCAGTTCGGATGCTTCAGCGCCTGCTCGAGCGTGGCCTGCTCGATGTCGGCGGGCTTCCAGGTCCGGAACGGACCTCCCGAGGCCGTGATGATGACGCGGACCAGCTCGTCGCGATTACCTGAGCTCAGCGCCTGGAACAGCGCATTGTGCTCGGAATCGGCGGGCAGGATGCAGGCGCCCGCCTTTGCCGCGCGCTGCATGAAGAAATCGCCGGCGCAGACCAGACATTCCTTGTTGGCGAGCGCGACATGGGCACCGCGATCGACCGCCGCCAGCGCCGGCTTCAGTCCCGCAGCACCGCTCACGGCCGCCATCACCCAGTCGGCCGGACGCGCGCCGGCCTCGATGACCGCGCTCTCGCCGGCGCCGCATTCGGTGCCGGTGCCCGCCAGCGCGGCCTTGAGCTCGGCGAGCTTGGAGGTGTCGGCGATCGCGACATAGCGCGCGGAGAACTCCCTGGCGAGCTTGGCCAGCGCCGCGACATTGCCGTTCGCCGTCAACGCCTCGACACGATAGCGCTCGGGCGAGGCGCGCAGCAGGTCCATCGTGCTGTCGCCGATCGAGCCGGTGGCGCCGAGAACCGTGACGCTGCGGACGTCGGACGCCGCAAGCCTGTTGTTACGCAATGGGACCGCGCTCATATCCTCACCAAACCATAAGACCGCTTCCGGCGCTATGCACACCATGGCGGAGAAAGCCGATAATCCATGCCGCCAGGATGGCGGCGACGAAACCGTCTAGGCGGTCCATAAGTCCGCCATGGCCGGGAATTAAGTGACTGGAATCCTTGACTCCGAAGCGCCGTTTCACTGCGGATTCGAAGAGATCGCCGAGTTGCGATACCACCGACAGGACGGCGCTGACGAGCAGTAGTGGAACCACCTTTCCGATCCCGCAGGCGGCAAAGCCGGCCGCAACCGCCAGGCTCGCCGCAAAGCCGCCGAGCGCTCCGGACCAGGTCTTTTTCGGGCTCACGCGCGGCCACAGCTTCGGCCCGCCGATGCTGCGGCCGGCAAAATAGCCGCCGATGTCGGTCGCCCACACCACGAGGAGCACGAACATCAGCGCGGCGAAACCGTTGACGAGATCCTGCCGCACTAGGATCGAAGCCAGCAGCGCCGCCGACGCATAGGCAAACCCGGTCGCCGCCCAGACGAACTTCCTCCGCGCAATCAGCGTCACGATCGCGCCGCCGATGAAGCCGCTGATGACGGCCGTCTTGAGGGCGCCGAAGGCCGTGCAAAATCCCACGATGGCAATGACGATCGTCCCCACGCCCGTCAGCGCGACCGAGCTCGCGCCCACCACCATCAGCCATTCGGCGAACAGTCCGATCGAGACCAGGGTGACGAGAAGTGCCCAGAGCCAGCCGCCGGCATAGGCGAGCGCAATGGCGAGCGGCGCCAGCACCAGCCCTGCGAGGACTCGCAGCACGAGATTGCTCTGGGCGGGCTGAGAGCCCGCCGGTGCGGCGTCCGGTTCGCTCACGAGGCGGTTTTCGCGACCAGGCCGCCGAAACGGCGTTCGCGCCTGGCAAATTCGGCAATCGCGCTCTCCAGCGCCGCCTTGTCGAAGTCGGGCCAGTGGATCGGCACGAACACGAGCTCGCTATAGGCGGCCTGCCACATCAGGAAGTTGGACAGGCGCTGCTCCCCGCTGGTGCGGATGATCAGATCGGGATCTGGAATGTCGGGCGCGTCGAGATGCGCCCCGAGCGTCTCGGCGTCGATCGTGGCTGGATCCCGCTTGCCCTCCGCGACCTCGCGGGCGAGCTTCTGCGCCGCTTTCGCGATCTCCTGCCGCGAGCCGTAATTGAAGGCGACCACGAGCGTCAGGCGCGTGTTGTCGCGTGTCAGCTCCTCGGCCTCGTTGAGGAGCCCGCAGATGTCGCTCTCGAGCCCCTCGCGCTCGCCGATGATGCGAACCTTGACGCCGTCGCGATGCAGGCTCGCCAGATCGTTGCGGATGAAGCGCCGCAGCAGGCCGAACAGGTCGCCGATCTCGCTCGCCGGGCGCGACCAGTTCTCCGACGAGAACGAGAAGATGGTGAGATAGCGAATGCCAAGCTCGTGCGAGGCGCGCACCACGCGCCGCAGCGCGTCCACACCGCGGCGATGCCCTTCCGCACGCGGCAGGCCGCGCGCGGCCGCCCAACGCCCGTTGCCATCCATGATGATGGCGACGTGCGCAGGCGCCTCGGACCGGTCGGGCCCTTCGGTTGCTGGCGCGGCGGCGTTGGACATGGAAGCGGCCCTAGACGGTGAGGATTTCTTTTTCCTTGGCGGCCAGCAACTGGTCGATCTCGGCGATGGTACCGTCGGTCGCCTTCTGCACCTCGTCGGCGTGACGCTTCTGATCGTCCTCCGACATCTCGTGATTCTTCTCGAGCTTCTTGAGCACGTCGAGACCGTCGCGGCGGACATGGCGCGCGGCGACCTTGGCGGCTTCGGCGTATTTGTGCGCGACCTTCACCAGCTCCTTGCGCCGCTCCTCGTTGAGCTCGGGGATGCGCAGGCGCAGCACTTGGCCCTCGGTCGCGGGCGACAGGCCGAGATTGGAATCGACGATCGCCTTCTCCACCGCCTTGACCATCGACTTGTCCCAGACCTGCACCGAGATCAGCCGCGGCTCCGGCACGCTGACGGTGGCAAGCTGGTTCAGCGGCATGTGACTGCCATAGGCCTCGACCTGAACCGGATCGAGCATCGAGGCGGAGGCGCGGCCGGTGCGCAGGCCGCCGAGTTCATGCTTGAGGGACTGGACGGCGCCCTGCATGCGGCGCTTCACTTCGTTGAGGTCGAAATTACCCGTGGCCATCACGTTTCTCCTTCAAAATCCCGGCGACCGCTCCGCGCCCTTCCCTCGGGGCACGCAAGACGAGCCGTCAGCCGGCGACGATGGTTCCGTGGCCGACGCCACGCAGAATCGCGCCGATCGACCCCGGCTCCGCGATCGAGAATACGATGATAGGCAGCGATGTCTCGCGGGCAAGCGCGAAGGCGGTCGCATCCATCACCTTGTAGCCGCCCTCGATCGCCTGTGAATGCGTCAGACGGTCGAACCGCGTGGCGGTCGGATCCGTCTTCGGGTCGGCCGAGTAGACGCCGTCGACATTGGTCGCCTTCAGGACCGCCTGCGCCCCGATCTCGGCGGCACGGAGCACCGCGGTCGTGTCGGTGGTGAAGAACGGGTTGCCCGTCCCGCCGCCAAGCAGCACGATCCGGCCCTCGGCCAGGTATTTGTGTGCCGCAGTGCGGGTAAACAGCTCGGAAATCTCTGGCATGACGAAGGCCGACAGCGTCCGCGCCGGCGTGCCCTTGCGCTCGATCGCCGCTTCCAGCGCGAGGCAGTTCATCATGGTGGCGAGCATGCCCATGGTGTCGCCGGTTGTGCGCGACACCCCGCGGGAGGACACCTCCACGCCGCGGACCATGTTGCCGCCGCCGATCACGACCGCGACCTCGGTGCCGAGATGGCGGGCCGCGATCAGATCGTCCACAACCCGGTCGACGGTCGGTTGATCGATGCCAAAGCCTTGCTGTCCCGCGAGATATTCGCCGGACAGCTTGATCACGACGCGACGGTAGACCGGATCAGTCATGAGCACCTTCCTTGTCCGGGCGCCGCTTCCGGCGGCACGCCGGAAGGAACGTTCCGGCGCTTACTTCTTGCCGCTGGCCGCGGCGACCTCGGCCGCGAAGTCGCTTTCCTGCTTCTCGATTCCCTCGCCGAGAGCATAGCGCACAAAGCCGGCGATCTTCACAGCGCCGCCGACCTTGCCCTCGGCCTCCTTCACCGCCTGCGCCACCGACTTGCCGGTGTCGTGGATGAAGGCCTGCTCGAGCAGGCAGACTTCCTTGTAGTAGGTCTTGAGGCCGGACTCGACGATCTTCTCGATCACGTTCTCGGGCTTGCCCTGCTGGCGATATTTGTCGGCGAGCACGTCCTTCTCGCGCTTGACGACCGCCGGATCGAGGCCGGACGGATCGAGCGCCAGCGGGTTGGCGGCGGCGACATGCATCGCGATCTGGCGGCCGAGCGCCGCAAGCTCGTCGGCCTTGCCCGGCGATTCCAGCGCCACGATCACGCCCATCTTGCCGGCGCCGTCGATGACGGCCCCGTGGACATAGTGCGACACCACACCCTGACTCACTTCGAGCTGGGCGGCGCGGCGCAGCGTCATGTTCTCGCCGATGGTAGCGATCGCATCATTGATGGCGGTTTCGATCGTGACGTCGCCGACCTTGGCGGCCTTGATCTTCTCGACGTCGGCGCCGACGTCGAAGGCGACCTGGGCGATCATCTTGACGAGGCCCTGGAACTGGCCGTTGCGCGCGACGAAGTCGGTCTCGGAATTCACCTCGACCACGACACCCTTGGTGCCCTTGGTGAGCGCGCCGATCAGGCCCTCGGCCGCGACCCGGCCCGACTTCTTGGCAGCCTTGGACAGACCCTTCTTGCGAAGCCAGTCCTGCGCCGCTTCCATGTTGCCGTCGTTCTCGGTCAGCGCGGCCTTGCAGTCCATCATGCCTGCGCCAGTCGACTCGCGCAGATCCTTGACCATCGCCGCTGTGATCGTTGCCATCGTTGAAATCCTTTGTGCCTGCCGGTTTGCCGCAGCGTGGCATCGTAGCGCCCCGCCGCGCGCCATCTCAGCAATTTGCGTCAACTGAAATGGTGGCCGGATCCTATCCGGCCAACCCATCGTCTTTTTGACTATTCCGCTTCTGCGGTCAGCGCCTTGGCCTTGGCCACCCAGGCGTCCGCGCGGCTCGGCAGACCGACCTCTTCGCCGATCGTGTGCGCGGTGTCGTGGTCGAGCTCGGCGAGCTGCCAATAGTGGAAGATGCCGAGGTCGTTGAACTTCTTCTCGATCGCACCCGATACGCCCGGGAGCTTCTTGAGGTCGTCGGCGGTGCCGCGGGGACCCGCAAGGCCCTGGAAACCGCTCGACGAGGGCGTCGGCAGCTCCTCGGCGACCGGCTGAGCCGCGCCGCCGATGTCGATGCCCGAATCGCCCTGGGCGCGCGAGATGCCGTCGATCGCCGCACGCGCGATGAGATCGCAGTACAGGGAAATGGCGCGGCCGGCGTCGTCATTGCCCGGCACCACATAGGTGATGCCCTTGGGGTCCGAATTGGTGTCGACGATCGCGGCGACCGGAATGTTGAGCCGCTGGGCTTCCTGGATCGCGATGTCTTCCTTGTTGGTGTCGATCACGAAGATCAGGTCGGGCAGACCGCCCATGTCCTTGATGCCGCCGAGCGAACGGTCGAGCTTGTCGCGCTCGCGCTGAAGCGTCAGGCGCTCCTTCTTCGTGTAGGAATTGGCTTCGCCGCCCGAGAGCACGTCGTCGAGGTGACGCAGGCGCTTGATCGAGGCCGAGATCGTCTTCCAGTTGGTCAGCGTGCCGCCGAGCCAGCGCGAATTGACGAAATACTGCGCGCAGCGCTTGGCCGCGTCCGCAACACCGTCCTGCGCCTGGCGCTTGGTGCCGACGAACAGGATGCGGCCGCCCTTGGCCACCGTGTCGCTGACGGCCTGGAGGGCCTGGTGCAGCATCGGCACGGTCTGGGCGAGGTCGACGATGTGGATGTTGTTGCGGGTACCGAAAATGAACGGAGCCATTTTCGGATTCCAGCGGTGAGACTGGTGACCAAAGTGCACGCCAGCTTCGAGCAGCTGACGCATGGTGAAATCGGGTAGCGCCATCGTTCTAATTCTCCGGTTGGTTCCTCCGGAAACGTGTGAGCAAAACGGAGCGTTCTCGCCCCGGCTGCCACCGGACGGCCTTGTGAGCCATGTTTCCGTGTGAGATGGCGCGCTATATAGCGCTATTTCGGCCAGAAGCAAGGAAATAAGGGGCCATCCGGGACGCCCGCAAGCTCCCTGTCACGTCCCGACGTCCCTGCCCTTCAGCCTCCTAGCACTTGGGTTGGCCGGGCGGACAGGCCTTTGGTGGCGGGCCGGCCGGCCGTGCTGGCGGAGGCGGCGCGGCACGCGGCGGCGCGGCCGCCATGGGAGGCGGTGCCGGCCGCGCGACCGGAGGTGGCGGCGGCGCGGGCCGTGCCATCGGAGGTGGAGGTGGTGCAGGACGCGCCATCGCTGGCGGAGGCGGCGCCGGTCGAGCAACGGGCGGCGGTGGCGCCGGTCGGGCCACGGCTGCGGGCGGAGGAGCCGCGCGCGGTGGTGGGGGCGGCGCGACTCGCGGCGGAGGCGGCGGCGTCGGCTTCGCCAGGGCCTGAGGATGCGGTGGCGGTGCGGCAGGCCTGGCGGCCGGCGGCGAGGGCCGGTGATCCTGAACTCCGGACGGCCCCCGCGCCGCCACTGGCGGCGGTGGCGGTGCCGCGGGTTTGACCGTGGGCGGGACGACCGGCTTGCCGGGGGACGCGCTCGGCGGCGGCAAAGCGCCCGACTGGGACCCGGCCGGCCTGCCGCGCAGGTCAGCCGCAGGTGGCGTCGTCGGCCCCGGCGGCTTGGGCAGGCCTGCGGCCGTCGGCGTCGAGCTTCCGGGAGCCGGTGGGTGGTTGGGCGCCGTAGCGGTTGCCGCGTTCGGCGGTGCCGGCGGGACGTTGCCGGTGGGCGTCGTGGCGGCAGCGGGTCTGCCATGAGGCGGAGCAGCGCCGGGCGCGCCCCCTGCCCCGGCCGGAGGCGGTCCACCCGGAGTTCCGGGCACCGGCAGCGTGTTGGCCTGCGGCAGCTTGGTGGCCGCCGGTGCTTGAGGTGTCGCAGCAGGAATGTTGCCGGCGGGGGCCATCGCGCCCGGACTGGGCGTGCCGCTCGGCGTGACGGCGCCGGGCGCCGTCCCCGCCGGGGGACCGCCAGGAGTTCCCGGCAGGGTATTGGGTGCCGGCAAGGTATTGGCTTGGGGCAGCTTGGCCGCAGCCGGCGGCTGCGCCGTCGTGGCAGGCGCGACATTGGCTGGAGCTGGAGCCGGAGCCGGTGCCGCGATACCCGGTCTCACCGTTGGCTGGATCGTCGCGCTCGGCGGCATCGGCGCCTTGCCCTGCTGGATCAACGCGGCGCGCTGCACGACTGCCTGCGGCACGGCGGCACCTGCCGGCGTGGCGCGGCCGGCAACCGCCGGACCCAGATTGCCCGGACCGGGCGCCGGCCCCGCGGCCGGCGGCGGCGCCGGCGGGCGGTTGATCACGGTGTTGATGACCGTGGTGTTGTGGATGTTCTGAAAGATGATGTTGTTCGGCGGCGGCGCGACATAGACCGGCGGCCTGACGAACACCGGGATCGGCACGAACACCGGCTGCGGCAGGACGAACAGGCCGACCACGGCCAGCGGCGGCGCCAGCACCACGAAATCCGGCGGCGGCGGCGGCAGATAATAGACCGGCGGCGGCGGTGGCGGCGCGAAGCCGAAATCGGGGTCGCTGAAATACAGCACCGGACGGTCGACATAGATGACCTCCTCCGGCGGCGGTGGCGGCACGTCGTAGTCCAGCATCGTGAAAGTCGGCGGCGGCTCGAGCGGCGCAGTCAGGATCGCGAGCCTGCGCCGGGCATCGCCCGCATGTGGCCCGCGCGGATAGCGGCGCAGATACGACCAATAGGCGTCCGGCGTATCGGCGCGATAGGTTCGCCGCCAGGTGATCGCCTCGCGGCGCGCCGCCACGATCGCCATGACGCGCTTTGCAAGCGGGTCATTCGGATAGGCCGCGAGAAACTCCTCATAGGCCGCCAGCGTGTCGCGTTCGAGCGCGGCGGCATAGGCATCCTGCACGCCGAGATCGCGGATCGGCTTGTTGCGGATCGCGGCGACCTGGTCGGGCGTGGTCTCCGGCGGCGGCGCGTCGGGCCCACGCTCGAAGAACGAAAATTGTGCCGATATCTTCTGCTCGTTCCAGGGCACCTGCGCGCCCTTGGAGGCCTCGTTGACGCGCAAGCGCACGCGGTCGAACACCTCGGGCAGCGGCAGGCCGCCGGTGCGGATCATCTCGGCGAGCGACTGGGCATAGATGCCGTAAGGCCCCGGCTCCTCCGGCGTCACCGTGCCGGGCGCGGCGTTGAAGGCGATCAGCATGTTCGCCTCGGGCTCGACCAGCGCCAGGCCGCTCGCGATCGGCTGACCGCCCTCGATGAAGGGCTGCGCGCGCGCCGCGTCGAGCACGACGACGCCGGCCTTGAGCGGAATGGACGCGAGCTGGCGCGCATAGTCGCCGATGCGCAGGGCCTCGGTCGGTATGTCGGTGTCGCGGGTGATGTTGGAATCGACCGGGATGAAATAGTTCTCGCCGGCAAGCTGCACGCCGTAGCCGGCGAGATAGATCATCGCGACGGTGCCCGGGCCCGAAGCCTGGGCCTTCTGGATGAAATCGCGCAGGCTCTTGCGCAGCGTGTCGCCGTCGAGATCGCGCGCGCCGACCACGTCGAAGCCCGCCGCCTGGAGCGTCTGCGCGATCAGGCCGGCATCGTTGGCCGTCGTCGCCAGCGGCGATTTGGCGTAGGCGCCGTTGCCGACCACGAGCGCGAGGCGCTTTTCCGGCTGCTGCGCGCGCGCCGGTTCCGGTACGCCGGCGGCGAGGGCCAGGATCGGCAGCAGAAGGCAGATGAAAGCTCTGAGCGTCCCACGCATGGCTTGCTCGCCCGCTATTGTTGTCGAGGTCCGGCACGCATGAGGCGCGCAGCCGGCTGAACGGCGGTTGAACGAAAGGCTTGAACGACGAAAAGCTTGGATTGAGGCGGTGGCATGGCCGCCCCATCGCCGGCGTCAGCCCCGCTGCGACGATATCACGACGCGTCCTCTTGCCGGCGGATCACTCAACGGGCGAGAAATCGACCGGCCCCGGATTCTTGTATCCCGACGTCATCGCGAAGGTGATTGCTGCTTGTCGGCTTTGCGGCCGGCCTCTGGAGGAAAGAGGCGCGACCGCCAGGCCTCGATGCTCGGGGCGGGCTCAGCCCTGGGCGACCAACTCGACGCTTCCTGTGCTCAGCCGATAGATACCGCCGACCACCTTGAGCTTGCCCTGCTCGACCGCCGCGTTGAGGATCGGAGCGGCCGATTTCAGCTTGGCGACGTTGTCGAGGACATTCTGGCGAATGGCGTTGTCGAGCGCATTCCCGCTCTGTTGGGCCGCCGTCTTCACCGCCGGAGCGATCGCGGAGACCAGCGTGGGAATGTGCCCCGGCAGCGGCTTGTCGTCCTTCAGCGACTTGATGGTCGCATCGACCGCGCCGCAATTGTCGTGGCCGAGCACCAGGATCAGGGGCGTTCCGAGCACCGCGACGGTGTATTCCATGCTCGCAACGGTCTCGTCGCCAGCGAAATTGCCGGCGACGCGGCACACGAACAGGTCTCCGCGTCCACTGTCGAAGGCGTATTCGGGCGCGATGCGGGAATCGGCGCAGCTCAGCACGGCCGCGTAGGGATTCTGGCCGCCGACCAACGCCTCGCGCTCATGCTTGAAGTCGTGGCGGCGCGACACGCCCGAGACGTAGCGCGCATTGCCTTCCATCAGCCGCTTCAGCGCCGCATCGGGCGACAGCACGTTCTGCGGTTTCGGCGGCGCCTTCTTCTCCTTGGCGAAGGCGGCCCCGCCAAACGCCGCCGCCGCAAGCGCCGACGTGGCAAGGAGCATCATGGAGCGCCGGGAGGGAGCAACAGGTTGATGCAGATTTTCGGAGCATTTGTCGCACATGGTTGTTGTCCTTCCAGGTTTCTCGTCAAACGAGATCGTCGAGCCGACAACTGATAGCTGCGCTCGAGCGACTTCGAAACCACACGCGGGCCAAATAGTTAAGCTTTGGTTTGCGGCGGTGCCGGCGACCTCAGAGCTGCTGCACGTCCACCACGCCCGCGACCGCCTTGATCGCGCCGGCGATCTGCGGCGAGACCTTGAAGCGGCCGGGCAGCTTCATCTCGACCTCGGTCTCGAGGTCGAGCATCATCACCAGCGAGACCTCGCCGTCGCCGTTGGAGCGCGGCGCAAGCGCGGGACTCCCGACTTTCGGCGCGCCGCCGTTCGAGGCCGCCATGTCGGGCCCGGCAAGGCGCTTGGCGATCGAATCCAGCGGCTTGGTGTCGCGCAGGAAGATGCGCAGGCCCTTCTGCGTCTTGGCCGCGGCGTCATCGAGCGGCTCGGCATGCAGCACGCGGGCGCGCACGTCCTCGCCCTGAAGCTCGGCGCCCAGCTGCAGCAGCACGGCCGCGCCCGGTTCCAGCACGTCGCGATATTGCGCGAGGCCTTCGGAGAACAGCACCGCCTCGAAATGGCCGGTCGGATCCGACAGGCCCATGATGCCCATCTTGTTGCCGGTCTTGGTGCGCCGCTCCATGCGCGAGACCACGGTCGCGGCGACCTTGCCGGCGGTGGCGCCGGTCTTCACCGCGCGCGAGAATTCGGCCCAGCTCTGCACCCGCAGCCGCTTCAGCACGGTCGCGTAGTCGTCGAGCGGATGTCCCGACAGGAAGAAGCCGATCGCGTCGTATTCGCGGCGCAGCCGCTCGGCCGGCAGCCACGGCTCGACCTGCGGCAGCATGATGGTCGGCGCGTCGGCCGCGCTGCCGAACATGTCGTTCTGGCCGATGGTCGCGGCCTCGTGCGCGCGCTGGCAGGCGGCGAGGATCGAGTCGGCACCGGCAAAGACGCGCGCCCGGTTCGGCTCCAGCGTATCGAAGGCGCCGGCGGCGGCGAGACTTTCGATGATGCGCTTGTTGATCGCGCGCGGCGAGACCCGGGCAGCGAAATCGGCGAGCGAGGTGAACAGGCCGCCTCTGGTCCGCTCCGCGATGATCTGCTCGATCGCCTGGATGCCGACGCCCTTGAGCGCGGCGAGCGCATAGTAGATGGTCTTCTCGCCGACCTCGAAGGTCGCGCCTGACCGGTTGATGTTGGGCGGCTCGACCTTGATGCCGAGACGCTGCGCTTCGGAGCGGAATTCGGAAAGCTTGTCGGTGTTGTTGAGATCGAGCGTCATCGACGCCGCGATGAACTCCACCGGATAATGCGCCTTCATGTAGGCGGTGTGGTAGGACACCAGCGCGTAAGCCGCCGCGTGGCTCTTGTTGAAGCCGTAGTCGGCAAACTTCGCCAGGAGTTCGAAGATGGTCTCGGCCTGCCCCTTCGGCACGCCGTTCTTCACCGCGCCCGCGACGAAGATGTCGCGCTGCTTGTCCATCTCGGCGCGGATCTTCTTGCCCATGGCGCGGCGCAGGAGGTCGGCGTCGCCGAGCGAATAGCCGGACATCACCTGCGCGATCTGCATCACCTGTTCCTGGTAGATGATGACGCCGAACGTCTCCTTGAGGATCGGCTCCAGCACGGGATGCAGATATTCCGGTTCCTCGTCGCCGTGCTTGCGCGCGCAGTAGGTCGGGATGTTCGCCATCGGGCCCGGTCGATAGAGCGCGACCAGCGCGATGATGTCCTCGAAACGGTCCGGGCGCATGTCGATCAGCGCCCGCCGCATGCCCTGGCTTTCAACCTGGAACACGCCGACGACGTCGCCACGGGCCAGCATCTGGTAGCTCTCGGCATCGTCGATCGGCAGCGTGGCGAGATCGACATCGATGCCGCGCGGCTTGAGCAGCTTCACCGCGACGTCGAGGACCGTGAGCGTCTTCAACCCGAGGAAGTCGAACTTCACGAGCCCCGCGGGCTCGACCCATTTCATGTTGAACTGGGTCACCGGCATGTCGGATTTGGGATCGCGGTAGAGCGGCACGAGCTCGCTCAACGGGCGATCGCCGATCACGATGCCGGCCGCATGGGTCGAGGCGTGGCGCGTCAGGCCTTCGAGGCGCTGCGCGATGTCGAAGGCGCGCGCCACCACCGGGTCTTCGTCGCGAAACGCCTGGAGCTTCGGCTCGCTCTCGATCGCGGCGGCCAGCGTCACCGGTGCAGCGGGATTCTGCGGCACCAGTTTCGTGAGCTTGTCGACCTGGCCGTAGGGCATCTGCAGGACGCGGCCGACGTCGCGCAGCACGCCGCGCGCCTGCAGCGTACCGAAGGTGATGATCTGCGCGACCTGGTCGCGGCCGTAGCGCTGCTGCACGTACTGGATCACCTCGCCGCGGCGGTCCTGGCAGAAGTCGATGTCGAAGTCCGGCATCGAGACGCGTTCGGGATTGAGGAAGCGCTCGAACAGCAGGCCGAACTTGATCGGATCGAGGTCGGTGATCGTCAGCGCCCACGCGACCAGCGAGCCGGCGCCGGAGCCGCGGCCCGGCCCGACCGGAATCCCTTGCGACTTCGCCCATTTGATGAAGTCGGAGACGATCAGGAAGTAGCCCGCATATTTCATGCGCATGATGACGTCGAGCTCGAAGGCGAGCCGCTTGGCGTAGGTCTCTTCCGTCGTGCCCTGCGACAGGCCGTGCACGCGGAGGCGGTTGGCGAGCCCCTCCTCCGCCTGGCGCTTCAACTCGGCGGCCTCCACCGCAGCCGCATCCGAGCTCGACGCGGCGCCGACGGTGAAGAACGGCAGGATCGGCTTGCGCGTCATCGGCCGGAACGAGCAGCGCTCGGCGATCTCCACCGTCGAGGCCAACGCCTCCGGAATGTCGGCGAACAGCACCGCCATCTCGGCGCGCGTCTTGAAGCGATGATCCGGCGTGAGCTGCTCGCGCTCGGTCTCGGCGATCAACCGCCCGCCCGCGATGCAGAGGAGCGCGTCATGGGCTTCGTAATCGTCGGTCGCGGCGAAATACGGCTCGTTGGTCGCAACCAGCGGCAGTCCCTTGGCGTAGGCGATGTCGATCAAGCCGCTTTCGACGCGCCGCTCCTTCTCGGTGTTGTGGCGCTGTAATTCGACGTAGAGGCGGTCGCCGAACAGGCCGGCCAGACGCTCGCAGCGCTGCGCGGCGAGCTCGGCGTGACCGCCGGCGAGCGCCAGCGAGATCGGCCCGTCCGGTCCGCCCGTCAGCGCGATCAGGCCTTCGGTCTCGCCCTCGAGCCAATCGAACCTGATGAAGGGAGCATGGCTGTCCGGTGATTCCAGGAACGCGCGCGAGTTCAGCCGCATCAGGCTGCGATAGCCGCGCTCCTGCGCTCCCAGCAGCACCACCCGCGACGGCCCCATCGCGTTGCGCGCATTCGGATCCTGGTCGCCGAAATCGATCGCCAGCTCGCAGCCGACGATCGGTTGGATGCCGGAACTCGCCATCTTGTCGGAGAACTCCAGCGCACCGAACAGATTGTCGGTGTCGGTCAGCGCCAACGCGGGCTGGTGGTCCTTCTTCGCAAGCTCGGCGAGCTTGGCGATCTTGATCGAGCCCTTGAGCAGCGAATAGGCCGAGTGAACGTGAAGGTGAACGAATCCGGCGCTCGGCATGGTCGCGTGACGGCCTCTTGCAGATGAAATGGAGCGGTCGCCGACGCCGGGAGATGTCAGGCGGATCAAACGAGGATCCTGCACCGCCCGGGCGACTCGCCTCGCAATGGTGGGGCGTCACTGCTCCAGAGTCCACGCCGGAGCGGCCGATCGGCCGAGTCGTCCCGCTTTTCCCCAAGCGGCAGCAGCACGCTCACCGGCCTAGAGCTGCGGAATCACCTGCGCCCAGATCGCGATCATCCCGACGAACAGCGTGATCGACGCCAGTGCGGCGGCTTCTTCCACGAAAACCCTGAACATGGCCTGCTCCCCTGTTGGAACGTATGAAGAACATTGTTCTCATTTTGTTCTTTAGAGTCAAGCAGTCCGAGATTTCGCCAAGCGGGATGGTTAACTCGCTGAATGCAAACAACAAAAAGCCCCGGCCGAAGCCGGGGCTTTCGTCAGCCGCTCGCGTTGAGCGAGCTGTCTTAGTAGCGGGCCAGCAGCGGGCCGCCGAACTTGTAGTTCAGGCGGACGAGGCCCATGTCGACGTCCTGCTTGATGCGGTCGACTGCACCACTGGCGAAGGTGACATTCTGGTCGCCGAGGAAGATGTGGTTGTACTCGACGCCGACTGTCCAGTTCGGAGCGAAACCGAACTCCAGGCCTGCGCCAACCGTGCCGCCCCAGCGGGTCTCGTCCGCGTTGTCGAGGTTTGCACCCGTGGCAACGCTGTAGACGTCGTACTTGTTGCTGACAACAGCCGCACCACCCTTCACGTAGAGCAGGACGTTGTTCCAGGCATAGCCAACCTGACCGGTGATGAGCCCAAATGCGTCCATCTTGGTCCGGTTACGATTGCCGGGGGCGATCAGGCTGATGTTGTCGCCCGAGAAGTCGGCCCAGTTGCCCTGGCCTTCCACACCGAAAACGAACTGGCCGGTCTGCCAGCGATAGCCGATCTGGCCACCGACCGTGCCGCCGGTCGAGTTGTGCGAACCTTCAGGACCGAAGTTGACGAGGTCCCACGACGTATCCGCCGAACCGCCACCGCCGTTGACGCCGATGTAGAAGCCGCTCCAGTCGTAAACGGCAGCGATCGCCGCCGGCGGAGCTTTGGTGTAGGGCCGCGCCGCGAGGTCAGCAGCCATCGCCGGTGCAGCCGCGCTGAGCGCGACGAGGCTGACAGCGGCAAGCAACAAACTCTTCTTCATTTGATTCCCGTTCCAGTTTCTTCAGTAGGCCCCCGGGCCGTGCGCAACGTCTTAGCAGTGGACGACGGAATTGCTGTAACCGCGACGCAACAGTTTGGTCGAAAGGACCTCGCTCGTTAACGAATGTTTATCAGCAGGTGTGCGGAAACCCTATGAAACAAGTGTTTTCACGCGTTCCAATGTCGACTACAGGACATAAACTGCAGGTGCGTGTAGCAGCGTCGCGCGCACTTTCGCGTGATTGGAGAATCGAAATGCGCGGTCGAGTTCCCTTGCCTATTGTCGCCACATTTTCGCTCGCATTCGTCACATTTGCATTGGCATCAGGTGCAAGCACACCGGCGCACGCATTCGGCAAAAATCATCCATTCTGCCTCACCGGTGATGAATGGCCGGGACTGAGCAATTGCAGGTTCGACACCTACGCGCAGTGTCAGGAGAGCGCATCCGGTCGCGCGCTGACCTGCATCGCCAATCCGTATTTCGTCGGACAGAGCGACGATCCATACGCGTATCAAAATCGTCCGCGCGCACAGACGCCGGGCTACTTCCTGCCGCGCTGAGATGCGCCGCGCCCACCTCGCGCTCATCGCGGTCGCCCAGCTCTCGGCCGGCGGACTTGCGCATGCACAGACCTACGATCCGAGCTATCCGGTCTGCATGCAGATCTACGGTCCCGTCGGCTATTTCGACTGCCGCTACGCATCGCTTGCGCAGTGCCGCTATCTCGCGGTCGGGCGCTCCGCGAGTTGCGTGGTGAATCCGTATTTTCCGCCGAGCAAACCGACACCCCCTCACCGCCCGAGACGCCCCGCCGCTCGCGCCGGATGATCAGAACCGTTCGGCTGATGCCAGGCATCCCGTGACGGAGCCCGTTGCATCCCCTCAGCTCTGCCAGGGCGTGCTGCGGATGCGCGTGCACGCGTTCGGCTTGCGGAAGCCCGGATCGTGATCTTCGATGTAATCGAAGTTGACCGTCCCGAACGTCGTCTGCGGTTTCTTCAGCGCTGAGCAGGTCTGCACCTTCAGGAACTCGTTCTTGAAGTCGCCGCGCGGGAACGCGGAGATCACCTGGTCGCGCTGCTCGGGCGTGTACTCGTCATATCCGATGCCCACGACGTCGACCAGGACGCCTGCGTTGGTGAGCGCGATCTCCGGTCTCATATATTGCGGAATGCCGGGGGTGGTGTGTAGCGCGATCGCTTCCCACACCAGGTCGGCTTGCGGCTCGGCAATGCCGCGCGCCCGCAGAAAGTCACGCGCGGCGTCGGCGCCGTCGACCTCAAACCGCTTGGTCTCGGTGTGGTAGTGATCGACGAGACCGAGGTCGTGAAACAGCGCCGCGACATATAGCAGCTCGGGATCGAACTTCAGCTTCTGACGCAGCCCCTTGATCGCGCCGAACACGTAGACGCGAACCGAATGGTTGAACAACATCTCGCCTTCGTAGCTGCGCACGAGCTCGGCAGCCTCGCGCGCCAATTGACTGTCGGGAATTTTGACGCCGGAGATCACGCTCGTCATTTTCAGGCTCCTGCTTTCTGTTTCGGCTGATGCCATTCGCCGTCAGGGGCACTCTCGAGCACGGCCTGCGGCGTTTTCCGGAAGCTGATCGACATGCGATTGTACGCATTCATCAGGCTGATCGCGATCGTGAGATCGACGAGCTCGCGCTCATTGAAGACCTTGCGGGCGGCTCGAAAGGCATCATCCGGAACATTGGTCTCGGCGACGCGGGTGACCGTCTCGGCCCATGCGAGGGCGGCGCGCTCGCGTTCGTCGAAGAGATTGCCGGCCTCCGCCCACGCCTGGACCAGCGCGAGCTTTTCGGTCTTCACGCCGGCCTTGAGCAGGTCGCGCATATGCATGTCGAGGCAATAGGCGCAGTTGTTGATCTGCGACACGCGGAGATAGACCAGGGTGACCAGCGTCGCGGGAAGCCCGCTCTGCATGACGTAGCCGTAGACACCACCCAGCGCCTTCGCGCCGGCTGGTGCAACGTGGTTGTAGTCGAGACGTTCACTCATCTGCTTGCTCCTTGATGATCGGAGGGATGAACACTCCCCGTTACCCCTTAGGTGTCCCTGCTCTGGTCCACGAAAAAGTACCAAGAACGCGCAAAAATCATGTACCAAGCAGGCATGACCAAGCCGCTGCGCCTAGAGCTGGATCGATCTGCGAAGACGCCGTTGGCCGAGCAGATCCACAGGGGAATCAGGGCCGCCATCGAGAGCGGCGTGCTCGCCCCGGGCGCGCGCCTGCCCTCCTGGCAGGATCTGGCCGCCCAGCTCGGCGTCGCGCGCGGCACCGTGCGGGTCGCATACGAAAAGCTCTCATCCGCCCAACTGATCGTCGCAAGGCGCGCGACTGGAACACATGTCGCGGACCGGCCACGCTTTCCGGTGCGGCGGGACAAGGCCCCGGCCCCAGGCTCGTTCATGGAGATGTACCAGGAGCTCACGGCCGGGCCGGCGATCTTCCAGATGGGCGTTCCTGCGCAGGAGACCCTTCCTGCGACGTTGCTGGCGCGGATACGCGCGCAGGCGGTCCGCATCGAGATGAGCGCACCGGCGATCTATCCTGATCCACGCGGTGAGCCGGCGTTGCGGCGCGAAATCGCGGCCTACCTTGCGCTGGCGCGCGGGATCGAATGCGCGCCCTCCCAGATCATCATCACCGGCGGTTTCAGCGGCGGCCTCGGCCTGACGCTCCGCGTCCTCGGCCTCGAGCAGAAGAAGGCCTGGATGGAGGATCCGGGCTTTCCCTTCACGCAGCACGGCCTCAAGCTCGCGCGAACATCGATCGTGCCGATCCCCGTTGACGCCGACGGCATCGATGTCGATCTCGGCCTGAAGCATGCTCCTGATGCGGCACTGGTGGTCGTGACGCCAGGGCAGCAGGCGCCGCTCGGAGCGACATTGTCGCTGGCGAGACGCTCACGCCTGCTCGACTGGGCCACGCAAAGCAAGGCGTGGGTGATCGAGGATGACTATCTGAGCGAGCTTCAGCTCAAGGGCCGGGCGACACCGGCGCTCGCCTCGCTCGACCGCGCCGGCCGCGTCATCTACATCGGCTCTTTCAGCAAGACCGTGACTCCTGCGCTGCGACTGGGCTTTGTGGTTGCACCCGCCGCTCTGGCGGCGCGATTTGCCGAAGTTGCGGCGTGCCTCGCACCTGCGCCTGGACCTGCGGTGCAGCTCGCGCTGGCCGATTTCATCAGCGACGGCCATTATCTGCGGCATCTTCGGCGCACGAAACGGGTCTACGCAGCACAAGCCGATGGCTTGCTGAAATACCTGCGCCCGCGCACTGCCAACGTTACGATTGCCGGATTGGCGGCGGTCCTGCGGTTGCCGGAGGGAGCACCCGATCTGGCCATCGCCAGGGAAGCGGCACCGCTTGGCCTCGCGCCTACGCCGCTATCGCTCTGGTTTGCGTCGAAGGACACAGCGCGCCCAGGACTGTTGCTCGGTGTCGCAATGTCTCCTCCTAAGAAGATCGAGGCGTCCTGCGATCGGCTCCTTCAGATCATCGATCGACTGACGTGATCAACACGCGTCGGTATACCCCTCAAAGGTCCTCTTGCGAAAGCCGGGACAAGCCCGTCTGTGAAAACGACATGCAAGCGTGATGGACTGAAGCTTGATTGCTACCTGGAAGCCGGCGTGCTTCGAATCGAAAGGCGCATGACACGATGTGCTCAACACTCGTCGAGCAGACTGCGAATTTTGGCGGCGAGGTCTTCGATCGCGAAGGGCTTCGACAACAGATGCTTGCCGGCGTCGAGCATGCCGTTGTGAACGATCGCATTGCGCGTGTAGCCGGTGGTAAACAACACCTTCAGGCCGGGATGTCGCTTCGACAATTGTGCCGCGAGTTCAGCGCCGGTCATCTCGGGCATGACGACATCCGTAAACAGCAGATCCGGAACGGTGCCGTTTTCGATCGTCCTGATCGCCTCCATGGCGCTCGCAGCTTCGATGACGGTATAGCCGAGCTCGCGCAGGCTTTCGGATGAGATGCTGCGGACACGCTCGTCGTCTTCTACGACGAGAATGGTCTCGTTCTGAGGGCTTGCGCCGGGATGGATGATCCCGCGCGACGAGTCCGGGATTGCCTCCTCGCCGATGAAACGTGGAAGGTAGATCTTCACGGTCGTGCCAACGTCGACTTCCGAGTAGATTTTGACATGGCCGCCCGATTGCCGCACGAAGCCGTAGACCTGACTAAGTCCAAGGCCGGTGCCCTTGCCCACGACCTTGGTCGTGAAAAACGGATCGAAGACCTTTCCCAGCATCTCCGCCGGAATTCCCGTGCCGTTGTCCGTGACGGCAATGAGAACATACTGCCCGGGCGCAAGGGCGTATTCGCGGGCATATTTTCGATCTATCGACGCGTTGCTGGTTTCGATCGTCAGCCTGCCGCCCTTCGGCATCGCGTCGCGCGCATTCACCGCGAGATTGATGACCGCGCTTTCCAGCTGGGCGGGGTCGGCTTTGACGCGCCAGAGACCCGCGGCGAGGACCGTTTCGAGGTGGACCAGCTCGCCAAGCGATCGCTCGAGCAACTCGCTCATCTCGCCGACCATCCTGTTGATGTCCAGGACCTCCGGCGCAAGAGGCTGCTGACGCGAGAACGCGAGCAGCCTTTGCGTCAAGGTGGCCGCACGGTTTGCGCCGTCGATGGCACCTTCGAGGAATCGGTCAACGTTGACCTCGCCCTTGCTGAGCCGCCGCTTTGCAAGATTCAGGCTGCCCAGTATCACGGCCAGCATATTGTTGAAGTCGTGGGCGATGCCTCCTGTCAATTGCCCGACGGCTTCCATCTTCTGCGATTGCCGCAATTGCTCCTCGGCCTTCATGCGCTCGCCGATCTCATCGGCGACACGTTGCTCCAGCTCGGCATTGAGCGCCTCGAGCTTGGTCAAGAGCCGGGCGTTGTCGATGGCCGTGGCGGCATGACCGGCAATGCCGAGCAATGCGGCCTCATGCTCTTCGTGGAATTTGCCCACCTCCGCATGACCCAGGAAGAGCCCGCCGAGCACTTCGCCGCTTCGCGAGATCACGGGGACCGCCAGGTAGGAGCGGACCGGAAGATGGCCCTCGGGCATGCCTTTCCGCGGCTCATTCCTGCCATAGCGCGGGTCCTGTAGAACGTCGTCCGACCTCACCACGCCCGTGCCCCTGAACGTCGGCTCGAACATGGCGGTGTTGCGCGGCATTGGGAAGTTTTCGAAAGCCGACCGAGGCACGCCGGATAGCGAATACAGCATGTAGCTGTCGCCGCCCGCTGCCAGGACGTTGTAGAAGAAGGCTCCGAATTGAGCGCCCGTCAGCTCGACGCCGGCATCCGTCACGATCTGAACGATCTTCTCGAGATCGCGTTCGCGGGCAACCGATGCCCCTGTATCGTTGAGTATCCTGAGATGACGTTCCGTTTTCTTCTGCGCGGAGATATCCAGCACGGTCCCGATGAAGCGGGTAGCCTGGCCGTTGGAAAAAATCGCGCGACCAGTTGCGGCGATCCAGCGCTCGACGCCGTCCTCGATACCGACGGTCCGGTATTCGATGTTGTAGCTTGCCGGAGAATGAGGCTTCAGGGCGGCCGATACAGCCTCATGGGCGCGCTGCCGGTCCTCGGGATGAATACCCCTCAGGAATGATCCTTCATAGCTGACATTGGCGTCCGGTGGGAGGCCGAACACCTCCTTGCAGCGGCTGTCCCATCGGAGAATGTCGTTGAGCGGATCGTAGTCCCAGGTGCCGATGCCGGCCGCCTTGTTGGCGAGGACCAGCCGTTCGGCAGATTCCCGGGCTGCCTGCTCCGATCGGACGCGCTCGATGTGCGCCCACGATCGCTCCGTCACCTCCGTGAGCAAGG
This sequence comes from Bradyrhizobium sp. GW821-FHT13H06, assembly GCF_058803975.1. Classification (NCBI taxonomy): domain Bacteria; kingdom Pseudomonadati; phylum Pseudomonadota; class Alphaproteobacteria; order Hyphomicrobiales; family Nitrobacteraceae; genus Bradyrhizobium; species Bradyrhizobium sp. GW821-FHT13H06. The sequence goes on along the minus strand of NZ_JBXAPN010000001.1, from coordinate 146,218 downwards.
CAAGCTCTCGCGCCGTCCAGAGATGCGGGCCCCGGTGATGTATCGCCATCAAGGCCGTCAGCCGCCCTTCCTTCACCAAGGGCATGCAAATGGTCGAACCTATGCCGATGCGCTGGAAAGCGGCGGCTTCCTCCGGCGCGATCTCCTCTCGATTGTCGTTGATGACAAGGGGCCTGCCGGCGCTCAGCTCTCGCACCGCCTTCTCACCGAAGTCGGCAAGGCTATAGTGCCCCAGGATGTGCATCGCACCGGGCGCTGCCCAGTCCCCGCGTATGGTGAAGCCGTCCTGATCAGGATCCATGTCGGCATAGGCGCAGTTCGAGACGCGGAGATGCTCACCGACCATCCTCGTCGTCACCGCCATCACGCCATCGGCATCGCGGACCTTGGCCGTCTCCTTGTTGAGGGCGTCCAGGAAGAGCAGCCGGGCTTCGTTCTCGCGCACGGCCGTTTCCGCACGGCGGCGTTCGACCGCGGTGCGCGTGCGCTCGGCAACATCGCGGATGAGGTCCAGCTCTGCAGGGCTCCATTCGCGCGGCGCGGCATTGTTGAGGTACAACAGCGCCACAACCCCGTCGGGCTCGGAGATCGGCATGTTGACGAGTGCGCGTGCCGAGATCGCCTCGAGAGCACGGGCACGGTCGCCGACGCGAGGGTCTTTCTCGGCATCGGCGCAGACGACCGTTTCGCCCCGCTTCAAGTCTTCGATGTAGCTGCCATAGTCGCGAAAGCGCAGCACGCCGGCCAGGCTCGAGATCCCGGGAGCGTTCCAGTCGCGAGCGATCGTGATGGTTTCGGCGGAGGTATCGACGGTGCCGTAACCTGCCCGGCTGACATTGAGGCTGCGGCCAAGCAGTTCAGCCGCGGCATAGGCGAGATCGTCGGGGTTGCCGATTTCTCGAATGTAGTCGCCGAGGGTGGCTAAGACGGCATTTCGGTCGGCCGAGAGCAGCCCGGTCGCTGTCGTCATCGGTCTTCCCCGGACACTTCCCTGCCTCCACTCGATAGGCTGATGAAACGGTATTCCGCGTTGCGCAGTTCAATTCGATCGGGGCAGCCCGACCTGACGTCCATGTCGACTGATCGACCAATTAACCTCCGGGTGACACTTGGGTTCCCCGGGCCCTTGGGATCGGGCTGACGGCGCTTCATTGCGCTCGGAACGATATCTGCAGCGGTCGTATTCGAAAGCCTGAATGGCTTCAAAGACAGACGCTCTATTGAATCGGTGTCCGTCCTACACCGGCGTATAGATCACGAGCTTCAGCGCGGGATCGTCGTTGGCCTGGAAGCTGGTGTGCTCGAAGTGCAGCACACCTTTGGTCGGATGGTTCATGGTCTTGCGCCCCGAGATCGTGCTGCGGATATCGTGTGCCTCCCACCATGACGAATTCCGGACTGCCCTGGCGCAGTCGCGTGAGCAACTCCGTGAAGGCGGGATCGCCGGCCCAGACGTCGTGGGTCGCGCGAAACATCGCCACCATGGCCTTGGCGACATCCACCCAGCCGGCGCCGTAGGATTTTCGCGTCTGCTTGTTGGTCATCATGAGGAGCAGCGTGTTGCGATCCTGCTCCGGCAATCGCCCGAAGGCGAAGACGTCCTCGGCCGCCTCGTTCCAGGCCAGCACGTCCCAGCGGCGCCCGGTGATGTAGGCCGGCTGGTGCAGGCTCTCGATCATCCGCCGGATCGGCGGCGGCACGATTTCGCGCGTGAACGGGCGCTTGTCGCCGTCGCGCGCCAGCGCCCTCAGGTGCGCGTGCTCGGTCTTGCTGAGGCGCAGCGCGCGGGCCAGTGCGTCGATCGTGGTAACGGACGGGCTGACCGTGCGGCCCTGCTCGAGGCGGATGTACCAGTCGACGCCGATGCCTGCGAGCTGCGCGACCTCCTCGCGGCGCAGCCCCGCGGTGCGCCGGCGCCGGCCCATCGGAAGCCCGACGGTCTTCGGCGACAGCTTTTCGCGGCGGGATCTCAGGAAGTCGCCGAATTCAACCCGGCGTGGATCGGCCATGACGCGCGTCCTGCAATAGAGGGCCTATGGAATACTAGGATAATACCAGGCCTTCCTGCGCTCTCCAAGACAGCGCATAGGGCTTCACCCGACCTTGAGGTGAACATCATGAAAGCTGCCGTGCTCAAATCCTTTGGATCGCCGCTCGTGATCGAGGACGTTCCGGACCCAGCCATCGGCACCGGCGAGGTGATCGTCGACGTCGTCGCCACGCGCGTGCTGTCCTACATGAACGAGGTCCTCGACGGGACGCGCAACTATGCGCTCGACCTGCCGATCGTCCCGGGCCCCGGCGGCATCGGCCGGGTCCGCGCGATCGGTCCGGACGCGACCAGGCTTGCCGTCGGCGACTGGGTGTTCTGCGATCCGACGGTACGCTCGCGCGATGACTCCGTTGCGCCCGATATCGCGCTGCAAGGCCTCACCGCCGCCGGGCCCGGCGGAATGCTTCTGCAAAAGCACTTTCGCCATGGCTCCTTCGCCCAGCAGATGCGCCTGCCGACCGAGAACGTCAAACGCCTCGGCGCGATCACGTCGGAGGAAGCGACGCGTTGGTGCGCGCTGGGCACGCTGCTGGTGCCCTATGGCGGCTTCCTCGCCGCAGATCTTCAGCCTGGCGAGACCGTGCTGGTGAGCGGCGCCACCGGCAATTTCGGCAGCGCTGCGGTATCCGTTGCGCTGGCGATGGGCGCAGCCTGCGTGGTCGCGCCGGGCCGCAACGAAAAGATCCTCGCCGACCTCGTCCGCCGCTTCGGAGACCGCGTGAAGCCGGTCAGGCTCGCCGGTAACGAGGACGACGACCGCGAGAGCATGAGGCGCGCCGCGCCGGGGCCGATCGACTGCGTGTTCGACATCATGCCGCCTTCGGTGAGCCCGACCGTCGTGCGGGCGGCGGTCATGACGGTGCGCGCTTACGGCCGCATCGTGCTGATGGGCGGCGTCGGCATGGCGGGCGGCGCGGGCCTCGAGCTGCCTTACCCCTGGATCATGCGCAACTGCATCAGCATCCACGGCGTCTGGATGTACCCGCCGGATGCGGCGAGCCGCCTGATCGCGCTGGTGCGCGCGGGGCTGCTCAGGCTGGACGAGTACAAGGCGACGGCCTTCGACCTCGACCATGCCAACGAGGCGGTCGAGCACGCCGCAGCCAATGGCGGGCCGTTCAAATTGACGGTGATCAGACCTTGAGCCCTAGGGGCGCGGCCGAGCGTCGTCGCCGATTCTTTTTGCCAGTCCCGCCAATCACTTGGCTACTGTGCATGGGGTTGTTTTCGCAGTTTTGCTATTCGAGCTCGACCACCTGGCCGTTCGACAGCGAGACCCGCCGGTCCATGCGGCCGGCGAGCTCCATGTTGTGGGTCGCGATCAGCATCGACACCCGCGTCGCCTTGACCAGCTGCATCAGCGCCTGAAACACGTGATCCGCCGTGTGCGGGTCGAGATTGCCGGTCGGCTCGTCCGCAAAGAGCACGCGCGGCGCGTTGGCGACCGCACGTGCGATCGCAACACGCTGCTGCTCGCCGCCGGACAGCTCGGCCGGGCGGTGGGTGATGCGGTCGCCGAGGCCGAGATAGCCCAGGATCTCCTTGGCGCGCTTGACGCTCTCGGACTTCTTCAGGCCGCGGATCATCTGCGGCAGCATGACGTTCTCGAGCGCCGAGAACTCCGGCAGCAACCGGTGCGACTGGTAGACGAAGCCGATGTCGGTGCGACGCAGCTGCGTACGCTCGATGTCGGGCAGCTGCGAGGTCGGCGCGCCCGAGACATAGACCTCGCCGGAATCGGGCGCTTCGAGCAGCCCCGCGATATGCAGCAGCGTCGACTTGCCCGAGCCCGACGGCGCCACCAGCGCGACCGACTGGCCGGCCCACAGCGCCAGATTGGCGCCGTCGAGGATCGTCAGCGGCACCTCGCCCTGCAGGTACTGCCGCTTTATCTCGTGGAGATAAATGACCGGTACATCTTCCGCCCCCTGCTGCTGCTCCATCAGCCCCTCACTCGTACCGCAGCGCTTCGACAGGATCGAGGCGCGCGGCACGCCACGACGGATAGAGCGTCGCCAGGAACGACAGCGTCAGCGCCATGACGACCACCGCCGTGGTTTCGCCGACGTCGATTTCAGCGGGCAGCTTCGACAGGAAATAGAGTTCCGGCGAGAACAGCTCGGTGCTGGTCAGCCAGGACAGGAATTGCCGGATCGATTCGATGTTGAGACAGATCACGAGGCCAACGCAGAAGCCGACCAGCGTGCCGACCACGCCGATCGAGGCGCCCGTGATCAGGAAGATGCGCATGATGGAGCCCTGCGAGGCGCCCATCGTGCGCAGGATCGCGATGTCGCTGCCCTTGTCCTTCACCAGCATGATCAGGCCGGAGACGATGTTGAGCGCGGCGACAAGCACGATCATCGTCAGGATCAGGAACATCACGTTGCGCTCGACCTGGAGCGCATTGAAGAAGGTCGAGTTGCGCTGCCGCCAGTCGACCAGGAATACCGGCCGACCCGCCGCCTCCGTCACCGCCTTGCGAAAGGCGTCGATCCTGTCGGGGTTGGTGGTGAACACCTCGATCGAGGTCACGTCGTTGCTGCGGTTGAAATAGGCCTGCGCCTCGGCCAGCGGCATGAACACGAAGCCGAGATCGTATTCGGACATGCCGATCTCGAACACCGCAACGATCTTGTATGGCTTGATCCGCGGCGTCGTGCCCATCGGTGTCACCGCGCCCTTCGGCGCCACCAGCGTCACGCTGTCGCCGGCATGCAGCGACAGCTGGTCGGCCAGGCGCCGGCCGATCGCGACGCCCTGCCCGTCGTCGAAGCCTTCGAGCGAGCCCTGCTTGATGTTCTTGGCGATCGAGGTGAGGTTGTTGAGATCGTCGGAGCGGATGCCCCGCACCAGGACGCCCGAGGCGTTCCATGGCGACGACGCCAGCGCCTGACCGTCCACGACGGGCGCCGCGAGGCGAATGCCATCGACCTGGCTGATGCGCTCGGCGACGTCCTTCCAGTCGGTCAGCGGCGATTCCAGCGGTTGGACCAGGATATGGCCGTTGAGGCCGAGGATCTTGTCGAGCAGCTCTTTGCGGAAGCCGTTCATCACGGCCATGACGATGATCAGCGTCGCGACGCCCAGCATGATGCCGAGAAAGGAGAACCCGGCGATGACCGAGATGAATCCCTCCTTCCGCCGCGCACGCAGATAGCGCGCCGACAGCATCCACTCGAATGGCGCAAAAGGCGCAGTTTGCACGGTTTCGGTCATGGTCTCATCCATCGCTCGATAATCCCATGATTCGGGGTCAATTGTGGCCGGATTGGCGGCCGCGATCTCGGGCGATGAACAATATTCAGCCGACCAGCCTTATCAGCCCACAAGTCTTGCGACCGCGTCGGCAGGCGACATGGTCTCGCGAGCGCCGTCGCTGCGTCGTTTGATCTCGACCTTGCCGTCGGCGAGCCCCTTCGGCCCGATCATGATCTGCCAGGGGATGCCGATCAGGTCGGCGGCGGCGAACTTGGCGCCGGCGCGCTGATCGGTGTCGTCGTAGAGCACGTCGACGCCCTTGGCCGTGAGCTCGGCATAAAGCTTCTCGCAGGCCGCATCGACGGCGGCATCGCCCTGCTTGAGGTTGAGAATCGACACGCGGAACGGCGCGACGGCCTCCGGCCATTTGATCCCGGCATCGTCATGGCAGGCCTCGATGATGGCACCTAACAGGCGCGAGACGCCGACGCCGTAGGAACCGCCATGGATCGGCACGTCGACGCCGTCGGGGCCCGCCACCAGCGCCTTCATCGGCTCGGAATATTTGGTGCCGAAATAGAATATCTGCCCGACCTCGATGCCACGGGTGTTGACCCGCTTGTCCGCGGGCACCTCCTGTTCGAAGCGTGCGGCGTCGTGAACGTCCTGCGTCGCCGCATAGACCGAGGTCCATTGCTTGATGATCGGCGTCAGGTCGCCGTCATAATCGACATCCTCGCCCGGCACCGGCAGGTCCAGCACGTCGCGATTGATGAAGACGCCGGATTCGCCGGTTTCGGCGAGCACGATGAACTCGTGGCTGAGGTCGCCGCCGATCGGGCCGGTCTCGGCGCGCATCGGGATCGCCTTCAGCCCCATCCGCGCGAAGGTGCGCAAATAGGCCACGAACATCTTGTTGTAGGCGACGCGCGCCGCGGCCTCGTTGAGGTCGAACGAATAGGCGTCCTTCATCAGGAACTCGCGGCCGCGCATCACGCCGAAGCGCGGACGCTGCTCGTCGCGGAATTTCCATTGGATGTGATAGAGATTGAGCGGCAGGTTCTTGTAGGACTTGACGTAGGCGCGGAAGATCTCGGTGATCATTTCCTCGTTGGTCGGCCCGTACAACAGCTCACGCTTGTGGCGGTCGGCGATGCGCAGCATCTCCGGGCCATAGGCATCGTAGCGGCCGCTCTCGCGCCAGAGATCGGCGAGCTGCAAGGTCGGCATCAAGACCTCGATCGCGCCGGAGCGGTCCTGCTCCTCACGCACGATCTGTTCGATCTTCTTCAGCACACGGAAGCCGAGCGGCAGCCAGGCATAGATGCCGGCCGCCTCCTGCCGGATCATGCCTGCGCGCAGCATCAGCCGATGCGAGACGATCTCCGCCTCTTTCGGATTTTCCTTCAGGATGGGCAGAAAGAACCGCGACAACCGCATGGTAATACTCTGGGAATCAGTGATCGCTTGCAGTGAAACCGGATTGAGAGCGAAAACACAAGACCGGGAATGAGGAAAACCCGCTAACGCGGCGAAATTCCTCATCATTTTTCCGTCGGCCCAACGTTCGGCCCGCTGTGTGATGTGAGGATCCGTCTCACTTCATTTTCATTCCCGAGTGATCCGGCATCTTCTTCATGTCCATGTGACCCGAGTGCCCCGCATCGCCCGGCGCCTGCGCGCCGACGCCCTGGACGTCGAGAGAGACGGCGACCTTGCCGGCCTTCTCGAATTGCAGCGTCACGGGCACCTTGTCGCCCTGCTTGAACGGGCCCTTCAGCTCCTGGAGCATCAGGTGATAGCCGCCGGGCGCGAGCTTCACCGTCTTGCCGGGATCGATCGCGAGCCCCTTGTCGAGCGGGCGCATCTTCATCACGCCGTTGTCCATGGCCATCTCGTGGATCTCGGCCTTGCCGGCGATATCGGCGGCCACGCTGACCAGCCTGTCGGCCGCCGTGCCCTTGTTCTCGATGATCAGATAGCCGCCGGCGACCTTGGCACCGCCCGGCGTCGCACGGCTCCACGCCTGTGAAATGACGAGATCGCCGGCCTTGACGTCGTCGGCGACCGCCGGCGCTGCGCAGAGCGCAAGAGCGAACGTAGCGAGCAGCACATCTTTCAGCCTTGTCTTCATATCGGTATTTCCTTTGCAGATTGAATTTCAGTGTTTGGAGAGCTGCTGCGCCGACCATTTCTCCAGGTCGGACATTTCGGCAGAGCCTTCGATCGTCGTGATGCTCCCGTCCCGAGAGATGAGCATCGTCCTGGGGATGTCGCCCTGCCAGGCAGGATCGATCTCGAACCTCAAGCGCTCGACAAAGCCGTCGTTGAAGATGAAGTTCTCGGTCGACGACAGCCCCGCCTTGTCGAGCATCGATTGCGTCGCAGCCGGCAGGTTCGGCACGAGGTCCGCGCTGACCGTGACGACATCGATTTCGGGATGGTCCTTCGCAAACTTCCCGAGCAACGGCAGCTCGACCTTGCAGGGCCCGCAGGTCACGCCCCAGAAATGCACGAGGGTCGGGCGACCTGCATGCCCGGTCAGCACACCTTGCCAGGTGCCGCGTTCGAACGGTTTGAGGCCCGGAGGCGATCCGAGGGCAGACGCCGATGCGAGAAGGATACCCAGACCCAGAATGGTTGCAAATCGACGTCTCATCTTTGGTCCTCGATCGCTGTGAGGCGATAGCCATCTGCTTTCGTCATCCATGACAGGTAGACCTGTCCGCCATTGGCGACGAGCAAGGGATGATCGGATGTGTCGGTCGTGCTCGAGATCGCCTTCGGTGGCGACCAGGTCTCGCCATCGTCATGAGAGATCGTCATCTGGACCGCGGTCTTCTCGCCATCGAACTCCTTCCACACCATCACCGTCCCTGCCGGGCCCGCGAGCACGAAGGGGCGCGTCGGATTGCGATCCGGCCGCCCCAACGCCATCGGCGCAGAGAACGTGCGGCCCTCGTCGCGCGAGTAGGCGTAGAACAATCCTTTACGAGCCTTCCCGTTCGTGTACCAGGCGACGTGATAGGTTCCGTTCGGCCCGATGGTGAGGCTGGGGCCGTGGTGCGGGCAGGCATTGATCTGCCAGTCGTCGTTGCTGACCCGATGGATTTCCCCGGGCGTCGAGACGTCGGTGAACGTCATGATCGCGTGATCGCGCACGCCCCCCTCGAAGATGTTTCTGAAGATCACGGCCGGCCGGCCGGGTGCCGCGAACGTCAGCCCCAACCGGCAGCACTCGCAAGTGCCTTCCCGCGCGAGACGGGCCTCGGTGTAGGTGGCGCCGCCGTCGGCGGACGAGGCAAAGAACAGCGCTGCTCCCTCGTACTTCCGTCCCGCCTCCCTTGCGGGGACGCGATTGCGCTTGTCGAGCCAGGCCGCAAAGACCGTTCCGTCCTGATCGAGCGCCAGCGCTTCGAAACGCTGGCTCTCATTGCTTGCGGTGATGGGCTTCAGCTCCGCGAAGCTCTTTCCACCATCGGCCGAACGCGTGTAAAGCACCTGGCCGTTGAAGGCTTCGTCCCTGAAGATCGAGAACGCGACGGCAATGCCGCCCTTGCGATCGACCACGATCTTCGGCCGCGCATCCGGTCCCCAATCGAGGTTCAGCCGCTTCGTCGTGACCCGGACGGGGACCGAGAAATTGCGGCCCGCATCCTGCGAGCTCGCGACCGAGACCTGCCCTCCCGCCATCCAGACCAGCCACAGCGTTCCGTCCGGAGCGAACGCGGGCGTTGCCTTGGTTGCACAGCGTAGCGTCGGCTCCTCACACGCCGCTTCGGACGCATGCGGAGCACGCATCTGTCCGAGCGCCGCACCTTGCAGGAATGCGAAAGCGACGATCCCGAGCAGGCCAGTTCGGATCAATGCCCTACTCCCTTCAATAGCTCGGATCATTTGAACGCCACCTTCATACCCGCAACAAAGGTGCGCGGCGAGCCGGCATAGATCGATCCTGTGGTGTTTGCGAGCACACTCGCAGGATTTTGAAGGCCAGCCGCCGTCACCGTGTTGGCGATGTTGTTTGCCGAAGCGATGTAGGTCCGGTCGAATACGTTCCTGACCTCGAGAAACAGATTCAGCGACCTGAAGGTGTCCGACACCAGATCGGTCTTGTAGTGAACGTTCAAATTGACCAGCTCATAGCCGGGTGCCTTCAGCAGATTCGCATTGTCCATGTAGAAGGAGTCCTTCCACTGCAGTTCGACAAATCCTCCGAGACCTGCAAGCGGCCCGGCGAACTCGTCATATCCAATTCGCGCCGTCAGCTCGTTGGGGGAGATGCCGGGAATCTTGTTGCCGGCACGGTTGAAGCTGAACACCGCGCCATTGGTGATGTTCTCGACATACTCGGTGTAGACCTCGTCGAGATAGGTGTAGGCGACCATGAACCGCCAGCCCGGATGGAACTTCCAGTCAGCGGCAAGCTCGATGCCGCGGTGCTCCGACCGTGGCGCGTTGAACGTATAGGATATGCCGGCAATCGGAGTCGCCTGACTGACGATCTCGTTGCGGAAGAACTCGTAGAAGCCGGTCGCGCTGAGCTTGAGCGTGTTGTTCGGCGTCCAATCGAAACCGAGGTCGTAACCTAGATTCTTCTGGGTTTGGAGCTGGGTATTGTTGCCCGACAAACCCGTCGGAAGGACGAAGAGGTTCGAAACCTGCGGAGTGCCGTATCCCGTGGCAACTCGTCCGCGGAAGAGCCATTCGTTGTTGAGATTGTAGAGGAGCGCCAACTCTGGCGCAGCATTTTGAAACTGCCGGTCCGCAGTCGTCAGGGTTGTCGTGGTGATGCCGGTGGGACCCGCGTACGCATACGCGGTGTTTGTCCCCTTGAGTAGCGTGGTCTCCCAACCAATGCCAGCGACCGCCGTCAGCGAGGTCGTCAGCCTGAGCTCTTCCCTGGCACGCACACCATAATTGGTCGTTTCGCTGAAGAGATTGCTGGAGAGCCTGCCGAGCGTGGCATTGCCCCCGGGCATCACATTTCGCGTGTCGCTCGACGCCGTCAGAGTGTTGTAGAAGGCGCCGAAGAACGCGGTCGACTCCATCCCGAGGATCTCGCCGCGCTTGGTGAGATCGCTCATGTAGTTGTACGACGGAAAATCTCCAATCGAGCTGGTCTGTCCGGTCGGCTGGCTGATGTTCCTGTCGTCGAACACGAACTGGTTGCGCCACGTCATCGTGTTGTCGAAATCGTGCTCCCACCGGCCGCCGACGATGGTCCGCCGGTCGTTGCGGCCGAGGCCGGCCTGCAGGGCCGTTTCCGTGTCGGTTCCGGCAGTCGCGTTGAAGCCGTTGTTGAACAGCCTGACCGTCCCGCATCCCGGCGCGGCGGTGGTACCGGTGGCACATCCTTGCTGGAACGGGTTGAGGTCGTATTGGTTCAGCGACTGCCGGATGGGCAACCGCGTGCTGAGGTCGTTGTTGATGATCTTGACCGTGAAACGATCGTCCGGCGTCGCCTTCAGCGTGCCGAGGAAGTTGACGGTCTGCGTATTGAACCAGCTGTTGCCGATATAGCCATCGCCCCGCACGTCGCTTGCGAACAGCGAGCCCTCGAAATTCCCGACCTTCTTGCCGGCCGCCACATAGTTGTTGAGGTAGCCGTAACTGCCGCCGTCCACGCCATATTCGACGCCGTCGATCGTGCCGCCGGGCCGTGTCCGAAAATTGAGCGCACCGCCGGTCGCGTAATTGCCGTAGAGCGCCGACGAGGGGCCGCGGATCACGTCGATCGCGCCATAGGCGTGCGGATCGATCAGGTCGCTCCGCGACAGGCCGTCCGGCTGCGTCACCGGGAAGCCGTCGTCGAAGATCACGAGATTGCGGATGGCGAACCCGTTGCGGGCGTTGGATCCGCGAATCGAGATTCCGAAATCGCGGGGGCCATTGCCCTGCTTGATCGAAATGCCCGGACTGTCCCGCAAGACGTCGCTGACCGAAAATGCCGGGCGATTGTCGAACTGGCTGCGATCGATGGTCGTCGCGGTCTGGCCGGCCGGCGACTGATTGAGACCAGCCCGCGCTGCGCCGGCAGACGCGGCCAGGTTTTGGGCCGGCGCGCTGGCGGTCGCGTTCTGCGCAACGGGTCTGGCTGCGCGTCCCGCCGAAGCTGAGCGCAGTCGCGATGGCCGGGTGGTTGGTTTGGGACGCGAAGGCTGCGGCGCCTCAACCGTCACCGCGGGAAGCGATTCCGAGGCGCCTTGGGCCAGCGCGTCCGAGCCGACCGAGGACACCAGCCCGCAAAGCACGGGCAGGCTCGCGCGGCTGATCGCACGAATGCGTAACATCTCTTGAATTCCCGACATCCGGCACGTCGGCCGGTCCATTGCACACGCCATCGGCACGGCAACGACGCGCGCCAATGGTTCGGTTTGTCGCTACGTCAGGAAAATCGAGGGGGTGCGCGAGCCTGGGCGCTCGAGCCCTTGTAAGCGGGGATGGCGGACACATCCGCCGCGAGCCACACGACACGTTCGGCGTGACGCAAGGGAGTGGCGAGCGCAACCTGCGGCGGCGAATCGAGCGTCGCGTTGGCCTGGACCAGGCAACAAAGCGCGCACGCGCCGGCATGCGCGGTCGGCGATCCGGTCGGATCATTCGGTCCGCCGCCCTGCTCGCTCGCGCTGTGGCAGATGACGGCGGCGGAAAGCGGATCGGCCATAGCCTGGCCGGCCACCAAGCACGCGGCAATCGGCGCCAGCACCTGCATCACCAGGGCGAGCAGGACGATGGGTAGGAATTTCTGTAGCCGTGCGCGCATCTGCCGAACCATTCGTTCGTCAGCCAACTAAACACTGCAGCCAGGGCCGAGTCGAGGTCAGTTCCGCCGCCTTCTTGGCCCAGCGCAAATTTCTCGAAGACTGTGGTCGGCGCGCTCCAGCACCGGCGCCCGTCCGCCGTTTAAGGCAGGGCAACCATCCCAGCCGTCCACAAATTTCTTATACTTGTCATATATTTAGATGACATTGAGCTCGATCGTTTCGTCAACTGCTCGAATTTTGAACATTCGTTGCCGAAAATGATGACAAGTGAGAAAAGTTGATCTAGCATCCCCCTTGCTCAGGCTGGCCGCGAGGTCGAAGTCTGGTGGTCCAAGTCTCGGGAGGAGCCCCTGGCGCGCAAAACGCAGCGTCGCCCCGTCAATCAAGAGCAAATCTTAGAATCGGGGATAATAGGGTCGACACAATTTTCGAGCGGGGCCAGGGCCCCGCTCTTTTTTTACCCGCGCGGCTGAACTGCCGATGAACGTGGCCTCTCATCCAATCCTAGACAACGCGCGGCGATCACAACGCACTCGTTTACCAACGTCGTTCGAGCTCCATCTGGAAACGCAGGCGATGTTCCGCTCGAAGGCAGCGAGTTGGAAAGGTATCGACGCTCGCATTGACGATCGAAGCGATCCTCGACTTCGCCGGTGAGCGCCGCAGGCATTTCCGGCTGATCGCCTGCGAGGTCGCCTCGCGCGATGCGTACGGCACGCCGCGTCGTCAGGGATACGCTCCGCGACCTGCTTGACGATGAATGGACGCCGCAGATCGCGCAGGCCTGGGATACATTGCGCGCGGATATCGACGCATGCGCCGCCGCTCCGGCCCGACGCTTTGCGCTGCACCAACACTGGCTGCGGCGATCTCGCGGTTGATTGCAGATTGAGTGCCAACAACTCTTGTGAGAGACTTTCGGACATCGGTCGCGCAAGCAATGACGCGCCGACGACAAAATACATGGGAGCGAGCGATGTCCGGGACGAAAGATTTCTCGACGACGAGGCGCGATCTTCTCCAGGCGGCAGCGACCGCCGGCGCCGCAACTGCCATCCTCGGCAGCATGGGCATAAACCCCGCACTGGCAGCCGCGGTCGGACGCAGCGAGAAACCGCTGAAGGCGGCCTTCTCCAATGCGGGCCTGCAGGCGACGTGGTGCGCGCAAGGCAAGCAGGCCGCGGAATTCTGGGGCAAGCTGTTCAACGTCGAAGTCACCTGGTTCGACGGCCAGCTCGACGCAGTGAAGCAGCGCGCGGCGATCGACAACATGGCCTCGCAGAAATGGGATTTCGTGGCGATCCAGGCTTTCGGCATCGGCACCCTCACCCAGCCGGTGCAGAAGATGATCGATGCCGGCACGCCCGTGATCGACATGGACACGCTGATCGCGCCGCTCGATCAGATCAACGTCCATTCCTTCCTCGCGCCCGACAACGAGTTCATGGGGGCTTCGGTGACGCAGGCGCTGTGCAACGCCATGGGCGGCAAGGGCAAGATCATCATGACGCAGGGCGCGCTCGGGCATACCGGCGCGCAAGGACGGGCCAAGGGCTTCAACTCGGTGGTCAAGCAATTCCCCGGCATTGAGGTGCTCGACACCCAGCCGGCCGACTGGGACGTCTCCAAGACCGCCCGCCTCTGGGAAACGTACCTGACGAAATACCCGCAGATCGACGCGGCGTTCTTCCACAATGACGACATGGCGCTCGCCGCCGCCAACATCATGAAGGCGCGGGGCCGCACCAACATCCTGATCGGCGGCGTCGATGCCATGCCGCCGGCGATCCAGGCCGTGAGCGAAGGCCGCATGTTCGCCACGGTGCGCAATCCCTCCTGCCGCATCCATGGCGGCGCCATCATTGCAGGCGTGTCGGCCGTGGTCGGCGGCGAGAAGAGCGGACAGGGAATCCCGAAGAACGTCGTCACCGACGGCCCGGTCGTGACCAAGGCCAACGCCGCCGGCATGCAGTGGATGCAGGATCACTTCCTGATCTGAGCCTCCAAGACCTGAACTTTCATGCCTGAGGGACAACAGCCCATCCTGGAACTGCAGGGCATCACGAAGAGCTTCGGCGGGGTCGAAGCGCTTCGTGGTGTCGACTTCGCGCTTTATCCCGGCGAGATCCATGGTCTCGTCGGCGAGAACGGCGCCGGAAAAAGCACGCTGATGAAGATCATCGCCGGCGTGCACACCGAGTTCTCCGGCCGCTTCCTGGTCGACGGGAAGGAGTTGCATTTCCGCTCGGCCCGCGATGCGCACGCCGCCGGCATCGCCATGGTGCATCAGGAGCTCAGTGTTGCGCCCGACCTGACGGTCGCGGAGAACGTCTTCCTTGGCAACCAGCCGATCAACCGGCTTGGCCTCGTGCAATGGCGGCGGATGGCGCGGGAGGCGGGCGAGCAGCTCGCCCGCTTCGGCATCGACGTCGATCCGATGAGCCGGCTCGGCGATCTCCCGATCGGGCTGCAGCAGCTGATCGAGATCGCGCGCGTGCTGTTCTCCGGCGCGCGCATCGTCATCCTGGACGAGCCGACCTCAGCCCTCTCCCCGCCCGAGGTCGAGCGGCTGTTCGCCACGCTCAAGCGGCTGCGCGAGGGCGGTACTGCCATCGTCTTCATCTCGCATTTCATCGAGGATATCTTGCGCGTGTCGGACACGGTGACCGTGTTCCGCAACGGGCGCAAGGTCGCAGAGACGGCAAGCGCCGCGACCAGCAAGGGCGCGCTGATCGAGGCCATGATCGGCCGCGGCGGCGAGGCGCTCGGGCATAGCTACACCGACGATCTGATGCTGCCGCAGCCGAGCGACAGCAAGGTCGTTCTCAAGGCCGACCAGCTGTCGCTGTCCCGCAGCCTTCAGGACGTCTCGTTCGAGGCGCGCGCCGGCGAGGTGCTCGGCATCTACGGCTTCATGGGCTGTGGCCAGCAGGAGCTGTCGCGCATCCTGTTCGGGAAGCTAAAACCGGACGGCGGCACGCTGGCGGTCGAGGGCACGCAAAGAAAATTCGCCAGCACGGCGGCGGCGCGGCGGGCCGGCGTGGCGCTGGTGCCGGAGAGCCGGCGCGACATGCTGTTTCACCAGGAGCCGGTCTACAAGAACATCTCGATCAGCATTCTCGATCGCATCTCGGCCCTGCTGCTCAAGCCGGCGCGGGAGCGCGACATCGCCAAGCGCCAGGTCGAGCAATTGCAGATCCGGCCACCGGTGGTCGGCCTCGATCTCGGCATGCTCTCGGGCGGCAACCAGCAGAAGGTCGCCCTGGCGAAATGGCTCACCTACCCACCGAAGCTCCTGGTGCTGTGCGAGCCGACCCGCGGCATGGATGTCGGCGCCAAGAACGACGTCATCAACATCGTCCGCGACCTCCGCGCCAGGGGGCTCGCCATCATCGTGCTGTCGACCGAGCCGGAAACGGTGCTGTCGCTGGCCGATCGCATCCTCGTGCTCAAGCGCGGCACAGTGGTGCGGGAATTCACGAACGAGCCGGTCAGCAAGGACCGCCTGCTGGAAGCGGCGTGACGGAGAAGCACATGAGCAGCGAGACGGCTTTGGCGGCGGGACGGAGGGCGCGGGGCCTTGCACCCTTCCTGCGCTCGCAGATGCGCAACATCGCCCCCTTCCTGACGCTGATCTTCCTGACCGCCTTCTTCGCCTTCGCCAGCCCCTCCTTCGCGACGCTCGACAATCTCGGTAACATCCTGACCCAGGTGTCGGTCACGGGGATCATCGCCGTCGGCCTCACCTTCGTGATCCTGTGCGCCGAGATCGACCTCTCCATCGCCAGCATCGCCAACGTCACGGGCATTGCGGTCGCCTATTTCACGCTGCAGGAATCCTACGTCAACATCGCCAACGTCCCCCTGCCCGGCGCGGTCGCGATCATCCTGTCGATCCTGCTCTGCGCCCTGCTCGGCCTTGTCAATGCGCTTGGCCTGACCGTGATCGGCATCCCCTCCTTCATCATGACCCTGGCGATGATGCAGATCGCCGCCGGTATCTCCGCGCTGCTGGTGCGCGGCCAGATCGCCTACAAGGTGCCGAGCCTGATCACGACCCTCGGCTCCGGCTCGATCGGCGGCATCCCCTGGATCGTCATCGTCGCCGCCATCATGCTGCTCGGCGGGCATCTGGTGCTGACCTACACGCGCTTCGGCCGCTACGTCTACATGGTCGGGGGCAACCGCGAGGCGGCCGAATATTCCGGCCTCAACGTCAAGCTCATCTTAGGCAGCGTGATGGTGATCTCCGCGGTCTGTTCCGGCATCGGCGGCATGCTCGGCGTCGCCCATTTCGGCAGCGCGCAGCAGAACGAGTTCGACACCTATCTGCTCGACTCCATCGCCGCTGTCGTCGTCGGCGGCACCAGCCTGTTCGGCGGCCGCGGCGGCATCGGCAACACCATCGTCGGCCTGTTCGTGCTCGGCGTGCTCAACAACGGCCTCGACCACGTCAACATCGACAGCTTCCTGAAGATCCTGATCCGCGGACTGATCCTCCTGGCGGCGCTGGTCATCAACGTCTATGCGCAACGCTTGAGGGAAAAAGCGGCGGAGTAGACGGCGCTCAAAGCAAAAACCGCGAAAACAACCCCATGCACAGTAGAAACATACAGTGAATTCAGCGACTTACCAAGTTCGCGACGACGTGAATCGACCGCGACGACGGTTTGACTTGTCACGCAAAACAGGAGCACGATGTCACCATGGCCGCGGTCGTCGCCTCGGCAGCAGCTCCAGCCTTGACCGCACCACATGTCCATCGTGCGGCGCTTCAAGCGCCGACCCCGGCCAGCTCCGGCTGCCAATCCCGCAATTTTCGCGCGGCGCCGGTGACGTCAGCGATCGTCCGAAACGCTGCCGTCTCCACCATCATCGCCCTCGCCAGCCGCACCGCACGAGCCTCGCTGGTTGCGCGCCTCCGCGGGTCCTCGATCAGCTCGAAGTCGATGTTGTGGGCGAGGCCGAAGATGCGGCGGATGATCTTGGCGGCGGCGAAGCCGGCCGTGTCGGCGAACAGGCGCTGCATGTAGGCGTGGCGCTCGGCCTCGAGACGTGCGGCGCCCTGCTCACCGGCGAAGAGGCAGACGGGATAGGCGTCGCCGGCGGCCCCACCGCGCCAGAGGTCGAGGAATTTGCGCGCGAACTCGTTCCAGACCTGCGCGACCGTCTCCAGCACCCAGCCTTCGAATGCCTGCCGCTCGCCCGGTGCCCGCTCATGACCGGCGGAGGCGAAATAGGCCATCAAGAGGTTGGCCAGCACCGCGCCGACGTCGAATCCCATCGGACCGTAGAAAGCAAACTCCGGGTCGATCACCCGCGTCTGGCTCTCCGTCACCATGATCGAGCCGGTGTGGAGGTCGCCGTGGATCAGCGCCTCGGGGCTCGCCATGAACTTCAACTTCAGCCGGGAGATCGCGACGTGCAGGTCGAGGTCCTCGCGCAAGGCCGCCGCCAGGCCGTCAAGATAAGGCGCGGTCCAGCGGTTCTGCTCCGCGATGCGGTAGGGATCTGTGAAGATCAGATCCTCCGTGATCTTGCACAGCGCATGGTTGCCGGCAAAGGCCGCGATGCCCTCCTTCTTCTCGGCGGCGGAGAGCGCGAGGTCGGAGGTGAAGAACAAGGTCCTTGCCATGAACGTGGTGATGTCGTCCACGAAGCGCGGATATCGCGTTCCGGCGACCAGCCCCTTGCGCATGATGATGTGAGGTTCGAGCAGCTCCATCACCGTCAGCGCCAGCCCGTCGTTGTGATGCAGCACGGCCGGAACGAGTCCGGGCGCGAGTTCAGCCTGCCGCGTCAACGCGAGGTATTCGTAATGAGCGCGGGACAGCGGCAGCGGCCAGCTTTCACCGACGAGACGGACATAGGGCAGCGCCTGCTTCACCGCGATGCCGCCGCTGGCGCCCTTGACGATGAAGACGAGGTTGAGATTGCCGTCGCCGACCTCAGTGATGGACCAGGACGCCGGCTCGGCGCCAAGCAATGCCCTGAGCTCGGAGACGCCCGCGAGATAGTCGCGCAGGTCGCCTTCATGCAGAATTCGATAATCCCCTGCCCGGTCCCCGCTCATGACGATCCCATCCCTTGTCTGGACCGGATCGTTACTCCCGATGCTGGAGAGCTCGAGCCGATCCCGGCCATTCTTTTGATCGGATCGTAGTCGCAATCAACGCGGTCCGCCACCTGGGGCGCTGTGTGCCGGCGCGCAGGACATGGGCGCGAGGTTGTGGGCATCGGGCAACCAGCTGGGACGCTTGGTCGCGAGCCACGATTGGCCGTTTGAGGAACCCAAGCAGGCTGAGACAGTTTTCGGTTTCTAACCTTTCAAAGGAGCTGACCGATGGGTCGCGGAATGCCCTCCATGACCGCCCTTCTGGCGATGCTGGCCATCGCCGGATATCAGAATCGCGACAAGCTGGCTGAGCTGCTGAAAGGCGCGGGGAGCGGCTCGTCCCCGGGCGGTCAGCCGCCGCTTGGGGGCGTGCTCGGCAATCTCGGCGGCATGCTCGGCGCGGGCGGAATCGGGGGCCTGCTCAATGGCGGAATTGGCGAGCTCCTGGAGAGGTTCAACCAGACTGGCCAGGGCGAAATCGCCGACTCATGGGTGAAGCCCGGGCCCAACAAGGACATCTCCTCGCCGCAGCTCAAACAAGCTATCGGCAGCGACGTCCTGGAGAAGCTCGCAGAGCAGACCGGGCTTTCTCAAGACGAGATCATCACACGGCTGTCCCGTGAACTTCCTTCCGCAATCGACAAATACACGCCGGATGGACGCCTGCCCGAAGCATAGAAGCAGCGGCTTAACTCAGAAGAGATGTACCCATGAGCATTCTTTGGACCATCATCATTGGCTTTCTCGCCGGCGTGATCGCCAAGTTCATCATGCCGGGCGACAATGAACCTTCCGGCTTCATCCTGACGACCATTCTCGGCATCGTCGGCGCGTTCGTGGCCTCTTATCTCGGGCAAGCGCTGGGCTGGTATCGCCCTGGTGAAGGGGCCGGCCTGATCGGTGCGGTGGTCGGCGCGATCGTCGTGCTGTTTGTTTACGGTCTCTTCGCTGGCCGGCAACGCCGGGCGATCTAAGCGGAATGGCTTAGGTTGAATAGATGATCGGTGCGGC
This sequence comes from Bradyrhizobium sp. GW821-FHT13H06, assembly GCF_058803975.1. Taxonomy (NCBI): domain Bacteria; kingdom Pseudomonadati; phylum Pseudomonadota; class Alphaproteobacteria; order Hyphomicrobiales; family Nitrobacteraceae; genus Bradyrhizobium; species Bradyrhizobium sp. GW821-FHT13H06. The sequence goes on along the minus strand of NZ_JBXAPN010000001.1, from coordinate 127,071 downwards.
TCGTACACCTCTCCCGCTTGCGGGAGAGGTCGGCGCGTCCGGGCGATGCGAAGCATCGTCCCGCGCGCCGCGTGAGGGCTTTCTCCTCGAGGGGATTGTCCCATTGCGGAAACACTCTCTCCCCAACCCTCTCCCGCAAGCGGGAGAGGAAGTGCACCGCCGGTGGCGCAATCAAACCTAATCGCATCATGCTTTAGAACTGGCCGAGACCTGCTGGCGGACTCGCTCAAGCGGAATGTGTGACGGAAGGTTCGCCGGATGCCTGCTTCACGGCGACGCTGCTGCTGCCGCGGCTTGCCGCGGCGTCTCAAAGGCGCTGCGCCAGCCAGATGGTGTGCCCACCGCAATCGGGGTCCTCGACCACATGCGACACGACGCGGAATCCATTCCGATCCAGCAATGAACGATATTCGGCCGGATCCAGGCTGGCATGATACAGCGGCTCGCCGCCGAACGCTCCGATCGCCTCGCCCTGCGTCGGGCCACTCGTGAACATCAGCGCCGCATCCGGCCTCGCATGGTCGCGAAAAATCGGGAACATGCGGCGCTGGTCGTCAAAACAGAGGTGGAAGAAGCTATCCCAGGCAAGGATGCCGCCAAATCGCCGTCCCAACGCAAGCCGGCGCATATCGGCAACGATCCATTCCTGCTGCGGGAAGCGCCGTCGGCAGGTGTCGATCATGGCCGGCGAGGAATCCACCCCCGTCACGGGATGATCGAGCCCGATCAGATATCCCGCCATCGGCTCTGCCGAGCCGCAGCCGAGATCGAGGACGGAGCCGGCAGGCGGCAGCAGCGCACGGAAACGGTCGAGCCAGGGCTGTTCGAACAGCCTGCTCCGTGCACGGCTCTCGATCCAGTCCGATGCCTTGCGCTGATAGAGATCGATGATGTGGTCGGCAGCGTCCGATGCCATTCGAGGACTCACGCGCTTCGTTCGCGACTAGAGCATGATCCGGAAAAGTGTGCAGCGATTTTCCGAAAAGATCATGCTCAAACAATAACCTAAAGCGCGATGACGATTCATCCCAATCGCATCGCGCTTTAGAAGGTCTCCCGCTCCAGGAAGCTGGAGCCGATGTCGGCCTTTCTCTTGATCGGATCGTAGTCGCAATAGACGCTGTCCGCCACCAGCGTGTAGCTGGCGCTGACGTTGTATTTGTCGAGCTTGACCGAGTTCAGGCCGATCACCGCAGTGCTCTTGCCCCCGTTCCACTTGAACGGCGTCGAACTCTTGGACTGCTCGCAGGCCAGCACCGCCTCGTTGAAGACATAGCCCTCGACGAACGCCTTCAGGGTGCGGACCTGCACGGCCATCTTCCATTCGAAATAGCCGATGGCCCCAAGGCCGGCGACGATCAGCACCAGAAGCGCGACGACGATACGTTGAAAAGTCATTTGTGTCCCCCGAACAAAACAAGCGCAAAAGATCCAGGCGAGATGAAGCGCGCACGCCTCGTCCTTCGAGACGACCGCGGAGCCTGTCATCGGGCCGCGCTTTTGCGCGGACCCGGTGGCGGTCTCCTCAGGATGAGGCTAACGGACATCGCCGCCCGTTGAAACTACTGCCGCGCACTCAATCCTCATCCTGAGGAGCCCGCCAAAGGCGGGCGTCTCGAAGGATGGGGCTGCACGAAGATAAACCTAGAACGGCATTCCCATCAATTTCGACAGACGCTCGATCGAGAGATAGCCGGCATGATAGGCCGCTACGCCGATGCCGTAGATCACCGCCGAGATGATCGTGGTCCAGATCAGCTTGCGCCCCATCCGCGTCATGATCGGCGCGCCGGGGTCCGTGCCGGGTGCGCCGACGCCATCCTCGTGCTGGCTGCGCACGCCGAACGGCAGCGTCAGGAACAGCGCGACCCACCAGATGACGAAGTAGATCGCGATCGCAGTCGATATCTGGATGGCCATGGGACGGCCTTACGCCTGCTCGATCTCGACCAGCGCGCCGGAAAAGTCCTTCGGGTGCAGGAACAGCACCGGCTTGCCGTGGGCGCCGATCTTCGGCACGCCGTCACCCAGCACCCGCGCGCCCTCCTTCACCAGCGTGTCGCGCGAGGCGATGATGTCGACGACCTCGTAGCAGACATGGTGGATGCCGCCATCGGCATTGCGTTCGAGAAACTTCGCGATCGGCGAGGCCTCGCCGAGCGGCTCGATGAATTCGATCTTGGTGTTGGGCAAGGTCGCAAACACGGTGGTGACGCCGTGCTCGGGCAGCGGAACGGCCTCCGAGATCTCGGCCCCGAACGCCGCACCGTAGATCTTCGCGGCCTTGACCGCATCCTTGGTTGCGATCGCCACATGGTTGAGCCGGCCCAGCATGGTTTCTTCTCCCTCAGCGCGTGATCCGGAACAAGCGGCGAGCCGCCTTCCCGGAGATGCTGACACAATTACACTGTCAGTACGTGTACCAGACAGGGAGGCTTTTTGCCCCAATGTTCGTTGATCACGGCCCGGACGGCGCGCCGCACCGACTCGCCCAAGGCGTCGGGATCGCGGCGACGCGCCTTCGGCAGGCCTTCGATGGTGGACATCACGGCGTCGAAGACGATGTCGTCGAAGGGCTCGCCCGCCCTGTTCTTCTCGGGGATGCCGACCAGATCGACCTCGGGATCGTCGGCGAGCTCGCCCTGCCCGGTCATGGCGATGGCGACGAAGGCGCAGCCGGAGAACGCCATGCGCCGCCGCTCGACCACGGCGCGCGACTTGGAATCCTCCAAGATCGTGCCGTCCTTGTAGAGACGCCCCGACGGCACCTCGCCGACGATGCCGGGATCGCCGGGGCCGAGCTTGACGAGGTCGCCGTTGCGGCAGACCAGCACGCGCGGCACGCCCGCGGCGCGCGCCAGCTTTGCGTGCTCGTGCAGATGCAGGGCCTCGCCGTGGACCGGGATCAGGAGTTGCGGCTTCACCCAGGAGATCAGGTCGCGCAGCTCGTCGCGGCGGGGATGGCCGGAGACGTGGACCAGGGCGTCGCGGTCGGTGATGATCTCGACGCCCTGCAGCACGAGATTGTTGATGATCGAGCCGACGGCCTTCTCGTTGCCGGGAATGGTGCGCGAGGAGAAGATGACGCTGTCGCCGCGGTTGAGCGTGATCTCGGGATGGTCGTCATTGGCGATGCGCGCCAGCGCGGCGCGCGGCTCGCCCTGGCTGCCGGTACACAGCGCCAGCACCTTGTCCTGCGGCAGATGGCCGTAGATGTCGGGCGAGCGGAAATTCTGCACGCCGTCGAGATAGCCGGTCTCGCGCGCCACCTGCACCACGCGCTCCATGGCGCGGCCGACCACGACGACCTCGCGGTCGGCGGCCTTGGCGGCGGCGGCCACGGCCTTGATGCGCGCGACATTGGAGGCGAAGGTCGTCACCGCGACGCGGCCCTTGGCCGACTTCACGAGCTCGATGATGGTCCGGGCAACCTCGGCTTCCGACGGTGAGCGGCCATCGCGCACGGCGTTGGTGGAATCGCCGATCAGGGCGAGCACGCCCTGCTCGCCCAATTCGCGCAGCCGCTTCTCGTCGGTCGGGGCGCCCAGGATCGGAGTCGGGTCGATCTTCCAGTCGCCGGTGTGCAGCACCGTGCCGGCTTCGGTGCGGATCGCCAGTGCATGCGCTTCCGGAATCGAATGCGCGACGGGGATGAACTCGACGTTGAACGGGCCGACATCGATGCGGCCCCCGGACGGGATGACGGTCACGGGGATCTCGGGCGCATTGCGCTCGGCGGCGCATTTGGCCTCGAACAGCGCCGCGCTGAACTTGGTGGCGTAGATCGGGCATTTCAGCTTCGGCCAGAGATCGATGATGGCGCCGAAATGGTCCTCATGGGCGTGGGTCAGCACGAGGCCCATCAGGTTCTTGCGCTCCTTCTCCAGGAAGCTGATGTCGGGCATGATCAGGTCGATGCCCGGCAGATGCTCCTCGTCGCCGAAGGACACGCCGAGATCGACCGCCAGCCAGGCGCGCTGGTGGCGGTTGCCGAGGCCGTAGATCGACAGGTTCATGCCGATCTCGCCGACGCCGCCGAGGGGCGCAAACACCAGTTCGTCGGGCCTTGCCATCACGCAGCTCCCACAGAGGCGACGGGGCCGAAGAACACCTCGCCGGCGGCCACCGGCACGCGACGGCCCTCGGCGGTGCGGACGATCAGGCAGCCGGCGTCGTCGATGGTGTCAAAAATGCCTTCCAGCGTCATCGTACCCGTGTGGATCGCGATCTTGTCCCCAAGGCCGGCAGCGCGTTCGAGCCAGAGCTTCCGGATCTCGGCAAAGCCGCGGCCATTGTCCCAGATGCCGCGGAACTCGACCCAGGCGTCCGAGAGAGCCGAGAACAGCTCCTCGGCGCTGATCTGGACGCCGAGCGCGGCCAGCGACACCGCGGGCGTCGGGGTGCCCTCGGGCGCTGCGACCACGTTGGTGCCGATGCCGACGACGATGGCGAGACCGTTGCCGACGGCCTCGGCCTCAAGCCCAATGCCGACCAGCTTCTTGCCGCCGGCGAGCACATCATTCGGCCATTTCAGGGCGTAGCGGGGGCGGCCCTCGCCGAGGCGGAGCGCGGCCTCGAGGCTCACCTTCTCCAGCGCAGCCTCCTCCGCCAGCCCGGCGGCAAAGCCCAGCGTGGCGGCGACGGCCGGGGCGACGTCCATGACTTCGAGGATGCTGGCCGCGAGATTACCCCTGGGCGCGACCCACGCGCGCTGGCGGCGGCCGCGGCCGGCGGTCTGTTCCGATGTCACGAACCACATCGGACCACGCTCGCCGGCCCTGGCGCGCTCGATCGCCTCGGTATTGGTCGAGCCGGTCCGCTCGAAAGCTGCGAGCTTATAGCCCGCCGACAGTGCGCGAGAACCGAGCGCGAAAGCCATCCTAGAACAGCGACTTTGCCGCGGCGGAGGCGACGCTCACCACCGGACCTGCGAACAGCGCGAACAGGATGTTGAACAGGCCCGCGACCGCCAGCACCGTCCGCACTTCGATGCGCACCGGATCGACCTGGCCCGCCGGCTCGTCGAAGTACATCGTCTTGACGATGGCGAGGTAGTAATAGGCACCCACCACGCTGGTCAGCACGCCGATGACGGCGAGCGTGAACAGGTTCGCCTTGATGGCGGCGACGAAAACGTACCATTTGGCGAAGAAGCCGGCGAGCGGCGGGATGCCGGCGAGTGAGAACAGCAGCATCGCGAACATGAAGGCCAGCAGCGGATTGGTCCGCGAGAGGCCTGCGAAATCGCTGATCTGCTCCACCGCCTGGCCGTTGCGCTTCATGGCGAGGATGATCGCGAACGAGCCGAGCGTCATCGCGACATAGATCACGATGTACATCAGGACGCCCTGCGCGCCCTCGACCGTGCCGGAGGCGAGGCCGACCAGCGCGAAGCCCATGTGGCCGATCGACGAATAGGCCATCAGGCGCTTGATGTTGCTCTGGCCGATCGCGGCGAACGAGCCGAGCGCCATCGAGGCGATCGACACGAAAACCAGGATCTGCTGCCACTGCGAGACGATACCGGGAAACGCGGTCAGCGTGACGCGGGTGAAAACAGCGAGCGCGGCCACCTTCGGCGCCGAGGCGAAGAAGGCGGTGACCGGGGTCGGCGCGCCCTCATAGACGTCGGGCGTCCACATGTGGAACGGCACTGCCGAGACCTTGAAGCAGAGGCCGACGAGCAGGAAAACCAGGCCGAACAGAAGGCCGACATTCGAGACCGTTGCGACCGCGGCGATGCCGGCGAAGCTGACCGTGCCGGTGAAGCCATAGACCAGCGAGCAGCCGTAGAGCAGCATGCCCGAGGACAGCGCGCCGAGCACGAAATACTTCAGGCCGGCTTCGGTCGACTTGGCGTTGTCGCGGTTCGAGGCCGCCACGACGTAGAGCGCCAGCGACATCAGCTCGAGCCCGAGATAGAGCGAGATCAGATCGCCCGCCGAGATCAGCACCATCATGCCGAGCGTCGAGAGCAGCACCAGGATCGAATATTCGAAGATGCGGCGCGACGGGTCGGACAGGAACTCGGTCGACAGGATCAGCGTCACCGCCGAGCCGATCAGGGCCAGGATCTTCATGAAGCGGGCAAAGTCGTCGGCGATGAAGCTGCCGCCGAAGGTCACCTGCTTGCCCGCGGGCTGCATGTAGACGAGCGCGCCGACCACGATCAGGAGCACCACCGACAGCAATGTGACCGTCCTGGTCGTCTCCTGCCCGCGATAGGCTCCGAGCATCAGAAGCGCCATCGCGCCGACCGCGAGCACGAGCTCGGGCAGCACCGGCGCCAGTTGATAACCTGCAGTCTCAAAGCTCATGGCGATATCCTGACCTGCCCGATCACTGGAGCAGTGCGGCGGCCTTCATGGCCGTCACAGCGGTGTTGTAGTTGTTGACGAGTTGCTGGACCGAGGCGGCCGACATGTCGAGCACCGGCTTCGGATAGACGCCGAACAGGATCGTCAGCGCGATCATCGGGAACAGGATCACGCACTCGCGCAAGGTGAGATCCTTCATGCTCGCCAGCGACGGCTTGGCCAGCGCCCCGAACACGACCTTGCGGTAGAGCCACAGCGCATAGGCCGCCGACAGGATCACGCCGAAGCTGGCGAAGAACGCCGTCGGGATCGAGACCTTGAAGGTGCCGAGCAGCGTCATGAACTCGCCGACGAAGCCGCTCGTGCCGGGCAGACCGACATTGGCCATGGTGAAGACCATGAACGTCATCGCGTAGAGCGGCATCCGGTTGACGAGGCCGCCATAGGCCGCGATCTCGCGGGTGTGCAGGCGGTCGTAGACGACGCCGACGCAGAGGAACAGCGCGCCGGAGACGATGCCGTGCGAGATCATCTGGAACACGCCACCGGCGACACCCTGCATGGTGCCGGCGAAGATGCCCATGGTGACGAAGCCCATATGCGCCACCGACGAGTAAGCGATCAGCTTCTTCATGTCCTCCTGCATCAGCGCCACCAGCGAGGTGTAGATGATGGCGATGGCCGAGAGCGTGAACACCAGCGGCGCGAAGTCGTGCGAGGCCAGCGGGAACATCGGCAGCGAGAAGCGCAGGAAGCCGTAGCCGCCCATCTTCAGGAGGATCGCGGCGAGGACCACCGAGCCCGCGGTCGGCGCCTCGACATGCGCGTCGGGAAGCCAGGTGTGGACCGGCCACATCGGCATCTTCACCGCAAAGGAGGCGAAGAAGGCGAGCCACGCCCAGGTCTGCAGGGACCGCGGCACGGCCGTGTGCATCAGGGTCGGGATGTCGGTGGTGCCGCCGTTCCAATACAGCGCCATGATGGCGAGCAGCATCAGGACCGAGCCGAGCAGCGTGTAGAGGAAGAACTTGAACGACGCGTAGACCCGGCGCGGGCCGCCCCAAACGCCGATGATCAGGAACATCGGGATCAGGCCGCCCTCGAAGAACAGGTAGAACAGCACGAGATCGAGCGCCGAGAAGGTGCCGATCATCAGCGTTTCCAGGATCAGGAACGCCATCATGTATTCGCGGACGCGGCTCGTGATCGCCTTCCAGCTCGCGATGATGCAGAACGGCATCACGGCGGTGGTGAGGATCACCAGCGGCAGCGAGATGCCATCGACGCCCATGTGGTAGGTGATGCCGGTGGCGAGCCAGTTCGCTTTCTCGACGAACTGGAAGTCGGGGTTGGCGGGGTCGAAGCGCATGACCAGGATCACCGAGACCGCGAAGGTGATCAGCGTGGTCCACAGCGCGATCCAGCGCGAGTTGCGCCGGGCCGCCTCGTCATCGCCGCGGCTGAGATAGACGATCAGCGCGCCGACCAGCGGCAGGAACGTCGTGACCGAAAGGATGGGCCAGGTTGTCATTTACTGGCCTCCAAAGCCGAACATGAACCAGGTGATCAGGCCGGCGGCGCCGATCAGCATGGCGAATGCGTAGTGGTAGAGATAGCCGGTCTGGATCTTCACGACGTTGCGGGTGACGTCCAGCACGCGGGCCGAAACGCCGTCGGGGCCGAAGCCGTCGATGATGAGCCCGTCGCCCTTCTTCCAGAGCTGGTAGCCGATCCACTTCGCCGGACGGACGAAGATGAGGTCGTAGAGCTCGTCGAAGTACCATTTGTTGAGCAGGAACTGGTACAGCATCGGCTGCGTCTTCGCGAGCTCGACCGGCAAATAAGGCCGGCGGATGTAGAACAGGTACGAGACGAGGAAGCCCAGCACCATCATCACCGTCGGCAGGAACGCGATGGTCGCGGGGATGTGGTGCATCTCCTCGATGATGTGCGGGTTCATCTTCACGGACTCGCGGAAGAACTCCTCGACGCCGTGACCGGCGAACAGCTCCTTGAACGGGAACCCTGCGACGAACGAGCCGACCGCGAGCACGCCGATCGGGACCAGGATCCAGAGCGGAGCCTCGTGCGCGGCCTCGTAATGATGCTCGTCGTGCGGCTCGCCGTGGAAGGTCTTGAAGATCAGGCGCCAGGAGTAGAACGAGGTCAGGCCGGCGGCGACGACCGTCATCAGGAAGCCGTAGACCCCGAACGGATTGTGCGAGGCGTAGGCGGACTCGATGATCGCGTCCTTGGAGAAGTAGCCGGCGGTGAGCGGGAAGCCGGTGAGCGCCAGGGTGCCGACCACCATCACCGCATAAGTGTAGGGGATCTTCTTCCAGAGGCCGCCCATGTTGCGGATGTCCTGCTCGTGGTGCATCGCATAGATCACCGAGCCGGAGCCTAAGAACAGCAGCGCCTTGAAGAAGGCGTGCGTGAACAGATGGAACATGCCGACCGAATAGGCCCCTGCTCCCATCGCCACGAACATGTAGCCGAGCTGCGAACAGGTCGAATAGGCGACGATGCGCTTGATGTCGTTCTGGACGAGGCCGATGGTCGCCGCGAAGAACGCGGTGGTGGCGCCGAAGAACATCACGACGGCCTGTGCGTTCGGGGCGAGCTCGAACAGCGGCGACAGGCGCGCCACCATGAACACGCCGGCGGTGACCATGGTCGCGGCATGGATCAGCGCCGAGACCGGGGTCGGGCCTTCCATCGCGTCCGGCAACCAGGTGTGCAGCAGGAACTGCGCCGACTTGCCCATCGCGCCCATGAACAGGAGGAGACAGGTCAGGGTCAGCGCGTCGGCGTGCCAGCCGAGGAAGTTGACGGTCTTGCCGGTGAGTCCGGGAGCAGCGTGGAAGATGGTCTCGAAATCGGTCGAGCCGACCAGCATGAAGATCGCGAAGATGCCGAGCGCGAAACCGAAATCGCCGACGCGGTTGACCACGAAGGCCTTGATCGCGGCCGCGTTCGCCGACGGCTTCTGGTACCAGAAGCCGATCAGCAGGTAGCTCGCCAGGCCCACGCCTTCCCAGCCGAAGAACAGCTGCACGAGGTTGTCCGCCGTCACCAGCATCAGCATGGCGAAGGTGAACAGGCTGAGATAACCGAAGAAGCGCGGCCGGTTCGGGTCCTCGTCCATGTAGCCGATGGAATAGAGGTGCACGAGCGAGGACACGGTGGTCACCACCACCAGCATCACGGCGGTGAGCGTGTCGACGCGCAGCGTCCACCAGACCTGGAGGTCGCCGGAGAAGATCCAGGGCAGCAGCTGGATCCTGTAGTCGTGGTGCATGAAGCCGACATCGACCAGCGTCATCCAGGACAACGCCGCCGAGACGAACAGCAGCGCCGTGGTGATCAGCTCGGCGGGGCGCGAGCCCGCCGCGGCGGGCTCGGTCGGACCATGGCCGTGATCGTCGTGACCGTGATCGTCGTGGCCGTGTTCGTCGTGGCCATGGGCGTCATGGGCCGTCGAGGCATGGGCGCCGTGGCCGTGGTCGCCGTGATGCTCGACCTCGTCGCCCGAGGGGTTGCGGGCATGCGCGCCGAACAGCGCAATCAGGCCGGCCAGAATGGCGCCCAGCAGAGGCAGGAAAACGATTGCCTGAACCATTTGAGAGCTCAGCCCTTCATCAGATTGACGTCCTCAACCGCGATCGAGCCGCGGTTGCGGAAATAGACCACCAGGATGGCGAGACCGATCGCAGCTTCAGCGGCCGCAACGGTCAGCACCAGCAACGCGAAGACCTGGCCGACGATGTCGCCGAGGAAGGTCGAGAACGCCACGAGGTTGATGTTGACCGAGAGCAGGATCAGCTCGATCGACATCAGGATGACGATGATGTTCTTGCGGTTCAGGAAGATGCCGAGGATGCCGAGCGTGAACAGGATCGCGCCGACCGCCAGATAATGTCCGAGCCCGATCGTCATTTCACCCACTCCGCCGCATCGGCGTCCGAAAGCCCCTGCCCCGGCGCCACCTTGCGCATCGCCATCGCCATCTCGGGCGTGCGTGCGTTCTGAACGTTGATGTCCTGCCGCTTCACGCTCGCCTTGTGCCGGAGCGTCAGCACGATGGCGCCGATCATGGCGACCAGCAGCACCATGCCCGAGAGCTGGAAGTAGTGGATGTACTTCGTGTAGAGCACGAGGCCGAGCGCCTCGGTGTTGCTGACATTGGCCGGGATCGCCGCCGTGATCGTCTTGGAGACGCCGGGATTGATGACCCAGAAGCCGACGGTGAGCAGCAGCTCGAACAGGAAGATGCCGCCGATCACGAGGCCGACCGGCAGGTACTCGATGAAGCCCTCGCGCAGCTCGAGGAAGTCGACGTCGAGCATCATGATCACGAACAGGAACAGCACCGCGACCGCGCCGACATAGACGACGATCAGCATCATGCCGAGGAACTCGGCGCCCATCAGCACGAACAGGCCGGAGGCGTTGACGAAGGCCAGGATCAGGTACAGCACGGAATGCACGGGATTGCGCGAGACAATCACCATCACGGCCGAGGCGACGCAGACGCCGGCGAACAGATAGAAGAACAGCGCGGGAAGGATCATCGGGAAACTCCCGTCATTCCGGGGCGCGCGAAGCGTGAACCCGGAATCTCGAGATTCCGGGTCTGGTCCTTCGGACCATCCCGGAATGACTTGGAAATCTGGATCATGCCCTCACCTCACCGGTACGGCGCGTCGAGCTCGATCGCTTTCGCGATCTCGCGTTCCCAGCGATCGCCGTTGGCGAGCAGCTTGGCCTTGTCATAGAACAATTCCTCGCGGGTCTCGGTCGCGAACTCGAAGTTCGGGCCTTCGACAATGGCGTCCACAGGACAGGCCTCCTGGCAGAGGCCGCAATAGATGCACTTCACCATGTCGATGTCGTAGCGCACGGTGCGGCGGGTGCCGTCGTTGCGGCGCGGCCCGGCCTCGATGGTGATGGCCTGCGCCGGGCAGACCGCTTCGCACAGCTTGCAGGCGATGCAGCGCTCCTCGCCGTTCGGATAGCGGCGCAGCGCGTGCTCGCCGCGGAAGCGCGGCGAGATCGGGCCCTTCTCGAACGGATAGTTCAGCGTCGGCTTCGGCTGGAAGAAATAGCGCATGGCGAGGAAGAACGCCGAGACGAACTCCGACAGCAGAAGCGAGCGTGCAGTGGCGTTGACGTTGATACCCATGACGGCCCTCACTTCGGCGCGATGCCGGCGAAATGCAGCACGCCGGCCACCACGATCACCATCACCAGCGACAGCGGCAGGAACACCTTCCAGCCGAGGCGCATCAGTTGATCGTAGCGGTAGCGGGGCACGATCGCCTTCGCCATCGCGAACAGGAAGAACATGAAGAACAGTTTCAGCGAGAACCAGATGATCCCCGGCACCCAGTTGAAGGGCGGCAGGTCCACCGGCGGCAGCCAGCCCCCGAGGAACAGGATCGTCGCCAGCGCGCACATCGTGACGATCGCGACATACTCGCCGAGCATGAACAGCAGGTACGGCGTCGAGCCGTATTCGACCATGAAGCCGGCGACGAGCTCGGATTCGGCTTCGACGAGGTCGAAGGGCGGACGGTTGGTTTCCGCCAGCGCCGAGACGTAGAACACCACGAACATCGGGAACAGCGGCCAGACGTACCAGTTCAGGATAGTGAGCTGCGGCAGCCCGATCAGGCTGGCGAGGCCGCGCGCGTGCTGGGCCTCGACCACGGCCGACAGGTTCAGCGTGCCGGCGCAGAGCAGCACCGTGATGATGACGAAGCCGATCGAGACTTCGTACGACACCATCTGCGCCGCCGAGCGCAGCGCGGCCAGGAACGGATACTTCGAGTTCGACGACCAGCCGGCCATGATGATGCCGTAGATCGACAGCGACGAGATCGCGAAGATGAAGAGGACGCCGACATTGATGTCGGCGATCACCCAGCCGAGATTGGTCGGGATCACCGCCCAGGCGGCGAGCGCGAGCACGCAGGACACCAGCGGCGCCAGCAGGAAAACGCCCTTGTTGGCGCCGGCCGGAATGATCGGCTCCTTCAGCACGAACTTCAAAAGGTCGGCGAAGGATTGCAGCAGGCCCCAGGGACCGACCACGTTCGGGCCGCGGCGGATCTGCACCGCCGCCCAGATCTTGCGGTCGGCGAGCAGGATGTAGGCGATCGCGACCAGGAGGACGACGAGCACCAGGACGCTCTGCGCGACCATGATGATCAGCGGCCAGAGGAACCCGGTCCAGAATGCGCTTTCGAAGAATTCCATCAGATCACGCTCACTCCGCTGCGGTCAGCATATGCCCGGAGGCGAGGCGCGAGCATTCCGCCATCACGGCGGACGCACGCGCGATTGGGTTGGTCAAATAGAAATCCTCGACCAGCGGCTTGAACGGCGCCTTCTCGGGCGAGCCGCCCTTCCCCGCCAGCTTCCTGATCTGGTCGGCGGTGCCGGCCTCGATCTGGTCGAGACGCATCAGATGCGGCACGGCCTTGAAGATCGTCTGGCGCAGGGCCGCGAGCGAGTCGTAGCCGAGCTTCTTGCCCAGCGCTTCCGACAACGCGCGGATGATCGCCCAGTCCTCGCGGGCCTCGCCCGGCGGGAACGCGGCGCGGCCGGTCATCTGCACGCGGCCCTCGGTGTTGACGTAGATCGCGGACTTCTCGGTGTAGGCGGCCGCCGGCAGAATGACGTCGGCGCGATGCGCGCCGCGGTCGCCATGGGTGCCGATATAGACGACGAAGGTGCCGTCCGGCGCCTTGATCTCGTCGGCCCCTAGCAGGAACAGCAAGTCGAGCGTGCCGAACGTCGTCATCTGCGCCGCGTTCAGGCCTCCGCTCGTTGCGGAGAAACCGACATCGAGCGCACCGACGCGCGAAGCGGTCTCGTGCAGCACGCCAAAACCGTTCCAGCCGTCCTTCACCGCGCCGACATTGAGCGCGAGCTTGGCGGCGGCAGCGAGGATGGCAGCGCCATCGTGACGGGCGGCCGCGCCCGCACCGACCAGGATGATCGGATTCTTGGCGTTCTTCAGCGCGTCCATGAAGGAGTGCTTGCCGGCCGCGAGGTCGGCGAGCGTCTCGGTACCCGCGCCGAGGTGGTCATAGTCGTAGGTGAGGTCGGCCTTGGCGCCGATCACGCCGACCTTGAAGCCGCCGCCACGCCAGCGCTTGCGGATGCGGGCGTTGAACACGGCCGCCTCCTTCCGCGGATTGGCGCCGATGATGAGCAGCGCGTCGGCTTGCTCGACGCCCGCGAGCGTCGGGTTGAAGATATAGGAGCCGCGGCCGAGCGCCGGATCGAAGGCGTCGCCGCCCTGCACCGCCAGATTGCTCGAGCCGTACTTGGCGAGCAGATCCTTCAGCGCGAACATCTCCTCGACACCGGCGAGGTCGCCGGCGATCGCGCCGATGCGCTTGCCGTCGGTGCGCGCCGCCTTGGCGGCAATTGCGGCAAAGGCTTCGGTCCAGCTCGCCGCGCGCAGCTTGCCGGCTTCGCGGATATAGGGACGGTCAAGGCGCTGGGTGCGCAGGCCGTCGACCACGTGACGGGTCTTGTCGGAGATCCACTCCTCGTTCACGGCCTCGTTGATCCGCGGCAGAATACGCATCACCTCACGGCCGCGGGTGTCGACGCGGATCGCCGATCCCAGGCCGTCCATGACGTCGATCGACTGGGTCTTGCCGAGCTCCCAAGGACGCGCCGCGAACGCATAGGGCTTCGAGGTCAGCGCACCAACCGGGCAGATGTCGACGAGATTGCCCTGCAGTTCCGAAGTCAGCGCGTGCTCGAGATAGGTCGTGATCTCCATGTCCTCACCGCGGCCGGTCGCGCCCATCTCGGGGGCGCCGGCGACTTCCGCCGAGAAGCGGACGCAGCGCGTGCACTGGATGCAGCGGTTCATCGAGGTCTTGACCAGCGCGCCGAGATATTTGTCCTCGACCGCACGCTTGTTCTCGGCGAAGCGGCTGGTGTCGACACCATAGCCCATCGCCTGGTCCTGGAGGTCGCACTCACCGCCCTGGTCGCAGATCGGGCAGTCCAGCGGATGGTTGATGAGAAGGAACTCCATCACGCCTTCGCGCGCCTTCTTCACCATCGGCGAACGGGTGGAGATCTCAGGCGGCTCACCCTTGGGGCCCGGACGGCAGTCGCGCACGCCCCAGGCGCAGCTGGCGACCGGCTTGGGGCCGCCCTTCACCTCGACGAGGCACATCCGGCAATTGCCGGCGATCGACAGCCGCTCGTGATAGCAGAAGCGCGGAATCTCGGCACCGGCCGCCTCGCACGCCTGGAGCAGCGTGTATTCGGCGGGGACATCGATCTCTTTGCCGTCGATGATGAGCTTGGTCATGTCTCTTACTCCGCCGCGACCATGTTCACGGGATCGCGCACGCCGATATCGTCGATGTCGGCCTTGTGCGAATACTGGTCGATGCGCGCTTCGATCTCGTGACGGAAATGCGTGATCAGGCCCTGGATCGGCCAGGCCGCCGCGTCGCCGAGCGCGCAGATGGTGTGGCCTTCGACCTGCTTGGTCACTTCAAGCAGCATGTCGATCTCGCGCTTGTGGGCGCGGCCCTCGGCCATGCGGGTCAGGACCCGCCACATCCAGCCGGTGCCCTCGCGGCATGGCGTGCACTGGCCGCAGCTCTCGTGCTTGTAGAAATAGGAGATGCGGGCGATGGCGCGGATCAGATCGGTGGACTTGTCCATCACGATCACGGCCGCGGTGCCGAGGCCCGAGCGCAGCTTGCTCAAGGAATCGAAATCCATCGGCGTGTCGATGATCTGCTCGGCCGGCACCATGCGCACCGACGAGCCGCCGGGGATCACGGCCTTGAGGTTGTCCCAGCCGCCGCGAATGCCGCCGCAATGCTTCTCGATCAGCTCGCGGAACGGAATGCCCATGGCTTCTTCGACGTTGCAGGGCCGCTCGACATGGCCGGAGATGCAGAAGAGCTTGGTGCCGACGTTGTTCGGGCGGCCGATGCCGGCGAACCACGCCGCGCCGCGGCGCAGGATATCCGGCGCAACGGCGATGGACTCGACGTTGTTGACGGTGGTCGGGCAGCCGAACAGACCGACGTTCGCCGGAAACGGCGGCTTCAGGCGCGGCTGGCCCTTCTTGCCTTCGAGGCTTTCGAGCAGCGCGGTCTCCTCGCCGCAGATATAGGCTCCGGCGCCGTGGGCGACGTAGATGTCGAACGGCCAGCCGTTGACGTTATCCTTGCCGACCAACTTGGCGTCGTACGCCTGGTCGATCGCAGCCTGCAGATGCTCGCGCTCGCGGATGAACTCGCCGCGGACATAGATGTAGCACGTGTGCGCGTTCATCGCGCAGCTCGCGATCAGGCAGCCCTCGATCAAGAGATGCGGATCGTGCCGCATGATCTCGCGATCCTTGCAGGTGCCGGGCTCGGACTCGTCGGCATTGACGACGAGATAGCTCGGCCGGCCGTCGGTCGATTCCTTCGGCATGAAGGACCATTTCAGACCGGTCGGGAAGCCGGCGCCGCCGCGGCCGCGGAGCCCCGAGGCCTTCATCTCGTTGATGATCCAGTCGCGGCCCTTGTCGATGATGTTCTTCGTGCCGTCCCAGGCGCCGCGGCGCCGCGCGCCCTCGAGCCCCCAATCGTGGAGGCCGTAGAGGTTCTTGAAGATGCGGTCCTTGTCCTCGAGCATATCAGTGCTTTCCGATCAACGATTGGACTGCTTGTAGGCAAGTCCGGCGGCGCAGATACCAAACGTCAGCGCCCAGAGCAGACTGGATTCCAGCGACGCGTTCAGGCCGAAACGCTGAAGCAGGAAGATGAAAGCGGCCGCCACGACGGCGTGCATCGCGATGAAGCCCCACTTCTTCATGGCACCGCTCCCCTGCATTGCCGGCGACGAGAGATCACGCATCAGGTGACCTCCTTCAGCGTGGTCGGCCCGGTGATCGGCGCCGAGTACTGGCGGCCGTTCTGCGGACCCGGCTTGGGCGGGTTGCCCGAAGCAAAACCGTCGAGCACCTTGCCGAAGCTTTCCTTGGTCAGGTCCTCGTAAGTATCCTTGCCGATCAGCACCATCGGCGCATTCACGCAGGCGCCCAGGCACTCCACCTCTTCCCAGCTGAAATTGCCGTCCTTGGAGAGATGGAAGGGCTCGTGATGGATGCGGTGCTCGCAGACGTGGATCAGATCCTCGGCGCCGCGCAGGCGGCACGGCGTGGTGCCGCAGACCTGGACATGGGCCTTCTTGCCGACCGGGGCGAGCTGGAACATCGTGTAGAAGGTCGCGACCTCCAGCACGCGGATATAGGGCATGTCGAGCATGTCGGCGATGACGCGGATCGCGGCTTCCGACACCCAGCCGTCGTTCTGCTCCTGCGCGCGCCAGAGGATGGCGATGACGGCGGAGGCCTGGCGCCCGGCCGGATATTTCGCGATCTGCTGCCTGGCGAATGCGAGGTTCTCCTCCGTGAACGCAAAGCTCGCGGGCTGGACTTCCTTCGGTGCTAATCGGCGAACGGACATCTCTAATCTCTCACTGCATACGGCGCGCGGTTTTCGCATTCAGGGCATCGATCCTGTCCTGCCAGAATGCGCTTGCGGTGCCGAAAACGTTGTAGCCGACGTGGGTCGAGACCTTGATGCGGTCGAGGATCGACAGCTCGGTCACGGTCTCCATCCGGTTGCTGCGCGGATCGAACACGATCAGCTTCAGCGGGGTCTGCTCGAGGATGAAGCGCGACACGGCATGGGAGCGGTCGCTGCCGTGCTCCTCGCACATGATGACGCTGTCGGCCTCGAGCAGCCGGGCGCCGCCCTTGATCGCCTCGATCTCGACGCCCTCGACGTCGAGCTTGATCAGGTATTTGCCGGTGGCCGCGACCCTGCCGTCGTCGATGAGGTTGTCGAGCGCGATCACGGACACTTCTTCACCGCCCGCCGACGGATCGCCGGCGATGCTGAAGGCCTCGTGCTTGGTGCCGGACAGCCGCGCGGTGCCGCGGGCCGCGCCGATGGCGCATTTCATGGTCTCGAAGCGGTTGCCGTTGACGCGGGCGTTGTTGGCGAGCTTCGGGTAGTTCTGGCCCGACGGCTCGATCGCGATCGCCTTGTGCGAACCAAAGGGCTTGCTCGACACCAGCACCGACCAGTAGCCGTAATTGGCGCCGCAATCGAGCAGCGTGTAGTCGACGTCGATGGAGTCGGCGAACAGCAGCTCGAGCTCGTCCTCGTAATTGTAGGAGCGGTTGAGCAGCTTGCTCCAATAGCCGTCGCCGTAGGGGAATTCGAACACGGCGTCGGGATTGAGCCTGATCGCGATGTTGCGCTCCGGCAGCGTCTTGCGCAGCAGATTCGCGCAGGCGATGTAGCCCATGTGCGAGAAATGCGAGGAGATCTTCGATCCCGTCACCAGCGCCAAGGCAGCCGTCCGCTCCCACAGGTTGGCCCCTTCAAGGGCCCCCGAGGCGCGGTCAAACTGGATTGGCGCCTGCGCCATCACCGATCGACCTCTCCGAACACGATGTCGAGCGAGCCGAGGATCGCCGAGACGTCGGCGAGCAGATGGCCGCGGCAGATGTGATGCATGGCCTGCAGATGCGCAAAGCCCGGCGCGCGGATCTTGCACTTGTAGGGCTTGTTGGTGCCGTCGGCGACGAGATAGACGCCGAACTCGCCCTTCGGCGCTTCGACCGCGGCGTAGACCTCGCCGGCCGGCACGTGGACGCCCTCGGTGTAGAGCTTGAAGTGGTGGATCAGCGCTTCCATCGAGCGCTTCATCTCGCCACGGCGCGGCGGTGCGACCTTGTTGTCCTCGACGACGACGGGGCCCTTGCCCTCAGGCGCGTTCAGCTTCTGGATGCACTGTTTCATGATGCGCACGGACTGGCGCATCTCTTCCATGCGGATCAGATAGCGGTCGTAGCAATCGCCGTTCTTGCCGATCGGAATGTCGAAATCCATCTCGGCGTAGCACTCGTAGGGCTGTGACTTGCGCAGGTCCCAGGCCGCGCCGGAGCCGCGCACCATCACGCCCGAGAAGCCCCACTCCCAGGCCTCCTTGAGCGGCACCACGCCGATGTCGACGTTGCGCTGCTTGAAGATGCGGTTGGCGGTGAGCAGCCGGTCGAGGTCGTCCACGACCTTCAGGAACGGATCGCACCAGGCCTCGATGTCGTCGACCAGTTTCTGCGGCAGGTCCTGATGCACGCCGCCGACGCGGAAGAAGGCTGCGTGCATGCGGCTGCCCGACGCGCGCTCGTAGAACACCATCAGCTTCTCGCGCTCTTCGAAGCCCCACAGCGGCGGGGTCAGCGCGCCGACGTCCATCGCCTGCGTGGTGACGTTGAGCAGATGCGACAGGATACGGCCGATCTCGCAATAGAGCACGCGGATCAACTGGCCGCGGCGCGGCACCTCGATGCCGAGCAGTTTTTCGGCCGCGAGGCAGAAGGCATGCTCCTGGTTCATCGGCGCGACGTAGTCGAGCCGGTCGAAATACGGGATCGCCTGGAGATAGGTCTTCTGCTCGATCAGCTTTTCGGTGCCGCGGTGAAGCAGCCCGATATGCGGATCGACGCGCTCGACGATCTCACCGTCCAGCTCCAACACCAAACGCAGCACGCCATGCGCCGCAGGGTGTTGAGGACCAAAGTTGATCGTAAAGTTGCGAAGGTTTTCAGCTTGCTCGTTCATGGTCAGGCCTTCGGTCCTGCTTTCTCATCGCCAGGAAGGGGGTAATCCGCACCCTCCCACGGCGACAAGAAGTCAAACTTGCGGAATTCCTGGTTGAGCCGCACGGGCTCGTAGACCACACGCTTCTCCTGGTCGTCGTAGCGGACCTCGACGAAACCAGTGAGCGGGAAGTCCTTGCGCAGCGGATGCCCCTCGAAGCCGTAATCGGTAAGGAGGCGGCGCATGTCGGGATGACCGACGAAGAACACGCCATAGAGGTCGTAGGCCTCGCGTTCGAACCAGTCCGCACCCGGGAATACGTCGATCAGCGATGGCACCTGCGTGGTCTCGTCCGCCTGGGCCCGGAGCCGGACCCGCGTGTTCAGCGTCGGCGACAGGAAGTGATAGATCACGTCGAAACGCTTCTCACGATCGGGATAGTCCACCGCCGTGATGTCAGTGATGTTGACGAAACGGCAGTTCGGATCGTCGCGGAGGTACTTGACCACCTCGACGATCTTGACGGCCTCGACATCAACCGTGAGCTGGTTGAAGGCCACCGTATGACCGGTGGCGGCGCCCGGAAGCGCGCTAACGATCGTCTGCCCCAGGGCGTCGAGCTTGGCGTCGTCCATGACGTAAAACCTTAGCGTTCGATGGTGCCGGTGCGCCGGATCTTCTTCTGCAGCAGCAGCACGCCGTAGAGCAGCGCTTCCGCCGTGGGCGGGCAGCCCGGCACGTAGATGTCGATCGGCACGATACGGTCGCAGCCGCGCACGACCGAGTAGGAATAGTGATAGTAGCCGCCGCCATTGGCGCAGGAGCCCATCGAGATGACGTAGCGCGGCTCAGGCATCTGGTCGTAGACCTTGCGCAGCGCCGGCGCCATCTTGTTCGTCAAGGTTCCCGCGACGATCATCACGTCGGACTGGCGCGGCGAGGCGCGCGGCGCGAAGCCGAAGCGCTCGACGTCGTAGCGCGGCATCGACACCTGCATCATCTCGACCGCGCAGCAGGCAAGGCCGAAAGTCATCCACATCAGGGAGCCGGTGCGCGCCCAGGTGATGAGGTCGTCGGTCGCGGCCACGAAGAAGCCCTTGTCGGACAGCTCGGAATTGACCTCGAGGAAGAACGGATCACTGGCCCCGACCGGCTTGCCGGTTGACGGATCCAGGATGCCTTTCGGGGCCGGCGCGACGACCGGACCGGCGGACGGTGCAGGGTTCAATCCCATTCCAGTGCTCCCTTCTTCCACTCATAGGCGAACCCGACCGTCAGCACGGCGAGGAACACCACCATGGACCAGAAGCCGGTCGCGCCAAGCTTGCCGAACGCCACCGCCCAGGGAAACAGAAACGCCACCTCGAGGTCGAAGATGATGAAGAGGATGGCGACCAGATAGAAGCGGACGTCGAACTTCATGCGGGCGTCGTCGAAGGCGTTGAAACCGCACTCATACGCCGACAGCTTTTCCGGGTCCGGCTGCTGAAACGCCACGATGAAGGGCGCGATCAGCAGCACCAGGCCAATGAGGCCCGCTACCCCTATAAAGACGACGAGTGGTAGATAGTTCTGAAGAATGCCGCTCATTGACGAGCCCTTTTTCCCGCAGCCTCGGGACAGCCACGGATTCGTCCGATTTGGAATTATTCTGAGCCTTAGCGCAGTGCACCAATGGGCGCAAGACACGCTCTTTTCAGGCCCTTTGCCGCTCCCAGAACCGTGAAAATCCCGGAATCACCCCGCGGCTGGTATGGAGCAGATCGCCTGCCCCAGCAAGGGCAGTCACGGTTTCGCAGGTCAGCAGTTCTGAGATTGCGGCGCTCGGGCCGGGACAGCTATGCGCGATGCGCTGACAACCAAAATGCTCGGCTTTCTTGGTGCGGCAGCACACTCAAACCCCGGCAATGACTGCCGCAGGGCCCCCTCCGCCGCCGCAGCAGCAGATTTTGCCGACAGTCTTCCAGAGCAGCGCAGCCAAGGGAGCCGATCATGACGCCCGCCGCGATCAGTACAGGCGCTGCGGAAGACACTATCCACAGCTGCGAGCGATGGGAAGAGCCATGCGTCACGACGAGGCCGGGTCTCGTCTGGCGAATGCGTCGGCCCGCGCCCATCCCGGACCGGCCGCGAGCGCGGCGGCGGCGACCTGGTCGGTCGCTCGCGCCGCGCCCAGATGAGCTTCGGGCTGGGGGGCATGGCCTGCAGGCTCATCGATCTCCTGACGGAGGATCCGCGTTCGGACGGCTGGGCGGAGCAGAAGGACGATCGCGATCAGCTGGTCCAATTCTCGGAGCCTGCCGCCGCAACGTCCTGCCCTCGCCTGACCTCACCACTTGTAGGAGACGCTGGCGGTGATGCGCCGGCGATCGCCGTAGAAGCAGGACGTGGTCGACGCACAGCTCGCGACATAGATCTTGTCGGTCAGGTTGATCACGTTCAGCGCCGTGCGCCAGTTCTGCCATTCATAATGGAGCGCGAGATCGCCGAGCACGACTGCGGGAACCTCGAGCGTATTGGCTGCGTCCGCCCAGGACGAGCCGATGTAGCGCACGCCACCGCCGAAGCCGAACCCCGCGAGCGGCCCGTCCCTGAAGGTGTAGTCGGCCCAGCCCGACACCAGGAGTTCAGGCGTGTTGGTCGGCGTCTTGCCGACGAGCGCCGGATTGAGATCCTTGCTGGTAAAGAGATCGTAGGCCGTGAAGGCACCGATCAGCTTCAGCTCCTTCGTGGCGTTGGCCACCGCTTCGAGCTCGATGCCGCGCGAGGTCACCTCGCCCGTCTGGTTCTGCAGCGTGGTGATCACCGGATCGGTGGTGGGCACATTCTGGCGCTTCAGATCGAACACCGAGACGATAAAGTAGCCGTCAAATCCCTTCGGCGCGACCTTCACGCCGACCTCGACCTGTCGCCCGGTTTCCGGCAGGAACAGCTGATTTTGCGCGTTGAGGCCAATGACCGGATTGTAGCTGGTTGCATAGGAGACATAGGGCGCGATGCCGTTGTCGAAATTGTAGATCAGCCCGGCCCGCCCGCTGAACCTGCTGTCGTCGCGGCTGGCGAGCGTCGCGCCGCTATCGCGGGCGACCTGCGTCGTCTCGACCCAGTCATTGCGACCGCTCAGCACCAGCGTGAAATTGCCAAGCTTCATCTGATCCTGAAGATAAGTGCCTGCCTGCTTCTGCGTGATCTGGAAGTTGCGGAACGGGGCGCCCGTGAGCGGAATGTCGAGGCCGTAGACGGGGTTGAAGACATTGATCGAAGGGACGGTGCCGAAATTGAAGCTCTGGTAGTCGTCGATCTGATAGCCCTTGAGATCGACGCCAAACAGCATCGTGTGCCTGACGGGACCGGTGTTGAAGCGATACTCCAGCTGGTTGTCGAGATTGGCCTGGTTCGCGGTGTTCTTCGCATACCAGTTATAGCGGCCCATCGTCGCCGTGTTGACGTTGTCCCAACCGTTGCCGATGTAACCGCGATAGGTCAGGTCGATATGCGCAAATCTGGCATTCTGCCGGAACGTGAGATCGTCGGTGAGATTGCGCTCGAACTGGTAACCGAGCATCGCCTGCTCGCGCGTGAACTTGTCCACGCTGGGATCGCCGACGAAGAAGCTGGTCGGAATCTTGCCGAACGGCGCGTTGGTCACCGTGCCCTGGTAAGGCAGGAAGTTGATGCCGCGGGTGTCCGTCTTCGACGCCGACGCAAGAACCGTGAGGGTCGTATCGGCATCGGGCTTCCAGGTGAATGACGGTGCGATGAAGTAGTTGTTGTCAGGCGTGAAGTCGACCTGCGTCCCGCCGTTCCTGACCTCGCCGACGACGCGGTAGAACAGCTTTCCGTCCTGGGGCTGCGTTGCCACGGGACCACCGACATCGAAGCCGACATAGGCGTTGCCGAAATTGTTGACGCCGGTCTCGATGTAACGGATCGGCTCGGCCGGCGGCATCTTGCTGATGACGTTGACGATGCCGCTCGGGCTCGATCCGCCATAGAGCACGGCGGACGGACCGCGCAGCACCTCGACGCGCTCCATGTTGGACGGCGGCAGCCGCCAGCTCGCATAGGACGTGTAGAACAGCTGCAGGCCGTCGAGGAACAGCCCGATGTCGTCGGACTTGAAGCCGCGGATCAGCCACCAGTCGTTGCGGGTGTCCGCACCGAATGTCCCTGCCCGCACGCCGGCGGTGTAGCGCAGGGTTTCGTCGAGCTTCATCGGCTTCTGGTCGCGGATCTGCTCGGCGCTGATCACCGACACGGACTGCGGCGTCTCCATGATCGGCGTGTTGGTCTTGGTGCCGGACGAGCTGCGGCCGGCGACGTAGCCGTTCACCGGGCCGCGCGGCGTCTCGACGAAGCCGACATTGCGCTGCGGCTGCTGCGGTCTGTTTCGAGTGGCGACCTGTTCCGACGCCCGCGGCAGACGGCGCTGAGGAGTTGTGGCTGCGCGGCGGCGCGCTTCCGGCGCGGTGACGGTCACCGCCGGCAGGTTCTGTGCGCCACTCTGCGAGGAAGATTGTGCGAGCGATGCCTGCGGCATCAAGACCCAAGCGGATGCCGTCGCCAACACGGCCGACCGCAGCATTCCAAGACTGTTCAACGCGCCACCCCAAAGCTGCATGTGTGATGCATCATGCCGCCTGTCCCGGACGGCATGCGCTTGCGATGACGCTTATGTGAGGGTGCGCGATTTCCCTAATTGAAAGCTTCTTAGAAGAGCTCTTAGAAACGCTCCAACATTTCCAGTTGTTGCAGCGAGATCAGCGCGCATTCTTCTCGCTCTCGAACATCCCGGCGACGATCGCCGTGAGCTGATCGACCAGCACTGCATGATACCCGCTGCGCTGAAGCCGCCGCGATCGCAGTTTCTCGCGATCATATTCGGATTTCCAGATTTCACGATCGGTTTGCACGCCAACGGATTTGCGAACGGGCGGCTGATCCGTTCCTGTCCCGACCGGCCGCCTCGGCGCCGCCACGCCGTTCGTCCGGGCCGAGGCCGACCGCTGGCTGTGCTCGGACGAAACCAGCCAGGCGGAGAGATGAAACCATTTTGCGGAACCCGCGAAACCATCCGGAAACAGACGGTCCTTAAGACAAGAGCCATAGACGGCGGCAAAGCCCGTCGGGAGGCTCAGATGAACCACTCAATTCACTCTGCTGATCGTGCGACCCACCTGAAGATCGTGGTGGTGGCGCTGGTGGCCGGCATCATGGTGGCCGGCTTCGGGATCGCAGCCCGCACCAATGCCGATTACGGCCAGACGGCCCAGTCGACGCCTGTGATCAAGGCCGGCAAGCCGGTGGCGGTGACGAGTGCGGCGAGCTCGGAGATTCGCTGATACGTCCTCTTCCGGGCTGACCCAAGGCCGCCTTTCGGGCGGCCTTTTTCGTTTTCCGGGGCAATGCTTAGCCGAGATGCACCGGCGAAGCGCAACGTCCTTGACTTCACCCAGCCCCGCCTTTAATTCCCCCTCGTTCCGCGCGCATCGAGCGAACCACGCGGGAGTAGCTCAGTTGGTTAGAGCGCCGGCCTGTCACGCCGGAGGTCGCGGGTTCGAGCCCCGTCTCTCGCGCCATTTTGGCAATCCCTTCATAGCCTTAGCTGAGCTTCTTAGTCATCTTTCGCGGCTATGCGGGCTATTGCCGTCGTCCACCGGGAACCCGCGGCATATTCAGCTAGCGTCCGAATCGTTGTCACATTGACCCGAATGTAGATCGCGAACAGCCATTTGAGGCATTAACGGTCTTGTCCATGGATGCTGACGATGGCGGCCTGCACGACCTTGCCCGTGATCACCTCGACGGTACCCGAGCGACGGAAATCGTGGCCGAGCGCCCGACGCTCCAGGGCCCGAATTCGGCCTCCCGGCCAGCCAAGAAATCATCCCAATCGCTCGTCGTTGGCAGACGAAATTGGCAAGCCGCTGCGATCTCTTCGCCTGGTCACCCAGCATTCTCGCAAGAGCTAGTCTAAAAGGGCGTCTCACCGCGCAGCGTGAGCTAAGGCGCGACCCAACGCCTAGGGATCGTGGGAACTGGCTCCGGCGACCCGTTCTTCCAGCGCATCTGCCAGACAGGGACTTCAAGGGGGCCACAGAGGCTGTGCAGATCGTCCAGTCTCTCGAAGGTCTCTCCGACAACAACGGCCTTCAGGGCATCGCCGTAGTCGAAAACGATGGCGGGGTGCTCGGTATCCCAAATCAGCCAGCGATATTCTTTCTCCGACTGCCAATCCAAAGCCTTATCGAAAAACAGCGCCTGCGAGTGAATCTCCGCGTGCTCGGTCATCGCCTGCATCATGCCGACACTCTTGATCCGATCGTAATTCAACATGAACGGGTTTAAGACAGGGTGGTTTCTGAAAATCCTCGGGGTATTGGCGTAGCGAACGCGATTGACGATCAGCTTAGAGCCCTTCGGAGCTGACGCGCGAACAGCTTTATCAAGCAACTCGCGATCAAAGACCATGCAAGCGCCGCGGTAATTGTCGGCATATTGCTGCCACATGCGCGGGCGCGAAAAACCTCGACTCCAGACGGCGTTTATGTCTCCTCGATTGAGTGCAGCAGGATCATCCAGGGTTACACATAGCACCTTGGCAAAGTTCTTGGCGTGGGCAGTCGCTTGGTGTTCGAGGTCTTCAAAGTCTATGTCGCCGAAGCTGCCGCTGGCAGCAAAACCAAACTGCCAACTTCCGAATTCCTTGGGATCGTTCAGCTCGGGGAACGGCGAAAGACGCAGGGTCTTTCTTTCGATCTCCATCAACGCTCGCTCAGCCGTCCGATAGCGATAGACGTAATGATCCGTTGAATCGAGGTGATACCCGTTGAATTGTTCGAGCACCTGTCCGGGAAACACTTAGCTTGGACCTAGGCGGTGAGCGCAGAGGGAGCCGGCGGCGGGAACGAGTAGATTTCCTCGAATTGCCCTTCGACCACCCGGCCAACTCTCCATCGATTGAAATAAGCGATCTCCAGTCGCGCAACCTCGGCGACCACTCCTGTCGCGAGATCGAACGTCCGCTGGTGCATGCCGCTGTCCTCATACCCGCGAATGAATTGCTTTGAGCCGGCGCAGATCAGAACGGACCCTGGCGTTGAGCCGGCCTCAGCAACGCTCGTGAGGACGGGTCGTAAAACGACGTCCGGCAAATAGATGACCGTCTGATGGCGCAGGCCTCCTACTTGGATCCAGCCAAACCGTCGATCTCTCGATGCTGGCCCTGGGAGAGAAAGGGCAGCCCTCGTACTTTCGGCAATGCCAACGCAAAGGGCGTAGGTGCCGCCACTCGATAGATCGAACTGGAAAAATCCACCAAGCGGGACCTGATCAAATTTGGTGACGATCCCGGGAAAATCAACTTGCATATTCGCCCCTCGTGCCTGTGCAGTGATCTCCACCAGTTATGGATGTGGGATCAGGCTCGCAACCATGGGGCGAGAACCTTGCGTGCGGGTACTCAGCATTGCCCTCTTAAGCGTTCCAGCTTTGGCAGCCTCCCATTTGGCGGCGGAAAAGTTGGAACTGCAGTTGAACTAATCAGGCGATCAGCCGGCCTGTCACGCCGGAGGTCGCGGGTTCGAGCCCCGTCTCTCGCGCCATTTTGGCAATCCCTTCATAGCCTTAGCCTGAACTTCTCCACGCCTGTCGCATTTGCCGGCGTCCGGCGGGAACTCTCGGCATAGTCAGCCCACGCCCGAATCGTCTACGCCTTCCGAGACTTAGAGGGATCCCCACGCGTTTCCGGCTTTTCCGGGGCTTCCTGTGGATCGAGGAGGCCAGTCATGGCTAAGAAGGATTCGGCTAAGAAGGATTCGGCTAAGAAGGCTGCCGCTCCCGCGACCATCACGCTCAAGCACCTCGCCGCCGATATCGCGGAGCGCCAGGATCTCTCGAAAAAGCACGCCGAAGCCGTCCTGTCCGATATGGTCGACCTGATCACCAAGCACCTCAAGAAGGGCGACCGTGTCCGTATCGTGGGCCTTGGCATTCTCCAGGTCCGCAAGCGCGCCGCCCGTACCGGCCGCAACCCCGCCACCGGCGAAGCGATCCACATCAAGGCCAGCCGGAAGGTCGCGTTCCGCCCGGTGAAGGAACTGAAAGAGGCGATCTAGCACTTACGATTCATTAGGCCTATCGGAGCTCGTTCGGCCGCATCGCGGCCGGCTTTTCTGATATACCGCCTGCTTCCCTCAAGTTCGGCGGTTCGACCAGAAATGTCCTCTCTCACCTTTTCGCACACCGTGACCGAGCGCTTCCTGCGCTACGTCACCATCGACACCCAGTCCGATCCGGAATCCCCCCGCTCGCCCTCGACCGAGAAGCAGAAGGATCTCGGCCGCGTGCTCGCCGCGGAGCTGAAGGCCATCGGCGTCGAGGACGCTCATCTCGACGAATACGGCTATGTCTACGGCACGATCCCGGCCAACACCGACAAGAAGGTGCCGGTGATCTGCTTCTGCTCGCACATGGACACCTCGCCCGACGTCACCGGCAAGGACGTCAAGCCGCAGCTCGTAAAGAACTATCGCGGCGGCGACATCGTGCTGCCCGGCGACACCAGCCAGGTGATCCGCTTCAATGAGCATCCGGCGCTGAAGAACCAGATCGGCAACGACATCATCACCACCGACGGCACGACGCTGTTGGGTGCCGACAACAAGGCCGGCGTCGCCGAGATCATGGATGCCGCGCATTTCTTCCTCAACAACCCCGATGTGAAGCACGGCACCATCAAGATCCTGTTCACGCCGGACGAGGAGATCGGCCGCGGCGTCGACAACGTCGACCTGAAGAAGCTGGGCGCCGATTTCGCTTACACCATGGACGGCGAGAGCGCCGGCTGCGTCGAGGACGAGACCTTCTCGGCCGACGGCGCCACCATCACCATCCACGGCGTCAGTGCCCATCCCGGCTACGCCAAGGGCAAGATGGAGCATGCGATCAAGATCGCCGCCGCCATCGTCGAGCGGCTGCCGAAGGAAGGCTGCTCGCCGGAGACGACCTCGGGCAAGCAGGGCTTTCTGCATCCGATCGGCATCGAGGGCGCGCTGGAACAGGCGACGCTCTCCTTCATCGTCCGCGACTTCACCGAGGAAGGACTGAAGGAGAAGGAGGTCCTGCTCGAGGGCATCGTCAAGGACGTGATGAAGGACTATCCGCGCTCGACCTACAAATTCGAGATCAAGGAGCAGTACCGCAACATGAAGCAGGTGATCGATCGTCACCCGCATGTCCTCGAATATGCCATCGAGGCGATCCGCCGCGCCGGCCTGCGCCCGATGCGCACCGCCATCCGCGGCGGCACCGACGGCTCCCGCCTGTCCTTCATGGGCCTGCCCTGCCCCAACATCTTCGCCGGCGAGCACGCGTTTCATTCGCGGCTCGAATGGGTCAGCCGGCAGGACATGGAAAAGGCGGTGCAGACCATCGTCCACCTCGCCATGATCTGGGAGGAACGGGCCTAGGGCCCCTCACCGTCGCAATATCGAAATGGCCGGGCTCACGCCCGGCCATTTGCTTTGAGATTACGGCACCGGAATCGCGCGCGGAGTGCGGTGGAAGCGATTTGAACTCGCCATCCAGTTCGGCAGCGGTGCGCCGTCACGATGCCGCCCACCGGCGGCGGCCGCCGCCCAGGCCACCACCGCTCCGATCAGGGTCGCGGCTGCGACCGAGAACGCGACGATGATCGAGTTGCGCCGCGCCCGGTTGATGGCCGTCTTGGACTCCGCGATCAGCGCATCGACCCGTTTTTCGGAATCGGGCGCCGCAAGACCCGTGAGCGCGGCCACCTGCTGCACGAGATGGGCCCTGTCGTCGGTGGTGACGCCGCTGTGGCTGGACGACGTCATCAGGATGCGTCCTGCTTCGGCGCGCGGTTCGCGAAGGTCCGTGTTCGGCGGACGCCGCGGCGCGCGGAACAGCTTGTCGAGCTCATAGCTCAGCAGGGGCTCGGCCGCGGACGTACCGCCGGCCGAGCTGCGCAACGGCGAACGGTCAACCGCCGATGCGCCGAGCAGCGCAAGCAAAGCGGCTCCGAGCAGCACGGCGAGCGCCCAGGACGTCAGCCCATGCAGCCCGTCCCGCCGCTCGCCGTCGTCCTCGATCGTCGCCAGCGCGGGTGCCGGCCGCGTCGTCCGTCCGGCGATGTAGCCGCCGAAGCCGAAGCTGATGACCGCCTGGATGATCAGATACAGCCCGGAGAGCAGGGCCAGCGCAGCCGAGGCATCGCGCCAGGTCGGCGAGGCCGAACTGACACCAAGGCCGATCGCAACACCAAAGCTCAGCAGGATGAACGACATCGCGCCCGCCGCAAGCGCACCTGCGAACACCGAGCTCCACTGGATGGTTCGGGGAGCCTCGTCCTCCAGGCCGCCTTCCAAGATCTCTTCGCGCATGAGAGTTTCGACCGTCATCGTAGCGCTCTCAGCGCAGGCCGAAGAACGACAGGATCGCCATGATGACCACGATCAAGCCGATCAAGTAAATCAGTCCGTCCATTGTTGGTCCTCCTCAGTTTATTTATTCCGGTCGCTAATCGCGAGGTATGAGGAACGTTCCTAATTGGACGGAGCGGCGGGAACGAACTGCGGAATTGAGGGTTATCGGCTCAAGTCCCAAGGATAGAGATTGTGAGCACACAAGGCCTCAGCCCGTTCGTTCGGGCTGGGGCCTTTTCGCGTTGCAACCAGCTTGCCCGCGCCTGTCCTATGTTAACGACGAAGAAGCCGGGATCATCAAAGATGCGATCGGGGCGGACCCTCCAGATCAGGAGCACCGCGTGGATCGCAGAACCGCGTGCCTGCATCAGGCGAGTGCATTCCGGGAGAAGGCCATCGCAGATCCCGAGCACCACGATCAATGGATCGACGAAGCCATCGAATGGTTGGAACGGGCGATGGAAGCGAGCTGTCACGCCGTCATCACCATGGCGGCGGACGACGTTCCGGAGGCGGCCCCCACGACGGCCGCCGAAGCCATGGCCCCGCATCGGCGCATCGTGACTCGCCAATAGATGCGCCGGCGACGTATGCGCCGCTGCGGCAATTGTTCCAGCGACGTAACAATGTTGCGGGTCGACTCTGTTCCCGCGCCCATGCTAGGCCGGGCACAGACCGCAACCAGAGAGACGTCGTGCTCGCAAACCGCCAGCCCTCAGGATCCTGCCGCCCGCGCACCTGGCGCGGGCTGCTGTCCGTGCTGATCGCGGCCGTCTATCTGCTCGCGAGCGCGCTGCACGGCTCGCATGACATCGACGTCACCACGCCCGGCGGCGGCTCGGAGATCGTGGCGGCCCTTGATGGCCCCGCAGGCCACAGCGACCACAAGGTCATCGGCAGCCATCACTGTCATGGCTGCTTCTCGCTCACGGTGACACAGCCGGCGCCGTCGACAGCATCGGTCGCGCTTGTTTCCGCACCGAGCCCGCAACGTGCACCCCGGCTCGCCGGAATTGTCCTGGACACCGACTCGCCGCCTCCCAAACATATTGCCTGAACGGATTGGTCGGGCGTCCCGCGCCCATTAGGTTCATCCTTCACAGGTCGGCTTGATGTTTTTCAGAGGAATGGCCGCGCGCCTGGCGTGCGCGGCGGCGTGTCTGATTGCCGGACTCGCGATTGCGCCGTCTCACGCCCAGACTTTGACGATGCGGAGCGCGTTGTCGCGCGCGCTGGCCGCAAGCCCGCGGCTGACGGCGGCCGAGCGCGACGTCGGCATCGCCACGGGCCAGCGCATCCAGGCAGGCGCCCTCTTCAACCCGGAACTGTCCTACGAGCAGGACGATTCCTTCGGCTCCGGCAAATATCGCGGGACGCGATCGGCCGAGACCACGCTGCAGATCAGCCAGGCCTTCGAGCTGTTCGGCAAGCGCGATGCGCGGATTGCCGCAGGCGTCGCCGGCGTCGAAGTGGCCGCGATCCAGCGCAAGGCCGTCAGGCTGGAGCTGCTGTCGGAGACCGCGATCGCCTTCCTCAGCGTGCTCGGCGCACAGCGGCGCATTCAGATCCTCGACGAGCAGATTGCCGCCATCGACCGCCTGACGCCGCTGCTGCGCCGCCGCGTCGAGGCCGGCGCCTCCTCGCCCGCCGAGACCGGCCGCGCCGAGGTCGCCTCCGCCCTGGTGAAAGCCGACCGCGAGCGCCTCAAGGCGACGCTGGCCAGCGCCCGGCGCGAGCTTGCGGTGCTGATGGGCGATCCAGCCGCGAAATTCGGCGAAGTGTCCGGCAGGCTCGACACCACCGGACGCCCGCCCTCGTTTCAGGCGGTGGTTGCCGCCATCGATGCCAATCCGCAACTGGTGCGCTGGACCGCCGTTTACGCGCAGCGCAATGCCGAGCTGCTGCTGGCGCGGCTCAAACCCTATCCCGACGTGCGGATCGCCGCCGGCTGGCGCCACTTCAACGAAACGGGCGACGATGCGGCGCGCCTGACCGTCTCCGTGCCGATCCCCGTGTTCGACCAGAACCAGGGCAACATCCTCTCGGCGCAGGAAAGCCTCGCCAAGACCAGGGCCGAGCGCGAGGCCAACCGCAACACGCTGATCGTGATTGCCGGCCGCGCCTATGACTCGGTCCAGGGCTCGCTGCGCGAGCTCGCCGTGCTGCGTGAGACCGCGATCCCCAAGGCCGTCGAGGCGTCCGAGGCGATCTCGCAGGGCTACGGCCAGGGCCGCTTCACCCTGCTCGAGGTGCTCGATGCCCAGGCCAGCGTCACCCAGGCGCGGCTGCGCGAGCAGGAGGCGCTGCAGAATTTCCATGCCGGCGTTGCGATCATCGAGGGCCTCGTCGGCAATCCCTTCACGCTGGCGCGGGAGAGCGCACGATGAGGACGTCCTCTACCATCGTCGTTGCCATCGTTGCCGCCGCGCTCGGCGCTTACGGCTATTCCCTGCTCGCCCCGGACAAGCTCGCACACACCGAGCATGCCGAGCATGCCGAAAAGAAGCCGAACGACCATGTCGAGCAGGACGAGCACGGCGCCGACCGCATCCGCATCTCCGACGTCAAGCTCGCGGCCGCGGGCGTCACGCTGGCCGAAGCCGCTGGCGCCACGCTGACCGACACGCTCGCCTTCAACGGCATCCTGCGCGCCAACCAGGAAGCCGTGGTGCAGGTGACGCCGCGCTTTCCGGGCGTCGTCAAATCCATCCTGAAGCGCATCGGCGACAAGGTCGCCAAGGACGATCTGCTTGCCGCGATCGAGAGCAACCAGAGTCTCACCGTCTATGAGCTCAAGGCGCCGTTCGCCGGCACCATCATCGAGCGGCAGATCTCGCTCGGTGAATACGCCTCCGAGCAGAAGCCGGCCTTCGTCGTCGCCGACCTCTCCACCATCTGGGTCGATCTGTCGATCTACCGGCAGGACTTGAGGCGCGTCCGCATCAACGACGAGGTGCTGATCGATCCCGACGACGGCCGCGGCGAGATCAAGGGCACGATCTCCTACATGGCTCCGATCGGCAGTAGCGAGACCCAGACCGCGCTGGCGCGCGTGGTGCTGGCAAATCCGGACGGACGTCTGCGTCCCGGTCTGTTCGTCACGGCGCGGCTGATCCTCGCCGCGCGCAACGTCGCGGTCGCCGTGCGCCGTAGCGCGATCCAGACGCTGGAGAACAGGACCATCGTGTTCGTGCGCGAGGACGGCGACAAGATCGAGGCGCGCCCGGTCGAGCTCGGGGATTCCGATCCGAGGTTCGTCGAGATCAAGGCTGGGCTCGCGGCCGGCGAGCACTATGTCGCGGAGAACAGCTTCGTCGTGAAGGCGGAGATGGGCAAGGGCGAGGCCGAGCATGATTGAGCGTCTCATCGCCGCCTCGCTGCACCAGCGCTGGCTGGTCCTCCTGCTCGCGCTCGGCGCCGTCGCTTTCGGGGCCTGGAATTTCCAGCGCCTGCCGATCGACGCCGTGCCCGACATCACCAACGTCCAGGTCCAGATCAACACCCGCGCGCCCGGCTATTCGCCGCTCGAGACCGAGCAGCGCATCACCTTCCCGGTCGAGACCGCCATGAGCGGGCTGCCGAAGCTCGACTACACCCGCTCGCTGTCGCGCTACGGCCTCAGCCAGGTGACGATCGTCTTCAAGGACGGCACCGACATCTATTTCGCCCGCCAGCTCGTGGGCGAACGCATCCAGCAGGTGAAGGACCAGCTCCCGGCGGGCGTCGAGGTCGCGATGGGGCCGGTCTCGACCGGGCTCGGCGAAATCTTCATGTACACCGTCGAGGCCAGGGCGGGCGCCAAGACACAAGGCGGCCACGACTATTCGCTGACCGATTTGCGCACCGTGCAGGACTGGATCATCCGGCCGCAGCTCCGCAACGTGCCGGGCGTGGTCGAGGTCAACACCATCGGCGGCTTCGAGCGGCAATTCCATGTGCTGCCGGACCCCGGCAAGCTGATGGCCTACCGGCTCGGCTTTCGCGACGTCATGACGGCGCTGGCCGCCAACAACGCCAATGTCGGTGCCGGCTATATCGAGCGCAATGGCGAGCAATATCTGGTGCGCTCGCCGGGGCAGGTCGGCAACATCGCCGAAATCCAGGACATCGTGATCGGCTCGCGCGGCGGCAATCCCGTCAGGATCAGGGATGTCGCGACCGTCATCGAAGGCCGCGATCTGCGCACGGGCGCGGCGACGCGAGACGGCGAGGAAGCCGTGCTCGGCACCGCGATGCTGCTGATCGGCGAGAACAGCCGGACCGTGGCGCGGCGCGTCGCGGCCCGCATCGAGGACATCGCCAAATCGCTGCCCGAAGGCGTCGTGACGCGAACCGTCTACGATCGCACCGATCTGGTCGAAGCCACCATCCGCACGGTGCAGAACAACCTCCTGGAAGGCGCGGCGCTGGTCGTCGCCGTGCTGTTCCTGATCCTCGGAAACATTCGCGCTGCCCTCGTGGTCGCCTGCGTCATCCCTCTGTCCATGGCGATGACGATCACCGGCATGGTCGAGACCAAGGTCAGCGCGAACCTGATGAGCCTGGGTGCGATCGACTTCGGCATCATCGTCGACGGCGCCGTCATCATCGTCGAGAATTGCCTGCGCATGCTGGCCGAGGCCCAGCGCGAGAAGGGTCGCCTGCTCACGCTCCCGGAGCGGCTGCAGGCGATCCAGCGCGGGTCGAGCGATGTCATCAAGCCTAGCCTGTTCGGAACACTGATCATCGCCGTGGTCTACCTGCCCGTGCTGACGCTGACCGGCGTCGAAGGCAAGATGTTCACGCCGATGGCGCTGACCGTGCTCATGGCGCTCGGCGCCGCCGTGCTGTTCTCCATCACCTTCGTGCCGGCGGCCGTTGCCATCTTCGTCACCGGCAAGGTGTCCGAACATGAAAACCTGTTCATGCGGGTCGCCAAGCGCGCTTATCTCCCCCTGCTCCGCTTTGCCATCGACAACCGGGCCGCGGTCGCCATCATGGCCGTGGTCATCGTGGTTGCGAGCGGCATCGCCGCCGCACGCATGGGTGGCGAGTTCATTCCGAGCCTGGACGAAGGCGACGTCGCGCTGGCGTCGATCCGGATTCCCGGCACCAGCCTCACCCAGTCGCTGGACCTGCAGAAGGCCTTGGAGAACCGCATCAAGCAGATCCCCGAAGTGAAGGAGTTCTTCACCCGCATCGGCACCGCGGAGATCGCGACCGACCCGATGTCGCCGGCGCAAACCGACGGCTACATCATGCTCAAACCGCGCGCCGAATGGCCCGACCCGGACAAGCCGAAAGCCGAGGTGATCGAGGCCATCGATCATGCTGCTGACGAGATTCCGGGTAGCGCCTATGAAATCTCCCAGCCGATCCAGTTCCGTGTCAACGAGCTGATTTCCGGCGTGCGCAGCGATGTCGGCATCAAGGTCTTCGGTGATGACCTCGACATCCTGCAAGGCGCCGCAAAACAGGTGGAGGCCGCGATCCGGGGCATCCGCGGCGCCAGCGACGTCAAGATCGAGCAGGTCGCGGGCCTGCCGATCCTCACCGTGCGGCTCGACCGCCAGGCGCTCGCCCGCTACGGCCTCAGCGTCGCCGAGGTGCAGGGCATCGTTGAGATCGCCGTCGGCGGCAAGTCGGCCGGCAAGCTGTTCGAGGGCGACCGCCGCTTCGATATCGTCGTGCGCCTGCCTGAGCATCTGC
Organism: Bradyrhizobium sp. GW821-FHT13H06; assembly: GCF_058803975.1. Lineage (NCBI taxonomy): Bacteria > Pseudomonadati > Pseudomonadota > Alphaproteobacteria > Hyphomicrobiales > Nitrobacteraceae > Bradyrhizobium > Bradyrhizobium sp. GW821-FHT13H06. The sequence continues at coordinate 91,962 of NZ_JBXAPN010000001.1, read as the reverse complement.
GCGGCAATCTCGAGGCGATCCGGGCGATCCCGATCCCACTGCCGCCCGGTGAGGAGGCCACGGCCAACACGCCGCTCCGAACAGCATTATCCGCCTCTTCCCTCACCCAGATGCGTTATGTGCCGCTGTCGTCGGTCGCAACCGTCGATGCGACGCCCGGACCCAACCAGATCAGCCGCGAAAACGGCAAACGGCGGATCGTCGTCACCGCCAACGTCCGCGCGCGCGACCTCGGCTCCTTCGTGGCCGAGGCCGAGGCGGCCGTGGCCGAGAAGGTCAAGCTGCCGCCGGGCTACTTCATCGGCTGGGGCGGACAGTTCGAGCAGCTGGTCTCCGCGACCAAGCGGCTCACCATCGTCGTGCCGGTGGCGTTGCTGCTGGTGTTTCTGCTGCTGTTCATGGGCATGGGATCGGCGGCGGATGCGGCGCTGGTGTTTTCGGGCGTGCCGCTGGCGCTGACCGGCGGCGTCGCGGCGCTGCTGCTGCGCGACATTCCCTTGTCCATCAGCGCCGGCGTCGGCTTCATCGCGCTGTCGGGCGTGGCCGTGCTCAACGGACTCGTGATCATCGCCTTCATCGAGCGTCTGCGCAGCGAGGGACGGTCCGTTGTTGAGGCCGTTCGCGAAGGCGCACTGACGCGGCTGCGGCCTGTACTGATGACGGCCCTCGTCGCCTCCCTCGGCTTCGTGCCGATGGCGCTCGCCACCGGTGCCGGCGCCGAGGTGCAGCGGCCGCTCGCGACCGTGGTGATCGGCGGCATCATCTCCTCCACCATGCTGACGCTCTTGGTGCTGCCGGCGCTCTATGTCCTGTTCCGGCGTGACGTAGCGCGGGAAGCGCCTACAATGGGGCCCGACATGGCAGCTTCCGGGGAGCGCTAGAGGTGGGAAGCCACGACCATCACGGCCATCACCACCATGACCATGCCGGCCACGCCCATGATCATGGACTTGGCCATGGTCTTGGCCATGCGCATGTCCATGCGCCCGCCACTTTCGGCAAGGCGTTCGCGATCGGCATTTCGCTCAACACCGCGCTGGTCGTGGCCGAGGCGGTCTACGGCTATATCGGCAACTCCACCGCCCTGCTCGCGGACGCCGGTCATAATCTTTCCGACGTGCTCGGCCTCGTGGTGGCCTGGGGCGCCTCGATCGCAGCGCGCCGCGCCCCGAGCGGCCGCTTCACCTACGGCCTGCGCGCCTCCACCATCCTCGCGGCCCTTGCGAACGCGGTGTTCCTGCTGGTCGCGACCGGCGCGATCGGCTGGGAGGCGATCCTGCGCCTGCAGCAGCCGGAGCCGGTCGCAGGCGTTACGGTGATGGTGGTCGCCGGCATCGGCATCCTCATCAACGGGTTGACCGCCATGCTGTTCGCGAGCGGACGCAAGGACGACATCAACATCGAAGGCGCCTACCTGCACATGGCGGCCGACGCCGCCGTCTCGCTCGGCGTCGTGGTCTCGGCGGCGCTGATCATCTGGACGGGCTGGCTCTGGCTCGATCCCATCACCAGCCTCGTCATCTGCGCCACCATCCTCTGGAGCACCACCAGCCTGCTGCGGGGCTCCATCGACATGTCGATGGCGGCCGCGCCCAAGGGCACCGACCTCGCCGCGATCAGAGCTTTCCTTCTGGCGCGTCCGGGCGTCTCAGGGATCCACGATCTCCATGTCTGGCCGATCTCCACCACCGAGACGGCGCTGACCTGCCACCTCGTGCTGCCCACAGGCACGGACGACGCATTCCTGATGCAGACGGCGCAGCTCTTGAAGACATCCTTTCGCATCGGCCACACCACCCTCCAGGTCGAGACGCGTCCCGACAATGGCTGCGCGCTGGCGCCGGATGATGTGGTGTGAGGAGCACACAACGGCACGCCTTAATCTCCGCTGTCGTCCCGGACAAGCGCGCCTAAAGCCCGCGCTGATCCGGAACCCAACCACAGGGAATGATTTGGCGAAGACTCGGAGTTACCAGCTTCGCGCCAAAGTTCTCCCTGTGGTTATGGTTCCCCGCGTTCGCGGGGACGACACCGAGGGTGTGGCAACGACGTGTGCCACAATGCCCCTTAGTCGTGAACTTACGCCGCCTTCGCCGTCACGATCCAGATCGCGCCTTGCAACTCGACGGTCTGTCCCTTGAGGAACGGCGCGAGCGTTTCGCGGATCGAAGCCTTGGCGGCCTCGTAGGTCTCGGGCGGATGGCCCTGCAGCGCGCGGCTGGCTGGGCCGATCTGCAGCGAACCGTCGACCGCAGCATCGAGGCCGCCGCCGATCGCGATGTCCATTGCGAGATTGTGCGGCTCCATCGCCACGTCCACGAAGCCTGCGCCTTTCAGGATGCGCATCACGCGCTCCTCCGAGGCGAAGGCGAACGGGCCCGGCTCTTCCGGCCCGACCGGCGGCATTTTCGGCACATGCTTGTAGACCGCCATCAGCGGCGCCATCATCCAGGGATTTTCCTTCGGCTCGCGCCAGCAGGCGAAGGCGAGCCGCCCGGATGGCTTCAGCGCGCGGCGCAGGTTGGTGAAGGACGCGGTGGGGTCGGCGAAGAACATCACGCCGAAGCGCGAGGCCAATAGATCGAAACTCGCCGGCTCGAACGGATAGACGGTCGCATCCGCCAGCACGAAATCGAGCGGCAGGCCCTTTGGCGCAAATGCGCGCGCCTGCGACAGCATCGGCTCGGACACGTCGAGGCCGAGCGCAAATCCATTCGGCGCCACCGCCTTCGCGAACGCCACCGTCGTCGCACCGGAGCCGCAACCGACGTCGATCACACGCTCGCCCGGCTTCGGCCTGGCGCGGTCGATCAGCACGTCGGCAATGGGGCCGAGCAAGTTCTCCTGCGCCGCATGGCGGTCGGCCCAGCGCTGCCCGCTCGGCCCGTTCCAATAGGCGATCTGGTCGGCGTTTTGCTCGTGTCCGCTAGGCTGTTGCATCACACTCTCCGCGCCGGACGCCGCCGGCTCAAGACGCTTATCCGCACGTCGTTCCCTACCGCAAGGACGAATTCCGCGCCGGACATGATCGGTCCGACAGCCATGCCAAGTTGACACAGCCGAGCAACCCTGCATTAACTTAGCCGAACAGGAGCCCCCCCGTGAAATCGGAACGGTCGGTCGGCATCGATTGCCTGCGCGCAATTTCGATCATTTGGGTGTTGCTTTATCATTTTGGCCCGCACCAGATATTCAACCGCGGCACGTTTGGCGTCCTGCTGTTCTTCATCATCAGTGGCTACTGCATCGCATTCAGCGTCGAGACATCACAATCGGCGTGGCACTTTTACGCCAAGAGGCTCGGTCGCCTCCTGCCGGCACTAATCGTCTGCGGCCTACTGACCACGACCTTCAAGAATGTCATGCCCGAACTGGTTGAGCCTGGCCGTGGGGTGACTTGGTTCGACTACGCTTATACCCTGATTTCCCTTCCAACTATCAATGTCCTCCACGTCGATCATCATCTGCCCGACGGCGCCTATTGGTCATTGCAGATCGAATTTCAGTTCTACGTGTTCTGCTGCATGATGATCGCGCTCGGCCTCAAGCAACACCTGCTGGCGCTGCTCTGCGTAGTAACCGTTTTCCGCACACTGACCACCAGCACAGACTTCTACACCTCCAACGATTTCTTCCCGTTCTTCATTGCCGGTATGAGCGTCGCAGCTCTCGTCAGGGGGCACAGCAAGGAGGGCATCATCGGACTCGTCGTGGCGTTCTCGGTCGAACTCTATCATTTGAAGTTCAACGTCAAACAGCCATCAGTCCCGATCGAAATGTACAGATCCCTGCTGCTTTGGTCCGGCACGGCTGCCGTCTATCTCGCCGCGCGCCATGACCATGTCCTGCTTCGATCGTTCCGCTTCTTGGCCATTCCCTTGGCCTTCATCGGCGTCATCAGCTATCCACTCTATCTGCTTCATCAGGACATCGGAAATATGATCCTACAGTGGGCCCATATCGGCCGGGACTACAAGTCCGCCGTGATCATTCGGGCTTTCGTGCTGCCGCTCTTCCTCGCTGCGATGGCTTGGCTGGTCTATGCACTTGTCGAGAAACCGACGATCAAGCCGCTGACCGCATTGCTGGCCAACCCGCTCGCCAGGCTTCGACAATGGCGGCCGGGAAAGCCGGAAGGCGACTGTCCGGCCGCGGTGCCGAGCGGTAACATCGCGCGTCAGGAGCCGGTCGGATAGAATAGATCCTATCCGCACTTTCGCGAGCGAATTGACGGAGGCTGGTGGGCGGTCACGGATTCGAACCGCGGACCCTCTCGGTGTAAACGAGATGCTCTAACCAGCTGAGCTAACCGCCCCTCGCCGCCTGTTTATCCCTACCCGCCCTTGATGAGCAAGCCCGACCTCAATCCCCCGGCCTTCCCGGCAGCAGCGGCACGGCGTCGATCCACACCGCCGCCGATTGGCACCAGATCTGCCGAACCGGCCGCAATTGGTCGCGCTGGCGGATACTGCCCCAGCGGATGCCCCAATCGTCAGCCTGGTCGCCTTCGCCGCTCGTGAACAGCGGGGAACCGCAGTCGGCGCAGAAGTGCTGGAAGCGCATCCGGCCGTTGTCGCCGCGCTTGCCGTAGATTTTTGGCGTGCCGGCGGTCAGGCGGACATCGGCCGCGGAGCAGATCGCGGTGACCCGGAACGGCGAGCCCGTCAGCGTCTGACAGTCCCGGCAATGGCAGACCGAGACGGCCTCGGGGTCGATCTCGGCTTCAAAGGTGATCTGCCCGCAATGGCATTGCCCGTCGATGTGCATTGCCTCCTCCCCTTCCCCCAAAACAAAAACGGCGCCCGAAGGCGCCGTTTTATCATCTTTCGCCTGATCTCAGTGAGCGGTCAGGCCGCCGGCGGCCTCGTCTCCGTCCGGCTTCACCGTCACCTTGGTGTCCTCTTCCCAGACGATCGGCACGGGCTTCCTCACCAGCGCCTTGGCGATGACGTCGTCGAGGCGCGAGACCGGGATGATCTCCATGCCGCCCTTGATCGCATCGGAAATCTCCGTGAGATCCTTGGCGTTGTCCTCGGGGATCAGCACCGTCTTGATGCCGCCGCGGGCCGCAGCCAGCAGCTTCTCCTTCAGGCCGCCGATCGGCAGCACGCGGCCGCGCAGCGTGATCTCGCCGGTCATCGCGACATCGTGGCGGACCGGGATGCCGGTCATGACCGAGATGATCGCGGTGGCCATGGCGACACCTGCGGACGGACCGTCCTTCGGCGTCGCGCCCTCCGGCACGTGCACGTGGATGTCGCGCCGGTCGAACAGCGGCGGCTCGACGCCGTAGTTGATCGCGCGCGAGCGGACGTAGGATGCCGCCGCCGAGATCGACTCCTTCATCACGTCACGCAGATTGCCGGTGACCGTCATCTTGCCCTTGCCGGGCATCATGACGCCTTCGATCGTCAGCAACTCGCCGCCGACATCCGTCCAGGCAAGGCCGGTGACGATGCCGACCTGCGGCTCGCTCTCGATCTCGCCGAAGCGGTACTTCGGCACGCCGAGCAGCTCTTCCAGAGTCTTCTCGGTGACCTTGACCGACTTCTTCTTGGAGATCATCAGCTCCTTCACCGCCTTGCGGGCGAGTGTCGAGAGCTCACGCTCCAGATTACGCACGCCCGCTTCGCGGGTGTAGCGGCGGATCAGAAGCAGCAGCGCGTCGTCGTCGATCGAGAACTCCTTGGAGTCCAGGCCGTGCTTGGACACCGCGTTCGGGATCAGGTGCTTGCGCGCGATCTCGACCTTCTCGTTCTCGGTGTAGCCCGCGATCCGGATGATCTCCATGCGGTCCATCAGCGGGCCGGGAATATTCAGCGTATTCGCGGTCGTGATGAACATCACGTTGGACAGATCGTAGTCGACCTCGAGATAGTGGTCGTTGAACGTCGCGTTTTGCTCGGGGTCGAGGACCTCGAGCAAGGCCGAGGACGGATCGCCGCGGAAATCGGCGCCCATCTTGTCGATCTCGTCCAGCAGGAACAGCGGATTGGACGACTTCGCCTTGCGCATCGACTGGATGATCTTGCCGGGCATCGAGCCGATATAGGTGCGGCGGTGACCGCGGATCTCGGCCTCGTCGCGCACGCCGCCGAGCGAGACGCGCACGAATTCGCGCCCCGTCGCCTTCGCGATCGACTTGCCGAGCGAGGTCTTGCCGACGCCGGGAGGTCCGACGAGGCACAGGATCGGCCCCGTCAGCTTGTTGGCGCGCGACTGCACCGCGAGATACTCGACGATGCGTTCCTTGACCTTCTCGAGCCCATAGTGATCCGAATCTAGGATGGCCTGTGCAGCCTCCAGGTCCTTCTTCACCTTGGACTTCTTGTTCCACGGAATCGACAGCAGCCAATCCAGATAGTTGCGCACGACGGTCGCTTCCGCGGACATCGGCGACATCTGGCGCAGCTTCTTCAATTCATGCTGCGCCCGCTCGCGCGCTTCCTTGGAGAGCTTGGTCTTGGAGATCTTCTCTTCGAGATCGGCGAGATCGTCGCGACCATCGTCGTCGCCGAGTTCCTTCTGGATCGCCTTCATCTGCTCGTTGAGATAATACTCGCGCTGGGTCTTCTCCATCTGGCGCTTGACGCGCGAGCGGATGCGCTTCTCGACCTGCAGCACCGAGATCTCGCTCTCCATCAGGCCCAGCACCTTCTCCAGGCGCGTGGTGACGGACAGCGTCTCCAGGATGCCCTGGCGGTCGGCGATCTTGACGGCGAGATGCGAGGCAACGGTGTCGGCGAGCTTGGCGAAGTCGGTGATCGCCTGCACGACGCCGACGACCTCGGCCGAGATCTTCTTGTTGAGCTTCACATAGCTCTCGAAGTCGGACACGACCGAGCGCGCCAGCGCTTCCGCCTCGACCGACTTTGCATCGGTGTCGGCGAGCGCAACGGCAGTTGCCTCGTAATAGTCGGCGCGGTCGGTGTATTTTGCCACGCGCGCACGCTCGAGCCCTTCGACCAGCACCTTCACGGTGCCGTCCGGAAGCTTCAAGAGCTGGAGCACGCTGGCAAGCGTCCCGGTCTCGTAGATGGCATCGGGCGCCGGATCATCGTCGGACGCGTTCTTCTGCGTCGCGAGCATGATCAGCGCATCGTTCTTCATCACCTCTTCGAGCGCGCGGATCGACTTCTCGCGGCCGACGAAGAGCGGCACGATCATGTGCGGGAAGACGACGATGTCGCGCAGCGGCAGCACGGGATAAGCGTGCGTTTCGCCATGGACGATGGTTGGCCGGGGTTTGGGATTGGTCATGGCCTTTTCCTTTTGCTTTGCCCCCTTGCACGCAGCCCGCTGATGATGCGCAACCGCCACAAGGTGCCGAGGTGATCCGCAGAACCGATCGGTCCTCTACGAGTTGGACCGGCTCGCCGGATTGACTGAGGCGAATCTTGAAGAGAATTTTCGCTCGCCGCCGACATTAGGTGGCTATCGACCCGGGGGGTGTCAAGCCATTGAAAAACGCGCGCCATCAGGCGCTTACGCACGCAAACAAGCGACGCAACACCGGCTGCGGAGATACAGTTCCGCAGCCCTTCTCAAGGAGAGGATTGGAGCGCTCCAGCGCCGCCAGATCAGGCGCTGGCGTTCTCGACGGCGCGATCGGATCGATCGGCATAGATGTAGAGCGGGCGCGCCGTTCCTTCCACCACTTCGCGGGAAATCACGACTTCTTCCACACCTTCCAGGCCCGGCAGGTCGAACATGGTCTCGAGCAGGATCGCCTCAAGGATCGAGCGCAACCCGCGCGCGCCGGTCTTGCGCTCGATCGCCTTGCGGGCGACCGCGCCAAGCGCCTCGTCGGCGAAGGTCAGCTCGATGTTCTCCATCTCGAACAGCCGCTGGTATTGTTTCACCAGCGCGTTCTTCGGCTCGGTCAGGATCTTCTTCAGCGAGGTCTCGTCGAGGTCCTCGAGCGTCGCCACGACCGGCAGACGGCCGACGAACTCGGGGATGAGGCCGTACTTCAGGAGGTCCTCAGGCTCGACGTGACGGAAGATCTCGCCGGTACGGCGGTCCTCCGGGGCGAGCACCTGGGCGCCGAAGCCGATCGAAGTCGACCGCCCGCGCGCCGAGATGATCTTCTCGAGGCCGGCGAAAGCGCCGCCGCAGATGAAGAGGATGTTGGTGGTATCCACTTGCAGGAACTCCTGCTGCGGATGCTTGCGGCCGCCCTGCGGCGGGACCGAAGCCACCGTGCCTTCCATGATCTTGAGCAGCGCCTGCTGCACGCCCTCACCCGACACGTCGCGCGTGATCGAGGGATTGTCGGACTTGCGGCTGATCTTGTCGATTTCGTCGATATAGACGATGCCGCGCTGGGCGCGCTCGACATTGTAGTCGGCGGCCTGGAGCAGCTTCAGGATGATATTCTCGACGTCCTCGCCGACATAGCCGGCTTCGGTCAATGTCGTCGCATCCGCCATCGTGAACGGCACGTCCAGGATACGGGCGAGCGTCTGCGCGAGCAGCGTCTTGCCCGAGCCGGTCGGACCGATCAGCAGGATGTTCGACTTCGCGAGCTCGACGTCGTTGTGCTTGGTCTGATGATTGAGGCGCTTGTAGTGGTTGTGCACCGCGACCGACAGGACCTTCTTCGCATGGCTCTGGCCGATCACGTAATCGTCCAGCACCTTGCAGATTTCCTTCGGCGTCGGAATCCCGTCGCGCGACTTGACCAGCGAGGACTTGTTCTCCTCGCGGATGATGTCCATGCAGAGCTCGACGCACTCGTCGCAGATGAAGACCGTGGGACCCGCGATCAGTTTGCGGACTTCGTGCTGGCTCTTGCCGCAGAACGAGCAATATAGCGTGTTCTTGGAGTCGCTCGTGCCGACCTTACTCATTCCTGTCTCCGTCCGCGGTTCGATCCCGTTCCGCTCGATCGCTCCATTCCGACACGATGGCCGGCATGAAGCTTAAGTAGAGCAAATTCCGTACCAAAAAAGACCCTACGCATTACATCCCGTGCGAATCACGGTCACTCGATTCTCCCGCGATCATAGCCGATCAGTCGTAGCCAACCATGCTGTCACCCGACTATCAAGAATTCGCTAATCGGACGCCGCCGGCTACCCGTGACAATACCGTGATTTCCGGTCTTGGCACGGACGAAGTGATCGAAATCACCCCGGCGTTGCTGGATTGCCACGAAAAAAGCACGAAAGCGGAACTTTCTGCGTGTCGCAGCGCGCAAAACCGCATTTTGCGACGCGCGCACCCGCACCTAACGTGGACGCACCCCGACGGGTCCACGGCGATCTGAGGGATCGCCGTGACGACCGTAGTGCTACGGAGCCTTCACCGGCGCCGGCTCCTCGGCGCGCCTGTCGATGACCTTGTCGACCAGGCCGAACTCCTTGGCGTCGTTCGCAGTCAGGAACTTGTCGCGTTCCAGCGCATCCTCGATCGCCTTGTAGGTCTGGCCGGTGTGCTTGACGTAGATCTCGTTGAGACGCTTCTTCAGGTTGAGGATTTCCTGGGCGTGCAGCATGATGTCGGTGGCCTGGCCCTGGAAGCCGCCGGAGGGCTGATGCACCATGATACGCGCGTTCGGCAGCGAGAAGCGCATGTCCTTCTCGCCAGCGGCGAGCAGCAGCGAGCCCATCGAGGCCGCCTGGCCCGTGCACAGCGTCGAGACCGGCGGGCGAATGAACTGCATGGTGTCGTAGATCGCAAGGCCCGACGTCACCACGCCGCCCGGCGAATTGATGTACATCGAGATTTCCTTCTTCGGGTTTTCCGCCTCGAGGAACAACAGCTGCGCGACGACCAGCGTCGACATGCCGTCCTCGACCGGCCCGGTCAGGAAAATGATGCGCTCCTTCAGGAGGCGCGAGAAAATGTCGTAGGCGCGCTCGCCACGGTTGGTCTGCTCGACCACCATGGGCACGAGGTTCATGTAGGTTTCAACCGGATCGCGCATGAGTCACCTAGGGTTTTCGGAGACGGACATCGCCGGGCCTGGCCGCCAGTTTGGCTGGATTTGCCGGAAGGGCGAATGGACGTCCTGTGATGCAGGAACTTGGTAGAGGTAGAAGGCGTAGCGACAGATATAGCCCAATTCGCTCCTGACAAGTGCGGAGCGCATTAAGGCTTAATCCTCGAACCAGTTGAAGCTGATTCGTACAAAGAGGCCCAGCCGGCCATCTGGCTAGCTGGGCCCCTTCGCTGATCATCCTTAATGGAAGACTGTCTCAGAGCCCCATTCCGATGGTATCGGAACGGGCCTCTGGATTTTGGTTTTGACGCGTTTTCTCTACGCGAACCGGTATCCACTTCGCTCGAAAACGCTACAGACCCTTCAGGCTGCGGTCTTTTCCGCGTCGTCGTCCTTGTAGAGGTCCTCGCGCGAGACCTTCTTCTCGGTCACGTTGGCGAGTTCGAGGATGAAGTCGACGACCTTGTCCTCGTAGATCGGTGCACGAAGCTGGGCCAACGCCTGGGCGTTGTTACGGTAATAGTCCCAGACCTCCTTCTCGCGGCCGGGCATCGAGCGCGCGCGCTCGATCACGGCGCGGCCGACCTCGTCGTCGGTCACGGTGATCTTGTTCTTCTCGCCGATCTCGGAGAGCACGAGGCCAAGCCGCACGCGGCGATCGGCGATCTTGCGGTACTCCTCCTTGGCGGCGTCCTCCGTGGTGTCCTCGTCGGCGAAGGTCTTGCCGGCGGAATCCATCTCGGCCTTGACCGAGTTCCACATCAAATTGAACTCCTCGTCGACCAGCGAAGGCGGCGCCTCGAAGCGATGCGCCTCGTCGAGGCGATCGAGCAGCGCGCGCTTGACGCGCTGGCGCGTCGCGGTCGCGAACTCGGCAGAAAGGCGCTCGCGCGCGGCTTCCTTGAGCTTGTCCAGCGATTCCAGGCCGAGCGACTTGGCGAATGCGTCGTCGATCGCAAGGTCCTGCGGCGCCTCGATCAGGGTCGCAGTGGTCTCGAACTCGGCCGGCTGACCGGCGAGCTTGTCGTTCATGTAGTTCTTGGGGAACGACACCTTCAGCGTGCGGGTCTCGTTCGCGCCGATGCCGATCAGCTGCTCCTCGAAGCCCGGGATGAAGGTGTTGGAGCCGATCACGACCTGGATGCCTTCGCCGGTGCCGCCCTCGAAGACTTCGCCGTTGATGCTGCCCTTGAAGTTGATGGTGACGCGGTCGCCCGAGGCCGCCTTGGCGCCCTCACCCTTGTCGGCAAAGGTGCGGTTGGTATCGGCGATGCGCTTGATCGCCTCGTCGACGTCGGTGTCGGTGACGTCGGCGACGGGCTTCTCGACCTGGAAGGTCTTGAAGTCGGCGAGCGCGATCGCCGGCACCACTTCGATCGCAACCGTGTAGGTCAGATCGGTCTTGCCGCTCAGCAGCTCCTCGACATCCTTCTGCTCCGTCGGCATGGTGATCTTCGGCTCGGTCGCGAGGCGGAAGCCGCGTTCGGAGAACAGCTGCGTGTTGGTGTCGCGAATGGTCTGGTCGATGGTTTCGGCCATCACAGAGCGGCCATAGACCTTCTTCAGGTGCGCGACCGGCACTTTGCCCGGACGGAAGCCGTTGATGCGGACCTTGTCCTTGAGGTCGACGAGCTTGGCGCCGGCCTTGGCATCGAGATCAGACGCGGGAACGCTGATCTTGAACTCGTGCTTCAAACCTTCCGAGAGGGTTTCTGTGACCTGCATGGCGTCCAATCTTCTTCTCGTTCGGTCCCGGCACGTCGCGCGTCGGGACGCTGTCATTAATCGATCCGGCGCGAGGCAAACGCCTCACCACCGGTGGTTCATCGGACCGGCTCCAGACGGACGATCATCCGCAGAAGCAGGTCTCGTAATCCGTGCAAACGCGATAAGCGCTTGGTGCGGGCGGAGGGACTCGAACCCCCACAACTTTCGTCACTGGAACCTAAATCCAGCGCGTCTACCAGTTCCGCCACGCCCGCGTGAATTTGCATCAAGACCGGCCGCGATGCCGCGGGCGGCCGGGCTTATAGCATGTGCCTGACTGTTCGCAGCAAAAAAATGGCTGGTTGGAGGCATGCTTCAAGTAGGCACGATGGCTGGACTTATCCAGCGCGGCATGATCCGGATCGCCCCATGAAACCGCGGATTCCTGACCCGACCCGACGCGAGGTTTTGGCCGGTCTCGGGGCCTCGGCGGCCGGGTTGATGACCGGCGGCGCAGGGCCGCTTGTGACCGCCCAGCTTGCGCTTCAGGCAAGGCCGGCAACCCTGGCTTCGAAGGCGGGGCAACCAGCTACAGCAATCTGGGAGCTGGCCGCCGTAAGCCATCTCGGGACCGTCCGTCTCAAGCGCGGCGACCGATGCGAGGTGGTGTTTCGCAACGACCTGCCTGTGCCACTTGCGCCGGTCTGGTACGGCCTCAATGGCGCGACTGCCGCCGACCCGCTGCGAGGGCGCGCGCCCGCCGCACCAGACACGACCGAAACATCAATTATTTCAACACCAAACGCGGGAACCCTGCTGGCGGACTTCCGTCTCTTCGAGGGCAGCCTGAAGCAGCCTGCGCGCCCGCTCCCGATCATCGTGGCCGAGACCAGCCGGGTTGCCGCCGACCGTGACGAGGTCCTGCTGATCGAGGAATGGCGTCTGCGGCCGGATGGCACCGCGGTCCCGCCGGGCCAGGACCCGAAGGACACGACACCGCTCTACACGGTCAATGGCAGAACTTCATTCGAACTCTCAGCCGCGGCCAATGAGCGGCTGCGACTGCGCTTCATCAACGGCTCCCAACGTACTGTTCTGGCGATCAGATTGGGAAGCCACGAGGTCCGCGTGATGGCCCTGGACGGCCAGCCGGCCGAGCCGTTCCCCGCCCGCAATGGCGCCCTGGTGCTGGCCCCGGGCGCGCGAGCCGACGCATTTGTGGATGCAGCGACATCGGCCCCATTCCTGCTCCATGACGGCAAGGAGGCGCGCCAGGTCGGAAGCCTCGTCATCTCCGGGAAGTTGGAGCGCGCGCCGCTGTTGCCGCCGCAGCCGCTCCCTTCGAACGACCTTCCCGAGAAGCTCGATCTGAGAGGCGCCCTGCGGTTCGATGTCGCGCTTGGCGCAGCCGACGCCGCCTGGACGCGGCCCGCGAACTTCTCCACGGCCTCCGCCCCCGTCTTCCGCGCCAAGCCCGGCCGCACGGTCGTGCTGACGCTGAAGAACTCCGGTCCGATCGCCACCATCTTCAATCTGCACGGCCACCCCTTCCGCCTGCTCGACACGCTCGACGACGGCTGGAAGCCCTATTGGCTCGACACGCTCGCGATCGAGCCCGGCCAGACCCAGCGCATCGCATTCGCGGCAATCTCACCCGGACGCTGGCTGATCGAATCCGTCGCAACCGACTGGGCCGCGCCGCGCCTGGTGCGCTGGTACGCGGTGGAGTGAGGGCTCAGTATTCCACCCCAAGCGCGTCGTAGATGCGCCGGTGCACGGCCGGCAGGGTCTCGGTGAGGTCCTCGGCGATCAGACCCGGCCCCGCCTCGCTTGCCGCCTCGCCGTGCATCCACACGCCGATGCTGGCGGCTTCGAAAGCCGGGACGCCTTGCGCCAGGAGCCCTGCGATGATGCCGGAGAGCACGTCGCCGGCACCGGCCGTGGCGAGCCAGGGCGGCGCGTTGGCGGCGATGGTGGCGCGGCCGTCAGGGGCGGCGATGGTGGTGTCCGGGCCTTTCAGGAGCACGACGGCGCCGGAGCGTTCGGCGGCAGCGCGGACGCGCTCGAGCTTGGAGCGGCCGGGATGCTTGTTGCTGAGATCGGAGAACAGGCGCGGAAATTCGCCCTCATGCGGGGTCAGCACCACCGCATTGTCCCGCGAGGACTTGATCGATTCGAACAGGCGCTCGGGGGTCGCGGCAAAGCTCGTCAGCGCATCCGCATCGAGCACCAGATGCCGCTGCGCGTTGAGGGCAGTGTGAACGAGGTCGCAGGTGCGCTCACCGATGCCCGCGCCGGGACCGATGATGCAGGTACTATAGCGCTTGTCGCCGAGCAGCTCGCCGAACTCGATCGCGGTGTCGACGGGGCGAACCATCACAGCAGTCAGCGCGCCCGCATTGATCGCGAGCGCATCGCGCGGGCTCGCCAGCGTCACGAGGCCTGCGCCAGCCCGCAGCGCTCCGCGCGCAGCGAGCCGCGCGGCGCCTGTCGCTGCCGCATCGCCGGACACCGCCAGCACGTGACCCCGCGCGTATTTGTGGCCATCGATGCGCGGCACCGGAAAGGCGGCGCCCCAGAGGTCCGGATCGTTCTCGAAGGTCTGCGGCGCGATCTCGTCCAGCACCTGCGCATCGATGCCGATGTCGGCGACGCGCACGCGGCCGCAATGCATCCGCCCGGGCAGAAGCAGATGCGCCGGCTTCTTGCGGAAGAAGGTGACGGTCTCGGTGGCGTTCACCGCCACCCCCATGACGGCCGCGCTGGTGCCGTTGATGCCGCTCGGCAGGTCGACCGCGAGCACCGGGGCACCGTTGGCGTTGATCGCCTCGATCATTTCGCGCGCCTCGCCGTCGACGGGACGGCTGAGACCGGCGCCGAACAGCGCATCGACGATCAGCGCAGGCTTTCCGATTGCCTGGGGGTTGAACGGAAGCACCGGATGCTTCCAGCCGCGCGCCGCGGAGGCCGCATCGCCCTGGAGCTGATCGCGCTCGCACATCGGGATCACCGAGACCTCCCGCCCCTGCGCGGCGAGCTCGGCGGCCGCGACAAAGCCGTCGCCGCCATTATTGCCCGGGCCGGCCACGATCAGGATCGGCCCCTCCTCCACCAGCGCATGGGCGGCCTTGGCGACCGCCTGGCCCGCGCTCAGCATCAGCTTGAAGCCGGGCGTACCGGCCGCAATGGCGAGCTGGTCGGCGCGCTGCATTTCGGCGTTGGTCAGAACTTCCATGCCACTTCCTAGTACAATCGCCTCTTCAACAGGCACCTTCCGTGCCGATCCGACGGCGAAAACATCGATCTGCACATATATTGAACCGTTTGCCTATTTCGTAGTCTTCGGTATTTTGTGCAGATCGGCGCCACCACCCAGGGATGCTCGTTAAAAGGCTGATAACGCTCCAATAACCAGGGCATTTGCAACTTGGCATAGACCCTGCTTTCGAGGAAGCCGCTTCGGTTCGTCGTGCTCACTGGCATCTTAGGGTGTGGCCGGCCGTTGTTGCCGGACTGGTCAGGGATCCCGGCATAGATGAAGACAAGATCGTGCGTTGAGAAATGCGCATCCTGACGAAGACGTTGCTATTTGATCGAGAGGCCGGGAGTCGCGCAGTGAAGAAAATCGAAGCCATCATCAAGCCATTCAAGCTCGACGAGGTGAAGGAAGCGCTTCAGGAAGTCGGCCTTCAGGGCATCACCGTCACCGAAGCCAAGGGCTTCGGCCGGCAGAAGGGTCACGCCGAACTTTACCGCGGCGCAGAATACATCGTCGACTTCCTGCCGAAGGTAAAAATCGAGATCGTGATCGGCGACGATCTGGTCGAGCGCGCCATCGACGCGATCCGCCGCGCCGCGCAGACCGGCCGCATCGGCGACGGCAAGATCTTCGTCTCCAACATCGAAGAGGCGATCCGCATCAGGACCGGCGAATCCGGGCTGGACGCTATCTGAGCCGGGTGCTATCCCGCATTTTGCGACACTCCGACAAGAAATAAGGCTGCTTCGGCGGCCTGATTTCGTTTGTGCGGTCGCGCAAAACTCGCCCAAAGCGAGAACGAGTTTGCTCATCTGGAAACCGATCCGCAGAGCCAAAAGGGGTATGCATGAAGACCGCCAAAGACGTCCTGAAATCGATCAAGGACAACGACGTCAAGTACGTCGACCTGCGCTTCACCGATCCGCGCGGCAAGTGGCAGCACGTCACGTTCGACGTCAGCATGATCGATGAAGACATCTTCGCCGAAGGGACGATGTTCGACGGGTCCTCGATCGCCGGCTGGAAGGCGATTAACGAGTCCGACATGTGCCTGATGCCCGATCCGGTGACCGCGACGATCGATCCGTTCTTCGCCGAGACCACCATGGTCATCACCTGCGACGTGCTCGAGCCGACCACCGGCGAGCCCTACAACCGCGACCCCCGCGGCATCGCCAAGAAGGCCGAGGCGATGGTGAAGTCGATGGGCGTGGGAGACGCCGTGTTCGTCGGCCCCGAAGCCGAGTTCTTCGTGTTCGACGACGTGCGCTTCTCCTCCAGCCCCTACAACACCGGCTTCCGCCTCGACTCCTCGGAGCTGCCGACCAATTCCGACACCGAATATGAGGGCGGCAATCTCGGCCACCGCGTCCGCACCAAGGGCGGCTATTTCCCGGTGCCGCCGCAGGACTCCGTGCAGGACATGCGCTCGGAGATGCTCGGGGCCATGGCCAAGATGGGCGTCAAGGTCGAGAAGCATCACCACGAGGTCGCTTCCGCCCAGCACGAGCTCGGCATGAAGTTCGACACGCTGACGCTGATGGCCGACCACCTCCAGATCTACAAGTACTGCATCCATCAGGTCGCGCACATCTACGGCAAGACCGCCACCTTCATGCCGAAGCCGGTCTATGGCGACAACGGCTCGGGCATGCATGTGCACCAGTCGATCTGGAAGGACGGCAAGCCGGTGTTCGCCGGCAACAAATATGCCGACCTGTCGGAGACCTGCCTCCACTACATCGGCGGCATCATCAAGCACGCCAAGGCGATCAACGCCTTCACCAACCCCTCGACCAACTCCTACAAGCGTCTGGTCCCGGGCTATGAGGCCCCCGTGCTGCTCGCCTATTCCGCGCGCAACCGCTCGGCCTCCTGCCGCATCCCCTACACCGCTTCGCCGAAGGCCAAGCGCGTCGAGGTGCGCTTCCCCGATCCGCTCGCCAATCCCTATCTCGGCTTCGCCGCGATGCTGATGGCCGGCCTCGACGGCATCAAGAACAAGATCGATCCGGGTCCGGCGATGGACAAGGACCTCTACGACCTGCCGAAGGAAGAGCTGAAGCAGATCCCGACGGTATGCGGCAGCTTGCGCGAGGCGCTCGAGAACCTCGACAAGGACCGCGCCTTCCTCAAGGCCGGCGGCGTGTTCGACGACGACTTCATCGACGCCTATATCGAGCTGAAGATGACCGAGGTCGAGCGCTTCGAGATGACCCCGCACCCCATCGAGTTCGACATGTACTATTCGGGCTGAGCGGCTCGAACAGACCGCGACAGGCAAAAGGCGCTTCCGGAAGGGGGCGCCTTTTCGTTTGAGGACGCCGCAGCCGCGTCACGCGGCTGATGGTGCGGGCAGCCTAGGAACGCTGCAGCGTGTCCGGACACAGCGCTAGCTACGCCGCCGCCTTTTGCCGCGCGGCCAACGCTTGACCAAAGGCCTCGAACAGCTTGCGGTTGATCGGGTTGTGCTGCGGATCGTACTCCGCATGCCATTGCACGCCGAGCGCAAAGGCCGGGGCTTCAGCGATGCGGATCGCCTCGATGGTGCCATCCTCGGCGACGCCCTCGATCAGAACGCGCTTGCCGGGTTCGAGAATGCCCTGGCCGTGCAGCGAATTCACCCGGATCTTCTCACAGCCGAGGATTTTCGCAAACGCCCCGCCCGGCGTCAGGTCGACGTCATGGCGGTCGGCGAACACCACCGTCGGATCGGGATGGATCTCGCCGTTCTCGAGCCGGGGCATGCGATGGTTCATACGGCCCGGGATCTCGCGGATCTCGGGATGCAGCGAGCCGCCGAAGGCGACGTTCATCTCCTGGAGACCGCGGCAGATGCCGAACAGCGGGATGCCGCGGGAGACGCAGGCAACTGAGAGCGCCAGCGCCACCTCGTCGCGGTGGATGTCGTAGGGCTCGTGCTTCTCGCAAGGATCGACGTTGAAACGGGTCGGGTGCACGTTCGCGCGGGCGCCGGTGAGAATGATGCCGTCCACGGTATCGAGCAGCGCCGCGATATCCGTGATGTCGGGCGAACCCGCGAACATCACCGGCAAGCCGCCGGAGACCTCAGCCACGGCGCGCAGGTTTCGCTCGCCGACCATCTGGACCTGAAATCGATTTTCGACGCGATGGGAATTCCCGATCACGCCGACGACCGGCTTTCTCATCTGTCGTTCCGCGCCTCCAGGTAAGAAGATTCTGTCAACATGCCCCTCCGATGGAACAAATTCAACAGAAGGGATCGCGGGACGGCAATGCTATTTTCGCGCAAATACCCGGACTGGAGCGCCGTGGCAGGCCGGGCGGCGGCGAGTCCGATCGCTCGAAGGGGACTTACAGCCCCGCGTTGGCGACCAGCGCGCCGATCCGGCGCGTGTCCCGCTTGATCCGCGCCAGGATTTCGCGAAAGAGTGCGCTGGCGCCGCCCCCCTCGAAAAGGATCCAATGTGACGATTCCCAGAGATGAACGCCTCCGGACCCGCAGCGACCTGGCTCGGGATCAGGCCTGGGCGATTTCGGTCGGAGGCATCGGGGTCGTGCTGTTCACCGCACTGCTCGCCTTCACCTGGTATTTTGCGGCCACCCTGCTGCTGATCTTCACCGGCATGCTGCTCGGCCTCGGTCTCAACGCGCTGGTCCATGCGCTCGGCCGCCGGGTTCACCTGCCTCATACGGTCCGACTTGCGATCGTCTGCGTCGCGCTCGCCCTGCTTCTCGCGGGCATCGCCTATCTGGGCGGCGCCACCATTGCCGAACAGGCCTCGCTGCTGAGCAAGACCATCAAGTCGCAGATCGTGAATGTCAGGTCCTTCCTGGAAACCCACGGCATCGACACCAGCTTCTTCGATCTCGGCAACGCTGCGTCGGACGCCTCGGCCGCGACCTCGCCGGACGCGACGCCCGCGCCAGCGGCGCCATCGCGCGGGCCCTTGCCCGGTGCCGGCGCGCTCGCCTCCAGCGGCGGGGCGATCGTCAGCCAGACCTTCAAGCTGCTGCTCGGCACCATTCACGGCGTGGGCAACATCTTCATCGTACTGTTCCTGGGCCTTGCCTTCGCCGCCCAGCCGGGCGTCTATCATGACGGCCTGCTGTTCCTGGCACCGGCAAGGCACCGCACGCGTGTGGCCCTCGTCATCGACCGTATCAGCGAAACGCTGGAGCGCTGGCTGATCGCCCAGATCGTCGTCATGATCGCGGTCGGTGTCGTGACCTGGATCGGGCTTGCGATCATCGGCATCCCCGGCGCGTTCATCTTAGGGATCCAGGCGGGCCTGCTCGCGTTCATCCCCACTGTCGGAGCCATCATCGCCGGCGTCATCGTGGTGCTGGCGAGCCTCGCCTCGGGCTGGATTCCCGCCCTGTCGGCCTTTCTCCTCTTCATGGGCGTGCACGCCATGGAGAGCTACGTGCTGACGCCGATCCTGCAGCGGCAGGCGCTCGACATCCCGCCGGCCACGCTGTTCGCGTTCCAGATCCTGCTCGGCGTCGTGTTCGGCATCTGGGGCCTCGCGCTGGCGCTGCCGCTGGTCGCCATCGCCAAGGTCATGATCGACCATTTCAAGACGTATGAGGCGCCGCCGCTCGCCGAGGCGGCGTAGAGCATGATCCGGAAAAGTGCGCAGCGGTTTTCCTTCGCGACAAACGCGGAACGCGTTTGCGCGGAGATCATGCTCCAGAAATAGAGCCGCTCAGGTCGTCAGCACGGTCTCGGTGTGCTCGACCTCGGGGGGCGAGGCAAAATACTGGCCGACGAGGCCGCGCCATTCGGTGAAATTCTCCGAGCCGCGGAAGTCGACGGTGTGGTTCTCCAGCGTCGCCCACTTCACCATCAGCCGATAGCGCTGCGGCTTCTCGATGGATTTGTGCAGCTCGAAGCCGTGAAACCCCTTGGAGCCGCCGAAGGCGGCCTTGGCCTTGGCGACGGCCGCCTCGAAATCCTTCTCGCTACCCGGCTTGACGTCGATTTGCGCGATCTCGGTGATCATCGGTTTCCACCCTTTCGTTCGATCGGCGTGTCTACCGCAGACGGCGACAAAGAAAAAGGCGCCGAAAACGGCGCCTCGGTCCCTGGAATATGCAGGTCTCTTGAATGCAGGCCTGTCAGGCGAGCAGCAGAACGGTGCCCGCAACGATGAACACGCAACCGACGAACATCGCGAACGGCCAATAGCTGCGGTGCTGGCCATAGCGCCCCTGCGCGCGACGCTCGGCGATCAGCGCCGTCTCGTATTCGTCGGCGGTCGAGAAGAGACAGGCGAAGCCGCCGCGTGCGGACGCCGCGGCTGCTTCGAGCGACATCAGGGTGATTTGCGGATTCTGTCGACGGATCGATTCCATGACCGCAATGGTAGGAATCGAACGGTAAACAGAGGATTACCGCAACGCCCCTGCGAGTCAGGCCGTGGCTGGACGCGCCTGCGGCGCGCCGATCCGTGCCGCGCTCTGGCGGCGCCAGTTCTCCAGCGACAGTGGCAGCTCCTCGGCCGCCTCGACGCGGTTGCGGCCGCCGCGCTTGGCCTGGTAGAGCGCGGTGTCGGCCGAGGCCAGCAGCACTTCGAGCTCGGTGCCGGCCGGACCGCCGGCGACGCCGATGCTGACCGTGGTGTCGACCGGGCCCTCGTCGACCACGACGCCGGAGGTCTCGAACGCTTCGCGCACGCGCTCGGCGACCAGCACGCCCTCCTCCAGCGAACACGGCAGGAGCGCGGCGAACTCCTCGCCGCCGATGCGTCCCGAGAGATCGGAGATGCGCAAGTTGCTGACGACGACGGTGGAGAACAGCTTCAGCATCTCGTCGCCGGCGGGATGGCCGAAGCGGTCGTTGATCGACTTGAAGTGGTCGATGTCGAAGATCATCACGGTCACGGGCCGCCCGGCCTTGGCCTCGCGCTCGATCACGCGTGCGCAGGCTTCCGAGAAGCCGCGGCGATTGAGCATGCCGGTCAAAGGATCGGTGGACGCCGCGGTCCGGTGCGCGGTGACGGTGCGCTCCGACACCAGCATGAAGATCACGAACACGGTGCCGACGGCGTAGAGCACGAGCTCGACCGCGAACACGGTCACCCAGATGCTCGATGAAAAGCCAGCATCGTGCGGACGCAGGAAGCTGCCGATCAGGATCGGCAGCATCAACACGCAGCCGTGCATCACCGGCACCACGAAGGCGGGCCAGCGCCGTTGCAGGCTCTTGCGCCGCTCGACCCAGAGCTCGCTCGCGGTCAGCGCCGCATAGATCGAGACGATACCGGCACCGAGGAGCATGCGCAGCATGGACGCGGCGGGATCGAGCAGCGTCGCAGCAGTGACCCAGGCGAGCGCACCAAGCACGAGACCGGGCCAGTTCGGCTTGCGGCCGTGGAAGACGCGCGCCGCATTCCAAACCATGCCGCAGGCGACGAAACCGACGGCGTTCAGCGCAAGGTAAATATGGGGGCCCAGCCTGTCGCCCGCCGCGGTCCACAGCGCGACCGAGGCGGCACCGAGCAGATAGGCGGTGCCCCACCATTTCAGCGCTGGGCTGTTCTCCTGCTTGCCGAAAAACACCATCATGGCGCCGAGCAGTGCGGCGACCATGGTGGCGACCAAATAGAGCGTGATGCTATCGAGCGACATCATGTCGGCCCCCTCTAGAACATAGCAGTTACGCGATCGGCACATCCGATTTGCGCGCCCTTCCGAATGCGACGCTATGTCTGGCGGGTTCCATTCAGGTTTTCGCCGGTGCCCAAGTTTTCGGGAAACACGCCTTCAATTTGCATACAAACGAACAGCAAAAAGGGCGCTGAAATCAGCGCCCTTTTGCATCTCATTGAAGCCGCTTTCGCGGCGAATGCGACAAAAACGATTAACGCTTCGAGAACTGGAAGGACCGGCGGGCCTTGGCCTTGCCGTACTTCTTGCGCTCGACCACGCGCGAGTCGCGGGTGAGGAAACCGCCCTTCTTGAGCACGCCGCGCAGCTCCGGCTCGAAATAGGTGAGCGCCTTGGAGATGCCGTGACGGACCGCGCCGGCCTGGCCGGACAGGCCGCCGCCGGCGACGGTGCAGATCACGTCGTACTGGCCCGAACGCTGCGCCACCGAGAACGGCTGCTCGATCATCATGCGCAGCACGGGACGGGCGAAATAGACTTCGACCTCGCGCGAGTTGACGGTGACCTTGCCGGCGCCCGGCTTGATCCAGACGCGGGCGACCGCGTCCTTACGCTTGCCGGTGGCATAGGCGCGGTTGAACTTGTCGACCTTCTTCTCGTGCTTGGGCGCCTCGGGCGCTGCCGCCGTCTTGAGCTGCGAGAGCTGGTCGAGCGACTGGATGGATTCGGCCATGTTATGCGGCCCTCGTGTTCTTGCGGTTCAACTTGGCGATGTCGATCTTCTCGGGCTGCTGCGCCTCGTGCGGATGATCGGCCCCGCCGTAGACACGCAGGTTGCCCATCTGCACGCGGCCGAGCGGACCACGCGGAATCATGCGCTCGACGGCCTTCTCGAGCACGCGCTCGGGATGCTTGCCCTCGAGGATCTGGCGCGCGGTGCGCTCCTTGACGTGGCCGACATAGCCGGTGTGCTTGTAATAGGTCTTCTGCTCGCGCTTGCGACCGGTGAGGACCGCATGCTGCGCGTTGATGATGATGACGTTGTCGCCGCAATCGACGTGCGGGGTGTAGGTCGGGAGGTGCTTGCCGCGCAGGCGCATGGCGACGATGGTGGCGAGACGGCCGACGACCAGACCCTTGGCGTCGATCAGCACCCACTTCTTCGTCACCTCAGCCGGCTTTGCCGAAAAGGTTTTCATGTCAGAGTTTCCGTGGACGGGGAGCATCGGCGCGAACACCGCACCGGACTGCGCGGGTTCTAGAGAAGAGACGCGCCACGGTCAATGCCCAGCGACGGAAATTACATTCGTGAAATCAGACACTTACAAATATGGTGCCATATTACCTGCAAAAACATCAAACATTTGGAATGGAATAGGTGGAGGTGACATGGGCAATCGGGTCGGGCGAGGTCCCCGACAGCAGGTTCACTTCCCCGACCGCGAGGCGCTTGCCGAGCTTGAGCAACCGCGCCTCCGCCAGCACGTCCTGCCCGGGCTGGCCCTTGCGCAGGAAATTGATGTTGAGGTTGGTGGTGACCGCGAGCCCGATCGGCCCGATCGCCGACAAAAGCACCACGTACATCGCGAAATCGGCGAGCGCCATCAGCGTCGGGCCCGACACGGTTCCACCCGGCCGCAGCATCCGTTCGCTGTAGCGCTGGCGCAGGAGGCAGGTCTGGCCGTCCGCGCTCTCGATCGTGATGTCGTCACCGCTGAAGGCCTGGGGAAATTCATCACGGAGGAACAGCTCAAGCTCCGCCACGCTCATCCTCGCTACCGCCATACCGTTCCCCACCCTCGCTTCGCTTGCTCTGTTACATTAAGTTATCTGCGTCATCCAATTGCAATCACTTAGCGGAAATCGCGTCAATGTCCGTCCAGGCCGCCCGCACCCCCTCCCCGCAACCACAGATCCTGCTGCGCGAGACGATCGGCAGCATCGCGGTCCTGACGCTCAACCGCCCGGCCGCGCGCAACAGCCTGTCGGAGGCGATGATCGCGAGCCTGCATGCCGAGCTCAATGAGATCCGCGACGACAAGGCCGTCCGCGGCGTGGTGATCGCGGCCCACGGCCCCGCCTTCTCCGCCGGCCACGACATGAAGGAACTCACCGCACGCCGCACCGATCCGGATCGCGGCCGCGCCTTCTTCGCCGAGATGATGAACGCCTGTAGTGCGATGATGCAGGCGATCGTGCAGCTGCCAAAGCCGGTGGTCGCCGCCGTCCAGGGCATCGCGACCGCGGCCGGCTGCCAGCTCGTGGCGAGCTGTGATCTCGCGATCGCCTCCGAGGCAGCGAGCTTTGCGACGCCCGGCGTCGACATCGGCCTGTTCTGCTCGACGCCCATGGTGGCGCTGTCGCGCAACGTGCCGCGCAAGCAGGCGATGGAGATGCTGCTGACGGGCGAGCCTATTCCGGCCGCGCGTGCCCGCGAGATCGGGCTCGTCAATCGCGTCGTCCCCGCCGGCACCGAGCGCGAGGCCGCGATTGCGCTGGCGCAGAAGGTCGCGTTGAAATCCGCCTACACGATCAAGCTCGGCAAGGAAGCGTTCTACCGCCAGGCCGAGATGAGCCTTGCAGACGCCTATCGCTATGCGGCAGAGGTGATGACCGAGAACATGATGGCGCGCGACGCCGAGGAAGGCATCGGCGCCTTCATCGAGAAGCGCACGCCGACATGGCGGGATGAGTGAAATCGTCATTGCGAGCGAAGCGAAGCAATCAGGAAATCCCTCCTCTGCGACAGACTGGATTGCTTCGTCGCTTCGCTCCTCGCAATGACAGGGAAAAAGACGAGCCATGAACCACGACGCCTATCCCGACAATTACATCCGCGGCATCCTCAACAGCGTGAAATCGATCGCGATGGTCGGCGCCTCGCCGGTCAACGTGCGGCCGAGCTATTTCGCGTTCAAATATCTGGCGCAGCGCGGCTACGACATGATCCCGATCAACCCCGGCCATGTCGGCAAGGAGTTGCTCGGAAAGCCGTTCGTCGCCTCGCTCTCCGACCTCGGCCGTCCCGTCGACATGATCGACATCTTTCGCAATTCCAGCCACATCATGCCTGTCGTCGAAGAGGCGCTCACGCTCGATCCGCTGCCGAAGGTGATCTGGATGCAACTCGGCGCACGCGACGATGCCGCGGCGGCAAAAGCGGAGTCGGTCGGCATCAAGGTGGTCATGAACCGCTGCCCGAAGATCGAGTATGGCCGGCTGTCGTCCGAAATCTCCTGGATGGGCGTGAATTCGCGCACGCTCAGTTCGAAGCGGGCGCCGGCACCGACGCATGGCATGCGGCTATCCCTCAATCGGATGAGTGTCGGCGGCGGCGAAACCGCTGCATCGGATCGCGCCGCAAAAAACAAGAGCGAACAGGGCTGACGCACTTGCGAAGGATTTCTTTCGCGAACGCGACAATGCGCAGCACGATCATTCCGATGTGAAGCCGCGCCTTGACGGCGAGCGCGTCGCCGATCAGCATGCCGCGCGATTTCAGACCACGAGAAACAGGACGCCCAAATGAGCGATCGCCTTCCGGGATTTTCGACTCTTGCCGTGCATGCCGGTGCACAGCCCGACCCCACCACCGGTGCGCGCGCAACGCCGATCTATCAGACGACGTCCTTCGTCTTCAACGACGCCGACCATGCCGCCTCGCTGTTCGGCCTGCAGGCGTTCGGCAACATCTATACCCGCATCGGCAACCCGACCAATGCCGTGCTCGAAGAGCGCGTCGCCGCGCTTGAGGGCGGCACGGCCGCGCTTGCAGTGGCCTCGGGCCATGCTGCGCAGGTCGTGGTGTTGCAGCAATTGATGCAGCCCGGCGACGAGTTCATCGCCGCGCGAAAGCTCTATGGCGGCTCGATCAACCAGTTCACGCACGCCTTCAAGAGTTTCGGCTGGAATGTGGTATGGGCCGATCCCGACGACATCGCGAGCTTCGAGCGCGCGGTGACGCCGCGCACGAAAGCCATCTTCATCGAGTCCATCGCCAACCCCGCCGGCAGCATCACCGACATCGAGGCGATCTCGACGGTCGCGCGCAAAGCGGGTGTGCCGCTGATCGTCGACAACACGCTGGCTTCGCCCTATTTGATCCGCCCGATCGACCACGGCGCCGACATCGTCGTGCACTCGCTGACGAAATTCCTGGGCGGCCACGGCAACTCGCTCGGTGGCATCATTGTCGACGCCGGCACCTTCGACTGGTCCACGGGCGGCAAATACCCCATGCTCTCGGAGCCGCGCCCGGAATATCACGGCATCCGCCTCCAGGAGACCTTTGGCAATTTCGCCTTCGCGATCGCCTGCCGCGTGCTCGGCCTGCGCGATCTCGGACCGGCATTGTCGCCGTTCAATGCCTTCATGATCCTCACGGGAATCGAGACGCTGCCGCTGCGCATGCAGAAGCACTGCGACAACGCCAAGGCGGTTGCCGAATTCCTCGCCGGCCATCCGGCGGTGGCCTCGGTCAGCTATGCCGGCCTTCCGAGCGACAAGTACAACCAGCTCGCCCGCAAATATGCGCCGAAGGGCGCTGGCGCGGTGTTCACCTTCAGCTTGAAGGGCGGCTATGACGCCGGTGTCAGCCTGGTGTCGAAACTGCAGCTGTTCTCGCACCTGGCCAATGTCGGCGACACCCGCTCGCTCGTGATCCATCCGGCCTCGACCACGCACAGCCAGCTCGACGACGCCGCCAAGATCAAGTCCGGTGCCGGCCCCGACGTGGTGCGGCTCTCGGTCGGCATCGAGGACAAGGAAGACCTGATCGCGGATCTGGAACAGGCGCTGGGGGCGTAGTCGCTGTCGTTCCGGGGCGCACAAAGCGCGAACCTCAGGTGCGCAATTGCGCACCGGGGAACCTCGACGTTGCATCACAAGCTCGAGATTCTCAGGTGCGCAATTGCGCACCATAGTTCGGTGCTTCGCGCCGCCCCGGAATGGCGGTCGCTTTGGCGACCGTCAGTTAACAGTCATTAACCACATCTGCCGCATACATCGTCCTTGGATCGCCCTTTTGATTCGGAGCCGACGATGCTGCACTGGATGGTGCCTGCCCTTGCGGCGATGCTGACGGTTTCAGGCGCGCTGGCCGCCGATCTGCCGGCGACACCGAAGCGGCGTGCCGCCGTGCCGCCACAGGATCCGCCGCAGGTCTATGTCGAAACCGATCCGGATGCGCTGATCTCGCCGGCCTATGGCATCGGCAGCTACATCCGCAACCTGCCGGGCACGCCGCTGCTGCCGGGCTCACACGCGCTGCCGGGCTATTACGGCCGCCCCTGGAGCTACGATTATCAGGGCGCGTATTACGGCGGGAAGCAGGTCGATTATTTCTGGCGCCTGCCCTACGCGTGCGGCGTTTACGGCTATTGCTGATCCCTGATCAGCCGGGCTGCTGGTGATCAGCCGGGCTGACTGACCGGAACCGCGCGCGGCTGTGCCTGCGCTG
Organism: Bradyrhizobium sp. GW821-FHT13H06; assembly: GCF_058803975.1. NCBI lineage: Bacteria > Pseudomonadati > Pseudomonadota > Alphaproteobacteria > Hyphomicrobiales > Nitrobacteraceae > Bradyrhizobium > Bradyrhizobium sp. GW821-FHT13H06. Next base: position 64,998 of record NZ_JBXAPN010000001.1, on the reverse strand, counting down.
ATTGCCGCGGCGCCAGCCGTTCGACCTGCATCACCGCAAGCGTCAACACCACGATCGCGACCGCCTGGTGGGCGAGCGCGAGATCGATCGGCACCTGATTGAGCAGCGTGAGGATGCCGAGCACAGCCTGCAGGCTCACGGCCGCAAACAGCCACAGCGCGCCGCTCGCCGCCGACCCTGCGCGCGAGCGCACCGCGTCGATCGCGTGCAGCGCCGCCAGCGCGACCAGCAGATAGGCGGTCATGCGGTGCTCGAACTGCACGGTCAGCACATTGTCGAACATGTTGCGCCACCACGGCGTCTCGAACCACAACCGCTCCGCCGACGGGATGAACGCGCCGTCGATCTGCGGCCAGGTGTTGTAGACGCGCCCGGCGCGCAGGCCCGCGACCAGCGCGCCGAAATAGATCTGCACGAAGGTCACGACGAGAAGCAGCGCGCTCGTGAGCCGCAGCCGCGCCGGCGCCGATATCTGCGGCCGCTCTTTGAGCCGCCGCACCGTCCAGACGATCCCGGCGAAGATCAGAAGCGCGAGCACCAGATGTGTCGCCAGCCGATATTGCGAGACCTCGACCCGCCCGGTCAGGCCCGAGGCGACCATCCACCAGCCGACCGCACCCTGCAGACCGCCGAGCGCGAACAGCAGCCACAGCCGCCGCTTCAACTCGCCCGACAGGCCGCCGCGCCAGAGGAAGAACAGGAACGGCAAGAGATAAGCGATACCGATGAACCGCCCGAGCAGCCGGTGGCTCCACTCCCACCAGAAGATCTCCTTGAACTCGGACAGGCTCATGCCGGCGTTGAGCTCGCGATATTGCGGGATCTTCTTGTAGGCCTCGAATGCTTCGGTCCATTGCGCCTCCGAGAGCGGGGGAACACTGCCCGTGACCGGCTTCCATTCGACGATCGAGAGGCCGGATTCCGTCAGCCGCGTCGCACCACCAACCAGCACCATCAGTGCGATCAGCGCGGCCACGGCGATCAGCCACCAGCGCACGGCGCGATGCGGCTCGGACGGGGTGGAAATCGTCGTCATTCGGGACAAAAACCAAGCTTGAACCGGACTGCGTGCCCCTTATAGTCCCCCGCTCCCTCAGTGCAAGTTACGCGAAAGCAGCAAGCTCCCGCCATGACGATCCGCACCCGCAAGTTCCTCGGCGCCATCCTGCTCCTGGTGCTGGCCACCGTATGGGCCCTGCTCGGCATGGCGGCCGCGCAGATGCCGTGGATCGCCGAGTCCGGCTGGCGGCAGGCGATCTACTATGTCGTGGTCGGCATGGGCTGGGTGCTGCCCGCGATGCCGATCGTGAGCTGGATGCAGCGGCCCGACCGCGTCAAGTCCACGCGTTAAGTCTGGCCCATCACGCTGCCCGTCGGTTTCACCGGCGCAAAGGCGACGCCCGACGCCAGCACGCGCATCATCCGCAGCGAACGCACCTGTCCGTCCCAGGAAATCCGCGGCAGCGCGCGCAGATTGGTGCGCCCCTCCGCGTCCACGATGCCCGGGATCGTCGACACCGCGCTGGCAAATCCGGCCTCCTCCGCCATCATGACGTGGCTGCGTCGAAACGAAGAGCGATCGCCGAACGGGAAAGCGAAATGCCTGATCTCGCGGCCAAAAGCCGCTTCCGCGACGGCCTTGCCCATCGTCATCTCGCGCAGCGCGGCGGCATCCTTCATGTTGGCGAGAACGGGATAGTTGACTGTCGCGCTGCCGATCGTCACGAGCGGATCGGCGGCCAGTTGCGCCAGGTCTTCCCAATCCATCGACGCCTCGCGCGAGACCGCTGCGAGATCGATCCTGTAGCGCGTGCAGAGATCGGCAATCGCGGCCGACAGCTCCGCGGGCGGCAACGAGCGCAGCCAGCTCTCCAGATACGAAAACAGCGCCTGCTTCTCGGCATTGTCGGTGACCGTGAAACGCTGCTCCCTGTCGCCCATCATCAGACTGATCCGGCTCTCGCGCGCGATCACCTGTTCGAGACCGAGCCACCAGGCTTCGCCGACGCCGTCGGGAAAGGCGGTGGGCACATAGATCGTGAAAGGTACGGCATGGCGCGTTAGCACCGGATAGGCGAAGTTGATGAGGTCCTTGGGCGCACCATCGAAGGTCAGCGCCACGAAACGACGCTTCTCCGGCAGCGTCACGGCGCGCCGGCAGACCTCGTCCATGCCGAGGAAATCGTACCTCCACCGCTTCAGCGCGCGAATCGCGCGGTCAAGAAATTGCGGCGTGATCTCGTTCGCGCGCAGCGGCTGAAATCCGCGCCGCCGCGGCCGCACATGCGCAAAGCGCAGGATGACGCCGGCACCGCGACTGTGCAGCATGGCCCGGCCAGTGAACCAGGCCAGTTCGAGGCGCAACCGTTCCAGCCATCTGTCGTCGGATGCCAAATTCCCACCCTTCGCGCTCGCCGGCGCCCGTTCCCCTCTCCCATCGTCATTACCCTTTGTTGACCTTTGTTTGCAAAGGTCGGCCACAGGCCGAAATACGTATTTTAGATTTCTCGACAGGTTTCGCGAATGACCATGGCTGCGGCGATGCAAAGCCGGACGGCAGAAGCGCCAGCGCGGTCGAAAGCGAGCCGTATCGCGCAGGTCGATATCGTCACCGATCTCGCCGAGGCCGAGGCGATCTGGCGTGCCTTCGAAGCGAACGGCCATCTCTTCACGCCCTACCAACGCTTCGACCTGCTCAGCCCGTGGCAACGCCTTGTGGGCGCCCATGAAGGCGCCCGGCCGTTCATCGTGATCGCCCGCGACGCCGAGCGCCACCCGCTGCTGCTGCTGCCGCTCTCGCAACGCCAAAGCCACGGCGTGCGCACGGCCTGCTTCATGGGCGGCAAGCATACGACCTTCAACATGGGCCTGTGGAACGCCGAGTTCGCGGCACAGGCCGCCCTCGCCGATCTCGACGCACTGCTTGCGCCGCTGCGCGAGCATGTCGACGTGCTCGTGCTGACGCAGCAGCCGCAGCGCTGGCACGACCAGCAGAACCCGTTTGCGCTGCTGCCGCGACAGAGCGCGATCAACGGCTGCCCGCGGCTGGTGATGGAGCCTGGCGGCCCGCCGGCATCGCGGATCAGCAATTCGCTCCGTCGCCGCCTCAAGAGCAAGGAAAAGAAGCTTCAGTCGCTCGCCGGCTATCGTTATCGCCTGGCCACGTCGGACGCAGACATCACCCGCCTGCTCGACTGGTTCTTCCGCGTCAAGCCGGTGCGGATGGCGGAACAGAAGCTCCCGAACGTCTTCGCCGAGCCCGGCGTCGAACAGTTCGTCCGCAGCGCCTGCCTTGCGCCGCGCGATGGAGGCCGCATCATCGACATCCATGCGCTGGAATGCGACGAGGAGGTGATCGCGATCTTCGCCGGCGTCGCCGACGGCGAGCGCTTCTCGATGATGTTCAACACCTACACGATGTCCGAGCACGCCCGCTACAGCCCGGGCCTGATCCTGATGCGCTACATCTTCGATCGCTGTGCCGAACACGGCTACCGCTCGCTCGACCTCGGCATCGGCTCGGACGACTACAAGCGAATGTTCTGCAAGGACGAAGAGGACATTTTCGACAGCTTCGTGCCCCTGACCTCCCGCGGCAAGCTCGCGGCGATGGCGATGTCCTCGCTCAGCCACGGCAAGCGGCTGGTGAAGCAAAACCAGATGCTGTTCGATATGGCCCGACGGCTGCGGCAGGCGTTCGGGTAAGCACCGAACTGCGTAGTATCGTAGGGTGGGCAAAGCGAAGCGTGCCCACCATGTCCGCCGCAAGCGTTGATAGGTGGTGGGCACGGCGCAAGTGCGCCTTTGCCCACCCTACGATTCCGAGCTCGTGGAGAGAGCCCCCTCACCCGTCTCGCGCCAGGAGAGAGGGCCTACGCCGCCACGACGCGCGGCGCTTCCATCGCATCCGACGGCTGCACCGGCTTGCTCAGCATCGTCACCTCGCTGAAGCCGACCTCCCTCAGCTGCTCGCACATCAGCGTGCGGGCATCAGCTGCCATCGACGCATCCGGCACCACGACGGCGCGGGCATGCGCCGTCAGCAGTTCGGCCGGAAGATCGGAGGCGCCGCCGGCATCGATCAGCACGTGGTCGTAGGCGCGCAGCAGCGCGTCGATCGCGAGCGCCACGCGCGGCGATTGCAGCAGGCTGCGGTCGAAGCCGGGACGGCCGGCCATGACCAGATGCAGCCGCGAGAGCTTGTCGCGGGTGATGATCTGGGCGAACGAGGCTTCGCCCTGCATCAGCTCGGCGAGGCCCGGCACCGAAGCATCGACGGACACCGCGGCAATGATCGGCGAGGACGCGGCGAGATCGACGACGACGACGCGGGCATCGCGCGCCAGGTGCCGGGCGAGCGTCAACGTCGACAGCGTGATGGCTTCGCCGGGCGCAGTGCCGAGCACCGTGACCTTCTTCGCCGCCGCGCCCGCGGCACGCAGGCGGTCGGCGAGATGCTCGATCTCGGCGAACTCGGTCACAGCGGCATCGACCGTGATCTCCGGCTGAAGCGGTGCCGGCTCTTCCGTGACGGGTTCGACGACCGGCTCCACCACCAAGTCTTGCCGAGCCACCGCCGGCTCCCGCCGAATCGCCGCCGGGGTGAACACGGCTGCCGCGCGTGGCGCAGTCTGACGCAACAGCTCACCGGTGACGACGACGCCGGACGAAAGCAGCAGCGTCGTGATGGTCGCGATCAGCACGATCGGCAGCTTCTTCGGATAGGCCGGCGTGTTCGAGACGATGGCGCGCGAGATGATGCGGCCGTCCGTCGGCGCGGTATCGATGGTTTCGCGGGTATTGGCTTCGCGGTACTTGGCCAGATAGGTCTCGAGCAGGTCGCGCTGCGCCTTGGCTTCGCGCTCCAGGGCGCGGAGCTGGACATCCTGGCCGTTGGTCGAGGCCGCCTGCTTCTTGAGCTGCTCGAGGCTCACGGTCAGGCCATCGACCCGGCCGCTGGCGATCCGGGCGTCGTTTTCGAGCGAGCGCGAGATCTTGGCCGCTTCGTCGCGGATCTGATTGTCGAGGTCGCCAAGCTGCGCCTTCAGCTCCTTGATCCGCGGGTGATTGCCGAGCAGCGTGGATGACTGTTCGGCGAGCTGCGCGCGCAGGGTCACCCTCTGCTCCGACAGCCGGCGCATCAATTCGGAGTTCACGACCTCGGATGCCTCGATCGGCTTGCCGGTCTGGAGCATCTCCTTGATCAGCCGGGCCTTGGATTCCGCATCCGCCTTCATCGAGCGCGCATTGTTGAGCTGGGTGTTCACCTCGCCCATCTGCTGGTTCGACAGCGTGGTGTTGTTGGTCCCGACGAACAGGCTCGACTTGGAACGGAAGTCCTCGACCCTCGCCTCGGCGTCCGAGACTTTCTTGCGCAGGCTCTCGATCTCGCCGGCCAGCCACTGGCTGGCGTTCTTGGCCTGCTCCTGGCGCACGCTCTGCTGGAGCACGAGATAGCCGTCGGCGATCGAATTGGCGACGCGGGCGGCAAGCTCGGAATCGGCGGACTGGAATTCGATCACGATCACGCGCGACTTGTCGACCGCGTAGGCCTGGAGGCGTTCGTAATAGGCATCGAGCACGCGCTCTTCCGGCGTCATCGAGAACGGATCGCGGGCGATACCGATGAGCGCGGCAAGCGACTTCAGAGGCGAGACGCCTTGCAGCACCGGATCGAATTCGGGGCGTTCCGCAAGCTTGTTCTTCCTGATGATCTCCCGCGCGAGATCGCGCGACAACACCAGCTGCACCTGGCTGGTGACGGCCTCGGCGTCGAGCGCCTGTCGCTCCTCGGTGCGGTCGCTGTTCGGGCGCAGGAACACGTTCTCGCGGCCGTCGATCAGGATGCGGGCTTCAGACTTGTAGCGCGGCGTGACGAGATTGACGACAGCAAGGGACGCAACGAGCGCCAGCACCGTCGGCACGATGATCCAGCTGCGCTTGCGCGCCAATGCCGCTCCAAGCGCGCGCAGGTCGATGTCGCCGGATTCGACTTGTGCCTGCTTCGCGACGACAGGCGCAGGGCCCGCTTCAACCTCGGCTTCGATCTTGGGCTCGATCTTGGCCTCGACCTTGGGCGCAGGCTTGGGTCTGGATTTCGAGACTGCCCGCTCGATCACCGCCTTGGCCTTGCTGTCACGCCAGAACGCTAAACGCATCGAACACTCCCGCAGGGCAACGCTGCGACTCTACCTCAACCGGGGCGATTACACTCCATTAAGGTTGCCGCTGGGTTAATCGCGACGGACGGCGGCCGGCCACGCGCGCTCGTCACCGTTTGTTAACCACGAGGACCCTTAATCCCTCACGATTATTTCGTGAGAATTGTTCGGCAGTCGCCGGCGAGCTGGTTTCTAACATGTCCCCTTCTCCCGACCGGCCACTTCGCATCCTGCACGCCGTGCGTGCTCCGGTCGGGGGCATCTTCCGCCACATCCTCGACGTCGCCAACGGCCAGGTCGACCGTGGCCATCATGTCGGCATTCTCGCCGACAGCCTCACCGGCGGGGAGCGCGCCGACAAGGCGCTTGCCGAGCTCGCGCCTCGGCTGAAGCTCGGCGTGCACCGGCTCGCGATCCGCCGCGAGCCGTCGCCCGACGATGTCCTGGTATGGCTTCGCATGAGGCGCCTGATCGCCACGCTCAAGCCCGACGTGATGCACGGCCATGGCGCCAAGGCCGGCGCCTTCATCCGCATGCGGCGGCGCTCCGACGACACCATCCGCATCTACACCCCGCATGGCGGTTCGCTGCATTATCCCCTCAACACCCTCAAGGGCGAGTTCTACGCACGGCTCGAGCGCGCGCTGATGGATTCGACCGACCTGTTCCTGTTCGAGAGCGCATTTGCCCGCGACACCTATCAACGCATCGTCGGCACGCCCAAGGGCGTGGTGCGCTGCGTCTTCAATGGTGTCACCCCCGAGGAGTTCGAGCCGGTCGTAACGGCCGACGATGCCACCGACCTCGCTTATGTCGGCGAGTTCAGGCACATCAAGGGCGCGGATCTGCTGGTCGATGCCGTGGCGCAGCTGCATGCGGGCGGCAGGAAGGTCACGCTGACGCTCGGCGGCGACGGCGAGGAAACGGCGACGCTGAAAGCGCAGGTCGAGAGGCTCGGCCTCTCCGGCGCCATCCGCTTCATCGGCCACGTCAAGCCGCGCTACGGCTTCTCCAAGGGGCGGCTGCTGGTCGTCCCCTCGCGCGGCGATTCCATGCCTTACGTTGTGATCGAGGCGGGTGCCGCCGGTATTCCGATGATCGCGTCCCGCATCGGCGGCATTCCCGAGATCTTCGGCGCCGACAGCCCCGCTTTGTTTGCACCGAGCAATCCCGAGGCCATGGCGGAGGCGATCGCCGCGGCGCTGGACGATCCGCAAACGACCGCGCAGCGCGCGGCCACCTTGCGGGAACGCATCTCCGCACATTTCTCGCAAGCCGCGATGGTCGATGGCGTGCTCGCCGGCTATAGCGACGCATTTACCAATCACTAACCATTCTTAAGACCCGCTTTAGAGAATCTTCCGATTTGTTCGATAGTCCAAGGTCCAGGGGATGCTCGCCCGGGCGCTCAACGCCGTGCCGCGGGCTTTGGAATGGACGTGGACGCCCGTGGAACCGCTCAACGCACGCTCGATGCTCGATGCCGCGACCAGTGCCGCGGCAAAACCTGCTGACCAGCCCTTCGTGGAGCGCCGTCGCCGGCTCTCAACTGCCGCGCTCGACGTGGTCAACCAGAAGGTCGCCCGCGCCTATTCGCCGGTCGTGATCGCCGGTTTCGTCCGTCTGGCCGATTTCATGCTGCTGAGCCTCGTCGGCATTGCGCTCTATGTCGGCTATGTCATGCCGCTCTCCGGCGCCTTCAGCTGGATTTATCCTGCCGAGGTCGTCGCCGTCGCGGTCGCCGCCGTGGTCTGCTTCCAGGCCGCCGACATCTACCAGGTGCAGCTGTTCCGTGGTCAGCTCCGGCAGATGACCCGGATGATCTCGTCCTGGTCGTTCGTCTTCCTGCTGTTCATCGGCATCTCCTTCTTCGCCAAGTACGGCAGCGAAATCTCGCGGCTCTGGCTTGCCGCCTTCTACTTCCTCGGACTCGCCACGCTGATTGCCGAGCGTCTGGTGCTGCGCGCGCTGGTGCGTGGCTGGGCGCGCCAGGGCCGGCTCGACCGCCGGACCATCATCGTCGGCTCCGACAGCAACGGCGAGCAGCTGGTCGAGGCGTTGAAGGCGCAGGAAGACTCCGACATCCACGTGCTCGGCGTGTTCGACGACCGCAACGACAGCCGAGCGCTCGACACCTGCGCCGGCGCACGCAAGCTCGGCAAGGTCGACGACATCGTCGAGTTCGCCCGCCGCACCCGCGTCGACCTCGTGCTGTTCGCGCTGCCGATCTCGGCGGAAACGCGCATCCTGGAGATGCTGAAGAAGCTCTGGGTGCTGCCGGTCGACATTCGCCTGTCCGCGCACACCAACAAGCTGCGCTTCCGTCCCCGCTCCTATTCCTATCTCGGCGAGGTGCCGACGCTGGACGTGTTCGAGGCGCCGATCACCGACTGGGATCTGGTGATGAAGTGGCTGTTCGACCGCCTCGTCGGCAGCCTCGCGCTGCTCGCAGCGCTGCCGGTAATGGGACTGGTGGCGCTGGCGGTGAAACTCGACAGCCCCGGCCCGGTGCTGTTCCGCCAAAAGCGTTTCGGCTTCAACAACGAGCGCATCGACGTCTACAAATTCCGCTCGATGTACCACCATCAGGCCGACCCGACCGCATCGAAGGTCGTGACCAAGAACGATCCGCGCGTCACCCGCGTCGGCCGCTTCATCCGCAAGACCAGCCTCGACGAGCTGCCGCAGCTCTTCAACGTGGTGTTCGCCGGCAATCTCTCGCTGGTCGGCCCGCGTCCGCATGCGGTGCAGGGCAAGCTCCAGAGCCGTCTGTTCGACGAAGCCGTCGACGGCTATTTCGCCCGCCACCGCGTCAAGCCGGGCATTACCGGCTGGGCCCAGATCAACGGCTGGCGCGGCGAGATCGACAATGAAGAGAAGATCCAGAAGCGCGTCGAGTTCGACCTGTACTACATCGAGAACTGGTCGGTGCTGTTCGACCTCTACATCCTCCTGAAGACGCCGATCTCGCTGCTGACCAAGAACGAGAACGCGTATTGAGTTTGCTACCCCCGAAGACACGCTGTCATCGCCCGGCCAGTGCGCAGTTGCGCACTAGGACCGGGCGATCCAGTACCCACCGGCAGCGAGAACTGCCACGAATGGCTCGGAGTACTGGATGCCCCGCTTTCGCGGAGCATGACAGCGGAAGTTGTGGTGTACGAGTTGCGTAAGCGTATGAGCATGTGATGGCGTATGCGGCGACAGCCGATGGAGTGAAACTGGCTGCGCCCGGCGTGCTGGCGCTGCAGCGCGCGCTGGTGTGGCTGGTCGGCGCCTCCGGCGCGATCGTCTTCATCGAGCCGAGCCCGTACGAGATCGCGACGCTGCTCGCCACCGTCACCTTCTTCGCCACCAGCCTGCGCCTGCGGCTCGTGCTGATGCCGCTCGTACTGATGCTGGTCCTGCTCAATGTCGGCTATACGATCAGCGCGATCCCGCTGTTCGAGCAGTCCGCGGTGGTGACCTGGATCGCGACCTCCTGGTACATGGCGGTGACCGTGGTGTTCTTCGCGATGGTCACCTCGGAAGACACGGCGGCCCGGCTCGACATGCTCCGCCGCGGGCTCGTGGTCGGCGCGATGGTTGCCTCGCTGTTGGCGGTCGCCGGCTACTTCCACCTGGTTCCCGGCGGCAACGACCTCCTGACGCTCTACGGACGCGCGCGCGGCACGTTCAAGGACCCCAACGTGCTCGGCGCCTTCCTGATCCTGCCGGCGCTGTTCGCGCTCCAGAGCGTGGTCTCGGACAGGCTGGCCAAGGCGTTGCGCAACGTCGTCGCCTTCGGCCTCATGTCGCTGGCGATCCTGCTCGCCTTCTCTCGCGCAGCCTGGGGCGGATTGGTGCTGACCTCCGCCTTCATGCTGGCGCTGATGGTGCTGACCAGCCGCACCAATGCGCAGCGCTCGCGCATCATCGTCATGGCGATCGTCGCCGCTGTGCTGGGCCTCGCGCTGATCGCGGTGCTGCTGTCGTTCGATTCCACCGCCGAGATGTTCAAGCAGCGCGCGAGCTTCGATCAGAGCTATGACGAAGGCCGCTTCGGCCGGTTCGGCCGGCACATCCTAGGCGCGGAGATGGCGCTCGACCTGCCGTTCGGCATCGGCCCCCTGCAATTCCACCGCTACTTCCCCGAGGACACGCACAACTCCTACCTGAACGCCTTCATGTCCGGCGGCTGGCTTTCCGGCGTGTGCTATCCCGCGCTGGTCTTCACCACCGTCATCATGGGCTTCCGGCACATCTTCGTCCGCGTGCCATGGCAGCGCGCCTATCTCGCGGTCTTCTCCGCGTTCCTCGGCACCGTCGGCGAAAGCTTCGTGATCGACACCGATCACTGGCGGCACTTCTGGATGATGCTGGGCGCGATGTGGGGCATGATCGCGGCCGCACAGGCCTACAAGATCAAAACCGCTAGCGACGAAGCTTCTTCAGCTTGAGTGCCGGCCGCTTCTCCGGCGGCGTATCGAGCAAACTCTTGAGCGCCTCGGTTGCCGTCAGCACGCCCTTGTAGCCCTCATTGGCGAAGCGCAGCAGCAAGCGCAGTTCCTCGTCTGAATAGGCGCCGAAAACCTTCTCCATCGCCTGCTGCATCGGCACATAGAGCTCACCGATCTTCATGGCCTTCTCCGGTACGACGGAAATGAACACCTTGCGGCGGTCTTTCTCGTCCCGCTCACGACGCACCAGGCCGGCCTTTTCGAGCCGATCGACCACGCCGGTGATGGCACCAGTCGTCAGGCCGGTGACTTCGGCGAGCCGGCCCGCGGTGACACGGCCTTCGAGATACAGGATGTCCATGCATTCAAGGTCGGAATTGGCAATTCCGGCAACGTTGGCAACGGTCTGGCCGTAGAGCACGCCCTGCGCGGACGACCTGCGCATCGCTTCCTCCAGCTCCTGCAGCAATGCCGCGCGCCCCTTCGTCCTTGACAAGATCGGCCTCTTCTCTTACTCGGTTTATATCTTAGTTACTAAGATATTTAGTAACCGTAATTTCTCCCTAGCACCATGGAAAAGTCGGGAGCAAGCCATGACCCACCGTCCCCGCAGGGCCCTGATCATCGGCGCCGGCATCGCCGGGCCCGTCGTCGCGATCCTGCTGCGCCGCGCCGGCATCGAGTCCGCGATCTACGAGGCCTGGCCTTATTCGAAAGGCATCGGCGGCGGCCTTCAGATCGCGCCGAACGGCATGCATGTCCTGGAGGAGATCGGGCTTGCGAACGAATTGATCAGCCGCGGCTCGGTCGCGGAAGCCTTCGACTTCTATTCGCAGGACGGCGAGAAACTCGGCTCGATCAACCGCGACATGGCCCGGCGCTTCGGCCAGCCGGCCGTCAACATCTCCCGCGCCACGCTGAACGAGATCCTGATCGACAAGGCCTGGTGCGCCTGCGTCTCGCTTTATTTCGAGAAGCGCCTGATCAAGATCGAGGATCGCGGCGACCAGCCGATCATCGCCTACTTCGCCGACGGCACCACCGCGGAAGGCGACTTCCTGATCGGCGCCGACGGCGTGCACTCGGTCGTGCGCCGCCAGGTAATTCCGGACGGGCCACAGCCGTTCAACACCGGACTGATCGGCTTCGGCGGCTTCGTGCCGCACACCGTCCTCGCCCGCAGGCCGATCGGCCGGCACGTCGAGACCACGTTCGGCCAGAGCGGCTTCTTCGGCTACGGCTATTGCAGCCCCGATCCGACCGACGGGGTGATGTGGTGGAGCACCCAGCCCGCGCACGGCATGGACGCTGCGATGTTCCGCGCGCTCGATCACGCCGCGCTGAAGCAGCGTCTGCGCGGCTTCCACCGCGGCTGGCACGATCCGATTCCCGATATCATCGAGGCCGCCGAGAACATCGTCGTCACCGACACGCTCGACGTCGCAACCCTACCGACCTGGTCGCGCAAGCGTTCGCTGCTGATCGGGGACGCCGCGCATGCGACCAGCCCCCATGCCGGCCAGGGCGCCGCGCTGGCTCTCGAAGATGCGATGCGCCTTGCGCGGCTGATGCAGGAGGGCCAGGAGCTCGGCGCCACCTTCCAGGCCTTCGAGGCCGAGCGCCGTCCGCGCACCGAGAAGATCGTCGCGATGGCGCGTCGCAACGGCAACAGCAAGCGCGAGTTCAGCGCCACCGGCGCGTGGATACGCAATCAGATGATGAAATGGCTGCTGCCGCTCGGGGCGAAAGGCATGGAGTTCATGTACGCGTATGACGCGCGGGCGGTGTGACAGAGACGGTGCCATAGGGTGGGCAAAGCGCAACATGCCCACCACTGAGAGATGGTGGGCACGGCGCATTGCGCCTTTGCCCACCCTACGAGAGCCGACCTAGCTCTCCACCCTGAACGTCAGCCCCGCATTGTCCTGCAGCCGCTTGATCAGCTTGTGCTGCATCGCTGCGCCCGGCGTCCAGAAGCCGCCCGGAACATCCGTCGCATCACGCAGCAGGCAGATCGCGCATTCGGAGATCATCTTGGAGGTCGAACCGTAGCCGGGATCGCGGTCGCCGGTGACGCCGGCGCGGACCTGGCGTCCGTCCGGTGCGATCGCGACGTAGAGCAGATCGAACAAGCCGTTCTCGCGTTCCTCCTTCGACGGCCCTTCGCCCGGCTTCGGCGCGTTAGGACCGGTCTTCTCGGCGTTGACCGCCATCACGCGCCTGGCGTTGGCTTCGCCCTTCTCTCCGGGACCGGTCAGGACCATCTCGTCGTAGACGAAGTCCTTGCCGTAGGGAAAGCCCATCAGCATGTTGGAACGATGGACGTTGCGGGTGTTGATCAGCGCCATCATGAACGGCGCGGCCCAGGATTGCAGATCCTCCTCGTAAGCCGCCCTGTTGCCCTTGGGCTGCTTCGGGCCGGTGAAATCAGGCGTCAGCGCAAAATGGTCGTTGAGAATGGCGACGAGGCTGAGGTCCTTGGCGACCGCATCGAAGGTCGCCTTCGCACTGGCCGCTGTGCCGCCTGACAGCGTGCCGCGCATGTCGCGCACGCGGCCTTTCACGCGCGCGGCCGGCGCGCCGAACACGCGCCTGGCTTCCTCCTGCACGAAGAACGTGCCGAGCTCGAACGGCACGGAGTCGTAACCGCAGGAGAACACGATGCGCGCGCCGCTCGCCTTGGCCGCCGCCTCGTACTTGTCGATCATCTGCCGCATCCAGACCGGCTCGCCGCAGAGATCGAAATAATCCGCGCCCGCAGCGACGCAGGCCGCGAGCAGGTCCTCGCCATAGAACTGGTACGGCCCCACCGTCGTGATCACCGACCTCGTCTGAGCGACCATCGCCTTCAGCGACGCCGCATCCGACGCATCCGCCACGATCAGCGGCGTATCGGCGGGCGCACCGATCGCGTCTCGCACCGATTTCAGCTTGTCGAGGCTGCGGCCCGCCATCGCCCATGTCAGGGACTTGTCGTCCTTGTAGTGCGCCGTCAGATATTCGGCGACGAGCTGGCCGGTGAAGCCGGTCGCGCCGTAGACGACGATGTCGAATTTCGCAGAGCTCATGGTCGGCCTTTACTTCTTCGCGTAACTCACGCCCATGCCGGCACGGACGTCGCTTTGAATGCCATAGGGCGGGATCGGATAGCGCAGGCCGTTCCTGGCCAGCGCCTTCATGCCTTCGACTGCCTTGGCGAGATGCGACGGCTTCAAGGCCATCAGCATCTCCTCGTCCGGCACGCCGCCATAGCGCCGTTCGGCATAGCATGGCAAGGACAGGCTGGGCTCCCCGGTCTTGAGCGCCCGCCCCCAGGAATCCGCACACGCGGTCTCGCCGACCACGCCCCATTCGAACTTCCGGTAGCCGGTATATTGCAGCCCGTTGATCAGGATGATCATCTGCCCCGGCGTCGCATAGACGAGGCAGATGTCGGGCGGATCGAGCCGGCCGCTCGCCAGCGGACTGACGGCGAGCGCCTGATATTTCCCGAACGGAACCACATCCAGCGCCTCCTGGCGCCTGCGCGCATCCTCTGCGGTACCGTGCCAGACCCCGACATAGTTTTCGCCGGCGAGCCATTTCTCGTCCTGCGGCGCAAGGCCGATTACCGCGCGGCATTGCGCGCCGACGAGGTCGTCGGCGGTGATGCCGACGGTCCATCCGAGGCGCGCGGCCATGCTGACGATCTGATCGGTGGTGTGAATTGCGTTCGGACGCCGGACCTTCGGGATCGCCTCCATCTCCGCGGCCGTTGCGAACAGCTTCATGCCGATCACCGTCGTCTTCAGCCGCAGCAGGCTGTTGAGGTCGGCGACGAGGCCGGCAAGATCGATCCTCTCTGCGCTCTGCTCCTGCATGGCGGTCCCTCCCGGCCGGCGATCGCGCGCCGTGTGTTGTTGTTTTGCGACCCTCGTTCTAGTCCTTGCCTGGTCCCGGAAGCAACTCGCCGGTCCGGCCCATCAGACGGTAGGCCACGAGGCCGATCCACTCGCGGACGGCCACTTCGGTTCGGCCCAGCCCGTCCGCTCCGACATTGGTGAAGGACAACAGATCGTCTCGTCCCCCCATCCGCCAGTCCACGGGATAGGCCTCGACGTCAAATCCGGCCTTGCGGAAGATCCCCATCGAGCGCGGCATGTGGAAGGCCGAGGTGACCAGGAGCCAGCGCTCGCCTGGCTTTGGCGATACCAATTTCCTGGTAAAGATCGCATTCTCCCAGGTGTTGCGGGAGTCGCGTTCGAGGATCAGGCGTTGCTTCGGTATGCCGAGATTCTCCAGGATCGGCGCGGAGTAGTCGGCCTCCTTCGCCTCGGTCGAAACCAGGTTCGCTGAGCCTCCGGTGAAGACGATGCGCGCGTTCGGATAGCGCCGCGCGAGCTCGGCCGGCGCGAACAGACGATCGGCCGCATGCGCGACGACGGGCGTGCGGTGCGCCGCCGACAGATCGGTGTCGACGGAGCCGCCGAGCACGATGATGCCGTCGGGCGCGCCGCGCGACGGATCCCACGCCGGAAAGCGCGACTCCAGCGGATAGATCAGGAGATTGCCGAGCGGCGAGAATGCAGCGAGCCCCAGCACCACCAGCGTGATCACAGCAAGCCTGCGGCCAAGCGCGGCAAAGCGCGTCGCCATCAGCACGACGGACAGGATCCCGAGCTCGACCAGGAGATTGATCGGGAGCAGCGCGACGCCGAGGGTCTTGGAAAGAACAAAGAACAGAGGGGAGCCTCGCTGAAATCATCGTGCCTGTCTGTGCAGGGCTTGACCGGCCCCGCCATCTTCAGAAATCTTCTTGAAAGAGGATCGATCGTCGGGTCAAGCCCGCGGCCGATGAAACCAAGCGGACGCGGCAAATGACCCATCATCACCTGCATTCCAGCCCCGAAACCTGCCATTGGGGCTTCTTCGAAGCCGCGCTTCGGCCCGTTCTCACCATCGCCAGCGGCGACGAGGTGACGGTCGACACCATCAGTGGCGGACCCGACATGCTGCCCGACCGCGACAAGTTTCACATTCCGCCCGAGATGCACGAGGTTCATGCGAAGAACGAGCGCATGCTGCCCGGCCACATCCTCACCGGTCCGATCGCGGTCGAGGGGGCCGAGCCCGGCGACGTGCTCGCGGTCGAGGTCCTCGACGTCCAGCTCCGGCAGGATTGGGGCTGGAACATGATCAAGCCGCTGTCCGGGACCCTGCCCGACGATTTCCACGAGACTCGCATTCTCAACATCCCGCTCGACCGTACCAGGATGACCGGCCGCATGCCGTGGGGCCTCGACCTGCCTCTCAAGCCGTTCTTCGGCGTGATGGGCGTTTCGCCGCCGCCGGCCTGGGGCCGCATCTCCTCGCTGATCCCGCGCGCGATGGGCGGCAATCTCGACAACAAGGAGCTCGGCGCCGGCGCGACGCTGTATCTGCCGGTGTTCGTGCCGGGCGCGATGTTCTCCTGCGGTGACGGCCATGGCGTGCAGGGTGACGGCGAAGTCTGCGTCACCGCGATCGAGACCGCGCTCCGGGGCCGCTTCCGCCTGACGCTGCGCAAGGACCTCAGGTTCGACTATCCCCGCGCCGAGACGGCGACGCACTACATGACCATGGCCATGGACCCCGACCTCGACCAATGCGTGGTGCGCGCGCTGCGCGACATGATTGCGCTGCTCGGCGAGACGCGAAATCTGTCGCGCGAGGACGCCTACACGCTGTGCAGCCTGGCGGCCGATTTGCGGGTGACCCAGACCGTCAACGGCGCCAAGGGCATCCATTGCATGATCGAAAAGGCGATCGTGCACGGCTGAGCCCGCCGGGGCCTTCCCCGACCTGCCGACATCAAGCCGCCGCCCGGTCTTCCCCGCGGCGCGCCGCGGCGTATTCGATTCTCAAGCGATTCCAACAAGGTGAGCGGCTGCCCCGGCGCTGATTTGACTTCCACCCCCGAACCTAAATAGAGTCTTAATCGTTACTTTTATGTACCCGAGTAAGAGGCTAGCGTTCGGCCATGGCCACCGAAAAAGCCGAGACTGACCGCATTCCCGTTACCTTGGCGCTCTCGACCATCGCCTATCTGGAGAAGCTGGTGAGACAGGGCACCCACGGCACCAGCGTTCCCGGCGTCGCACGGACATTGATCGAGGAAGGCATCCGTCTCGCCATCAAGGACGGGCTCTTGTCGATCCGCGACAATGGCAGGACGTGAGTGCGCGCCGGACGTGAGGCGGACGGATCTCGAGAGGGCGGATGGCCGACATCTGCAACCTGGGATCGTTACACATGCCTGCTCTCTCACCAACCTGGACCGACGAACGCATTGAACTGCTGAAGCGACACTTCGAGGCCGGCCTCTCCTGCCGCGAGATCGCCGCCGACATCGGCGTCAGCCGCAACGCCGTGATCGGCAAGCTGTCCCGGCTGAATCTGACGCGCGGCCGGGCGGTCGACGACCGCAAGGACCAGGACAGGGGCTTTGCGCCGGCGCGCACGCGGAGGGCCGTGCCGCGGCTGCAATATGAGATGCTCGCCACGATCTATGGCGAGAGCGATGGCCCCGCGGCCGCGTGCCCCATCGACGAGGCCAATCGCTGCTCTCTGCTGGAGTTGTCCGAGAACCGCTGCCGATGGCCGATCTCGACGCCGGGCGAAGACGATTTCTGCTTCTGCGGCAACACGGCTCCCGACGGCCAGCCCTATTGCGCCGGTCACAGCCGCCTCGCCTACCGGCCGAACACGCGCGCTCGCGTGATGCGCGGCTGATGCCGCGCCGTGCTCCAGAAAACAAAAAACCTCCGGCGGGGCATCACCGGAGGTTTCTGGAGGCTTAGCGTGAAGCTAAGAGCCGCAACTTTCGTATTTGGCTGGTCGGTATATAGCTTAGTAACTCAGGTAAGTAAATAAGTTTGAGACGATCGAATCGCATGGCTCGTCTTCGTCCTCTGCAAAGGCCATCCGATTTTCCGAATGCCCTTCCTTGCGAAAAAGCCCCGGCGGTTTCCCGCCGGGGCTTCATCAAGTTCAAAACCTTCGAGCTTACCAGTTGCGCTGGGCGCGCAGCAGGAGGCTGTAGGTGTCCTGGTCCTTCAGCTCGTAGGTCGCACCCGGCTTGGCGACGCTCGTCAGCGCTGGCGTCGTGATCACGCCCGAATACTTCTGGTCGAGATGGCTGTAGACGAAGTCGGCCGAGAAGGTCAGGTTCTTCACCGGCGTCCAGCGGGTGATGACGCCCACCTGGCCGATGTTGAAGTCCGGATTGCAGGTGCCGGTCAGGGTCGCGAACGCGGCGCTGCCGCAGATCAGGCCCTTCGCCGTGCTGTTGTAGTTGACAGCAGCCCACGCGCCGTAGAGCGCCGTATTCCAGTACGGGCTCCAGTTGTGGGTGTAGGCACCACGGAAGCCGTAGGTCTTGGTCAGCTCGAGCTGGCCGCCCGGGCCGAACACCGCGTCAGAGACGCCGGCGAAGCCGATGCTCTGGTAGGCGGCGTTCGAGCTGCCGAACATCGAGTAGCTGGTCGCGGCCAGCTCCTGGAAGTTGTAGCGGCTCGCGCCTTCGGTGTAGACGCCCGAGACGTTGATCACGTCGCCGGCGCCGGTCGGAATGTTCTTGATCGAGAGAGCGAGCTGAACCGCCCAGCCCCACTTGTCTTCGGGATGACCGGTGACTTCGGTCGCACCGTAATAGCCGGTATGGTTGTCGTGCGCAGCGACCGACGCCTGGAACAGGCCCCAGGCCTGGTCGACGCGGACCGCGCCGACGATGTCGGGAGACCGGGTGCCGCCGAAATCGCTCGAGCCGTAGGCGCCGCCGAGAACGCCCGAGGTCGTCATGCCCGCGGTATTCCAGATGTTGGTCTGGAAAATCTGCGTCTGATCCTGCACCGAGACCGTCGCCGTCACGCCCTGGCCGAAATCGGCCGTGTAGCTGACCTGGGGGACGCCGTTGGTGGTGCCGCTGCCGCCGACGAGCTGGTCGAAATTGTTGCCGGGATAGTTGATCCAGGGCGCGTCGAACTGCGACACCGACTTGCCCAGGGTGAAGCCGGCGAACTGGATGAAGGCGTAGTAGACGCCGAGCGAACCGCCCGAGATGCCGCCGTCAGTCGGGTTGAGGTTGGACGTGCCGGCCGTCGTGGCACTGTAGGCGGTCGCGCCCGTGCCAGAGCCGGTGCCGACATAGCTGCCGGTCGTCCAGGTGAAGACCGCGTCGAAATAGGTGCGGACGACGCCGTACTCGGTCGCGGTGCGCGTGTCGATGTTGAGATCCTGACGAGCGCGCATCGAGTAGTAGTTGGTCAGGCGGTTGTTGGCCGCGAACACGCCGTTGTACTGGGCACTGTAGTTGCCGCCGGCGTTCAGCGCCACTTCGGCACGCAGGTAGCCGCCCAGCTTGATGCAGGTGTCGCTGCCCGGGATGTAGTAGAAACCCGCGCCGTACAGCGAGCAGATCTTGACGTACTCGACCGCCTTGGCCTTGACCGGAAGATCGGCCGCCTGGGCTCCACCGACGGCGATCAGACCCGCCGCAGTGCCGAGCAAAAGGCTCTTCACCACTTTCATTTAAAACCTCCAAGTTGCTCATTTTGCGGAGACCGGACCGTGAGGCCCCCCAGATCCCCGTCTCTCAAATCCGCTCGGCCGCTTTGCGCTTTCGGACCCACCCGCTTTCGAGGCGAGGGACGTGAGCGAACCACCTGCAACGGGACGATAGAGTACCCCCCACCGTCGCGGTCAATATGCCTGCGCTGTTCCGCTAATTAAAATAGTTTATTAGCTCAGGTTACTGGTTTCGCTAAACCTGTGCCCCGGGGGCAACACCGGGGCCGGGCGAATCTGCTGAGCCAGTCATCTTTGTGGTTCTGGTGACAAAATTAGCCTGCTCTGCACTTGCGTCAGAGCAGGCTTGCGTGGACTATGACGTTCCACGAACACCGACCTGAACAACCGGTTCACGGAGTGACGCTGTGTCCGCGACGAGGAAAGAGGGAGCGCGCCTGCGCACCATCGGCAACCTGGATATCATCAGGCGATTCACCTGGGAGATATCGTCGATCAACCTGTATCTCGAGGAGCTGCGTCAGTTCTGGGCGAGGACGCTCGGCATCAGCGGGCCGCAATGGCTGATCCTGATGGCCATCTCCGACCTCGACAAGGACGACGGCATCCCGGTCAACGTCGTGTCCAAGCTCCTCCACGTCGATCCGTCCTTCGTCACCACCCAGTCCAAGCTGCTCGAAAAAAAGGGCCTGTTGCGCCGCCGCCCCTCGCCGACCGACGCCAGGGTGGTCCGGCTGTCCCTGACCGATAAGACGCAGAAGCACCTGGCGAGCCTCACTGAGCAGTACAAGACCATCAGGGAATTCGTCTTCCAGGAATTCGACGAGGCCGAGCTCACCGAATTCACCACCAAGCTCGCGACGCTGAAGGGCCGTCTCGAAAAGGCCTGCGTCCGTCTGAGCCTGGACTTCTGACGCCCGGCCCGATCCGGGCAACCGCCGCTAGATGCGCCCGGCGGCACCGAGCCGCGATTCGAGCCAGTCGAAGATGTATTCGTTGGCAAGGCTGGGATTGTCCGCATGGCCCTGTGCCGCGCCGGTCTCGGCCGCAGTGAACACCTTCAGCATGACGTCCGAACCGCCGAGCCTGGAGTTCCGGACGATCTGACGCGCCCGATCGGCCTTGAGCCAACCGTCCTCGCCGAGCGTGATCAGCACCGGGCACTCGGCGCTCGAGGCCATGAGCGGCGCATGCGGCACCGGGACGATGCTGACGTCGCTCATCGCGAACCGGCTGGCGAAGAACGCTCGCTCGTGCAGGTCCCACAGGCCACCGTCGCAGACGGCGGCGGCAAGCCGCGGCTCCTGCAACACCGCGCGCGAGACGAAGGACGAGCCCCAGCCATCGGCGATGATCCCGACGCGCGCGAAGTCGACGTCACCGCGCGTCTCCAGATAGTCCATGACGCCAGGGATCGCGCTCTCGAGATCCCGGCGCCGCAACAGCGCGTCGAGAAAATCGTCGCGCTGGTCGCCGAACAGGTCGATGGCCAGCATCGAGAAACCGCGCTCGCGCGCATGCGGCACGAGCTTGATCAGGAACTCTTCCTTGCGGTGACCGGGCTCGCCGATGCAGATCACGGTCGGAGCCCGCCCGCCGGCTGACGGCGCAGGAAGGAAGTAGCCCTGCAGCGAATGCCCGTCGAGCCAGGGTATCGTCACGACTTCGCCGGCCGGGCTGCGCGCGGCGAGATAGCGGCGGGCGCAGTCCTGCATCGCCAGCACCGCGACCCAGCGGCGCTCATCCGCCGGATCGAGCGGCATCGCCGCGGCACCATAGTAGTTCATCGCGCGCAGCCAATTGCGCTGCGCGCTCGCCATGTGGCCCTCCGCGAACGCGGCTTCGGCGCGCTGCCGATTGGTTTGCGCCAGCTTCTTCCATTCGCGATGCCAGGACCGGTCGTCGCCCCGCTTCAGCTGTCGCGCGATCATGAGGCATTCCGCGATCGTGGCGCCGCCCTCCTGGGCCGCAGTGAGCAGCCGCGTGAACTCAGCGGAAATGTCCTCTCGTTCCGGGCAAAGGGTCCAGTCGTCGGAGAGGCATGCTGGCATCATCGGGAGCTACGCTCGATCGTCGCGTTACTCCCATTAATTAAACGATTTCAGTCCGCCAACCAAGCGGCCGAGCGCCCGATGAGAGGCGTTTCAGATCACCATCGCTTGAACATCGTCATGTCGCATGCGTGACATTCCAATAGGTCATGGAGCGGGCGAACATTGGCAAGAGGTGGCACGCAAGATTGCCTGCGCATCTCTTGCCATGACGATCATCATACCATATTTTCGCGCCCGCTCGGAGACTGTCTCAACCAAGCCGCCAGCCGACCTCCTGCACGAGAGTTTCGTAGAAGGCGCGGTCGTAAGCCTGCTCCGGCGTGGCGCGCACGCGCTCGTCGAGACGTTTTGCGTCCTCGCCGACGAGGATGCGCCAGCGCTCCGCCTTGACGCCGTCGAGAATGATCTTCGCCGCCTGCGCGGCCGTCGTCGGCGCATCCTCCAGAAAGCTGCGGGCGCGCTCGGCGAACACCGCCTGGATGTCCTCGTCCGACATCTTGTCCGCATCCGGCACGCCGGCCGCCACCATGCGCTTGCGGGTCAGCGCCACCTCGTCGTCGCTAAGCCGTTCCGAGCCGTCCGCGCTCTGCACCTTGCGCGAATTGGAGACGATCGAGGTGCCGATGTGACCGGGCATCACCACCGAGCATTTGACGTGCGGCGCGTGCAGGCGGAGATCGTTGATCAGCGCTTCGGTAAATCCCTTCACGGCGAACTTGGCCGAGCTGTAGGCGGTGTGCGCCTGGTTCATGCCGATCGAGGCCCAGAAGCCGTTGACGCTCGCGGTGTTGACGATGTGGGCCTCGTCCGCGGCGACCAGCATCGGCAGGAAGGTGCGCACGCCGAGATAGACCCCGCCCCAGCAGATGTTGAAGGTGCGCTCCCATTGCTCGCGCGTGTTGGTGAACAGGCTGCCGCCCCCGCCGATACCGGCATTGTTGAACAGCAGATGGATCTTGTCCGTCTTCTGCTGCTCGGCGAGTTCGTCGCGAAAACGCTTGAGGTGATCCTCGATCGCGACGTCGGCGACATGCGTCGTGACGCGCAGGCCCTGCGGCAGCTTCTCGGTCTCGCAGAGCCGCTTGGTCTCGGCCATCGCGGCCTCCGAGACGTCGCACATCGCGACGTTGCAGCCTTCGGCGACGAGCTGCCGCGCGAGCTCGCGCCCCATTCCCGTGCCGCCGCCGGTGATGACCGCGATCTTTCCAGCAAAATCCTTCATGGGACTTCGGTCCCTCCCCTTGTCGGTATGTTTCTTCGTCACGGCGCCGCTCACCGGACGCCCGCAAAACTGTAGCAGCGCCGCATCCGCAGGTAAAAGCCGCGCGCCGTCAGCTTCGACATCGCTTATTTCGGCCGACGGACTATTCCGCTGCGTCAAAGCGCGGCCGCCTCCGTACGCCGGGCCCGCCTCACGGAAGGCCGCCCGCGCGGAGCTGATCCCGCAACCGGGGATGACTGCCCCGGCTCCCGTATTTTGCCCGGCTTCGGGTTAAGAGCATTTCTCTTACGATCCGAATCGTCGGATCGGGGGGACACCGGGTTGTTTCGGCCAGGCCAGCGTGTCGCTTGCGCGCAACAGGCTCTGGCACTCCGCTTGCATCCTCCTCGTGGTCAGAAACAACCGATGAGGTGACAGGAATGTTCGTGACCGTCGTTGCCGTACTTTGCCGGCTTGGCGCAGCCAGCTCAGGCAGTTGCGTCGAGGAAATCGTGACCGACAGCAACATGACGCCCGAGATTTCGATGATGCAATGCGCGGTCGGCGCACAGGCCCCGCTCGCGAAATGGATGGGCGAGCATCCGATCTATCACGCCAACTGGCGCCTCGAGCGCTACAAATGCGTGCCGGGCCACTACGAGATCAAGGGCCACGCCTGACGGCCCCGCAAAACTACTGATCCGAACACGACGGATCGAGGAAACGCCCCGGAGGCCGCCTTATCCCTCCACGCGGGCACCGCAAGCGCCGGACCGATCGCGGCGGCGCGCTTTGTGACGATGATCACGCCACATCCCTAGGCCACCTCACGCAAGATGATCGCACGCGCCTGCCGCCCTTCCGGCGTCGGCATCAATGCGTAGTTGTGCGGCTGGTCGCGCAGCAGATGCAACTCGACCGCCACGCCCGACGCCCTCGCCCTTTCCGCCAGATCGACGCTGTCAGGGTAGAGCAGATCGCGCGTGCCGGCGAAGATCGTCATCGGCGCGAGCGCACGAAACGCGCCGTTGAGCGGACTGACGAAGGGATGGCCGACATCGAGCTCGCCGGCATAGAGCCGTCCCGCTTCGACAATCCCCGGAATGTCCTGAATGGGATCACGCGCCGCAATCTCGATCTGCTCCGGGCGGCTGACCGAGGCATCAGCCGCCGGCGAGATCAGCACCATCCGGTTCGGCTGCCGGTGCCCGCGATCTCGCAGCCATTGGCAGGCGGCGAGCGCGAGGCCCGCACCGGCCGAATTGCCAACCACGGTGACCTTCGCCGGTCCCGCATCCTCCAGCAACATCCGCAGCAGCTCGGCCGTCGCCGGCACCACATCCTTCGCGGTGGCGCGCGGCGCCAGCGGATAGATCGGCACGACGCAGCACACGCGCGCCTGCCGCGTCATCTGGCCAACGAAGCGCCAATGCGCCGGCACGATCTCGTTGATGTAGCCGCCGCCGTGCAGGAACATGACGTAGTTGCAGCCCTCATGGCCCGACGAAGGCGCGGTGTAGTAGACCGGCCATCCGCCCATCTTGGTCAGGATCACCTCGACGCCGCCGCCGAGATTTGGCGGCTCGAACGAGGCCGGCTCCAAGGCGAGCTTCTGCACATGCGCCTGCACGGCCTCGACTGAGGCCAACCGCTCCTTGTGCGGAAGCAGCCCGAGCAGCAGGTTGAAGGCGCGGCTCTGCAGGCTCGGCGCGGGATCGCGCGAGGCTCGCGCACCGAACACGCAGCCGCCCGGGCAGAACTGCAAGGCCGACACGATCCTGGCAACGCTCATCGCCACATCCCCATCTGGCTCTTTCCGATACGGCGACAAAGAGGCTTGCCGGCCCGCCGCCACTTGCCGATATAATGCGAGCATTCACTCGCTTTTCCTACTCGCATTCAGATCACAAGGCCGTGGCCCGCAAACCGCCCACAACACCCCGAAAAAATGCCTCGCAGGAGCGATCCCGCGCCACGGTGGACGCGCTGGTCGAGGCAACTGCTCGCATTCTGGTCAAGGAAGGCTTCGAGAAGGCCAGCACCAATCACATCGCCGAGATCGCCGGCGTCAGCGTCGGCTCGCTCTACCAATATTTTCCAAGCAAGGAAGCCCTCGTCGCCGCCGTGATCGAGCGTCACAACGAGGAGATCATGGCCATCGTCCGCACCGCGCTCACGGAGGTCGCCGACCTGCCGATCGACAAGGCCGTGCGACAACTCGTCACCGTCGCCATCGACGCCCACCGCATCAACCCGAAACTGCACTGTGTGCTCGCCGAGCAGATCCCCCGCACTGGCCAGCTCAGGGATGTCGAAGCACTCAACCGCGAGGTCCACGCTCTCGTGCGCGCCTATCTCGAAAGCCGGCGCAAGGAGATGCGGAAGGTCGACCTCGACGTCGCGACCTTCATCTGCGTCAGCGCGATCGAGTCGGTCGCGCACAACACGGTGCTGAACCACGCCGAGACGCTGTCGGAGAAGATGGTGCGGACGCTGATAGAAGAGACGACGCGGATGGTGGTGGGGTATTTGAGGTAGGCCCCAAGGAGCGAACTGCCCTGTTCATCTATCGTCGCCCTGCAACAGAGCCTTCTCGCTAGGGGCTTCACTCCCGATTGATTCCAGAGCCATGTGCCCCAAAGTTGCTCCAAGAAATAATTACTGGAACGTATGAAGAACGCAAAGGTAGCTCGTAGCAGCAGACGCGTGGCGACGCGGCCTCGCTGATCTTGGCGAAGGCCGGCCCCATATCCGATGCCGTGCTGGCGAACGAGTATGAGAGCGAGACCGGCGCGGCGATGACGCGAAATCAAGTCTACCGCATGCGCCAGCGGATTGGGCGATTGCGCGAACCCGGGCGGCCCTGGAGCGATCTCTAACGCCGACAGGGTGCAACAAGGGCGCAACAGATTCGAGAGTTTTTGTTGCACCCCAAAATCGAAAAACCCTTTCGATTGAATCGGTTAGAGCGATCCCGTTTTGTCACGCTTGCTGGAAGTAGCTTAGTAGTGAGGTGTCACAAAAAGCGGGAGCGAAGCTCCCTTAGGAAACGTGACAGCGAAACTCGCGGTCTCCCTCGCTCCGCTCCGTCGCTTCGCTCCGGGGGGCTGCCGCCCCCGAACCCCCGCCGGCCTGCGGCCGGCTTTTTAATCCCGTCTCCGGAGATGGGAATGTCTTCGGCAAAGATAACGTCTCCAAGGCCCGGGCCTGCTTCCCGGTCACGCGCCAACCTCCCGGCCAGCTCATGACTCAACTCGCATCCGGGAACCGCTCGCCCAAAAATCCAAGGGCTTGGCTGAGGGCCCCTTCGGCTGTTTCCCTAGCCGTCCAGCCAATATCGAGTGGTTTCCACACCGGGTAGGTCTCAGGCTTTCGTTCGGGATTCTCCTCCGAAGGATATGCGGGCTGGGCCACAATGTCTTCCCGCTCGTAGACGCGAGTGCTGAATGGCTTGTTGCCGTCGCTCGATTGCATAACCTCGATTCGAAAGACCTCAAGGTTCACTACGACCTCGACTGTCCGTTCGATTGTGTAGAATTCTGTCGCAAAGTCCGGCGATGTGATCACGGGCATTCCTTACTGATCGATGCTGTATCCAAAGCAACCTTTTAAAATGCGTTGGGTTGCCTAGCGTCAATGGGCACTTTGCAAGTCAGTCCTGACTTACAATCTTAAATAGAGTCAATTACTTGACGCCACTTAGCGAATAATGAGTCTTATGGCGCCACACCGACAATGGTGGGGCTAAGAAGGGAATGCCATGTTGATTGCCGACGACCGCTATTTCGCTCTCTTGAAGACGCTTACCGACTCTCGTGCCGGCTCGGACTATTACGTTGTTATGGGGCGCAATTGGGTAGAGACCCAGATTCAGGTCGCATTGTGCGCCGCCGATATCTATCCGGCGAGCAGTGAGGACGCGGCATGACTAAGGTGGTTGCCTTCACCTATGACAATGATCGTCGCACCGGCACTTACGAAGTTCGTTCCGGCATGGTGCGGGTCATCACGGAATTCGGGACGAAAGCGACCCAGGTTGGCGGATCACCTCCACTCGTCATTGCCCGGATGCTGGCTGGCGAGTTGATGCGAACGGCCAAAACCAAGTGAATTAGAAAGGGCGCGGATCACACCGCGCCCTTTTGTTCATTCGCGTCCGGGGTCAGGCAACAGCAACACGTCGTCTGGCCGTGGCAACTTAGTCCCGTCGTGCCTTTCGCGGGCTCGCCAGATGATTTTCAAGATTGACTTCGCCTCTTCAATTGCAGGTTTTGCATTCTTCGCAAACTCGCCCAGATAGAAGCTCAACTCTCCTGCGAACGCAAAGAACCTGTCCGTCCTTGTGCCGTTTCGGTCGATTTCCTTAGCGAGCTCATTTATGCGCTCGAACAGGCTGTTCTTTTTCCTGTCATCGAGCGACGATTTTTCAACGATGCTCCGGATCTTGTCCAGATGCTCGTGCAGCTCCGCCTTCTCTTCGGATTCGAAAACCGCGTAACCGGGTTCGGTCGCTATTCGCGCGCTGAGCGCGCTCGCTGCCTTTGCCTTCGTCACATGCCGATAATTTTGCATGATCTGACCGGCATAGGCCTCGTATTGGAGACGCGGACGCGCGCGCAACAAGCTAGCAGCGCCTTCGATCGGATCAGTGCCTTGGTAGCCCGACGGATTTAATGGGTTGGGCAGTTTCCAACCTTGAGCTTCGTAAAACGCCTCTAGGATTCCGCATACCTCAGTGAACATCGAGACGCCCGGCGATGAACCCAGCGCTTTTTCTAGTCGAATGAGTAGTTCGTAACTTGCCAAGTGAGGGTCTGAAGACAGACCATCAAAAATGTTGTCAGCGTCAATCGCCATTGGCCCCTCAAGATTGAATCCCCGCTTACCTTAGCGGGCATTGCCGTCAAACACTACCGCTTCAGTTATCGCCGCGCGATGCCGCGGACATTTTGGGGCCATCGCGCGAAATACAGCGCATCCCATCATCCGCCCGCTATATCTGTCTCATAGCTCGGTCATGGGAACGACGGACGTGCAAAAGCGGTGTCTAACAAAGCAGGAGGCGGCCGATTACTGCGGCTGCAATACCCTGGCTGCGTTCGACCGCTGGATGCAAAAGGGACTTATCCCCAGGGCAATGGCGGGGACCAACCGCTGGGACCTCAAGGCCCTTGACTCTGCCCTAGACCGGGCTTCGGGCCTTGTGACAGAATCTGCCCCGGGAATGACCCCATACCAGCGTTGGAAGGCTGAGAATGCGCGTAAGACCCAAGCCGCTTAAGCTCAAGGGCATCAACCGCGTTCCCAAGCGTCAGGCAGATGGCACGGTCAAAATCTATCTCTACCGCCGCGCCACCGGCATCCGCCTGGACCCTGACCGCCTCGCGGAGACCTACGCGGAGGCTGAGAAGCGCACCCGTCGCAAAAGCGAAAAGACGCTAACCGATCTCATTCGGCTTTTCGATACGTCCAGCACCTACGCCGCGCTGAGCGAGGAATCGCGCAAGCAGTATCCCTGGAAGCTCAAGCGTATCGAACAGAAGTGGGGCACCGTCCCCGAGGACACGTTCAACAACCCAGACGATGCCGACGCATTCGCGGCGGACGCACTCGCGTGGCATCAGGAGCTAGGCAAGACCTCGCGCCGATCGGCGGACAACCTTATGTCGGCGCTCTGCCGCGTGCTCTCGTTTGCGAAAGAGCAACGCCGCATCAAGCATCACCCCATTCCGACCTTCCACCGGCTCTACAAGAGCGATCGGGCCGACAAGACGTGGTCGGAGGAGCTACAGCAGCAGTTCATCAAGACAGCACGGCCGGCGATGGCAACGGCCATGATCCTGGTCCGCAACACCGCAATGCGCGCCAGCGACGTCCGGAAGTTCGCCTGGACGCGATACGACGGGCAGCGCGTCCAAATCCGATCCAGCAAGACCGGCAAGATGCTTTGGATTCCGGCCACACGCGAGCTTAAGGCGCATCTGGACGCCCTGCCCCGTGTCGGCGCGCTGGTCATGCTGACGCCGACCAGGAAGGCTTACACCAAGCGTTATTTCAACGATCACTGGCGGGAAGACTCGGACGCAGCCGGAGCCGGCAACCTGAACTTCCACGACAACCGAGGCACAGCCGCCACGTTGCTCGCGGAGGCGGGCGCTACCGCACCGGAGATTGCGGAGGCGCTAACTTGGACCGTGGATAAGGCCCAGCGGATTATTGACGATTATTTGGCTCGCAGGGGTGTGCCGGCAGCCAATGCGATCAAGAAGCTTGAGGACCATCGGGATAGGACCTCGCTCGCGACCGACTCTTCAAGTGACCAGTTCGGGCAGACCGCATGAAGATAAAGCAATTAAAGCGCGACTGCGTTTTTATAGGCTCGCCCGGTCACAAAGGATGGTCTCGGATTAGTAAAGAGCATATTTTCTCGCAGTGGATGCATGATCTCGTAGAGCATCCCGATCAGAATTGGCACATCGATCAGCGAGGAATACCCGAGAAACGTCCCTTGCTTGAGAACAGACGCGCACCGGGCCTAACGATACATCGCACGGTCAAGATCTGTAAGTCCTGCAACGAAGGATGGATGCGAGACATTGAAGATGAAGCGCAGCCAATCCTGACCCCGATAATTGTGGGCCGCACCACTCAACTTTCGGAAGACCAGCAGGTCACGATCGCAAAATGGCTTACAATGAAGGCGATCACGGCGGAATACTCCGACTTGAAAAACGTCGCTGTGACTACAGCCGAGCGGGACGAATTTTTTAGCACCCGCACGCCACTCGCTAAGTGGCAGATTTACATCGGTCGCTACCGCGGCGAAGATTGGAAGAGCCGCTATCACCATTACACATACTATCTGAGCGAAGGAGGCATTCATCCTCCTCGTGGCGCGCGGCCGATCAACGCTCAGTTCACAATTCTCAGCTACGGCAACTTGTTCTCATTCTCTGTGAGCAACCTGCGCGCAGGAGCTTTCGAATTTCCCGATTGGTTTCGGCAGCTGATGCCTCGGATTTGGCCGATCGAGACCCCCCTCGTCACAATGCCCGTCACCGTCCTTTCGGATCGCGACGCTGACGACATCATGAATTTCATGCCTAATTTCATAAGACAGCTGCCGCCGAGGAATCGCGCCGGGTAACCGTCCACGGCGAGCGAGCAGGCCCCTAACAGAACAGCGCACGAACAAGATTGCAAACTATCTGCAAACGGGCGGAACGTTGCAAACTAACCGCAGCAACAACTTTGATTCCATTGAGAGAAATGGTCGGAGCGAGAGGATTTGAACCTCCGACCCCTAGTCTCCCAGACTAGTGCGCTAACCGGGCTGCGCCACGCTCCGAACGTCGTTCCATTAGCTAGGATCGCCGCTTTGCGCAAGGCGAGGCCGCAGCATTTTGGTGTATCCGCCCAAAGCACGCGGAACTGCCAAGCCGGTGGGCCCCGCCCCTACCCGTCCTTCAGCGCCTGATCCAGCATCTCACGGCAGGCGACGAGGTCGGCGAGCGCCCGGCCGAGGCGCTCGCGGTCCAGCGCGCTGGGGCCGGCGGGCGCGGCAGTGGCGCCCTTGCGGAAGGTGGTGAGGATCTCCTCGTCGTCGATCTCGCTGAAGCGGAAGTCGATGCCTTCCTCTTCGTCGCCCTGGTAGTCGTCATCGTCGGTGTCGGTGACGCCCTTGATGGGCGCCTCGTCCTCGGGCTCGATCAGGCTCGCGCCGATGGCGTCCTCGATGGCGCCGAACGAGACCGCGGCGGCGCTGTCGGCCAAGCCCTGCACCGATTTGACGCCGTGCTCCTTCAGGATCCGCTGCACCCCGCGGATGGTGTAGCCCTCCCCGTAGAGCAGCCGGCGGATGCCCTTGAGCAGGTCGACGTCGTCGGGGCGGTAATAGCGGCGGCCGCCGCTGCGCTTCATCGGCTTGATCTGGGAGAACCGGGTCTCCCAGAACCGCAGCACGTGCTGCGGAATGTCGAGTTCCTGCGCTACTTCGCTGATGGTTCGGAACGCATCCGGCGCCTTGTCCAAATGCCAAATCCTTTGCGAAAGGGTTATGCCTCTTGCTGAGCCTTGCTGGTGGCGTCGCCATTGGCGCGGTGCTGGCCGTTGATCCGCTGCTTCAGGATCGCCGACGGCTTGAACACCATGACGCGGCGCGGCGAGATCGGCACCTCGGTACCGGTCTTCGGGTTACGGCCGATGCGCTGACCCTTCTTGCGCACCATGAAGGACCCGAATGAGGACAATTTCACCGTCTCGCCCTTTTCGAGGCAGTCGGTAATCTCCTTCAGCACGAGTTCCACAAAGGCGGACGATTCCGTGCGCGACAGCCCCACCTTCTGGTAGACGGCTTCGCACAGATCAACTCGCGTTACGGTTTTGCTGGTCTCGGTCATCGCCCTGCCCCACATCACGGCGAACAATTGTTGTCTGAAATTATGAGGTTACGATACGGCGGTCAACAGCGCTCATCAATGCAGACGCATCGATTATCGGCGCGAATTCCGGCAAAATTTTATCGACTGTGGCTTACCAGCGCAGCAGCGCGGAGCCCCAGGTGAAGCCGCCGCCCATCGCCTCCAGGAGAATCAGGTCACCCTTCTTGATGCGGCCGTCCTTGCGCGCCTCCGACAGCGCCAGCGGGATCGAGGCGGCGGAGGTGTTGCCGTGACGGTCCACCGTCAGCACCACCTTTTCCGGCGCGATGTGAAGCTTGTGTGCGGAGGCGTCGATGATTCGCTTGTTGGCCTGGTGCGGCACGAACCAGTCGATGCTTTCGGCATTGAGCCCGGTCGCCTGGAAGGCATCGACGATGACGTCGGTGATCATGCCGACCGCATGCTTGAAGACCTCGCGGCCTTCCATGCGCAGATGGCCGACGGTCTGGGTCGAGGACGGACCGCCATCGACGAACAGCTTTGCCTTGTGGCGGCCGTCGGAGCGCAGATGCGTGGTCACAATACCGCGGTCGGTCGCGGCATTGCCGGGCTGCTCCTGCGCCTCCAGCACCACCGCCCCGGCGCCGTCGCCGAACAGCACGCAGGTGCCGCGGTCGTTCCAGTCGAGGATGCGCGAGAAGGTTTCGGCGCCGATCACCAGCGCGCGCTTGAAGGCACCGGTGCGCAGGAAATTGTCGGCGGTGGCAAGCGCGAACACGAAGCCCGAGCACACCGCCTGGAGGTCGAAGGCCGCGCCATGATTGATGCCGAGCCCGTGCTGCACGGCGACAGCCGTCGCGGGGAAGGTGTTGTCCGGGGTCGAGGTCGCCAGCACGATGAGGTCGATCGACTGCGCGTCCATGCCGGCATCGCTGAGCGCGGCCTGCGCGGCCTTGATCGCCAGGTGCGAGGTGAACTCGCCCTCGGCCGCGATGTGCCGCTCGCGAATGCCCGTGCGCTGAACGATCCACTCGTCGGAGGTGTCGATGCGGGCCGCCAATTGGGCGTTGGTCACCACCTGCTCCGGCAGATAAGAGCCGCAGCCAAGCACGACCGAACGAATTTGAGTCACGAAACATCCTCCGGCGCGGGCTGCACGGAACTGAGTGCACCACCCTCGCGGTTGAGCATCTGATTGATCTTGTTCAGGAGATCGTAGTGAGCCATCTCATAGCCAACATCGATCGCATAGGCAAAGCCTTCGGCGTTGGTTCCGCCGTGGCTCTTGACCACCACCCCCCTCAGTCCCAGCAGCACACCGCCATTGGACTTGTTGGGGTCCATCTTGTCGCGCAGGGCCTGGAAGGCGCTGCGGGCGAAGACATAGCCGAGCTTGGAGAGCCAGCTCCGCTGCATCTCGTTACGGAGCAATTCCGCCATCTGGCGCGCGGTTCCCTCGGCAGCCTTGAGCGCGATGTTGCCGCTGAAGCCCTCGGTCACGATGACGTCGGCCAGCCCCTTTCCGATACCGTCGCCCTCGACGAAGCCGATATAGTCGAGCTCCGGCAGGTTCCTTGCCCGCAGGATCTCGCTGGCCTCGCGAATCTCCTCGTGGCCCTTGATCTCTTCGGCGCCGATGTTGAGCAGGCCGACCGTCGGCCGCTTCTTGTTGAACAGCACGCTCGCCTTGGCTGCGCCCATGACCGCCATCGAGACCAGATGGTGGGCATCGCCGCCGAGGGTGGCGCCGAGGTCGAGCACGACGGATTCGCCGCGCATGGTCGGCCATATCGCGGAGATGGCCGGACGGTCGATGCCCGGCAGCGTCCGCAGGTGGAAGCGCGCCATCGCCATCAGCGCGCCGGTATTGCCGGCGGAGATCGCGACATCCGCCTCGCCCTTCTTGACCGCATCGATCGCCAGCCACATCGACGAGGTCTTGCGGCCGCGCCGCAGCGCCTGGCTCGGCTTGTCCTCCATGCTGACGGCGACGTCGGTATGGACGATCCTGGAGGCGGCTTTCAGCTTCGGGTGCTTGTCGAGCTCGGGCTCGATCCTGGCGCGGTCGCCGACCAGCAGGAACTCGGTATCGCGATGCCTGCCCAGCGAGATGGCGGCGCCCGGAATGACCACGGCGGGGCCGACATCGCCCCCCATGGCGTCCAGCGCGATGCGAACCTTGCTTGGCATGAAAGTCCTGGAAACCTGGTCTGGTGCGGTCTTGAGCTAGCGGGGCCGCGAAATGGGCTCGCCACGGACATGGCGATCGGCCAGGCGCCACGCCGCACCCGGACCGGGGCGCGACAATAGCGTTTTGTTACCCCGAAACAACCTCTTGCCCCCAGCCTTTTGCATTTGGGGCGATGCGGCCACGAACCCCGGATTGAGCAGGAAAGACATCGAAATCAGAAGGATAAATGCTTCTTTCAAACCATCAGGGGAAATGCCTCGCGTCTCCTCGCAAGGCGGGCACAAGGGGAAATGCCCTATTGGCCCTTCTTCTTGTCTTGAAGCGCCTTCAGCACCGCGAAGGGATTGTCGTCGGGATCTGGGGCGGTGACCTCCGCCTCGAATACGGCCCCCTCCTTGCGCGGATAGGGATCGATGGCCAGGAACAGGGCGTCGGTGGCGAGCCGGCCGAGGTCGATGATGCCACCAGCGATCGGCTCGGGAGGATCGGCGACCTCGGACGGTCCCTCATCGTCCTGCCCCTCCTCGATCAGATCGGCCAGGCGCCGCGCCTCGGCCTCGGGGGCGAACATCAAGTCGACCTCCTCCTCGATCTCGCTCTCGATTGGATCCAGCGTGACGACGCAGGTCTGGCCGACCCGGCCGCGAACAAGCCCCGTGACGTGAACCCGCCCACCGCTTTTCGGCACGACATCGAAGCTGGCATGCGCGGACAGGATCTCCCGCACGCCCGCGAGCGCCGCCATGGTTTGCCGCTCGGCCGCTGAGGCCTCGAGCTCGCGATGCAGGCCTGCTTCGGGGATCTGCGCAACGATGACGGGCGCCCGCCAGGGATCGGGCTCGGATCCGGCATTCGGTCGACTCATGGCGTGACATCCTCGGGGAGTGCTGGAGGAAACTTGAAGGAGGCGCGCAGCAGCGCGGCCTCATCGGTCCGGCCAAGATCGGCCTCACTGGCCCGGGCATAGGCCGCGAGCTGCTGCGCCTGACCGAAGCCGGTCCCGTTCAAGATATTCTTGCAGATCGCCGATGCCAGCGCCTCGCCGCCGCCTTCCATGGCCTGGTCATAGGCCTGGACGCGACCGTAGAACGCCTCGCCGAAGGCCCGCATCCGCTTTGGCACGGTCTGGTCGCCCACCCCCATCTCGCGCAGATTGTCGTCCATGTCTTCGCAGAAGCGATCGAATAGCGCCTGCGACAGCTCCGTGGCGCCTCCGGTGGCACTCTGGACCGTGCGCAGGCGGCGCAGCAACAGCCAGAGATGCAGCAGCAACAGGTCGAAACGCCCGTTAACCGTATCGGGCACGCCCAAGTCACGGTAAAATATGGGTTCTCGCGCCTGCGTCACGATCATGCCATAGATGGCTTCAATGGTGCCCGGCGGGGTTAGTCGGGGTTTCCTGAAGTGATTGAACGGCCAAAGCATTGTGGTTTCCGCAAGCGGGCGCGCGCGTGTTGCATTCAGAGCCTCCGCCCGGTACTTCAGCGCCTCGCGCGACGCAAGGGGACGGAATCAGTTCCGCTATGACGACAACGAACCAGACCAGCCTGCGCGCGGATCAGCGGCGCGGCCTCCACGCATGCTGGCGCGGCTTGCGCATGCTCGCAGCTGCCGCCGTGGTCGGCGCGGCTCTTGCGGGCTGTACGGGCGAGCAGTTCCAGAAGGGTTACATCCTGCCGCCCGGCGCGCTCGAGCAGATTCCGATCGGCGCGAGCCAGGACCAGGTGCTGATCGTGATGGGCACCCCCTCCACGGTCGCGACCCTCGACGGTGAGGTGTTCTACTACATCTCGCAACGCTCGGAGCGCCCGGTCGCCTTCATGAACCAGAAGGTGGTCGACCAGCGCGTGATCGCGATCTATTTCGACAAGAACCGGCGCGTGCGCCGGCTTGCGAATTACGGTCTGCAGGACGGCAAGATCTTCGACTTCATCAGCCGTACGACGCCGACGTCGGGCCAGGAGATGAGTTACCTCACGCCGCTGTTCAAGCTGCTCAGCTTCAACTGAGACTTCACAGCGCTTTCGCGCGGAGTCGATAACGGTTCGCGCAAAGAAAAAAGCGCGGCCAACACGCTGCCAGAGCCCTTCCAATTCCGTCGGAAGGTAAATCGCTCTGAGCTGCGGCGTCGTGCCGCTCTGCGCACGCCACTTGCCCTCGCACGCGACTTGCGGTCGCACGAGCGGTTCCGTACGGTCCCTGCAAAGAAAGAAGCAGGGAGTGGATTCGTGCCTAAGCCTTTGTTGTCCCGCCGTCGCGTGCTCACCGGCGCTGCCGGCCTTTCAGCCGCAGCCATACTGCCGCGATCGAGCCTCGCCGACTGGAAGCCCACCGAAAACGTTCGCCTCGTCGTACCGGCTGCGGCCGGCGGATCGACCGACGTGATGGGCCGGCTCTTGGCCGCGCATCTGCAAACCGCCTGGGGCCAGTCGGCGGTCGTGGAAAACCGCTCGGGCGGCGGCGGCACCATCGGGACTGCCGAGGTGGTCCGCGCCAAGCCTGATGGTCACACCATCCTGGTCGGCAATCCCGGTCCGAACGCGATCGCCTACAGCATCTTCAAGAACCTCACCTACAAGCCCGACCAGCTGCAGCCGGTCTCGAACATGATCCGGATCCCGAACATCGTCTCGGCGCATCCGAAGACCGGCATCAAGTCGATCCCCGAGCTGATCGCCTACCTCAAGGCCAATCCGGACAAGCTCAGCTACGCCTCTTCGGGCGTCGGCCAGAGCCCTCACCTCACCGGCGCCTGGTTCCTCCAGCTCACCGGCCTGAAGATGACGCACATCCCGTTCCGCGGCGCCGGACCCGCGCTGCAAGCGGCCCTCGCCGGCGACATCCAGATCCTGTTCGACAATCTCTATCCGAGCCTGCCTCAGGTGCAGAACGGCACGCTCAACGGTCTCTGCGTCACCACGACCGAGCGCAGCGACCTCGCGCCGAACCTGCCGACGATGCGAGAGAGCGCGCCGGAGCTGGCGAGTTTCGACATCTCGTCCTGGTTCTCGGTATTCCTGCCGAAGGGGGTTTCACCCGAGGTGCTCAACGCGCTCAATCTCCAGATCAAGGCGATGCTGGAGCGCGAGGACATCAAGAAGCAGATCGCCGCCATGGGCGCCCGCGCCGACTACGGCACCCCGCAGCAATTTGCCGCCTTCGTGGAGGCCGAGACGAAGAAGTTCGCCGGCATCATCCAGAAGGAAGGGCTGCAAATGGACGTCCAGTAGTTTCTCGTGTCCCGGATGCCGCCTGCGGCATCCGGGACTTGAGCGACTGCTATCCGGTCGTGACCCCGTCGATCGGACTGATATCTCCGACGAAGCGCAAGAGATCGCTCATCAGGAAAGTGCCCGGAGTCTTCGCCGGCAGCGTCGGTTTCCAGTTCCGCTGGCTGAGATAGGATTGGTTATCGCCAGCGACGATGCCAATGAACACCTCGGCCACGATACGCGCGCCGACCGGACCGAGCCGAAGACCGCCGGTCTTCACCTGGGCCTCTTTGAGGATGTAGTACCAGAGCGGCGTCTTTCGATCGAAGCCATGCGCGGCCGCAACGGCGCCGTCGGTGCCGGTTGCGATCTCCGCTGGCTTGAGCACTGGGATCCCCATCGCACGAGCCACATCTTGACCCGACGGCAATCCGAGATTGACTCCGCGCTGCAAGTTGCGGAGCGGCAGGCTGCCGCCGCCACCTGGAAGATCGTGCAATTTCGGAATGAGGAATGGATCGATCTTGCGCGAATGGTTGAACAGGAAGTTCGGCGTCGGCGCGATCGCCGGATCGAATTCGTAGAAGCGGCTCCAGTCGATGATCCAATCCGTGGGCAAGGTGCTCACGTTGGGCGGGGAATTGGGCGCGTTGGGAGTGGTACCGGCAATTTCGCCCAGGATGCGGCCGGAGAGCCCGGAGAAGAAGAACTCGAGGTTGAGGGTCGCCGCAGCAAAGCCGCCGGGCTTCGTGAACACATGGTTGTGGCTGTATGTCTCGCGAACCATGCTGTGTCCGAGCCGGTAGGCTGCCGCCGAGAACTCGACCGGCATGTAGGGCACCTTCTGGAATCGATAGAACTTCCGGCCCTCGTGCAGAATCCTGGCGACGATGCCCTTCTCCGTCAAGCGCTCGACGAAATCGTGCAGCACCATCCATTGATAGTGCCAAGTCACCAGCTTTCGTGCTTCAGAGAAGAGCTGGTCGGGCGCCGGCGCGTTGGGCCCGGCCGCGAGCATGTCGACGACCTTGTTGTGGAATTTCAGGAACGCAAGGTGCGTCTGTGCGACCAGCAGATTCTCGTCATTGCGGTGGTCGCCGATCAGGGCCCGCCCTTCCGAATTCCGCGTCAGATCATTCGGAAAGACGCCCGCCGCGCGCGGCGTGGGCTCTGTCTTGCCGAGCAAGAACTTCGGCCCGGGCTGTGAGACGTTGTTGGTGTCGCGAGCGTAGAGTTGGGGGCTGCCATCCGGTCCCAGACCGTAAATGCTGTCGAGATCGAGCCTCGGCGTGCGGAAGTTTGTGGTGGCTTTGGGATCCTCCTGCTTCTCGGCAAGCGACGTAAGATCAAGCGTGATGTCGTGATCGACGAATTGGCCGAGATAGGTAAAGCCCGACGGAATGTTGGAGTTGTCACCGGTCACATCGTCCGGCCCGGCGTCCTTCATTGCTGTGGCAAGCGCCTGCAACGCAGCCTCCGGCGCCGTGAATGCCGGCAGGTCAAACATCCGGCCGAACAAGCCGGGATCTGCATTGGCGCTGGGCGGTTTCAAACCGGCCCTGGTCGGCTGGCGTCCGGCTTTCCCGTGTCTTGGATTCAGGTTTGCAGCTTGCGTCATTCTTCCCTCCAGTGGGTGAGACAGCAACCGCACGGTAGTCCCCGGAGGGAAGACACTTTGTAATTGACGTCACAGTTCCCCTGCAACAAAGCCGCCGCGAAGGCACGATATCGTGAAGCAAAAAACCCCGCGGCTCACGCCGCGGGGCTCGTCTTGCAAATTCGTGACGCCGTTCAGTGCGCCAAAATCGCCAGCAGCAGCAAGGCCACGATGTTGGTGATCTTGATCATCGGGTTCACCGCAGGGCCCGCCGTGTCCTTGTAGGGATCGCCAACGGTGTCACCGGTGACGGCCGACTTGTGGGCGTCGGACCCCTTGCCGCCGAAATGACCGTCCTCGATGTACTTCTTGGCGTTGTCCCAGGCGCCGCCGCCCGAGGTCATCGAGATCGCGACGAACAGGCCCGTCACGATCACGCCGAGCAGCATTGCGCCCACGGCCGAGAACGCCGCCGACTTGCCGGCCGCGCCGCCGCCCGCGATCACATAGATCAAGAAGTAGACGACGATCGGCGACAGCACCGGCAGCAGCGACGGGATGATCATCTCCTTGATCGCCGCCTTCGTCAGCAGGTCGACCGCCTTGCCGTAGTCAGGCTTGTCGGTGCCCTGCATGATGCCCGGCTTCTCGCGGAACTGACGCCGCACCTCCTCGACGATGGCGCCGGCGGCGCGGCCGACGGCGGTCATGCCCATCGCGCCGAACAGATACGGCAACAGGCCGCCGAACAAGAGGCCCACCACCACATAGGGGTTGTTGAGCGAGAAGTCCGGCTTGACGCCGGCGAAGTAGGGATGCTGCGCGGAGCCGGCAACGAAGAACTTGAGGTCCTCGTTGTAGGCCGCGAACAGCACCAGGGCGCCAAGACCGGCGGAGCCGATCGCGTAGCCCTTGGTCACCGCCTTGGTGGTGTTGCCGACCGCGTCGAGCGCGTCGGTCGATTTGCGCACCTCCTTCGGCAGGCCCGCCATCTCGGCGATGCCGCCGGCGTTGTCGGTGACGGGGCCGAAGGCATCGAGCGCGACGATCATGCCGGCCAGCGCCAGCATGGTGGCGGTCGCGATCGCGATGCCGAACAGGCCGGCGAGGCTGTGGGTGACCAGGATGCCGGCGATGATCACGATCGCGGGCAGCGCGGTCGCTTCCATCGAGATCGCAAGGCCCTGGATCACGTTGGTGCCGTGACCGGTCACCGAGGCCTGGGCGATCGACTTCACCGGACGGTAGTCGGTGCCCGTGTAGTATTCGGTGATCCAGATGATCAGCGCGGTGACGACGAGGCCGACCACGCCGCATTCGAACAGCGCCATGCCGGTGTAGTCGACGCCCTCGAGCTTGCCGAAGCCGATCAGGTAGTAGATCACCAGCGCGATGCCGATCAGGGACAGGATGCCGGTCGCGATCAGGCCCTTGTAGAGCGCGCCCATGATCGACTGGCTCGGCCCGAGCTTGACGAAGAAGGTACCGATGATCGAGGTGATGATGCAGATGCCGCCGATCGCGAGCGGCAGCGTCATCATGTTGGAGAGGATCGCCGTCTTCGCGAAGAATATCGCCGCCAGGACCATGGTGGCGACCGCGGTCACCGCATAGGTCTCGAACAGGTCGGCGGCCATGCCGGCGCAGTCGCCGACATTGTCGCCGACATTGTCGGCGATGGTCGCCGGGTTGCGCGGATCGTCCTCGGGAATGCCGGCCTCGACCTTGCCGACGAGGTCGCCGCCGACGTCCGCACCCTTGGTGAAGATGCCGCCGCCGAGACGGGCGAAGATCGAGATCAGCGAGGCGCCGAAGCCGAGCGCCACCAGGGCATCGACCACGACGCGACTATCTGGCGCGAGCTTCAGCGAGTGGACCAGGAAGCCGAAATAGAGGGTCACACCGAGCAGCGCGAGACCGGCGACCAGAAGTCCGGTGATGGCGCCCGCCTTGAAGGCGAGCTCGAGGCCGCCGGCAAGCGATTTCGTTGCGGCCTGGGCCGTGCGCACATTGGCGCGGACCGAGACGTTCATGCCGATGAAGCCGGCAGCGCCGGACAGGATCGCGCCGATGGCAAAACCGATCGCGACATACAGCCCGAGGAAATAGGCAAGCAGCACGAAGATGACGATGCCGACGAGACCGATCGTGGTGTATTGGCGCCGCAGGTACGCCTGTGCGCCTTCGCGCACGGCTCCTGCGATCTCCTGCATGCGCGGCGACCCCGCATCCGCGCTCAACACCGAAGACGTCGCCCAAATCGCGTAGACGACGGAAAGCACTCCGCAGAGCACTATCAACCATAATGCTGTCATTTGATTTCTGCCTCAGATCCTTGATGTACCCCCGGCGCCTTTTGTTGTCCGTCGTGCGGTGCGGCGCCTTGATTTCGAACAAGGCCGCCCCCTTGCCCAAAAAGGGGCGGCCTCAGTCGGTCGCAAGCTTGCCAAAATCAAATTGAGGGTGCAACGCCGGATAAGGCCGAAACCGCCGATCTCGGCAGGTATTTAGGACCAAGTGCTGAGAACTAAGATGCCGGTTTGGAGCGATTCTTACAGCATGATCCGGAAAAGCGTGCAGCGGTTTCTCCGAAAAGGTCATGCTCAAACAGTGATCTAAAGCGCGATGACGATTCATCCTGATCGCATCGCGCCTTAGAAGTGGCTGTAGGACAGCCGCCTCAAGAGCAGTTCCTGGCCCTGCCCGTCCAGGAAGCGCGGCCGCTCCTGCCCCTCCACGATCGCGCCGATCATGGTCACCGCAACGCCCTCGGCCCGCCCAGCGGCCATCAGCGCCTCGCTTTGCGCCGGCGGAACGGTGCACAGCACCTCGTAGTCATCGCCCCCCGCAAGCAGCGTCTCGACGCAAACGACTTTGCCGGCGAGCAGGCCGGCCGCCGCGGCCGAGAGCGGCACGCTTGCCGCATCGACGGAAGCCGAGACCCCGGACGCTGCACAGAGCTTGGCCAGATCGCCAGCGAGGCCGTCGGAGACGTCCATTGCTGCGGTCGCATGATCGCGCACCGCTTGCGCCAGCACGTTGCGCGGCTGCGGCACCCGATAGCGTGAGACTAGAAAATCCCGTGCAGCAGGATCGGATATCAGCGCGCCGGCGGCGGGCCCCCCTTTGAGCACGTCGAGGCCGAGCGCGGCATCGCCGATCGTGCCCGTCACCAGGATGCGGTCGCCCGGCCTTGCGCCGGTACGGCCGATCATCCGTCCCCGCGGCACACGGCCGAAGGCCGTGATCGAAATCATCTGCGGGCCCGGCGTCGACACCGTGTCGCCACCGAGCAGAGGACAAGCGAAATTCTTCGCGTCCTCGCCCAGCGCGTCCGCAAAGGGACGGAGCCAGGCATCCTCCTGGCTGCGCAGCGCCAGCGTCAGCACGAAGCCGGCCGGCAGCGCGCCCTTGGCGGCGAGATCGGACAGGTTCACCCGCAGCGCCTTGCGCGCGATGGTCCCGGGCGGATCGTCCGCAAGATAATGCACGCCCTCGACGACGGCATCGGTGGTAACGACGATGTCGTCGCCGGATGAGGACAGGACCGCGGCATCATCGACCAGCCCGAACGCGCCGGGGTCAGTCGCCAGCGGCTTGAAATACCGCGCGATGAGGGCGTCTTCGGCGGAGGGCTGTGTTCTGTCCTGTGTCACGATAGCCGACCCGTCATCCTGAGGTGCGAGCCCTTGCGAGCTTCGAAGCATGGACGGCCGAGGTGCGACCTCAGCGGCACGCCGCCGCCCTTCGAGGCCTCCGCTTCGCTCCGGCACCTCAGGGTGACGGCTACGGCGGAAGTCGTCGTCTCAATTACCCCCGCCCGAACTCGTCGCCACGGAACTGCCGGCCGATCTGGTCGAGCACTGCGTTGACCATGCCGGTCTCCTCGCGGTCGACGAAGGCATTGGCGACGTCGACATATTCCGAAACCACCACCCGGCCCGGCACGTCCTTGCGATGCTGGAGCTCATAGGCTCCGGCGCGCAGCACCGCCCGCAGGATGGCTTCGATCCGCTTCAGGGGCCAGCCCTTCGACAGCGCCTCGTCGATCAGCGGATCGAGCTTCTTCTGGTCGCGCACGACGCCCGAGACCACGTCGCGGAAGAACGCGGCCTCGGCCGGCAGGTAAGTGTCGCCCTCGACCTCGTTGCCGAGCCAATGGCTCTCGAACTCGGCGAAAATGTCGTTGATACCGGCGCCGGCGATATCCATCTGATACAGCGCCTGTACGGCTGCGAGCCGCGCCGCGCCGCGCCGGTTCGCTTTCTTCTCGGTTCCGAGCGGCGGCTTTCTGGTGTTGTCGGCCATGGCTTCAGGCCTGCGCCAGGCGGCGCTTGATGCGCAGCATCGCCAGCGCGGCGCGCGCGGCATCGCCGCCCTTGTCGAGCTCGCTGGCGCGCGCCCGCGCCCAGGCCTGCGCCTCGGTGTTGACGGTGAGGATGCCGTTGCCGAGCGGCAGCTTTCGCGCCACTGCGAGGTCCATCAGCGCGCGCGAGGATTCCTGCGACACGATCTCGAAATGAATGGTGTCGCCGCGGATCACGCAGCCGAGCGCGATCACCGCATCATAGGGCTTGCCGTTCGCCGCCGCGGCATCGACCGCGATGGCGACCGCGGCCGGGATTTCCAGCGCGCCGGGAACCGTGATCACGTCATGCGTCAGGCCGGCCGCCTTCAGCTCGGCCACCGCGCCACCCAGAAGCGCGTCCTGGAGATCGTCATAGAACCGCGCCTCGACAATCAGCGCGCGCGCGCCGGAAATGTCGGTCTGGTCCTTCAGGGGTGCGCGCCGCGCGTCTGCCATCGTTCAATCCGTTCTACAGTCGTCGGCGCGTTATGTAGTCGCCGCCGGCGGGTTAGCCAAGTTGAAAGACACTGTCATTCCGGGGCGCGAAGCGAACCCGGAATCTCGAGATTCCCCGGTGCGCAATTGCGCACCTGTGGTCTGGTCCTTCGGACCATACTGGAATGACCGGCTTTGCCGGTCACTTCATTTCCGTCAGCCGCGCCGCGTAGCGGGCCATCAGGTCGACCTCGATGTTGACCTCGTCCCCCGCCTTCCAGTCGCCGATCGTCGTGACCGTCAGCGTGTGCGGGATGATCAGCACCGAAAAGCTCACGTCCTTGACCGTATTGACCGTCAACGACACGCCGTCGAGCGTGATCGAGCCCTTGGTGGCGATGAACCGCGCCAGCTCCCGCGTGGTGGAGAGCTCGAACCGCGCCATGTCGGGCAGATCCTCGCGGCTGCGAAGCGTCGCGACGCCATCGGCATGGCCGGCGACGATGTGCCCGCCAAGCTCGTCGCCGATCTTCAGTGCGCGCTCGAGATTGAGCCTCGTCCCCACCTTCCAGTGCTTGGCGGTCGTCAACGCCAGCGTCTCGGCGGCGGTATCGACGTCGAACCAGGTCCTTTGAGCAGAGCCCTTGCCGCCTTCCACGCCCGAGGCAACCACCGTCAGGCAGACGCCGTTGCAGGCGATCGAGGCGCCGTCGGCAATCGTGCTCTGATCGTAGCGGCAGGCGATGCGCAGGCGGTGCAGCTGCCCCTGCGCCGTGGGCGTGAAGCTGACGATCTCGCCGATATCGGTGACAATGCCGGTGAACATTACGCGCGCTCGTAGATGGTGAGAGTATCCTTGCCGAAGGTTTCGCTAGCATGAACCTTGTAGGCCGGCGACTGCGTGATTTTCGACAGGGGCAATGCATCGAGCGCATCGACGCCGCCGCTGCCCACCGTTTCCGCCCCGCGGAACAGCCAGATCTCGTCCACGAGATCGGCCGCAACGAAGGACGCGGCGACACGGCTGCCGCCCTCGACCATCAGCCGCGTGATCCCTTTCTCGGCGAGCGCGCGCAGCACGGCCGCAAGATCGAGCCCGGACGCGCCCCCCGGCGACACGCGAATGAGCTGCGCACCGGCCGCGCCAAGCCGCATGGCGGCGGCAGCCTCGGCGAGCTCGGACCCCACCACCCAGAGCGGCGTCTCGCGCGCGGATCGCACGAGCTGGCTCGATGCGGGAATGCGCAGGCTCTGGTCGAGCACCACGCGCACCGGCGAGCGCGCCGCCATGCCCGGCAGGCGGCAGGTGAGGAGCGGATCGTCCGCCAGCACCGTCCCGATGCCGACCAGGATCGCATCGCTGCGCGCGCGGAGAAGATGCACGCGGTCGCGCGCGGCTTCACCCGTGATCGCGAGCGGCTTTCCGCCGGCCGCGCCGATCTTGCCGTCGGGCGAAACCGCGAGCTTGAGGATCACATGCGGGCGGTGATCGCGGATGCGGCGGAAATGGCCGGCATGGTCGAAGGCAGCCTCCGCCGCGCAAAGACCCACATCCACATTGATGCCGGCGGCGCGCAGACGCGCATGTCCCTGGCCTGCGACCTCGGGATTGGGATCCTCGATGGCCGCCACGACCCGCTTGATGCCCGCTGCGATCACCGCATCGGCGCAGGGCGGCGACTTGCCGAAATGCGAGCATGGCTCCAGGGTGACATAGAGCGTGGCACCGCGCGCCGCCTCGCCCGCGCGCCGCAGCGCCTCAGGCTCACCATGCGGCCGTCCTCCGGGCTGCGTCCAGCCGCGGCCGACGATGACGCCGT
This sequence comes from Bradyrhizobium sp. GW821-FHT13H06, assembly GCF_058803975.1. Lineage (NCBI taxonomy): Bacteria > Pseudomonadati > Pseudomonadota > Alphaproteobacteria > Hyphomicrobiales > Nitrobacteraceae > Bradyrhizobium > Bradyrhizobium sp. GW821-FHT13H06. The sequence continues at coordinate 20,615 of NZ_JBXAPN010000001.1, read as the reverse complement.
CCTTGACGATGACGGCGCCCACGGCCGGATTGGGCCAGGTCCGCCCCTGCCCGCGCTTGCCCAGCGAGAGCGCCAGCTCCATGAATCGGCGATCAGCGTCCTTGGCCTCGCGGGCCTTCTGCGCGAACTGATCCTCCAGGATGCGGAAGATCATTTGCGGATCGCGGCGAGCCGCGCTTCCTCCTCGCCGGAGAGTTCGCCGAGCACGTCGGCGAAATCCTTGGCCTCGCGGAAATTGCGGTAGACCGAAGCGAAGCGCACATAGGCGACGTCGTCGAGCGTGCGCAGATGCTCCATCACGGTCTCGCCGATCACCTCGGAGGAGATCTCGGCTTCGCCCCCGGTCTCGAGCTCGCGCACGATGGTGGAGACCATCTTCTCCACCCGCTCCGGCTCGACCTGCCGCTTGCGCAGGGAGATCTGCACCGATCGCATCAGCTTGTCGCGATCGAACGGCACGCGGCGGCCGTTGCGCTTGATCACCGTGAGCTCGCGCAGCTGCACGCGCTCGAAGGTGGTGAAGCGGAAATTGCAGGCGACGCACACGCGCCGCCTGCGGATCACGGACGAGTCCTCGGTCGGACGCGAGTCCTTTACCTGCGTATCCAGACTGTTGCAGTTCGGGCAGCGCATCCGCCTGGCCTAGCCTTACTGGTAGATCGGGAACCGGTCGGTGAGCGCCTTGACCCGTTCCTTGATCGCAGCTTCCACCAGCGGCGCCTTGCCGTCGGAGGACTGCGCGATCGCATTGAGGACCTCGGCGATCATGCCGCCGACCTGCTGGAATTCGGCCACGCCGAAGCCACGGCTGGTCGCCGCCGGCGTGCCGAGCCGAATGCCCGACGTGACGAAGGGCGACTCGGGGTCGAACGGAATGCCGTTCTTGTTGCAGGTGATGGCCGCGCGGACCAGCGCCTTCTCAGAGACGTTGCCCTTGAGGCCCTTCGGCCGCAGATCGACCAGCATCAGATGATTGTCGGTGCCGCCGGAGACGATATCGAGACCATGGCCCTTCAGGGTCTCTGCCAGGGCCTTGGCGTTCTCGACGACGTTCTTGGCGTAGACCTTGAAGTCCGGACGCAGCGCCTCGCCGAAGGCGACCGCCTTGGCCGCGATCACGTGCATCAGGGGACCGCCCTGAAGGCCCGGGAAGATCGCCGAGTTGAGCTTCTTGGTCAGCGTCTCGTCATTCCACAGCATGAGGCCGCCACGCGGACCGCGCAGCGATTTGTGCGTCGTCGTCGTGGTGACGTGCGCATACGGCACCGGCGAAGCATGCACACCGCCGGCGACGAGCCCGGCGAAATGCGCCATGTCGACCAGGAGGTACGCCCCGACGCTGTCGGCAATCTCGCGGAAACGCTTGAAGTCCCAGGCGCGCGAATAAGCCGAGCCGCCGGCGATGATCAGCTTCGGCTTGACCTGCTCGGCCTGCTTGGCCACCGCATCCATGTCGATGATCTGGTCCTCGCGGCGCACGGTGTAGTGCGCGGCCTTGAACCACTTGCCGCTCATGTTGACGGGCGAGCCGTGAGTGAGATGGCCGCCGGCCGCGAGATCGAGCCCCATGAAGGTGTCGCCGGGCTGCAGCAGCGCCAGGAACACCGCCTGGTTCATCTGGCTGCCGGAGTTCGGCTGCACATTGGCGAAATTGGCGCCGAACAGCTTCTTGGCGCGATCGATCGCAAGGTTCTCGGCGACGTCGACCCACTCACAACCGCCGTAATAGCGCGCCCCCGGATAGCCTTCCGCGTACTTGTTGGTCATCACCGAACCCTGCGCTTCCAGCACGGCCCGGCTGACGATGTTCTCGGAGGCGATCAGCTCGACCTCATGGCGCTGCCGGCCGAGCTCGCCCTTGATGGCGGCGGCGATTTCCGGATCGGCCTGCTCGAGCGAGGCGGTGAAAAACGAATCGGGCGCGGAAGCGGTTTTGGGTGCGGTCATCTTGCGAATATCTCCACCGCCGCAGCCTTGTGGCGGGCTACGGACGGGTCTGGTGTGGCGATCGGAAGCGGCGAGCGCGATCTACCACATCGCCCGCAACAGGCCAAGCATTTGCGGGTCGAGCCTGATATTTATGCAAGATGTGGTGGCGGATTGGATGTTTTGAGCGCGGGAGCGGTTCTATGGAACCACTCCTCTGCACTGTCTCGACGGGCCGCTGCGGGCCTCATCTCCGCCAACAGCCACCGGCTCGAGCCGGCGGCGTTTCACAGCCCGGTATACCCCGCCTTCACCGGATCCACGCTGCCGTCGAGCTGGCGCAGATAGGTCAGGCCGCAAACCGTCAACCTGTGAGGGTCCTTCTCGCCGGCTTCCATCAACGTATTGAGATAGTTCGTGACCTTGGCCCGGGCCTCCGCGCTCGCCGCGGCGGTGCGGTTGGCGAGCAGGTCATAAGTCTGCATGATGCGGTCGATGGCAGCTTCCATGGCATCCTCTGGTTGGTCGCGATTTTGGGAGTTTCGATCAGGCAACCGCCTTGGCCTCGATCTGCGCCTGGAACCGGGCAATCGCCTTGTTGGCCAGCCTGATCTTGTTGAATTCGCCTTGATCGAGAAGCTTGACGATGAGGCCGAGCAGGCGTTCGTCAGTGACGAGCGAGTCGGGGATCGCGCCGGAACGGCGAAGGTAATTCGCGGCGATGCCATAGGCCTCGCTGACGAGTTCCACGTTCATCGCCCGAAGCCCGCGCTCGACCAGCATCGACATCTCTCCGATCCGAAGGAGATAAGCGCCCAGCCCGGAACTGGTTCCTCACGGCCGGCGCTTTTTTTCGCAGGTGCGAGAACACAAAACGCACCGGTCCGGAAAATCCGGGCCGGCGCGCTTGGGGAGGTCAGGCACGTTCGGGAAGGCTGCCGGTCTTGTTGCGGGCCGGCTTGGCCTTGATCCCTTCGGAAAACTCAGAGGCGATAGAGGATCTGGTCGGTCCAGAACCGCTCGAGGCGGTGCAGCGACTTGTTGAGGGTCGCAAACTCGTCGCCGGAGATGCCGCCGACCTGCTCCACCGTCTTGACGTGCTTCTGGTAGAGCGCATCGACGATGCGGCGGACTTCCTGGCCCTGCGGGGTCAGGCGGATGCGCACCGAGCGGCGGTCAACGCGCGAGCGCTGATGATCGAGGAAGCCGAGCTCGACGAGCTTCTTCAGATTGTAGGAGACGTTGGAGCCGAGATAGTAACCGCGCGTGCGCAGCTCGCCCGCGGTCAGCTCCTTGTCGCCGATGTTGTAGAGCAGGAGCGCCTGGACCGAGTTGATGTCCGCACGGCCGCGACGATCGAATTCATCCTTGATCACGTCGAGGAGCCGGCGATGCAGCCGCTCCACCAGAGTCAAAGCTTCCAGATAGAGCGACTGCACCGAACCCTGCTGGCCGGAGACGCGCTCTGCGGTATCTGCCGCAGTTGCGACGGCTTTCATCATGACACTTCCCCTGTTGTCGTTTTTATCGACACTTATTCGACGAAACTTGTGTCCCGCCTGATAGGTGCAACTTAAGGGGCGCGTTTGAAGATCGGCTTAAATAAGAGAATAAAGAGATCATGAATTTAAGACAGTGAATTGCGGATTAAGCCTGTGCCACAAGCACTTTTCGCAACCCTCTGTTGACCTTCGCAAGGTCCTGTTCACCCTCCGTCCGCCCCTGTTGTCGCATTCCAGAACAGCCCCGCCCCGTTTCGAAACGCGCGCGTAAGAGCTGTGGCGAAAGCGGCTGGTTAGCGAAAACTTACGTCGAATTTTACGCAACCAACGGTCAACCAAGAGCAACACTCTCAGGTCCCGGACCAGCGCCGCGAAGCGGAGCGCAGAACCGGGATCCGGATGTCGCAAGTGAGGTCACGGAGAAATGGGCCCCGGCCCAGCAGTGCATCACTACGTGCTGCGCTGCGTCCGGGGCACGAGTGCTCGCGCGTCGAGAAACGCCGCTACGGCGGCCGTTCGCGCGCGGCCATCCAGGCGAGCGCGAGATAGGCGGCGAGCATAAAGACCTCGACGCCGACCACGACGAGGCTGCCGCCGTAGATTCCGGGGAACATCAGCTCGATCACGGCCATCGACACCACGGTCGTGAGCCACACCACCGCGCCCCAGGGCGTGGCGAGCCAGAGGCCGACCGCGGCCACGAGCTCGATCACGGCGAAGTAGACGGTCGCGGCCTGCCAGGCCATCGACTGGTTCTCGAATGCCTCGTCCTCGCCGCCGACGAACCCCGTCACTTGGGCCCAGTGATAGAGACCCTTCAGGATCGAGAGCAGCGCCATCACCCGCAGGAACAGCACCAGCCTGCGCGTCCAGACATTGTCATCGGACTGGGTGCGCTCCGACGAGATCGCCGCCACCGACAACGCGCTCTCTCTGGCATTGTCTCGGGCGGCGTCCCTGGCCTGGGCGCCGTCGCGGGCCGCATCGCGGGTGGAGATCTCGGACATGGCCCCTTCTGGCTGCTTCGCCCCGCAAAATCAATCGGCTGCCATCCCTTGCGGCAGGTCAAGCCGCGGTGACGGGAACCGTGCGAGCTGGTATAAGAATAATTCCAGCCGGAGGAAGAGTGATGGCGATCAAATACGGGCGTCCGATCGAATTGCGCGAGGTTTCGCGCCGGGATAGCACGGCAGTGCCCCATGCCCTCGATCTGACCGTCCGTCCGCGCCGTAACCGCAAGGCCGAGTGGGCCCGGCGCATGGTGCGCGAGAACATCCTCACCACCGACGATCTGATCTGGCCGCTGTTCCTGATCGACGGCCACAACAAGCGCGAGCAGGTCGCCTCGATGCCGGGTGTCGACCGCCTCAGCGTCGACCAGGCCGTGCGCGAGGCCGAGCGCGCGATGAAGCTGACCATCCCCTGCATCGCGCTGTTTCCCTACACCGACCCCTCCCTGCGCGACGAGGAAGGTTCGGAAGCCACCAACCCCGACAACTTGGTCTGCCAGGCGGTGCGCGCGATCAAGAAGGAGTTTCCGGAGATCGGCATCCTCTGCGACGTCGCGCTCGATCCATTCACCAGCCACGGCCATGACGGCCTGATTTCCGACGGCAAGATCCTGAACGACGAGACGGTGGCGGTGCTGGTGCGCCAGGCGCTGGTGCAGGCCGAGGCCGGCTGCGACATCATTGCGCCCTCCGACATGATGGACGGCCGCGTCGCCGCGATCCGCGAGGGGCTGGACCGCAACGGCCTGCTCGACGTGCAGATCATGGCCTATGCGGCCAAATATGCCTCCGCCTTCTACGGCCCGTTCCGCGACGCCATCGGCTCGGCCAAGACGCTGACCGGCGACAAGCGCACCTATCAGATGGACAGCGCCAACACCGACGAGGCGCTGCGCGAGGTCGAGCTCGATATCGCCGAGGGCGCCGACATGGTGATGGTGAAGCCCGGCATGCCCTATCTCGACGTGATCCGCCGCGTGAAGGATACATTCGCGATGCCGACCTTCGCCTATCAGGTCTCCGGCGAATACGCGATGATCGCGGCCGCCGCGAACAACGGCTGGCTCGACGGCGAACGTGCCATGATGGAGAGCCTGCTCGCCTTCAAGCGCGCCGGCGCGGACGGCGTGCTGAGCTATTTCGCGCCGAAGGCAGCGGAGAAGCTGCGAAACCAAGCTTAAGGCATCGCAGCGTAGGCAGAGCGAAGCGCGCCCATCCTCCCGGCTAGCAATCGCGGAATGATGATGGGCACGGCGCTCATGCGCCTTTGCCCACCCAACGGCTGCCTCTCCTTCGTCGCCCCGGCGAACGCCGAAAGAAGTGGGAATTCGCGGCAATAGCTGCGCCGGTCACCACCAAGGCCCCGCCCCCGAATCGCCGGAATATTTCGGTTTGCTGACGCCCGCGCGCCCTTGGCACGGGCATGGTCTGCTCCCATGTCGTGACACGAGGGGTTTTCCTCCCGGGAGGACGGACGATGTCGTATGACTCGAGTGATTCAGGCGTCTGGCGCAATGACGGCGGGGTGCAGCCGCACGCCTACGACCCCTACCTGCATCCGGAACTGTTCCGCGGCGTGGCGACGCGGCGGGTGTTCGCGTTCCTGATCGACATGGTCGTGATCTCGGTGCCCGTGATCCTCGGCTACGTCTTCATCGCATTGTTCGGCGTGGTCACCCTCGGCATCGGCTGGGCACTGTTCTGGATCGCCTGGCCGGCCTCCGTCATCTGGGCCATCGTCTATTACGGCGCCTGCATCGGCGGTCCGTCGTCGGCGACGATCGGCATGCGGGTCATGGACCTGGAATTGCGCACCTGGTACGGCGCGCCCGGCTACTTCGTGCTCGGCGCCACCCATGCTGTGCTGTTCTGGATCACGGTCTCGTTCCTGTCGCCCTTCGTGGTGCTGGTCGGCCTGTTCAACGGCCGCCGTCGCCTGCTGCACGATTTCGTGCTGGGCACGGTCGTGATCAACAATTCCGTCCGCGCTCCCGTGCCTCAGGCGGCAAGACCGTACTGATCAAGAACCTATCAACCAGGACCGACTAAGCTGAGTGATCTGACCTGCCGAGCAGACCGATTGACCAGGGGCTTTCGTAGCGCGATGCTGATGCTCAGTTCGGAGGCCCACGACGTCCCTTGACCCAGCACTCGCGCGACACCCCCCAATTTTACCTCACGGCGCCCTCGCCATGCCCCTATTTGCCCGGCCGGCATGAGCGCAAGGTGTTCACGCACCTCGTCGGCGACCGCGCCGGCGACCTCAACGACCTCCTGACCCACGGCGGCTTCCGCCGCAGCCAGTCGATCGCCTACCGGCCGGCCTGCGACCAGTGCCGCGCCTGCGTCTCGGTCCGGGTGATCGCCAACGAGTTCCGGCCCTCCCGCAACTTCCGGAAGGTGATGGCGCGCAACGCCGACATCATCGGCGAGCAGCGCAGCGCAGTGCCCACCTCCGAGCAATATTCGGTGTTCCGCGCCTATCTCGACGCCCGCCACCGCCACGGCGGCATGGCCGACATGACCGTGCTCGACTACGCCATGATGGTCGAGGACAGCCACGTCGAGACCCGCATCATCGAGTACCGCAAGCGCGGCCCCGACAGCGGCCTCACCGGCCGCGGCGAGGAACTGATCGCGGTCGCCCTCACCGACGTGCTCAGCGACGGCCTATCGATGGTCTATTCGTTCTTCGAGCCGAACCAGGTCAGCCGCTCGATGGGCACCTTCATGATCCTCGACCACATCGCGCGCGCCCGCCGCCAAGGCCTGCCTTACGTCTATCTCGGCTACTGGATCGAAGGCTCCAAGAAGATGGACTACAAGGCCCGCTTCCTGCCGCAGCAGCGCCTCGCCCCCTCAGGCTGGCTGCGCATCGACGCGCAGGGCGACGTGGCATCCGAGCCGCAGGATTGACGAGCACAGCCGTCTCGCTTGCGTCGTCCCAAGACCGTAGAGGGCGAGTGGATACGGAGGTATCCTTGGCGAGCCAAACCTACGATTTGATCGCACGCGCGATCATCGAACGACAACAGGTCCACTGTCTCTATCAGGGTTACCGGCGCGCGATCTGCCCGGCATTGCTGGGGCACACGAACGGCGAGGAATACACGCTCGCCTTCCAGTTCGCTGGTGGCTCCAGCAAGGGGCTTCCCCGCACAGGCGAGTGGAAATGCCTAAAGATCGCAGAGATGAGAAAGGTCGAGCTTCGCGCAGGAGAGTGGCACGCGGGCTCAATTCACCGCGAACGTCAGCAATGTGTGAAAGACGTCGATCTCGACGTCAATCCGCTCAGCCCCTACGCGCCGCGACGTCGCCTCGGGCAGTGATCCCTCTCACCCGAACAGCGTATCGGCGAGCAGCTTCAGATTCAAAACCACAATGACACCCGCCACGATCCAGGCGATCGCGGCGACGGACTTGGGTATCGCGAACTGACCCATCTTGCGGCGGTCGGAGACGAAGCGCACCAAAGGGATCACGGCGAAAGGCAGCTGCATCGACAGCACGACCTGGCTGAACACCAGCAGATCCGCCGTGCCGCGCTCGCCATAGATCGCCGTGACGATGATCACGGGAATGATGGCGATGCCGCGCGTCAGCAGGCGGCGCGCCCAGCTCGGCAGGCGCAGGTCGAGAAAGCCCTCCATCACGATCTGGCCGGCGAGCGTCGCCGTCACCGTCGAGTTGAGGCCGGAGGCAAGCAGCGCCACCGCGAACAGCGTCGAGGCGATGCCGAGGCCGAGCAGCGGCGACAAGAGCTCGAAGGCCTGACCGATCTCGGCGACGTCGGAATGGCCGCTCTTGTGGAAGGTCGCGGCAGCGACGACGAGGATGGCGGCGTTGATGAACAGCGCCAGCATCAGGGCGATGGTGGAGTCCGTCGTCGCCCATTTGATCGCCTCGCGGCGGCCGGTGTCGTCGCGCTCGTAGGCACGCGTCTGCACGATCGAGGAGTGCAGGTAGAGATTATGCGGCATCACGGTCGCGCCGATGATGCCGATCGCGATGTAGAGCATGTCGGAGTTGGTGAAGATCTCGCTCTTCGGCACGAAGCCGCGCAGGACCTCCGCCACCGGCGGCGCCGCAGCCACGATCTGGATCGCGAAGCAGACCGCGATCACCGCCAGCAGCGCGATGACGAAGGCTTCCAGGAAACGGAAGCCGCGGTTCATCAGGAGCAGCAGCAGGAAGGCGTCAAGCGCGGCGAGCAATGCGCCGCCGATCAGGGGAATGCCGAACAGCAGTTTCAGCGCGATCGCGGTGCCGATCACCTCGGCGAGATCGCAGGCGATGATCGCCGCCTCGCAGGCGATCCAGAGCAGGAAGTTCACTGCCGGTGAATAGGTGGCGCGGCAGGCCTGCGCGAGGTCGCGGTCGGTGACGATGCCGAGCCGCGCGGCCAGCGACTGGAGCAGGATTGCCATCAGGTTCGAGAGCAGGATGACGGAGAGCAGCGTGTAGCCGAACTTCGACCCGCCGGCGAGGTCGGTCGCCCAATTGCCGGGGTCCATGTAGCCAACCGAGACGAGATAGCCCGGACCGACAAAGGCGAGCAGCCGCCGTGACCAATGGCCGGCTCGCGGAACTGCGACCGTGGCATTGACCTCAGCGAGGCTCTTGGTGGTGGGCGCGTCGGCACGCCAGCCGGCGGAATCGGGGTTCAGGTGAGGCGATAGGGCATCCATGCCGGCACAATACCCAAGTTCTTTCTTATTGCAACTCATTTGCAACTGCATCTAGCCGCACCGTTCACGCCCAGCCTGTTGGCGGCCCCGCCTGTTGTCGGGAAGCGGGTGGGTCCGGTGGTCGTCAGGGTGGACATTGGCGCCAATTCGCCTTTGCAGGATATGAGCCATGTCAACGCCCCCTCGTCTCCCAGACACCTTCAATCGCCTCGCCTGGTCGAATCTCGCGGCGCAATCGGCCGAGCAGATCGCGCTCGCCGCTGCGCCCATCGTCGCCGTGCTGACGCTCGGAGTGGCCGAAGGTCAGACCGGCCTGCTCCAGACTGCGCTCACCTTGCCCTTCGTCCTGTTCGCCATTCCCGCCGGCGTGCTCGCGGACCGCATCTCCCGGCGCCGGCTGATGGCGGGCGCCGAGGCGTTGCGGGCCGCCGCGCTCGCCGCCATCGTGCTCCTGCTGGCGCTGGGGGCCCTCGACTTGCCGCTGCTGGCCCTGCTCGGCTTCGCTGCCGTGTGCGGCACCGTCGTCTACAGCGTCGCCGCGCCGGCGCTGGTGCCCTCGCTGGTGAGCTCGGAGCTGTTGCCGGCGGCGAATGCGCGGATCGAGCTCGCACGCACCATCGCCTTCGCCAGCGGCCCTGCGCTCGGCGGCGCGCTGGTGGGATGGTGGGGCGCCAGCCCGGCCTTCGGCTTTGCCGCGGCACTCTCGGCCATCGCCGTCGTGCTGCTCTCCGGCATCTACGAGCCCGCGCGCGGGCCGGCGCCGCGGCGCCATCCGTTCCAGGAGATCCGCGAGGGCGCGGCCTTCGTGTTCCACCATCCGCTGCTGCGGCCGGTGTTCATCACCCAGTTCATCTTCAACACCGGCTGGTTCCTGCAGATCGCCGTGTTCGTGCCCTATGCCGTGCGTCATCTCGGATTGACGGCGGCCGGTGTCGGCGCGGTGCTGACGATGTACGGTGTCGGCATGGTGATCGGCGCGCTCCTCGCCACGCGCGTGATGCAGCGCATTGCATTCGGCACCGTCGTCGGACTCGGCCCCGTCACCGGCTTCGTCGCCGCATTGGTGATGGCGCTGACGGTGCTGCTGCCCTCGCCGTGGCTTGCGGCCTTGAGCTTCTTCCTGCTCGGCGTCGGTCCGATCCTGTGGGTGATCTCGACCACGACGCTGCGCCAGTCGGTGACGCCGCCGCGCCTCCTGGGACGCGTCTCCGCCATCAACATCATGAGCTATGGCGCCCGTCCGCTCGGCTCGGCGCTGGGCGCGATCGTCGGCGGCGTCTGGAGCGCGGAAGCGTGCCTCTATCTCGCCGCCGCCGTCTTCGGCCTGCAGGCGCTGGTGATCCTGCTGTCACCGGCAGTGACGCTGGACCGGCAGCCGGACATGGTGGGGGACGAAGCGGCGGCGCAATGCTAGCCACGCCGTCATTGCGAGGAGCGTAGCGACGAAGCAATCCAGAATCCCTCCGTGGAAAGATGCTGGATTGCTTCGCTGCGCTCGCAATGACAGAGTATGTCGAAGCAGCGAGGCCTAACCCGCAAGATACCTCTCGTAGCTCCCCGTGACCGGCTCGTTCGCGTCGACCTCCGGATCGAGCGTATAGAGATCCTGCGCGCGTCCGATGCCGCGCAGGGCGTAGCGGCCGGTGGAGACGAGATAGCGCCGGCCGGCGGCATCGAGGCCACCATAGAACTCGGATGAGGCCAGCAGCTCGCGGTCGACCGACCGGCTCATCGAGGCGATGCGGCTGACCTCGTTGACGGTCGGGCCGACCACGGTGAAATCGAGCCGGTCCTCGCTGCCGATATTGCCGTAAAAGACCTCGCCGACATGCAGGCCGACATAGGCCGACGTGGTCGGACGGCCCTCCGCCGCCCGCCGCTTGTTCAGCGCAGCGACATTCTTGCGGAACAGGTGCTCGGCCCGCAGCGCGGCCCGCCGCGCATCCGCCATATCCTCGCCCCAGAACATCGCAAGCACGCCGTCGCCGATCAGCTTCAGCACGTCGCCGCCGGCGTGGTGGATCGCGTCGATCACCGTCTGTGCATAGTCGTTGAGGAACGGAATGATCTCGTCGGGGCCGATGCTCTCGCTGATCCCGGTCGAGCCGCGCAGGTCCGAATACCACAGCACCGCGTTGATGCGCTCGGTCACGCCGCGGGAGATGCGTCCGCGCAGAACCTGTTCGGAGGCATCGCGGCCGAGATAGACCCGGCCGAGCGTGCGCACGATGTCGACCTGCTGTGCCGACTTGATCGCGAGACCCAGCACCGGCACGAGATCGCGCAGCGCCTCCAGCTCCAGTCCGGAGAAACCGCCCTCGCGGCGGGTGGTCCAGCAGGAATAGAGGCAATCCATCAGGCCGAGCGCACCATTCTCGCCGAACCGATGCACGAAGGCGAGATAGTGCTTGTGGCCCTTTTCCGCGAGCTCGCCGATCTGCGAGAAATCCATCGACGGCGCCTCCGCGAGATCGATCACCATCTCGTCGTGGCCATTCTCGAGCATGTGGAAGAACACCGAGCGGCGCCAGCTCCTGGCCGCATCGCCGTCGGCGGTCGAGCCGTATTCGAACGCATCGCTCTCGTTGCTGGGACGGTCGCTCCAGCGGAAGCCACGACCCTCATAGATCGGATGCAGCGTGTCGATGACGACGAGCCCGCGCGACAGTTCCAGCCCCTCGGCGCAGCAGCGCTCGCAGAAGCCGCGGAGCAACTCGTTCTCGGGCAGGCCCGTCAGCCCCTGGCCGGTCAGCCAGTTCATCAGCCCAAGGCGGGAGGTCAATTGCATGCGCCATTATGGCGTGCATTCGTGACGAGCGAAAGGCGCAGACACGCGTAAGCACCAGGCTCCCGTCCCCTGCAGGTCGAATATGTCGCAGCGCCGGTTGACGCCCTCGCCGCGCGAACGGCAAATGTCGGCGATGATGACCTCGTCGGCCGAAATCGGAAGCCCGCGCGGATGACCCAGCGCCAGCTTCCGATCATCCTGGCGCTCGGCACCACGCAGACCCTGGCCTGGGCCTCGAGCTATTATGTGCCGGCGCTGCTCGCCGATCCCATGGCACACGACCTCGGCGTCTCCTCCAACTGGATCTTCGGCGCGTTTTCGGCCGCGCTGGTGATCTCGGCCCTGCTCGGCCCACGCATCGGACGGCAGATCGATCTCGTCGGCGGCCGTCAGGTGCTGTCGGCCTCGAACCTGATCATCGCCGCCGGCCTCGTGCTCCTTGGGTTCTCGCAATCGATCGCGGTGATGGCGATCGCCTGGCTCGTGCTCGGCATCGGCATGGCGATGGGGCTCTATGACGCCGCCTTCGCAGCGCTCGGCCGCATCTACGGCACCGAGGCACGCCGGCCCATCACCGGCATCACGCTGATGGCGGGCTTCGCCTCCACCGTCGGCTGGCCGCTCACCGCCTGGGGCATCGCCCATATCGGCTGGCGCGACACCTGTTTTGCGTGGGCCGCCGCCAACGTCCTGATCGGCCTGCCGCTCAATTTCTTCATGCTGCCGGCGATCAAGGGCGCGAAGCAGGCCGCGGCCACGGCCGAGAAGCCGCATTTGCCGCTCGACCGCACCATGCTCCTGCTGGCCTTCATCTTTGCCGCGGTCTGGACCGTCACCGGCGCGATGGCCGCGCATTTCCCGCGGATCCTGGAGGCGACAGGGGCGACGCCGGCCGAGGCGATCGCGGCCGGCGCACTGATCGGCCCGGCGCAAGTCGGGGCGCGCATGCTCGAGGCCGGCTTCCTCAGCCGCTTCCATCCGCTGTGGTCGACGCGCCTCGCCTGCGTCACCCACCCTCTCGGAGCGGTGATCGTTGCGATCTTCGGCGGCGCCGCGGCAAGCGCGTTCGCGCTGTTCCACGGCTCCGGCAACGGCATCTTGACGATCGCGCGCGGCACGTTGCCGCTGTCGATCTTCGGCCCAAAGGATTTTGGCTATCGTCTCGGCATCATCGGCGCCCCGGCACGGATGGCGCAGGCGGTGGCGCCGCTCGCCTTCGGCCTGCTGATCGACCTCATGGGCGCCAAGGTGCTGATCGTCTCGTCTGCGCTCAGCCTTTCGGCGCTCGTGGCGCTGTTCCTGATCCGCCCCGAGCGGCCGCCGGATTGACGGCGCAGCCGCTTTCGCGCAGAAGCGAGCCATGAGCGACGATGCCGGCCCGCCCCGCACATTCAAAGGCCTCCTGCGCTGGGCGACCACGCCGCCGCAGGCCTGGGGCGTCTACCTCCTCGCCGTCCTCCTGGTGTGGCTGCTCTCGTTCTATGCCGGCACGCTGAAGCCAAAGAAGACCCCCGAAGCGAGCCCGCCGCCGGTGACCGCGCCGCGGAGCTAGGCCGCCTTTGCCTCGCTGGTCGCAATCCAGATACCGGCGAACACCGCGACCAGCCCGACCAGGAGATTTGCCGTGATCGGCTCGCCGATCAGCAGCACCGCCAGCAGGGCGGCGGCGATCGGATTGACCGTCATCGTATTGGCGACCCGGGTCGGCGTCGCCCGCGCCAGCGCCATGACCCAGAGGATGAAGGCGAGCGCGCCGCCGCCAATGCCCAGATAGACGCCGGCAATCCACTGCGCCGCCGTGAAGTGCGAGAGCGCCGCAAAGCTGCCGTTCACCAGACCCGCGAGCACCAGCACCACGGCACCCGCGCCCATGCCGACGGTGAGAAAGCCGAGCGCGCTGGAGCGCTGCATCAGCGGACGCGACAACACGTTGTAGAACGCCATGCAGAACACGGCGCCGGTCATGATCAACTCGCCGCGCCAGGCGCCGGGCGGGCTCTGCGCGAGGCCTGTGGCAAGCGCCGCCGCCACGCCGAGCACGGCGATGCCGACGCCCGTGACCTTCCGCGCGGACAGGCGCTCCACGCCGAGCAGCGCGCCGACCATCATGGTGTGGAGCGGCAACGTCGCCAGCGCGAGACTGGCGCGCGCGGCGGTCGTGTAGGAGACCGCGATGTTATAGAGGATGAAGAACAGGCCGAAGAAGCAGATGCCAAGCAGCATCACCACCGGCCAGTCGGGCCGTTGCGGCCACCGCACGCCGAGCAGAAGCGCGCAAGGCAACAAGCAGAGAAAGCCGATCCCCCAGCGCAGGATCGCGAGCAGGATGGGATCGGCGCCGTCGACGAGATAGCGCGTAATGGCCGCAGCGGTCCCGCCGAAGCTGCTCGACGCCAGCGCGATCGCAACCCCGGCCCACTCGCCCACCACCATCTCCCGTCACGGAGTTCCTCCGTGGCGCTAGCACATCGCTGCTGCCAGCCTGGTGGCAGTAGCACGACGCGACAGGTCCGTTCGCGCGGCCCGTCAATGCGGGCAGGTCTCGACCTCGACCGTGACGTGGCTGAGGCCCTTCAGCCCCGCGAGCCGCCGCTTGTAGATGGCCGGCTGCTTCGGCTTGTCCGACACCACCGAGAGCAGCACGGCACAATGGCCGGGGCCGACCTGCCAGAGATGGAGGTCGGTCACGCGATCGTCGCCGACCTCCATGCGGGCCCGGATCACCCGCTCCAGCTTCTCGTCGGCGCGCACGTCGAGGAGCACCGCCCCCGATGACTTGATCAGGCCGAACGCCCAGCTCGCGATCACGACGCTGCCGACCAGGCCCACCGCCGGATCGGCCCAGACCCAGCCCGAATACATGGCGACGGCGAGCGCTGCGATCGCCAGCACAGAGGTCGCGGCATCGGTCATGACATGGACATAGGCGGCGCGAAGGTTGTTGTCGTGGTGCTGGTGGTGATGATGATGGCCGTGATCGTCGTGGTCATGCGCATGGCCATGGTCGTGACCGTGATGGTGATGATCGTGGCTATCGCGCAGCAGCCACACGCTGGCGAGATTGACGCACAAGCCGAGGGCAGCCACGGCCATGGCTTCGCCATAGACGATCGGCACCGGCGTGAACAGCCGCAGCACGCTCTCATAGGCGATCTCGACCGCAATCAGGCCCAGGATGATCGCGCTGGCGAAGGCGGCAAGATCCCCGAACTTGCCGGTGCCGAAGGTGAAATGCGCATTCCCCAGGTGGCGGCGCGCGAAACGATAGGCGAAGGCGGCAATGCCGAGCGCCGCCACATGCGTGCCCATGTGCCAGCCGTCGGCCAAGAGCGCCATCGAGCCGAACAGCGAGCCTGCCACAATCTCGCCGACCATCATGACCAGCGTCAGGACGACCACGAACCAGGTGCGGCGTTCGTTCTCGTCGTGCTTCTCGCCCAGGAACGCGTGGTCATGGGTCCATTGCTCGATGGAATGGGAATGCATCGAATTCTCCGGAAGATTCAGGTCTGTCGGCGCGCAATATAGACGGCGGGCACCAATTTTCTAAGGTCCAATCGTCCCGCGGATTGACAGTGCAACTTAGTTTCGCTGTAATCTGTGCCATGGGGATTTGAGCGATCTCCCCACGAGGCGACAGGCCCAAGCATCGCGTCCCGTTCGTTTCTTGCGAGGACGCATCATGTCAACATTCACGACCATCTCATCTGACAAACTGGCACGGCTGATCGGAACGGCGAACGCGCCTGCGCTGATCGACGTGCGCACCGAGGAGGATTTTGCCGCCGACCCGCGGCTGATCCCCGGCTCCGTCAAGCTCAGCCACGACAATGTGACGGACTGGGGCGGCGCCTTCGCGGGCCGCCGCGCCGTCGTCTCCTGCTTCCGCGGCGAGAAGCTCGCGCAAGGCACTGCGGCCTGGCTGCGCCAGCTCGGCGTGCAAGCCGAAACGCTGGAGGGCGGCTTCGAGGGCTGGAAGGCGGCCAGGCTGCCGCTGGTCGATGCCCGCAAGCTGCCGCCGCGCGATGCCAAGGGGCGCACCGTCTGGGTGACGCGGGCGCGACCGAAGGTCGATCGCATCGCCTGCCCGTGGCTGATCCGCCGTTTCGTCGATCCCAATGCGGTGTTCCTCTATGTCGCGCCGTCGGAGGTGGTCGGCGTCGGCGAACGCTTCGGCGCGGCCCCCTTCGATATCGAGAACGTGTTCTGGAGCCACCGTGGCGAGCTCTGCACCTTCGACGTGATGATCGAGGAGTTCGGGATCGCAACGCCGGCTTTGCTTCGCCTCGCAACGCTGGTGCGCGGCGCCGACACCGCGCGGCCGGATCTGGCGCCGGAGGCACCGGGCCTGCTCGCAGCCTCGCTCGGGTTGTCCCGGATGTATGACGACGACCTCGAACAGCTCGAAGCCGGCATGCTGCTCTACGACGCCTTCTACCGCTGGTGCCGCGACGCCACCGCCGAGACCCACAACTGGCCGACCAACAAGGTGAAGGCGTAGATGGACACGCGTAACGTTCAAGCAGGAGCTGACGCCGGTCACGGCGTCAGCTTCAACGAGGCCTTTCGCGTCTGGCTCCGCGTCGCCTGCCTCAGCTTTGGCGGGCCCGCGGGCCAGATCGCGGTGATGCACCGCATCCTGGTCGAGGAGAAGAGGTGGATCTCCGAGGGCCGTTTCCTGCATGCGCTGAACTACTGCATGCTGCTGCCGGGACCTGAGGCGCAGCAGCTCGCGACCTATGTCGGCTGGCTGATGCATCGCACCGCCGGTGGCCTGATGGCGGGCGGGCTGTTCATCCTGCCCGGCATCATCGCCATCATGGGACTCAGCTACATCTATGCCGCCTTCGGCAATGTCAGCTTCGTCGAGGCGCTGTTCTTCGGCCTCAAGGCCGCCGTGCTCGCCATCGTCGTCGAGGCCGTGGTGCGCGTCGGCAAGCGCGCGCTGAAGAACCGCATCATGATCGCGATTGCGGCCGCGGCCTTCGTCGCGATCTTCTTCTTCGCGGTCCCCTTCCCCATCATCATCATCGCCGCCGCCATCATCGGCTATGCCGGCGCGCGAGCTGGCCGTCCGGAGTTCGCGCCGGCCGGTCACGGTCCTGGCGGCAGCGGCGCCGCGATCGACAGCATGCTCGGCGAGGCCGTGCCCGAGCACGTGCGTCCCAGCACGGCGCGCGCGATCCGCCTCAGCGCACTGTGGCTCGCGCTCTGGCTGGTCCCGGTGATCGCGCTGCTGTTATTCGTCGGACAGGCCAATGTGTTCAGCCAGATCGCGCTGTTCTTCTCGAAGATGGCGCTGGTCACCTTCGGCGGCGCCTACGCCGTGCTGGCCTACGTCGCCCAGCAGGCGGTCGAGCACTATCACTGGCTGAAGCCGCACGAGATGCTCGACGGCCTCGGCATGGCCGAGACCACGCCGGGCCCGCTGATCATGGTGCTGCAGTTCGTGGGCTTCATGGCTGCCTACCGCGATCCCGGCGGCCTGTCGCCGATGCTGGCAGCGACGCTCGGCGGACTGCTCGCGACCTGGGTCACCTTCACCCCGTGCTTCCTCTGGATCTTCGTCGGCGCCCCCTATATCGAGCGCCTGCGCGGCCACATTGGCCTTGCCGGCGCGCTCAGCGCGATCACCGCCGCCGTCGTCGGCGTGATCCTCAACCTCTCGATCTGGTTCGCGCTGCACACGCTGTTCCGCGAGACCGTGCCGGTACATGCGTTCCCGCTGAACTTCGATAGGCCGGTGCTGACCAGCGTTGACGTGCCGGCGCTCGTGCTGGCGATCGCGGCGGCGACCGCGATCTTCCGCTTCAAGCTGGGGATGCTGACGGTGCTGGCGGGGAGCTGCGTGGCGGGGGTGGCGCTGAGGCTGGCGGGAATGATCTAGGAAGAGGAGATCGCCGCTACCCATCCCGCCTCGCATGTCCCGGGTGGTCGATGGCCCGGCTCGGCTTCAGGCTGCGGTGTCCAGTTGACCGAGCGCAGCCTTGATATCCTTGGCAGGCGACAGCCCGAACATGCGCCCATATTCTCTCGTGAACTGCGAGACGCTTTCGTAACCTACCCCGAACGCCGCGCTGCTCACGTCAGAGCCCTCCGACAACATCATCCGACGCGCCTCGATGAGCCGCAGCTGCTTCTGAAATTGCAAGGGACTGAGTGATGTAATCGCCCGGAAGTGCTGGTGAAACGAGGAAGGACTCATGGCGGCCGCTTCCGCCAGGCGCTCGATACGCAGCGGCTTTGCATAGTCGGAACGAATGATCGCCACGGCGCGCGCGATGCGTTGCGCGTGGCTGTCGGCGACCCCGAGAGCCCTTATCGCCGCGCCGTGTCGCCCAGCCAGCAGCCAATAGTGGATTTCGCGAACGAACTGAGACTGCAGAACCGGCAAGGATGACGGACGCTCGAGCAGCCGCATCAAGCGGAGCGCGGCATCGGCAACCTCGGATTCGGTCGGATCGACGCGGACGGGAATGCCTTGCTGCTCGGGAGCAAGGTTCATCTCCACGATCAGGCTCGCGATCACCGCCGGGTCGAGCTCAACGACCAGGGAATAATATGGGAGCTGCGCACTGGCGCGGGTAATCTGGCTCACCGTCGGCACATCCGCCGAGATCAGGAGCGACTCTCCCGCGCCGAAATCGAAGGTATGCGCTCCCATCGTCACGCGTTTTCGGCCCTGCAGGATAAGCGCAACGAGCGGTCGGTTGATTGCGTATTGGAGCTGGCCCCGCGTCGCTGCCCGTATGGCCGTAAGGCCCGGAATCGGCGTCCTGGCCGTGCCGTTTTGGTCGGAATGCAAGTCCGCATAGCGGCGAACAGTTTCGAGCAAGGTCGTCGTCATTCCGCGAATTTATACCAGCCGCGGGCCACGGCAACCGGACATGGCCGGACTGCTTCAACTTGGGGCATGTGAATTGATCGTTCAACGCAGCGTCGGCCCCGCCTGAGCGACGCTCGCGGCCATTTGGAGGAATAGGCAAGAAGGCTCAAGGATCCGGCAACTCGAATGCTGCGGTGTCTGCCACCTTCGCCGTGTCAAACGAAGGAGACATCACATGGCAAAAATTGCAATCATCACCGGTGCGAGCCGCGGCCTTGGCCGCAACATGGCCGTCAACATCGCGCGCAAGGGCAGCGATGTCATCATCACATACCGGAGCCGTGCGGACCTCGCGGAGAGTGCCGTTTCCGAGATCAAGGCGCTGGGACGCCGGGCCGTGGCCTTTCAGTTGGACAGCGCCGACCTCGCCAAATTTCCCTCCTTCGCGCGAAGACTGGGCCAGACGCTGAAGGAGACATTTGCTCGCGAGAGCTTCGACCACCTCGTGCACAATGCCGGCGACGGCCTCTTCGCTCCGCTCGGCGAGACCACCGAGGCTCAGTTCGATCAGCAGATGAACCTGCATGTCAAAGGCGTATTCTTCCTCACCCAGGCCTTGTTGCCGCTGATGGCAGACAGTGGCTCGATCGTCACCATCGGCAGTGGCTTGACGCGTGTCACCTATCCGGGCTTCGCCGTCTACACCATGGCGAAAGCCGCCGCCGACATGATGGCGGTCTGCATGGCCAGGGAACTTGGGCCGCGCGGCATCCGCGTCAACAGCGTTGCGCCCGGCGCGATCGAAACCGACTTTGGCGGTGGCCTGGTACGTGACAATCCCGACGTGAACAAGCAATTCGCCGCCATGACTGCGCTGGGCCGCGTTGGTGTCCCGGATGACATCGGTCCGATGGTCGCGAGCCTGCTGAGCGAGGACAATCGCTGGGTTACGGGGCAACGGATCGAAGTATCAGGCGGGCAGATGATCTGAACGCCGAACATTGCCTTACGACATGCAAGGGTCGCTGCAAGAGCTTGCGGCGGCCTTGGTCGGCCAAGCTCTATGCGGCCCCGGGTCCGTTTCGTGTCCGCAAATATTGGTTGGTGAAGAGATCGGAACCGGAATTTCGCACGACAGCGCGTCATGCGGTGCACGGTCCCCGTCGGGCAAAACAGCCAGGTCGGTTTGACCACGCCGTCTGTCAAGCCCTGCCGATCAAAAATATTCCACTTTACCGAATTTCGGATTTATCGTATGAACGAAACACCCTGGCCCGAGACAAGGGGCGGATCGCGATCGTCACGAACCGCGGGCCGGGCAGCGATGGACGCGACGGCGTCGGGCGCAACGGGCATTGCAGGGCGGGACACCGTGAGCAATCGTCTTCGCGCATACGACACGACGCTGACAGCGTCTTCGCATGGCTTCGAGGGCGAGCACACGCCACCCCTCGGATTCCCAGCGAAGACGTGCGCGGACGGAGAAGTCGTGTGGACTATATTTTGAGCTCCTGTGAGACAAGCGGAGACAACGAAAACCCTACAAAACAAGCCCTTTTCGCGTAGGCTTGTCGCGGGCTGTTTCTGCGGGTTTCGCCAAATCTAGGGCCGGGCCCTAGTCCAAGCAGGAGCCAAAGCACATGACGACCGACATCATCGAGTCAACTGTCTCAGATGAGACAGTTGCCAAACGTACCATCGCCACGGAACCAACTGCGGACAAATCCGCAGTTGCCCAGCGCCCCGCCCGCACCAGCGTCATCCTCACCGACCGCATCTGCCAGAAGCGCGTCACCGAGCGCACCAAGGTCTATGACCGCAAGTGCCGGGGCCTCTATGTCAGCATCATCCCGGCTGGCATCGCCACCTTCAATT